>NZ_JACUZT010000009.1:0-248818 GCF_014851495.1 Acidovorax sp. ACV01 | reverse complement strand
AAACGAGAGCCATCGATTCCTGCACAGCAGTGCTACGGCGAAGAAGCGCATCAAGGCCAGAGAGCAGACCCGCAAGACAGGCACCAAGGCCGATTCACCAGACGCCACCGATTGACGACTACCGCTCATGGCAAGGCGCTACGGGCTTCGCCCTTCGCGCCTTATGAGTTCGATCACAAGAAGCGAAAAGAGGCCACAGAACAAGGCAAGGCATACACTTATCCACAGCCGACCATCACAGCGTCGGCTTCCACCCCTGGCTCACGATTCAAGCGGCGCGGTGGCTCAGTTCTACTTCGGCGCGGACAGACGGACTTCAAACGCTGCAGAACAGACCTCCCGCATGGCGGCTTCAGGCTGATTGCAGCCGTTCGCCGTTTGACAAGCGGCAGGCTTCTACCGCCCCCAAGCAGAACTTCGCGATCTCAGTTGGCTCGCCTGGGAGCGGACGGTGGGCCTGCACGCGATCAGTCCCTTGATTGCCGATTGCCGTGCCCAGCTATTTCTGATCCGCAAAACATCGGGCCCGGCCACGCCAAAGTAGATAGCGTGGCTAACCCAGCAGTTCACTACCTAGCGTGGGGTAGCTTGGACGCATCGTTCTACCGCTTTGTGATTTTAGGTCCGACATACACCACGTACAGTGGCTCGTTTGCTCGAACTGGCCATGAGAAATGGATCCTGATCTGAGGTGTCTTGACCTTCCCATGCCACGTGCAAAAGAGAGCCTCGCCTTGGGCAGTCGGATGCTTGAATGTCAGGTCACTCCTGAAGTCTTCCTTCTCGGCGTCTGAAGAGTCAGAGAACCATGCTTTGCCGCCGGTGAAGTGGTCTTGATACAGGCGCTGCCCTTCTGGTGTCCTCTGACCGGCACTGTCGAAACATCGAGAGAATCGATGCAGCACATCGAGCAGCACCAGCACATGCCGGGCCGCGCCGTCAACGAACGGGTGGCCTCGAAGCGCGGCGAAACAGTCGTCTGAGAACGTGAGTGCATCGCATTGGCCACGGCAAATAGCCGCCAGTTGGTCCCAGGAGTCGATTGCCTGGGGTGCAGCCTGGAGCACTGCTTCCAGTTCCTGGACGGTCCAGTGGTTGTGCACGTCTACGGTGCTCGCCAGCCCATCGTCAGCTGTCCATGTCACAGGCAGAGGTGACAGCTCAAAATCCGATGGTGTCAAGCTTGCAAGCCTTCGCTCTTGGCCGTGAACGACGCCAAAGGCAGCTTCTCCAAGAGCTGTATCTGTGACCGGCTCTCCTTTGTATTCCAGATAGTCGTCCGTGGAGTGAAGCCGCACATCCTCCCAGTACGGGCCTTGGCGAGCAAACCACTGCATCAGCGCCCGTCTCTCGTCATTCTCGAACGCCTGCATGACTTGCGGCAATGTTTGAGCGTGAGTCACTTGCGCGTTCGCCAAACTTCGGTGGCAATGAATTTCTCTTCCGAAGCGCCTTGCCAGTTGTCGAAGCATCATCACCCGAGTAATCGCAGCCCTGAAAGCGGTAATGTCCTGAAACTGCCCGTGAAAGGATAACTCGTTTAGAAGCAAATCCACTTCACTGACCCCAGCCAGCGAAGTGTGACGAGTCCTTATCGAACTGGTCGAAGAATCCGTCCGGCCAGGTGTCGATTCCGCCTTTTCTGTCGATCTGCGGCGAAAGCACCTGAGATCCTTGATCGGATCGCGGGCGGAAGAAGTGAAGCGCAACTTGGTCCGGGGTCAATCGCCCGCCTTTCACCGCACGCCGAATGCCATTGAGAACATGGTCACTGTGGGTCTCAACGATCAACTGAACCCCACTGCGGGCCACGTCACCCAAGAACTGGCCCATCTGCGCTTGCCCAGACGGATGCAAGTGCACCTCCGGATTCTCGATCAGCAGCAGGTCCCCTTTCGACGCTGAGAGCGCAGCAACAACGATCGGAAGGACTTGGGTGATGCCAAAGCCCACATGGATCGGGCGATGGAAATCAGTATCGTCTGAAGTTCGCAGGCCAAGTGTGACGGCGTTTGCATTGGGAACCTGTTGAACGGCAAGGCCGCAACCAGGAAAGAAGGTCCGCATCCTTGCTTCAACTTGGCGAAGCCGAGTTGGTGGCGTATCGTCCAAGGCCAACTCTGCGCTGACAGCAGCATCTCGTCCGAGGTGAAGCACGCACACCGCATGCTCGCCGGCCGGCCCTACGACGGGCGCAGACTGGGGATCGGCCAACACATAGAACTCCCTAGGCCCGATGCGCTCGGCGGTGATATAAGTGAGGCCCTTCAGGCGAGATGAGAGCGAGTCTGGCGCGCGCCCGGATCGGTGTGGAAGCAGATACTGCAGGATCTTAGGGTTGTCTGTCCTGGTAAGGTCTATCTCGACGCTCTCAACAGCCATGGACATATCAGGTCGCTCACCAGAAAACACCCAGTGGTAATAGCTGTGTTCGTCTTGAATGCCAATCTCGGAGGTGCGACGGCCATTGACCTTGTCCACAACATCAGCGACCGTCCCGAGCCTGACGGCATCGCCATTCAACATCAGGCGTGACGACCATTCGTGCTCGCGCATCGTTTGGTGCAACAGTGCCAGCGCCTGAAGAACAGAGGACTTGCCCGATGCATTGCCGCCTGACAGCAGTGTCAAGTCCGCAGTGGGCAGCTTCAGGACCTCGAAGCACTTGAATAAGGTCAGATCAATTCTCTTAATCACCGAGCACCTCATTCAACATGTCAGTGACCATCGCAAAGCGCTTCGCAACTCGATTCACTTGGTTGGTCCCCAGGGTGATCGCCTCCACGAACTGATAGTCGGCAAGCAGTGGATAAAAGGCCTCAAGCAGTTCGTCGGCGCGAGCCTCGATGATGTGCTCTGGGTAACGAGCGAAGCCAGTTGTCATCACATCCCAGAGCGAGGCATTGAATACGCTTCTGGGCTGCTGCTTGTAGGTGTGCTTCCGAAAGGCGTGCTTTCCAAAGACATGGATGTTGTTCTTCAGGCTCGTTCGAAACTGCGCGGAGAGCTGTTCAAGCATCTTGGGGGAAGAATCGTTCATGTGCTGCAGCGCTTGAGCCAAGAACAGGTCCATGTCCCCCCTATAGTTTTCCAACGACAGCAGCTGGAACGCACAGAATCGATTGATCAACTCGCGGTCGCGCATGGTCTCGGATTTGAGGCTACCACCGGTCGCTTCCAGGAACAATGGCGTCCTTGCTTCTGTCCTCAAGAACTGCGTTGCCTGACCCGTGTAGAGGCAATTGCGCATCTGCTGGCGGGTCAATGGAACGCCGCTGTTGACGCGCTCAAAGATGTCAAGGAGCGCCTTTGCAGGCACCTTTGCATCGATAACGTAGAGGATTAGGTTGCAGTCCTCGATCCGGTTCTGAAGCTTCGGTGACAGGTCTTGGAACCGCTTCTTGTTAAGTTCCTGCTGATCCGGAAGCTTCAATCGAAGTTGATTGCTCAGGAAGCGCTGAAACGTAGACAGCCGTTGTAGCCCGTCCACAACGATCATTTGCCCTAGGGCGTTTTCCGCGAGATAGAAGACAGGCAGCGGAATCCGCATGAGCACGGATTCGATCAGCTTGCTCTGCTTGTCGTCGTGCCAGATGAAGTCCCGCTGGAACTCGGGGTCCATGACGAACGAGCCCTTCTCAATGCGACGAAGGACATCGTGAACCGTACGGTTCTCGTTTCGTATTAGGATCGTATCGAGCGGGTAGTCACCCCAAGACGCGTCTTCGTCAGCAGCGATGCCTTCGATCTCCTCGTCTGCGGGGGGTAGCGTTTCTTGGATCATCGTGCGCCCTTGGCTGACACCTTGCGGCAGTACAGATGCGACAGACAGGCTCTAGCGTTCATTTCTCTTGGGCTCCATGTCCCATTCAGGCGAAAAACCTTCATCGTCTCGTCGGCATGTAGATTGGCTACTTTAACGGAGTTGTGCCCTACCTTTGGCCTGTTGAAGGGCCGTGATGCGCGGCTGTTCGGCATGGCCCATGGAGGATAAGGGCCACTCAACCGCGCGCAACTCGAGGCAATACGAAAGCTGCTTGAAAAACGATTCATCTATCAAGTATACTTGCGGCTGAGCTTGGATGGGCCCAGGCACTGGAAGAACAACATGGCTGCTCAGCCCCATGGAGGAAAGCGACTTGGCGCTGGACGCCCGAAAGTTGCGGACGTCCAGCTTACCGCCCGAGTCAGCAGCGCAGCATCGAAAACGATCAAGGCGCACGGCCTGGATGGTGGCATTGCGGCGGGCGTTCGCCATATGGCGGACTTTTCCGCAGCAGTCACAGCACAACTGCCGCCCGGCAGCGCGGTTTTGGTCTCTTTTCAGCCATTGGACGGAAGCATGGCGAGGGCCGTCGATGAAGCCTACCGAGAGATCGTTAGTCGCCTGCTGGCCGACGGAGGCCGTCCCGCCGTCTACAAGTGTGGTCGCGATCTACTCACCGTAAAGGCTCGAATTCCCCTCGGCAACGACACGTCGCTATGGCTTTCCGTTCCCGCGATGCGCGTGCAGCCTCCCAGCAAGCAAGAGTACGAGGCGGACATTCGCAAGATTGAATGCTTCTTGGCCGATGCCGGCTTAGACGCGGTATGGGCATAGTGCACGCTGGACTGCCGTGAAGCGGCCGGTCGCGAGCGGCAACTTGTGGCCGATAGTCCGTGTTCGACGACGAGAGGCGGATGACGGCAACCGCTGCAAAGCGGAAGTCAATCTCCTTGGGCCACGGGTATGGTCCACCAAAAGTCGCAAAAAAAGAAGCCCCAGGCAACCGATCCGCACACCCTAAGGCATGCAGACCGGACTCACCGCCTTGGGCATCTGGGGGACAACGCGACGTCAAATCTCAGCCGCAAGGTGGCCTACAGATTCCCAGCCACCATCCATCCATTGTCCGTCTTGATCATCTGACGCTCACCCTCGATGAAAGTCTCGACCCCAGAGAAGTAGTCGTCAACCGACCGTTTTTCATCGAGCACCGACTTGTACAGAATCCCCAACGGCGTTCTCGGATCCCGATAGCCAAGACAGCCGAATGGAACTTCCGGCTTGGTGGGCTCTGCGAACATCCGGACATTGCCCGAACTGGTCGCATAGAGCAGATCTCCGGCCCGGTCTTTGTACTTCTCAAAGATCTCATTGGCTTGGGCCGCCGACGCCTTGCCAAGAGCCTCCTTCTGACTTTGAAAGTCCCGCATCTCCTCGCTGTGCTTTTGATGATCACCAGTGAGGTAGCCCCGCTCATCCTCCTGCGCAAGGTACTTGTCCAGCGTGGACTGACGCACTTTCGAGAGCGCGTCCATCTGCTCTTTGTAGCTGCGGTTGAGCTCCGCCATCTCCTTGCCATACTCGGCATAGAGCGCAGAGGCGGTCTGGTAGGTCTTTAAATCCTCCGCCATCTTCCCGTCGATCTTGACCTTGATGGTGGCGGTGAACTTCACCTTGGCGAGATTCTTGTTGTCCGAGTTCGGAAAAAACGTGTTCGTCACCTGCGCGTTGTCCACGCTGGCGTACTCGCACTTCTTTTGCAACTCACTCGTCATCGAACTTGCCAACTCGGAGCCCGACGGGCCGTTGGAGCAGGCTGCCAGAAAGCATGCGAGAGCGCAGAGGGATAGTTTTGTTTTCATGGTGATTTGACGTTTAAAAATTTGGAAGCAGCCTGCTCTTTGAAGGGCAGGGCGGTGGGCCTTACAGCCCGTTCTCCTTGATGCACTGGATGACCGCATCCGCAAAAGCGATCTGAATCCTTCGGTGCCGCTCCGTCCCCAAGATCTCTCCAAAATCGATCCCATCGATCTTGTGGGCCGCATCCACCTTCTCGTAGGCGCAAGAGCAGTTCTCGCGGCTTGCGCCCATGCTCACGCAGCCCCCTACAAAGGCTTTCTCGTTCTTGGAACTGCACGCCGAGAGCGATCCCGCGAGCACGACCGCCAGGGCACACGCCCTGGCTATGGCTTCAAACTTCATAAAACACTTTCATGGGTAAGTCAGGGAAGAACGGCAGAGGGCAGGGGACGGCAAGGGTGGACAAGAAGGGGCAGGAGAGAGCCCCGCGGCGAAGCGAGGCCCAGAACCATCAGTCCTTCCCCCGGCCCTGTTGGGGTTGCCTATCGCTTGCCACCCGCAATCTGGACCAGCATCCACAGCGCCAGTAAACCCACCATCTCCCAGGAGCTGAAGATCAGAAAAATCAGATAGATCCCGAACAACGTCAGGATCACGCGGGCGATGAAAGCCATCAAAAACGCAGACCGCAGGCATGGCCCTAGCGGCGCATCAGAGCCGCGATCACGGCCACGATCACGACCCCCGTCAGCCAGGTCTTGAGCGCCGGAAACATCGCCGCCGGCCAGAACAAGGCCTCGGCAATCCGATACCCCCACGTGAACGCCGTACCGCCATTGACGTAGGGCCCCCAGAAATACGCATAGAACGCGTACAAAAGGCCGATCACCAAGTACCCCACGATCAAGATACGAGCAAGCTTCATGACAAGAACTCCCTCAAAGCAGGGCGCTTGGCGCCCCTTGTTAAAACAAAACACCTGCGAGAAATGCCACTCAATTGAGAAGCAAACTCCGTAGATGCAAATAAAGCAGAACCGCATCCTCACGCGGTGCCTGCCAAACCCACCCCACCCACACGGCTGCCTGATCCGACCAACCTGCGCGAAGTCCTCGCTTACTGGGTGCGGCTCTTGCGTGTGCAGAAAGAGTGGTCCCAGGAGCGCCTGGCCCACGAGTGCGACCTTGACCGCACCTATGTGTCAGCCATTGAGCGCTGCAAGTGGAACGTCTCGCTGTCCAACATCGAGCGCCTGGCCCATGTTCTGGGTGTCGCACCATGGGCTCTGCTCAAGCCGCCCGAGGTGCCTGTACCGACCAAGCGCCGGGCGAGCCAGGCGCAGTAAAAGCCTGGATCCAGCAGCTCCTCGCTGCCCAACCAGCCTTCAGGCTAAAACCGCCATCCATCCTCCTCTTGGGTTTGTGACATTATGTGATGCAAACTCATCAGATCAACGCGGCCACAGGACAGCGGTTGACGCCAACGTGGCAAAGTTGGCAGGAGTGCAGCGCAGTTGCAGTGATGCCCTTCGGTGAGCCCAGTGGTCACCAGATTGCTACCATCGTGCTACCCACCGACAACACCCCGCCACAAGCCCTTTCCGAGACATGCCCACGAATCCACCTGCCACTGTCAACCACTGCGGCTACTGCGGAGCCAGCAGCTACCACCGGGTGGTAGCGCGCGACGAGGCGGGCGCCATGCGCTACACCTCGACCCTCCAGTGCACAGGCTGCGGCCGTGAATTCACCGATCTGCAGGACTGGCGGCAGGGCGGACAGGCGGCACAATCCACTGCTACGGCCCAATAGCTGAGCCTGAGCCTGAGCATTGAGGTCGACCACCACATCCCTCTGGCTCTTTGCCATCGTCGCAGTCTTCCTTTTTTTTTCTTCTTCGTCCATCCGCTATTCCATGCCCAGCTACTCCGAACTCCTGGCCCAGAAAAAATCCCTCGACGCGCAAATCGCCCAGGCCCACAAGGCGGAATCCGTGCAGGCGCTCGCCACCGTCCATGAATTGATCGCGGAGTTCGGCTTCACCGCCCAACAGGTGTTCCCCTGGAAGCCGCAGCCCAAGAAAGTCGCCGCGAAATACCGCGATCCCGATACCGGCGCCACCTGGTCCGGCCGGGGCAAGCCGCCCCAGTGGATTGCAGGTAAGGACCGCGACAACTTCGTGATCTGATTGCCTGTGCAAGGGCGGTGTCCTGAGCAAGGCGGAACCCACTTCGCTCATGTCAACACGAACATGACCCCCGACCCATCGCCTCCAGAGAAAACGGGCCCTGAGATTCAGCGTGATGTCCAGCGTCTGATGGGGCGCTGCCTGATCCGCATCCAGCAGTACGAACAGTTGCTGAAGGCGGTATTGGCGCACCACGAGATCGCTGGAGCCGTGGAGACTCTACACGCCCAGCCCGCGCTCCGCGCGGAGGAGCTTTCCGACAAGACACTCGGAACCCTGGTCAATCAGATGTTCGAGTCGTTCGTGGTCCCGGAGGGCTTCGAGCGCGATCTGCTGCCCGACGACAAGACGCCCACCGACCGGGCTTCCTTCGCGCACAGCTTCCGGATGGCGATGCCTCCTGAACACTGGGCGCAGACCAAGGCTGCCGTGAAGGAGCTTGTGTCCGCACGCAACGAACTCGTGCATCACTTCCTGTCGCGGTTCAACCTGTGGGATGAGCAAGGGTGCATGGATGCCATGGCCCATCTGCAGGAGCTCTACATGCGCATTGATGCCCACTATCAAGAGTTGAGAGCGTGGATGGTCGGTATGGAAAACGCGCGCCAAGCTGCGGCTTCCTTCATGCAGTCTGAGGTCTTCCTAGACTTGCTGTTCAATGGCATCAACCCCGATGGCAGCTTCGAGTGGCGAGATACCGGCATTGTGCGGGCGCTGCGCGAAGAGGTGCGAGCCCTCGCGGGGGAAGACTGGGTGGCTTTCGATATCGTCAAGGCGCGGATGCTGGAGCGGCATTCTGATCAGACGCCGCAAAAGTACCGCTGCAGCAGCTGGCAGCAGGTACTCACCGAATCCTGCGAGTTCGATCTCACGTACCGCCGCGATTCCGACACAGCCCCTAAAACAGCCTGGGTGCGCCTGCGCCCCCCGAATCCTCCACGCAGTGGGACCAAGGAACGCAAGCGCCCCGGGCGTGGCGCGGTCACACCCCCAACGGATCTGGCTCCAGAGCCAGGTTGAGCAAAGAGCTGGACGGCTGTCACAAAGACGCAGGTGGCTGAAGGACCACAGCTGCAATCACCAACCCACAGTCCAATCCGCCGTCCAAAGTGCGTGCCGTCCACACCGGCCGAAACAATCCCGCCCGGCGCGCCTGCGCATGGTCCGGATGGGCCCCGGGCTTGAGATGCTGGTTGTGCCCACACCCCCAGACCGGCGGCACCGTGGCATCCACCACCAGCAAGGCCGAAGCTTTGGTTGGCGCATGAATGCCTTGTACATGCCAAGACTCCTCCACCCCGGCCACAAGCATCCAGCGTGAAGGCGGGGCAGGCATGCGGAGTGCGTCGTGCTTGCACCGGGGCAAAGACTGCCACTGCAGCAACACGAGGCCACCGGCCGACACCGCACCCAGGCACTGCGCCAGCAAGGCTGAGGCTTCCTGCTCCCAGACCAGCTCCACACGAAGCTCCGCGAGGTGCCGCCGGGCATGGCGCCACATCGCCGCCCCAGTGCCTACCGAAGGAGTTGCAACGCGCTTCCCAGTGAGCAAGGCCACGGCTTGCTGCAGTGCCGCTGCCCCCGTGCGTTGTGCCTGCACCGGCGCCCGAACCAAGGTTCCGGGCAGTGCCACGGGGCCCGTGTCCAGATCCGTGCTGCGCCGATAGCTGGGTGCTGTCTCCATCACCAGCCCCCAGGCATACCGACGAACCACGCCCTCATGCGGCGGCATGGGCTGCCCCGGGATCACCGGTTGCAGGAACACGCGCCGCCATGGCTTCCTGCCGCCGGTTCAGCTTGCTGCGCAGGGAGATGGGGCCGGAGGTGTCCTTGGCCGACTGCGCCGAGGCTGCCGCACCATCGCCATCCGTATCGGATTCCGGATAGAACTCCTCCAAGACGCCCAACCCTTCTTCCTGCGACTCCTCGAACTCCCCCAGGGCCAAGCCTTGCCGTGCTGCGTCATCCAGCGCCGCCTGATCCAGCCCCATCGCTGCCTGCTGCTCACGCTCTTGCCGCGCCAAAGCCACGACCTGGGCCAAGGAAGCACCCGCACGCAGCGTCAGATCCACGTAGTAGATCGGCGTGCGGTGCGACAGCGTCGTGGACTTGCCCCGCAGCCGAAGCTCCAGTGGCAATCCCGCCAGCAGCCCACCCGACACCGCAAACAGATACCGAAGGCGTGCCGACAACGTCCGGATGCTGTTGAACCCCGTGGTCCGGAACACAAAGCTGCCCAACTCATCACCAGCCGTGCCCGTTTCGGTACTGCCATCCGCCTCCACCCGCACATGCAGCCTTCCATACGGCTTGCAGTTCCCATCCTGTGCCAAAGCACACACCGCAGGCGAAGGGCAGGGCAGGGACTGCATCCCTGACAGGGTCACCCGCTTGCAGCTCTCTCCATCTCCCACACACAGAGGCCTTCCCGTGGCCCGGTCAAACATCGTGTAGTTCGCCCTGAGGCTCAGATCCGGATCGTCAAACAGCAGCTGCACCGGAATGCTGCGCAGCTTGGCCCCCGGCTCCTTGCGCAATTGGGCATCCACCGGATGTGGCACCCACCCCTCCTTGTTCTGCACCTGGCTGGTCAAGGTGAACTCATCGTCCTTCTCTGGAAGACGACGTCCTGCCTTCTCCACCACCCGCCCAATCGCAATGCGCCCGATCACGGGCGGTGTCAAAGCCAAACCTTTGAGCATGTGAATCTCCTTGTTGAATGTGAAAACACCCCCTAAAACACAACGGGCCTCACCGTCACCGATGAAGCCCGTATGGGGAATGCGTTGAATGAAATGAATGACCTGTGGCTCTGACCACCCACCTCAGGTCTGCACCAGAAACCTCCGACTCCCAGGTTTGGGCACCGTGTAGGCCTTGACGATCTCCGGCTGCTCCTTGGCCAGCCGCGCTGTATCGAGCTGCGTCCCATCCCGGCTGCGCTTGAAACTCACCTCCCCACCATCGAACACCGCTCGGGAGGCATCCCCCATGCGCTGCTGAATGGCTTGCTTGAGCTGGGCTTCCAGGGCGATGTTGGTTGCCAGCACCTCCCTCACCGCCAGCAGGTCCGAGAACACCGCCCCCATCACCAGGTCGTTTTGGAGGTTGAGGGTGAACCCGGTGTCCCGGGGATAGAGCGCCCGCAAGGCCCGGTCTGCCGACTCCGACCCGTCGGCCGGAGGCTGCTGGTCCCGCTCCACATAGCCCCGGAACTCCCGCTCCAAGGTGATGAGCTGGGCGATCAGCTCCTCATCCCGCTCGATCCTAAAAATCTGCAACTCCTGGCCTCCCAGCAGCAAGGCCACATCCGCAGCCTGTTTGCCCGTGACGGCCAACTGGTGCTGGACCTGCAACTGCACATACTCCGGCAGCCCATCGCGCCAGAGCCAGGCCCCCTGAATCCCAGCGGTCTTGCACTCCAGCAACTGGACATCTGGCGTCCCTAGGACCTCCCGGTCGATATTGGCCAGCATCCATGGGTGCTCGGGATGCTGCAGCACCGCATTGATGCGTCGCACCCGGTTGCCCGTACGGCGCGTGTAGTGCGCTGCCACGATGGGCTCCAGCAGCGAACCCCAGTACATCGGACTCAGATCGTCCGCACCCCCATCGCCCGGTGGGGCGGTGGGGGCACGCCCGGTCTTCTCCATCCACAACTCCAGCTGCGACTGGTAGGGATTGAGCCCGACCGCCGCAGCCGCATCCGAACTGCCAATGCCTCCTTGGCGCACCTGCAACCACTGATCGCGATCCAGGTCCTGGGTCTTGACCAGCCGAAGGGCAGGGCGGGGACGCGGTGACGCCTCAGACCCTGGTGAAACAACAGGACGAACCATGCTGACTCCTTGAAGTGAAAACAACAAAAGCAACAACAACGACAACCACGACGCCACACCGCCCCCCAAAACAAAAGACCCCGGTCCACTGAAGGAGCCGGGGTCTATGCCGTGAAGGATGATGAAGGCAGATGGACAAACCGCAAAGAACGGCAGACACCGTCATGACGCCAACTGCAACGCCTGCTCCAGCGCCCGCTGCTTGAGGGTTGCCCCCTGGCCAAACCAGGCGCTATCGAGGCGGTACTCCTGACTGCGCGCCCGGCGCTCGTGGTCCACGAACTCGGTGACAGCGCACAGCAGTCCCCAGGCTGTGCCCTTGGCGGCTGCCAGCTCGGCGCCCCGGCCCTGGCCCTCGTACATGGCCTGCACCTTCTTGAGCGCGCGTTCGTTGGTCAGGCCTGCAGACGCGTCGGCATGCTCATCCGTCTGGCAGAGCACCTTGAGGAAGTAGTTCATGGACTCATGGCTCTTGACCTTGCGCTCGGACAAGGTCTTCATGCGGTACATGAAACCGTCCCATTGGGAGACGGCAATACCCAACTGCTTCTTGACCGCCTGCGCATCAAAGCTGGTGCTGTGAGGCACCTTGATCGCGCTCGACGTTCCAGACAGGGCAATCGACAGCGTGTTGTTGCAGACCACACGCACCGTCGTCGGTGTGGCCGTGGTCGCCAGTGTCCCATCACAGGACGTCGCCAACAGCAGATAGCCATTGACTACATCGTTGCCCTTGAGCGCCGAGGACTTGCCGGTACGGGCCAGGGCCCAGAACTTGCGCCCGGCCTTGAGAACCCCGGCAGTCTCCAGCTCATAACCAGAGACTTCCGTCAGATCCCGATAGAACTCCAGCACCTGCTTGGGCTGCACGACCTGGTAGCGGGCACTGACCACCGATAGCGGAGCCTTGGTGTCGCTCCGGTACAGCACCTTCTGGTCGGGAAACTCCATGGGTTCGGCATACAGCGCGGAGACGGAAGAGGCGGCGTTACCGCCCGTGCCAGGCTCCGTCGCCATGTAGCGCACGGGCGCCTCACGGATGGTCCAGTCCATGCCCGCTTCACGGGCCCAGACATCGATGGGTTGTTTGGCGGGCAGTTGCTGGCCCAGGTTGTGCCAGGGGGTCTCGCCGACATAGGCCATGGTTTGAACGAGGTGTGCCATTGGAAGCTCCTTGATAAATGAATGAAAAGAGAACGAGGGGGAGGGAAGTGAGAAAAGTGACAAGCGTTAGAAGTGCGAGCACTCAGGCGTACGGATCCCGGAAGCGGTAACCGCACTCCAGGCAGTGGTGGTTCTTGAGGCAGTTCTGATCGACGGCCTTGCCGATCTGGCTGCCGATCTCGCAGCCGACGGCGCCGCCGCTCAGGCCGCCCATGGCGGCTCCGGCGACGGCGCCGAGGACGACTCCAGCCGGGCCGACGAGCGATCCATAGGTGGTGCCGAGTGGGACAGAACGCAGGGCCGCTGCTGCGCCGCTGGCGGCTCCTGCGACTGCGCCGATCGCAGCTCCTGTGGTGCGGGCGCGATCGAGGGTTTCGATGCGAGGGGATTGGCATTGGGGGCAACTGATCACGAGGAAATCTCCTTGGTTGGTGGTGGTTGGAAGGAAAGAAGGGGGAGCGCGCTGGCAAAGAAAAAGCCCCGGGTGCTGGGCACGCGGGGCTTGGAGTAGGGGATGCGGACAGGTCTGGCGCTACCGAGACGGCATAGCGCCCGGCAGCGCTGGTGGGGCGTGCCGGGCGGGGAGGGCGTTAGATCGTGTCAATGCGGGGTGTAATCGGTTGGCAGCTCGAGGAAGTGATATGTGGTTGAAGAAATTTGGGATCGAACTTTGGATGACCTGCGTACGAATGAATCACCCGTCTAGACTCGTTGGAGCTGATGGAGCCAATCAAATTCGCGCTTGATCGGCTCCTGATCGCAACAGTCGCACTGTGCTTTCCTGGGTGTCATGCTCTTGACGCACTCGCCATCCATGCTCCCGTGCTTTCTTCATACCCGCAGAAAGACACTCAACATGGGCTTCGCACTCAACTCCTTCTGGCGCAGCTTGGCCACCAGTTTTACTTTGACCGCACTGACGGTCGCCCTGGCCGCCTGCGGCGGCAGTGACGATGACAACAACACCGGCGAATCCCGCGTCGCCTCGCTCAAATTGATCGGCACGGCCTCTCTCCCCACCGGCACGCTGTTTGAGGGCGTGGAGTTTGGCGGAATCTCGGGGCTGGACCAAGCCACCGATGGCAGCTACTGGGCCATCTCCGATGACCGGGGCGGCGAGCGGGGCACGCCGCGCTTTTACAACCTCTCTATCGACTACGCTGCCACCGGCCCGGTGACGGTCAAGGTCAATCGCCAGACGCATATGCAGCGCGAGGACGGATCCTCCTTCCCAGCATCGGCGCGCACGGTGGACCCCGAGGCGATCCGCCTGGCGCCCAACGGCAACCTGTATTGGTCCTCCGAGGGCAATTGGGGCACAACGGCTGCGACTCTGTTCCAGCCCTTCGTGCGAGAGATGACCACCGCAGGCAAGTTCGTGCGCGAGTTCAAGATGCCGGCGATCTACAACTACGTGGACAACGCCACCACGGGCGCGCGCAGCAACAAGCTCTTTGAGGCGCTGACCGTGGCGCCCGATGGCACGGTGTTCGTGGCCAATGAGGACGCGCTGATCCAGGACGGCCCGCTCACCACCGTGCAGGCCGGCAGCGTGGTGCGCGTGACGGCCCTGGACCCGGCCACGGGCTCGGCCAAGGCACAGTATGCGTACCAGTTGCTGAAGATTCCCGTGGATGCGCCGGCCGGCGCGCCGTTCGGCCCGGACAATGGGTTGTCGGATTTCCTGGCCATCGGCAACAAGAAGTTCATCGCGGTGGAGCGGGCCTTTGCCCAAGGTATCGGCAACACCATCCGTCTGGTGCTGACCGAGATTACCGATGGCACGACCAACGTGACCAGCATAGCCAGCCTCGCAGGTGCGGCAAGCTACACGCCCATGACCCGCAAGCTGCTGCTGGAGATGCCCATTACCTACCAGGGTGTGAAGCTCGACAACATCGAGGCCATCACCTGGGGAAAGACCCTGCCCAATGGCCACCGGACCATCGTGCTGGCGGCAGACAACAACTTCACGGCCAATACGCAGGCCAATCAGTTCATCGTCTTCGAGGTACTACCTGACTGAGTAGGGGCACAGGTACGACCTGCGGGTACCTCCCCGTAGCTCTTGCCTGCTGCTTGTTCAGGAACGGCCATTGGGCCGCGTTGAACTTGGCCGGACCAGCAAAGCCTTGCGTCTACGGTTTTCCAGTTCGGAGCCATCAACGCTGAAGCCTGAGTCCGTGTGCTGGAAGGTTTTCCCTTCCATGGGCTGCCAGCAGATCTATGTGCGGGGACATTCCGGCTGCGCTCTTGAGAGCGTCTGTAAGCGCTTCGGGGGTTGGCTCCTTCATAGAACGGGTTTCAATGCAATTTGTTGCAAGAAAACAAAAGGCCTTTCAAAGATTACAGAAGCCTACGTGATACATTGCGAAAAAAAGAGAGGGAATTTCAATGACAAGCATTCGCCCTGCGCGTAGGTTTCTTCGCGCCTCCTCGTCTACGACTGATCTAGCTTGGCATCCAGGGATCAGGTGCTCGTAGCGTATTCACCCCTAGTGCCTACTAACTCGCAATGAGTTTTTGCGCGCACGCTTGATGCATATGCAAAGCATGTCATAGGTCTGGGTGGATCGAGAAAAGTAAATCAGCTATGTGGTCGAGCCGGGATTTCCTCGGTTAAGCCCGTGTGGTTGTGGTTTTCTCATTTGCTAGCCAGTTGTGCCATCTACACGCACATTGTGCGGACATCAAGCGAAGTGACGCCTAGAAAGTTGCGGTAACTGCGCGCTAGATTTCGGTTCGAGATCGTTGAGCTCTTCTCTGCTTGTAAATTGCAGGGATAGTTTTCTGAGCCTCGGAATCGCCGAATTATTTCACCTGCATCCCTGGACTGGTGATTTTTCTTTTGAATAGTGCTCCTGGCTTGGCGATATATCACCAAATCTTGAACTGAGCATCGTTGTTCATAGACACAAGGCTAGTGCTTTCATGGATTTCTTTCGGACCTTTTTGCTTCCTCTCCTTGATCGGATTAATCAACGGATCGGGGGAGTAGTTCTCGTCTTACTATCGGTCATCGTTGGAGCGATTGGCTCGATAGGCGTCGCGCACGGCGCAGAGACGAAAGTTTCTGGTGTGATTGCCGTAGATAATATTTGGCGAATGAGCGGTTCTCCCTATGTCCTTCAGGGAGAGGTAATAGTTGACCAGGGGGCTGTACTCACCATTGAGCCGGGGACTGAAATCCGTATGGAGTCGGGAGCTTCTTTTACGCTCAAACAAGGGACCTTGTTTGGAAGGGGTACTAGCAGCCAACCAATTGTCATCACTTCCGCAAATCTAAGTAAAGCCCCCGGTGACTGGGGGCTTTGGCGCTTCTTGTCTGGAACGAAAAGTCCAGAAACGATTCTTGAGAATGTTCGCTTTGAGTATGGGAGTGGAATCGTCCTGCAAGGGGCTTCACCAATTCTCAATCGTATTTCGGTCATTAATCATGCTGGTCCAGCAATAAAGTCGGATTTAAAATCCTCGCCGTCGGGCTACGGATTGGAGGCATCCGGGAATGAGATTAATGCAATTTTGATGTCGACGGGGGTGATTTCTGATCAGGTTACCTGGGGGCTTACCGGAATTCCATACTTGATACAGCGTGGCCTAGTAGAAGTTGGAGCTGGCAATCAAATGCAATTTGAACCTCAGGATGTCCGTGTGGGCTTGAGCGAATCGGCGTTGGTGAAACTAATTCTCGATGAGCCTGCTCCTGCAGGCGGTAAACAAATTGCTATCTCCAGCTTGCCTGGTGGCTATATTGATGCCCTGGCAGATCTCAACGTCCCAGAAGGTTCAAAGGAGGTTCAGTTCTCAATCGAAGGGCGCTCAGTTGGTAGCGGCATTCTCAAAGCGGCGCAGGCTGAATTGGGAACTGCTCAGGCGAATTTTACCGTTGTTGAGTTGCCGCAACTGGGTATGAGTGCTCAGTACGCAAATGTTGCAGTTCACATGCCGTATTCGGCGAGTGTTATCTTGCCGATTGCTGCCCCGGTAGGGGGGGCAAAGATTAAGCTTGTGGCAGAGCCTGCTGATTGGGCGGAGCTTCCCGCTGAAGTCGTTGTCGCTGAAGGACAGCAGGAGGCGCAGTTTATTTTTAAGGCGATATCTTCTGGCGGATTCGATTTGGCTGCATCAAGCAGTGGTTACAGGACGGCCGTGACGCGAATTCTTTCGAGCCAAATGAAGCTGGGTCTCGACACTGAGAAACTACGACAAGCTATTCCCACGGGGGAAACTAGAGCCACCAGCCTCCTGCTTTCACATCCATCTCCTGTAGGGGGGCTAACGGTCAACCTAGCGACAGAGAATCCCAGTGTCGCCAAGGTTTTGGACTCTGCGCTTGTCGTTCCAGAGGGTGTTACTTCGCTTGTCGATGGTGTTCGGGTGCGTGGTATTTTGGAGGGCTCGACTTTCATTAATGCATCTGCAAGCGGTGCACTAAATGGCAATTCAGGGATATCCGTGAAAGATCCAGTTAGTTTGAAATTTGTATTGCACGGCGATGCCCCTAAATTGTTTGTTGGTACTGGAATGTTGAATCGCGGTGGAGTGAATATAGCGAGAGTGAAGCGTGGAGAGTTTTTTGACGACAATGTGGCGCTGGTAGTGTCGCTAAAGTGTGTGAACGGGAGTTACTGTTCTGTTCCTTCTCAGGTCACGATTCCTGCCGGTGGTCGTAATGTGATGGTTCCAGTTGAAGGGATCATCGAAGGAGAAACGGTCATCGAAGCTAGTGCCGTTAATGCGCTTCCAACTTCACTACCAGTTGTTGTTGAAGAGCCCACAGGTGAATTTTCAGGTTACTATGAATTCTATTACAAAAATCAGGGGTATGAGAATAGTATATCAATATGCTGGGGTAGCTCTGACCGCTCAATGGCCCAGTACCAGATAAGTAGCCAAGATCGTGTTTTTGATCTCAGTTTGGTTGATAAAAATCCCGCTAACGTAGCTGATGCTATTCGGGGCTCAGGGATTGTCGTCACGAGTGCGCGAATTCCAGCAGGAGAGCGATGTGTAGAGGGGTTCGATGTTTCGCATACTGGCATTGGTAGCTACCGACTTAGAGCTACGTCATCCTCTGGTAAAAATTATGATTCTTCTGTGATAACTGTTAAGCCTGATCACGGTTTGGAATTTGATTCCTGTGGTGATGGGTGCCGAGATCTGTCGGTTGCAAGGGGGTTGAGTTCGAATTTTACGATTCGAACCGTGAATTTTGGGAATGGTGAGCCTACTCCCGTGGAATTAACTATCCGGTTGCGCTGCGTAGATTCCTCTATTTGTTCTGTTCCTGCGGAAATAAAGATTCCAGAAAATACGGGATCTTGGGGGGATGGTCCTACGATTCCGCTGACGGGTATCAATTTTGGAGAGACGACCGTAGAGGCGGAAGTAATTAGTCATCCGCTCATCTATCCTGAGATATATAGAGCTCCTGTGACAGTGGAGGAGGGCGCAATTTATATCCCAGAATGGAATCCTGAGTATAAAGTGAGTCCAACTCCTAGAGAGATGGAGGTTTGCTTTTCAAGTTGGCGTAGCTATTCCCAATCTGATTTGACCGTCAATATTCAGAGTTCGAATACTTCAATTGTTAACCCTGTGGACGCAGTTCATACTTGGCCGGCGGATGAGACATGCACTGTATTTAACGTGAAGATTGAGGCGAAAGGCTCAGCCAATCTGACCGTTAGCGCTCCGGGGGTGGCTACTGCGCAATTTTTGATTGAGGTGCGCGAATGATATTCATGCATTCTTTTGCACCCAAGAGCAATTCGCGTGCGAAGTGCGGTGAATTTGCAAGTTGGCTAACACGCCTAGTTGGAGATACTTCGGTATTTGTACTAGCGGGGGCATGTTGGGCGCTAGTCGGACAGTCTTTTGCGGCCGAGCCTGCGAAGCTAACCATTGGCGATGGTGTGGTAGTTAAGTTCGCGCCGGCGCAGCAGCCTGACCAACCTAGTGCGGGGATATTGGTGCGCAGCCAGCTGGTGACAGCCCCGGGAGTAACTTTTACCAGTGCTGCCGATGATCGAATTGGAGGCCAGGCCTACCCAACGCCGGGTTCACCAAAAATTGGTGATTGGTGGGGAGTGTTCATTGCTCCAAGTGTAAATATCGGTGATGTTTCGATGAATGGGTTGACCATTCGATATGCCGGAAGCCAAGTTAATTTACCCGCCAAAGTAGGTTCAATTAGTGCGGGATTAACGCTGCCTGCAAAGAATTTCTCCTTTGATGGTCTGCGGCTGGACAGCAATTCCGTTGGTATTCGCGTTTACGGCGGTGGATCTCCATCTTTTACAAAAGCGAACATCAATGCCAATACTGTTGGTCTGCAGGTAGAGTCTGGCGCAACGCCAGTCGTGTCTCAAAGTAGTCTCCTGGGGAATACGAGCTACGCCATCCTGAATTTGCAACCTGCCAGTGTTGTTCAAGCAGAAGGAAATTGGTGGGGCCACAGCAGCGGTCCCAAGCAAACCGCCACTAATCCAATGGGCCAAGGGAACCCCGTTTCTGAAGGGGTGAACTATGGCTCTTTCGTGGCTGCGGGGCCTCTTCTCAATCCCTCTATCCGACTGGCGTCGCCTGCGCCCTATTTTGAGCAACGAACTATCAGCTTGCTCCTTTCCTGTACGAATGCCACTGAGTTCCGTGTTGCGGAAGCAGGGCAATTTGCGGGTATCCCATTTCAGGCGCTGACGAATGGTCAAGTGCAGATTCCCTTCGTGGTATCGGAGGGCGATGGTCAAAAGTCTCTCAGTGTCCAGTTCAGAAATGGATCCGGCACCGTGGTGACGGCCAATTTGGATGGCAGTGTGAGGGTCGATACGACGCCTCCGCTCGTTCGATTGATAAGCCCCGCTCCAGGGAGTCTTGTTAACGGACGCATCGCACTTGAGGCAGTGGCTGAGGACGGATCCGGTATCAGTCAACTGCAGTTCTTTGTAGATGGGCAGCTTTTTGCGACAAAGAACGCGCCGCCCTTTGTCTCCGAGTGGGACACCAGTCTCGTGGCGGAGGGCATACACACCATCAAGGTTCTTGCCAAGGACGCTGCAGGACGCACCAGTGAACAAAGTACTGACGTCACCGTTTCACGGGCCCCCCCTCAGGATGATCGGGATGGCCCCGCCATCGCAAATCTTGTCTTTGATGGGCTTGCTATTGCCAATGGGTCCAAGCTGGCTGGTGATGGAACTCTCTCTGTGGCAGTAAGTGATCGCAGTGGCGTGGCTCGGGTCGAGGTTCTGCTTGATGGCAATGTGGTAGCCGTCGCAAGCGGCAGCGGCGCTTACAGCACGCAGATTGATTGGAAAGGGATCGCCGCGGGTTCTCATACCTTGGCGATCAAGGCTTCGGACTCCGTTGGAAATGTCTCCAATGCCAGTTTCTCGATCACTGTGGAGCATCTGGCGCCAACCGTTCCTGTGATTGACCAACCAGTCAATGGAAGCACGACGCGTACAGCCACTCTCACTGTGGCCGGTCAGGCTCAATCTGGTGTGTCAGTCCAACTGCTCCTAAACGGCCAACCTAGCGGCAGTGCTCTGCCGGTTGGGACGGATGGCCGCTTTGGCGCTGCGATAACCCTGGTCAGTGGTTCCAACTCGATTCAAGCATCGGCAAGCAATGCCTCTGGAACCAGTGCTCTCTCTGCGCCTGTGCAGGTCACTCTGGATGTATCGGTGCCCGTTCGTCCGAGCTCGTTGCTCGCCAGTGCTTTGGCGGGCGGCAAGGTGCGATTGAATTGGACCAGGTCCACAGATCCGAACGTGACGGGGTATGTGGTCTTTAGATCAAATACGCCGTTCAGCACGGAGCAGGAAGCCGTCAAGATCACTACAAGTGCCCTTGCTGCCTCGGTAAGTCTTTTTGAAGACCTGCCGCCTGCGGATGGCCTGTGGGTGTATCGCGTGGCCGCCGTCAATAGTGCAGGCACGTTGTCTGAGCTGACGAACGCCGGGCAAGCCACTTCGGATGGCACGGCACCCAAGGCGGTCTCGATCAGCTACACCAGCCAGGGTAAGACAGACGCCGCCACTGGACGCATGGGGCAGGGTGTCGTCAGTGTAGTGCTGAAGACCAATGAAACCCTTCAAATGACGCCGTATCTGTCGGTCGTGCCAGAAGGCGGGGCGCCAATTCCCGTGGAACTGACACGCTCGTCCGACACGGAGTACCGGGGTACGTTTCTCATCAGTTCGAACACTCCGTCTGGGGTTGCCAACGCACTGTTTTCAGCGCGCGATGTGGTCGGCAACCGTGGAACAGATATTGACGCAGGGGCGTCGATCAGGGTGGACACAGAAGGGCCTGTGCTGTCGAACATCGTTTTGAGTCCGACTGCACCGATCAAAAACGACACCGCGCAAACGCTTCAGGTGACATTCACGCTCAGCAAGAAGCCTTCGTCGGTACCTCAGTTCAAGTTCCTGTTGTCGGGGCCTGTGCGTTCGCCAGTCACATTGAGCAGTGTGTCCCAAGTGAACCCCACGACTTTTTCCGCGAGCTTCTCTTTGCCGTCGGATGCGGGACTGGGGACGCCAGAGAGCTTGAGCTTTAGCCACATCTCCAAGGATGACCTGGACAACGTATCGAACAAGGTATCCTCCTTGAATCGGTTCCAGGTCTACCAGGGCAATCTGCCTCCGCTGGACGTGCCCTATGGCTTTACAGCCAAGGCCCAGGCTCAGGGCAAGGTGCGTCTCACGTGGCAGGAGGTCGAGCAAGCGACCAGCTATCAGCTGTACCGACAAGCCCCGGGGGCTGCAGTGCTGACACCGTTGATTCGCACAGGCGGTACGGAGTACATCGACCAGACCCCTGCGGATGGTGTTTACAAATATGCCATTGCCACCGTGAGGCAGTCCAATGGACAAGAATCTGTCTCGGGCCAAAGTGCGGTGGTCGAAGTGCAATCGAGTGCAACCGCACCTGGAGCGCCGCAGAACCTCACACTGTCGTTGACTGGTCAGGGGATTCTGGCCACCTGGCAACCTCCGCTTTCGAGCACTGTCGACCACTATCGGCTGTATCGTGGCGCGGGCACGGTCATTACTTCTGTGGATGGCCTGACGCCATACAAAGATCGCCTCAAGACGACTCAAGCGGTGGATGCGAGCCCGTCTCCCACTCATGGCGCGTATGTTGTCACGTCCGTGGATGCGGCGGGCAATGAGTCCGCGATTTCCAACTCCAGCTACCTGAACGCAAGTCTGTTGCCCGTTCGGGATCTTGTTGTGGAACAAATCGGCGGAGAGCTGCCGTTGCTGCGCTGGTCTGCGCCCAATGGAAACATTGCGGGCTATCTGGTGTACGTGGGGCCTGAGGGCAGCAGAACCAAGCTGACGCCTGCGCCCATTGTGGACACCCGAATGACAGACACGGGGTACACCAGTGGAGACCGCCGCTACACCATCGCCACCGTGGATGCCAATGGCGTGGAAATGCCCCGCTCGGTCCTGCTTCCGAGTGTGAGCAGCGAAATCGCTTCTGGATTGCCAATCAAGCGTGGTGTGATGAACAAGCTGCACGTGCAGGTTGTCAACACCTCCCCGCAATCCATCGATGGCGCCAAAGTGGTGGTGCGGTTGCCCATCAATCGCGACGCCACGCAGTTCAAGGATCACAAGTCCGAAGTGTTCTCCCTGGCCTCAAACGAAACCAAGTTGATTCCTGTCGTTGTGGGCGGATACGCTGACCTGCCTGGCGCCCCAAGAGCTCAGGTGGGTGTTGAGATATCGCCCGTAGAGGGAGAGTTGGTCAAGGTCGCGCGCTATCAGACGCTGGCAGTTTCTGAAAGCTCGCTCGTTGTGGGAATGTCCACGGACGAGTTCACCCGTGGAGCGACCGGCAAGCTGAAGTTGACCATCGAGAACACTTCTGACGTGGATGTTGAGCTGCTGACGGCAACGGACAACGGTGCCAACCCATCGAACGAGCTGCGCTTCAAGATACTTGATAGCGATGGCAATGTCCTTGCCACCCAGGCCTACAAGCAGGTGTTTGGCGCAAGCGTCGTGACCCTGACCAATGGGCAGACCGTGGCAAGAATCCCGGCCGGAAGCAAGTACGTCTCCGATGTCTTCTTGCTCAACGTGCCCAGCGCCAGTCCGAACAGCGTCCGTGTCCGGTTGGAGGTCGACAAGCTGCGTTACCACACGGGCCAAGAGGACGAACTGAGCATCGCCGGTCGAGGTTCCGAGAGGACTGTATCGTTGCTGGAGACGGCTTACTACGGTGTGGTCACTGACGTCAGCCCCATCAGCTCCTTTGGCGACAAGGACGTGGTGATCAAGGGGCGCGCGCTGGATCGCAGCACGCAGGCTCCAATGTCCAATACCCGCCTGAAGCTGGTGCTCAACCAGCAGGGGTTTGAGCGCGTGTTCAGTGTTCTCACGGATGTATCGGGCAACTTCGAGTACACCTTCAAGCCAACAATCACGGACGCGGGGCTCTACAAGGTCAGCGCCGTGCATCCGGAAATCACGGACCGGCCTGAACAAAAGTCCTTCACGATCAACCGCATTACGGTGGGCCCTACCCCGTTCAAGATTGATCTACCCAAAAACTACGCTTTCAACATTCCCTTTGTTGCGCAGGCAGGGGCGGGGACTTCGGCGACCAATCTGCGATTGCTCCTTAATCCGTCGGACCAGCCCACGGGGCAGGTGCCTCTGGGTGTGTCGGTGCAACTGCCGTCGCCGGTAAACATTCAGGAAAACCAGTCATTGAACCTTCCTGTGACGTTCTCAGCGAACAACGATGCGCAGCCTTCGGGCAGTCTGATACTCAGCGTTACCAGTGACGAGCATGGTGGTGCGCCGTTGGGACTTGCGCGGGTGGACTACAAGTTGTCGGAAGCGAAGCCCTTTTTGGTGAGCACACCGACCATGGTGGAAACAGGTATGTCGCAAGGCGGCAACCAGATCGAGAAGGTGATCGTCAAGAACAATGGCCTGCAAGATGCCATCAACCTGCGGTTCACCCTGACGAAGAGTGATGGCAACCCCGCGCCCAACTGGGCAACCATGGCAAACCAGGCCAATGGGTCGCTCACTGTGGGCCAAAGTGTTTCGATTGACTTGAGTTTTGCGCCGCCCGCCAGTACGCCAGAGGGCATCTACGAACTCAAATTGAATGTCGTGGGCGACAACATTCCAGCCCAGTCGCTGAACGTCTATGTCAATCTGACCCAGAGCGGCCAAGGCAATGTGCTGTTCAAGGCTTCCGACATCTATACCGCTACGGTGGGCAAGGATGGGAAGTTGATTCCGGGTCTTGCGGGCGCATCGATCACGATGCAGAACGAAGATGTGCCCAGCGTTTCACAGGAGTTGCTGACAGATGCCTTGGGTGAGGCGCTTTTTGAAAGCCTCCCTGCTGGTCGGTACAAGTTCCGTGCACGGGCAACGAACCATCAGGAGGTAGGCGGGCGTCTTGTGATTAAGCCTGGCGTCACGGCCAACCAGTCGGTGTTCTTGACCTACAACGTGATCAACGTGGAATGGAGCGTTCGCGAAATCACGATTCAAGACCGGTACGAAATCACGCTGAACGCCACGTTCGAGACAGATGTACCCGCCGCAGTGGTGATGGTGCAGCCTACCAGTATCAACCTGCCCAAGATGGCTGCAGGGGATGTGTACTACGGCGAGCTGAACATCACCAACTACGGCCTGATTCGTGCGGATGCCGTCAAGCAGCACCTGCCGCAAAGCGACGCGTATTTTCGCTACGAGTTTCTGGTCGAGGTCCCCAAGACCTTGGAGGCCAAGCAGCGCGTCACGATTCCCTATCGGGTGATCTCGCTGCAGTCGCTGGAGGCTGCAGCTTCAAGCGCCAACGCTTCGGGTGGGGGGTGCTACAGCTACAGCACAAGCTTCCGATTGGAATGCGCGTTCACCTGCAAGAACGGTGAACAGTCGACCTGTGGCTCCTCTGCATCGTGGTTTTCGGTGAGCAATAGCTCCTGCAGCTCTTCCTCGGGTGGGCCTTCCTCCCCGGGCGGCAGCAGCGGTATCAGTTGGCCTGGCGGTGCAGGTGGCTACGGCGGCGGCAGCAGCACCACCATCAGGATGCCAGGCAAGAAATGCGAATACATCGCCAGCCGCCTGCAGTGCAGCTGACGGCTATGACACGACAAGAATTTGAAGAAACGCGTATGGAAATGACACAGATGGATCACTCTCATAGCCAGTCCGTAACGCGCTGGCGCCTTGTGGCTCAGGCAGCGCGCACTTGCGTAGCCGGAGCTGCATTGCTGGTACTGGGCCTGTCGGGGGGAGTGCAAGCGCAGGTCGGCGCGCAGGTTTCGCTGCCCAACGGCTACGTGACGTCTTCAGGGCCAACGCTTCCGTATGCAAGCAGCGGAGGCGGAAGTGGCGCGCGTGGTTCGGGCTCCGGATCGGGAGGAGGCGGCGGCGTCAGCAGCGGCGGCGGTTTGGGCTGGGACGGACGGGAGTGGAAATTCGGAGCCCAATGGGACAGCCTGTCGCAAACCTGGAAGAACCTGACCGGAAGCAACACGGCAGACACCACAGGGGCGCTGGGCAGCACCTCCAGCGGAGGCGAGCCAGGCTGCTGGGTGTGGGTGGATGAAGACTGGCAGCCCTCACCCGAGATGGTCACGATTGGAGGCGTCTCCAAGCCCGTGACGGTGAACGGCGTGGTGCAAATGCAGGCCGTGGCGCCGATCCGCACCACACCGTTTAACAGGATCATGGGAGACGGGGGCAGCAAAAGCGACTACGCACCCGGAGTTCGGGTGAGCTTGGACTACGCCACCCTGTGCATGGGCAGCGGGGCGGGGATGATCGACGCAGAAGCCCTGCGCCTTGCCAACGAGCTGTACCTGGGAGACAACGGGCGCTACGCGTTCAACAACAACTCGGTGCTCGAAAAAAAGCCCGTCCAAGTACTGCCCGCCCCGGCAGGCGCTCCGGGGGCTGGCCAAATCAACGTTGACCCCCAGCCCAATGCCAAGGGTTACCGTAAGTCACAAAAATCGGGTGACTGGGTGGACTACAACACCCAGGGTCAAGTGGTGGCCATGGGCGACCGCAACAACAACACCATTTGGCTGCAGCGCGACAACACGGGGCGCATGGTTGCGCTGGTGGACGGCAACGGACGCGTGCTGCAAACCCTGCACTACACCGGAGAGCTGATCACGGAAGTGCGTGACCAGCCCGTGGCGGGCCTGGAAGGCGATCTGCCCGCGCGCAGCATCAAATACAAATACGACGACCGCAACCGCCTCACCCACATTACCGACGCGCGTGGCCACACCATCGAATACGGCTACGACCCCTCCAATCGCATCAACAAGATCACCGACCAGGAAGGGCGGGTAGAGCGCATCGTCTATGAAGGCGACCTCATCAAACAGCGCATTACGGCAGACGGTGGCGTGACCGACTATGAGTTTGACTACGACAATGTCAACAAACAGTTCACCAGCAAGATCATTGGCCCGGAAACCCCCGCGGGTCGCCGCGTGGAAACCTTCACGCACAACCGCGTGGGCAAACTCGTGCAGCGCACCGTCAATGGCCAGGTCGAGGCCACCGTGCGCTACGACACCGGCGCCCGGGCCGAGATCAGCACCAACGCGCGGGGCTACACCACCCGCACCGTGCGCAACGAGTACGACCAGATCACAGAAGTCACTTTGCCGGACGGCTCGGTGCGCAAGACCAGCTACTCCGCTCAGCACCTGGGCATCACGGAAGAAACCGACGAGTTGGGCTTCAAGACCCAATACCAGTACGACACTGCCGGCAGCCTCGTCAAGACGATCCAGGCCGTAGGCACGCCGGACGAACGTGTCACGGAATACGAACGCGATAGCAAAGGCTTTGCGCGCCGTATCACCCGCAAGGGGCGCACCGAATTCAACGGCACCACCACCCCTGATGCCGTGTGGCAGATCGAATACGACGCCCAAGACAACATCCGCCAGACCATCGACCCCGAAGGCCACAAGCGCAGCTACGTGTTCAACCGGGTGGGCGACCTGGTCAAATACACCAACCCGCAAGGCCACTCGTGGACTTACACCTACGACGCCGACAGCAACCAACTGGGTGAGAAAGACCCTGCGGGCCGTAGCATCAGCTACACCTACGACAAGGTCGGCAACCTGCTCACCGCCACCGACGAACGCGGCAAGGTCTACAGCTACGCCTACGATGCTGCCAACCGCCAGATCAGCCAAACCGACCCGCTGCAAAACCACTACAGCGTGACCTATGACGTGCGTGGGGCCCTGGCCAGCGTCAAAGACGCCAGCGGCAAGACCATGCGCATGGACTACGACGCGCTGGCCCGCCTGACCAAGGCCACGGACGGCAAGGGGCAAACCTACGGCGCCGAATACACCGAAGCCGATGGCGTCGAGAAAAACTCGATGCAGCCCAGCAAGGTGATCTACCCCACCATGCAGCGCGTCATGCGCTACAACGAGCGCGACAGCCTGGCTCTCAAGAACGACGTCGCAGGCAGCGAAACGCGGGTGGAAAGCTACGGCTACGACAAGGCTGGCCGGCGCAAAACGCTGACCGACGCCAACGGCAAAACGCGCACCTACGAATACAACGCCTACGGCCAGGTCACCACCGCCAAAGACCCGCTCGGCAACACCCTGCGCCTGGTCCATGACACCCGGGGCAACGTCATCGAAGTGATCGACCCGAGCGGTGGCCGCACCCGCATGGGCTACGACCGGCGCAGCCTCCTTGTCATCAGCACCGACCCACTGGGCAACACCACCCGCTACGAATGGAACAGCAACGGCTGGCTGAGCGCCATTCTGCAAGCCAATGGCCAAAAGGTGACCTATGGCTACGATTCTGTCGGGCGCATCACCCAGCACCAGGAATACGACGCCCAAGGCGCCCAGCAAAAGACAGCCAGCTACACCTACGACGACGCAGGCAATCTGCTCACCTGGAACGACGGTACCTTCTCGTCCTTGCGCAGCTACGACGACGCAGACCAACTCACGAATGAAACCATCACCTACGGCGCAGGCCAAGACAACTTCACGCTCAGCCACGCCTACACCTACCATGGCAACCACCAGATCAAGACCTATACAGGTCCTGATGGCGTCACCATCAGCTACGAGTTTGACGGGGCCGCCCAGCTCGAACGAGTAGAGATCCCCGGTGAAGGCACCATGGCCGTTACGGAATGGCAATGGTTCCAGCCCAAGAAAGTGCTCCTACCCGGCGGCTCCGAGCAGCGCATGGAATACGATGGCTACCAGGGCCTGACCCAACTCAAGGTCGTCAACCCCAACCAGGCGGCCGTGTTCGAACTCAAGAACCAGTACGGCAAGCTGGCAGAAATCCAGAACACCCGCATCGACGGCAACGAACTGGCTTACACGCACGACGACGCAGGGCGCCTGACCCAGGTTAACGCAGGCCTGCTGTCTGCACGCAGTGAAACCTTCACCCTGGACGCCAATGGCAACCGCCTCACGCACAACCAGACTGGCAGCACCCAGTGGCAATACGACGCTGCCGGGCGCCTGACCCAGCGCCCCAGCGTATCGGGCAGTGGCACCACCACGTACCAGTACGACGCCAGCGGCAATCTGATCGTAAAAACCGACACCGGCCGCCCCGAACCCTACCGCACGACGCGCTACACCTGGGACGCCTTCAACCGCCTGGCAGAGGTCAAAGACGGGGCAGGCCAACGCATCGCCCGCTACGCCTACGACCCCTTCGACCGGCGCATCCGCAAAGAGCGGGGCGACTCGGCCACTCTGCAGGCCAGCGCAGGCGCACCCAACAGCGCCACGCACTACCTGCACACCGAATGGGGCCTGCTGGCCGAAGCCGACGGCAGCGGTCAGCTCACCACCACCTATGGCTGGAACCCTCAAAAGGACAACGGCGTTGCGCCCCTGTTTGCGCGCACACCCGATGCCGCCAACCCGGGCCAATGGCGCACGGTGTACTACCACAACGACCACCTGGGCACCCCGCAGCGCATCACCGACAAGAGCGGCGCCGTCATCTGGGCGGCCGACTACGACGCCTACGGCAAGGCCATCACCCGCACTACGGTGGATGCTGCCAAGGCCATGACCAACAACCTGCGCTACCCCGGCCAATACTGGGATGCCGAGACGGGTCTGCACTACAACGACCGACGCTACTACGACCCAGAAACGGGTCGGTACCTGAGCAGCGACCCAATCGGGTTTGAAGGTGGGATCAACCTCTACGCCTACGCGGCCGCAGCGCCGGGGCGCTACACCGACCCCACCGGCGAAATCATCCCTTGTTTGCTGCTTAACTACGCCCGTTGCAACGTCATGTGCAACATCGAAAGCGCTGTGGGCGACGCCTTCATGAACTGTGGCGAGGTGAACTGGGCGCAAAACGCCAAGGACTGCCTCAAGAGCTGCATCTTTGCGATGTTGCCCGTGCCCGACCCATGTGGCCGGTTTGGCAAGCTATTTAGCTTGGTCGCAGGAGCTGCGGGAGGCAACAGTTTTACCGGCGAAACCCTGGTGCACGTCAGAGACCGCCAGGGCAAGCCTGCCCTCAAGCCGATTGTCGACATCAAGATCGGTGACGAAGTGCTGGCTTGGGATGAAATGGCGGCGCACGACGGCAAGCTCAAGCAAGACAAGAACGGCTACAGCCAGGAAGTTCAAGCCAAAACAGGCGCCAGCGCACAGCAGATAAGCGCAACCCGCTATGAAAAGGTGAGCGATGTCTACAGCAGCGAGAAAGAGCGCAAGCTGGTGCACATCACGCTGGCTGGTGGAAGGAGCATTACCGCGACTGACGGACACCCATTCCGCACCAGCGAAGGCTGGCGGGATGCGGTGCTGTTGAAGAAGGGCACCAAGCTGCTGCTGATGGGCAGCGGGGAGAGGGATGACGACTCAGCAGGCGTGGCCACGATTGAGGACGTGCGGATCGAGGTCAAGATAGTCCGGGTTTACAACCTCGAAGTTGAGAACCTACATACGTTCTTTGTGGGGGAGTCCGGGTATATTGTTCACAATGGTTTTGGGTCATATACCTGTCATTTCAAGAGTGGGAAAAAATATCACGGAAAAGGTGATTGGGACCGTGCGCAAAAATCTGCTAGAGATAAAACTGACAAATATAAAGATGAATTGCTATTCATTGATTGGACACCGGCTGCAAATGACAATGAATCTTTTAAAGACGAACACAGGCGAATGATGACAGATGCCGGCGGTCACCGTAGTTCTGATAATTACAACTGGCGAGCATCTCCGGGGCGGAGGTTCTTGAAATGATTAAGCTGATTAAAAACTCTGAGGGTAAAAATTTCTGGCTGCTGGATGGGTTTAATGTGAATGAGGCGATTGAATGCATTAATGAGTCGGATGTCAAAAGAGTTTCCTTGAACTTGACCGGCAGCAGTGCTCTCAATGACATTGATTTTCTTTCTCTGATTGCTGGGGTTAAGACCGTGTCTGTGGAGTGTGAAAAAATAATCGATGTGAGTGTGTTGAATAAACTTCCTGATTTAAAGGAAATATATTTATGCAAGAATGTTTTGGCAGATTTTGATTTGGGAGAGCTTCAAGGGGTTGAAGAAATTGGTATAGAAATTGGCCGATGGAGGTTGCTGCCTAGTACCCGTATGCCAAAAGTCAAAAGACTATGGGTTGATTTTCACAAAGGTGCTGATTTGGCATTTCTAGAGAAATTCCCCAATATGGTGGATCTTTCGGTTCTTCAAGCTAGAAATCTAAATAATCTCTCTGGTGTGGAATTCTGCCCTCGTCTGGAAAAAATAATTCTTGGATATTGTCAAAATCTGCTCGATATTTCCGCGCTTGGGGCTTTGAGTAAAATTCGTTATCTTGAGATGATGAATTTGATGAAGTTGTCAAGTGTGGCTTCTATTTTTGAGTTGCCATCTTTGACATCTCTTATCATTGAGAAACTACCAAAAATCGATAGTCTGAAAAAAATTGCGAGTATGCCAGATCTCGAAATTTTCTCTCTGATTAAAACGGAAGTGTGTGACGGGGATTTTGAATTCTTTTGTGGCATGCCGAAACTGCGTCATTGTTACATTAAGCCAAACAAATCGCATTATCATCCGTCGGCAAAATACCTGTATGGGCATTTTGGTGGATCCAATTAACGCGCATCCCAAGTTAAAAAATTTAGATGCTATTGGGTGCTTGTTGTGCTCAAATCGGTTTTCAGTGCACATATTTTTACTTGAGTAAGTTGCCACAGGTGTTGATCCGTCTTGGTTGTATTTTGTATATGTCTAAGATTTGCCCTAAATGCAACGCCGTCCGTCCGAGCGAAACGTCCGCACCTGATTGGCAATGCCCTTCGTGCGGTGTGGCGTATGCCAAGGTGGGTGGAGAGCCACCATTTCGTCGAGAAGCGCCGCGCTCACGGTATGTGGAATCTGCTGCGCAAAGCGACGGAATTCCGTGGCGCAAGTTCTTTGGTGTGCTGCTTGCGGCATGGGCTCTGTATGCGGGATACCAAGCTGCACATAACAAAGCGGGTATTGGTGGGAGTTGGCTGAATAGCGGCGCAAGCCTGTCAGCCCAGCAGGTAGCTGATTTGGCTGCAGCATCTCAGCCGCAGGACGTGTTGTTCTACACGGCAGATTGGTGCCCCTACTGCCGGGCTGCTAAGGGGTGGATGCAGCAGTATGGATTCAAGTATCAAGAGTGCGATATCGACAAACAGGCCGCTTGTGCGCAGCAGCTTAAAAGCCTGGGTAGCACGGGCGTGCCGTACCTGATTGTCAAAGGCCACCACATGAAGGGTGGGTTTGACTCTGACGAGTTTTTGGTTGCGATGCGGCAACCTCAAAATTAGAACGTTTGACGCACCGTCGCACGGCGGTGACAAAGAGAGGGAGAGCGAGAATGAAATGGTCCTGGAAAGGATGGCGGGTTGGCGCGTTGGTGCTGACCTGCCTTGCTGTTGTTGCGCCAGCCGCCGCCCAAGAGACGGTGTGCGCCCGCGTCAAGATCGAGATCAAGCAAGAGTTGACGCTGGAGCGCCAGGCGTTCGACGCCGAGATGAAGATCCACAACACGACAGACACCGGGGTCATTGAAAACATTTCTGTGGTGGTCAAAGTGACAGACGAGGCGGGCACGCCTGTTGCGGTCACGGACGATCCCAACAATCTCTCTGCCAAGTTCTTTTTGCGGCTTGCCAGCAAGCAGAACATCAATGCCGTGGATGGAACCGGGGTGGTCAGCCCCAAGACCACGAGCGTGATCAACTGGTTGCTGATTCCTGCACCGGGTTCTGCCGGTACCAATCCCGCTGGTAAGAAGTACCTGGTGGGCGCGACCCTCAAATACCGTTATGGAGGGGAGGACACGGTCCTCGACGTTTCCCCAGACGTGATTACCGTCAAGCCTTTGCCGCTGCTGACCTTGGACTACTTCTTGACCCAGGATGTGTGGGCGGATGATCCCTTGACACCGGCTGTAGAACCGGTGGTGCCGTTCACCTTGGGCGTGAGGGTGCGCAACAACGGGTTCACTGCGGCCAAGAACCTGAAGATTGATTCGGCCCAGCCCAAGATCATCGAAAACAACCAAGGTCTGCTCATCAACTTCCTGCTCACAGGGAGCTACGTCAACGATGCGCCCGCGCAAAACACGCTGCTGATCGATTTTGGGGACATTGCCGCGCAGACCAGCAAGATGGGCCGCTGGGTGATGGAAACGACCCTTGCCGGCAAGTTCACCGAATTCACCGCCAAGTTCAGCCACGCAGACGAGTTGGGCGGCGCGCTGACATCGCTGGTTCAGGCCACCAACGCGCATTTCTTGATTCGAGATGTTCGCGTCGATTTACCCGGACGCGATCTTGTGCGCGACTTTCTCGCACAGGATGGCGACGTGATCCGCGTGTATGAGTCAGACGGTCCGGACACTGAAGTCACGGATCGAAGCAGTGTCGCGACCTTGGTGCCAAAAGGAGGGCAGGGGGACAAGGCCAACTTCCAGCTGACCATGCCCCCCACGGCGGGTTTCGTTTATGTGAAGCTGCCTGATCCCTACAACGGCGCCAAAGCCTTGGGCAAAATCGCCCGCTCGGATGCCAAGGAGCTGCTGCCAGACAACGTGTGGTTGTCCCAGACGCGCAACGAACAGACCAAGCAATGGGAGTACTGGGTCAACTTCTTTGATGTGAACACGACGGGTGTTTATGACACCGAGTTTGATGCACCGCCACCCGCTGCACGGGCTCCGGTGTTGCAGTTCATCCCTGACAGGGTGGTGCAAGAGGGCAAGCAGGTTTCCTTCCTTGTGGAAGGCAGCAGCCCGGAGGGCAAGCCGATCACCTTGAGCGCAGCGCCTTTGCCCGCAGGGGCCGTGTTTACACGCCAAGCTGCGGACCCTGCCGCGCCAGGGTTGACCCGTGCCGTTTTTGACTGGACTCCCCCGAAGGGATCTGCTGGAACCTATGTGGTGACCTATACGGCCAGTGACGGAACTTTGTCTTCTGCCCGGTCGGCATCGATCAAGGTGGAAGTGGATACTTTGCCTCCTGGTCCCGCAACGCCAACGATTGAGTCCCCCTTGTCGGGCGGCCAGGTGACGAGCCTTACACCGACGCTGTCCGTCAAGACGTCGGCCAATCCGCAAGATCCGACCACCAAGGTGCAGTTTGAGGTGTATTCCGATGAGGCGGAAACACAACTGGTTGCCACTGGCTTGGTGGACAAGACACCTCTGAGCAACGGCAACGGCGGTGGCTTGGTGGTCATGCCAACCACCTGGAAGGTCACGACCACCTTGAACGACAACACTCACTATTGGTGGCGTGCCCGTGGGTTCGATGGCACCCTGTACAGCGCATGGGTGAACGGGCGCTTCTTTGCCAACACGTTCAATGACCCACCGGACAGCTTCAATCTGACCAGCCCTGCGCCCAATGCCGAGGTATCGGTTCTGGCTCCGTTGCTGTCCTGGACCAACAGCAACGATAAGGATGGCGATGCCATCACCTACCAGGTCAGCGTCTATAAAGACGCGGCCTTGACCGAGGTGGCAGCGCAGTCGCCCGATGTAGCTCAGTCGGCATCAGGGAGCAGCAGCTGGCAAGTGCCTGCGCCGCTGACCAACCATGTCAAATACTACTGGCGCGTGACGGCCAAGGATGCCTTGGGCGCGCAAACCACTACGCCTGCTCGTCCGTTGACGGTCAACACAGGCAATGCGGCTCCATCTGCGCCCGTGATCATCAGCCCGGCCGTGGGTGGTGTCAGCACTTCCACGGCCCCCGTGTTGAACATCCAGAACAGCGTGGACCCCGAGGGTGATCTCGTGACCTATGTTTTTGAAGTGGATACGGTCAACACCTTCGATTCGTCGGACAAGAAGAGCTCGGGCCAGATCATCCAGGGCGGCGCGGGTACCAGCTGGACGGCAGCGGATCTTGTCGAGAACAAAAAGTACTGGTGGCGCGTCAAGGCCCAGGATGGAAGGGCAGACTCTGCGTGGACACTGGGTAGTTTCCTCGTCAACGCCGTGAATGACCCCCCTTCAGCCCCAACGGTCAAAAACCCCGGCAACGGGGCGTGGAGCGCCTCTCAGCAGCCCACGCTAGAGGCCAATCCTTCGATTGACCCCGAGGGCGAGGAGCTGAAGTACCAATTCGAGGTTTTCAGGGACGCTGCGCTGACAGCTCGGGTGGCCGAGGGAGTCTCAAATACTGCAGCCTATGTCGTGCCCAGCACCTTGGCCGACAAGACCACCCATTGGTGGCGTGTGAGAGCCGTGGATGCCCATCAGGCGACGAGCGCCTGGAGCGCGCCGAGCGTGCTGTACATCAGCACGGCGCCCTATCAGGACCCGACCATTGCGGTGACTTCGCCGGGTACTCCGATAGTTCCGGAGGTTGTTACGACTCCCGCTGGCACGCGCAAGCAGGTGACGATCCGGTGGGAGGGAACAGACCCCAATATCGAGCCCACGGTTGCGCTTTACTACGGCACCAGCAAGACTGGGTATGCGGGTACCTTGATTGTTGATGGTTTGCGCCAGGCTGCAGGCAAACAAACAGGATCTCATGTTTGGGACGTCACGGGGTTGACCACGGGCACGTACTACATCTATGCCGTTATCTATGACTCCAAAGGCGTCGGCAAGGCCTATGCGCCTGGGGCCGTGGTGGTTCCACCAGCTCAGCAGGCCGGTAGCATCACGGTGACGGCACCGAGTACCTTGCTGACTACCGAGATGGGCGGCAGTGCATCCTTCTCCATCCGGCTGGGTCGGGCACCAACGGCAGAAGTTGTCGTTCCCTTGGCCAGCACCAATGCTCACGCAGGAGTTGTATCTCCAGGGAGCCTAATTTTCACGCCCCAAAATTGGTCTACGAACCAGACCGTCAAGGTTACGGGCAGGAACGATTGCACGCCCAACGGCAGCAAGCAGTACCAGGTGCGTTCGGGGGCCGCCCAGTCAGCGGATCCTAATTACATTGGGTTGTCCGGTCGGGCTGTCAATGTCGTGAATATTGGAGACTTTGACTTCGCCAACTCGACGAACAATCCAAAGCTTCATGTTTGCGGCATTCAGCTCGTCAGTGAACGCAAAGTGGATGCGCGGAACTGGGAGTACGTTCTGAAAGCTGAACTGACGAACACGGGGGCTGATGCCCGCGGTGTGACCGCCACCTTGCGACCTATGCCCCTCAATATCCAAATCGTTGAAGGCAACTTGACGTTTGGTGCGGTTGCCGAAGGGGAGACGGTCAAAACGAATGACACGGTGACGATTCGTTCGAAGTTTGCTATTCCCGGCGATGTTTTCAAAATCGGCATGGGTCTTGGGGCCGGTTTCTGGTTCAAATGGAATGTTGTTGTTCAGCCATGATTGAAGATAATAAAAGTGTGCCTATTGGCAGATGGGCGGAGGGCGAGAAAGGCTTCACTCTTCTCGAACTGTTGGTCGTGATCGTGATCATCGGCCTGCTGGCCGCGTATGTGGGGCCTAGGTACTTTTCGCAATTGGGGCGATCAGAGCGAAATACGGCCAAAGCGCAAATCGATGGTCTGGCCAAGGCGTTGGATACCTTTCGGTTGGACACAGGCCACCATCCCACAACGGAACAGGGGCTGAATGCCCTGGTGCTGCAACCCAACGATGAGCCCAAGTGGCGTGGGCCCTATCTGCAAAAGGCCGTTCCTCAGGATCCCTGGGGACATCAATACGTCTACAGATCACCGGGCCAATCGTGGGACTTTGATTTGTTCTCCACGGGCAAAGATGGCCAGGTAGGGGGTGATGGCGATGCCGAGGACATCTCATTTCGTTGAGTACGGCGGCTTGTGCAAAAAATGAGGGAAAGTGCGGTCCCCGTGGGCTCGCCAAATCAAACGGAGTCGTCTCAGCGACTTCGCGGTGAGACCACGTCAACATCCCAGCCTGGAGCTTTAGGTGGGCATGTACGCCTGCGCGTGAAGAATTCACGGGGATCTGTCGAGCACTTAGAGTTTGGCAATATGACTGTTCCCATGGCGGTGCGTCGTGCCGTGTCAAGAGGGTTTACCGTTCTCTCTATCGAGGGTGAATCGGTGAGCGCAGGGAGCGCTGTCGAGAACGAACGCCTTCCGAAAGGTCACTTTCCGCTGGTGCTGTTCAGCCAGGAGCTGCTGGCCCTGCTTGAAGCGGGACTCAATCTCACTGAAGCACTTGATACGCTGGTAGCCAAAGAGCGCGGCTCGGGACCACGCACGATCTTGAACAAGATCCTTGGTGCATTGCGTGAAGGGAAGAGTTTCTCGGACGTGCTTTCATCCATGCCAGAGAACTTCCCGCCAGTGTACGTCGCGACTGTCAAGGCATCGGAGCGCACAGGGGACATGCCCCAGTCCCTGGCACGGTACATCGCGTATCAAATTCAGTTTGAGGGCATCCGAAAGAAGCTGGTTTCCGCGTCCATCTATCCGGCCATGCTTCTTGTTGTCGGTGGCTTTGTGACCCTGTTTCTGTTGGGCTATGTCGTGCCCAGATTTGCGTCGGTCTATGAAACCTCAGGGCGTCAGATACCGCTTCTCTCTGCAATGCTGCTGGACTTCGGTCGATTCATCCATCGCAACTGGCAGTGGGCGCTCTGTGGTTTCGCTCTATGTTTGTCATTCGCCGGCTGGACTGTAAGTACTTCGCAAGGACGCACTTGGCTGCTATCAAAAGTACTTCGTTTTCCTGGTATTGCACGCAGAGCGGATGAGTTCCGATTAGGGCGCTTTTATCGTGCGTTGGGGCTGCTACTGGAATCAGGCGTGGCATTGCCTCGCGCAATGGCAATGGTGGGTGGGTTGCTTAGTCAGGAACAAAAGGGCCGGTTAATTCAGTGCCAGCTAGCTGTTGAGAATGGTCAAAGTTTTTCCAACGCCTTGGCATCCAACTCCCTTTCTACTCCGGTCGCTGATTCATTGTTGAAGGTTGGTGAGCGCTCGGGACAAATGGCAGAGATGTTGGAGCGGACGGCAAGATTCGTGGATGATGATTTTACTCGCTGGGTTGACTGGGCGTCCAAACTCCTTGAGCCGATTTTGATGCTCCTTATTGGGCTGATCATAGGCTCAGTGGTCGTTTTGATGTATATGCCGATATTTGAGTTGGCTGGGAGCTTGCAGTGATCAATGATGCTAATTTGGCCCGCATATCGGAACAGTTGATTCGCGATGCCAAAGACCTTTGTTCTCGGTCAGGGCATACGGTGTGCAGTGCCTTGCAGCATCTGAATGGCTGGTCCTCTTCTCAGTTGATGGCAGCCCTTGGCGAGAGTTTTGGGTATCCGGTGCTGGATATGCCAAATCTGCAAAAAACGAAACCGAATTTTCAAACCATTTCATTTTCAGAAAGCGCACAACAAAACCTGATTCTGACCGCTTTCGAAGAAAAACCGGCAATTCTTGTATTGCCCGATCCATTCGATGCCGATGCGGAAGAGTGGGCCCTGAGACGCTGTGCGCAAGCCGGCATGCACCCACAGATTCATCTAGCCTACGAAGATGACATCAGTGCATTTTTAGCGCAGCACGAGCGTGAGTTGCATGCAATGGATGGCTTTGAATCCTCTGAATCTCTGGCCAAAGATGAGGACATCTCTGCAGTAATTTCCCTGGCTTCGATCAATGAGGAAAATAGCGCTGTTGTAAAGTTGGTTAATTCAACGATCTATGACGCGCTGAAAATGCAAGCCAGCGATATCCATCTGGAATGCGATGCTGGTAGCCTGCATATCCTCTATCGCATTGACGGTGTTCTTGTTCCCATTACGCAGATAAACGGCGTGGAAATGACCGAGCAGGTGATTTCGCGCATCAAGGTGATGTCGGAGCTTGATATTGCCGAGCGGCGTATTCCTCAAGATGGCCGTTTCAAGGTGCGCGTGAATGGCCGGGAGATCGATTTTCGTGTTTCAATCATGCCGAACATTTTTGGTGAGGACGCAGTTTTGCGGCTCTTGGATCGGCAGTCTCTCACTGAAGAAGCGCGATCTCTCCGTTTGGACCATTTGGGTCTTGACGAGATTGCGATGCCGGCAATTCGCAGGCTTGCAGCAAAACCTCATGGCATGTTGCTCGTTACTGGACCTACAGGATCCGGGAAGACAACGACCTTATATGCCGCGATCACCGAGATACATACTGGGCGTTCAAAAATAATTACGATCGAAGATCCTGTTGAATACCGGCTTCCACGGGTATTGCAGATTCCTGTCAACGAGAAAAAAGGCCTCACTTTCGCGCGAGGATTACGGTCCATCCTGCGCCACGATCCTGACAAGATCATGGTGGGTGAAATTCGTGATGACGAAACTGCACAGATTGCGGTGCAGGCGGCGTTGACCGGCCATTTGGTCTTTACGACTGTCCATGCGAACAACGTTTTCGATGTACTTGGCCGATTCCTTCACATGGGAGTTGATGCCTACAGCTTTGCGGCGGCGTTGAATGGAATCGTTGCGCAACGATTGCTGCGCCAAAACTGTTCTTACTGCGCTGTCACAGTTTCACCAAATCCAGAAGAGTTAGCAGCTCTGGAGCTTTCCGACGCAAGGGTACAAGGATGGGTCTTTAAAAAAGGAATGGGCTGCGGTCACTGCCGCGGTGTCGGATACAAAGGGCGCAAGGCAATAGCGGAAGTTTTGATTCTCGATGATTTGCTTCGGGAAATGATTGTCCAAAGGGCTCCCATCTCTACGTTGAAAGAGCGGGCCATTCATTGTGGCCTGCAACCTATTCGGGAGTCTGCCTTGAATTGGGTCGCCAGGGGCGAGACGACGCTGGAAGAGGTGATCCGTGTTACAGGATAAGGCGCCTACATCCAGGCAAGTGAAGGCGAGCCAGTCCCTGTTTGTCATTCTGAAGAACAATGATGTTGAGCTTGGGTATTTGAGTCAAGCGGGTGGAAGCAATACATGGACTTCCATCGCACAATCGGCAATACCCGTCAGCGGTGACAGGCAAGGCCTTTCAGACTTGGACGACGCACTCGAGAAAATGCTTTTTCAGGATGAGGGGGCAAATAAAAGGTGGAGCGATATCCACGTCATCGCCTCGGAGCGCTGGCTTCAGTCGCTGTCAGTTCCTTGGTCTCAGGCATTGCTACGAATCGAGACGGAACAAGCATTTCTTCGGGATCAATTTCTTGCAAGCGGTGTAATGCTTGCATCTGCAGACGTACTTCAAATTGGAGATGGGCCCGAGGGACAACCCAGACTCGCGGTTCTTTATCCAGACCAATTAATTCAGACGTTGCGCAAATGGTCTTCCCAACTGGGTGGCGCCTTGATTTCAGTTCAGCCACTCTATCTCGCTGGATGGGCGCTTTTGCGGCAGTCTGCGACGAGGAAACTGTCACGAGAAAATTCTTCCCGGCCTCCATGGCGGATGCTGGCGCTTTCAGACAAGGACTCCGTAACCCTTGTTTATGGGCCCATTGGTGTTTCTGCAGAGCATGGAATTATTGAGGGTATTAGCCATCGATATGCTGACTTAGTCTCTGACGAACTCGGTGGCGTGCAGATGGCTTGGCGGAGATTTGCTTTGAGAAATCCTCATTTCAAAGCTTTGGAAGAAATACCTGTATTTAATGTCTCAAGTGGCAGCCTTGCTTTTGTGAGCCAGGATGACACTCAGAGACCAGGCAGTGCATTATTGAAGATGGGCATTGGAGATTTAGTTCAAGCTGCCAGCGTGATGACAGGACATCCGTTGAGGCTTGAGAATACCGCCCCAGGATGGAAGTCGTGGCATTGGTTGATTCTATTGACTCTGCTGCTCACGGTATTTTTTCTTGCAATTCGTATCGGTTTCAGTGCCAGCGAGCATCGCAATCTTGCCTCAAAAATATCAGAAATCCAACGAATTACATCCAGTTTGCAGGTGGTGAAAAAATGGAGCAAAGAGGAAGTCAATAAATTTCAGTCCATTAATAGAGCCGTGCGTGATCTGAACGTACCTGTCGATGCACTTTTGGAAGCATTAATTCCGCCGAAGGATATCAAGGTAGCCGTTCTGGGGATGGAGACCGTTGGAAAGACTCTGAGCGCTTCATCAAAAACATCCAGTATCAAGCTCACGGGGCAGGCATGCAGCACGGCGGATATGGCCCGTTACGTTGCTTTTGTCTCTGATCGAAAGCCTTTCACTGGAGCTTCTCTGCTCCGGCATGAATTTTCTGAAAAACTAGGACGTTGTCCGTATAAATTTACGGTGGAGGCTAAATGGTCCGATTGACCGATCAGAACCTAAGCTCGCAACCGTACTACTACGCACTTATCCTTGTTTGGAAAATTCGTCGCGTGATTTCGTATCGTACGAGAAAACACGGAGTTTGGCTTTGGTTTTCTATTGTTCTTGTGGTCATGGCTATTTTAGGGGGGAGCGCCGCCTATTTCCAAGAGCATGCACTGCAGGAACTGAGAAGTTCTTTGGCTTCATCAAAAAAACTGCAAGATGCAGCCGGCGCCAACCAACGTACCCCGCCCAGCAATGAGTTGAATATCAAGGCGTTCGAAACCTTACTTTTGCCGCATGAAGACATCCCAGATCTTGTGAGAAGTGTATTGCAAATTGCAGAGGATGAAGGTTTAACGATAGAGCGTGGGGATTATCAATCTGAGATGGATCAGCAGGGGCGATTTTCCCGCTATAAGATGAATTTGCCAGTGAAAGGCCCATCGAACTCCATCTACCGCTTCATGCGTAAAACCCTGGTGACTCATGGAAATATTACGCTGGATGGTCTGCAGTTCAAGCGTGAAGGCGTCGGCTCGGAAGTAATTGAAGCGAAGATCCAGTGGATCGTTTTAACAAAACCCCCATTTCGCGAGGATGGAAAATCATCCTCTGATTTGCGAGGGGCGTCTAAGTGAAAGTAAATTTGAAGAGAGGTATTCTATTTGGTCTGCTGGCTGCGACATTGATTGCAGCGTTGCTTGCACCCAAGCAGGAGGATACATCTCTTGTATTGCCTGCCGTTCGGACGAAGACAGAGGCACCTGGTCGTGAAGTCATTACTGAAAATGGAAATCGACGAAGCGATGATAAGCAGTTGGTCGTCTTGCAGATAAAACCTAGAGGTGAGAGTGCCGCTGATGGAGAACTAAGTGCCAGCTTGTTTGAAAAGGTATCCTGGGGTGACAAAGAGAAAAAGATAACCTCATCTACCGAAGCCCAGATTCCCATAGTTCCTCCGTTGCCTGCGCCTCCAGTCCAAGCGCCGCCGTTACCTTTTCAGGTTATAGGTCAGTACAAGGAAGGAGGGCGTAGCGGAGTGTTTCTGCAGCATATGAATAATAATTACGTGATATATGCTGGAGATACCATTTTTGAAGACTACAAAGTAGAATCGATTGATGAGTCTTCAGTGAAATTCCGCTTTTTACCCCTTGACCAGATTCAGCAACTTCCGGTTGGTAGCGTTTCTAATTGATTTTGGTATTGTTTCATGTTTTTTTGTGTAGAAAAATTCAAATCTTCCCTCCCTGGTAAGTCTTATTCCATTTTTTTCAAGGCTTCGGGGTTATTGCTGGTCATCGCGATGCTGGTTGGATGTGCTGGGAGGCAAGCTTTTCGAGACGGCAACGATCTTTTGGCTGAAGGGAAGGTGGATCAAGGTTTGGCGAAGCTGGAAGAGGCCGTAAGCCTTGAGCCTAAGAATGCCGAATATCGCATTGCACTTGCTACTAGCCGAGCTTCTGCCATCAACAAACTAAATAGCTCAGCGGAGGCGGCGCGACGGCAAGGGCGTATCACGGACGCCGAGCGTGCTTATCGCCAGGTCCAAACGATGGATCCTGAACATGCAATGGCCCGTCAAGGGCTGCAGGCGCTCGTAGTGGAGAGGCGCCATCGCCTGCAAATAGCTGAAGCTGAAGCGCTTTTCAAGAAGGGAAAAGTAGCTGACTTGAATACTGCATTGGAAAAAATTCGACCAATTGTTTCTGAGAATCCCAATCAAAGGGATGCACTGAATCTCAAGGCAAGAGTTGAAGATTCGCTTGTCAAGCAGTTGCGCCCTGAAAACAAGCTCGCGGCGACGTTTAAAAAGCCAATTTCAATGGAGTTCAGGGACGCTCCTCTAAAATCCATATTAGAGGTTGTTTCGAAAGTTTCTGGATTGAATTTTTTCTATGATCGTGATATCAGGCCGGATATCAAAGCAACGATTTTTGCTAAGAAAACTTCGATTGAAGATGTAATGCGCGTACTTCTGGTTACCAACCAGTTAGAGCAAAAAATCCTCAATGAAAACTCGCTCCTCATTTATCCAAGCACTCCGCAGAAAATCAAGGAATACCAGACTCTTGCTGTCAGAAGCTTTTATCTGACAAACGCTGATGTCAAAGCAGTTTCAAACTCGATTAAGACAATTGTAAAGACTAAAGACCTAGTGATTGATGAAAGACTGGGTATCATTATCATGCGTGATACCCCTGAGGCCATCCGGATGGCAGAGAGAATCGTGGCGCTGCAAGATCTAAGTGACCCAGAGGTCATGCTGGAAGTCGAAATTCTGGAAATCAAGCGCACAAAGTTGATGGAGCTTGGAGTTCAATGGCCGAGCCAAGTGACCCTCACGCCGTTGCAAATGGCAAATGCCAAACTCACCGTTCAAGATCTGAAGTATCTGAATTTTGCCGAGGCCACGACCGTAAGTACTGGGAACATCCTTCTCAATGCAAGAAAAGAAGACCAGGATGCCAATATTTTGGCAAACCCCCGGATTCGCGTTAGAAACAAGGAGAAAGCAAAGGTACAGATTGGTGATCGTGTACCTGTCATCACCACGACATCAACATCCACTGGCTTTGTTTCCGAGTCGGTCAGCTATGTGGATGTTGGGCTGAAGCTGGAAGTAGAACCTACGATTTATCTCGATGAGGAGGTGGCGATCAAGGTCAACTTGGAGGTTTCGAACCTGGTGCGAGAAATAGTAAGCAAGTCGGGGACCTTGTCATACCAAATTGGTAGTCGCGGTGCGAATACCGTCCTTAGATTGAAGGATGGAGAGACGCAGATCTTGGCTGGATTGATTAGCGATGAAGATCGCACTACGGCGAACAAAGTCCCCGGCTTGGGAGAAATGCCGGTGGCCGGCCGCCTATTTGGCAGCCACAAGGATGACACACAACGGAGCGAGATTCTCCTGTCGATCACCCCCCGGGTTGTCCGGTCCATTCAGCGACCTGACATGCTGGCGGCTGAATTTGAATCAGGAACAGACATGAACATTGGCGCGTCTGCCCTGAAATTGTCTTCGCCAGAGGATGCGGAGCCTCCCACTGCCGATCCCAAGGATGCCGCTGCTTCTAGGGATGGCACAGTTAAGGGGGGCGCGGCCTCCTTAGTGCCTCCCGCCGCACCGGTTCAAGGGGATAGCAATCCATCTCTTCAACCACCGCCAGGAACCGCGGCGGGTTCTTCTGCCGCCCAGAATCCTGCGGGTGGATCGGTGTCGCTGGCATGGCAAGGGCCATCACAGACGAAGGTTGGAGAGCAGTTCAGCGTCGTCTTGCGGGTCAATAGCCAATTGGCTGTGCGCGGCATGCCGCTTTTGCTGGCCTTCGACCCTCAGCATTTGCAGGTTGCGAGCGTCCAAGAAGGGGACTTCTTCAAGCAAGGAGGTGCACAGACCACTTTCAGTCAGCGTGTTGACGCGGGCCAAGGCAAAATTTTTGTCGCACTGGTGCGGCAAGGGGCAACCCCAGACGCAGCTGCAATCAACGGCACCGGGGCAGCGGTTACGGTGAACTTCAAAGCCATCAAGACTGGAGAGGCCAAATTGCAACTGCTTTCTGCTTCACCGGAACCCTCTCCACCCAATCCGGTAAAGGTGCCCGTGCTGCATTCCGTTCGCATTAATCCTTGATCGATTTTCCGTGATGCTGAAGGCCGTTCGGGGATTCTCGTTCATTGAGCTCATGGTGACGTTGAGCATCATGGCGGTGCTCGCCGTGGTGGCGGTCCCTATGGCGCAGTGGTCATACCAGAGAGACAAGGAGCGTACGCTGAGAGTGTCTCTTGCGGAAATTCGAGAAGCTTTGGACTCCTATAAGCGGGCTTCCGACCAAGGAAGAATTGCGGTCAAAATTGGTGAATCCGGATACCCCAAGAATCTCATTGAATTGGTGGAGGGGGTGGAGGACCAGCGCAGTCCCAACAGGAAGAAAATATACTTTCTGAGGCGAATTCCCGCTGATCCAATGAATTCTGACACTTCCTTGGAGCCGGGGGATTCTTGGGGATTGAGAAGTTACGCTTCTCCTCCTGATGAGCCTGCTGAGGGGGATGATGTTTTCGACGTATACAGCAAGTCAGCGAAAATCGGACTCAACGGGATTCCATACGTTAAATGGTAACAATCAATTCGCAGTCAAAAAGAAGAGGGTTCACGCTCATCGAAATCCTTATCGCAATGTCAATTTTGGCGCTGCTTTTAACGATTGCTCTGCCGCAATATTTCGGTTCAATTTCGAGATCGAAAGATGTAGCACTTCAGGAGAATTTGCGAGTCATGCGGGTGGTGATTGACAAGTATTATGGTGACAAAGGAAAGCATCCATCTTCTTTGGAAGATTTGGTGCAGGAAAAATATCTCCGTTCCATACCCATGGATCCCATAACAGAGTCTGCGAAGACTTGGGTTCTGATTCCCCACCAAGACTCCGAAAATCCCGGTATCGTTGACGTGAAAAGTGGTGCACCAGGCATGAGCAAGGACGGCATGTCGTATGCGTCGATGTGAGAGGAAACTCTTTAGCCACGGTGGCTTCAGCTACATGTGGACGCTTATGCTGATCTTTCTCATGAGCTTGGGTTTGTCCGTTGCGATGGAGGTTGAGTCCACAAACTCAAGACGAGAGAAAGAAAAGGAATTGATTTCCATTGGACGGCAGTTCCGGGGAGCAATCGGGCGCTACTACGAGGCATCGCGAACGGTAGACAGGAAGGTTTATCCAGCAAGCTTTGAAGACTTGCTTGAAGACAAGCGCTTCCCGGGCACAACCCGTCATCTCAGAAGAATTTTCATTGATCCCTTGACAGGGAGTAGTGAATGGGGTGTTTTGAGGATTGACGGCAAGATTGTCGGTATTTATTCATTGTCCGAAATGCAGCCACTCAAAATAGATGGATTTGACCTGAGTGAGAGTGGGTTCAAGAATTCGGAAAAATATTCAGACTGGGTGTTTTCATATCCTCCTGATCTTGTTGTGGTAAGGCCAGATGCCACTCCAAAAAGTGCTTTAGGTAGTGCTCAAAATTTCAAATCTTCCCCTGTGAAGCCATAGTGTTGATATCAAATGAAAATTTCGATTTATCGCCTATTTAAGGGCGCCGCCTTTTTTCTCAGCACCGTGCCTTGGTGTGCCATTTCTTTGGCCCAGATTTCAAGGCCGGGTGATCAGATTCCGGACGCACTGAAGGAAATAAGCCCTGTGAGCGAAGTGTGCCGCCGTGACGCTCCCAAGCAGGGTGAAAAGCCCGTTCCCTCGTCCGGAACCTATGAGGTCGATCTGCAGTGTTCAATTACTGCCGATGCTCTTGCATCGATGAAAATTGCGGGAGATTCGCTTGTCGTGGATCGTAGAGACGCTTCTGACTTCCGGAGCTTTCACATCGAAGGAGCGATGAGCCTTGGGATCACAGATTTAGTTGCCAAACCGTACTGGCGTTCAAAAAAAGTCGTATTGATTGGAAATGGGAGAGCCGAGGCTGAACTCTATCGCGAGTGCGCACGACTCAAGAGCGTTGGGTATCGAAGTGTCCATGTCCTGCGCGGAGGAATGCCTTCTTGGTTAAATAAAAATCTGCCTGTTGTTGGCTATGCCTCCGAGGGGGTTGATTTGATTGAAATTTCTGCCGCTGAACTACTGATTGAAGCACAAAATTCTTACAACATCGTGCTGATTGACAAGTCTGCGATCAAAGAGCGAATTGACATTGGCGCCACCTATGAAATCCCGAATGCGAGTGTGGGGGCCGTCAAGGAGTTTATGGAAAAATATCGCAAGGCCAATCCACGGTCTTTGACGGCTTCAGTTGTGCTTGTATCGAGCATTGCCAATGAAGAAATTGCTCACCTTCGAGGGTTGCTTTCTCCGAATCCTCTGCTGGTCTATAAGGGGAGTTGGGAGGGGGTTGTATCCCAACAAAATGCGAACAAGGCCATGTGGGCAGCATACGCCCGTGGGCCCAAGGTTCCCGGCTGTGGCCTCTGATACGGGAATTTGCGGATGAAAAGGAGGCTTGCACTGCTCGGTTTGGGAACTGCCATAGTTCATGCCTTTCCTACTATGGCCGACGAGAATATGGGTGCAAAGAAGTGGAGTCGAAGGCATATCCGATTTTTCTTGTTGCTCGCCAACCCAACCGAAAGGGCACTAAAAGCACAGGCGATATATTGCTATCTTCCTGCGTCAGTTCCTGACCGGCAAAATTTGATCTCCTCTTCCGTCTCTGTTCCCCATACTGTCATTCCTGATAGCTATGGCCACAATGTGCTGGTCATGGAGTTCTTGGAGTTGCAAGCGTACATGCGGAAAAATGTCACTATTGACGTGATTCTGAACATGGGCACATCGGCGTCCGAACCCAGGATTTCTTCTCAGGAGTGGTTGAAGAGTGAGCCCTTTATCGAGTGCGATGCCAGAGAAATAAGAGATATTGCGGTAGATCTCAAACGGGTAGATCAACTTTCTACTGCCAAGGCATCATTTGAATGGATTAAAGACAATATTCGCGACTCTGGGTATTTGTCTGAGGATCGAGGCGCTTTGGACGCGGTTTTGACGGGACACGGAGATTGCACGGAGTTCGCGTATCTCATGGTAGCTTTGTGCCGAGCCAATGGCATTCCATCCAGAATGGTGGGGGGGCATGTGGTTAGCCGCGACGCTGTTCTCGCCCCATATGACTACCACAATTGGGCTGAAGTTTATATCTCAGGGTATTGGTTAATTGCGGATGTTCAGAAGGGGTTCTGGGCTCCATCTAGTAGTGAATATTTGGTGTTTAGATTTCACTCGAATTCGATTAATAATCGCATAGGAATGAAACATCGTTTTCGCGTCGATGGTGAAGCGCAAGTGGCGTTGATCGGGTAGGATGTACTTTATATTCAAAATATAAAAAGGCCCGGATTTTCCGGGCCTTTTTATTTCTTCGTATTAAGGAATGCTCACCTCAAACTTGGCATGTGCAGTCTGCGTCTCGGTATAGGTTCCGGATTTCAAGGTTGCTTCTACGGCCCACACGTAGGTGCCCGGAATTTCAGGCGCGACTACAAGACTTTGATTGGTAGTCGCAGTTGTTGTTCCATCGGGCCCGAAGAGCTTGGTCCACTTGTAGGTAACGCTATCTACTGGTGCTCCCAGCTTGGTCGTGAATTTTGCGCGCAGGGTGACAGGGGTACCGCTGGACGGGGCTACTGGATCTGCTTCCGCAAAGACCTTGAAGTCAAATTCACTCGGCTGGATGCTGTTCACGCGGAAGTGAACAATATCGGTTTCTATTCGAGAAACATCGTCTATTTCCCAGGTTCCCGTGAGAAGAAAGACGTACTCACCAGGTGTGCTCGGAATAAACGTAGCTGTTGCCAATTCCGCGCCTCCCAATGTTAAGGCGGGCCCGGCCATCTGAGTCCAAGCAAATTTCACTTTTCCAACCGTAGGAGCACCAACTTTTGCCACTCCGTTCAAGAAGACGGCCTTATCGAGCGTGGGATTTTCACTCGACGTGGCTGTGATATCAAAGACAGGCAAAGGAAGTGCTTTGACGACAAGATCGAACGAGTCGGAACTGGCCGTACCATCCGTGCCAACTGCGGTCGACGTGATGGTCCATATTGCATCAACAGCGGTTACAGGGACGACCATCCAGCTGTCGCACTTGGATTGCGCAATGATGACAGCCCCACCAGCAATAGGTTTGCGGGACGTGACTGCATTCGCGCAATCAGCATTTTGGATAGTGGGTGCCTTTGCACGCAGTGCGCCATCCGACTTCGGCGCAATGGTCCACTTATGACTTGTGAGTCCCGGCCCTCTTGTGTCTGCAATTGCCGAAATCGCGAGGCTACTACCTCCAGCAACTTGGACGCTTCCGTCAGGCGTCGCTAGGTTTCCAATCATTTTGTCGCCAACAAGATTAGGGCTACCGCCGCTTCCTCCGCCGCAGGCTAAGAGTGAGCTCACTGCGACTACAAGCAGCAAAGATCGAAATTTACGAATGACCATCTTGATTTCTTAGAAATTTTAAATTTTTGAAAAATGACTTGAGTAAAACTCTTTTATGTCATCTCCTCCCGGTTTCCCTTTGATCGAAAAGGTGGAATTGATTCGTTGTTTGTAATTCTCCTGTTAAAGATATTTGCACGCAGTTTGCAAATAAATTTATTGATCTTGTCTATGCTTCGCTGTCACAGTAGATCTCATCTGGCAAATTGACATTTTTGCACGAAATTTCTTGTTAAGAAGAAAATTTGTACTGATGGAAGATGATATTAATCGCCAAGCCAGCTTGGAGATGCACTGAATAATATTGGGTAATTATAAAAGTCCTCCCTGCGGAAGATCGACTTCATATAAATTGATGTTTTGCAAGTGGGAATTTTTGGGAGTCAGGGGTTTAAGAGATGCCCTCGAGATGGTGCTGGGTGAGCTGGACTGTTGCATCTACTGGTGTACTGATCACTGACTGGTTGTGGTTCGAAACGAATTGGTTGCTAGCGCTCCCGTGACGCGTGCCAGCCTGCCATCGGCGATTCGGGCCTCGTTCCGGGAAGCGTGCGGTAGAGCTCTACCATTTTACTTAGGACGTTTCACATTCGCGCCCTGGCGCTTGCGATTTCGTTCTGGTGAGCTCTGACCGTCTAACCAGGGCTACAAATTGGTCGCTTTGTTGTACTTTCTCTTGCCCTATTGAGCTGTCACGAACTGAACTCGGAGACAGTAATCTGCGAAGCAGTCCATCAGGAGGTTTTAGAGATTTGCTGATCGGAAATCAACAGCCTTTCTCCGCGCTCAGGCCCAGCCTCCAGCAGCAAAAAAACCGTCTCTAGCGATTCCAGTTTTTCGTCAACATAGTCGTGGCCGTCACAGTGGCGCGACTGAACGCCTGAAATTCCATGCGACTACAACCGACCGCGCGTTTCTAAGCTTATCCTCGCACAGAGGAGGCTAGACCGGCCCGCCCAGCCCGAGGATTCTGCCGGCAAGATGCGCCTGCTACCATGCTGCGCTGCAACATAGATCATGGACCTCGACGACCCTTACCACGAACTCGGCTTGGCACCAGGCTCCAGCGAAGCCGAGGTGAAGGTTGCGTGGCGCCGCCTGTCCGCACGCTGGCACCCGGATCGCAACAACAGCCCGCATGCCCTGCGAAAGATTCAGCGTATCAATCGGGCGCTGGAAATGATCCGCAACGCCCGGGCCGAACCAGAGGCTGAAACCGAAGATCCCACCCCCGGTGCGGAACAATCCACCGTCGAGCAAACCATCAGCCTCACGCTCGAGGAGGTGGTGAGCGGTTGCGTCAGGGAAGTTCGAGGCGAGGTGATCGAAGACTGCGCCGAGTGCACCGGCAGTGGCCTGCAACTGCAGGCTACCGAGTGCAGTGAATGCGGTGGCGCCGGCCACATCCGGCAGCGTCTCTGGTTCGCCTGGATCTCGTCCACGGACAAATGCGCAGCCTGCCAGGGACAGGGGAAGACGCGCCACAGCTGCACTGCCTGCGCGGCGAGCGGTAAGGCACCGCCGAGCAAGTACCGCTGCCGGGTGCCGGTCGCGCCTGGCGCGCGCGCTGGCGACCTGCTCGATGTCACCGCCCGAGTGAAAGGCAATCGACGCCAGCACAAGCTGGCGCTGCGCGTGCGCGTGGAGCTGCAGCCGCACGAATTCTTCACGGCTGAAGCCGATGGGACCTTGAAGTGCGAGCTGCCCGTCGATGGGTTTGCATGGATGGCCAATCGCTGGATTGAGGTTCCAACCCTCCGCGGGCTGCAACAGATGAAGCTGCGGCGGGGCCATCTGAACTACCGCATCAAAAACGCGGGCCTGCCGTGGACGAACGAGGCAGAGGCTGGGGACTGCATTGTCACCGTCGTACCGATGTTTCCACAGGAGTTCAGCCAGGAGCAGGAGGCCGTGATTGATCGACTGGTGGTCAGCAACTCCGGGACGGCCGGCACGCCAGCAGGTGATCGCATGGCGGCATGGAGCCGGTTGGTGAACAACTGGCAGGATCGGCGCAGGTGAGATCCTCGACGACCAACAGCGTGGTGGACTGATGGCGGCTCGCTTTGACCAAGATCATCGGTACCGCGCTATTGTTGGCCGCCAAGTTATGTCCGACTTGTTCAGGCTGGAAGCGGCCGGTCTGGGTCACGCCTCCAGCGGCAGCTCTCATGAAGCCTCCCAGGGACGAAGTGCCTCGATCTCGTCCAGCCATGCGGAAAATACAGCCCGTGCCACCTGCGGCAAGCGGGATCGCAAAGCTTGCGCTTGGCTGCGCAACGTACGCACGTCGATGCCAGCCTGCGCCAGTTCGCAGGCATGACCAACGAGCCAGCGCTCAATTTGGAGCGGGTTGGCTTCCAGATGGCATTGCAGCGCCAGCACATTGCGCCCTTTGCTAAAAGCTTGGTTGGCACAGGTTTGTGTCCCCGCCAGCCTCGTTGCCCCGTCGGGAATGCCGAAGTGGTCGCCATGCCAGTGCAGCACCGGCGTTTGGCCCAGCGCCGCCAATGGTGACCCCTCGCCTTTCTGGGTCAGTGTCAGTGGCGCAAAGCCGATTTCCTTCACACCCATGCTGGCAACACTCGCGCCAAGTGCGCGGGCAATCAGCTGCGCACCCAGGCAGATGCCCAGCAGCGGGCGCCCGCTTGCCAGCCACTGTAGAACTACCGCCAGTTCGTCGCGGAGGAAAGGGTAGATGTGGTCATCGAAGGCGCCTATGGGACCACCCAGTACCACCAGCAGATCAGCCGCAGCCATGTCCGCTGCATACAAGTCATCGATGGGGGCATCCAGATAGCGCACCGCATAACCGCGCGCTACCAGCAGGGGCTCGAGCGTGCCCAGGTCTTCAAAATGCAGATGGCGCAGGGCAATGGCGGTTTTCATGGGCGTGGCTCCTTGGTGCTGTGCGCGTCGGGCCAGTAATGGCTATCCGGCATGGAGCGAGCGCCAAAGATGGCTTGGCCAAGGCGCACCACCGTGGCACCTTCCTCGATGGCGATCTCGAAGTCGCCGGACATGCCCATGGACAGCTCCTCCAAGGCGATGCTGGCGGGCGCACTCTGGCGCAACTGGTCGCGCACAGTGCGCAGCAGAATGAAGCACTGGCGCACCCGCTCAGCATCGGAAGAAAACAGCGCGAGCGTCATCAGCCCGCGCACGCGCAGTGCCGGGAAAGCGGGCAGGGCGCGCAGGAACGCCGGAACGTCCTCGGGCGACAGGCCGTACTTGCTGGCCTCGCCCGAGGTGTTGACCTGCACGAACACATCCAGCGCGCGGCCCTCGGCCTGCAGACGGCGCTCCAGCGCCTCGGCCACGCGCAGACTGTCCAGTGCCTGGAACTCGCTGGCGAAGCGTGCCACTAGCCTGGCCTTGTTCGTCTGCAGATGGCCGATGATCGACCAGCGCAGATCGGCCAGGTCCTGCATGGCTTCCCATTTGCCGAAGGCTTCCTGCGCCTTGTTTTCACCCAGCAGGCGGCAACCCGTCGCGTAGGCCAGGCGCAGACTGGGCTCGGGCTTGGTTTTGCTCACCGGCAGCAGTCGCACCCCAGCAGGGTCGCGCCCCGCACGGTGGCAGGCGGCATCCATGCGGGCCCGCACCGCCGCCAGGTTGTGCCGGAAATCTTCGACGGAAGCTGCCTGCGGATAGCGGCCATGCTGGCCGTGGCGGGTCTGGGTGTCCGGTGGCTCAAGCATTGGCCTGGTTCCTTTTCCTCTTGATGATCATGGGCTCGGCGGCCGGTGCCGCGGTGGTTGGGCGCCCGCGGCGCGGTAGCGTGCCATTGAGCACGGCGTGGGCCGCCAGGCCCACCACCAGGCCCCAGAACGCACCACCGATGCCCAGCAGCGTGATATTGGCCGCCGCAGCCAGGAAGGTGATCAGCGACGCTTCGCGCGTCTTCACGTCGGCCAGGGCAGTGGCCAAGCTGCCGCCGATGGTGCCCAGCAGCGCCAGGCCCGCCAGCGTGGTGATGAAGGTTGCCGGGAAAACCATGAAGACGCCCGCCAGCGCCACGCCGAACACGCCCACGAGGATGTAGCACACGCCTGCGGCGATGCCCGCGATCCAGCGTTTGGACGGATCTTCGTGCGCCTCCCGGCCCGTGGCGATGGCGGCCGTGATGGCGGCCACGTTGAAGGCATGCGAACCGAACGGCGCCATCATCAGCGAGCCGAGCCCGGTCAGCGCCACGATGGGATTGGCGCTGGTCTTGAACCCGTCATTGCGCAGCACCAGCATGCCGGGCATGTACTGGCCGGTCAGCGTGATGAGGAACAGCGGCAAGGCCACGCTCAGCAACGCGTTGAGCGAGAACGCCGGCATAGTGAAGACCGGGGCGGCGAGCCTCAACGACAGTCCCGACAGCTCCACCCGGTCCTGCATGAGCAGAAAGAGCAGACCCAGCACCAGGATGCCCACGACGGCATAGCGTGCACTGAGCCGCTTGAGCACCACGTAGGTCGCGATCAGCAAGCCAGCCAGTACCGGATCGATGCCCATGCCGCCGAAAGCCTGGATGCCGAACTGCAGCAGGATGCCCGCGAGCAAGCCTGCGGCCACGCCCGGAGGAATCAGCCGGATCAAGCGCTCGAACCAGCCTGACAGCCCCAGCGCCACAAAGGCCGCGGCGGAGATCAGGTACGCGCCCACCGCTTCGGCATAGGGCGTGGTGGCCAGTGCCGTCACCAGGAACGCCGCCGCCGGTGTGGACCAGGCGGTAATGATCGGCTCGCGAGTCAGCCAGCTCAGGAAGATTCCCGTGGCTCCCACGCCAATCGAAATCGACCACACCCACGATGCCGTCAGCTCCGGGCTCAGGCCTGCCACCCTGGCCGCCTGGAACACGAGAATGAAGGTCCCGCCGTAGTTGACGATGACGGAAATGAGGCCCGCGACGATGGGATGGGCGAGATCGGACCAACGGGAAGAGGAGGAGGGTGAGGGCGGTGGGGACGGCATGTGGGAATCAAGGCTCCTGAAAGTGGCCCCGTTGAGCGGGCCGTAGTGCTGATTTATAGGCTTGAAATGGCATACTGTGCCCTGCCATTTTTTCGAAGAGATACCGGCCAATTGTTCAAGCATGCGCTACTCGAATCGGTGAAGGCCTGGGTCCTCGACCCAGCGCGTGGCGCTTTGCCCCTGCACGCGCGCATTCAGCGCGCCATCCGGCAACTAATCCTCGACGGTGCGTTGGGGGCGGGCGCGCCACTGCCTGCTTCGCGCGGGCTGGCAACGTCGCTGGGCGTGTCCCGCGACACAGTGGAGGCGGCATACAGCCAGCTGCATGCGGAGGGCTTTATCGAACGGCGCGTGGGCAGTGGCAGCTTCGTTTCGGAGCGGGCGCAGCGTTTGCGGGGGCGCGGCACGGGGCGGCACCTTGCGGCACTGCGGGAACCTCTGCGGTTGAGCCAGCGCGGAGCGGCCATGTTCCGAGGCGGTGGGGTGCGGGACTTTCTGGCTCCCCGCCCGTTCGCTCCTGGCGTGCCGGAAACGCGCGGCTTCCCGCTGGCCACCTGGGAGCGGCTGGAGCGGCAGGTGCTGAAGGAGTGGGGCACCGCAGCACTGCTGCACAGCTCCCCGCAAGGGATGGTGCCGCTACGGCGCGCGATTGCGAACTATGTCAATCTGGAACGCGGCGCACATGCCACGGCCGAGCGTGTGCTGGTGCTCACCAGCTCCCAGCAGGCCCTGACCCTATGCGCTACCGTGCTGCTGGACGCTGGCGACCGCATCTTCATTGAAGACCCCGTGTACCACGGCGCGCGCAAGGCGTTCGACGCCGCGGGGCTGGAATGCGTGCCCGTCCCGCTGGATGCCGAGGGAGTGCAGGTGGGGCACCTGCGCAAGGTGCGACAACCGGGCAAGGCGGTGTTTCTTACGCCTTCGCACCAGTTTCCGACCGGAGTCACGCTGGCGCTGGACCGGAGGCTGGACGTCATCGAATGGGCCCAGCAGCACCATGCATGGATCATCGAGGATGACTATGACAGCGAGTTCCATTACGCGGGAAAACCCACGGCCTGCGTACAGGGACTGGACCCGCATCAGCGAACGATCTACATCGGTACGTTCACCAAGTCGATGTTTCCGGGCTTGCGTATTGCCTTCATGGTGCTTCCGCCTGAGCTTGTGGCGCCGATGACCGCCGCACGCACCTTGCTGGATGGACACAGCGCGCCAATTGCGCAACTGACCCTGGCGCGTTTCATGGAGGGTGGGCATTTCGGGGCGCATGTGCGAACCATGCGTGCCGTCTATTGTGAGCGGCGCGATGTCCTGGCGCAGCTCGTGCACGAGCACCTGGCAGACTTCGTGGAGCCGGAGGTACCGGACGGCGGCATGCAAATGCCTTGTCGGCTCATTCGCGATATTCCCGAACTGGAAGTCATGGGCGCAGCGCAGCGTGCCGGTATCGATTTGCTGGGGCTTACGCCATTGCATGCATCGGGCGCGTGCCGGCCCGGGTTTCTCATGGGTTTTGCCGCATATGCGCCGAAGGAACTGGAGATCGCGGTGAAGAACCTCGAGGTTGTACTGCGTGCGCTAGACCGCTGAATCTAGAGGTCAGGTGAGGGCGAATCCATCCACTACTTCTTCGCTATTTGCGCTTGACATTTCACCACCGTCACCCGAGCGAGACAGCAGCCTGATTCAGCACTCCGACAGGGGATCGCAATACGTCAGCATTCGATGCACTGAACGCTTGGCAGAAGCTGGCGTCGAGCCCTCAGTGGCAGCAAAAGCACTGCGACAACCATCTACCCGAACTTCAACCAGACTTCGCTCGCTGGGTATCCGAAAAAGGCTTTTCCAGTAGCGTATAGACTTTTTCCAACGACTCCAGTTTCTCATCGAAGTAATCATGCCCGTCGTAGTGACGGGCTTGGACTCCGGCAATGCCGTGTGATTGCAGACGCCCCCGGATGTCGGAATTCACCCTCGCGCTTGCAAGCAATGTTTCAATGCCGGAGCGAACGCGTTTGGTAAGAAAACCAGGAATCTCATCACCCGCTGCGTCCACTGCCCATTTACTTAATGAGGTTGCGGCGATATGCGTTTTTCCGCCATCAGTGGAGAGGGCCCACTTTCCTGACGAAATGACCTCGAAAAGAGCCTCGCGGGCTGGTTTTATAAGGGGGACGGTGTGCGATCGCGCAGGTTGACCTGGACGGCCCTTTGAATCGAACAAGACAATATGTTCAGTTGTCGCGTCAGATGAGAGTAGGCGCACAAACTGCGCTATTCGCTGACCGCCGGTAAGCAAATGGAGGCGGAGCATAGCCCCGATAGGACCATTCATCGAACGGATCTTTTGCCAGTAAATACGAAGCTCGTGCGCTGATAGTGGTGCTTTTGACGACCTGTTTCCGGTTTCATCCGGGAGAGTATCGGCAACTGGATTTATTGAAATGCCGAAATCTTTGAACGCAACGGGAATGGAGGGCTTAGATTTCGCTGCTTTTGCAACCTGGAAGGCTGACCGAGCATACGCACGGAGCTTGTTGGCCGTGCGCTTCTTCCCAGCTTCAATGAGGTTGCGCATCATGTCAGCGAACTGCTCAGTGGATACCTCTTTGGCTGGCAGTCCCGCAACATCGGGCCATGCTCGCATCACATGAAGGTTAAAGATCGAACGGGCGTCCTTATGCGATTCCCTTCCTAAATCTTGAAGGTAGTCGCAGTAAAGGCTCAGAAGCCTTTCCAAGGTATTCAGTTCGGCGTTCCTCCGCGCTTCGTCCTCTGCAGCTTGAGCGCTGCGGCTAGCGGCCACTAAGGCGGGATGGCCGCCATTTTCCCGATTCGTGTAGTGCCTTAGTGCGAGGGCTTCGGCCGCTCGTGTAGCCGCTGTAACCGAGAAGCCTTTTGAGGTTGGGGTCAAGCTCTTTGGTGATGCTGCTGAGTCGTAGACGCCCACGAGCACTCGCTCACTCTTGGCGCCGATACTGAATCTCCAGTAGAACCTCGTAGACCCGGCACTGTCCTTCCTGGCTTGCAGCGAGCCGCTCGGCATCACCTTCGCCATCGTCACGAACTTGCCGGCAGGCATCTCTTGAATGACTTGCCCCGGAGTTTTGGTTGCCATCTGATCCTTTGCAATGAGATCCGTTGCCAGATCGTTGCCAGAATTCTAGTGGATGGGGTTGGATGTGGTTAGACGAGGCTGGATAAAAAACCGAGAAAAATCAACAGCTTGTGAGGATTTGGTTGTCTAGGGGAGTCCAAGGAAATCCAACTATTTCGGACTTTTAATCCGTTGGTCACTGGTTCGAATCCAGTACGTCCTACCACCCGATTCAAGGCATCAGTCGTTTGGTGCAAACAAAGGCCTCCTTGCGGAGGCCTTTGTTTTTTGCCCGATCGGCTTGGTGGGATGCACGCTGCCATGCAGCGTTGTTCCTGGCGCGCACTGGGTCGTATCAAGCCGCTGTATTAGGTTGTCTCATTGTGGGTGCCTGGGGAAAACAGATCCCAGCTGGCAATAAACAGGGCGGCGATGACTGGCCCAATCACGAAGCCAGTCAGGCCAAAGAGCGCCATGCCTCCCAGGGTGGATATCAGCACGACATAGTCTGGCATTTTGGTGTCCTTGCCCACCAAAATGGGGCGCAGGACGTTGTCCACGAGGCCGATCACGCCAACGCCAAATGCGGTCAGTACCACGCCCTGCCATACAGCACCTGTCGCCAGAAAATAGATGGCCACCGGCACCCAGATCAGCCCGGCCCCCACAGCGGGCAGGAGTGACAGGAATGCCATGGATACGCCCCACAGCACGGGCCCCTGGATGCCCAGGATCCAGAAAATCAAGCCACCCAGTGCTCCTTGTGAAGCGGCCACAACGATGTTGCCTTTGACGGTGGCGCGGATGACGGTGGTGAACTTGCTCACCAGTTGGCGCTTGTGTGTCTCGTCCAGTGGCGTGGCTTGGCCAATGCGCAAGGCCAGGCTCGATCCGTCGCGGAGCAGGAAAAACAGCAGATACAGCATGATGCCGAAGCTCACGATGAATTGCAGTGTGTTTTGCCCAATGCTCAGTGCTTGGGCGGCAATAAATTGGCTCGCCTGGACGGCAACGGATGAAAACTTTTGTTGCAGTTCGCCAACGGTCGTGAGATTCAATCGGTCCAGCAGATTGGCTGCCCAAGTGGGCAGGGCGGCGATCACCTGCTGCAGATAGAGCCCAAAATTGAGCTGGCCGGAACGCATCCGCTCATATATCAGGGTGGCTTCCTGGGCCAGCGATACCGTGATGGCCGTCATGGGCAGGATGACTACGATCAGGCACAGTCCCAGCGTGCACAGCGCGGCAAGATTGTGCCTCCGGGGCATGCGCCGCAGCAGTTTGCGGTGCAGGGGGGCAAACAAGATTGCCAGGATAACGCCCCAGAAGACGGCTCCATGGAACTGCCAAAGGATGGCTCCGAAGGCGATGGTGACCAGGGCCAGCAGCAGCAAAAAGACTTTGTTCTGAAGGGTAGGTGGCGTCATGTGGGTAGGTGGCATTGAGATACCCGGAATGTACGCGAGCCCGGATTTCTATCTGATTTTTGCGCCAGCCCTGCCACGTCTGCCAAACCTTTTCCGTTGGGCGGTTGGCTGTTCAGTGGCACAATGGCGCCCGTACCAAGGCCCTTCCCCAGCCACAGTCGCATCCGCCAATCGGTTCAGCCGTGTCGCGGAAGGTTTCTCAACCAGCTAATGCTTTCCCAAGGAAAGCGGAGGTCAGCGGAATATGAGCGATACGACGTCCGTCTATCAAGCCTACCAAGGCAATACTTACCTCTTCGGCGGCAATGCGCCCTATGTCGAAGAGATGTACGAGAACTATCTCGCCAATCCAGGCAGCGTGCCTGACAACTGGCGTGAGTATTTCGATGCATTGCAGCATGTGCCTGCCGTTGATGGCTCCAACGCCAAGGACGTACCCCACCTTCCCGTCATCAATGCTTTTGCAGAGCGTGCCAAACAAGGCGGTACCAAGGTCGTGGTTGCCACGGGGGCTGATTCGGAACTGGGCCGCAAGCGCACTGCCGTTCAGCAACTGATCGCAGCCTACCGCAACGTTGGCCAACGCTGGGCCGACCTGGATCCGCTGAAGCGCACAGAGCGCCCCGCAATTCCTGAACTCGAACCTTCTTTCTATGGTTTCAGCGATGCTGACCAGGAAACCGTGTTCAACACCAGCAACACGTTCTTCGGCAAAGAATCGATGCCGCTGCGTGAGCTGATCAACGCGCTGCGCGAAACGTACTGCGGCTCCATCGGCGCTGAGTACATGTACGCCACCGACCAGAACCAGAAGCGCTGGTGGCAGGAAAAATTGGAAAAGATCCGCAGCAAGCCCAGCTTTGGTGTGGACAAGAAAAAGCAGATTCTTGACCGCCTGACGGCAGCCGAGGGTCTGGAGCGTTTTCTGCACACCAAATACGTCGGCCAGAAGCGTTTCTCCCTCGAAGGGGGCGAAAGCTTCATTGCCGCCATGGACGAACTGATCCAGTCTGCCGGCGCCAAGGGTGTGCAGGAAATCGTGATCGGCATGGCCCACCGTGGCCGCCTGAACGTGCTGGTCAACTCGCTGGGCAAGATGCCCAAGGACCTGTTCGCCGAGTTCGATCACACTGCCCCGGAAGAATTACCTGCCGGCGACGTGAAGTACCACCAGGGCTTCAGCTCGGACGTGACCACCCCCGGCGGCCCGGTTCACCTGTCGCTCGCGTTCAATCCATCCCATCTGGAAATCGTGAACCCTGTGGTCGAAGGTTCCGTGCGTGCCCGCATGGACCGCCGTGCCGATCCCCATGGCAAGCAAGTGCTGCCCGTGCTGGTGCACGGTGACGCGGCCTTTGCCGGCCAGGGGGTGAACCAGGAAACCCTGGCGCTGGCTCAGACCCGTGGCTACTACACGGGTGGCACGGTGCACATCATCATCAACAACCAGATCGGCTTCACCACGTCCGACCCGCGTGATACGCGTTCCACGCTGTACTGCACCGACATCGTCAAGATGATCGAGTCGCCCGTGCTGCACGTGAACGGTGATGATCCCGAGGCCGTGGTGCTGGCCACCCAGCTCGCTCTCGAGTTCCGCATGGAATTCAAGAAGGATGTGGTGGTGGACATCATCTGCTTCCGCAAACTGGGCCACAACGAGCAGGACACCCCAGCGCTGACCCAGCCGCTGATGTACAAGAAGATTGGTGCCCACCCTGGCACCCGCAGGCTGTATGCCGACAAACTGGCCGCGCAAGGCCTGGGCGAGACGCTGGGCGACGACATGGTCAAGGCCTATCGCGCCGCCATGGACGCGGGCAAGCACACGGTTGATCCGGTGCTGACCAACTTCAAGAGCAAGTACGCCGTGGACTGGAGCCCGTTCCTGGGCAAGAAGTGGACGGACGCAGGTGATACCGCCATCCCCTTGGCCGAGTGGAAGCGTCTGGCCGAGAAGATCACGACCATTCCTGAGAGCGTGACGCCACACCAGCTGGTCAAGAAGGTGTACGACGACCGCGCTGCCATGGGCCGTGGCGACATCCCTGTGGACTGGGGCATGGGCGAGCACATGGCGTTCGCGTCGCTGGTGGCCAGCGGCTACCCCGTGCGCCTGTCCGGCGAAGACTGTGGCCGTGGCACGTTCACGCACCGCCACTCGGTCATCCATGATCAGAAGCGCGAGAAGTGGGACATCGGTACCTACACGCCGCTGCAGAACGTGGCCGAGAACCAGGCTCCTTTTGTTGTCATCGACTCCATCCTGTCGGAAGAGGCGGTGTTGGGCTTTGAATACGGCTACGCATCCAACGATCCCAACACGCTGGTGATCTGGGAAGCACAGTTCGGCGACTTCGCCAATGGTGCACAGGTTGTGATCGACCAGTTCATCGCCTCGGGCGAAGTGAAGTGGGGCCGTGTCAACGGCATCACGCTGATGCTGCCCCACGGCTACGAAGGCCAGGGCCCCGAGCACAGCTCGGCCCGCCTGGAGCGTTTCATGCAGCTGTCGGCTGATGCCAACATGCAAGTGGTGCAACCCACCACGGCCAGCCAGATCTTCCATGTGCTGCGCCGCCAGATGGTGCGAGATCTGCGCAAGCCGCTGATCATCATGACGCCCAAGTCGCTGCTGCGTAACAAGGACGCGACCTCGCCGTTGTCCGAGTTCACCAAGGGCAGCTTCCAGACCGTGATCCCTGAGCAGGATGAAGCCATTGTGAAAAAGGCTTCCAAGGTCAAGCGCATCATTGCCTGCTCGGGCAAGGTGTACTACGACCTGGTCAAGAAGCGCACCGAGCGCGAAGACGATGATGTGGTCATCCTGCGCGTGGAGCAGCTCTACCCCTTCCCGCACAAGGCGTTTGCCGCTGAAATCAAGCGCTATTCCAACGCCACGGATGTGGTGTGGTGCCAGGACGAGCCGCAAAACCAAGGTGCCTGGTTCTTCGTGCAGCACTACATCCACGAGAACATGCTCGAAGGCCAGAAGCTGGGCTATTCCGGCCGCGCGGCTTCCGCGTCGCCTGCCGTCGGTTACTCGCACCTGCACCAGGAACAACAAAAGGCGCTGGTGGACGGCGCGTTTGCCAAGCTCAAGGGTTTTGTCCTGACCAAATAAGGCCAGCTGCGACCCGACAACAGAACAAAACCCCATTCCGAAAGAATTGATATGGCTATCGTAGAAGTCAAAGTCCCCCAGCTGTCCGAATCCGTGGCCGAAGCCACCATGCTGACGTGGAAGAAGAAGGCCGGTGAGGCCGTGGCAGTGGATGAGATCCTGATCGAGATCGAAACCGACAAGGTCGTGCTCGAAGTGCCCGCACCCTCCGCAGGTGTGTTGACCGAAATCGTCCAGGGCGACGGCGCCACCGTGGTGGCCGATCAGCTCATCGCCAAGATCGACACCGAAGGCAAGGCTGGCGCTGCGGCTCCTGCTGCAGCTCCAGCGGCTGCCGCATCGGCACCTGTCGCTGCTGCTCCCGCACCTGCGGCCGCTGCTGGCGGCTCCAAGGGTGACGTGGCGATGCCCGCCGCCGCCAAGCTGCTGGCCGAGAACAACCTGTCCGCATCGGCCGTGGCTGGCAGCGGCAAGGATGGCCGCGTGACCAAGGGCGACGTGCTCAGCGCAGTGGCGGGTGGTGCTGCCAAGGCTGCTGTGGCCGCCCCAAGCGCTATTCCCACGGGCGTGCCTACCAAGGCACTGCCTCAGGTGTCGGCCCCTGCCGCCAAGGAAGACCTGGGTGACCGCCCTGAGCAGCGCGTGCCCATGAGCCGCCTGCGTGCCCGCGTGGCCGAACGTCTGCTTCAATCGCAGTCGACCAATGCCATCCTGACCACGTTCAACGAAGTGAACATGGCGCCGGTGATGGACATGCGCAAGAAGTTCCAGGACACCTTCACCAAGGAACATGGCGTCAAGATCGGCTTCATGAGCTTCTTCGTGAAGGCGGCTGTGCACGCCCTCAAGAAGTACCCTGTGCTGAACGCCTCGGTCGATGGCAACGACATCGTCTACCACGGTTACTTCGACATCGGTATCGCCGTGGGCTCGCCCCGTGGCCTGGTGGTGCCCATCCTGCGCAATGCAGACCAGATGAGCTTTGCCGACATCGAGAAGAAGATTGCCGAGTTCGGCAAGAAGGCTGCCGAAGGCAAGCTGGGCATTGAAGAAATGACCGGCGGTACGTTCTCGATCTCCAACGGCGGCACGTTCGGTTCGATGATGTCCACCCCCATCATCAACCCGCCCCAGTCGGCCATCCTGGGCGTGCACGCAACCAAGGACCGCGCGGTGGTGGAAAACGGCCAGATCGTCGTCCGTCCGATGAACTATCTGGCGATGTCCTACGACCACCGCATCATCGACGGCCGCGAAGCCGTGCTGGGACTGGTGGCGATGAAGGACGCGCTGGAAGATCCATCGCGCCTGCTGTTCGACATCTGACCCCCTGACCTTATTGACCCACCCGCGTGGCCTGGCCTCTGGTCCTGCCCGCCGGTGGGTCTTTCTCCAACAGACTGAGCGAGATTTACCATGAGCAAACAATTCGACGTGATCGTCATCGGTGGCGGCCCCGGCGGCTACATTGCCGCCATCCGCGCTGCCCAGCTGGGCTTCAATGTGGCCTGTATCGACGAGTGGAAGAACGAAAAGGGCGGCCCTGCACCGGGCGGCACCTGCACCAACGTGGGCTGCATCCCCTCCAAGGCGCTGCTGCAGTCGTCTGAGCATTTCGAGCACGCCAACAAGCACTTTGCCGACCACGGCATCACGGCCACCGGCGTCAAGATGGACGTGGCCAAGATGATCGCCCGCAAGGACACCGTCGTGAAGCAGAACAACGACGGCATCCTGTACCTGTTCAAGAAGAACAAGGTCAGCTTCTTCCACGGCCGTGGCTCGTTCGTCAAGGCCGCCGAAGGTGGCTACGAGATCAAGGTGGCTGGCGCCGCTGAAGAGTCCATCGTTGGCAAGCAGATCATCATCGCCACTGGCTCCAATGCCCGTGCGCTGCCCGGCACGCCGTTCGACGAAGAGCTGGTGCTGTCCAACGACGGCGCGCTGCGCGTGGGCGCGGTGCCCAAGAAGCTGGGCCTCATTGGCTCGGGCGTGATCGGCCTGGAAATGGGCTCGGTGTGGCGCCGCCTGGGTGCCGAAGTCACCATCCTCGAAGGCCTGCCCACCTTCCTGGGCGCGGTGGACGAGCAGATCGCCAAGGAAGCCAAGAAGGCCTTCGACAAGCAGGGCCTGAAGATCGAGCTGGGCGTGAAGGTCGGCGAGATCAAGACCGGCAAGAAGGGCGTGAGCATCGCCTACACCAACGCCAAGGGCGAAGCCCAGGCGCTGGAAGTGGACAGGCTCATCGTCTCCATCGGCCGCGTGCCCAACACCATCGGCCTGAACGTCGAAGCCGTTGGCCTGGCCCTGGACGAGCGCGGTGCCATCGTCGTCGATGCCGACTGCAAGACCAACCTGCCCGGCGTGTGGGCGGTGGGTGACGTGGTGCGAGGCCCGATGCTGGCGCACAAGGCCGAGGAGGAAGGCGTTGCCGTGGCCGAGCGCATTGCCGGCCAGCACGGTCACGTGAACTTCAACACCGTGCCCTGGGTCATCTACACCAGCCCCGAGATCGCATGGGTGGGCCGTACCGAGCAGCAACTCAAAGCCGACGGCGTCAAGTACAAGGCGGGCACCTTCCCGTTCCTGGCCAACGGCCGGGCACGTGCGCTGGGCGACACCACCGGCATGGTCAAGATGCTGGCCGATGCCGACACCGATGAAATCCTGGGCGTACATATCGTGGGCCCGCAGGCCAGCGAGCTGATCTCCGAAGCTGTGGTGGCCATGGAGTTCAAGGCCAGCAGCGAAGACATCGCACGCATCTGCCATGCGCACCCCAGCCTGAGCGAAGCCACCAAGGAAGCGGCCCTGGCGGTGGACAAGCGCACGCTGAACTTCTGATATCTTGAATAAAAAAGGGCTCCAGCGCTTGATAATCAAGCGCTGGTAGCTATTAAATTCATAGTATCAGAGTGGTGCCCATCCAGTGACTGTCAAACAGGCTTACCTGGCCGAGCTGGCCGCCAAAGGCTACCAAAGCGACCCCGCCCAACTGCGGGCCGTGGACGCACTGCAGCGCTGCGCGGACGAATGGGCTGCCTACAAAGCCCGGCGTTCCAATGCGCTCAAGAAGCTGATCAACCGCCCTGACATTCCGCGCGGCGTGTACATGTACGGCGGGGTGGGGCGTGGCAAGAGCTTCCTCATGGAATGCTTTTTTGATGCCGTGCCCTTGAAGCGCAAGGTGCGCCTGCACTTTCACGAGTTCATGCGCGAGGTGCACCGCGAGCTGGCAGCCCTGCAGGGCACGGTGAACCCGCTGGATGTGCTGGGCGAGCGCATTGCGCGGCGCTACAAACTCATCTGCTTTGATGAATTTCATGTGGCGGACATCACCGACGCGATGATCCTGCACCGCTTGCTGGCGGCACTGTTCGACAACGGTGTGGGTTTTGTCACCACCTCCAATTTCAAGCCCGACGACCTGTACCCCGGCGGCCTGCACCGCGACCGCATCCTGCCAGCGATTGCACTGCTCAACGAAAAGCTCGAAGTGGTCAATGTCGACAACGGCACCGACTACCGTCGGCGCACTCTGGAGCATGTGAGGCTGTACCACACGCCGCTGGGCCCCGAGGCGGATGCCGAGATGGGCCAGGCGTTCGACCAGCTGGCCGAAGTGCACGACGAAGATCCGGTGCTGCACATCGAGGCCCGCGAGATCCGGGCCCGCCGCAAGGCCGGCGGGGTGGTGTGGTTCGACTTCAAGACCCTCTGCGGCGGCCCCCGGTCGCAGAACGACTACCTGGAAATTGCGACGCAGTTCCATACCGTGCTGCTCTCCGACGTGCCCTACATGCCGGTGAGCATGGCTTCGCCTGCGCGGCGTTTTACCTGGCTCGTGGACGTGCTGTACGACCGGCGGGTCAAGCTCATCCTGTCTGCTGCGGTACCGCCCGAGCAGCTGTACACCGAAGGCCCTCTGGCGCATGAGTTTCCGCGCACGATTTCGCGGCTCAACGAGATGCAGTCGAAGGAATTCCTGGCGCTAGAGCGTCGCACTGTCGATACGGGGCTGACATGATCTTCAGGCGCTTGGTCTTCTCCACCATCTTCTCGCTGCTTGCCTGCGGGCTCACCGCTTCGGCCATCGCGCAGCCGGCGGCCCCGGGCGCGGAGGTCCACCGGCAGCAGCAGGCGGCTGCCACGGCGGCGCATCGCAAGGCGGAACACGATCGCATCCGCCACGAACGCGAGATCATCAAGGCCAAGCGCCAGCAGGATGAGTCGGCCTGTTACCAACGATTTTCCGTGGAGGACTGCCTGCGCACTGTGCGGGCCGGAGTGCGCGACGCAGAAGCCCGTCTGCGCGCGCAGGAAATTGAGCTCAATGATGCCGAGCGCAAGGAAAAAGCGGCGGAACGCCTCCAATCTATCGAAGAAAAGCAGGGGGCGGTACCGAGTCGTCCTGCAGAGGGCAGCAGCGCTGCCAGCGCCGTGTTGCGCAAGCCGTCGCAAGACCCCCAGGGCCTGAAGTCACAGCGTGACCATGAGGCTGAACAGCGGGCACAGCAGCAGCGCAGCAAGGTGCAAAAGCAGGCACAGGAGCAGGCAGCACGCACCAGTGGCAATGCCGAGCGTGCCGCAGAGGCTCGCGCGCGCCATGCGCAAACACTTCAAGCGGCAGAAGAGCGCCGCGCACGTGTCGAGAAATCCCGCTCAGAGGCCGCCGCCCAGGGGCGCCTGCCCGCAGCGCCATTGCCAGCAGGCTCGGCAGCACGCTGACAGGGCGTGTGTCTCAGGGCACTTGGCTCGGTGCGCGGGGTCGGAGAGACGCTTGAAGAAGCAACGGCCCAGCGGGAATGGCGTCTGCGCCGCTCTGTTCGGTGGGGGGCAAGCCTTTTGCTTGCCCGGCCAACACGTACGAATGAAAACTACTTCAAGGGCGGCCTGCGTCAGCGGGCACCAAGCGGACGACCTTTTTTTCTTCCGCCAGGGCCTCCATCTTCACGATGACCAGCGACAGATTGTCGCCACCACCTCGCGCGCGGGAACGGGCTTTTTCGATCAGGAATTCCGTGGCTTCCCGTGGCGAGAGAGAGTCCACCACGGAGCCGAGTTCGGTGGGGGAAAAGTAGTGCCATACCCCATCACTGCAGGCCATGAGCACATCGCCGGGCTGTAGCTGCGGGATCACATGGGTGGTGATGGGCGGGTCGCTTTCGGTGCCCAGACAGCCGACCAGTATGTTCGAGTGTGGATGGTTGTTGGCCTCGGCTTCCGTCAGCTCTCCGCGGTCGACCAGGGCCTGGACATAGGAGTGGTCGCTGGTGCGGAACACCATGCGCGCGCCTTGGAAGTGGTACAGGCGTGAGTCGCCAGCATGCACCCAGTGGCAGTCGCCCCGGGGGTTGATGAGGAAGGCCGCGATGGTGCTGTGTGGTTCCTGCTCGGCAGAGATGGCTGTGAGCCTGATCACGATGTGGGCTTCTTCCACCATGCTCTTGAGCATCGCCACGGGGTCGTCGGTGTCTGGCGAATAGCGCTCGAAGAGTTGGCGGGCGGTCATCATGACCTGGTCAGACGCCTTGCGCCCGCCACTTCGACCCCCCATGCCATCGGCAATGACACCCAGCACGCAGCCGTTGTGCCGCTCGTGGGAGATCAAGGCCACCTGATCTTGCTGGTACTCCCGGTCACCCTTGTGGATGCCGGTGGACGCGATGAGGCGAAACGCTTTGGTCATGCTGGTGATTGTGGGGGCGCGTACGCAAACGGCCGTCGCGGAAAGGGTGCCAAACGCGTATTATCCGCCCGCCTGTGGCATTTTTGCCATCCCACGGCCCCCGCCTTGAACCCTAGCCTCCATTCCCCCCAGCGCCAACTCATTGAGCTGCGCATCGAGCATGCCGATCTGGATGCGCTCATCGACCTGTGTGCACCTGAGGGGGCGCCGGACGAATTCACGCTGCGCCGCCTGAAAAAACGCCGCCTCGCTCTGCGCGATGCCCTGGATCGCCTGGAACGGGATCTCCAGCCCCAAGAGCCCGCCTGATGGCTCTGATGGAGATGGTGCAGGAGGTGTTTGCCCCCGGCGGTGTGTTGGCGCGGGCGGATGTGCACTTCCAGCCCCGGGAAGGGCAGACGGAAATGGCCATGGCCGTGGCGCACACCATTGAAATGGGTGGCGCGCTGGTGGTGGAGGCGGGTACGGGGGTGGGCAAGACTTTCTCCTATCTCGTGCCGGCACTTATGAGTGGCGAGCGGGTACTGCTGTCCACTGCCACCAAGGCGCTGCAGGACCAGCTGTTTGCGCGCGATCTTCCGCGCCTGGCGCAGACCCTGGGCCTGCCGGTGCGCATGGCGCTTCTCAAGGGCAGGGCGAGTTATCTGTGCCTGTACCGGATGGAACTGGCGCGCCAGGACGTATCCGCCCGCGAGCCTGGCGTGGCGCGTGTGCTGGCCAAGGTGGAGGGTTGGTCGCACGCCACGCGCTCGGGTGATCTTGCGGAGCTGACGGGGCTGGACGAACGGTCGCCCGTGATACCGCTGGTTACTTCCACCCGCGAGAACTGCCTGGGCTCGCAGTGCCCCCGCTTTCGTGAATGCCATGTGCATCTGGCGCGGCGCGAGGCGTTGGCTGCGGACATCGTGGTCATCAATCACCACCTCTTTTTTGCCGATGTAGCCGTGCGCGAGTCGGGCATGGCCGAACTTTTGCCGACGGTGCGCGTGGTGGTGTTTGACGAGGCGCACCAGATCAACGAGACGGGCGTGCAGTTTCTGGGGCTGACGCTGTCCACAGGCCAGCTGATGGATTTCGGCCGGGATCTGCTGGCGGCCGGGCTCCAGCTTGCGCGGGGCCTTGCCGATTGGTCAGGGCTTGCCAGCCAGGTAGATATGTCTGCCAGGGATTTGCGCCTGGCGGCGGGAGATATGCGGGGCGGTGCAAAGCTGCGCTGGACCGATGAAACACCCGAGGGGGTCAGGCAGGATGAATGGCTCGTGGCCATCCGCCGCATGGCGCTAGCCTGCGCCCAGGCTCAGGAGGCACTCGACACCGTCAGCGAAATAGCGCCCGACTTCGTGCGCTTGTACGAGCGGGGGACAGAGCTGCTGGCGCGCTTGGCCCATTTTTCTGGGCCTGGCAACCCGGATACGGTGCGCTGGGTCGATGTGGGGGCGCAATTGCGTTTGACGGAATCCCCCCTCGACATTGCCGAGGCCATGCGCACGCGCCTGCTGGCTGCACCCGCAGAACCGGTGGGAGAAGATGGATGGCCCGGGGAGCCTGCCGCAGGGCCCGGCAGGGCCTGGATTTTTACCTCGGCCACCTTGGGCGATGACGAACACTTGAGCTGGTTCACGGAGCGGGCGGGTTTGCAGGACGCACAGGTCCTGCGGGTCGCGAGCCCGTTTGACTATGCGTCCCAGGCGGCCCTGTATGTGCCACGCCACCTGCCGCCCCCGGCCGACCCTTCGCACAGCGTGGTGCTTGCGCAATGGGTGGCACATGCTGCAGCGCAGCTGGGCGGCCGCACACTGGTTCTGACGACGACACTCAAGGCCCTGCGCACGATTGGCGACGCGCTGACAAGTCAGTTTGTTGCGTCAGGGGCGCTGGAAGTGCTGGTGCAGGGCGAATGGCCCAAGCGCCGGCTGATGGAGCGCTTTCGCGAAGGCAGCGATCATGGGCAGCGAGGCTGCGTGCTGGTGGCGTCTGCCACGTTCTGGGAGGGTTTTGACGTGCCGGGCGATGCGTTGCAACTCGTCGTGATCGACAAGCTTCCTTTTCCTCCTCCGGGAGATCCCTTGGTGGAGGCACGCACGCAGCGCATTGAAAAATCTGGTGGAAAAGCGTTCAAGTCGTATGCGCTGCCCGAGGCGGCCGTTGCGCTCAAGCAGGGGGCGGGGCGGTTGATACGGCGTGAGTCCGACCAAGGCATTCTGGTGGTAGGTGACACCCGCCTGGTCACCATGGGCTATGGCAAGCGCCTGCTGGCGGCCTTGCCTCCGATGCGGCGCCTGGAGTCGGAGCCAGAGTTTGACGCCGCCCTTCAGGTGCTTACCAGACCTTCCACCACGGTTCAGCCTTTTCCTTGAGGCCGCCGCGCAGATAGGCGCTTTGGGGGTAAGAGGTGTCCATCACGCGGCGCGCATCGTCACGCAGCTGTGTCATGCCCAGCGCGTCGTAGGACTGGATGAGGATGTACAGCGCTTCTTCCAAGGCTGGCACGCCCTGGTAGTCCGCCAAGGCCAGCTGCGCGCGGCTGATGGCCGCCACGTAGGCACCGCGCCGGAAGTAGTAGCGCGCCACATGCACTTCATACTGCGCCAGCGAGTTCACGATGTAGGTCATGCGCTGGCGTGCGTCCTGCGCGTAGCGGGATTCCGGGAAGCGGGTGGCCAACTCGCTGAAGGCCTCGAAGGAGTCCTTGGCCGCTTTCTGGTCGCGCTCGGAAAGATCCTGGCGAGAGATGAACGAGAACAGACCGAGGTTGTCGTTGAAATTCACCAGGCCCTTGAGATACAGCGCATAGTCAAAAGCGGGGCTGGCCGGATGCAACTTCATGAAGCGGTCCAGCGTCGCGATGGCCTGGGCTTTCTCGCCAGCCTTGTAGTGCGCGTAGGCCTTGTCGATCTGGGCCTGCTGGGCCAGTGGAGTGCCTGCGGCACGTCCTTCGAGCTTTTCGAGCAAGGGAACGGCCTTGTCGTAGGCTCCGCTGTTCATTTCGTCCTGTGCCTCCGAATGGATGCGGTTGGGGCTCCAGTTGGCCGTTTTGTCTTCGGTCGTGCTGGAGCAACCTGCCAGCAGACCGGCAAGCAGCAGGGCAGAAACGAGGGGCAGTGGGGCACGCAGCATCGCAGGCAGCTTTCAGCAAAAGAGGAAACAGGGGTGCAGGATATCTATGTCTGGGCTGGTCCAGCGGACCGACCGCCCTTGGTATCCGGGGCACGAAAAAGCATTGTACCGGGGGCGGCACCTGTCAAGAGGCGTTGCGCGGCGAGCTTTCGCCCGGGGAGAGGTGCCGGGGCTTTCTACAATGGCCCCATGTTTGTTCACTTGCGCCTGCACACCGAGTTTTCCGTCGTTGACGGTACCAATCGAATCGATGAGGTGGCCAAGGCGGCTGCCAAAGACGGCCAGCCTGCCCTGGCCATCACCGATCTCAACAATCTTTTTGGCGCGATCAAGTTCTACAAGGAGGCGCGGGGCAAGGGCGTCAAGCCTATCCTCGGGGCCGAGATTTTTCTGGAAGGCGAGGCGGGCGCAGCGCCCTCGCGCTTGATCGTCTTGGTGCAGAGTCGGCAGGGCTACCTCAATCTGTCCGAACTGCTGGCGCGCGCGTGGACGCGCAATGTCGTCAAAAATCTGGCGCTCTGCACCTGGGCCTGGCTGGAAGAGCTATCCGAGGGGCTGATTGCCCTGGCCGGGGCGCAGGCAGGGCCTGTAGGGCAAGCACTCTTGAAGGGTGATGAGTCGGGGGCCGCCCAGGTTGCCCTGCGCCTGGCGGGGTTGTTTCCTCACCGGTTTTACATCGAGTTGCAGCGGGCGGGCCGCGTGGACGATGAAAGTCATGTGGTGGCCGCAGCCCAGTTGGCAGCGCGCCTGAGTTTGCCGGTGGTGGCGACCCATCCGGTGCAATTCGCCACGGCGGACGACTATGAAGCCCATGAGGCCCGCATCTGCATCGCCGAGGGCGAGATCCTGGCGAACCCGCGCCGGGTTCGCAAGTTCACCCGGGATCAGTATTTCAAATCGACGGCCGAGATGGAGGCTCTGTTTGCCGATGTGCCCTCTGCCATCGCGAACACCGTGGAAATTGCCCAGCGCTGCAATCTCACCCTGGTGCTGGGAAAGCCGCAGTTACCAGACTTTCCCACGCCCAACGGGATGCCGATCGACGAGTATTTCCGCGTGGCATCGTTCGACGGTCTGGAGGAGCGGCTGAAGCTGCTATTCCCCAAAGAGGCTGAGCGGGACCAGCAGCGCCCGCGTTATGTGGAACGCCTGGAGTTCGAGATCGGAACCATTCTCAAGATGGGTTTTCCGGGCTACTTCCTCATTGTGGGGGACTTCATCCAGTGGGCCAAGAACAATGGCTGCCCCGTGGGGCCTGGCCGGGGATCGGGCGCGGGTTCTCTGGTGGCGTATGCCCTCAAGATCACCGACCTGGACCCCCTGCAATACAACCTGCTGTTCGAGCGATTTTTGAACCCAGAGCGGGTGTCCATGCCCGACTTCGACATCGATTTTTGCCAGTCCAACCGCGACCGGGTGATTGACTATGTGAAGGACAAGTACGGCAAGAACGCCGTGAGCCAGATTGCCACCTTCGGGACCATGGCTGCCAAGGCGGCGATCCGCGACGTGGGCCGGGTTATGGACATGAGCTACATGTTCTGCGATGGCATCTCCAAGCTTGTGCCGGGCAAGCCCGGCATGTCCTACACCCTGGCATACCCGCCCGAGGTGAAAAAGGACGGCGACAAGAACAACTATGCGCTGGAGTTGGAGCCCATGCTCTACGAGCGCGTGCAGAAGGAAGAGGACGTCAAGACCATCATCGAGATGGCGCAGAAGCTCGAAGGCATGACGCGTAACATCGGCATGCACGCGGGCGGGGTGTTGATTGCACCTGGCAAGCTCACGGATTTCTGCCCGCTCTACCAGCAGCCTGGCAGCGAATCGGCCGTGAGCCAGTACGACAAGGACGACGTGGAAGCCATTGGCCTCGTGAAGTTCGACTTCTTGGGCCTGGCCACCCTCACCATTCTGGAAATCGCGCGTGAGTTCATCATCAAGCGCCACAAGGGCCAGGAGAACTTTGCCTTCGAGACCATTCCGCTGGACGATGGTCCCACCTATCGGCTGTTTTCCGACGGCAAGACCGAGGCCGTGTTCCAGTTTGAAAGCCGCGGCATGCAGGGCATGCTCAAGGAAGCGAAGCCGAGCCGGCTGGAAGACTTGATTGCGCTGAACGCGCTGTACCGTCCGGGTCCTATGGACCTGATCCCGAGTTTCGTGAACCGCAAACACGGCAAGGAAGTGGTGGAGTATCCCCATCCGCTGGTGGAGCCCGTGCTGGCCGAGACCTACGGGATCATGGTGTACCAGGAGCAGGTGATGCAGACCGCCCAGGTGCTCGGGGGATACAGCTTGGGTGGTGCCGACATGTTGCGCCGCGCCATGGGCAAGAAGAAGGCCGAGGAAATGGCCGAGCACCGGGAGATCTTCCGAAAGGGTGCGGCCGAAAAGAACATCAGCCAGGAGAAGGCTGACGAAGTGTTCGATTTGATGGAGAAGTTCGCAGGCTACGGCTTTAACAAGTCACACGCGGCTGCTTACTCCCTGTTGGCTTATCACACGGGTTGGCTCAAGGTGCACTTCACCGCAGAGTTCTTCTGCGCCAACATGACGGTCGAAATGGACGACACCGACAAGCTCAAGGTGCTGTTTGAAGACGCGCAGAAAATGGGGCTCTCGTTCGAGCCTCCGGACGTCAACCGAGGTTTTTACCGGTTCGAGCCCGTGACCGACAAAATCATCCGCTATGGCCTGGGCGCCGTCAAAGGCACGGGCCAGCAGGCCATCGAGGCCATGGTGGCTGCGCGCGAAGGACGCGGTGAGGGGCCGCATGGCACCACTACCGGGCCCTTCAAGAGTTTGTTCGAGTTCTGTCTGCGTGTGGACAAGGCGCGCATGAACAAACGCACGGTGGAGGCGCTGATCAAGGCGGGTGCTTTTGATTCGATCAACATGAACCGGGCAGCGATGGTGGCGTCCATCGACCGGGCTTTTGACTTTGCGGCCGCCACGCTGGCCAACGTGAACCAGGGTGGGTTGTTCGACATGATGGGCGACGATGCCCATGGTTCCAGCACGCAGGAGCCTGAACTGGTGGACGCGGTTCCCTGGGGGATCAAGGAACGACTCACCCTGGAGAAAACGGCGGTCGGGTTCTATCTGTCGGGCCATTTGTTCGATGAAGTGGCCACCGAGGTGCGCCGCTTTGTGCGCACCCAGATCGATGAGTTGCTGGACAGCCGCGAACCCCAGGTTCTGGCCGGAATCATCAGTGATTTCCGGGTCATCAATGGACAGCGGGGCAAACTGGGCCTGTTCAAACTGGATGACAAGTCTGCCGTCATTGAGGCGTCTGCCGATGAGGCCTTGCTCAACACGTACCGCAACCAGCTCAAGGAAGATGAGTTCGTGGTGATGATGGGACGCCTGCAACTTGACCACTTCAGCGGCGGCCTGCGCGTGAAAGTGCAGCAGGTGTGGGACTTGGCTGGGGCACGCTGCCGGTTTGGCAAATACCTGCATGTGATGGTGGGGGACCAGGTGCCGGATGTTCCGCGTTTGGTGCAGGAGTTTCCTCCCCGGCGGGAGGAGGTTGCCGAAGGCGAATTGATGCATGGCCTGCGCGTGCGCATGGGCGTGCGCTGCAAGGCCGAAGATGCAACTGCCGTCGCTGAACTGCAATTGGGCGAAAACGCACGCTTTTTCCCTACTGACGCCGCTTTGGCTGCTTGGACGGCGCAGGTGGGGTCGGGGTCGGCTGCGGTGGTTTACGAGTAAGGCAGCGCTTCCCAAAATATCCGGGGCAACTTGGCTTGAAAAATACAGGGTCAACAACCAACTTCTCTTGCGGCAGCCCCTCGCGTGGGTCGCTAGAATGATTTTCATGGCAACAAAACCACCTTCACCCCCCACCGCGCCGCCCGTGACCCGGCCAGCGCGGGATGATGGCGGTTCGGTCGTGCTCGAAAGACGCACCCAGAAGACCCAGCCGCCCCAGATGTACCAGGTGGTCATGCTCAATGATGACTACACCCCCATGGAGTTTGTCATCGTCGTATTGCAGGAGTTTTTCAGCAAGGACCGTGAACAAGCCACCCAGATCATGTTGAAGATCCATCTCGATGGCAAAGGCGTCTGCGGCGTGTACTCCCGCGATGTGGCTGCCACCAAGGTGGAACAAGTGCTTGACGCCGCCCTCAAGGCGGGCCACCCACTGCAATGTGTCAGTGAGCCTGTTGAATAACAGGTTTTTGATCCCGATCTACAGTTATCCCTTCCACGCAAGCACAAAGGAGTTCACATGATTGCCCAGGAACTGGAAGTCAGCTTGCACATGGCCTTTGTTGAGGCCCGCCAGCAGCGCCACGAGTTCATTACCGTGGAGCATCTGTTGCTTGCATTGCTCGATAATCCCAGCGCAGCGGAGGTGCTGCGCGCTTGTTCTGCCAACATCGATGATCTGCGTTCATCGCTGGCGAACTTCATCAAAGACAACACGCCTCAGGTGGCCGGCACCGATGAGGTGGACACCCAGCCTACGCTGGGCTTCCAGCGTGTGATCCAGCGCGCCATCATGCACGTGCAGTCCACGGGCAATGGCAAGAAGGAGGTGACGGGTGCCAACGTGCTCGTGGCCATCTTTGGCGAAAAGGATTCGCACGCCGTGTACTACCTGCACCAGCAGGGCGTGACGCGCCTGGATGTGGTCAATTTCATTGCCCACGGTATCAAGAAGGGCGAGCCGCCGGAGCCGGCCAAGGCCGAAAACCCGTCTGAAAGCGAAGAGGGGGGCGCGTCCGAGCGCAACGAGAAAGCGTCGCCACTGGAGCAGTTCACCCAGAACCTGAACCAGGCCGCCAAGGAAGGCAAGATCGATCCGCTGATCGGTCGCCACTACGAGGTGGAGCGCACCATCCAGATCTTGTGCCGCCGCCGCAAGAACAACCCGCTGCTGGTGGGTGAAGCTGGCGTGGGCAAGACCGCGATTGCCGAGGGCCTGGCATGGCGCATCACGCAGAACGACGTGCCTGAGATCCTCGCCGAGGCTGTGGTGTATTCGCTCGACATGGGTGCGCTGCTCGCGGGCACCAAGTACCGGGGCGATTTCGAGCAGCGCCTGAAAGGCGTGCTCAAGTCGCTCAAGGACAAGCCCAACGCCATCTTGTTCATCGACGAGATCCACACCCTGATCGGTGCGGGTGCGGCCTCGGGTGGCACGCTCGATGCGTCGAACCTGCTCAAGCCCGCGCTCTCCAGCGGCCAGCTCAAGTGCATCGGCGCGACCACTTTCACGGAATACCGTGGCATCTTTGAAAAGGATGCGGCGCTGTCGCGCCGTTTCCAGAAGGTGGACGTGGTCGAGCCCAGCGTGGCCGAAACCATCGACATTCTCAAGGGCCTGAAGTCGCGCTTTGAAGAGCACCACAGCGTCAAATACGCGGCGGCGGCCCTGCAGGCGGCAGCTGAGCTCAGCGCCAAGTACATCAATGACCGCCATCTGCCCGACAAGGCCATCGACGTCATCGATGAAGCGGGTGCGGCGCAGCGCATCATGGTGCCGAGCAAGCGCAAGAAGACCATTGGCAAGGCCGAGATCGAAGAGATCGTGGCCAAGATCGCGCGCATACCGCCCGCCAATGTCTCCAATGACGACCGCGGCAAGTTGCAGACGCTGGAACGCGACCTCAAGAGCGTGGTGTTCGGCCAGGACAAAGCCCTGGAAGTGCTTGCCAGTTCAGTGAAGATGGCGCGGTCTGGCCTGGGCAAGGGCGACAAGCCGATCGGCTCGTTCCTGTTCAGCGGCCCCACGGGCGTGGGCAAGACCGAAGCCGCCAAGCAGCTGGCCTACATCATGGGCATCGAGCTCCTGCGCTTCGACATGTCGGAATACATGGAACGCCATGCCGTGAGCCGCTTGATTGGTGCGCCTCCGGGCTATGTCGGGTTCGACCAGGGCGGCCTGTTGACCGAAGCCATCACGAAGAAGCCACACGCTGTGCTGCTGCTCGACGAAATCGAGAAGGCGCATCCGGACATCTTCAACGTGCTGCTGCAGGTCATGGACCATGGCACGCTGACGGACAACAACGGCCGCAAGGCCGACTTCCGCAACGTCCTGATCATCATGACGACGAACGCCGGCGCCGAGACCATGAACAAGGCGACCATCGGCTTCACCAACCCGCGCCAGGCGGGCGACGAGATGGGCGACATCAAGCGCCTGTTCACGCCCGAGTTCCGAAACCGGCTGGATGCCATCGTCAACTTCAAGGCGCTGGATGAGCAGATCATCCTGCGCGTGGTGGACAAGTTCTTGCTGCAGCTGGAGACGCAACTGGCCGAGAAGAAGGTGGAAGTCACCTTCACCGACACGCTGCGCAAGCACCTGGCCAAGAAGGGCTTCGATCCGCTGATGGGTGCCCGCCCTATGCAACGCCTGATCCAGGACACGATCCGCCGTGCGCTGGCCGATGAGTTGCTGTTCGGTCGCCTGACGGAGGGTGGACGCCTGACGGTCGATATCGAGCTGAAGACCGACGACAAGGGCGTGGAAACCTCCGAGGTATTGCTGGATATCCAGCCGCTGGCCAAGAAGGAGCGCTCCGCGAAGTCCGAGCCCGCCGAGCCTGAGGAAGCCACGGCAGACTGATGGGCATTGGCGCCGCTGGCGCTTTTGCAACACGCACCGGCCCCCTCCCGAAGCCAGCCATCATTGCGATGGCTGGCTTTTTTTCGCCCCTGCGTCGCGCACCGGTTTCGCCATCCGCCATGCTGCATCTGCAGCTTGGTTGCGAAACCTGCAGCGACAGGCGTTGATCCGCCGCGTCAGCGAATCGGTGGGTGCGGACGCCGTGCGCGGTCCCAAGGTCTTTGAAACGTTTTCGTACAGTTCTGCAGCAGGCTGAGGGGGCGGGGCGGGATACTGCGAGCTCATTCAGGAGACAACCCATGACCATTCCCACCCCGACACCCTCCGCCCCGATTGTCCAGGGTGCCGCCTTTCGCGCGCAGCGTCTGGGCGCGATCAGCCGGTGCATCGCCATCGCCAGTTTGGGCGCGGTGGTGGCCGGTTGTGGTGGAGGCGGAGAGAGTGACGCGTCGCCGGTTTCGGCGCCTCCCGTTTCGCCAGCGCCAGGCGCACCCGCGCCTGCACCCGCACCAGCCCCTGGGGTCAATGTCTATGGTGATGTGCGGGGCGCAACCCTGGGCGTGGGCGCACCGCTGAATGGCGCACTGCCGTTCCCTGCCGACAATGCCTGGAACGCGGACGTCACCACGCGCGCGGTGGACCCCAACTCCGATAACCTCATCGCCAGCATCGGCCTCACCCGGGGCTTGTTTCCGGACTTCGGCGCGGGCCTGTGGGAAGGCGCGCCCATCGGTATTCCCTATGTGGTGGTGGCGGGTACCCAGCCACGTGTGGCAGTGCAGTTCACCGACTACGGCGACGAGAGTGATGCAGGCCCGTACCCGATTTCGCCCAACGCGCCTATCGAAGGCGGCCCTTCCAGCGCGGGCGACAGGCACGTGATCGTGATCGACCGCGACAACAACCGCCTGTATGAAACCGGCAACAGCTATCCGCAGCCCGATGGCAGCTGGCGTGCGTCAGGTGGTGCCGTTTTTCACCTGGACAACAACAACGTGCGCCCGACCGCGCAGCCGCGATGGACCAGCGCGGACGCAGCGGGCCTGCCGATCTTCCCGGGCCTGGTGCGGTACGACGAGGCGTCGCTGGGCCCCGGTGGCATCCGCCACGCGCTGCGCTTCACCGTCAGCCAGACCCGGCGCGCCTACGTGCCGCCCGCCACCCACTGGGCGTCGAGCAATACCAGCCTCAACCTTCCTCCCATGGGCATGCGCGTGCGCCTGAAGGCGGGTTATGCGATCCCGGCAGGCTTCTCTGCCGAAACACGCGCCATCCTCACCGCCCTCAAGACCCACGGGATGATGGTGGCCGACAACGGCTCCAACTGGTATCTGAGCGGGGCGCCGGATGAGCGCTGGAACAACGACCGCCTGAAATCCGAGCTGCGGCAGGTGTTGGGCCGTGATTTTGAGGTTGTGCGCATGGACGGGCTGGTGACACCGTGAGGCTGCCTGCTGGGGAGGCCGTCGCGCTGTTTATTCGGGCGCCGTAAGCCGCTCCAGCAGTTCCACGGTGGGATAGCCGTCCGCCACAACGCCCATGCTGCGCTGATAGCCCCGCAGCCCTGCGCGGGTGGCGGGGCCCATCACGCCATCCGGGGTCCCGGCCGCAAACCCTTTGCGGTTGAGTGCCTCCTGCAGCTCCTGCAGTTGCTGCCGTGACAGGGGCGCGAGGTCGCGGGGCCATGCGGCAACCACCGGTCCGCCGCCGCCGATCTGGCGTGACAGCAGTGCCACGGCCAGCGCGTAGTTGACAGAATTGTTGTAGCGCAGGATGGCCCGGAAGTTGGCTCCCACCAAGAAGGCCGGGCCGCGTGCGCCTGCGGGGCTCACGATGAAAGCCCCGCTCAGGGTCGGCAGCGCTTGGCCGTCGGTGGCCTTCACTCCTTCTGCTTCCCATTGCGCCGTGGTTTGGCGCGTGCCCGGGTCTGCCCGGGCATGGTCAAACGAGGGCGGAAGCAGCACTTCGGCGCCCCAGGTTTCGTGGGCTTGCCAGCCAGACCGAGCCAGAAAGTGGGCTGTGGATGCCGCCACATCGGGGACACTGCCCCAGATGTCGCGGTGGCCGTCGCCATCGGCATCCACGGCGTAGGCCAGAAACACCGAGGGCAGGAACTGCGTGTGCCCCATGGCGCCTGCCCAGGAGCCGAGCATGCGGTCCGCTGCGATGTCGCCCTGGTCCACGATGCGCAGCGCGGCAAGCAGCTCGGCCTGCGCCCAGGTGCGGCGGCGGCCTTCATAGGCCAGCGTGGACAGTGCGTCCACGGTGCGGAATGTCCCGAAGTTGCTGCCGTAGTTGCTCTCCATGCCCCAGATGGCGGTGACCACGGTGGCCGGCACGCCATAGCGGGCGGCGGCGGCCTCCAGCGTGGCGCTGTGCTCGGCCAGCTTGGCCTGCCCCTGGGCAATGCGCTGTGGTGAGACCGCGCTGTCAAGGTAGGCCCAGGGTGCGCGCGTGAATTCGGGCTGGGCCCGGTCAAGCTCCACCACGCGCGGTTGCCATTGCGCCCGACCCAGCACATCGCGCACCGTGCGAGGCTGGATACCTGCCTGCAAGGCCTGCGCCGAAAATGCGTCGCGCCATGCAGCAAAACCCGCAACATGGTCCACGCCCATGACTGGGCCGCCCGTGGATGCGGGCGCGTCCAGGCTCGGTGCACCAGCCGTTGCAGGTGGCGCGGTGGGTGGCAAGGGTGCTTTTACCGTTTCCGGGCGAGGGGTGGGCGTTGGGGCTGAGGCGCAGCCCGCCAGGGCCAAAGCCGCCACCCACGCTACCAGCGGGAGCGAGAACGCCAGGGAAGGGGAGGGCCGTGGGACCGAGGAATCTGCTGGAGGGGTACGTTGCATGCGCCATTGTCCTGCGCGGCGGTGCCCGAGCCCTGCCGCAGGTGTATCACTGCGTGAAAGGGCTGCCAGGGTGGCAATGTGCATTTGCTATAAAATCAATAGCTGCTTGCGCTTTTACAGTATGCGCTAGGGGTCAAAAAGTGCCTGCGAATCAGGGTACAGTTCGATGTCTTCTTTGCCCTGCCCTTGTCCCGCCCCTGTTTGCCCACCGACCATGGCCTCCCATACCTTCCTCTGGCACGACTACGAAACCTTTGGTGCCAACACGCGCCGTGACCGGCCTGCGCAGTTCGCGGCCATCCGGACCGACGCTGAGCTCAATGAGATCGGCGAGCCGCTGATGTTCTATTGCCAGCCCGCCAACGACTACCTGCCTGATCCCGTCTCGTGCCTGATCACCGGCATCACGCCGCAGCTCTGCCTGGAGAAGGGGGTGCCCGAGCACCAGTTCGCTGCGCGCATCGAAGCTGAATTTGCCCAGCCCGGCACCATCGGTGTGGGCTACAACACCATCCGGTTCGATGACGAGATCACGCGCTTCATGTTCTGGCGCAACCTCATTGACCCCTATGCGCGCGAGTGGCAGAACCAGTGTGGGCGCTGGGACCTGCTGGACGTGGTGCGCATGACCTACGCGCTGCGGCCCGACGGCATCACCTGGCCCAAAAAAGAAGACGGCTCGCCCAGCTTCAAGCTGGAGCATCTGTCCAAAGCCAACGGTCTGCTGCACGAGGCGGCGCACGATGCGCTGTCGGATGTGCGCGCCACCATTGCGCTGGCACGGCTCATTCGCCAGCACAACACCAAGCTGTTTGACTTTGCACTCAGCCTGCACAAGAAGGACCGTGTGGCGGCTGAACTGCGCCTGCCGGCCACCGCCATCACGGCTCGGCCGTTCTTGCATGTGTCCGGCATGTTCCCTGCCGAACGAGGTTGCCTGGCTGTCATGTGGCCGCTGGCCAGCCACCCCACGAACAAGAATGAACTCATCGCCTGGGACCTGGCCCATGACCCCGCACCCCTTGCCACCATGGGCCCCGACGAGATCCGCCTGCGCATGTTCAGCAAGGCCGATGCGTTGCCTGAGGGCGTGACACGTCTGCCGGTCAAGACCATCCACCTGAACAAGTCACCCATGGTGGTGGGCAATGTGAACACGCTCACGCCCGCGCTGGCGCAGCGCTGGGGCATCGACATGGCGCAGGCCGCCCAGCACGCCGAGGTGGCACACGCGCTGCCCGACATGAGTGGCATCTGGCCCGCCGTGTTTGCCCGCCCGCAAGAACCTGCAACGGATGTGGACCAGGATCTGTATGGCGGTTTTGTGGGCAACAACGACCGGCGTTTGCTGAACGACCTGCGCACCCTGGGCGGCGACAAGCTGGCCAAGGCCCGGGCGAATTTTGATGACCCGCGCCTCGCAGAGCTGCTCTGGCGCTACCGTTCGCGCAACTTTCCGCAAACGCTGTCGCCCGAAGAGGCGGAGCGCTGGGAGGCGCACCGCGCAGCCTGCCTGTTCGATGGCGAGGGCGGGGCGCGCACGGTCGAGCAACTCTTCACCGAGATCGATGAAATGTCGGAAACTGCCGATGACCGCGCGCAGGACATCCTGGGCGCCTTGTACGATTACGCTGAGCACATCGCGCCGGAGCGCTGACCTCCCTGAGGCGCTGCGCGCCTTCCCACCCGAGGGGGACGCACCCGGTGGCCTGGCGGAGCCAGTTCCACGGGTGCGCTGGTATTGGGACGCGCCAGTATTCATCGCCATGCCTTGCACGCAGACCAGTAAAAACAGCCGCAGATTTTTATGACGACACCGCAGAACCAACGTTTCACCACCCAGATCCTGCACGCAGACCGCCAGGGCGGCGCCGAGCATGGGGCCATCCACAAGCCAATCCATACGTCCGTCCAGTACGGCTACGACAAGGTCGAGGATCTGATTGCCGTGTTCCAGGGCACGGCCAAAGGCGGCTTCAACTATGCCCGGCAGGGCACGCCCACCACGGCGGCGCTGGAGGCCAAGATCACGCAGATGGAAAAAGGGCAGGGCACCATCGTGTTCGCCACCGGCATGGCAGGCATCTGCGCCATCTTTCTCACGTTGCTGAAGGCGGGCGACCACCTGGTGGCCAGCCAGTTTGTGTTTGGCAACACCAACAGCGTGTTCGGCACGCTGGCCGACCTGGGCATCGAGGTGACCCTGGTGGACGTGACGGACGCCGCCAACGTGGCCGCTGCGGTGCGGCCCAACACCCGCATGGTGTTTGTCGAGACCATCGCCAACCCCGGTACGCAGATCCCCGACCTGGAAGGTGTGGGCGCCGTCTGCCGTGAGCGCGGGTTGCTGTACGTGGTGGACAACACCGTGGCGTCGCCCTACCTGTTCCGTGCGTCCACGGTGGGCGCGGGGCTGGTGCTCAACTCGCTCACCAAGAGCATTGGCGGGCAGGGCGCGGCGCTGGGCGGCGCCGTAACAGACACCGGTCTGTTCGACTGGAGCACGTACCCCAACATCTTTGCGCCCTACCGCAAGGGCGACGCCAAGGGCTGGGGCCTGCAGCAACTGCGCAAGAAGGGCCTGCGCGACATGGGTGGCACGCTGTCGTCCCACGCCGCGCACCAGATCGCGCTGGGTGCTGAAACCCTGTCGCTGCGCATGGACCGCACCAGTGCCACGGCCCTGGCTCTGGCGCAGTGGCTGGAGCAGCACCCTGCAGTCTCCCGCGTGCTCTATCCCATGCTGCCCTCGCACCCCCAGCATGCCTTTGCCAAAAAGCACCTCAAGGCCGGTTCGTGGCTGCTGTCGTTCGAGCTGCGCGACCCCGACCAGTGCCTGCCCGTGTGCAACCGGCTGCAGCTGCCGATCAAGGCCACGGGCCTGGCAGACACGCGCACGCTCATCATCCCTGTGGCCCACACGATTTTCTGGGAAGCTGGCCCCGCCGTGCGAGCCACCATGGATATTGCCGACAGCATGATCCGCGTGTCCGTGGGCCTGGAAGACTCCGAAGACCTGCTCGCCGACTTTGAGCAGGCCCTTGCGGGGGGCTGACCTGCCAAAGACCTTCCCAGGAGCCCCACACATGGCCACAGCAACCTCGGCACCCCCCGCCAGCATTGGCAAGTACCGTATCGAGCGCGAACTGGGCCGGGGTGCCAGCGGCATCGTATTCCTGGGGCTCGACGGCTTTCGGGGCCGCAAGGTGGCCATCAAGCAGACGCATGCCCACCTGTTGAAAGTGCCCGAGCAGGCTGAGCGCTACCGCAAGCTGCTGCGCAACGAGGCCGCGCTTTCGGGCCGCCTGCGCCACCCCAATATCGTGCGCCTGCTCGATGCGGACGAGGAGGCACTGCCACCCTACCTCGTGCTGGAGTACGTGGACGGACAGCCCCTGTCGGCCTATGCCACACCCGATACATTGCTGCCCGTGCCGCAGGTGCTGGACATTGCCTTCAAGTGCTGCAACGCGCTGGAGTACGCCTGCCGCGAAGGCCTGGTGCACCGCGACATCAAGCCCGCCAACCTCATGCTGGCGCAGGATGGCGACATCAAGCTGACGGATTTTGGTGCGGCGCTGTCGCTGCGCAGCGATGCCACGCAGCTGTCGGGTCTGGTGGGCTCGCCGTCGTACATGTCGCCCGAACAGGTGCGTGAACAGGACCTCACCCACCACAGCGACATGTTTTCTCTGGCCGTAGTGGTGTACGAGCTGCTCACGGGCCGCCGCCCGTTTGACGGCGACACCGACTTTGCCACGCTCTACAAGATCAGCAACGAGGCACCCACGCCGCCGAGCCTGCTGCGTGCATCGCTGCCAGCCCATGTGGACGCCGTGCTGTTGCGCGCCCTGGCCAAGCAGCCCTCAGACCGTTTTGAGACCTGGGACGATTTTGCGCAGGCGCTGCTGACTGCACACCAGGGCCTGCCGCGCCAGCGGTCACAGGACACCGAGGCCGAGCGTTTTGCGCGCTTGCGTGCGCTGCCGTTTTTTGCCGACTTTCACGACGTGGCCCTGTGGGAGCTGATGCGCCTGGGCAACTGGCGCAGGCTTGGGGCGGGCACGGTGCTGATGCGCGAAAACACGCCGGGCGATTCGTTCTGCATCCTGATCGAGGGCCAGGTGGCCGTGAGCCGCCAAGGCTGGAACCTCAGCACGTTGGGCGCGGGCGTCACCCTGGGTGAAATGACCTACCTGCGCCCCGACAACAGGCTGCGCACCGCCACCGCCGTGGCCGAGACGGAGGTGCTGGTGCTCAAGGTCCGCAACCCGGCGTTGCGCGGGGCGTCTGAAGACCTGCAGTCGTGTTTTGACAAGGCATTCATCAAGCTGCTGGTGGGGCGGCTGATTGCGACCAACGAACAGCTGGCAGAGTGGGAGCTGGTGGCTGCCCCTGCGGCGCCTGCATCGCCCTCGGCACCGCGGGGTTGAAACACCGGGTTTGCGCAGGCCGTGCGGCGCGGCAAGGTTCTCAGTGCGCCACGGTTTCCAGCAGCAACTCGTCGATCGGGGCGGGGCGGCCCAGGGCGTATCCCTGGGCAAAGTGCACGCCCAGTCCTGTCAGCAGGTTCACGATGGCCTGGCTTTCGGCAAACTCCGCGACGGTCTTTTTGCCCATCAGGCAACCGATTTCGTGGATGGACTTCACCATGGCAAAGCTCACGGGGTCATCTGCCATGTGCTTCACGAACTGCCCGTCGATCTTGAGCATGTCCACCGCCAGCTCGCGCAGGTAGGCGTACGACGACAGTCCGCTGCCAAAGTCGTCCAGGGCGAACTGGCAGCCCCGGGCGCGCAGTGCGTGGAAGAAGCGGTTGGCCGCCGCCAGGTCGCCCATGGCGGCCGTTTCGGTGATCTCGAAACACAGGCGGTCGCAGCGTACCGAGGTCTGGTCCATGGCCTGCAGCACCTGGCTCAAAAAAGCGGCATCGCCCACGGACTGGCCTGACAGGTTGATGCAGCACAGCTCCACGCGATCCTGGTGCTCTGCCATCCAGGCCAGGGCGTTCTTGATGACCCATCGGTCCACCCGGGCCGCCAGGTGGTAGCGCTCCACTGCGGGCATGAATTCGCCCGGCGAGACCAGTTGGCCGTCGGCGGTGTGCATGCGCAGCAGGATCTCGCAATGCAGGCCATGGGGCTGGCTGCCATGTGCCGGGCCCAGGCGGGTGATGGGCTGGCCAAACAGCTCAAACCGGTCGTGCTGCAGCGCATGCTCTATGCGGCTGACCCATTCCATGACGCCATAGCGCTGCGCCAGAGCAGGGTCGTTCTCGGCATAGACATGAATGCGGTTGCGGCCCCCATCCTTGGCCACGTAGCACGCGCTGTCTGCCGCTTGCAGCAAGGCGCCCACGCTTTCGGTGGCGGCGTCGAGCATCACCGCCCCAATGCTGACACTCACGCTGAACACATGGTCGCGCCAACAAAAACGGAAAGCGGCCAGGCCCTGCTGCATGCGCTCGGCCAACTGCAGGGCCTGCTGCAGATCCTGTTGCCACAGCAGGATGCCGAATTCGTCGCCCCCCAATCGGCACAGCAGGTCCTGGGGCTGCAGGTGGGCCAGGAACAGGCGCGCCACCTGCCGCAGCAGCTCGTCGCCTGCGGCATGGCCGCAGGTGTCGTTGATCACCTTGAAGTTGTCGAGATCGAGGTAGCACACGCAGTGGTGGGCCCTGGCGTCGCGCGTGGCGGCGAAGGCCTGGGCCAGCAGGTGTTCGAATGCACGGCGGTTGCCCAGGCTCGTGAGCGTGTCGTGCATGGCCTGGAACTCCATTTCGCGGCTCAGCCGGCTGGCTTCGGTCACGTCGCGAAACACCAGCACCACGCCATCGGCATGCCCGCCCGGGCGCAGCAGCGGCGAGGCCGACAGGTCCATCAGCAGGGGCGCACCCGCCTGGGGCGTGGACCGCAGCTTGCCATGCAACTGGGTGCAACCTTGTGCGAGTGCGCGGCCCACCAGGTCGGGCGCAGTGTCAGCGCCGGCTTCGATGGCCAAGCCCAGGACCTCCTGGTGCCTGCGCCCGCAGGCTGCGGCCAGCGACCACCCCGTCAGCGCCTGGGCGGCGGGGTTGAGGTACTGCACCAGCCCTGCAGCGTCGGTGGTGACCACGGCGTCGCTGATCGAGTGCAAGGTGACCTGCAGGCGTTCCTTCTCCTGCAGCAGAGCCTCTTCGGCTTCGCGCTGTGCGGTCATGAAGCGCACCCGGTCCAGCGCCACGGCCAGATGCCCGGCGGTGGCCTGCATAAGCGCAATCTGCCAGGGCTTGGGGGGGCGCACGCCTTCCTCGTCGCCATAGGTGCCCATGCCCAGTGCGCCCAGGCGCTGGTTGGCCATGATCAGCGGCACATTGACGATGGTGCGGTTGTGCAGCACGGCGACCACAGCCTTGTTGGTGCGTGGGTCGGTGCGGGCGTCTTCCACCACGACGACGTGCGTGGCCTGCATGATTTCCTCGAGCAGCGCATCCCCCTTCACGGGGATCTTCATGGTCTGCAACTGGCGGCTCAGGGCGCTCTCCTCGCCGCCGCTGGTGTGGGTCAGGAAGTCCAGCATCCCCGAGGCGTCATCGATCAGTGCCAGCCAGACATGGCGGTAGTCAAAAACGCTTTCCCCCATGGGTTTCACGGCGTCGAGCACATCGGACAGGGTCCAGGCGCGTTCCAGGCGCTTGCACAGCTGGAGCAGGGCGTCTGAGTGCCTGCGCTCTTGCGGGTCGTGTGGCGCCATCGGATCGGGGGGCATTGTCATGGGATGGGGCGAAGGGCGCTTTCCGGGAACTTGTGGGAGCCACAAGGCGAGGCAGGACCGGGGCACCATCGTGAAGCCGCCGGTATGCCGATGTTGCCGAGCATAGGTACCAGACCTGCAACCCGCATGGTGGAAACCACCAATGGGCGCTGTGTTGCCTCAGGAAGGGGCCAGTGGTTTCGCTGGGGTAACGGACTGTGGGCTGGGCGGCCCAGGCAAAAGCGGGGTGGTGGTTTTAAATGAGAATGGGTATCATTTGATTGCCTGAGTACGCTACCTTCGTTCACCGCAAAAGGCTCTACCGGAGCCCGTCATGCACCCTTTCCCTCCTTCCAGCTCTACCGACGACGTGCCTGGGTCGCGTGCGCTGGTATCCCGGCGCCAAGGGATTCCCCATCTTCAGGGTCGGCAGTGGGTGGGGCTGGCCATCGTGCTTGCGGGGCTGGTGGTTGCCACCGCGCAAGTGTGGCAGTGGATAGCGGGACAACCCCTGGTTTTTGCGGCACTGCTGGGTGGCATGGCGGCTGCGCTGGCCACGGCCCTCGGTACGCTGCCGGTGTTGCTCTCGCAGCGGCTGCCTGAGCGCACGCAGGATACGCTGTTTGGCTTTGGTGCGGGTGTCATGCTGGCCGCGTGTGCATTTTCCCTGATCATTCCAGGCATCGCCGCCGCGCGGGCTGCCGGAGCGGGGCCCTGGGCTGCGGGTGGCGCCGTGGGCGCCTCCATTTTGCTCGGGGCGCTGGTGCTGCTGCTGATGGAGCGTTGGCTGCCGCACGAGCATTTCATCAAAGGCGTGGAAGGTGGACACACCGCGCGCACCTTGCGGCGAACATGGCTTTTTGTGTTTGCGATCGGCCTGCACAACCTGCCGGAAGGGCTCGCCATTGGTGTGGCTTATGCGGGCGGCGACAACTTGCGCGCCAGTGCCCTCGCCACGGGCATTGCCATTCAGGATGTGCCGGAAGGCCTGGTGGTGGCGGTGGCTCTGCTGGCGGCGGGTTACCGGCGGGCCTTGGCCGTGGGGCTGGGCATGGCGTCGGGCCTGGTCGAGCCCGTGGGCGCGGTGCTGGGTGCGGCCGTGGTTGGCTACAGCGCGAGCCTGTTGCCGTGGGGACTGGGTTTTGCGGCGGGCGCCATGTTGTTCGTGATCAGCCACGAGATCATTCCCGAATCCCACCGCAAAGGACATGAGGCCTGGGCCACAGGCGGCCTCATGCTGGGCTTTGTGATCATGATGCTGCTGGATACGGCGCTGGGATGATCCCTGCGGGCTGGAAATACAATTGCTATATTAATAATAGCTATGAATTTTTACTGGGCAAGCGATAGTGCCTTTTTAAAAAATATTCTCTCTGCGTTCTATCCGAAGAACTGGTAACACACTGCAATGGCCGCCACCACACCGGCCAGTTCGGCCAGCAAGGCGCAACTGACGGTGTGCCGTGTGCGCTGGATGCCCACCGCGCCGAAGTACACCGCCAGCACGTAGAAGGTGGTTTCGGTGCTGCCCTGGATGGTGGCCGCTGCCAGCGCGGCGAAGCTGTCCACCCCCTGGGTCTGCATGGTCTCGATGAGCATGGCGCGCGCGGCGCTGCCGGAAAACGGTTTGACCAGCGCGGTGGGCAGCGCATCGACGAACCGGGTGTCCGCGCCCAGCATCTGCACGCACCAGCGGATGCCGTCCAACACATAACCCAGCGCCCCCGATGCGCGAAACACTCCCACGGCACACAGCATGGCCACCAGGTAAGGCAGCAGGCCCTTGGCCACATCGAAGCCTTCGCGCGCGCCTTCGATGAACGCTTCGTACACGGCCACCTTGCGCCACGCGCCGATGGCCACAAACAGCACGATCAGCGCAAACAGCGTGAGGTTGCCCAGCAGGGACGACAGGCTGGCCAGCGCGGTGGCGCTCAAGGTGGTCAGCAGCGCCATAAAGCCGCCCAGCACCAGGGCCACAGGCAGCAGATAGGCCAGCACCACGGGGCTCCACAAAGGCAGGCGCTGCACCACCGCCACGCTGAGCAGCCCCACCAGCGTGGAAGCCGATGTGGCCAGCAGGATCGGCAGGAACACCAGGGTAGGGTCGGGCGCGCCCTGCTGCATGCGGTACATGAAGATCGTCACCGGCAGCAGCGTGAGGGAGGAGGCGTTAAGCACCAGGAACAGGATCTGCGCGTTGGTGGCGGTGTCGGGCTCTGGGTTCAGCTCCTGCAGGGCTTTCATCGCCTTCAAGCCCATGGGGGTGGCTGCGTTGTCCAGTCCCAGGGCGTTGGCCGCAAAGTTCAGCGTCATGAGGCCCAGGGCCGGGTGGCCGCTGGGAACCCCGGGCATCAGCCGCCGAAACAGCGGCGCCAGCCAGCGCGCCAGTGCGTCCACGATGCCCGCCTTCTCGGCAATGCGCAAGAAACCCAGCCACAGCGTGAGCGTGCCAAACAACAGCACCATCACCTCGACCGACAGCTTGGCCATGGCAAACAGCGCCTCGACCATGGCGGCAAAGATCTGCGCATTGCCGCCCACCAGCCATTGCGCCAGGGCTGCCACGGCAGCGGTCAGGAAAAAGCCCAGCCACAAGGTGTTGAGCATCAGTGATCCTGAAGGATGGAGGAGCGGAGTGCATGCATGGTGGCGAGGTTACCCGCCCCCAGGTCCGGCGCTGGCTTGAACGTGGCGGCAGGGCAACGGCTCGGTCAGTGGTACCCTATAGGGTTCGGTTCAAACCTGTGCAAAGGCCTTTTTCGGGGCTTTCGGTGCCTGGATGGGCCGCCCCATATACCTATCGACAGGCGCCCTGGCGCGCCACAACTCCAAGAAAGACATCACCATGGGCGCGCAGTGGAAAGCAAAAGGCAAGGCACAGGTGGCGGATGCCAAGGGCAAGCTGTTTGGCAAACTGGTCAAGGAAATCACCGTGGCCGCACGCGGCGGCGCTGACCCGGCCGGCAACTCCCGTCTGCGCCTGGTGGTGGAGCAGGCCCGCAAGGCCTCTATGCCCAAGGACACGCTGGAGCGCGCCATCAAGAAGGGCTCTGGCACGGGCGCTGACGCCGTCAACTACGAACGTGTGATCTACGAAGGCTTTGCACCCCACCAGGTCGCGGTGATGGTCGAATGCCTGACCGACAACGTGAACCGCACGGCACCTGAAATGCGCGTGCTGTTCCGCAAGGGGCAACTGGGCACATCCGGCTCGGTGGCCTGGGACTTCAACCATGTCGGCATGATCGAGGCCGAACCCGCCACGCCCGGCGCAGACCCCGAGCTGGCCGCCATCGAGGCAGGTGCACAAGACTTTGAAGCGGGCGACGAAGAAGGCACCACCACCTTCTGGACCGACCCCACCGACCTTGACCTGGTGAGCCGTGCGCTGCCCGCCCATGGTTTCAATGTGCTGTCGGTCAAGCTGGGCTACAAGCCCAAGAACCCCGTGAACCCCGCCAACCTGACGGCCGAACAGCTCGAAGAGGTGGAGAACTTCCTGGCTGCCATCGATTCCAACGACGACGTGCAGGACGTTTTTGTGAGCCTGGGCGGCTGATGGCGGTGGTTTGCTGGTTCTGCGCGCAGTGCCGGTTCCGCCCCATCTCCGCTCCATCCAATCTTCCATGACCGCAGACCACTACGCCGCCCTTGGGCTGGCGGCCAACGCATCGCCGGCCGACATCAAGAAGGCCTTCCGGCAGAAGGCGTCGTTCTATCACCCGGACCGCAACGACGCCCCCGACGCCGCGCAGCGCTTCCAGGCGGTGCAAAAGGCCTACGAGGTTTTGTCGGACGACACCGCCCGGCAGGCCTACGACGACAACCGCCGCCGCAACCTGCTGGACGACCCGCTGCAGACCGCCCAAGAGATCTGGCAAGCCTATTCCACGCGCATTTTGACGCCCACTCCGTGAAACTTTCCCCTTACTTTTATGACCTGCGCTCCGCCTACCAGGCCGAGCTGGATGACCTGCTGTCCGACTCCGAAGGCAAGGACGTCTTGCGCAAGCGTTTGGCCGAAAAGCGCAACGAGATTGCCTTTTTGGTGCAGATGATGGAGCCGGCGCCCGAGATGGTGGCGGTGGTCTTTCATCGCGGCTTTCGGTTCTCCAAACCTGCCGCGGTGGAACACCTGCTGGGTTTGCCGGTGGACGAATTGCCCGACTGGCACAGCCTCACGCATGCCATCACGCTGGAGCCCTGGGCCACCAGCCTGGCGCAGACCGTGTTGCGCGAACCGCAGGGCGCCCGCTTCATGGCCGTAGCTGCCGGGCTGGAATACCTGCGGCAGCACGCCCGTCTGGCGCCCCAGGCGGCCTCGCATGCCGATGGCGATGGTGACGGCGATGCGGAGGACGGTGAAGACGCCGCAGAGCATGATGACGACTACGACGCGCTGAGCGCCGATGACGCCGCTGATCCGAAGAACAGCCGCAGCCGCGAAGAGGCCAGTTCCAACTGGCTGTCGGACGTGGGCTTTGACCGGAAGGACTAGCCCCAGGGGATGATGCTCCCCTGTGTCGCTTCGCGCCTTCCCCCCAGGGGGACGCCGCCAGCGCGGCGGGGCGGCCCTTGCGCGGCGACCGCTGGCTTGGGGCGCGCCAGTTCCATAGACCAGCGCGGCGCGCTTGGCGCAACGGACCAATGAAAAGGAATTTCGCATGAGCAACAACACCCATCTCGCCCTCATCACCAAAACCACCAGCCTCATCGCGGCGGGCGACATCGTGGGCGCTGAATCGGCGCTGGCCGAACTGGCCGATACCGATGGGGATGGTGCGCTCATGGTGGTGCTGGACCAGCTGGCGCCCAAGGACATCCTGGCCGTGATGCGCGAGTACGACGACTCCAAGGCTTCGGTGGTCAACCTGCTGGTCACGCCGGAACAATTTGCCCGGGCCATGGTGCTGGAGAAGCAATACAAGGACCTCACGCACACCCACCTGCGCAACATGGTCAACGCCGTCATCTTTCGCGACGATGCCGACCCGGTGGAGTTCCTCACTGCCATCGGCAACCTGGAAGGCGGCGCCGAGGCACTGGCCAACTACTTTGCCGAAAAGTGGAGCCGCATCGAAGCCTTTGCCCGCACCGGCACATTTGACGCGGTCGAAGACTACGGCGTCACGCTGACCGACGACGAATTGCTGGCCTCTGGCTATGTGCAGCCCCGCATCGACCTAGACGAGGTCGCCGACCGTGACTGGATGCAAATGGCCTGGCTGCTGCGCTACGAGTGCCGCGACCTGTTCATCGAAACGCTGCTGGTGCTGCGCGCCAAGGCCCGCGCCTTTGACCTGGGCCTGGAAGAGGGTGATGAGCCCGCCGAGGAAGACGATGGCAAGTTCGAGACCAGCGAAACCGATCGCGGCAAGGCCACGCCAGCAGCCCGCACCTCTGACGAAGAATCCGCGATTTAGATGACAACTCCCTGTGGCGCTTCGCGCCTCGGTGCCACCGCCAGAGGCTGCGGCTCTTCGGGCACGTCCAAGCCTGCGCATGCAGGCTTGGAGCCGCGGCCCTCAGCCCCTTCTCTCCAATTGCTGCGCAATTCGGGAAGGGGGACACCGCCAGCGCGGCGGGGTGGCCCTTGCGCGGCGGTTCTGGCCTGGAGCGTGCCAGTTTCATGGCCCACGAGCACTGCGAAGCGCGATAGATACTGATATGACTGTGCCCAACACGCCTTCTTCAACGACTGACGAGATTGCAGCCGCCAACGCGCTTCAACTCCACGACGCCCGCCCGTTCTTTGAAAAGGCGCTGGCGTATGGTGCTCAGCATGGCGTGCTGGGTGCCGAGAAACTAGCGGCCATCAACACCGACGCGCCCAAGGGCATGGTGCAGATTGCGCGCTACTTTGGCAGCGAGTTTCTGCGCCCCGAGCTGGAGAAGGCGCGCGACCGCATGGTCAACCTCATCAGCCTGTACCTGCTGGACACCACCGGGGGCGACCTGCACGAGGCCGCCGTCTCGCTGCGCGACCATTCGTTCCTGTCGCGCTCCAAGGGGGGCTCGGACATGCTCAAGCGCCTGATCGCCATGCCCGAGAGCAGCAATTTCGGCATGGCCGGCTATGCCGATGCCGAAACCCCGTTGCTGGCCGTGTGGTCGCTGCGCAGCCACGCCGACTACCGGGCCGAGCTGGCGCGCCGCACGCAGATTGCGCAGGCCATCCGGGCCGCCCAGTGGCTGGCCGGGCAGTTCGACCTGGACCCCGACGAGCTGGAAGCCGCGGGCGCCGACGCGGAAGCCGTCATCCGCGCTGGCTTGCTCATGGTGGCCCTGGCGCCCAAGGCCATGGACCTCGGCGAGTGGCCCAACACCGTGTCGTTCGAAAAAGTGCTGATGGCACAGCGCAAGAAGAAGCTCGCGCCGCCCGTGCAGCTGCGCCTGCCTGCCGGCTTGCCTGCCGAACTGCGCGAGGTGGTGCAGGCGCATTGCGCCAGCGTGCTGGCCGACCTGCCCAAGCTGCTCGACGCGGCCACACCGGTGCGCACGCTGCTGCGCCCCACCGGCGCTTTCCGCGCGCGCTACTTTCTGCTGGACGACCCCTTGGCCGAGGTGGACAACTTCCACCGCAGCCTGGATGCGCTGGAGGAGGGTGAGGAACCCCCGCTTCCCGCGAGCAAGACCTGGACGAGAACGGTGCAGGGCAACGATGACGAACATTCGCTGCTCACGCTGTTCCTGTGCCTAGCGGCCGGGGCCCCCAAGAAGACGCTGCTGACCGAGAAGACCGCCGCGAGCCTCGTCCGAAAGATCCGCAAATCGGGCCTGCGGCCGGCGCTGGCGTCCGACTTCATCCGCGCCCATGCGCCCGGCGTGCACCAGCAGGACTACATCGCCCTGTGGACCGGCTTCGTGCAGGACGCGGAAAAGACCCTGCTCAGCGACATGGACTACCAGATGCACGACGCCCTGGCACTGCTGCGCCGGGAGTGCAACGTGGTGGGCGACTGAGCACCAAGGAAGAGGTGGCCGGCCGCGGCCTGGGGCAGGGGCGCTGGCACCGGCGGCCCGCGCCCGTGGCGCCGCCGCGTGGCCCCGCGCGATAGTTCCTGCATTTCGCAACGGCTCGGTTAACATTCAGCGCGTTTCTTGTCCTGCCGCAATCCCTTCATGCCAGCCCCGCGGGGCTCCCTTACGCCGCTGCCCCGTTCCGTCTCCGTGCACAGCCCCACACTCGTCATTCTCGCGGCCATCCTGTCGGCGCTGGTTACCGCAGTGCTGTATGCCGTGTGGCATTTCAACAAGAACATCCCGGGCCTGCGGCTGTGGACGCTGTCATTCCTGGGCGCGTCGGTGTTCTGCGCCACGCTGCTGGCGCGCGAGCGGATGCCCGAAGTGCCGGCCGTGGTGCTGGCGCAGGGGGCCAATGCGCTGGCGGCCTACCTGTGCTGGCTGGGCAGCCGCGCCTACATGGGGCGCCCGCCCATCGCGCACCGGTATGCCGCGGCCGCCATCGTGTCGCTGGTGGCGCTGTCGGTGTATTTCACGGTGGCGCAGCCCCATCCCGGCGCGCGGTTCGCCCTGGCGGGCTGGTTCGCGGGCGTGTGCTTCCTGCTCACGGCGCGCACGCTGGCGCAGGGTGGCTTTCGCCGTGTTCCGGCGCGCTACCTGCTCGCGGGCGTCATGGCCTTCCATGGGGTGTGCGTGCTGGTGCGCCCCGTGATCTTCCGGCTGGCCGCCCCTTCGGATGCCGGCCTGCTGACGCAGCTGTCGCAGTTCGTGGTGCTGGAGGCCACGGTGGCCCTCGTGATGATCGCGTTTGGCGTGCTGATGCTGACCAATGAATTCGTGACGAGCGAGCTGCGCCACCTCGCCGAGATCGACCCGCTCACCAGCGTGTTCAACCGCCGCGCCTTCATCACGCTGCTGGACAAGGGCCTGAGCAATGCCCAGCGTACCCGGGCCGCGCTGCCCGTGCTGGTGATGGACCTCGACCACTTCAAGAAGATCAACGACACCGGCGGCCACCAGTGCGGGGACGACGCGCTGCGCCACTTCGTGGATCTGGCCCACCGCTGCCTGCGCCGGGAGGATGTGATGGGCCGCCTGGGTGGGGAGGAGTTCGCCATCTTCCTGCCCAACGCGGACGGCCCTGGTGCCGCCGGCGTGGCCGAACGCCTGCGGGCGCTGGTCGAGTCCGAGCCCATGGATGCCGAACGGCGGCGCGTGCCCCTGACCGTGAGCATCGGCATCACGTTGTCCACCAGCGGGGATTCGGCCGAGGCGGTGCTGCAGCGGGCGGACGAGGCGATGTACCTTGCCAAGGCGCGCGGGCGCAACCGGGTGGAGGTCGTGGCGCTGCCGGACGATCCCGTGCCGTTGAAGTGGCCGCGCCCCGCGGAGCGGCCCCGCACGGCGCGCAGCGCGGCGGTGCTGTAGCCAGCTTCCACCAGGCGCGCGTGCGGTCGCGCCGCCGGGCCCTGCCGCTTGCCTGATGGGCCTGAAACGCTGCCTGTGTCGGCTGCCCGACCTTCGGGCGTGCCGCCGCGCAGCGCGCCGCCGCACAATGGTGGCCTTGCCTCGTCCCGTCCATTCCCAGACCACCACCATCCCCCATGGCATTGAATCCCCACGGCAGCAACCCGCTCGGCGGCGCGGGCCCCGGCACCGCGCCCGGTGCATCGCCGTCGGCGCCCGCAGCGCAGCGCAGGGCGTTCCTGGCATCCGGCACGGGGCTGGCCGCCCTGGGTGTGGCGGCGGCCGCCGGGGCCGGCTACCTGCTGTACCGGCCGGGCAACGACCGGCAACTCGTCTTTGGCACCCTGGCGCGCGCCATGCAAGAGGTCGAGCGCCTTGCGGGCGCTGCGGTCCAGCCGCTGGCGCCCGCCACGGCCTGGAACTGGTCGCAGACGCTGGAGCACTGCGCACAGAGCATCGAGTTCTCGCTGCGGGGCTTCCCGGCGCCCAGGTCGGCGCTGTTCCAGAACACCCTGGGCGCGGCGGCTTTCAACGTGTTTGCCCTGCGTGGCCGCATGAGCCACAACCTGGCGGAGCCGATCCCGGGTGCGCCTGCTCTGGATGCATCCACGCCCGACGCTTCGGCGGCCCTGGCCCGGCTGCGCAAGGCCGTGCAGGACTTCGCCGTCCACGCCGGGCCGTTCCACCCGCACTTCGCCTACGGGGCGTTGAGCAAGGCGCAGTACGAGCAGGCGCACGCCATGCACCTGGCCAATCACCTGTCGGCGTTTGATGTGCGCGGCTGAGTGAAGGCTGATGCAGCCGTGCTGCGTGGGCTGCGGAATTCAACCCTGATAGAGGTTTTTGCTATAAGTAATATAGCTTCTAGCGCTTATTTAATAAGCGCTAGAGCCATTTTTCCAATATTTTCTGATTGCCAGATCAGCCCAGATCGCCAAAGTCCCACTGGGCGCACAGCGCGTCAAAGCGATCAGCGTCCAGGGCGCTCAGGAACAGGCCCGGCTCTGCAAGCGCCCCCTCGGAATGCAAGTACCACACCATCGCCTGCGGCCCCACGGTGAAGATGCGCAGCCCCGCCACATCTACCACGGCCTGCGCCTGCATGGCGTGGAGCAGCGCTGCCAGGTCCCCATGCGTTGAGAGCCCATGGCACGTGCGCATGCCGCAGAACGGATAGCCGCCCTGTGCCATCTGGTAGTAGGCGACGGTGTGCAAAAACGCCTCCAGGCCCACGGCTTCCTCGAACCAGTCCGGGGAATCCAGGTCGGTGGTCTGCCACACCCGCTGCCGGGCATCGGTGGCCCACCAGCACACGCCCTGGTTTTCTTCCAGAAACAGCAGCTTGTCGCCCAGGCACTCCCAGTCTTGCGGCGGCGCAAACCGCTGAAAACCGGCCATCAAATCGGCACGCCTGCCCACGGCGGCGTAGTAAGCGTGCAGGGCAGGGGGCACTGGGCCACCCAGGCGATGGCTTGCGGCGGCCAGTTCATCTTCCGGCAGCCCGTCTTCGGGGCTGACAGGGCGGCCCAGCAGCCAGGCCAGGGTGTCTGAAAGGGGCGGGGTGGTGAGGGCAGTCATGGGTTTCGGTTCAAGGGGCCGCCACGCGCGGCAGGTGCAGGCCGGATGTTCGGGTGGCGATTGATGCAGGTCAAGGAAGGGCGTGCTGCGGCTTGGGGTAACGCGGGGTGCAAAGCTACCATCCCCCGACGGGCCCAAGTGCCCACAAGGATGGACAATGAGCAAGCAATGGAAGATCGCTGCGGCTTTGGCCGTGGTGCTGCTGGGAGGAGGGCTGCTGCTGCGCTGGGCGCCCTGGCAGGCCAAAGGGCCAGGCCCCGGCTTCGTGAGCGGCAACGGCCGCATCGAGGCGACCGAGATCGCCGTGGCCACCAAGCTCGCCGGGCGGGTGCTGGAGGTTCTGGTGGCCGAGGGCGACTTCGTGAAAGCCGGGCAACCCCTGGCCCGCATGCAGATCGACAGCCTGCAGGCCCAGCGTGAAGAGGCTGTGGCCCGGCTGCAGCAGGCGCAGCTGGCCATCAGCAGTGCCCAGGTGCAGGTGGCCCAGCGTGATAGTGACTACCAGGCCGCGCTGGCCGTGGTCGTGCAGCGCGAGAGCGACCTCGACACCGCCCGCCGCCGCCTGCCGCGCTCCGAGCAGCTGGCGCGCGAGGGCTTTTTCTCCAGCCAGTTGCTCGACGACGACCGCGCCAAGGTGCGCAGCCAGCAAGCCGCTGTGACCGCTGCAAAAGCCCAGGCGAAGGCCGCGCAGGCGGGCATCGGTGCGTCGCGCACGCAGGTGACCAGCGCCGAGGCCAATGTGCGCGCGCTGCAGGCCACGCTGGCCCGCATCGATGTGGAGCTGGCCGACAGCGAGCTCAAGGCGCCGCGCGATGGCCGCGTCCAGTTCCGCGTGGTGCAGCCCGGCGAGGTGGTGGGTGCGGGTGCGCGCGTGCTGCAGCTGGTGGACCTGAGCGACGTGTACATGACCTTCTTTTTGCCCGAAACCGTGGCGGGCCGCGTGGCGCTGGGCAGCGAGGTGCGCATCGTGCTCGACGCCGCGCCGGGCTTTGTGATCCCGGCCACCGTCTCATTTGTGGCCAGCACCGCGCAGTTCACGCCCAAGACGGTGGAGACCGCCAGCGAGCGCCAAAAGCTCATGTTCCGCGTGCGCGCGCAGATCGACAAGGCGCTGCTGCTGCGCCACCAGGAGCAGGTCAAGACCGGCCTGCCCGGAGTGGCTTGGCTGCGGGTGGACCCTGCGGTGGAGTGGCCCGCCAATCTTGCCGTCAAGGCCGACCGGTGAATCTCCCCGGCAGCGTGGCACCCGTGGCCCGCCTGCGTGGCGTGGGCCAGCGCTACGGGCGGACTGTGGCGCTCGATGGGATTGACTTGGAAGTGGCCGCAGGCCGCATGGTGGGCCTGATCGGGCCGGACGGCGTGGGCAAGTCCAGCCTGCTGGCGCTGGTGGCGGGCGCACGCGCTGTGCAGCAGGGCACTGTGGAGGTGCTGGGCGGCGACATGGCCAAAAGCCGCCACCGCAGCCGCGTGTGCCCCCGCATCGCCTACATGCCGCAGGGCCTGGGCAAGAACCTGTACCCCACGCTCTCGGTGGAAGAGAACCTGCAGTTCTTTGGCCGCCTGTTTGGGCATGACGCGGCCGAGCGGCGCCGCCGCATTGATGAACTCACGCGCAGCACCGGCCTGCACCCGTTCCTGGCGCGGCCTGCGGGCAAGCTCTCGGGGGGCATGAAGCAAAAGCTGGCGCTGTGCTGCGCGCTCATCCACGACCCGGACCTGCTGATCCTGGACGAACCCACCACCGGCGTGGATCCGCTGGCGCGCGCACAGTTCTGGGACCTGATCGGCCGCATCCGCGCCGCGCGGCCCGGCATGAGCGTGATCGTGGCCACGGCCTACATGGAAGAGGCCCAGCGTTTTGAATGGCTGGTGGCCATGGACGAAGGGCGCATTCTGGCCACGGGTACGCCTGCCGAGCTGATGGCCCGCACCGGGCACGATTCGCTGGAGCAGGCCTTTGTGGCCCTGCTGCCCGAGGCCAAGCGCCGGGGCCACCAGGCGGTGCAGATTCCGCCGCTGGACCGGTCGCAGGCCCACGATGCCGCCAACGTCGCCATCGAGGCGCGCGACCTGACCATGCGTTTTGGCGACTTTGTGGCGGTGGACCACGTGAGCTTTCGCATCCAGCGCGGCGAGATCTTTGGCTTTCTGGGCAGCAACGGCTGCGGCAAATCCACCACCATGAAGATGCTCACCGGCCTGCTGCCCGCCAGCGACGGACAGGCCTGGCTGTTTGGCCAGCCGGTGGACCCCAAGGACATCGCCACGCGGCGGCGCGTGGGCTACATGTCGCAGGCGTTTTCGCTGTACAGCGAACTCTCGGTGGAGCAGAACCTGGTGCTGCACGCCCGGCTGTTCCATGTGCCCGAGGCCGAGGTGCCTGCGCGCGTGACGGCCATGCTGGAGCGCTTTGACCTGCAGGCCGCCCGCAGCGCACTGCCCATGAAGCTGCCACTGGGCATGCGCCAACGCCTGTCGCTGGCCGTGGCCATGGTGCACCAACCCGAGCTGCTGATCCTGGACGAGCCCACCTCGGGCGTGGACCCCATGGCGCGCGACCACTTCTGGCGCCTGATGGTGGAGCTGGCGCGGCGCGACAAGGTCACCATCTTCATCTCCACCCACTTCATGAACGAGGCCGAGCGCTGCGACCGCATCTCGCTGATGCACGCGGGGCGTGTGCTGGAGAGTGCCGCGCCGCAGGAGATTGTTGCCAAGCGCGGTGCTGCCATGCTGGAGGAAGCCTTCATCGGCTACCTGGAGGATGCCGCGGGCACGGCCCAGGCCCCTGTACCCGTGGAGGCTTCGGACCACACCACGCTATCGGCTGTACCCACACCCAACGCCTCCACCTGGCCCACTCGTTTGCGCCAGAGCTTGGCCCGCATCCACAGCACCCAGTGGCGCGAATCTCTGGAGCTGCGCCGCGACCCGGTGCGTGGCGCCATGGCGCTGCTGGGCTCGCTGATCCTGATGTTCGTGATGGGCTACGGCATCAGCATGGACGTGGAGAACCTGCGCTTTGCCGTGCTGGACCGCGACCAGACCGCGTTGAGCCGCGCCTACACGCTGAACCTCGCGGGCTCGCGCTACTTTACCGAGGAGCCGCCGATTGCCACCTACGCCGAGCTGGATGCGCGCATGCGCTCCGCCGAGATATCGCTGGCGCTGGAGATACCGCCCGGCTTTGCGCGCGACGTGGCACGCGGCCAGCCGGTGCAGATCGGTGCCTGGGTGGACGGGGCCATGCCCCAGCGCGCCGAAACCGTCATCGGCTACGCCCAGGGCCTGCACCAGCAATGGCTGGTGGAGCAAAGCCGCAGCCGCACGGGCGTGGTGCCCCGGGGCCTGCTGGAGGTGGAGCCGCGCTACCGCTACAACCCCGACGTGCGCAGCCTGCCGTCCATGGTGCCCGCCGTGATCCCGCTGCTGTTGCTCATGCTGCCCGCCATGCTCACGGCCCTGGCCGTGGTGCGCGAGAAGGAGCTGGGCTCCATCATCAACCTGTATGTCACGCCCACCACGCGCACCGAATTCATGCTGGGCAAGCAGCTGCCCTATGTGCTGCTGGCGCTGTTCAACTTTGGCCTGATGTGCCTGGCGGCGGTGACGGTGTTTGGGGTGCCCATCACCGGCAGCTTTGCCACGCTGACGCTGGGCGCCGTGCTGTTCAGCCTGTGTTCCACGGGCATGGGCCTTTTGGCCTCCACCGTCACGCGCAGCCAGATCGCGGCGATGTTCTTTGCCATGGTGGGCACCATCATTCCTGCCGTGCAGTTTGCGGGGCTCATCAACCCGGTGTCGTCCATGACGGGCTTTGCGCGCTGGGTGGGCGAGGTCTACCCAGCCAGCCACATGTTCACCATCAGCCGGGGCGTGTTCAACAAGGCGCTGGGCCTGCAGGATTTGCAGGCCGAGTTCTGGCCCATGCTGGTGGCAGTGCCGGTCATCGTCGGCACCGCCATCGCTTTGCTGAAGAAGCAGGAGACCTGACATGGCGCTGCGTGGCCGCTGGTCGAACATCTTCAGGCTGGGCATCAAGGAGCTATGGAGCCTGTGGCGCGATCCAGCCATGCTGTTCCTCATCGTCTACACCACCACGCTGGCGGTGTACTCGGCGGGCATGGCGCAGCCCGAGACGCTGTACCACGTGCCCATTGCCATCGTGGACGAGGACGACTCGGCCTTGTCCCAGCGCATCGCCACCGCGTTCTACGCGCCCCAGTTCACCCGCCCCGCGATGATCAGCATGCGCGAGGTGGACCCGGGCCTGGACGCCGGCCGCTTCACGCTGGTGCTGCACATCCCCACGCATTTCCAGCGCGACGTGCTGGCGGGCCGGGTGCCGCAGGTGCAGCTCAACATCGACGCCACGCGCATGGGGCAGGCGTTTGCGGCCAATGGGGCGGTGCAGCAGATCGTGCAGCTGGAGGTGGCCGAGTTCGTGCAGCGCGACCGCGCCGTGGCCGCCCAGCCCATCGAACTGACGGTGCGTTCGCGCTTCAACCCGGCGCTGAACCCCGCGTGGTTTGGCTCGCTGATGGAGCTGATCAACATCGTGACCATGCTCTCCATCATCCTCACCGGCGCCGCGCTGATACGCGAGCGCGAGCATGGCACGGTGGAGCATTTGCTGGTGATGCCCGTCACCCCCGGCGAGATCATGCTGGCCAAGGTCTGGGCCATGGCGCTGGTGGTGCTGGTCGCTACCTGGGTGTCGCTCACGGCGGTGATCCGGTGGGCGATTGGTGTGCCCATCGAGGGCTCGGTGCCGCTGTTTCTGCTGGGCGCCACGCTGCATCTGTTTGCCACCACGTCCATGGGCATCTTCATGGCCACGGTGGCGCGCAGCATGCCGCAGTTTGGCTTGCTGATGGTGCTGGTGATGATGCCGCTGCAGATGCTGTCCGGCGGTGTCACCCCGCGCGAGAGCATGCCGCTGTGGGTGCAGTACGGCATGGCGCTGGCGCCCACCACGCACTTCACCGAGCTGGCCCAGGCCATCCTCTACCGTGGCGCGGGCTGGGCGGTGGTGTGGCCATCGCTGGTGTGGCTGCTGGGGATTGGGGCGGTGCTGTTCAGCCTGGCGCTGGCGCGGTTTCGCAGGACGATTGCGCGCATGGCGTGAACGCTTGAAATGCTATTGAATGTGTAGCTGTTTGCGCTTGATACATAAGCGTGAGAGGCTAATTTGACGTGAAATTTACGCTGCCGGGCCGCCCAGGCAGGTTCAGCTGCGCCACGGGCGCTGGGCTGCTGGCCACCCGTTGGCCGCGCCGCCACACACCCAGGCGCGTGGCGCGCAGGCGGATGGCGTCCACCGGGTTGCACGCATGCAGCAGCACCAGGTCGGCATGGCAGCCGGGGGCGATACCGTAGCCCTCCAGCCCCAGCAGCTTGGCGGGATTCACCGTCACCGCATCAAAACACTGCCGCATCGCGGCCTGGCTGGTCATCTGGCCCACATGCAGGCCCATGTGCGCGGCCTCCAGCATGTCGGCGCTGCCGCCGCTGTACCAGGGGTCCAGCACGCAGTCGTGGCCAAACGCCACCGTCAGGCCCGCAGCCATCAGCTCGGGCACACGGGTCATGCCCCGGCGCTTGGGGTAGGTGTCGTGGCGGCCTTGCAGCGTGATGTTGATGAGCGGGTTGGCCACCACGCCCAGGTCGGCCTCGGCCATCAGCGGGATGAGCTTGCTCACGTAGTAGTTGTCCATGCTGTGCATGGAGGTGAGGTGCGAGCCCGTCACCCGGCCGTGCAGGCCCAGGCGCTGGGTTTCATACGCTAGGGTTTCCACATGGCGTGAATGCGGGTCGTCGGATTCGTCGCAATGCATGTCCACGCGCTTGCCGTGTTCGGCAGCCAGTTCGCACAGGATCTTCACGCTCTCGGCCCCCTGCGCCATGGTGCGTTCGAAGTGCGGAATGCCGCCCACCACGTCCACGCCCATATCGAGCGCACGTTTCAGGTTGGCTAGCCCCCCCCGCGCACGCAGCACACCGTCTTGTGGGAAGGCCACGAGCTGCAAATCCAGGTACGGCGCCACGCGCTGCTTCACGTCCAGCAGCGCCTGCACCGGCAGCAGGCTGGGGTGGCTGGTGTCCACGTGCGACCGTATAGCCAGCAGCCCGCGCGCCACGGCCATGTCGCAATAGCGCAGGGCGCGCTCTACGATGGCCTCGTGCGTCAGCGTCGGCTTGAGCTCGCCCCACAGCGCAATGCCTTCGAGCAGAGTGCCACTTTCGTTCACGCGCGGCTGGCCGTAGCTCAGGGTCGAATCCATGTGGAAATGCGCGTCCACAAACGGCGGGCTCACCAGCAGACCGCCCGCATCCACCGCCTCGTGCGCGGGGGCTTGCAGGCCCTCGGTCACCTCGGCGATGCGGCCGTCCTGCACGGCAATCGACATGTTCTGGCGGCCGTCGGACAGGGTGGCGTGGGTGATGAGCAGGTCAAGCATGGCGGGTGGGGTCGTTGCTGTCGGGTTTATTCAAGACAAAGGCGGGCTGCATGCCTAAGCTGTGGCTTTCGCTGGAGGCATCCAGCCATTTCAACGCATTTTTTGCAAAGGCAGTTTTCATGCAATTTGGCTACACCATTCTCTACGTCGAAGACGTTCCGAAAACCATCGCTTTCTACGAACAGGCCTTCGGCTTTGCGCGCCGTTTTTTGCACGATGCAGGCGATTTTGGCGAGCTGGACACGGGAGCCACTTCGCTGGCTTTTGCTTCCTTGCGGCTGATGGTGGAGCTGGGCAAGAACCCCCAGCGCGCGTCGGCCGATGCCCCCAGCTTTGAGATCGCCTTCACCACCGCCGATGTAGCTGCCGCCTTGCAGCGTGCGGTGGACGCTGGTGCTCGGCTGGTACAGGCCCCCGAGCAGATGCCCTGGGGCCAGACCGTGGCCTATGTGGCGGACATCAATGGCGCACTGGTGGAGCTGTGCACGCCCATGGGGGCACCCGCCGCCTGAATGACGCGTCCAACGCATCAGCGCCTCTGGCTGGTGCGAAAGCGCAGCTCGCCCGGCTTGTGCCCGGCATCGATGGTGATGCGAAACACGCTGTTGTCGTGCCCTGATTCCGCCCGCGCGGTAAAGCGGATGCCCTGGCGTGTTGGCTGGCAGTTCATCTGGCTCAGCGTGATTTCGGCATGGTCGTTGTTGATGGCATCAAAGCCTTCGGTATGTACCTCCGAGGCGCTGTCACTGCTGTCGCGCACGATCCATTGCAGGTACAGAAAAGACTGCGCATGGCGCGTGGCGTGCACGATGCGGTACATGCCACCGCCTTCGCCAGCTTGCACGGACGCGGGCCATTGGCCGCAGACCTTGATCCAGTCCACATCGGGCGCAGTGGCGAAGGATTGATACGGCAGATCCATGCCCAGCGCGTGGGCCTGGCCGGCACAGGCCAGCAGCGCACCCACCAGCCAGCGCGCGACCGGGTTGAGTGCGCGCTTCATCGCTCCCCCTTGCGGTAGGGCTTCATCAGTGCCTGAGGATACGCGGCCCTGCGCGCCACCAGCACCAGCGCCAGGATGGACAGCCCGTACGGCAGCATCAGATACACCTGGTACGGCAGCCACGCATCGCCCGCCTGCTGCAGCCGCAACTGCAGCGCATCGCAGAAGGCAAAGAGCAAGGCACCCAGCAGCGCCTTGCCCGGCCGCCACGAGGCGAACACCACCAGCGCCACGCAGATCCAGCCGCGCCCGTTCACCATGTTGAAGAAAAACGCGTTGAACGCCGACAGCGTGAGGAAGGCGCCCGCCACGCCCATCAGTGCGGAGCCGGCCACGATGGCCCCGGTGCGCGTGGCCGCCACCGGAATGCCCTGGCCCTCGGCCGCCTGCGGGTTCTCGCCCACCATGCGCACCGCCAGGCCCAGCGGGGTGCGCATCAGCACCCAGGCCAGCAGCGGCACCAGCACCAGCGCCAGCAGCGTGAGCGGCGTTTGCGCCGACAAAATGGGTATGCCCAGCCACTCCATCGGCGCAAACGGCTCGATGGTGGGCGGCGTGTTGACCTTCGGGAAGCTCACCCGGTACCCGTAGTACGACAGTGCCGTGGCCAGCAGCGTGATGCCTAGGCCTGATACATGCTGCGACAGCGCCAGGCCCACCGTCAGCCACGCATGCAGCAGCCCGAACGCCGCACCCGTGAGCGCCGCCACCAGTACCCCTGCCCACAGGCCGTGCCCGGCATACACCGTGAGCCAGCCGGTGAACGCCCCCGCCACCATGATCCCCTCTATGCCCAGGTTCAGCACCCCCGCGCGCTCGCACAGCAGCACCCCCAGCGTGCCCAGGATGAGCGGTGTGGCCACGCGCAGGGTGGCGATCCAGAAGGCCGGGTTGGCGAGGATATCGAGCAACTCGGTCATGCGGTGGCGCTCCAGGCTGTCACTATCAAATTAATAGCTGCTAGCGCTTGATAGACAAGCGGCAGAGGCATTTTTTGTTTGAATTTTGGGTGCATGGCGGGTTCACTTCCAGCGCACCCGGTACTGCGTGAGCAGCCCCGCCACCAGCACCGCGATCAGCGACGTGGCCACGATCACGTCCGCAATGTAGGTCGGCACACCCACCGCGCGGCTCATGCTGTCGGCCCCCACCAGCACGCCGGCCACGAACACGCCCGCCGCCACCACCCCCAGCGGGTGCAGCCCCGCCAGCATGGCAATCACGATGCCGCTGTACCCGTAGCCCGGCGACATGTCGAGCGTCACATAGCCCGTGCGGCCCGCCACCTCGATGGCCCCCGCCAGCCCCGCCAGGCCACCCGACAGCAGCGCCACCAGCACCACGGTGCGCGTGATGGGCACGCCCGCAAACGCCGCAGCCCGCGCATTGGCGCCCGCCGCGCGAATGTCGAACCCTGGCACCGTGCGCGCCAGCAGCGCCCACAGCATCACCGCCAGCGACACGGCCCACAGCAGCCCCGTGTGCAGCCGCGTCTGCGGCACCAGGCGGGACAGCTCCAGCTCGCCCTGCAGCGCCACGCTCTGCGGCCAGCCCATCGAGAGCGGGTCTTTCATCGGGCCGTCGAGCAGCGCCGACACCAGCAGCAGCATGATGAAGTTGAGCAGCAGCGTGGTGACCACCTCGTCCACCCCCAGCCGCGCCTTCATCAGCGCCGGGCCCAGCAGCAGCAGCGCCCCGGCCAGCGCAGCTGCCAGCATCATCAGCGGGAAGAGCAGCCAGGGCGACCATTCCAGCCCCGTGCCGCCGTGCATCCCACCCACCGCCACGGCGGCCAGCGCGCCCGCGTACAACTGCCCCTCGGCCCCGATGTTGAACAACCGCGCCCGAAAGGCCACGGCGGCTGCCAGCCCCGTCAGGATCAGCGGCGTGGCGCGCGTGAGCGTTTCGGTCAGCGCAAACACCGAACCGAAGGCGCCCTGCAGCAGCAGCGCATAGGTCTGCCCCACCGGCGCCCCGGCCCACATCACCAGCAGGCCGCTGATGAGCAGCGTGAAAACCACGGCGCCCACCGGTGCCAGCACATAGGCTGCGGGGGAGGTGTGATTGCGTTTTTCGAGTCGCATGATGATTTTGTTCTTGTACGTTGGGTCAGTGCATGGCGCCTGCCATCGCCAGCCCAACCGCCTCGCGCGTCCAAGCCTCCGCAGGCCGCGCCTCGCTCAGCTGTCCATCGTGCATCACCGCCACGCGGTCGCCCAGGGCCAATACTTCATCGAGGTCATCCGAAATCAGCAGCACGGCCGCGCCGCCGTCGCGCGCGTTGATGAGCTGCTGCTGCACAAACATCACGGCACCGATATCCAGCCCCCAGGTGGGCTGGTGCGCGACGATGAGTTGGGGCGCAGGAGCACTGTGGCCCGCCTCATCCTCAGGCGGCAGCAGTGCCCGGCCAAGGATGAGCTTTTGCATGTTGCCGCCCGAAAGCGACCGGGCTGGCGTGTCGAGCCCGCCGCCACGCACATCAAAGGTCTCGGCCACGTGCTGCGCGTGTTGTCGGGCTGCACGGCGCTTGACCCAGAAGGCCTTGAACCATGGGTGCGCAAACCAGTGGCTGCGCAGGCGTTCCGACACGGCGTTTTCCCACACCGGCAAATCGCCCACCACGCCCACAGCGTGCCGGTCTTCAGGGATGCGGGCCACGCCCTGGTTCACCAACCACGCGGGCCGGGCTTGCAAGGGCGCGCCGCGCAGCGTGGCCTGGCCCGCAGTGGCGGCGCGCACGCCACACAGCACATCGGCCAGCGCGACCTGGCCATTGCCGCTGACGCCCGCGATGGCCACGATTTCGCCTGCGTGGAGGGTGAGCGACACGTTCTGCAACCGGTCACGGCCGGTGGGTGCGGTGCTCACGTTGTGCAGGCTGCAGACGGCAGCACCCACCACCCGGGCCGGGCGCCGCGCAGGGGCTTCGATGGCATGGCCCACCATCCACTGCGCCAGTTGCCCTTGGGTGATGCCCTGCGCGGGCGCCTCGGCCACCAGCTTGCCCTGGCGCAGCACGGCCACGCGGTGCGACACGCGCAGCACTTCGCCCAGCTTGTGGCTGATGAAGATGATGGACAGGCCCTGCGCCACCATCTGCGCCAGGGTGTCGAACAAGGCCTCGCTCTCCTGCGGAGTGAGCACCGCCGTGGGTTCGTCGAGGATGAGGATGCGCGCGCCCCGGTACAGCGCTTTCAGGATTTCGACCCGCTGGCGCTCGCCCACCGAGAGGCCGCCCACGCGGGCATCGGCATCCACGGGCAAACCAAACTGCTGCGCCACGGCCAGCAGCTTGGCCCGCGCGCTGCTGCGGCGCGAGAACGGCTGCCACAGCGGCTCGGTACCCAGCAGCACGTTGTCCAGCACCGTCAGGTTGTCGGCCAGGGTGAAGTGCTGGTGCACCATGCCAATGCCCGCCGCCAGCGCTGCGCGCGGCTGGCCGGGCGGCAGGGGTTGGCCGAAGACTTCGATGTGTCCTTCGTCGGCTACGTAGTGCCCGAACAGGATGGACATCAGCGTGGACTTGCCTGCGCCGTTCTCACCCAGCAGGGCCAGCACCTCGCCACGCGCCAGGGTCAAGCTGATGCCGTCGTTGGCGACCAGCTTGCCGAAGCGTTTGGTGATGTTTGTGAGGCGCAGGACGGGTGCCATGTCAGTCCTCCACGGTGCCGCGCGCTAACTGCAGTTGGCTGTCGCGCCCTCTCCCCTCGCGGGAGAGGGCGGGGGAGAGGGGGCGCGGCTTACGCATCAAGCACAGCGCCGGTTTCCAGCTTCCCCTTCTACCCAACCCCTTCCTCACGAGGGGGAAGGGGCTCAGGGCGCGCAGCGAACAGTGCGGTTGAAGTGAACTCACTTCCAGGCCGCCAGAAACGCCTGCAGCACCTTCGCCGAATTGGCAGCTGCCAGGCCCATGAAGGTGCCCATTTCATTCTCGCCGTCACCACCACCCGCCAGGTCACTCAGCGAGCGAAAGGCGATGTACGGCACGCCATTGCTGTGCGCCACCATGGCGGTAGCGGCGGTTTCCATGTCGAGCACGTTGGCCTCGAAGGTCTTGAACGCGTATTCGCGGAAGGCCTTGTTGTCCACAAATGCCTGGCCCGACACGCCGCTGCCGCCCACCACGAGTTGCGGGCGTTGCTTCAGGCAGGTGCTCGCCAGGCAATGCTCCAGGCCTACGTTCTGAAGGCTGCGTGCGGTGGCCAGCATCTTCGGGTCGGCTTCAAACCAGAACTGTTTGGTGATGCCGGGCTTGGCTGCCGACCGCACCTCGACGGGGCGCGGGTGCATCATGCCGAAGGCGGGCATCGTCAGCTCGCTTTTCATCCACGCGGGGGCGCTGTACTGCCCGGGCTTGTCTTCACGCGCCATCAGCCATTCCATGTACTGGCCCCACTGCGCGGGCACGGTCACGTCGCCAATGTGCAGGCTGGGGTTCACGCCACCGGCGATGCCGGAAAAGACAATGTGGCTCACATGGAAGCGGTCCAGCACCAGCTGTGTGTTCATGGCCGCGTTGGTCATGCTGATGCCCGAGAGGAACACGACAACGGGCTTGCCTTCGAGCGTGCCGGTGGTGAACTCCACGCCGTTGACGCTGTGCTTGGCGGGTTGTTGCACCTTGGGCAGCAGCACCGTCAGTTCGGGCGCAAAGGCCGAGATGACGGCGATGCGCGGTGTGTCATCCAGCCGAACGGCTGTTTTGCCAGGCGAGGTGGCGGCACAGCCCGCGACCACTGCGGCCAGGGCCAGGGCGCCCAGCAGGCGGGTGCACCGGGTTGTCAGAGTAGGCTTGGTGGTACGGGGCGTGTGCATGATGTGGTGCCTTGTGGTTCAGACAGAAGGGTGTGAGGAGATACAAGCAAACAGGCCACCGCGTTGCAGGGGTGGCCTTTGGAACAGGTTCTTAGACACGAAGCGGGCAGTGCGCCCGCGATGGTGCGGTGTTTACTTGGCCGTGGACTTGGGCTGGCTGTCATCCACCTTCACGGTGAACTTGCCCGCCAGGATGTCAGATTCCTTGGCCTTGACCTTGGCGACGATGTCGGCGGGGATCTTCTTCTCGAACGTGCCCAGCGGAGCGAGTTCCGAGCCCTTGTGCTTCATCATCGAATACGGGCCGTAGTCTTCGGGGGTGAACTTGCCTTCCTTGACCAGCTTGAGCGCACGGTCGATGCTGGGCTCCATGTGCCACAGGGCCGAGGCGACGACGGTGTCGGGGTACTTGTCCTGCGTATTGATCACGTTGCCAATGGCGAGCTTGCCCTTTTCCTTGGCCGCATCGCTCACGCCAAAACGTTCGGCATAGAGCACATCGGCGCCCTTGTCGATCATGGCAAAGGTGGCTTCTTTGGCCTTGGGTGGGTCAAACCAGCTGTTGATGAAGGTGATGGTGAACTCGACCTTGGGGTTGGTCTCCTTGGCGCCGGCCATGAAGGCGTGCATCAGGCGGTTGACCTCAGGAATGGGGAAGCCGCCCACCATGCCGATCTTGTTCGTCTTGGTCATGCCGCCCGCGATCATGCCGCTGAGGTAAGCAGGCTCCTGGATGTAGTTGTCGAACACGCTGAAGTTGGGTGCCTGCGGCTTGCCCGAGGAGCCCAGAAGGAATGATGTCTTGGGGAAATCCTTGGCTACCTTGCGGGCGGCGGCTTCCACCGCAAAGGCCTCGCCCACGATGAGCTGGTTGCCGCCCGTGGCGTACTCGCGCATCACACGTTCGTAGTCGGCGTTGCTGACGTTTTCGCTGGCCTTGTATTCGATCTCGCCGCGTGCTTCGGCCGCCTTGAGCGCCTTGTGAATGCGGCTGACCCATTGCTGCTCGAAGGGCACCGTATAGATCGCCGCGACCTTGATCTTGGACTGCGCTGTGGCCAAAGAGGGTGCCATCGCCATGGCGGCAGACAAGGCCATGGAGGTGCAGAGCAGGCGTCCGGTGAAGATGCGGCGAGTGGTCATGGTGGGGGTCCTTCAGGCAATCGAATGAGGAGGAGAGGTCCGGTCCTCATGCAATTTGTGCGCCAGTCGTGCGCAGCGCCAGGGGAGCGGGCCGCAGGCAAGTCTGCCAGAGGAAAGCCACCAAGTGGTAAAAAAATCGCGGTGCTGCGGTTGTCTCCATCAAAAAAAAGCCACCACAGCGCCCAAAGGCACGATGGTGGCTGGGGCATGCAACAGTGCCATGCGCTTATTTGGTGCCAAAAATCCGGTCCCCCGCATCCCCCAGGCCCGGCAGGATATAGCCGTGGTCGTTGAGCTCGCGGTCGATGGCGGCGGTGAAGATCGGTACGTCGGGGTGGGCCTTTTGCAACGTGGCAATGCCCTCGGGCGCGGCAAGCAGGCAGACGAACTTGATGGAGCGGGGGTTGAGCTTCTTCAAGCGGTCCACGCAGGCGGCGGCCGAGTTGCCGGTGGCCAGCATGGGGTCTACCACGATGATGTCGCGCTCGTCCATTTCGGACGGCATCTTGAAGTAGTACTCCACGGGCTGCAGCGTGGCCGGGTCGCGGTACAGGCCGATGTGGCCGACGCGGGCGCCGGGCACCACGTTGAGCATGCCGTCCAGAAAGCCGTTGCCCGCGCGCAGGATGGAGACCAGCACCAGCTTCTTGCCGTCGATGACCTTGCCGGTCATGGTCTCCAGCGGGGTTTCGATCTCGAAGTCCTGCAGCGGCATGTCGCGCGTCACTTCGTAAGCCATCAGGGTCGAGAGCTCGCCCAGCAGGCGGCGAAAGCTGTTGGTGCTGGCGTCCTTTCGGCGCATCAGCGTGAGCTTGTGCTGCACGAGGGGGTGGGTGATGACGGTGACATTGCTTTGGGGTGCGGTGCTCATGGCGCGGCCTCTGGTCTACGGGATGAATGAAGGGTGTTGGCCGTATTTTGACCTCCCTTTTTCCCCGGTCCGTAGAAACAGGCCTTGAGGCCTCGGGGAGCTGTGGAGCTGGCTTTGCCAGGCCACCGGTGTCGCCCCCTTGAGGGGAGGGGGCCGCAGGGGCCTCGGAAAGTATTCCAGGGCCCGTTTCCCTGTCTATTCCTGTGCGAAGGGAGCCCCGACCGTGCCACTTGCTGTTGCACTCCCATGGCCATGTGGTGGGCCGGACGGCGTTACTGGCGCGGCGCTCTCGGTGCATGGTGCTTGCGCACACCCTCGCGGATGTCGAGGGTGTGCGTTCTGGGGCGTGCGTTAGGAGTAATGCAGCGTCATGGGGCGCACTGGGCCCACCAGCAGGCAATGTTTTCGCGGTAGGGCTGAACGGCAACCCATTTGGGGTTGCTGGCTGCGTTGTCAAACGCAGCTTCGCGCAGGCCCCATGCGCCGTCGGAGCCGGGCTTGTAGACGTTGTTGAAGTAGGTGAAGACCTGCCCTGGCGCGGTGCCGTTGGCATTGGTCCACGCGCCCATCAAGTCGCGGTACACATCGCCCATGCGTGCGTCGCGGTTGGCGTTGGTAAACAGCTGAGTGACGGCTGCGTTGGCCGTGGTGACCACGGCAAGGTGTTGTCCCCCTTCGTAGGCGAACAGGGGTTTTTTGAAATTCTTGTCGGAGACGATCGCCTTTTGTCCGTTGATCCAGCTGGTCACCTGGTCGATGGCGCCATGCGGGATTTCGGGGGACTTGAGCGGGGTGTCGGCAATGGAGTTGCCATTTGCGTCTTTGGCGCGCAGTTCCTTGAAGAGGGTGCTGAGTCCGCCGTCGGATTCATGCGTCCATGTCTCCACGGCCGCAATGTGCTCACGGTCGCCCAGATAGCCGCCCACATAGGGGGCCACGGCCACAGCGTCGATGGCGCTGGCACAGCCGCCTGCAATGTGCCCGTGTTTCACGGCCAGGGGGCAGCGCAGCAGGGGCAGGTCGGGGTCTATCACGGAGATCTGCTGATTGACCACGCATTGCACGCGGGACGACTGCGCACCAAACTCCTGCTTGATGATCTGGCACAGCTGGCTGGAGCGCAGTGCGTAGTAGTTGATGACGCGGTCGTGCACGCTGCCTTCACCGTTGAATTTTTCGCTGCCCTGACCCGCGAGCCACTGGTAGTTTTGCGAGAAGCCGTAGCCGTTGTTCCACGGTTCATTGCCGTATTCCACTATGAATTTGGCGGCCGGGTTGAGGCTCTGCTTCACGAGCTGGGCCAGGCGCCGCGCATAGTCGTCGCTGGCGTGGAAGGGGATGTTGAGCCAGGCATCGGCTTGCAGGGTATTGGCCAGGTTCACGGCCATGCCCACAGGAACGCCGTAGTCGGTGTTCCAGGTGTAGTGGGCTTTGAGTGGCCGCGTTTCCCACGTCGCAAGAGGGGAGCTGTTGGTCTTGAACCAGTCCATGAAACGCAAGGCACGGTAGCCGCTGAGGTCGCCCAGGAAATTGGGAAACCATATTTGGGTCTGCGACAGCTCCACCAGTGATTTGTAGCTTGTGCCCACGCAGGCACTGCTGTCCGCAACCCATTTGAATCGGTTGTTTCCACAGATTCCTCCCGGTGCGAGGATGCGGATGTTGCGCAGATGGTTGCCGGGGGTGACCTTGGAGATGTTGATGAACAGGTTTTCACTCAGCCCGGCGTCGTCCAGCATGTTGAAGGTGGCGTGGCCTGGTTCCACCTTCTTGAAGTCTCTGGCCGAAGCACCTGCAATGTAGAAGTCGCCCTCTCCTTCGTAGTAGACATGATAGATACCTGTCAGGCGGGACTTGGCGCTGTTGTTGTCCAGGATGGCGGAGCTGACACTGGCGTAGCCCGCCTCGTCGGGGTTGGCTGGCAGGCTTTGTACCCAGCCGTTGGCATCCAGGTCAAGGCGCTCATAGGGAGCAGAGCCCCATGCGCCGGTCTTGCTGGTAGGGCTCCACTTTTGCATGCGCTTGGCCAGGTCGATGGTGGGCATGTCGCTGCTGTCGGAGGTGAATGCCACCAGATTGATGGCTGCGCCACCAGCGTGGCGTGTTCGCACCAGGGACGTATCCAGCGGGGCAAGGCCGTTGCCATCGTCGTCGCCAATGGTGCTGGCGTGGATGGTTTTGGTGGTGGACTGCGTGGTGCTGGTACTGGTGGAGCCACCGCCGCAGCCTTGCAGCAGACTCGCGAGAAGGATGCCCCACAGGGCGTGATGTGTGAGTTTCATGGAATGAATGGGTTCATTGAATGATGGATAGGTGAGGGGGTGTGTGGTTTGGTGTCGTCGTGGTGGCTGGTCTCCTCCCTGGCTTGCATTTGTATTTTTCTTGGTGGGGAAGCGGCTTAAGGTGCTCGGTGGCGATCAAAAAAGCGCACGTAACCTTCGTAGACGAGGTCGGGACGGTCGTGGTAGCGAGAGTCAGCGTCGTAGCTGCAGGCGTTGGACTGGGCTTGCGTGTAGGCCTTGCATAGCGCAGGGCCAAAGTCGGGGTAGTGCAGGGCGTCTTGCTGCTGCATCTGAGCCAGGGTGAGCTGCTGGCCTACCACGGGGCTGTCATAGCGCAGATGCACAGCTGGGGCATTGCGGGTGACGTCGCGCACAGCGCTGCCGTAGCGGTCGGCGTTGGGGTTCTTGCGGTTGAACGCGCGCAGAAAGTCGTCGCGTGCGGGTTCGACGAGAAACCACTGCGCGAAGTCGTTGCCGTCGTAACTCGTTTGCGCGTTGACCCCAAACACTGCGCGCACGCGGGGGGAGGTGAGGGGCGGTTGCAAGGCCGTCCATACACCCAGCGTGCCGCGTGACTGGCCCACCAGGAAGATGTTGCGTGGGTCGACTTGCAGCGCCGATGCATGGGCCACGAGGTAGTTCAAGGCCTGGGCAATATCGGTGTGGGGGACAGGGCTGTTGGGTTGCGTGGGTGCGTTGACTACGGGATGGCGGAACTCCAAGGACGCAAATGCGTAGCCCCCGAGCAGCGCTGGTTTTAGCAGCGTGTCCCGCAGGGTGGCATCAAGTGCCTTTGTGCGGCCGTTGGGGTGGGCCCACACGATGAGCGGCGCGGTTGTCGCTGCGGCCGAGCCGGTTGCGGGGTAGAAATCCAGGTTTTGCTGCAGCGCTGCGCCGTCCAGGGTGGGCTCGCTCCAACCCACGTCGCCCCAGCACAGGGTGTTATGGTCTTTGTCGGGGCTGAGCGTGCGTGTTGCTGGGGCGGTGGGGGTGCACCCTGGGGGGGCTTCTGTCTGTGCTTGCGTATGAGCGAGGGGGGCGGCCGCGGTGGCAAAGCTGCCGTCATTGTCAGCGCCACCGCACGCGGCCAGGCCGAGTGTGAGGGTGGAGGCGATCAGGCGGCACAGTGTGGTTGCACGCAGGTCGCGGGCGGTTGGTGGGGGCATGGCGGACTCCGTGATGACTCGGTGGGTCGCGCCATTTCACGTGGGGAGCCGCTGAAGGAGTGTTGCCGCTCGGTAATGCTGTGGCTAAAGATTGTGTCTAACTGTTGTGCGCGCAGGTCGTCTCGCTGAAGTTTTCCCTGTGTTGCTGCAGCATCAATTCGCGTGCCTCCCCGGGAAAAATGGCCCGCGTGGCCTTTTCGAGGGGCGAAAGGCTGCGATGGATTGACTGGGCCGCTTGTCAGGCCGACCACACCGCAAGGAGGCACCGCATGCTTCTTTGGAGGGTGATGATGTGGGGATAATCCAACAAATCAATCCCTGCGAAAGCTGCGGCAAAAAAGGGGGCATCGTCTGGCCCCTTGGACGGCAAAGCAGCGGACAAAAACAGGAGGGGCAGGCCCTAATCTGCCAGAAACCGCGCATAGCGCGCCAGATCGACATTGCCCCCGCTGATGAGGATGCCCACGCGTTCGCCGTGCAGCAGTTTGCCGCCGTTGTCCGCGCCCGAGAAGGCCTGCGCACCCGCATAGGCCAGGGCGCCGGTGGGCTCCACCACGATCTTCATGCGCTCGGCAAAGAAGCGCAGGGATTGCATGAGCTGTTCGTCGCTCACGCTGATGATGTCTTCGGCATGGTCGCGGATGATGGGGTAGGTGAGTTCGCCCAGGGCTTGGGTCTGCGCGCCGTCGGCAATGGTGTGGGGCGTGGGGATGCGGACGATGTGCCCGGCGCGCAGCGACTGCTGGGCGTCGTTGCCGGTTTCGGGCTCGACGCCCACCACGCGGCACTGGGGCGCCAGGGCCTGCGCGGCCAGCAGGCTGCCGGCCAGCAGGCCGCCGCCGCCCACGCAGACGAACAGGTAGTCCAGGTCGGGCACTTCTTCAAACAGTTCCTTGGCAGCGGTGCCTTGGCCTGCAATGACGTGCGGGTGGTCGAACGGCGGTACCAGCGTCATGCCGCGCTCCAGCGCCAAGTGGCGGCTGATGGCTTCGCGGTCTTCGGTGTAGCGGTCGTAGGTGACGACCTGGGCACCATAGGCCCGTGTGGCCGCCATCTTGGAGGCGGGCGCGTCTGCGGGCATGACGATGACGGCGGGCATGTCCAGCATCCGGGCGGACAGTGCAATGGCCTGTGCATGGTTGCCGGCCGAGAAGGCCAGCACGCCGCGCTCGCGCTGTTCGTCGGTGAATTGGGCCAGGGTGTTGAAGGCCCCGCGAAACTTGAAGGCGCCAGTGCGCTGCAGGTTCTCGCATTTGAAGAACAGTTGCGCGCCGAGCAGTTCGTCGGCGGTGGTGGAGCGCAGCACCGGCGTGTGGTGCGCCATGCCCTTGAGCCGGTACGCGGCGGCGGCCACGTCGTCGTAGGTAGGCGGGGTCACACTGGGCAGTGTCATGGCGGCATCCTCCATCAGGGCGAAAGCGGGGCGGCGATGGCCCACCCCTGGGCGGCTACATGATAGCCCGTCAGCATGGAGTTTTGAGTAAAAATGGACGCCAGCGCTTGTCCTGAAAGCGTGGGTAGCTATGAGTTTTGATGGTTTGGCGCGCGCGCATCAGCGCAGGTGCCCTGCCATGCCCAGGCCCGCCTCGCGGGCCGAGCCCTTAGAACGTGTTCACGATCTCCCAGGAGTCGCGCAGCGGCCTTGGCGAGATGGGATGCTAGGCGCGGTGCGCAGCCAATAGCTTGGCTATTGGCAAGCGCCGTAACGCCGCAGACCGCCCGCCAAGACCGCTGCCCGAAGGGTTGGAGCGAAATCGGGCGATTGGACGCCCCGGCTGCTTGCATGGGCATGAGCCCATGCGGCGCATCCGAAGCATCCACTCATCCCGATTGCGCTCCAACGCGACCCCTGCGAGATCGTGAACACGTTCTTAGCCCAGCTCGCTGAACCGCTGCAGCGGCGTGAGTGCCGGGAAGTCGCCTGCGCGCTTTTGTTTCATGGCCGTGACGGACTCGCGCACATGCTGGTTGCTCCAGATGGCGCCCTGCAGCCAGCCCATCTGGCGCAGGCTGTCTTCCACCGAATGGTCGCGCGCGTAGTTCACGGCCTGTTTGGTGCCCCAGATGGCCACGGGCGGCTTGCTGGCGATCTCTTGTGCGCATTGCAAGGCAGCGGCGAGCATCGCTTCTTGGGTCTCGAACACTTCGTTGACCAGACCGTAGCCCAGGGCCTTGGCTGCGCTCAGGCGGCGGCCGGTGTAGGCCAGCTCTTTCACCACGCCCAGCGGGATGAGCTTGGGCAGGCGCTGCAGCGTGCCTACGTCGGCCACCATGCCGATGTTGATCTCTTGGATGCAGAAGAAGGCGTCGGCCGTGGCGTAGCGCACGCAGGCCGCCGTGACCATGTCCACCGCGCCGCCGATGCAGCCGCCCTGGATGGCCATGATGACGGGGATGCGCAGGCTCTCGATGCGGCTGAAGGTGGCCTGCATGTCGGTCAGCAGGTCAAAGATGGCGGCCCGGCCCTCGGGGCTCTGGTCGTCCATGGTGATGGCGCCGCCGAAGGTCTCCAGCGCCATGCCCGCGCTGAAGTGCTTGCCGGTGCTGCTGATAACCAGCGCCCGCGCCTTGCCCGATTGGTTCAGCTGGGCCAGCACCTCGTCCAGCTCGCGCCAGAAGGTGGGGTGCATGGTGTTCATGGCCTCGGGGCGGTTCAGCACCAGGTGGGCGACATGGTGGGTGATGCTGAGGATGAAGCAGGTGGGGGTGGTGTTCATGGGCTGCCACTGTAGACCCGCTGGCCCACCCGGGGTCGTCGCCTGGGTGACTTTGGGTGTTTTTGGCCGCTTGCGCTTGTCTGGTAAGCGCTTCAAGCTATAAAAAAAAGAGTAACTTCCGGGGTCGCCGTGGCTACGCGGTGTTCAGCCGGAGCGGATGTCGTTCAATCGCCGCCGCCCCCACCGCAGCCGCCGCCATCGCCCCCTCCATCTCCGCCGCCGTCGCCACCACCGCCATCCGAACTCTCGGCACCGCCGAAGTCGCCCGAGCTGCCGCTGTAGCTGCCGTCCGAGAAGCTGGTGCCGCAGTAGCTGTCGCCACCGCTACCACCCGCGTCGCTCTTGCGGGCGATGTCGGAGCAGTCGGGCACGTAGGTGAAGCCGCCCGCAATGGCGAACTTGGCATCCAGTGCAAACAGCAGGGGCAGGCGGCTGGGGGCCTTGGGGTCGATCGACTCCTCCTTGCACACCCAGTACCAGCAGCGACGCAGGCCGTCGTTGTGCCGCGCCTTTTTGCCCAGCGCCTCGGCCGGGGTGTGGTGCAAGAAGAAACCCAGGGCGTTGTGGCACCAGGCTTTGTAGGCCTGGGTGTGCAGGATGAACTCATGCCACAGCACATCGACCGCCTTGGAGGGCATGGCCACAAACTGCTTGTTGCCGCGCAGGCAGGCCATGAAGAACTGGCGCAGGCCGCGTTCGACCAGCTCGCAATCGCGCGTGCTCAGGTGCGGGTAGGTTTCACGCAGCTTGCGCTGCAGAAAGCGGGGCAGGGGGGCTTCGCGGATGGTGCGCTGGCGCACCGCGTTGGTCCACTGGATCACCAGGGCCGTGACGACGACCGTGGCAAAAAAATACAGGATCCAGGGCCAGCGCAAGCGCCAGGCACCCGCAAAGATCCCGACGATGGCGGCCACCCACACGCCAATCGCCAGCAGCACAACCTTGCTTCCCCACCACAGCAGAATGTTTTCGATGCGTTTCATCGTCCCTCCTTTTGTTGTTATGTGGCGATTTCACGGCAGTAACGTGACTGATTGATGACACTTTGGACGGTGTCTTCAGGTTGTCACGCGTGGATTGCCAGCGGCACCTCCAATAGCTGACGGTCCGGCGATGGGGCCGCGCTGGGGATGCAAGGCAGGGGCGGGAATCTGCGCCCCTGCCGGGTTCAACGCCGCTTGCTGCCGCCGAAGATGCTGCCCAGCACCCCGCGCAGGATTTCCTTGCCGATGGTGGTGCCCATGGTGCGCACCGCCGACTTGGCCATGGTCTGGGCCAGGCCGTCGCGTTTGCCACCACGCGGGCCTGTGGTGCCAAACAGCACGTCGTTGAGCCCGCCCATCAGGCCGCCGCCGCTGTCTTCCGTGTTGGCGGGGGCTCCTTTGCCACTAGCCGGCGCTTGCGCACTGGCTTCGGCCGCGCGGCCCTTGAGCTTTTCGTAGGCCGATTCGCGGTCCACCACCTTTTCATACACGCCCGCGACCAGCGAGTTGGCCACCAGCACCTGGCGCTGCTGCGGTGTGATGGGGCCGAGCTGGCTGCCGGGGGGCAGTACGAAGACGCGCTCGGTGATGCTCGGGCGGCCCTTGGCATCCAGAAAGCTCACCAGCGCCTCGCCCACTGCCAGTTCGGTGATGGCGGTTTCGATATCGAGGCCCGGCTTTTGCCGCATGGTGGTGGCCGTCGCTTTGACGGCCTTCTGGTCGCGCGGGGTGAAGGCCCGCAGCGCATGCTGCACACGGTTGCCCAGCTGGGCCAGCACGCTATCGGGGATATCGAGCGGGTTTTGCGTCACGAAGTAAACCCCGACGCCCTTGGAGCGCACCAGGCGCACCACAAGTTCGATGCGCTCCACCAGCACCTTGGGCGCCTCGTTGAACAGCAGGTGGGCTTCGTCGAAGAAGAACACCAGCTTGGGCTGCTCGGGATCGCCAATCTCGGGCAGCTGCTCGAACAGCTCGGACAGCATCCACAGCAAAAACGTGGCGTACAGGCGCGGCGAATTCATGAGCTTGTCGGCCGCCAGGATGTTGACCACGCCGTGGCCATCCACCGTCTGCATGAAGTCCTGGATGTTGAGCATGGGCTCGCCGAAGAACTGCGTGCCGCCCTGCTGCTCGATCTGCAGCAGCCCGCGCTGGATGGCGCCCACGCTGGCGGCGCTCACGTTGCCGTATTCGGTGGTGAACTCCTTGGCGTTGTCGCCCACGTACTGCAGCATGGCGCGCAGGTCTTTGAGGTCCAGCAGCAGCATGCCGTTGTCGTCGGCGATCTTGAACACCAGGTTGAGCACACCCAGCTGGGTCTCGTTCAGGTTGAGCATGCGGCCCAGCAGCAGCGGGCCCATGTCCGACACCGTGGCGCGCACCGGGTGGCCCTGTTCGCCGAACACATCCCACAGTGTGGTGGGGCAGGCCAGGGGGGCGGGCAGGGGAAGGCCACGCTCCTTGAGCACGGCCGCCAGCTTGTCGCCGATCTTGCCCGGTTGGCTGGCGCCTGTGAGGTCGCCCTTCACATCGGCCATGAACACCGGCACGCCAATGCGCGAGAAGTTCTCGGCCAGGGTCTGCAGGGTCACGGTCTTGCCGGTGCCGGTTGCACCGGTGATGAGCCCGTGGCGGTTGGCCAGGCCTGGAAGCAGGTGGCATTCGATGGTGTCGTGCTTGGCAATCAGCAGGGGTTCGGCCATTTCGGGTTTCCTCGGGGTGAGGGAGCCTCTGCACGCGTCGCGCGCCGTGTGCATCTGCGGTCTCGGGCGGCCTGCTGCGTTACAAATGCTCGCAATAGCTGTGGCTATTGCTGCGCTTTGTGCCTGGCAGCCCATCCCGATCCGCGGCGCCCACTTTCCGCGCGAAGCGTGCAGAGGTTCCCTGGGTTCAGCAAAAAGTAAAATCCACTGAGTAGATTAAATCAATACACCAAGTACAGAAGGACTTCCCGTGGCAGGACACAGCAAATGGGCGAATATCCAGCACCGCAAAGGGCGCCAGGATGAAAAACGCGGCAAGATCTGGACCCGCATCATTCGCGAAATCACCGTGGCTGCCCGCTCGGGCGGCGGCGACCTGTCTGCCAACCCCCGCCTGCGCCTGGCGGTGGACAAGGCCAAAGCGGCCAATATGCCCGCCGACCGCATCAAATACAACATCGACAAGGCCACCGGCAACGCCGAAGGCCTGACCTACGAAGAAATCCGCTACGAGGGCTATGGAATTGGCGGTGCGGCCATCATGATCGACACCATGACCGACAACCGCGTGCGCACCGTGGCCGAAGTGCGACACGCGTTCAGCAAACACGGTGGCAACATGGGCACCGAAGGCTCGGTGGTGTTCCAGTTCAAGCACTGCGGCCAGCTGATCTTTGCCCCGGGCACGAGTGAAGACAAGGTGATGGAAGTGGCGCTGGAGGCTGGCGCTGAAGACGTGGTGACCGACGACGACGGTGCCGTGGAGGTGCTGACCGCCCCGGCCGACTTCGAAGCCGTGAAGAATGCCCTGGAAGCCGCAGGCCTCACGCCCGAAGTGGCGGGCGTGACCATGCGGCCTGAAAACACCATCGAACTGACGGGCGACGACGCGGCGCGCATGCAGCGGCTGCTGGATGTGCTGGAGGACCTGGACGATACCCAGGAGGTCTACCACAACGCTGCATTGTGAAGCTCCCCCTGAGCGGCTGCGCCGCTTCCCCCTCTCTCGCTGCGCTGCGCTTGCGGGAGGGGGACGCCCCCAGCGCGGCGGGGCGGCCCTTGCGCGGGGGCACGGGCTTGGGTCGTGCCAGTTTCAACGGTTTTGTATGTAGCGAGCAGCGCGATCGGTCGCGATAGATTTTTTTTACGAGCCCCTGAGCTGTGGCGTAGTGCCAAGCAGAGGTTCACCAAAGGTTCCTATGAAAGTACTTGTGATTGGTGGCGGCGGCCGTGAACACGCGATGGCGTGGAAACTGAGCCAGTCCCCCAAGGTGACCAAGGTGTATGTGGCGCCCGGCAACGGTGGCACGGCGCTGAACCCCAAGCTCGACAACGTGGCCATCACCGACGTGCGCGAACTGCGCGTGTGGGCGCAGGCCGAAAAGATCGCGCTGACCGTGGTGGGCCCCGAGGCGCCGCTGGCCGCCGGTGTGGTCGATGAGTTCCGTGCCAATGGCCTGCGCATCTTCGGGCCCACCAAGGCCGCCGCACAGCTCGAAAGCTCAAAGGCCTTCTCCAAGGCCTTCATGCGCCGCCATGGCATTCCCACGGCCGACTACGACACCTTCACCGACCCGGTGGCCGCCCACGCCTTTGTGGACCGCCTGGGTGCGCCCATCGTCATCAAGGCCGACGGCCTGGCGGCTGGCAAGGGCGTGGTCGTGGCCATGACGCTGCAGGAGGCCCACGATGCCGTGGACTTCATGCTGGTGGACAACAAGTACGGCGTAACGCACAACGAAGGCGGTGCGCGCGTGGTGATCGAGGAATTCCTCGAAGGCGAGGAAGCCTCCTTCATCGTGCTGTGCGATGGCAAGAACGTGCTGGCGCTGGCCACCAGCCAGGATCACAAGCGCCTCAAAGACGGCGACGAAGGTCCCAACACCGGCGGCATGGGTGCGTATTCGCCCGCGCCAGTGGTCACGGCCGACGTACATGCCCGCGCCATGCGCGAGATCATCCTGCCCACGATCCGTGGCATGGAAAAGGACGGCATCCCTTACACCGGCTTCCTGTACGCCGGCCTGATGATCGACGCCAAGGGCCAGCCCAAGACGCTCGAATTCAACTGCCGCATGGGCGACCCCGAGACGCAACCCATCCTCATGCGCCTGAAAAGTGATTTCAGCGACGTGATGGCCGCTGCCGCTGACGGCAAGCTCGACCAGATGGAACTGCAATGGGACCGCCGCACCGCACTGGGCGTGGTTATGGCGGCGCACGGCTATCCGGAAGCTCCCCGCAAGGGCGATCCCATCACGGGCCTGCCCGCCGAGGCCGACGATGCGGTGGTGTTCCACGCCGGCACGCAGTTGCAGGATGGCGTGGTCAGCGTGACGGGTGGCCGGGTGCTGTGCGTGACGGTGCTGGCTGACAGCGTCAAGCAGGCGCAGCAACGTGCCTACGACGTGGCGCGTGGTATCCAGTTCGATGGCGCGCAATACCGCCGCGACATTGGCTTCCGCGCGGTGAAATAGCTCCCCCCTGAGTCGCCTGCGGCGCCTTCCCCCACAGGGGGATGACGCCCTCGCGGCGGGGCGGCCCTTGCTTGGCGTCCCTGGCCTGGGCCGCGCCAGTTTTACCGGCAGCGCATGGCGCCGATGGCAATGGATAACTGAAATGCAACCACCTGGATTGAATCCGGCCACGACCGTGGCGACCGTACGCAGCTATTTGCAGGGCCTGCAGACGCGCATTACCGATGCGCTCGAAGCCGTGGAAGGCGAGGGCGGCGCGCGTTTTTTGGCCGATGCCTGGAGCAAACCCCCTGGTGAGCCGCTGCAAGGCGACGGCATTACCAATATCCTGGAAGGTGGCCGGGTGTTCGAGCGCGCGGGCTGCGGTTTCAGCCATGTGCGTGGCCCGCAGCTGCCGCCCTCGGCCACGCAGCACCGGCCCGAGCTGGCGGGTGCACCGTTCGAGGCCATGGGCGTGTCGCTGGTCTTCCATCCGCGCAACCCGTACGTGCCCACCGTGCACATGAATGTGCGCATGATCGCGGCAGGCCACCCGGGTCAGACACCCACCTGCTGGTTTGGCGGGGGCATGGACCTCACGCCGTACTACGGGTTTGAAGAAGATGCGGTGCACTTTCACCAAACCTGCCGTGACGCGCTGGCGCCGTTTGGCGACGACAAGTACCCGCGCTTCAAGCAGTGGTGCGACGAATACTTCTACCTCAAGCACCGCAGCGAGCAGCGCGGTGTGGGCGGGGTGTTCTACGACGACTTCGCGGAACTGGGTTTTGACCAGAGCCTGGCCATGACGCAGTCGGTGGGTGATGCCTTCCTCAAGGCCTACCTGCCCATCGTAGAGAAGCGCCAGAACCTGCCGTTTGGCGAACGTGAGCGCGACTTTCAGCTCTACCGCCGGGGCCGCTATGTCGAGTTCAACCTGGTGTGGGACCGGGGCACCCACTTTGGCCTGCAGTCGGGGGGGCGCACCGAGTCGATTTTGTTGTCTATGCCGCCGCTGGTGGCTTGGTCGTACCAGCGCTCGGATGCTGCGGACACTGCCGAAGCCGACCTCACGCAACGCTTTCTAGTGCGACGCGACTGGCTGGCTGGCGAGGCTGCTGCAGCGGTTTGAAAGCCTTGACAAGCGCAAAAGCTATAATTTCAATAGCTGCCCGCGCTTTTCACACCAGCGCAAGAGGCCAAAAACACCTCAAATTGCCGCAGCGCCCCTGCGCAACACCAGCGCAACACCCAAGGCGCAGCCCTACTGGTTGCGCGCTGCGTTGCACGCTATATTGATTCCATTTCCTCTCTATTCACCGCCTGATGACCACCTCCACCAAATCGGAAACCGCCGCCAAAAAAGACGTCACCAAACTCCAGCGCGCCATCGTCGATGGCCTGGAGGACGTCAAGGCGCAAGACATCCAGGTCTTCAACACCGAGCATCTCTCGCCGCTGTTTGAACGGGTGATCGTGGCATCGGGCACCTCCAACCGCCAGACCAAGGCCTTGGCTGCCAGCGTGCGCGACGCGGTGAAAGAAGCGGGCTTCACCAAGCCGCGCATCGAAGGCGAAGACAACGGCGAATGGATCATCGTGGACTGTGGCGCCGCCGTTGCGCACATCATGCAGCCCGCCATCCGCCAGTACTACCGTCTGGAAGAGCTGTGGGGCGACACGCCAGTGCGTCTGAAGCTGGGCGCCGCCAAGCCGGTTTCCAGTGCCGCCACCGAATTGGCCGAAAAGAAGTCGGCCCAGAAGGCTGCCAAGTCCGACGCTAAGGCTGCAGGCAAGGCGCCCGCCAAAAAGGCAGCCGCACCAGCGGTGCCGGCCCGGTCGGGCAAGGCCACGGTCAAGGCCGTAGCCAAAACAGCTGCCAAGTCCGCTGCCGCACCTGCTAAATCTGCTGCGAAACCTGCAGCCAAGACAACAGCAAAAGCACCTGCCAAAGCCATCACCAAGGCCCCAGCCAAGACCCCCGCAAAAAGCAGCAGTGCCAAGGCCGCGCCGGCCAAGGCGCCCGCAAAGCCAACCACTGCCGCCAAGAAGCCCGCAGCCACCAAGGCACCGATCAAGACCGTGGTCGTCAAGCCATCGGCCCCCCGCAGCAAGACCGCTGCTGCCGCCAAGACCGGTGCCAAGCCCGCCGCAACTCGCGGCGGCGCAGCTGCCAAGCCCGCAACCAAGAGGGCGCCAGGCCGCAAGTGATTGCTGCCTCGGCCCATCGACGACCCACCGTACCCGCGCACCGCGCCTGAGTTTCCATGAAGCTGCTGATCGTGGCCGTGGGCCAGCGCGTGCCCGACTGGGCGCAGACTGCATACGACGACTACGCCAAGCGGTTTCCGCCGGAGCTCAAAGTCGAACTCAAAGCCGTCAAGACCGAACCGCGCGGCTCCAAAACGCTGGAGACGCTGTATGCCGCCGAGCGCGAGCGCATTGAAGCCGCCATCCCCCGGGGTACGCGCGTGGTGGCGCTGGATGAGCGTGGCACCAGCCTCACCACCAAGGCCCTGGCCGAGCGCCTGAAGGGCTGGCAACTGGGGGGCGACGATGTGGCCCTGGTCATCGGCGGCCCCGACGGGCTGGACCCGGCCTTTCGCCAGGGTGCGCACGAGCGCATCCGCCTCTCGGACCTGACCTTGCCGCACGCCATGGTGCGGGTGCTGCTCATCGAGCAGCTGTACCGCGCCTGGTCGGTGAACGCCGGGCACCCCTACCACCGCGAATGAGGCCTGGATCGGGGTGTGGGTGAAGTACTATATTTTTTATAGCTGCTAGCGCTTGATGGATAAGCGCTAGAGCTGATTTTTATTCAAAATCCGTTCATGCCCGACTTCATCTACCTTGCTTCCCAAAGCCCGCGCCGGCGCCAGTTGCTCGAACAACTGGGTGTGCGCCACGAACTGCTGCTGCCCAATGTGCGCGGCGACGAGCCCGAAGACGCCGAGGCCATCGAAGTGGTGCTGCCCGGTGAAGCGCCCACGGCCTATGTGGAACGTGTGACCGGCCTCAAGCTCGATGCCGCCGTGGCCCGGCGCGCGCGGCGGGGTTTGCCCGATGCACCGATCCTGTGCTCTGACACCACCGTGGCCCTGGGCCGCACGATCTACGGCAAGCCCGACGACGCGCCGCATGCCGCGCGCATGCTGGCCGAACTGGCGGGGCATGAGCACCGCGTGCTCACTGCCGTGGCGCTGCAGGTGGGCGGCAAACGGCTGGCGGCACTGTCGGTGTCACGCGTGACCTTTGCCCCCATGACACCCGCGCAGATCGACGCCTATGTGGCCACGGGCGAGCCACTGGGCAAGGCCGGGGCCTATGGCATCCAGGGGCGGGCGGCGGCGTATGTGGAGCACCTGGCGGGCAGCTATTCGGGCATCATGGGGCTGCCCATGTACGAGACTGCGCAACTGCTGCGCGCTTCGGGCTTTGCCATCTAAGCGACGCTAACAAAAGACAACAACAACGCCATGCAACAAGACATCCTGATCAACTGGTCCCCCCAGGAAACCCGGGTGGCCGTGGTGGAGCACGGCGCCGTGCAGGAGCTGCACATCGAGCGCACGCTGGAGCGCGGCCTGGTGGGCAACGTTTACCTGGGCAAGGTCTCGCGGGTGCTGCCCGGCATGCAGTCGGCCTTCATCGACATCGGCCTGGAGCGCGCGGCCTTTTTGCATGTGGCCGATGTGTGGCAGCGCCAGCCCGATGGCGAGCCGCCCGCATTCGCCCGCAAGAACGAGCCGCAGGTGCCGATTGAAAAGCAGGTGTTCGAAGGCCAGTCGCTCATGGTGCAGGTCATCAAGGACCCGATTGGCACCAAGGGCGCGCGCCTTTCCACGCAGATCAGCGTGGCCGGGCGCCTGCTGGTGTTTTTGCCGCAGGACGACCATGTGGGCGTGTCGCAGAAGATTCCGCCCGCAGAGCGCGATGCGCTGCGTGCGCGCCTGCAGGCGCTGGTGGGCGACAAATCCACGGGCGGTGGCGGCGGGTTCATCCTGCGCACCAATGGCGAAGACTCTACCGACGAAGAACTGGCCGAAGACATCGCCTACCTGCGCAAGACCTGGGCGCGCATCAAGGAGGCATCGCTCAAGCTGCCGGCCATGTCGCTGCTGCACCAGGACCTGGACCTGCTGCAGCGCGTGCTGCGCGACTTGGTGGGCGACCACACGCAGACCATCCGGCTCGACTCGATGGAGCAGTTCCAGCGGCTGCGGGCGTTTGGCGTGGAGTTCATGCCCGCCGCCGCTGGCAAGCTGCAGCACTACAAGGGCGAACGCCCGATTTTTGACCTGTATTCCATTGACGAAGAAGTGGCCAAGGCCCTGGGGCGCCGCGTCGATCTGAAGTCGGGCGGTTACCTCATCGTGGACCAGACCGAGGCGCTCACCACCATCGATGTGAACACGGGTGGTTATGTGGGCGCCCGCAATTTCGACGACACCATCTTCAAGACCAACCTCGAGGCCGCGCAAGCCATTGCGCGCCAGCTGCGCCTGCGGAACCTGGGCGGCATCATCATCGTGGACTTCATCGACATGGTGCGCGACGACCACCAGCAGGCCGTGCTGGCGGAGTTCAAAAAACAGCTCGCCCGCGACCGCGTGAAGACCATGGCGGGTGGCTTCTCGCAGCTGGGGCTGGTGGAAATGACGCGCAAGCGCACCCGCGAATCCCTGGCCCACATGCTGTGCGAACCCTGCGAGGCCTGCCAGGGCAAGGGCAGCGTCAAGACCGCGCGCAGCGTGTGCTACGACGTGCTGCGCGAGATCCTGCGCGAAGCGCGCCAGTTCAACCCGCGCGAATTCCGGGTGGTGGCGTCGGCACGGGTGGTGGAGCTGTTTCTGGACGAAGAGAGCCAGCACCTCGCGGGGCTGTCCGACTTCATAGGCAAGCCGATCTCGCTGCAGGCCGAGAGTGCAATGGGGCAGGAGCAGTACGACATCGTGCTGCTCTAGCGCCCGCGGCCGGGGCGCAGCATCAGCTCTCGATCTGCATCGCAGGGCGTGCCTGTACCCGTGCCAGCCAGTCCTTCACATGGGGATGCGCATTGACCGGCGCGCCCAAGTACACGCTGTAGCCCAGCACCGACCCCACCACCAGGTCCACCAGCGAATAGTCGGCCCCCAGCATCCAGGGCTGCTTGGCCAGCCGCGCGTCCAGCACCGCCAGCAAATCGTTCAGGCCCGCCGTGGCCGCCTGTGCATGCACGGCGCTGCGCAGCGACTCCTCGCCCTGCGTGGCCACGTGCAGGCGCACCAGCACCGCGCCGTAGGTCACGTACGACCAGGCACACCACGACAGGGCCTGCAGCGCCTCCGGAGTGCCCGCTGCGGGCCACAGCCCGCGTTCGATGCCAAAGCGATGGCCCAGCCACAGGTGGATGGCCAGGGTCTCGAACATGGGGGCACCGTCCACGGTCAGGGTGGGGACCTTGCCGTTGGGGTTGAGGGCCAGGTACTCCGGGCGGTGCTGTTCGCCGGTGCGGATGTCGACCTTCACGCGTTCGTGGGGCACACCCAGTTCGACAAGGGCGCAGGCGATAGGGCTGGCGCTGGACATGGGGTGCCAGTAGAGGACGATGGACATAAAAAGCTCCTTGGGGTTGTGGAAGAAAAGGTGGTGCCACTGTAAGAACCATTGCGGACAGTTTTGGCCCTCAATGTGCAGTACAGTCACGCCATGCTCACGTCATCCACCCGCCTGTTGCGGCTGCTTTCCTTGTTGCAGACGCGCAACCACTGGATGGGGCCGGAACTGGCCGAGCGCCTGGAGGTGCATCCGCGCACCCTGCGGCGGGACATCGACCGCCTGCGCCAGCTGGGCTACCCCGTGCACGCCAGCAGCGGTGTGGCGGGTGGATATGCCTTCCGGGCCGGGCAGGCGCTGCCGCCCTTGCTGCTGGACGACGGCGAGGCCCTGGCCGTGTCGATTGCGCTGCGCACCGCCACAGCGGGTGCGGTAGGCGGCATTGAAGAGCCGGCGCTGCGGGCGCTGGTCAAGCTGGAGCAGGCCATGCCCGCACGGCTGCGGCAGCAGGTGGACGCACTGCGCTCCACCATCCTGCCCATGGACCGTGTCGGGCCGGTAGTGGATGCCTCGCTGCTGGCCACACTCGCATCGGCCTGCCGAGACCAGCTGCGCCTGGAGTTCGCCTACGGCGACAGCCGGGGCCGCAGCGCTGAACGCAGCGTGGAACCCCAGGGCCTGGCCCATACCGGCCACCGCTGGTACCTGGTGGCGTGGGACCGGGTGCGGGAGGACTGGCGCACCTTCCGCATCGACCGCATCGTGGGGGTGCCCACGGTGGGCGCCCATTTCGCGCCCCGGGTGTCGCCGGATGGTGGGGATTTGAAGGCGTATGTCTCACGCTCGCTGGCGGTGGCCCCTTATGCGGAGCAGGCGCGCATTGTGTTGCATGCGCCGTTGTCAGAAGCGGTGCACCGCATTCCCCCGTCGGTCGGTGTCCTCAAGGCCTTGGATGCCGAGCGCTGTGTGCTGGAATGCGGAGCCCATTCGCTCGATACGCTGGTGTATTGGCTGGTGGTGTTGGACCTGGATTTTGAGGTGCTGGCCCCACAGGCGTTGAAGGACCGGTTGAAGGCGATTGGCGAGCGGGCCCTGCGCTGCGCACCCTGAGAGAAAACAGGTCTTTCGGGCCTACGGCACAAACCGATAGCCGATTCCCGCCTCGGTCACCAGGTGCCGGGGCATGGACGCGTTGTCTTCCACCTTCTTGCGCAAGTTGGCCAGGTGCACGCGCACATAGTGCGTGTCCTCCGCGTGGCCCGGCCCCCACACGGCCTTGAGCAGTTGCTGATGGGTGATCACGCGGTCGGGCTGGGACGCCAGGTGCGTGAGCAGCTTGTATTCGATGGGGGTGAGGTGCAGGGCCTCGCTGCCATGCCCTTCCGTGTGGCGCTCCACGGTGCGGCGGGCGAGGTCCACGGTGATGTCGCCGAAATGGATGACGGGTGTTGCCTCGGCGCTCGAGGACCGCTGGCTGCGCCGCAGCTGCGCGCGCACGCGGGCCATCAGTTCGCCCGAGCCAAAGGGCTTGACCAGATAGTCGTCGGCCCCTGCGTCCAGCGCCGCGATCTTGCTAGCCTCCGCGCTGCGGGCCGAGAGCACGATGATGGGCATGGCCGACCAGGTGCGCAGGTCGCGGATCAAATCGACGCCATCCCCATCGGGTAGCCCAAGGTCCAGCACCACCAGGTCGGGGCGGCGGGTGCCGGCTTCGATCAGGCCGCGCTGCAGGGTGGCGGCCTCGTGCACGGTGTGGCCTTCGGTCTCCAGTGTCAGGCGCACAAAGCGGCGGATGTCGGCTTCGTCTTCGACGATGAGGATGTGGGTGGGCAGATCGGTCATGGCATGGCATGGATGCAAGGGTGTCAGGCGTCGGCGTCATCGCCCAAGTCGGTGGGCGGTGTGCCGCGTGGCAGCAGCAGCGTAAAGCGCGCACCTGTAGGCTGGCCCTGTGCGTTGTGGATCGTATCGCCCCGGATGCTGCCACCATGCGCCTGCACGATGGCGCGGCAGATGGCCAGGCCCAGGCCGACGCCGGGCGTGGCGCTTTCGCGAGCGCCACGTTCGAATTTTTCAAACAGCAACTCTTCGCGCCCTTTGGGCAGGCCCGGGCCTTCGTCGGTGAGGGTCAGTGCCACCGCGTCGCTTTGCGGCTGCGCGCTGATGTGGATGGTGGTGTCTGCGGGCGTGTACTTGGCGGCGTTTTCCAGCAGGTTGACCAGCACGCGCTCCATCAGCACGGCGTCGATCTGCAGCAGGGGCAGGTCGTCGGGCAGAGTCACTTCGACCCGGTGCGCAGCGATGGCGGGGGCACTGGCGGCCAGGGCACTGCCCACCACTTCTTCCAGCGGCTGCCAGGCTTTGTTGAGCTGCACGGCACCAGCCTCCAGTCGGGCCATGTCCAGCAGGTTGTTGACCAGTGCGCTCATGCGCTGGGCGGATTGCTGGATGGCGCTGGTCAACTCCTGCTGGTGCGCGGGCAGGGGCGGTTGCACCATGGCCAGCGATTCGGCCAGGCCGACCAGCGAGGCCAGCGGCGTGCGCAGGTCGTGCGAGATGGCTGACAACAGCGAGTTGCGCAGGCGTTCGGACTCGATCTGTACCGTGCTCTTTTGCGCCACGTCGATGTAGTGGATGCGCTCGAGCGAAATGGCGAGCAGCGAGGCGCAGGTCTGCAGCAGGCGGCGCGGTTCTACGCCCGGTACTTGGCCCTGACCTTGATGTTGTGGCATCGCCACCACCAGCACGCCACGGATGCGCATCGGCGCCTTGAGCGGCAGCACCAGCGTGGGGCTGGAGTGCAAGGTGTCCGTGCCCCGGCCCGCAGGCTCGCCGCGCTCAAAGGCCCATTGGGCCACGGCCATGTCCACGGGGGCTGTGCCTCCGGGCAGCACTTGCAGGCGGTTGTCATCGTCGGCCACCACCAGCGCGCTGCCTGCGCTGAACTCGCCCGTGATAAAGCGTGCGCCAATCTCGGCCACCTGTTCGGGCAGCAGGGCGGCAGACAGGTCACGCGCCATGTCGTACAGGCTGCGCACACGGTGCTCGCGGTCGGTGGCGGCCTCGGCCTGCACCTTGAGCCCGGCGGTGAGCTGGCCCACCACCAGGGCCACCACCAGCATCACGGCGAAGGTGACGACGTACTGCGCGTCGCTTACCGCAAAGTTGAAGCGGGGCGGCACAAAGAAGAAGTCAAAAAACCCCACGCCCAGGAACGCCGCCATGATGGCCGGGCCGCGCCCAAAGCGCAGCGCCACCCCCACCACCACCAGCAAAAACAGCATGACGATGTTGGTCAGCTCCAGCACGTTGGCCAGCGGTGTGGCAATGACGGCGGCCACGCAGCAGGCCAGGGCGGCGGCGATGTAGCCCGGCCAGAAAGGCGCGCGAGGGGCGGCGGCGCTGGAGCGGGTGGCTTTGCGTTCTGTGAGTGCGTCGCGACTGGGCAGCGTGCCCACCTGCAGCAGGTCCAGGTCGCTGGCGCGTTGGCCGATCTGTTCGGCCAGCGTGGCTTGCCAGGGCCAGCGGCGGGCGCTGCGGCCCATCACCACACGCACCAGATTGTGTTCGCGTGCATAGCGCACCAGGGCCTGGGCGGGCTGGGCGGCAGGCAGCACGGCGCAGGCGGCGGCGCCCAGTTGCTGGGCAATTTTCAGCGTGCGTTCCACCTGCGGGTGCAGGGTGGCCGATTGGCCTTGCTGCTCGGGTGTTTCCACATGCACCGCGTGCCAGGGCAGGTCGAGCTGGGTGGCCAGGCGCGCGCAGCTGCGCACCACTTTTTCGGCGTTGTCGCCGGTGCCCACGCAAGCCAGCAGGGCCTCACGGTTGGGCCACACGGCCTCGGCGGTGGTGGTGCTGGCGCGGCGGTAGGCGCGCATTTCATCGTCCACCCGGTCGGCGGTGCGGCGCAGGGCCAGCTCGCGCAGGGCCAGCAGGTTGCCTTTGCGAAAGAAATTGGCGGCGGCGCGTTCGGCCTGCTGGGGCAGGTAGACCTTGCCAGCTTTGAGGCGCGCCAGCAGCTCGTCGGGCGGCAGGTCCACCACCACCACCTCATCGGCTGCGTCAAAGAACTGGTCGGGCACCGTCTCCCACACGCGGATGCCGGTGATGCCGCTGACGATGTCGTTCAGGCTCTCCAGGTGCTGCACGTTCATGGTGGACCACACGTCGATGCCTGCGGCCAGCAGTTCTTCGGCGTCTTGCCAGCGTTTGGGGTGGCGCGATCCGGCCACGTTGCTGTGGGCCAGTTCGTCCAGCAGGACCAGGCCCTCTGGGTGCGCAGCGCCCCAGGCCAGGGCGGCGTCCAGGTCAAACTCGGGCAGGGTGCGGTCTTTATAGGGCAGGGCGCGCAGCGGCAGGCGCGGCAGGTGCGCGGTCAGCGCCTCGGTGTCGGCGCGGCCATGCGTCTCAACCACGCCGATGGTGACGGGCAGGCCCTGCGCTTGTGCGGCCCTTGCCGCCGACAGCATGGCGAATGTCTTGCCCACGCCCGCGCAGGCGCCGAAGAACACCTTGAGCCGCCCACGCTGCTGCTGGGCCTGCTCTTGCTGGATGCGCTGCAGCAGCGCGTCGGGGTCGGGGCGATCCTGCATGGGGACAGTGTATCCGGCAAATTTGAATAAAAATGGCCTCTGGCGCTTGTCTATCAAGCGCTAGTAGCTATTATTTTGATAGCTTATCAAGCGCCATGTTCAATGCCAGCACGCTCACACGCGGCTCGCCCAGCAGGCCCAGCCAGGGGCTTTCGGTGTGCTGCTGCACCAGCGCCTGCACTTGCCCCACGGGCAGGCCCAGGGCACGGGCCACGCGCTCGGTTTGGTAGGCGGCGGCTGCGGGGCTGATGTGTGGGTCTAGCCCGCTGGCCGATGCGGTGACCAGGTCCACGGGCACGGGGCGGGTGTTGCCGGGGTCGGCTGCGCGCAGGGCCACGATACGTGCCTTGACGGCTTCGGCCAGCGCTGGATTGGTGGGGCCCTGGTTGGAACCACCCGATGCCGATGCGTTGTAAGGCATGGGCGCAGTGGCCGAAGGGCGGCCCCAGAAGTGGCCGGGCTCGGTGAACGACTGGCCGATCAGCTCGGAGCCCACCACCTTGCCGGCCTGGGTGACAAGGCTGCCGTTGGCCTGGTGCGGGAAGGCCGTTTGCGCCACGCCGGTCACAGCCAGTGGGTACAGCAGGCCGGTGACGATGGAGAGCACAACAAACAACGTGAGGGCGGGGCGCAGCAGGCCGCCTGCGCTGGCGGGCACGTCGTCGCGGGGGATACGGATAGACATACGATTTTCCTTGTCAGTGATTCGGGGAGCTGTGTTTGCGAATGGGCAGAGCTCAAGTCAATCCCGCGGCAGCCAGCACCATGTCAATCAGCTTGATGCCAATGAACGGCACCACCATGCCCCCCAGCCCATAAATGGCCAGGTTGCGGCGCAGAAGCGCGGCGGCACCCACGGCGCGGTAGGCCACGCCCTTCAGGGCCAGCGGGATCAGGAAGATGATGATCAGCGCGTTGAACACCACCGCCGACAGGATGGCCGACGAAGGACTTGCCAGATGCATGAAGTTCAGCGCCGACAGCTGCGGGTAGGTGGTGACAAACGCCGCCGGGATGATGGCGAAGTATTTGGCGATGTCGTTGGCGATGCTGAAGGTGGTGAGCGAGCCGCGCGTCATCAGCATCTGCTTGCCGGTCTCCACGATTTCGATGAGCTTGGTGGGGTTGCTGTCCAGGTCCACCATGTTGCCGGCCTCCTTGGCGGCCTGGGTGCCGGTGTTCATGGCCACGGCCACATCGGCCTGGGCGAGAGCTGGGGCGTCGTTGGTGCCGTCGCCCGTCATCGCTACTAACTGGCCTGCAGCCTGGTAGCTGCGGATGAGCTGCAGCTTGGCCTCGGGCGTGGCTTCGGCCAGGAAGTCGTCCACGCCGGCCTCGGCGGCAATGGCGGCGGCCGTGAGGCGGTTGTCGCCGGTCACCATCACGGTCTTGATGCCCATGCGGCGCAATTCGGCAAAGCGCTCCTTGATGCCGCCCTTGACGACATCCTTGAGCTCCACCACGCCCAGCACGTGGGCGCCATCGGCCACCACCAGCGGGGTGCTGCCGCGGCGTGATACATCGTCCACCGCGGTCTGCACGGCGGTGGGAAAGCGCCCACCCAGTGCCTCCACATGCTTGCGGATGGCGTCGGCCGCGCCCTTGCGCAGCAGGCGGGGGCCGGGCAGATCGACGCCGCTCATGCGGGTTTGCGCGGTGAAGTGCACAAATTGGGCGCCCAGGGCTTCGATGTCGCGCTCGCGCAGGTTGAACTTCTGCTTGGCCAGCACCACGATGCTGCGGCCTTCGGGCGTTTCATCGGCCAGTGATGCGAGCTGGGCGGCGTCGGCCAGTGCGGCATCCGTGACACCCGGGGCAGAAATGAACTGGCTGGCCTGGCGGTTACCCAGCGTGATGGTGCCGGTCTTGTCCAGCAGCAGCACGTCTACATCGCCTGCCGCCTCCACCGCGCGGCCCGAGGTGGCGATCACATTGGCCTGCATCATGCGGCTCATACCCGCCACGCCAATGGCGCTGAGCAGGCCTGCAATCGTGGTGGGGATCAGGCACACCAGCAGGGCCACCAGCACCACCAGGCTCACGGGCTCGCCCGCGCCGCTGGCCAGCACGCTGAACAGCGAGAACGGCAGCAGCGTGACCACCACGCCAAGGAACACGATGGTCAATGCCACGAGCAGGATGGTGAGCGCGATCTCGTTGGGCGTCTTGTGGCGTTTGGCGTTCTCCACCATGGCGATCATGCGGTCCACAAAGGTCTCGCCGGGGTTCACGGCCACGCGCACCACGATCCAGTCCGACAGCACGCGGGTGCCGCCGGTGACGGCCGAGAAGTCGCCGCCCGATTCGCGGATCACGGGGGCCGACTCGCCCGTGATGGCGCTCTCGTCCACCGAGGCCACGCCATCGATCACCTCGCCGTCGGCAGGGATGGTGTCGCCCGCCTCCACCAGCACCACGTCGCCCTTGCGCAGGTTGGCGGCCTCCAGCGGCAGCCAGGTCATGGCGGTGCGTGGGGTGGCCCGGTCAAACTGACCATCGAGTTTCTTGGCCCAGGTCTGCTTCTTCAGGCCGCGCAGCGAGGCCGCCTGGGCCTTGCTGCGGCCTTCGGCCATGGCCTCGGCAAAGTTGGCAAACAGCACGGTGAACCACAGCCACAGCGCCACGGCAGCGGTGAAGCCCTCGGGTTTGCTGGCGGCCAGCGCGGTGGTGAAGGCGCTGCCCACGTACACCACAAACATCACCGGGTTGCGCCATTGCACGCGCGGGTCCAGCTTCTTGAAAGCCTCCAGCAGCGCGGGGCGCACCAGGGCAGGGTCGAACAGGGTCAATGTCTTGCGAGTCATCACAATCTCCCAGCCATTTCTTAACGGGGTGTGAGCACGAGATGCTCTACCACCGGGCCCAGCGCGAGGGCGGGCACATAGTTCAGCAAACCCACCAGCAGCACCACACCCGCCAGCAGCGCCACAAACAGCGGGCCGTGGGTGGGCAAGGTGCCATCGGTGGCGGTGGCGCGCTTTTTGGCGGCGAGGGACCCCGCCATGGCCAGCACCGGCACGATCACGCCAAAGCGACCCAGCCACATGGCCACGGCCAGCAGCACGTTGTAGAAGGGGGTGTTGGCCGACAGGCCTGCAAAGGCGCTGCCGTTGTTGTTGGCGGCGGAAGACAGTGCATACAGCACCTGGCTGAAGCCGTGCGCGCCGGGGTTGGACAGGCCCGCACGACCCGCCTCGCTCATCACCGCCACGGCCGTGCCCAGCAGCACCAGCAGGGGCGTGACGAGAATGGCGATGGAGACGAGCTTCATCTCATGCGTCTCGATCTTCTTGCCCAGGTACTCGGGCGTGCGGCCAATCATCAGCCCGGCTATGAACACGGCCATGATGGCGAACACCAGCATGCCGTACAGGCCCGAGCCGACACCGCCAAACACCACCTCGCCCATCTGCATCAGCACCAGGGGCACCATGCCGCCCAGGGGTGTGAAGCTGTCGTGCATGGCAATCACCGCGCCGCAGCTGGCCGCCGTGGTGATCACTGCGAACAGGGCGGAAGTGGCGATGCCAAAGCGGGCTTCCTTGCCTTCCATGTTGCCGCCCGCCTGCAAGGCGCTGGCCGCCTGGTCCACGCCCAGCGATGCCAGGATCGGGTTACCCTGCTGTTCGAAGGCGGTGGTGGCCACCACCGCCACCACGAACAGCAGACTCATGGTGGCCAGGATGGTCCAGCCCTGGCGCTCGTCGCCGATCATGCGGCCAAACACCAGGCACAGCGCCGTGGGGACCAGGAAGATCGCCAGCATCTGCAGCAGGTTGCTGGTCGCCGAGGGGTTCTCGAACGGGTGGGCCGAGTTGGCGTTGAAGAAGCCGCCTCCATTGGTGCCCAGCATCTTGATGGCCAATTGCGAGGCCACGGGGCCCATGGCCAGCGTTTGCGTGGTTTGTGTAGCGGGCTCGGTGACCGGGACGCCCTGGGCGTCCAGCACGGGCTGGCCTGCGCTATCGAGCTTGGGGGCGTCGTAGTGCACGGGCTCCAGTGTCTGCACTTCGGTGTAGGGGGATAGGTTCTGGATGACCCCTTGGCCCGCAAACACCACCGCCAACACCAGCGACAGCGGCAGCAGCACCCACAGCGTGGCACGGGTCAGGTCCACCCACACGTTGCCGATGCTTTGTGCAGAGTGGCGCGCAAACCCGCGTACCAGGGCCACCACCACCACGAGGCCTGTGGCGGCAGACAGAAAGTTCTGCACCGTCAGCGCCAGCATCTGCGTGAGGTAGCTCATGGTGCTCTCGCCGCCATAGCCCTGCCAGTTGGTGTTGGTGACAAAACTGATGGCCGTGTTGAAGGCCGAATCGGGTGCCACCCCAGCCATGCCCTGAGGGTTGAGCGGCAGCATGGCCTGCCAGCGCTGCAGCGCATACACCGCCAGCACGCCCAGGCCGTTGAACACCAGCAGCCCCAGCGCGTAGCGCAGCCAGCCGGTTTCTTCATCGGGCCGCACGCCCGCGAGACGGAACAGCGGCCCCTCAAGCCGCTGCCCCAGCGCAAAGCGACCGGCCATCACGGCGTCGATAGTGCGTGCCAGCGGCCACGCCAACGCCAGCAGCAGGGCCAAAAACACTGCCAGTTGCAGCCAGGCACCGGTGCTCATGAAAAGTCCTCCGGACGCAGCAGCACGGCGACTAGGTACACCAAGAGGGCCGCAGCCAGTACGGCCGCCAGAATCATCCAGCCGCTGGTCATGACCGCCCCCCTTGCGCTTGGCGCTGCAGCAGTGCGCAGCCCTGGGTCAGCCCGTAGACGGCCAGCCAGAGCAGGCCTCCCGCCGCCAAAAAAATCCAGTCCATATCGTCCTCCTTGAGACATGGACCGATGCTAGGAACCACCGTATCAAGATGGCCGCAAGAGTGCGGGGCGGGGTATCAAGAACGCATCAAGACGGGCAGGCACCAGGTCCGGGCCAACAGAAAGGTGGTGCTGGAAATTGCTATCGAAGTTATAGCTTTTGACGCTTATCAATCAAGCGCTAGAGGCCATTTTTATTCATATTTTTCTCTGCACGGACCACTGGCCTGCTGGTTTTGCGCTGGCGCCTGGTGTCTTTGCGGCTGCGCACCTTACAGGGGTGCGGCACGCATTGAGACCTGCCCCTGTCCATCAGGCGTCACGGGAGCGCATATGCCGGCCTGGAGCACAGACGCTCGCAAACTGCGATCATCCCCACCCTGCATTCGCTTCTTTCCTCCATGACCCAGGCCACTCCGCTCCGCCCCAGCGCTTCCAGTCCGCTCGATTCGCTGGTCCCTCTGCTTTTTGTGGCGCTCTGGAGCACGGGCTTTATCGGCGCCAAGCTGGGACTGCCGTATGTGGAGCCGCTGACTTTTCTTGCGCTGCGGTTTGCCATCGTCATCGTGCTCATGCTCGCGGTAGTGGCCGTGGCGCGTGCACCCTGGCCGCCGTCGGGCAGGGCCTGGTTGCACATCGGGGTGTCGGGCCTGCTGGTGCACGGCGTGTACCTGGGCGGGGTGTTCATCGCCATCGGCCACGGACTGCCGTCGGGCATCACGGCGCTGGTGGTGGGGTTGCAGCCGCTGCTGACCGCTTTGGTGGCGGGGGCCCTGCTCGGTGAAAAGGTGCGGGCTGCGCAGTGGGCGGGCCTGGCCCTGGGCTTTACAGGTGTGGCGCTGGTAGTGGCCGGCAAGGTGGCTACCGTGCCTGCGGGCGCTTTGTGGGGCATGCTGTTGCCCGCTGTGGTTGCGCTGCTGGGCATCACCGCTGGCACGCTGTACCAGAAGCGGTTTTGCCCCTCGTTCGACTTGCGAACGGGCTCGGTGATCCAGTACCTGCCCTGTGCCGCCGCCATGGCCGTGGTCGCCTACGCCACCGAATCCATGGCCATATCGTGGACCGGAGAGTTTGTGTTTGCGCTGGGCTGGCTCGTGTTGGTACTGTCGCTGGGCGCCGTGAGCCTGCTGAACCTGCTCATCCGCCGGGGCGGGGCAGTGAACGTGGCCAGCCTGTTTTACCTGACCCCGCCCACCACCGCGCTGATCGCCTGGGCGATGTTTGGCGAGACGCTCAGCGGCTGGGCGCTGGTGGGGATGGCTCTGGCGGTTGCAGGTGTGTGGCTGGCAAGGCAGACACGGTAGGGCCTTCAAAGGCCCTGTGGGTCACAGCGTGCGCAGCCGCTCCAGCGCGGCACGCAGCGTTTCGTCTTTCTTGGCGAAGCAGAACCTCACCACACGCTGGTCAAACCCGTCGCCATAAAACGCCGACAACGGAATCGCCGCTACACCCACTTCACGGGTAAGCCACTGGCAGAAATCGGCCTCGTTCAAATCGCTGATGGCCGAGATATCCACGCACTGGAAGTAGCTGCCGGTGCTGGGCAGCAGCTTGAAGCGCGAGCCCGCAAGGCCCTCACGGAACAGGTCGCGCTTGGCCTGGTAGAACGCGGGCAGCTGCAGGTAGGGTGCGGGGTCTTGCAGGTAGGCGGCCAGGCCGTGCTGCATGGGCGTGTTCACCGTGAATACGTTGAACTGGTGCACCTTGCGGAACTCGGCCGTCAGGGCGGCAGGGGCCGCCACGGTGCCGACCTTCCAGCCGGTGACGTGAAAGGTCTTGCCGAAGCTCGACACGATGAAGGCGCGGGCGGCCAGGCCCGGAAAGCGCGCGGCGCTTTGGTGGTCGGCGCCGTCGAACACCATGTGTTCGTACACCTCGTCGCTGATCAGCAGGATGTTGGTGGGGGCGAGCAGGTCTTCGAGCTGGCGCATTTCCCCAGCCGTCCAGATGGTGGCGCTGGGGTTGTGCGGGCTGTTGATGAGGATGGCGCGGGTGCGCGGTGTGATCGCGGTGCTGATCTTGGCAAAGTCGGGGCGGAAGGTGCCGGGCGTGAGTGGAACGCGCACGGCTTTGCCACCGGCCAGCTCGATGTTGGGCACGTAGCTGTCGTAGCAGGGGTCGAGCACGATGACTTCATCGCCTGGGTGCACGATGGCCAGGATGGCGGTGATGATGGCCTGCGTGGCACCGGCCGTGATGGTGATTTCGGTATTGGGGTTGTAGGCGCGGCCGTGCAGCGCCTCGATCTTGCGGGCTACGGCCTCGCGCAGCGCGGGGATGCCGGGCATGGGCGGATACTGGTTGTGCCCGGCCTGCATGGCGGCGGTGACGGCATTCACCAGCTCGGGGGCGCATTCAAAGTCCGGGAAGCCCTGGCCCAGGTTGACGGCCTTGTGCTCGGTGGCCAGGGCTGACATCACCGTGAAGATGGTGGTGCCGACATTGGGCAGTTTGCTGGGGAAGGCGGGTGTGCGTGCGGTGGCAGCAATGGAGGCGGCGTTAGCTTGGGTCATAGCGCAACAACGTGGAAATCAAGGTGTTCTGGAATCAGCTGGATGGTGGAGCGGTCACAGCTCGTAGTCGTTGACATGGCCGCTCATGGCTCGGGCGATGAGGTCGCGGCTCAGGCGGTCGCTCAGCAGTTCGGCAAACTTGTAGACAAAGTTGCGCAGGTAGGCGCTGCGCTTGAAAGCAACACGGGCCACGCTCTGGCCGAAGAGGTGCCCCACGGGGCGCACGGCCAGGTCGCCCACCGGGTCGTCGCGCATGGCCATCTCGGCCACGATGCCGATGCCCAGGCCCAGGCGCACATAGGTCTTGATCACGTCGGAGTCGATGGCTTCGAGCACGATGCGCGGCTGCAGCTTGCGGGCGGCAAAGGCCTGGTCGATCTTGCCCCGGCCGGTGAAGGAGGGGTGGTAGGTGATGAGTGCCTCATGTGCGAGGTCATCAAGGCCGATACGTTCTTTTTGCGCCAGCGGGTGGTCGTTGGGCACCACCAGCACGTGTTGCCATTCGTAGCAGGGCAGGGTCACGAGTTCAGGGTAGTCAGCCAGCGATTCGGTGGCCATGCCGATTTCTGCCACTTCATCGATCACCATGCGTGCCACCTCGTGCGGCGTGGCCTGGTGCAGGCTGATGTTGACCTTGGGGTAGGCCTCGCGCAGCCGGGCTACGGGCACGGGCAGCACATACCGGGCCTGGGTGTGGGTGGTGGCGATGCTGAGGGTGCCGCTGTCTTGCGCGCTGAACTGTTCGCCAATGCGCTTCAAGTTACCGACCTCGCGCATGATGACTTCGATGCTTTTGAGCACATGCTGGCCGGGCTCGGTGATGCGCTTGAGGCGTTTGCCGTGGCGGGCAAAAATGTCCACGCCCAGTTCTTCTTCCAGCTCGATGATGGCTTTGGAGACGCCCGGCTGCGACGTATGCAGGGCCTTGGCGGCTTCGGTCAGGTTGAGGTTGCGGCGTGCGGCCTCTTGAACGAAGCGAAATTGGTGCAGGTTCATATCTGATATCGCCTAAAGGGTTGCATCATTATGCTGCAAGCATCTAAGGGATTTCGACAGAACCGTCAATTTTGAGGGGGCTCGCAGGCAATTTCTGCCATCAGGGCGGTCATGCGCGGGTCTTCGCCGATGGCGGTCTGCACATGGAATTGAACGTCGGGGTGGGTGGCACGCAGTTCCTGCACCAGCAGGGGCAGGTCTTCGCGGGCATGTTTGCCAGTGCCCAGGAACATGGGCACCACCGTGACTTGGGTGGCGCCTTGGGCTGCGAGCTGGCGGGTGGCGTCAGCCAGTGAGGGGGCGCACAGCTCCAGGTAGGCGCAAAGGACCGGCCGACCGGGCTGCTGCGCTGCGATGCGCGCCGCAACGGCCTCCAGCGGCACGCGCCAGAGTGGATCACGAGAGCCGTGTGCGAACAAAATGATAGCTGCTTGCGCTTGCTGCATAAGCGGTAGAGGCCAAAAAGGCTTAAAAAGTTTTTACCGGCGGAGCACCAGCCAGCCAAACGCCGCCAGCGACAGCACCGAATAGATGAGCCCCGGCGCTGCAGCGGTGAGCCAGGGCGACCAGTTCTGCAGATTGCCTGCGTAGCCAAACACGTTGTTCAGCAGGAAGAAGCTGATGCCCGCCATGACCCCGCCAAACACATAGCCCGCAATGCCGCCCGAGCGGAAATGCAGGTAGGCAAAGGGCAGGGCCAGCACCACCATCACCAGGCAACTGAGCGGGTAAAACACCTTGCGCCAGAACTCGATCTCATACCGCTGGGCGGACTGGCCGTTGGCGTCGAGGTGGCGGATGTACTGGAACAGATCAATGGTGGCCATGCGGTCCGGCTTGAGCAGCGAGGCGGCCACCATGTCGGCGCTGATGCGGGTGGGCCATTGCAGGGTGGGGGCGTCCAGGTGCTCCACACGCGCCTCGTCGCTGCCGCGTTGTTCAAACCGGCTGCGCTTTACATTCTCGAGGTTCCATGCCCCTTCTGACCCAAACTGGCCTGTCGCAGCACGCGTCTGCGATGCCAGCCGGCCCTTGGCATCGAATTCAAAGATGCGCACGTCCAGCATGCCGCCATTGGGCGTGAGGGCGCGCACGTTCACGGCATAGGAGTGATCGTCCTGGCGCTCCTTGAGCCAGGCGCCGGTGGCGCCCGTGGTCAGGCGCCCCAGGTATCGCACCTTGACCAGCTGGGCCGTGCGGTCTGTGAGCGGCGCAATGTAGTCGCCGACCGCAAAGGTCAGCAGCACAAAAAAACTGCCCAGTGCCACCAGGGTGCGCAACGCGCGCCAGGGGCCCATGCCGCTGGTGCGCATGATGGTGAACTCGGAGCTTTGGGCGAGCCGCGCCATCACGAAGATGGTGCCGATAAGCACGGTAATGGGCAGCAGCTCGTACAGGTGGCTGGGAATGCTCAGCACTACGAATAGGAACGCGTGCGAGAGCTGGTAACCCTCGGCGCCGGTGCGGCCCACCCAGCGCAGTTCGTCCACCAGGTCGAAAAAGAAGAACAGCGCCAGAAATCCGGCGGTGACAAAGGCGACGGCAAACAGGGCTTCGCGGTGGATCAGGCGGCGGATGGTTTTCATGCAGGGCTCCTGGTCGGCCTGGGCTGCCAGAGCCGCCGCACGGTCCAGTGGTTGTGGCGCGCAGCCAGGATCAGCAGCGACATCGTCAGCATGCCGCCATGCAGCAGCACCATGAAGCTCACCAGGCCCAGCCGGCCCGCGCCCACCCAGCTTTGCCCCAGCGTCATGAGGTTGTAGTACACGATGAAGGCAAAAAGCGCGAACACCAGGCTGGTGCTGCGTGCAGCGCGCGGGTTGACGCTGGCCACGGCCAGGCCCAGCACCACAAAGTTGATGGCGGCCAGCGCTAGCCCCAGGCGCCAGCCCAGCTCGGCACGGTAGGCGGGCAAGGGTTGCATCAGCAACTCGTGCGTGGCGCGGGTCTTGACGGAGAGTTCTTCCGCCGAGCCTGCGGGTGCGGAGCCAATGCGGGTGCCGTATTCGACGAACTCGCTGATCTTGACGCCGGGCTTGTCGCGCGAGGTCTCTAGCCGCTGGCCTTCGCTCAGCACCGCCATGCGTTCGCCACCCCGTGTCTCGAGCCGGGCGCTGCGTGCAGAGGTCACGGATTCGCGCGCGCCGTCGGTGGCGGCGATGAAGATGTTGTTGCCGGCTTGCGTGTCAGGGCTGTCCTTGTCAATGAAGAACACCCGGCTGCCGTTGGAGGATTCCTGGAATTCGCCGGGCGCGATGCGATCGATGTCGCTGCGCTGTTCATAGCGCGTCTTGAGTTCCTGGATCTGGGAGTTGGCCCAGGGCCAGACCAGCAGCGACAGCACGGCAATGATCACCATCACCGGCCACGCAAAGCGCAGCAGCGGCCGCAGCAGGCTGATGAGGCCACGGCCACTGGCAAACCAGATGACCATTTCACTGTCACGGTACATGCGCGACAGCGTGCCAACCACGGCGATGAAGAGGCTCAGGCTCAGGATGGTGGGCAACTGCCCAAGGACGGTGAAGCCCATGACCAGCATCACATCGGAAGGGCTCACGCTGCCCTTGGATGCCTGTCCCAGGGTGCGGATGAGCATCATGGTCATGACCACGGTCACCAGCACCACGAGCGTCGCGCCGAAGCTGCGCGCCAGCTCCTTGCGGATGGATGAATCGAATAACATTGGTGAAGAGCGCGCTATGCACTTTTGCGTGCATGTCAAAGTGCATAGCACGCTCAAAAGGAAAACACCGATTATGAACTTTGATCTCAAGACCCTTGACCTTGCTGCGGCAGCTTCGGAAAAATGCGACCTGTTGGTCGTTCTGCTGCCTGAGGGCTTCAAGCCTGGCAAGGATGCACTGTCTGCCCTGGCGGCGTTGGCGCTCAAGAATGGAGATCTGGCCACCAAGGCGGGCAAGCACCTGCAGCTGTACCAGGTGCCTGCCGTTGCCGCCCGTCGCGTGGTGCTGGTGGGCCTGGGCGACGGGTCTGCCCGCGCCACGCGCCAGGCGCTGCAGGCGGTTGGCGGTGCCATCAAGGCGCCGCAAACCAAGCGGGTGGTGCTGTGTTTTGCTGGCGTCGTGCAAGCCGCATCCGTCAGCGCCGCTGTGCAAGCTGTGGCCGAAGTGAGCTATGTCTACACCACCACCAAGACCAAGGTCGAAGCGCGCAGCCTGAGCCGCTGCGTGGTGGGGGTCCATAGCGCACCAGATGTGCGCGAAGACTTCGACGCTGGTGTGGCCCTGGTGGCTGGGGTGGAGTTTGCGCGGGAATGGGGCAATCGCCCTGCCAACCACGCTACCCCCAGCCTGCTCGCCGATGCGGCCAAGACCCTGGCCAAGCTGCCCCGTATCCAGTGCAAGGTGCATGGCCCGGCCGAAGTGGCCCGGTTGGGCATGGGCGCCTTCCTTGCCGTGGCACGGGGTTCCGAGGAACCCCTGCGATTCATTGAATTGCGCTACAACGGCGCGGCCAAGGAGCAGGCGCCGATCGTGCTGGTGGGCAAGGGCATTACCTTCGACACCGGGGGCATCTCGATCAAGCCTGCCCCGGAGATGGACGAAATGAAGTTCGACATGTGCGGTGCTGCCAGCGTGCTGGGAACGTTCCGCGCATTGGGCGAGCTGCAGCCCTCTGTCAATGTGGTGGGGCTGATCCCCGCCTGCGAGAACATGCCCGATGGCCGTGCCGTCAAGCCGGGTGACGTGGTCACCAGCATGAGCGGGCAGACCATCGAAATCCTGAACACCGACGCCGAAGGCCGCCTGGTGTTGTGCGACGCGCTCACCTACGCCGCCCGCTTCAAGCCTGCCGCCGTGGTGGACATTGCCACGTTGACCGGCGCCTGCGTGATTGCGCTGGGTGGCGTGCGCAGTGGGCTGTTTGCCAATAGTGATCCCCTTGCGTCTGCGCTGCAGGAGGCTGGCGAGTCTGCGCAAGACCCTTGCTGGCGCATGCCGCTGGACGACGACTATGCCGACGGTCTCAAGAGCAATTTCGCGGACATGGGCAATGTGGCCGGGCGTGCGGGGGGCTCCATTACCGCCGCAAAGTTCCTGCAAAAGTATGTGGGCGACCTGCCATGGGCGCACCTGGATATTGCCGGCACGGCCTGGAAGGGGGGGGCCGCCAAGGGAGCCACGGGGCGGCCCGTGGGACTTCTTGTGCACTATCTGCTGGGGCAGGCCAGTGCCAAGCCGGTTTCCAAGCCTGCGGCGGCAAAACGCTCCGTGCGCACCAAGGCTGCCTGAGCGCACGATGACCGAGGTTGCGTTTCACTTCAATGCGCCGGACAAGCTGGCCTATGCATGCCGCTTCGCCCGCAAGGTGCAGCGCAGTGGGGCCCGGCTGGTGATTGCGGCGCCGCCCGACACGCTGGCGGTGCTGGATCGCATGCTCTGGGCCCTGGCACCGCAGGACTTTGTGGCCCATTGCCTGGGCGATGCCGATGAAGAACTTGTCCACGCGTCGCCGGTGTTGCTGACAGCCGATGCGCGGTTTGCCCCGCACCACGAAGTGCTGCTGAACCTGCATGCGGAAGTGCCCGAAGGATTTGGCCGGTTTGACCGACTGGTGGAGGTGGTGAGTGCACAGGATGAAGCGGATCGTGGCGAGGCCCGGACGCGCTGGCGCCACTATGCATCGCGCGGCTACGCCATCACCCGCCACGACCTTGTGCTGAAAGCTGGCTGATGGCACTGCCTCCTTCCAAAACCCCTCCACGTTTTATTCCCACCCTCACCGAAGTGGTGCAGGTGCCGGACTCCGTGCCCCTGCAACCTGCAACGGGCGCGCCATTGCGCACGACGGTCATGTCTCCGTCCGCCTTGTCGAGTGCGCGGCCCCTTGCAACAGCGCCGCAGCCGGCGGCCCGTCCATTGAGTCCGCCATTGCCCAGTGCCCGTCCGCCTGCTGTGGTCGCCCCACGGACTGCAGCTGCTCCCGTGCCTGTGCACGCAGCGTCCCCTGCTGTGGCTCAACGGGCACCCGCTGCGGCGGTTGTGGCGGCGCCTGCGCCTCTTATGGCTCCCTTCGCCGCCGTGGCTGCAAAACCGGTGTTGACGCGGCCCCTGCCTGAAGGCATGGAGGAGTACATGGTGCACCGGGTCATGCAGCGGGTGGATGTTGTGCTGGATCAACGTTTGCGCGAAGCAATCGCCACGGTGGTGCAGGAGCAGACACGATCGGTGCTGCCGCGACTGCGTGAAGAGATTGAATCCGTGGTCCGGCACGCTGTGTACGAGGCGGTGGCGGATGAGTTGGCCAGTGGCGCACCCTCTGTGCCAAAGGGATGACAGGGTATTCCCCTGTGGTTTCTCTCGCGTTTAATCGTGTTCCCTAATGATCTGGCCCGTAAATTGCGATATGTTCGCCTGCGTTGAGACACAAGAAGATTCTCAGCGTTTATCTTTACTGGAGATTTGATATGCAATTGAAGTTGAAACTGACCGTGGTTGCTGCTATCGCGGCTGTTGCTGGTGTGGCCTCTGCACAAGAGCAGGTGGTCAAGATCGGCCATGTGGCTCCGGTTTCTGGCGCCCAAGCCCACTACGGCAAGGACAACGAAAATGGCGCCCGCATGGCCATTGAAGAGCTGAATGCTCAAGGTGTCACCATCGGCGGCAAGAAGATCAAGTTCGAACTTCAAGCCGAAGACGACGCTGCCGATCCAAAGCAGGGCACGGCCGCTGCACAAAAGCTGTGCGACTCCAAGGTCGCTGGCGTTGTCGGCCACCTCAACTCCGGTACCACCATTCCTGCTTCCAAGGTCTACAACGACTGCGGCATTCCAATGGTGACGGGCGCTGCAACCAACCCCAACCTGACCAAGCCTGGCTACAAGACCACGTTCCGTATCATCGCCAACGACAACGCGCTGGGCGCTGGTCTGGCGTTCTACGCAGTGGATACGCTCAAGCTGAAAACCGTTGCCATCATCGATGACCGTACCGCTTACGGCCAAGGTGTGGCAGACGTGTTCAAGAAGACCGCTGTTGCCAAGGGCATGAAGGTGGTGGACGAGCAGTTCACGACCGACAAGGCCACTGACTTCATGGCCATCCTGACCGCGATCAAGTCCAAGAACCCCGATGCCGTGTTCTACGGTGGTATGGACCCTCAAGCCGGTCCTATGCTGCGCCAGATGGAACAGCTGGGCATGGGCAATGTGAAGTACTTTGGTGGTGACGGCGTCTGCACGTCTGAAATCGCCAAGCTGGCTGCCGGTGCCAAGACCCTGGCTAACGTGATCTGTGCCGAAGGCGGTTCCTCGCTGGCCAAGATGCCTGGCGGTACCGCCTGGAAGGCCAAGTACGATGCCAAGTACCCGAACCAGTTCCAGGTGTACAGCCCTTACACCTACGATGCCACGTTCCTGCTGGTTGACGCCATGAAGCGCGCCAACTCGGTGGACCCCAAGGTGTATGTGAACGAACTGGCCAAGGCGAACTTCAAGGGTGTGACCTCTGCCATCGCCTTCGAACCTAACGGCGAAATGAAGAACCCCTCGATCACGCTGTACGTCTACAAGGACGGCAAGAAGACCCCTCTGTAATTGGAGTGGTCCCACTTGCAAGGCACTCTGTGCCTTGCAGGGCCAAAACAAAAGGGCTTCCTTCGGGAAGCCCTTTTTGCTTGTGGAAGCGTCACTTGTCTGTAGCTATTCAGTTTGTTGGCGCAGCACTCCGAACCGGGAATGCATCGAAGAACAGACTGAACGAGAGGGGGCCACCAAAGCGCAAAGCGAAACCGAGACGAACTCAACCACCTGCAAGGTTTTTTTGCCCATGGCGGAATGGCCCAGTGGGATTTCTTTGTATCAACGCCTTACCTGCAACGCACCTGGATTCACGATGTTGGTAGGGGTGCCTTTGATGAAATTCACCACATTGTCAAACGCTGCACCAAAGTAAAGCTCGTAGCTGTCTTGCTCCACATAGCCGATATGGGGTGTGCAAATGCAGTTCTCCAGCCGGAGGAGGGCGTGGCCCTGGAGGATGGGCTCGCTCTCGAACACATCGACTGCGGCCATGCCGGGGCGACCCCGATTCAAGGCTGCGATCAGTGCGTCGGGTTCAATCAGCTCGGCCCGCGAGGTGTTGACCAAAAGCGCGGTGGGCTTCATGCACGAGAGATCTTCGAGAGAAACGATGCTGCGTGTTTCATCGTTCAAGCGAAGGTGCAGCGAGATCACATCGCATTGCGAGAAAAACTCTTCGCGCGTGGTGGCAGCCTGGTAGCCATCCGTCAGGGCCTGGGCGCGTGAGGCTTCGCGTCCCCAAATGCGGACGTTCATTCCAAATGCACGTCCATAGCCCGCCACCAGTTGGCCAATGCGGCCATACCCCCAGATCCCCAGCGTTTTGCCACGCAGCACGTTGCCAAGGCCAAAGTTGGCGGGCATGGACGCTGTCTTCAATCCCGATTGTTGCCACGCGCCGTGCTTGAGGTTGGAGATGTACTGTGGCAACCTGCGCATTGCCGCCATCACAAGGGCCCATGTCAACTCAGCGGGAGCTACGGGGGAGCCTACGCCTTCTGCCACTGCAATGCCACGCTCGGTACAGGCCGCCACATCGATGTGGTTGCCGATCTTGCCGGTTTGCGCGATGAGCTTGAGGCGGGGCAGTTTTTCCACCAGTTGCCGAGTGATCTGCGTGCGCTCCCGCACCAGAACGATGATGTCAGCATCCTTGAGGCGAACCGAAAGCTGGCCCAGTCCTTTGACGGTATTGGTGTAGACCTTGGCGGTGTACGCGTCGAGCCGGGATGCGCAGTGGAGCTTGCGGACTGCGTCCTGGTAGTCGTCGAGAATAACGATATTCATCGTTTGTTCAACTTTCATAACTCATTGATTCACAAGGCAATATCGCTGTAAGGCCTTGATTTGATTGGCAAAAATCTACGCCACTGCGCTGCATTAGTGTTGTTGTTCTGGTGAAAGCGTTCAGTGCGATACGGGCTACACTTGCCGCCTCGGCGTAGGTTTGGCGTAGGTTTTGGCAACCTTGTGCCGCCGGTTAATCCAAGGGGTGGCGAATGCAGTTTGATGCACGGGCCGCTAAGGCTCTTCAGCCTGGTGCCTACATTGTCGTTCAAGGTTGCAATGGCCTGAGGTTGGTGGCGTCATTGAGTCGTAAGACATGGATCTACCGTTACAAACACCCGGCCACGGGCCAGATGAAACAGGTGCGGCTGGGGCATTACCCCGATGTGCCGCCGGTGGACGCGGCCGCGCGGTGGGCTGAGCTGCGAGCGGTGCGTGATGCGGGTGGCGACCCGCAGGCCGCGCGCAAGCTGGCCGCTGTGCCGGCAGGTGTGGCCGCGCAGGGGGCGGCGGTGTACACGCTGGGTGACTTGGTGCGCGACTACGCCACGGGGTATCTGCAGGTGCGGCGCGAGGCCAAGGGTGCCAGGGCGGTGCAGCGGCGGCTTGAAAAAGCTACGCTCAAGCACCAGGCCACGCCGGTGGCCGATGTAACCCGGCGCTTTGCGTTTGATCTGATAACCGGCCTGGCAGACCGGCCCGTTCTGGCCAATTCCGTCAAGACCGAGTTGGCGGCAGCGTGGGTGCATGCCATGGATGGGGGGCGCATTCCTGATGACCTGCCCAACTGGTGGGCACAGGTGCTGGCCCGCAAGCTGCGCAGCAAGGGTGCCAAGCGTGGCGGCGAACACAAGGGCACCACCAAGCGGGTGCTGCAGGATGCCGAGATTGGCGCGCTGTTGGCCTGCAACATGCACCTGTTCAGTCAGCAGGTGCAGGATTTCGTGACTCTGCAGCTGTGGACGTGCACGCGCGGTGCGGAGATTGTGGCAATGCGGCCTGAGTTCATCCGGGGGGAGGCCGATGGCGTGCTGTGGTGGACGATGCCCAAGGCGCTGACCAAAAACCGGCACATCGATGCTGCGGTAGATCTGCGCGTTCCGCTGTTTGGCCGGGCTGAAAAGATCGTGCGGCGCTTGGTGGCCGCCGGCGGGCCCTGGCTGTTCCCTAGCGTGTCACGGGCGGGGGTGCTGCAGGCGCAGACCCAGGCCTACATGCAGAGCAAGGTGCACTACCGCCAGCCCTATTGCGCGTCGCGCCCCGACCATGTGCGCGAGCGGCTGTCCGTTACCCACTGGTCTCCGCACGACCTGCGGCGCACCGGCCGCACGCTGCTGGCCGCCATGGGCTGCCCGCACGAGGTGGGCGAGGCCATCCTGGGGCACGTGGTGCCCGGTGTGGCGGGCGACTACAACCTATATCGCTACGACAAGGAGCGCGCCCACTGGCTGGCCAGGCTGGATGCGCATCTGGAGGGTGTCGTTACCCGGGCTGCAGATCTGCCCGCTTAGCCCGTGGCTTGGACGCCCCGGTGTTGTGGGGTGGTAGCTGCACAGACTTGGGCCGCGCTGCCGCCCAGGCCGCCACCTCGATGCTGAGCCATCCCACCCGGCGGCCTGACAGCTGGCGCGGCTCGGGGAATTCACCCTGGCGCACCATAAGCTGCACGGTGGATGGCGACACGCACAGGGTTTCGGCCACGCCGGGCAGGTCGAGCACCATGGGGGTGCCGGGGGATAGCATTTTTTCGGGCTGGATGGGGGTTGGGGTTGCGGTCATCGCTTGCTGCCTCTTTTGTCTGCCAACGCAAACACGTACAGCCCGTGGCTATCCACCCCGTTCGGCCGCACCTGGCTGCTGGTGGTCAGTCGGCGGGCCTGGGCTTGGTCGATGGGGATTTCGCGGCTGTGTTGGATGATGAAAAACCGCTGCGTGCGCGGGCTGAACTTGAGCACGCCACCGGCTTTTAGCTGGGGGGGGATTGGGGTGGTGGTTGGGCTCATGATGGCTTGACCTCCCGCTGGGCTGCCAGGGCGGCGGCAACCTGCTCGCGGCTGAACAGCGGCACAGTCTTGCCGTCCGGGCTTCCGACGCGCACGGAGTAAACGGTTGCCGTGCACTCACTGGTGGCGCAGCGCCTAAGATCGCTTGGGAAAATATGCACTGCTGCGTCGTCCTGTAGCGCGTCCAGGTAGGCCAACACCGCATCCGCCTCGGCAGATGGTGCTGACCACCTTTGGAATAGCTCCACGAGCTCGTCGTCCTCCTTGTCTTTCAGGCGGTGCCAGAAGGTGAGCGAGGCTGCAAGCTGGCCGCGCACATCCCACTCGCTCGGCGCCGCATCTGCCGTTGCTGGCTGTGGTGCGGCACGGGCTGCGGCTGCCATCCGCTCCTTGCCCAGTGTGAACCCGGCTTTGTGGGCTGCGTTGGCGAGCCGCATCATGACGTTGATGGCAATACTCTGCGGCTCTTTCTCGTCGTCCCATTGCACGCCCTCCTGGGCGCACGCTTCCTTCATGAGCGTTTCGCACTCTTTCCAGTGCATGCCACGGGCGATCAGATCAACCTCCTGCCCCGGCTGGGCTGGCGCAGGGGATGCCTGTGGAGGTTCGGCGCCGTCTGCCAAAAGCACACGCAGGCCAAGCACCTGAGCGATGTGCACCTCCAAGCTCGCGCCCTTGGACTTCGACCAGCCCGGCAGCAGGTAGACGGCACCGCAGGTGGCGATGCGGCTGATATCCCATCGCAGGTAGTCGGCCCAGCCTGCGCCCTCGACGTGGCCGTGCTCGGCGGGGTTCTCGACATGCCAACCATCAGAGCGCAGGCGCGCCGCCGTGGCGTTGAACAGTGGGAAATTGAACTCCGGCAGTCCCGTCATTGGCCCAGCTACGTACACGTGCTTTTCACGGGCAGCACGCAGGTGCACGATGCGCTCCACGGCTTCGGCTGGCGCAGGGGATGGGCTGGGCTGGGGGGGTTCTGCGGCGCCGCCAATAGCCCACTCTGCCAAAGCCAGCCACTCCGCTGACGGCTCTCCAGATGGAGTTGGGTGGCCGTCTGCTGCCGTTTCCAGCTCTGCTGCAACGCTTTCATGCTCTGGAAGTGCAGGTTTGCGCGATCTAAGAAGGTGGGCAGCGTGACGCATCAGCGGGCCATGTGTGATGTGCAGCGGCTCGGCTGGCACCCCTGCCTGCGCTGCGCTGAGTGCCTCGACCTGGGCGTGGAGGTGGTCGCGTTCATCCAGGAGTGCCAGCACAGCGCCAGGATTCGCAGACGCGTAGAACCGCGCGAGCTTGACCGACTCGCCATCGGTGCCAAAGGTGTCTGCGTCGATTGTCAGCAGCGCGTACTTCTCGCCTTCTTCAATGGCCCCCAGCACTGTTTCGCCGCAGTCGCTGTCGGGCAGCTCCCAGAAGTCATCGATGTTGGACCACGCCTTGACGGCCTGTGCAGCCAGTCGCAGCGCTTCCGGCAGTTCTGCCGCACCGGTTGTAGTTTTGTCGTCTTGTGCCATATTCTCTCCATCAAGTTCGCATCTAACGCTTATGGATAAAGCGCTGGTAGCTATCAAATATCTAGCTATTTCGCGCGGCGGTTTGCATTGATTTGTCGTCTTGCTCAAAGGTTGGCCACCAGTACTCGTGGAAAGCGATCCAGTAGTCGGTTGCGTGTCCTTGCTCGCCCGCCTTCCACAGAACAAACTCGACCCGGCCTGAGGCGTGCTTGCGCGCGGGTCGCTTGTTGGGCCCCGCTGTGCCATAGGTGTATTCCGGAGTGCGCCGGAACAGCTTTTTCAGCCACATGCTTCAGCCCTCGCGAATGCCTTGCTCAGGTGTAACCCCTCTACCGCGTGCCCGCGCTTCAGCAGCGCCCGGCACACCGCCGCGCGCTCCTTGTGGCTGTGGCTGGCTTGGCGCACCAGGCCCAGGTAGCTGTTGCCTGCGCTGAATACCTCGGCGGCTGGCAGGTGCTCGATGCGCTGCAGGGCGCTGGCCAGGGTGCGGCGGCGGGTGGTGCGGCGCCAGGGCTTTATGACCTGGCCGACGAAGTCGATGCCCCGGTCCACGGGCTGCAGGATGGTCTTGCTGGGGTTGAGCTGCACGCCCAGATTGGCGGGTAGCCATGTGGTGATATCGCGCAGCGCGGCGCTGAGCCACTGGGCGTCAGGGTGCAGCAGGATGAAGTCATCCACATAGCGCACGTAGTGCGGCGCGCGCAGCTGGTGCTTGGCGTACTGGTCCAGGCCGTCAAGCAGCACGTTGGCAAAGAACTGGCTGCTCAGGTTGCCGATGGGCAGGCCGGTGTCGGCTGGCGCGTTGAACAGGCTTTTGTGCCCGGGCACACGGCGCAGGGTGCTGGTCTTGCCGCGTACCTCCACGTCGGTGCGCGGGTCGTGCATCAGGATGGTGGTGGCCAGGGCTAGCCACCACGGTTCGTGGATGCGGGCGGCCAGGCGCTGCAGCAGGGTGGGCTTGTGGATGCTGACGAAGAAGTTGGCGCAGTCGCACTTCAGGTAGAAGGCGGGGCGGGCCCAGTTCTGGGTGCAGCTGCGCACCTGGGCTTCCAGCCGTTGGGCGCCGTACAGGGTGCCACGGCCCGGGATGCAGGCGCAGGAGTCGGCCACGAACGACGCCTCGAAGCGCGGGCCGATGTGGTTGTACAGCAGGTGGTGCACGATGCGGTCGCGGAACTGCGCGGCCCACACCTCGCGCGGCTTGGGGCGGGTGATGGCAAAGCAGATGCTGCGGCCGGGTCGGTAGCTGCCGTCCAGCAGCTCGGCGTGCAGGTCGCACAGGTTGCGCTCCACGTGCTGCTCAAACTCGAGTGCGCTGGTGGTGTTGCGCTTGTGCTGGCGGCAGTCGATGTAGGCCTGCAAAAGGGTGTCGATGGTGGGGATGGTCATGTGGTCAGCTCCGGCGCCTTGCAGCGGCTGGCCAGCTCCACCAGCCATGCGGCCAGTTGGGGGGGCGTATGCTCGCGTTCGGCTTTGGTGATGGATGGCAGGCGCGGGTAGCTCTTGGTGGGGCGCACGCAGTGCGTGGCGCGGCCCGGGCGTCGCGGCATGGGTGGCAGGTCGCTGGGCTGGCAGCCTACGATGTAGAGCCATGTGGCCTTCTGGGCGCGGTGGCCCCAGTGGAATTGCTCGATGTACAGAGTCCAGCCGCCCCATTCGTCGGGGAATTCGCCCGGCTCTGGCATGCGGCAGTAGGGGAAGAGGGTTGATTCTTCTGGGTGTTCCAGCACGCCGCCGTATCGGCGCACGTGGGCTACGGCATCAATGCCTAGCTGCTTTTCATCGGGCCGTGGCTTGGCAAACTGGCGCAGGCGGCCCCACGCGCGGCAAGGTGGGTGCGCGATCAGGGGTGTGCCGCCCGGCCACTTGCGGGCGTCGCGGGTTTCGTCCCAGACGTCGCAACTGGGGAGGGCCTTGTAGTGGCTGTCCGCCCTGGCAAAAAGAACGGTAATCTTGTAGGTGTCTCGGGCGGGTTGACCGAGTTCGCGTCCAGGGTTGGTGTTTCCACCAATCGATACAGATGATCTGGCCTCAATCTGCAGGCCTTCAAAACTTTTGATTGTCGAGGTGCACATATGGCAGATGACCTGAGCAAGCGCGGCCCGGCGGACGCATTGCGTGTGAATGTGAACGAGCCTTGGGAATTGAAGTACTGGACCGCGCACTTCCGAGTGACAGAGGATGAGTTGCGTTCCGCAGTGCGTGCGGCGGGTGTGATGGCGAAGGATGTAGGCGTGCACATCCTTGCCAAGCGCTTGCAGAGCAAGCCGATCTAGTTGGGCGAAAGCCCTTGAATCTGCGGACGGGACGGGCACGGAACTCGTTGTCCTTGTTGTTGGCGTTGCTGTTGCCGTACTCGAAGTCCTGGCACCAAGCGTTGTTGCGCGAGTACTGCGAAGCGTCGAGCTATCTACGTCGCCCTGCCGAAGGCTTGCGCCGATCAGCGGGGAAACTGCGCCGGACCGGGCCGCGCTGGTGTGCCGCGCGGTGGTATCCGTGGTGCGCCTGGCGGTGGGGCTGACAGTCAGCACCGTTGGGGTGCTGGTGCTGCTGGCGCCCAGCGGCTCGACCAGATTCATAAAGCGCACGGGCATGGCGGCCTTGGCTGTCATGCGGCAGGCGCTGCGGCGGTGGTGTCGAACAGGCCGGGGGTGTAGCCCTGTGGCTCTGCCGACGTTGTGGCGGTGGTGCCGCTGCCGGGTGTGGCTACGGCGCCCTCGCTGGTCGGGCCGCTGGTGACGCGAGCCCGGGCGGACTTGAGCCAGCCGTTGGCCATCTTGCCGATGGTGTCGGTCAGCTCGATGCTGGTGGCCCACAGCTTGGTGGCGATGAGTCGTTTGGCGTGCGCGGAGCGCAGCAGGATCTGGGCTACCTGCAGGCGCTCCAGCAGCTTCTCCAGGTGGTTGGCCCTGTCTTGCGGCTGGCGGGCTGCGTTGGCCCGGCCTATCAGCACCAGTATCTCGACACACTCATCCGAAATCCGGTACCCCATGGATGCGCGGAAGGCGCGGGGTATGCGGGCCTGTACGTCGGCGCACAGGTCGAGCAGGGCGGTGCCTTGCTTGTGGATTTCGAGGTCGGTGGCGAGGGACATGGTCGAAGCGGGGTCGGGTGGGTGAAAAAATCACGCGCGACCGGCGCTCCGCGCCGGTGCGTGGGCGGAAGGGGTTAAGTGTTCAAGGCCTGAAGTTGAACTCTGCGGACGGGACGGGCACGGAACTCGTTGTCCTTGAAGAGGGCGTTGCTGCTGCCGCACTCGAAGTCCTGGCACCAAGCGTAGCTGCGCGAGTACTGCGAGCTGCTCCAATACCAGTCCTTCTGGTGGAACAGCTCGGGCACAGTGGCCGAAAGGGCGCGCAGCTCGGCGGCGGCCGGCAGATACCAGTCGGTGTGGCCGCCCAGGTCCAGGGCCTTGATGCGCTGTGCAAGGGCAAGGCCTGCGGCTGCCATGGCTGCGGTGTTGGCCGGGCCGTCAGTCTTGCTGTCGGCGCCTTCGATGGTCTTGTATTCGTCGGCCCAGGTGGCGTCTTCAATCTCGGCCGATGCTTCGGCAACGATGAGGGCGTAGTCTTCACTGCCATCTGCGGCAGCGCCGCGCAGGATGGCGCCGAAGTGGCCGCCTTGCGCGGGGACAAGGGCGCCGAACAGGGGTATGCAGAGGTTGCGCATGGTGTGGTCCGGGGGTGAGTTGCAAAAATTCACGCGGACGGCGCTACGCGCCGTGCATGAGGGCGCGAGTTTTTAAGTGCTGGAGGGCTGAAGTTGAATGCTGCGGACGGGACGGGCACGGAACTCGCTGCCCTTGATGATGGCGTAGCTGTGGCCGCACTCGAAGGCCTGGCACCAAGCGTTGCCGCGCGCGTACTGCGAGCTGCTCCAGTACCAGCCTGAGGTCTTGAAAACCTGGGGTGCGTGCAGGTAGCACATCAGCAGCTCGATGCGGCTGGGCAGGTAGTAGTCGGCATGGCCGTCTTCGGTGTATGCGGCGGCCCACTGGGCTGCGGGGTGGTCTGTGGCGCTGGCCACCAGGGCGGCGGTGTTGGCGCGGCCGTCGGTCTGGCTGGTGGCGCCGGTGGCTTCTTCGCCGTAGCCGCCCCATTGCAGGTTTTCGGCCTCGTTGGTGCCCAGCACCAGGTGGCGGGCAGGCAGGCCAAACTGGGCGGGCAAGGTGCAGATGTAGATGCCGCCCTGGCCGGGCCATGGCTGGCCGGGTGCTGGTGGTGTGAGGGCGGTGGTGGTCGCCACCGGTGTAGGCGCCGATGGCGCGGCGGCATTGGTCTGGGTGCTGGCGCCCAGCCCTGCCAGCAGTTGTTGCAGGGCGCCTTGCGCGTTGGCGCCCACGGTGGGCTCGTTGTAAAAGCTGAGGTGCAGGTTTTTGATGTGCAGCATGGTGGTTGGTCCTTGCGGGGTGGTGGTGTTGGGGGGGTGTCAGTGCGCGGGCGCCAGCACGTCGCCGTGGGTAATGCGGTGGGAGACTTCGGCCAGGGCGGTTTCGAGCTGCAGCGGGCTGCTCATACGCAGCAGTTCGTCGTAAAGATCCAGGCCCACGGGCACAGCGGCCAGGGCGGCGGCGTCGGGGCCCAGGCGGGCGCAGCGCAGGTAGCGCTGCTGCATGGCCACCATGGCGGCCTGGGCGCGTTGGGCGACTTCGATGGCGTCTTCGCCAATGCTTTCGCTGCGCACAAGGCAGATGTTCATGGCGGTGGCCACGGCGTCGAAGTGGTCGGTGGTGCCGGTGCCGTTGCACAGGTGGTGCCATGCGGTGCGCACCACGTTGCTGGATCTAGCCATGTCTTCTTGCCGCATGGGCGAGCGTTCGAGGATGACGGCGAAGGCGGCGGTGGGGTTGGCCTGCCAGCGGCTGGGGTTGCGGCGGGTAGCGTGCTTGTGTTGGGCTTCGCGGCGTTGTTGGCGGTTCATGGCTGGGTTACCTCTTTAGTGCGTCCATCGGGGTAGTGCAGACAGTTGCCCACGCGGCTGGGCAGGGCGTAGGCGGCGAAGCGGGCGTCGGTGAGCCCGGGGTTGCGGCCTAGCTCGGGGCAGGGGTAGTGCTTGCTTTTCAGAAACTCGCTGCGCTCGCGAGCGGCCTGGGCGATGCGGGCGGCTTCGGCGCGGCGGCGGGCTGCGGTGGCTGCCAGGGTGGCCGCGCGCTTTTGCGCGGGGGTGTGGTGGCGGGCTTCGTAGGTGCCGGGTTCGGGGGTGTTCATGCCGTGGCTCCTGCAATCACCTTGCACTGCGCATCCAGCGCGCGATACCGTGCCAGGAACGCATCGCGGTGGTGCCGCCAGGTCATGGCTATGCGAGCGGGGTTGTTTAGATCCACGCCTTCCATGGGCGCCACCTCGGCGCCGGGGTGGTCGATGACGCCCCAAGGTGCGTTGCGCTGCGCGTCAAAGCGCATCAGGTCGCGGCGCTCGGTAGCCAGAGCTGTGAGGTCTGCAGTCTTGATATCGACGCGGTAGGCGGTGTTCGCGGTCTTCAGGTGGTATTGCTTTTGCACCATCAGGGCCAGCGGGTTTTCAAAGCAGTGCCAGGGCACGCCGATTACCCACTTGGCGGGGCTGGAGATATCGCCCGCCAGGCATTCGTGTGCGTCGTGCATCAGGCCGGCGCGCTGGGCGTGGTGGTCTAGCCCGCGCGCGGCCATGATGTCGCACACCAGCAGGCTGTGCTCGGCCACGCTGTAGGGGCGCGTGGCGTGTCCGGTGAAACGGTTGATCTGTGCCAGGCTGTGCGCGATCACCTCGATGCGCGGCGCCTGGTTGCCGATCAGCAGCTGGTAACCGCTGATGGGCTGGTCTGTGCCGTCGGCGGTCACGAGCCATTGATCGGTCATGGTGGTTCTACCCGGATCAGTTGGCTGCGTGGCTGGCTTCGTCTTCGGCTGCCTCGTGGCCCAGCGCGGCATAGGCGGCGCCGTCCTTGTAGTCGTCGGCGTTGAAAATGCCGTTGCGGGCACTGGTGGCGGCGCGGGTGAGCTTGAGGGTCTGCATGAAGGCCCAACCCTGGCGTGGGGTTAGGCTTGTGCCCTCGATGGCGTTGAACGCGGCCACGGTGGCAGCCATGCTGCGCTCTTGCGGCATGACGCTCATGCCTTGGGTGCTGTCGCGCTGGGCGCCACGGTCGGTGATGATTTCGGCGGCGGCGCGCAGCACTTCTTGCGCCAGCTTGGGGCCGGTGCGCAGCGGCGCGACGTTGGAGGCAGCTGCGATGGGCGCTGCGTGGCCGGGCAGGGCCTTGGCGATGGTGGTGCTGCGTGCGGCGGGCTTGGTGGCGGCGCGGCTGCGCTTGCTGGATGTGGTCATGGTGGTTGCTTTCGGGGTTAAGCAGCGGCTGCTGCGGATTGGGTGGCCGCCTGGGGCGTGTGGTGCACGCGGCGAGGCAGCATCTGGAGGCGAAGAACGCGCCCCCGCAGTTCTGGGACTGGTGGGTAGGCTTGCGGGCCCGGGTGGGCGCGCAGGCGCTCAAGCTCTACGTGTAGCGGCGTGCCTGCGGTAAGGTTGGCGCGGTGCTCGGCCCAGAAGGCTTGTGCATCGGCGCCCGCCCAGCGCACGCGGTAGGCTTCTTTTTCTTCAAAGCCGGTGTGCGGGTTGCGGCCCATGTTGTCCACCAGCACCAGTTCCAGGCGAAAGGCGCCGTCCCGCTCGGTGTTTACCGTGGGGCGTTGCTTGCTCATGTAGAGGGTGCCGGTGTGGTGCATGGTGGGCTCGCTGGGTGTTCTTTCAGCGGGTGACCAACGCGTCTTCGGTCCACCACGCTTCGGTGGCGCGGCCGTCGCTGGCCTTGTAGCGCACGTAGTAGTTGTTGCAGCTGTTCGCATACTCAGCGCGGCCAATGACGACGCCGCACTCGCCGCTTGCGGCGATGGTCACGGTCTGGTTCAGGTTGAATGCAAAAGTGGGCATGGTGATTTCTCCTGTTGGCGTGGTTGGGGGGGTGTCAAAATTGATAGCTACCAGCGCTTGCGCATCAAGCGCCAGCGCCGACAAACAGCAGGTAGCAAAAGCCCACTACACCGGCGGCCATTACCAGCACGTAGCCGGTGATTTCTGCGTTGCTGTAGGGCTCTTCCTCGGGCAGCTCGCAGGCCTGGGGCACGGGGCATGCGCGGTGGCCCTGGCGGCAGCGGTCGGCCTGGCAGGCGTGGGCGGTGCGCGGCTTGGTGCGGCGCTCGGTGGTGGGGTGGGTGGCGTTCATCGCAGCCATCCCAGCAGCACGGCCGTGGCCATGCCCAGTACGAAGCCCACTACCTTGCCGTTCCACCAGCCGGTGCGAAACGCGGCTTGCTCTGCGTCGTGCAGGGTGGGTAGTGGTGTGGGTGCGCCCAGGCGTTGGCCTGTGGCGGACTTGGTGCGCTGGCTGATCACAGTGCAACCTTTCGCGCGGCACTGGCGGGCAGTCCCAAGCCGTGGGCTTTGGCGATGGCATCGCACTCACTGGTAGCCCAGATGTGGTGCGTGGCTTTGCCGGCTCGGACGGCGTACAGGCGCACAGGATTCAGGTGGCGGTGGTTCACGCTGCCACCTCTGTGTCCAAAATTTCGCGCGAATCGCCTTCGGCGATGGGCTGGGGGAGTTGCGAAGGTGTGAAGGGCTGAAGTTGAATGCTGCGGACGGGACGGGCACGGAACTCGCTGACCTTGTAGCCGGCGTCGCTGCTGCCGTACTCGAAGCCCTGGCACCAAGCGTCGTAGCGCGAGGACTGCGAGCTGGTCCAATACCAAGAGTCCTTGTCGAACAGGCCGGGCGATGCCTCGTACAGCGCGAGCATCTGCAACCGGCTGCCGATGAACCAGTCGGTGTGGCCCTCAATGTTGAGGGCGCGCACGGCCTGGGCGATGGGGCTGCCTGCGGCCAGCATGGCCTGGGTGTTGGCGGCGCCGTCGGGGCCTTTGGCGCCGGGTACGTCCTGGCCGTATTCGCCCCACTTGCCGGTCACGTCGTGCGCGGCGTCGGCAACGATCAGGCCGTAGAGGCCGCTTCCGTCAGGGTGAGCAAGGATGGCGCCCAGGGTGCCGCCTTGTTCGGGAATGTGGCTGCCAATCGCTGGCACAGAATGGTGCTTTGTTGAACCACTGCAAAGGAGCCCGCAATGGGTGCTGTCCATTTTTTGCCGCATGCCTTCCGGCTTCCCGATCGCGAGCGCCCCCAGATCCAGCATGAGCTGGAGCTTTTCGAGAATGGAGGCGAACTGTTCCTTCGCCTCTGGATCTGCGGCATTGAGGCCAATATGGCGGTTGAGTGCGTCTTGACCAAGGCCCAGGCCAATCAGATCGCGTGCAGCGCGGAGGAACTGGCGGCCCGACTGGGCTTCTAGCACTGTGGGGTGTTTGCGGTTCACCAGCAGCGTGAGGCCACTGTTTGCATAGCCGCCATCTTCAGGTGTGCGATGAAAAGCGACAGGCACTGCAGACTGCAGGCCGTCCATGTGCAAAGCATCCAGCAGCTCACGGTCTGCGGGGGTCTCTGCGGTCAGTGTGAATTGCTGACCCTGTGCTGGGTCTGCGTGGGCGGTTGTCTGCATCGTTCCTCCAGGGCGCCGGGGTGGCGTGTGGAGGAATTGTGTATCCGGTGGATATGTCGTGTCAATATCCGCAGGGCAACTTTAAAGCAAAAAACTTCCCATGGGGTATGTTTGCCACAAGCATCGGGGTGGCGTGCGCAATTTCGAGGTCCGAGATGGATTGCCTGACTCCAGGCGCGTGTAGGACGCGGCCCTAAAGTTCAGTTTCGGAGGGTCTTGGCAGCAGGCGGGTGAGTGCGTAGAAGCGCTCTTGCTGCTGTAACTTCAGATGCCGTGTCGGCTTCGCCCTAGGTTCGGGTTTTGTGCCGTGTGTAGGCAGTGTTTAGCGTACGCCTGTACCCACGTGGTGCGGTCGGTGCGGAAGTCGCGCAGTGCCTGTTTGTCGGCGGCCAGTTGCTGTTTCATCTCGGCCATCTCGCGGTCTAGGTGCGCAAGGTGACGGCGGGTGCGGGCGGTGTCTTCGTCATCCGGCTCGGCATTCTCATCCGCCTCGCCTTCAAGGTCTTCTGCCACGCCCTGCCGAAATTCGAGCTGCTTGGCGATCTCTTCGGTAAGGTATTCAATGTTGGTGCGCAATTCTTCCACGTGCTCGCGCATCTGTTCCCGCATGTCGGCAACCATCGTCCTCCGCACTCCAGCGCTCCGAGATGCCAGCAGCGCGTCTAGGTAGTCGCAAGCGGCTTTTTGCGTGGTTATTGGCGTGCCAGGTTCTGGTGGCTTTATGTTTGCTGGTGCGATGGTGCGCGTATTGCGGGCGGTGGGCTTGCGTTTCGGGCCCGCAAGCATGAATGCGGCGCATCCAGCGATGATGAGGATGAAAAGCCATTCCATCGCTGGCGCTTCCTCAGTCGCGAAGTGGAGTGAAGTTCGACTGATTGGCAGCCCGGGCAGTGCGGCCTGTAGCTTTGGTGTTAGCTTGGCCCATTAGTGCCATCGGCTTGTTCATTGAGTGCAGCTACCATGCGAACCACCTTGTATTGCATCTCGGGTTCCATGACTGCGAAAAGCGCGGCCATACGCTCCAGAGGTGCGTTTGTGCCGTAGGTGTCTGCGGCGCTAGGTGGGGTGTCCATCCACCCAAGGGGCAGATTGAGCTTTTGCTCTATCTCCCGTGCTGTGTCGTCGCCCATTGTGTAGGGGGTGCCTCGGTCGCTCCTGAGCGTACCGCTATGGATCTGTGACAGTCTGGCGTTTGTTGATTCCCAGTTGAGCGCTGCATTGAGGTCAACCCATCGGCCATACTTTTCTTTGAGCAGTCCCAATCTTTGCCTGCGTGTTTCTTGGACTGTTTGCATCTGCGGCATTACAGCCTTGTGGGGTAAAAAATAGTATTGCCCAGCGGTTATTGACGAGACATATCCCATGGATACAATCCGTGGCATGGAAATCCTCAAAACGTGGTTGTCAGCTGAGCGCGGTAGGGGTGTGCGCCTTGCGGCGTTCCTGCATGTGCCGGCGTCGTTCGTTGCCAAGATGGCTTCTGGGGACAAGTCAATCCCCCTTGAGCACGCCACAGCCATCGAGAAATTCACAAGTGGTGCTGTCACGCGAAAGCACATTCGCCCCGACGACTGGCAGTCCATCTGGCCCGAGCTGGCTCAAACCAGCCCCAACACCACGCCAGCGCTTGCCCATCAAGCGCTAGTAGCTATCAATTCCGAAGCAAAGGAGGTCGCGCATGTCTGACATCGGCACTATTGAAATCAAGCTGCGGTCTGATGGCCGTATTGACATGTGCGGCACCTTCATGGGGCGCAAAGACGCGGTGTATGCCGCGTTTGAGCAAGACCGGCTGGCGGGCCATGTGGCAAAGCTGGCGCGTGAGATGCGTGAGCAGGCTGTGGTCGAGCTGCGCCGCCAGGCCGATGTGCATGAGGCTGTGGTGACTGCTAGCCCGAGGTGATCGTGTACGTCTCGTTGAATTCGATCTGCACGACGCGTGGGCCAATCTTTGGGCCTCGCTCCCGTAGCGCCAAAAAGCTCAGGTCGCCAGCTCCGAAGGTGATCTGGTCGTCGTCGGCCAGGCTTTCCAGTAAATCCCTGAAGTGCAGTTTGAACTCTGCGCCGCTCAGGTATTTGGTTTCGCTCATGGTGCGGGCCCTTTCTATGGGTGGTTGGTGGAACTTCCATTCTAGAGAGGTGCCCCGCACCACCAGAGCGCTTACCCATCAAGCGCCAGTAGCTATCAATTCCGAAGCAAAGGAGGCCGCGCATGCGTAGCGCCGTCACCAGCCCAGCAATCGCTTCATTGCTTCGGTCAGCATGCCTGCTGCCGACTCGGCAAGCACGCCGCCCAGTGCGCCAGCCAGCACCCAAACCCATTTGCGCATTCTTCCCAACATGCTGCGCGCCTTTGCCTGCTCTTGCAGTTGCTGGGCGTATAGGCGCCCCTGCAGCGTTGGGGCAAAGCCTGTCAGTAGGTCGATGCTCCTTTGTCCGGTCGTCGATTCGCGGTGCACGCGGCCCGTGGCCAACCCCGCGTCGATCAGTTCGGCTGCTGCCTCCCAGTCTGCTGGCGCTGGCGTTTGACCCGTCAACAACCGGAGGTATGCCGCTGTGAAGTTCACTGAATTGCTTTTGTTCTGGCTGGGCATGGTGTTGGGCATGGTCGCGTTCAAGATGGTCGCGGAGGTGGGGGTCTTGCATCGCATTTGGCCCCAGCGTTTCGACGCGCCAGCCGTTGTTCGATGCAGCAGTAATTCGGCTCCAGTGCTTGGCAGTCAAGCGCAAGGTGCTATTGAATCTGTAGCGGAGGCTGCGGCATGAGCGTGCTACCAGTTGCGCGCAAATGGGTCGTCTTCTTGTGGGCGCTGGCCTTGGGGCAGCGCACCGCCCAACTCCAGCGAATGGCGCCTCTCTACGGGGCAGATCAGGTAACCGCTCATGCCAGGCGATGGTGCTTTGAACTGCAGTGGCACCTCGCGTTTTTCGGCTTGGCAGCTGGTGCAGAAATATGCGGTGGTTTCGGGTGGGCCTGGCGCATCCTCCACGCGAAGGTTTGCCCATTTGCCGGGAGCAGGTTGGGCCAGTTTGTATCGTCGTCTTTGTTCGATCTCTGCCAGCAATCGTTCCTCGCGGGCATTCGCCTTTCCGAGTTCCGTACGCAGCTTTTGCGTCTCCAGTTCGAGGCTGTGCATGTCTTGCAGTTGGGAGAAGGACATGGCTGATGCTTCGTTGAGCTTCAGCTGCATTTCGGCCTGCGCTGTTGCTACGAGTTTTTCGTCTCGCATCGCCACTGCGCCCTTCAGTAAGTTGAAGGCAGTGGTCGCTGCGGTGATGGCTGTCACAAGATCTGACATGTCGGCCCTCTGTGGCGATGGGTGTATGAGAGCTTCCATCGTATGCCACAGCGGGGCTGGCGCCATTTTTCAGGGCTATCACCGGACCACCTCATTGACGAGGTTCTGCAGGGCATTGGTCTCTGCGGCCGGCACGCTGCCTGTGGCGCGCATGCGGCCGATGGCGATGGCCATCCAGTCGGCAAAGGCGTCTGCATTGAGCGCGCCTTGTGCATCGAGCACGAACACCAGGTTTTGCACCAGCAGTTCCATCGCGGCCAGGCGGTGGGGCAGGGTGGTGCTGTCTTCATTTGTGGCCGCGTTGCTGCGGTCGAGGGGTTGATTTGTCATGGGTATAAATGTCTCAATTCCTCCTGGCTTTGCCTATGGCGCTGATGAGGCCTTGCCCGACATGCCTCAGGGCCTCACGGTGGCGGATGCTGCCTATCACACGGTGCACGGATACCCCGGTGGGGTGGCTGCTCTGGCAGTGCGTATGGGCATGCCTGCCAGCACGTTGACGCACAAGGCGAACCCCAACAATGACACGCACCACCTTCGTGCTGATGAGTTGGTGGCGATGCAGGCCCTGAGCGGAAACTTTGCAGTGCTGCACGCTATGGCTGCGGCCCTGGGCCACGTGTGCACGCCGGCGGCGCCCGACCAGTCCGACGGCGATCCGGTGGAGGCATTCATGTTGCAGCAGCGTGCTCAGGGTGAGTATTCGGCGGCGGTGGCGGATGCGCTGCAGCTTGTTCACCCCACGCGATCTGCAGTTGGTCGTGTGGATGCGAGGGCGCAGGATTTGATTGCGACCATCAGCCATCAGGTCGCTGTGGTGCGTGGGCGCATGCGCCCTGAGCCGAGGGTGTAGGCCATGGCGAACTTGCAGTTGAGCATTGGTGTGAAGAACCTTGATCGGGTTCGGGAAACCTTGAGCAAGCTCAGTGGTCCGCAGGCCCGTGCGGCTTACGCGCTCGCGCTGAATGATGCGGGTGGTCAGCTGCAGCGGGCCATGAAGGCGGAGTACCGCAGCGTGTTTGATCGGCCCACCAACTACATCGCCAATAGCCCGTGGGTAACCCGGGCGACGGCTGACAAGCTGTCTGTGGCTGTAGGACCACGCAACCCCAAAAAGCCGGGCGTGGACCCGCAAAAGATCCTGCAGGCACAAGAGTTCGGCGGGCGGCGTGCGGACAAGCGGATGGAGGCGGCGCTGCGCAAGATGAAGCTGCTGCCGTCTGGTATGCAGGTGGCGTTGCCCGCGCGTGGCAATGGCCCCTACCCGGGCAGCGACGACGGCAGCGGCAACTTCAACGGCGCATGGGTGAAAAAGCTGCTGGCGTTCTTGCGGGTGAATGCTGATGGCCTGGCCACGATGACCAAGCGGCAGCGCACCGCTGCGATGAAGCGGTACCAGTTCACTAGCAACATCAAAACCAAGCGTTCCATCGTGATGATGGATGGCAGGGAGTGGTTTGTGTCGGATGGCACTGGACCGCTCGGCGCTGGGATCTGGGCTCGCAACAAGGAGTCGATTCTCCTGGCTGTGGCATTCATTTCACCGGCAAGGTACACGCGCCCGCTGCTGAGTATGGAGAAGGTGGCAAAGCAGGCCGACCTGCAGCCGTACCTTGACAAGCGGGTGCGCTTTCGGATCAGGGAGGCTGCTGGGGTATGAATCACTATCCGCACCATATTGGCGACTTCAATAGCGCGACCCGTCATTTAACGTTCGTTGAACGGGCGTTGTACCGGGAACTGCTGGATGTGTATTACGACACCGAACGGCCGTTGAACCGAGACGTGTCGAAGCTGGCACGGCGTGTGTTGGCGCACACCGATGAACAGCGCGCGGCGCTCGATTCGGTGCTTGAGGAGTTCTTTGTGCTGCAGGACGATGGTTGGCACAACGCCCGCTGCGATGGAGAGATTGCCGCATACCGTCAAAAACAGGAGCAACAAAGCAGCGCGGGCCGTGCGTCTGCGGCCAAGCGCAAGAAGAAGCGGGCGCCAGAGGGTGGCGGTGGTGATGTGTCTGGTGGTGCTGCGGTCACTGGTTCAACGTCCGTTGAACGCCCGTTGAACGGACGAACCACCAACCAGAACCAGAACCAGAACCATGTAAAAGAGACTTCGTCTCCAAAAGCCGACGACGATGCAACGGTCGTTCAGCCGTCTGCCGACACGGTGCCGAAGTCGGAGGGCGAATGGGCCATGCTGTTCGGCCCGGAGTTCGGGGTGGAGGTGGACCACACTGACCTGCAGGACCGGAAGAAGTTCTGGCCCAAGGCGAAGGCGTGGGTATCGGCTGGCGTGTCGTTGGGTCAGATGCGCGATGCGGTGGCCAAGGCCCGGGTCGAGGCCACCGAGGGCATTGCCTACCTGCCTGCCTACGTGGACCGGGTGCTGGCGAGCATGAGTGCACCCCCTGCGGAATCGCGTGCTGAAGCCGCTGCCCGCGCCCGGATGGCAGAGGCAGCCCCCCTGGCTGCAGCGCGTGCCCCTGCCCATGCAGCGGCGCCCACGGCCATGGCTGACGGGTACCAGTTTTTCCAGGATCAAGCGGCTGGTGCGCGTGCGCTGCTGCCGGTGGTGGAGGTGGCCCATGCATGACGCGACACCCGACTTCGTGGTGCAGATCCATTCGGCACTGGCTGTGCGGTATGGGCGCCGATGGCTGGCGATGTGGGCTGGCTTGGATATGGAGCTGGTGCGTGCTGACTGGCGCCGTGTGCTGCGCGACTATGCGGGCAACCCCAGCGCCGTGATGCACGCGCTGGACAACCTGCCTGAGCAGGTGCCCACGGCGGTGGACTTCCGCACGCTGTGTGCTGCGGGACCGCGCCCTGCGTATGCACCACTGCCATTGCCTGCCACTAGTGAGGCGGGCAAGGCGGTGATGCGTGAGCTGCTCGCTCGTTTGCGTGCGCCTGATGCTGCGCCACCCAAGGCATGGGCTGATGCCATTGCGGACCGAGTGGCGCGGGGTGAGCACGTTTCCCTCGCCGCACGCGAGGCTGCTGCATCGGTGCGCGCCCGCCGCTCGGCGGCGGGGGATCCCGAGTGATAGTCGCCCCCTGTCGCGGGTCCTTCCTGGCTCCCTCCAGTGCGGGTAATTCGCACCCCGGTCGTGGACTGTTGCGCAGGGTTGCTAAGGGGGTTAAGTGAAGATGGCTCTTAGCTTTTATGCTCTTTTTTTTGTAGTTCATGGGGGTGATGCTTGAAGATCATCCCCATCCTCGAGCAGCAGATTTCCCAGGCGGAATTCGCGGCCATGATCGGCGTGAGTGAGGCCCGGGTGAGTCAGCTTGTGTCTGATGGGGTGATCGTGCGCGGTGACTCGGCGCAGGAATGGCTGGTGGCCTACTGCGAGCGGTTGCGCGATCAGGCCGCTGGGCGCTTGGGCGATGGTGCTGGCGGGCTCGACCTGGTGCAAGAGCGCGCCGCCCTGGCGCGTGAACAGCGCGAAGGCCAGGCCATCAAAAACGCCGTGGCCCGCAGGGAATACGCCCCGGTCGGCCTGCTGGCCGATGTGCTGGGCCAGGCGGCCAGCGCCGTGGTGGGGCGGTTCGACCAGCTGGAGGGCACGCTGCGCAAGGCCTGCCCGGATCTGCCGGACGAAGCCAAGACCGCTGTGCTTCAGGTGATCGCTTCCGCGCGAAATGAGTGGATCCGCTCCACCGCAAAGCTGGTGTCCGACAGCGTGGACGCCATGCTCGAAGCCGACGAGCTGGGCGAAGACGAGCCCTACAGCGAGGGTCTGCCCGCATGACCACCATGCCCCCGGCCATCCACCCCGAGACGGCGGCTGCCATCAAGGCGGCCATCCGCATCGGGTTGGAAAGCTTGCGGGCAGAGGTGCCGCAGCGCCTGGGGGACTGGGCGCCGGACAACTTCATCCTTGCGGGGGAGAGCAGCCACCAAAAGGGCGCGTGGGTGGCATGGTGCTTTCAGGTCGGCATCCTCGATTTCATGAGCGATGACAGGATTGAAGAGCTCGACGTGATGAAGGCCAAGCGGGTGGGTTACACCAAGATGGTCACCTGCAAGATCACCTACAACATCGCGCACCGCCGCCGCAAACAGGCGCTGTACCAGCCCACTGACGACGACCGCGACAGCTATGTCAAGAGCGAGATTGACCCGCTGCTCGACCCCGTCAACGGTGTGCAGGCCATCAACAAGGCTCGCAAGCTGGGCAATCGTCACGAAGAAACCATCAAATACAAGGCATTCCGGGATAGCGCCCTGCACTTGTTGGGGGGTAAGGCGGCGCGCGCATACCGCCGTATCACGGTGGACGAGGTGATCCTCGACGAGATCAGCAAGTTCGATCGCAGCATCGAGAAATCTGGCCCGCCTCGAGGCCTCGCCCGTGGCCGCCTGGAAGGCGCGCCATACCCCAAGCTGATCTGCGGATCCACACCGCTGCTCAAAGGCCTGTGCCACATCGAAGACGCGGTCAACGAAGCCGTAGGCCTGGTGCGCTTTCACATCGACTGCATCCACTGCGGGCTTGAGCACCCGTTGATGTGGGGTGGCAAGAAGGTGGCCCACGGATTCAAGTGGACTCGTGGCCAGCCCGACACAGTGCACCACGTGTGCCCCCACTGCCGCAAATCCATCACCCAGGCCGACTACATGCCAGGCGGGGTGCCGGTCAGTGGTGCCTGGGTGTGCGAGCGCACCGGCAAACGCTACGGCCGCGACCGCATCTGGCGCGACAGCATGGGCATGCCCTGCAACCCACCGCGCAGCCTGGGCGTGCACGTGTGGACGGCCTACAGCCCGCAGCGCGCGTGGACAGACATCGTCGATGAATTCGAAAAGGCACTGAAAGCCCTGGAGGCTGGCGACACCGGCCCCATGCAGCTCTTCGTCAACGAAACCCTGGGCGAAACCTGGGAGCTTGCTGGCGAGCGCACCGACGAACACGCCCTGCAGGCCAGGGCAGAGCCCTACAAGCTCTGCACCGTGCCCAAGGGCGGGCTGTACCTCACCGCTGGCGTGGACGTGCAGCGCAACCGGTGGGAAATCACCGTGTACGCCTGGGGTAGGGGCATGGAATCCTGGGTGGTGGACGTCATCATGATCGAGGGCAACCCCGCAGTGGACGAAGAATGGGATGCCGTCACCCAGCAGCTGCAGCGCCGCTACACGCAAGAATGGCACGGCGGCAGCCTGGGCATCAGCGCCACCGATATCGACAGCTCCGACCAGACCCAGGCCGTTTACAACTGGGTGGCCAAGGCCCAGCACCTGCTGCCCAACCTGCGCGCCATCAAAGGTGACGGCGCCGACGGCCTGCCCATCGTCGGCCCCAGCAGCCTGCAAGAAATCAACTGGCGCGGCCGCAAGGTGGCACGCGGCATCAAGCTGTGGCGCGTGGGCGTGGATGCCGCCAAAGACCTGCTGCTGGGGCAGCTCTCCATTGAAAACCCCGGCCCCGGGTACGTGCATTTCAGCGACGAACTGCCCCGCGAGTTCTACGAACAGCTCACCGCAGAGCAGCGCGTGCTGGCCAAGATCAACGGCCGCGACGCCTACCGCTGGATCAAGCGCCGCCCCCGCAATGAGCAGCTCGACAACCGTAACTACGCCACGCACGCCGCCATGGGGCAGGGCATGCACAAGTGGACGGATGCGCAGTGGACGCGGCTGGAAGCATCTGTCCAGCCTCCGGCTGACCTGTTTAGCGCGCCGACCGCAGAAACCATTGCAATTCGTGTTCCTTCGGCGGCACCACCGCCCACGCCTCAACCCGCGCCGCGCGTTGCGCAGCGTTCAACACCTGCCCGATCACCCTTTGCATCCGAAGAATGGAGCAGCACCCTATGAACCTCAACCCAGCCGATGGCTCTCACCAATCCGCCGCGCAAGCCGAAGACGCCGCCGTGCAGCTCGAGCGAGATTTCCTCGCCATCGTGCGCGAAGACATCGGCATGAATGAAGGCCTCGCCGGCATGTTCGCGCGGGTGCTGGTGGATGGTCTGCGCTCCCGCATGGGAGGGCAGGACCTTTACATCCCGTCGCCTGATCGCAGCGAGCGCGATGCTGGCATACGCCGCGAGTTCGATGGAACCCGTGAAAGCCTCGCCCGGATCCAGAAGCGCACCGGGCTCAGCCGGGCGCGCATCTATGACATCGTGGGCCAGCATCGCCCGCCCTCAAATAGTCCAGCTTTTCCCCTGGAAAGTGGACAGGGTTAGCCGTAGTGTGGCGCGCATGACTATCGCAACTGACATGGTGGCCAAGTACCTCGAGGCCGAGACAGCGCTGCTGCTTGGCAAGTCGGTGTCCTTCGGCAACCGCACCCTCACCGTCGAAAACCTGGCCGAGATCCGCAAGGGCCGCCAGGAATGGGAACGCCGCGCCACAGCAGAGCAGGGCGGCTGCGCCACTATAGGCGGCCTGTCGTTCTCGGCGGCCCGATTCGACGGCCCCGACCGCTGACCGAAAGACCGGACACATGAACATCATCGACCGACTCGTGGCCTGGCGCGATCCTGTGCGTGGCCTCCAGCGCGCCCAGGCGCGCCAGGCACTGGCGCACTACGAAGGTGCCAAGCCCAGCCGCCAGCGCAAGCGCCGCAACGACAACAGCAGCCCGAATGCCCTGGTGGGCGGTGGAGCTGCCGCCTTGCGAGCGCATGCGCGCTACCTCGAACGCAACCATGACCTTTCCCGCGGCGCTCTGCGCGTGCTGGTGAACAACGTCGTCGGCGCTGGTGGCGTTGGCATCGAGCCGCAGCCGCGCCGCATGGACGGCACGATACACAAAGAATACGCAGACGCCCTGCGAGAGGCCTACCGTGACTGGCAGCGCAAACCCGAGGTCACCAAAAAATACCGCTGGCCCATGGCGCAGCGGCTGATGGCCTACACCTGGCTGCGTGACGGCGAGGCGTTCGCGCAGGAGCTGATTGGGCCTGTGCCCTACCTGAACCACGGCACGCGCGTGCCGTATTCGCTGGAGCTGTTTGAACCCGACTTCGTCCCCCTGGACTATGACGATGTCAGCAAGGGCATTCGGCAGGGCATCCAGTCCAACGCGTGGGGAGAGGCCACCGGCTATCTGGTGTACCGGAATGACCCGCGCGATTCCCTGGTATTGCGCGGCGCGAGCGACCTCAAGACCATCCCAGCCGAACGGGTGCTGCACCTGGCCACACTGGACCGCTTGCACCAGCAGCGCGGTGTGTCCGAGTTCGCCAGCGTCGTGACCCGGGTCGAGGATCTGAAGGACTACGAAGAGAGCGAGCGCGTCGCCGCCAAGGTGGCCGCGTCCCTGACCGCCTACGTCAAGCGCAACGAGCCCAACGGCTACAGCGCCACGGGCCCGAAGGTTGAGCAGGACGAAGAGGGCAACCCATTGCCACGCGACCTGCGCATGCAGCCCGGCATGATTCTGGACACGCTGCAGGTGGGCGAAGAGATCGGCCTCATCGACAGCAACCGGCCTAACCCTAACCTTGTGGTCTGGCGCTCGGGCCAGCTGCGGGCCTTCGCTGCCGGCATCGGCGCTAGCTACTCCAGCATCAGCCGCGATTACAACGGCACGTACAGCGCGCAGCGGCAGGAGCTGGTGGAACAGTGGGTGCACTACGCCGTGCTCACCGACGAGTTCGTGGGCATGTTCGTGCAGCCCGTGTGGGAGACGTTCGTGATGGCTGCGCACCTCAGCGGCGTGGTGCCCATGCCGCCCGACCTGCGCCCGGGCAGTGCCGATGACGCGCTTTTCGTGGGCCAGTCCATGCCGTGGATCAACCCCGTGCACGAGGCCGCAGCGTGGGAGCGGCTGGTGCAGGCCGGCTTTGCGAGCGAGGTCGAAGTGATCCGCCGCCGTGGGGGCAACCCCCGGGACGTGCTTGAGCAGGTGGAGGCTTTCCGCAAGGAGGCAGCCGAGAAGGCCTTGATCTTCACCAGCAATGCGGAGTTCAAAAACGGCGTGGCATTCGGTGCCGCTGCTGCGCCAGCGAAGAAGCGCCAGAACGAAGAGGAAGAGGAAGAGGAAGAAGAGGCGACCGCTTGAAAATTGTCCAGTTTCTTCCCTAGAAACTGGACAGGCAAATCCAGACACTGAGGGCTCTCCAATCGAGAGCCCTCAGCACATGAAAACCGCACAACCCTGGTACGCCATCCGCCGCAAGACAGCCATCGCCGCCGCTGCGATCGGCGCTTTGGCTGCAGCCGAAATCCTGATTTACGGCGACATCGGTGAAAGCTGGTGGGACGAAACCACCAGCGCCAAGAGCTTCATGCAGGAGTTGGGCGCCCTCGATGTGGACGCGATCACCGTGCGCATCAATAGCCTTGGTGGCAGCGTCCCAGACGGCATTGCCATCTGCAACGCCATGAAGCGCCACAAGGCGCAAATCACGGTCGAAATCGACGGCATCGCCTACAGCATCGCCAGCTTGATCGCCATGGGCGGCGACACGATCAACATGGCCAGCAACGCGCTGATGATGATCCACGCCCCCTGGACCTACGCCGCTGGCAACAGCGCTGAATTGCGCGAGCTAGCCGACCAGCTCGACACCTGGGCTTCGGCAATGTCCACCAGCTACGCCGCCAAGACCGGCGACCAGGCCGGGGCCCTCGCGCTGCTCACCGACGGAAAAGACCATTTTTTCACGGCCGAAGAGGCGCTCGCCGCAAAGCTCATCGACGCCGTCACCGACGCCAATCCCATCGCCGCCAGCGCCGCGCGCGATATGCCCGTTTCCCGTTACCGCTCCGTGCCTGCCGATGCGCAGGCGCAGGGCATACCCGCTGCAGCTGCAGCACCTTCCGCTGAAGAGGACCCCATGAAAATCCGTACCCATGTGTTGCTGGCCGCCATTGGCGCTGCTGGTGCCGCTGCGGCCGGTGGCGGAAGCGCCGCCGCCCCCGTGGCAGCTGCCGCGCCCGCTGTTGCTGTCGTAGATCCGGCTGCCATCCTGGCCGCCGACCAAGCCCGCCGCAACGGCATCGCCGCCAGCTTCCGGCCATTCGCCGACCGCCAAGGCGTGGGCGAGCTGATGGCCCGCCTGCAGAACGACCACAACGTCACCGTTGAGGCAGCCGGCACCCAGCTGCTGGCGCACCTCGCAGCGGGCGCAACGCCAGTGGCCGGCGGCCACGTCGTGATCGTCGAAGACGAAGCGGACAAGCATCGCGGCGCTACGGAAAACGCGCTGCTGGCCCGCGCTGGCCTGGTCAAGGCAGAAGGCGCAAACCCCTTCCGTGGCTACTCGCTTGCCGAACTGGCCCGCGCCAGCCTGACCCGCGCCGGCTTCAAGTCCGACGGCATGGACAAGAAGACCTTTATCGGCAACGCGTTCACCCATAGCACCAGTGATTTCCCCGGGTTGCTGGCGAATGTGGCCAACCGCTCCCTGCTGCTGGGCTACCAAGAAGCCGAGGAAACCTTCCAGCTCTGGACCCGTGCCGGCACGCTGCCCGACTTCCGCCCTGGCAGCCGTGTGGACCTGAATATGTTCCCCAGCCTTCGCAAGGTGGCCGAGGGTGCCGAGTACAAGTACATCACCGTAGGCGAGCGTGGCGCCCCAGTGATGCTTGCCACCTACGGTGAGCTGTTCAGCATCACCCGCCAGGCCATCATCAACGACGACATCGACGCATTCACCCGCGTACCTCGCATGATGGGCCGTGCGGCAATCCGCACCATTGGTGATCTGGTGTACGCCATTCTCACAGCCAATCCCACCATGCAAGACGGCGTGGCGCTTTTCCATGCGGACCACGCCAACCTGCTGACCGGCGCCGCACTCAGCACCGCCAGCGTGGACGCCATGCGCTCCGCGATGGCGCTGCAAAAGCAAGGCGCCTCGGTGCTCAACATGCGCATGAAGCACCTGCTGGTGCCAGTTGCTTTGCAAGGCACAGCCAACGTGGTCCGAGACAGTGAGTTTGAAGTGGGCGCGACCACCCGCAACAACACCACGCCCAACAGCGTGCGCGGCACGTTCGAAGTCATCAGCGATGCCCGTCTGGACGCTGCATCGTCCACCACCTGGTACGGCGCAGGCGGTGCGCAGATGCACGACACCATCGAAGTGAACTACCTCGACGGCAACGATCAGCCCTATCTGGAGCAGCGCCAAGGCTGGAACGTGGACGGCACCGAGTTCAAGGTGCGCATCGACGCCGGTGTCAGTGCCCTCGACTGGAAGGCGCTGGCAAAGAACCCGGGCGCCTGATCGGCGGCATGTGACAGGGCGGGGCGCATTGGCGCCCGCCCGCTCCCCCACCTCTCCATCCTCAAGGACCGTCATCATGAAGAACTTCATCCAAGTAGGCGATGTGCTCGACCACACCCCAGCGGGGGCAGTGGCCAGCGGCGCCGTTGTCGTCATCGGCGTGCGCGTCGGCATTGCCGTGGCCAATATCGCCGCCGGCGAAACAGGCTCTATCCGTGTCAAGGGCGTGGTCGAGCTCGCAAAGCTCGGCACCGACGTGGTTGCGCAGGGCGCGCTGCTGTACTGGGACGCGGACGATTTCCGCCTCACCACCACAGCCAGCGGCAACACCTTGGCGGGCTATGCGGCCAAACCTGCGGGCAATGGCGCCACCACCGCCTGGCTGCACCTGAACGCCTGACCGACCACCATGGCCACCAACCCCTTCGCCGCCCTCGAAGCCCGCGTAAATAGCGCGGTCGAGGCGCGCCTCGCCAATGCCATCGCCACCTACCAGGGCGGCGAGCCCTTCGGCGTGGTCCTTGACAGGGGCCAAACAGAGGGCTTTGGTGGACGCGGCGAGATCGTGGATGCGCCAGAGATTGCCGTATCGCTCAATGTCGCAGCCCATGCCCCCGGCCTGGCCGAAGGCAGCGAGCTGGTGATCGACGGCGTGACCTACGTTGTGGACGCGGGTGTACAGCCAGATTCCAGCGGCTGGGTGTCTGGCCTCGTCGTTTTCCGCAAGGGTTGAGGCTTCCATGTTCCTTGCCCTCTCTGCAATCGCATCCCACCTGCGTGGCGTTCCGCACTTCGAGTCGTCGTGGTCTGTCCGCGATGGGTTGACGGCAGAGCCTCGTGATGCCGTGCCATTTATCGACGTGCGATACGAAGGCGCAACCGTGGGTGATGCCAAGGGCGTTTCGTCGGTCAATGTGTCGCCGGTGGTGTCGGTGTCCATCGGCGTCAACCGTGGTCCTGATGCCGCTGCGGATCTGCATGCTGCTTTTGCTGCCGCTATTCGGGCGCTGCACGGATTCAAGGTCCTGGGGGCTTCTGAGACCAACGATCAGTGGACGGGTCTGGTGCTCGGCCAGGTGCGGGCTTTTGATCCTTTCGATTCGGTGGTGGGCTGTCAGCTCATCTTCACCCACAGCAAACGTTTTGCAGTCTCCACCTGTGGTGGCTGCTGATTTCACAAGGAATCACATCATGGACAAGCAAACCACAAAGAAGGTCGAGCTGCTCAAGCAGCACGAACACGCGGGCCGCAAGTATCCCGCTGGCTCCGAGCTCACCCTGCCAGAAGGCAAGGCCAATTGGCTCATCGGCATCAAGGCCGCCAAAGAGGTGGGGGCGGTGTCTGCCGAGGCAGGCAGCCAGTCCGACACCGGCGGCCCCGGCGCCTGAACCCCGCCAGCCATCCCCAAAACTCAGTAGGAGCAAGCAATGGAAAAAATGATCTGGAGCGGCCAGGGCCCCGTGGAAGTCGGCGTTTATGACCGTGTCAACGGCCGTGCCTCCATGGCCTACCTCACCAAGCTGCGCGAAGTGGGTTGCAGCACCCGCACGCTCACCACCAGCCTTTCGCAGGAAAAGAAGGCCATCAAAGAGACCTGCTCCGGCAGCCGCCTCACGCTGGCCAACCTGCCGGGCGCAAAGTCCATGGTGGTATCGCTGGAGCTGGTGGAATTCAACGGCCCTATGTTCGCGGCGGCACTGTTCTCGCAGATCGCTGAAAACGATGCGGGCACTGTGACGGCGGAGCCGCTGGCCACGATGGAAGTGGGCGACACCTTCTTTCTCAAGCACCCCAACGCCAGCAGCATCGTGCTGGAAGACAGCACCGGCAGCCCGGTGACCCTGGTGGAGGGCACGCACTACGAGATCTTGAGTGCTGCCCACAGCACCGCCCGGCTGTTGTCGGTGGCCGGCCTCACGCAGCCCATCTTTGCGGACTACTCCTACGCCGCCTACGAAAGCATGGCCGCGTTCTCGCAGCCTGCCGCGGTGGAGCGTGGCCTGGTGTTCAGCGGTGTCAACCACGACGGCCGCAAGGCCCGGCTGATTATCCCGCGCATCGACCTCACGATGAATGGCGACTTCTCGTGGATCAACGACGAAGAAGCAACGCTCACATTCGAGGGCGAGGTGCTCTACGTGCCCGAGCTGGCCAGCGATCCGCTCTACGGCTCGTTCGCCCGGGTTGACTGGCTGTAGCCGCCCGCGCTGCAGACCTGACCCCATCGGCGCCCAGCGCGCCGATGCAACCAACGCCTCCCAGTGCCGCTGCCCACGCGGCGGCACTCGAAGCCGCTGCATTGCCTGAAAAGTTTCACCACCACCCACCATGGCCATCAAGCCCATCCAGATCCTGATCAACGCCAAGGACAACGCCTCGGCGGTGTTCTCGTCGTTGCAGGCCAAGGTGGCGGCTGTGGGCACGGCCATTCTGGGCTACTTTGGCATCCAGGCTTTCTCCAATGTGGTGAGGGGGGCTGCGGACTTCGAGGCGGCCATGAGCCGTGTGCAGGCTGCCACAGGCGCCAGCGCGGAAGAAATGGCCAAGCTCACCAAGCTGGCCAAGGATGCGGCGGCATCGTCGGGGTTCTCCAATGTAGAGACAGCCGATGCGCTGACCAATCTTGCAAAGGCTGGGGCCGATGCCAACCAGGCGATGGCTGCGCTGCCGGGCGTTATTGCGCTGGCCCAGGCGGGTGAGGTGGGCCTGGCCGAATCGTCCGAATACCTCACCAAGATCATGGCCGCCATGGGTGGGGAGTTTGCCGACGCTGGCAAATACGCCGACGTGCTGGCCATGGGTGCCAATGCCTCCAACACCAGTGTCACCGGCCTGGCGCAGGCACTCAGCTACGCCGCGCCGTCTGCCAAGGCGCTGAACCTTAGCCTTGAAACCACGGTGGGCCTGATCGGCAAGTTTGCCGACGGCGGCATTGATGCCAGCCGCGCAGGTACTGCGCTCAACGCCATCTTGAGCCAGTTCCTCGACCCCGCCAGCAAGTTCCGCCAAGAGCTGGCGTTGATGGGTATCACCACCAACAATTTTGAAGATGCCCTGAAGCAGCTGGCAGAAGCGGGGCCGCGTGGTGCCAATGCCATTCTGGCGGTGGGCACAGAGGCTGGGCCTGCATTCCGTGGCCTGCTCAATGCTGGCATCCCTGCTCTGCAGTCGCTCATCGACAAGCTCAAGAACGCTGAGGGTAGTGCTGCGGCAACGGCCAAAACCCTGCGCGACAACCTCAATGGATCGCTGTCATCCCTGGGCAATGCCTGGAAGGCCGTCACGGATGTGCTGGGCACGCCCGTGCTGCCGGTGCTCAAGCAGGCCGTCGATGAACTGACGGCCGCATTCCGCCGCGCTGTGGAGGATGGCACTGTGCAGCGCTTTGGCGAGTCCATTGCCACCGCCATGCGCCAGGGCATTCAGTTCGTCCGGGAGTTCCTGGCAACTGTGGATTTCACGGTGGTGCTGGCCCGCATGCAGCAGTTTGCCGACGAGTCCAACGCCACGCTCACCCGGGTGGGTGAATACGCCACCAACGCGGGCAACGTGGTCAAGCTGGCCTGGGGGGTGATGACGGCGGGCATTGATGGTGCCATGGCCTTTATCTACAAGGTCACCGAAGTGATGGTCGCTCAGTTCGCGCGCATCCAGTTGGGTGCGGCCACGCTGATCGAGGCGCTGTCGAAGATTACCTTTGGTGAGCTGTCTGAACGATACAAGCGTGCAGCCGACGAAATCCGCCTATCCGCTGAGGCGACTGCTGCCGCCAGCCAGGCGCTGGGTGAGAAGGCAAGGCAGGCGCTGGAGGATTCGGCCAAGGGTGCGGAGCTGGCGCGTGATGGTTGGGCTGGCGTCACCAAGGCCATGTCCGAATCGGAAAAGCAGGCAGTGCTTACCAGTGCTGCCATGGGCAAGATCGCTGAGGAACTGACGAAGGGCGCCGATGCACTGCGGCAGTCCGAGCTTGCCTACCGAAAGAAGGTCGATGCTGACAATGCGTCCGCCAAGGCGGCGGCGGAGCATGCACAAAAGTTGGAAGAACTGAACCGCCGATACGAGCAGCTAAAGGCTGACGGCAACATCAATGAGGCAATCAAGGTCATGGACGAGTTCCAGAAGACCTTGAGGCAGGGCTCATTGACGGCCGAAGAGTACAAGCGGAAGCTGGACGATTTGGCCAAGCAAGTTGGGCAGGCATTTGGCACGCTTGGGATCGTCAGCTCTGCAAAATTGCAAGAGGCGGCAGAGAGTGCGCGCAAGGCGTTTGAGCTGATCAGGAACGATTCGAGCAGTACGGCGAGGGATGTTGACCGTGCTTGGGCGGCAATGGCGGAAAAAGTCATTGCGGCTGCGGATGGGGGCATTGTCCCGGCTTGGCTCAGGGCTCAGGCCGCGTCGCACGGGTACAAAATTTCTGTGGATGAAGCGGGCCGCGCCACCTTGGAAGTGGCAAACAAAGGCACTGACGGCCTGGAGCGCATGGCCCGTGGCTGGCACATGAACCGCGAAGCCATCGAGGCGCAAAAAGACGTCATGGCTGAAATGCTCATGCGTTACACGATGACGGCCGACCTCACCGAGCGCCAGATTGCCCTGCTAGAACGCGAGGCCGCCGCCGCCGAAAAAGCCGCAGAGGCCTACCGCAAAAAATGGAACATGGACAAGGAGGGCTACTCCTTGAACACCGCTGGTCAGCGCGCCCTGCAGGGTGAGTCGCAAGAAACCATCGACGCCGACATTGCCAAGCGCTACGGCCAGCAAAACGTGGGCAACCCCCTGGCCGAAGAAGCGCGGCAGCTTGCCAAGATCCTTTCGGACATGGCGCAGATCGGCGGCCTGAGCCGCATCGAATCTGCCGAAAGCTCCAAACAGATCGCAGAGCAGCGCCGCCGCCTGCAAGAGCTGGAGGACCTGCTGCTCAACGGCATTGGCGCCAAGCCCAAAGACCCCGCCGCTGCAGGCGGTGCGGGTGGCGGCCGTGGTGGTAGTGGCAGCAGCAACAACAGCGACGACGAAGGCAGCAGCAGCAGCCAGGGCAGGCGCCCGGGCCGTGGCAGTGGTGTGTCTGCTGGCCCTGGTGCGCCCGTGATCAACATCAACTTGTCGCCCGGTGTGGACCTGTCCAACCGCGCAGAGGCGGAGCGCATGGCGCGCCAGCTGATCCCCGCCATTGAAAACCTCGCCCGCAGGGGCCTGCGTTCTTGACGAAACCTGCCATGCCCACTTTCACCCCCTACACCCGCACCCGCATCCTTGGCAACGCGCACAACAAGGTGCGTGCGGCCACCATCACCGCGTCGGCCCAGCGGCCCAGCACCCAGGTGCACCTGCTGGCGCAAACGCGCGCGGGCAACGGCAGCATGTCGCTGACGGGCGCCTACACCGGCGGGGCCGATACGGTGGTGGATGTGGAGGTGCTGGGCGGGCCCGACGGCGCCCTGCGCGCATCCACCCCTGTGCTGCAGGGCGTGGGTAATGGCACGCTGGATGTGCAGAGCATCGACGTGGGCGCCGTGCCGCAAACCCTGCGCTTCACCTTGCTGGATGCAGGCACCGCCGCAACGCCCGCGGTGCTCGATTTCTTCGGCGTGCAGCTGGCCGCCCGGGCAGAGGGCGCGGCGGGCAACAGCATTGAACTCACGGTAACCCGCAGCCTCACCTACACCGACCTGCCGTATTCCACCCTGGCCGCCATCAGCGTGGGCACCGCGTCGTTCGAGGGTGCGCAGTTTGACTGGGGCCAGCCCCCGGGCAGCGGTGCCGAGGTGCCTGCGGGCGCCCTGCGCATTGCGTTTGCGGGCATCCCCCAGGTGCTGCGCGCCTGGAAGACGTGGGACAAGGGTCGCTTCACCTACCGCATCGACCCCGCCGTGGCGTACGACGTGCCCGAGAACACCCGTGTGCGCGCCGTGGCGGGCGACTATGAGCTGGAGGTGACCGACGGTGTGGACACCGAGACCTACACCGCCACCACCATGTTTGATTTTTTGAGCCAGGTCCAGGCCCGCAGCGCGCTGCTGCAGGTGCTGGGCGTGGTGGCCGAAGACCGCGCGCCCGGTGGCCAGGCCGTTACCGACATCCCTTTGCGCACCGATGCGCATGCGCTGCCCGTCATCGCATCCGTGCGCCGCCCGCAAACCATGGTGGTGGGGGTGGTGCAGCCCGATGCACCCACTGAAAACATCACCGTCACCTGCGAAGGCCGGGCCACTGGCGGCGCCCAGTACTGGAGCGTGAAGGGCGGCGTCAGCGGCCAGCTGCTGCCTGCCTACACCGGTGTGCCGTATGCCGACGGGCCGGTGGCTTTCACCATCCCGCAGCCCGCCATGGCCGTGTCTGAGGGGGCATCTATCGTGCCCCGGTTTGAGGCCGTATCCCGCGCCGACGACGAAGGCCTGCCCGCCATCTGTTTCAACCCCGCCCTGTTGGGCATTGCCGCTACCGACAAGGAGGTGACCTTTGTATGGAAAAAACGCCCGCCCGCAGACTGCAGTTGCAGCCACCTGCCGGCGCTCCCAGTCAACCTGGAATGCCTGGGCCTGCTGCCCGAGGATGGAGGTGACGCCATGGATGACGAAGTAAAAACGCGGCTGCTCGATTTGATGGAGTGGCGTGCCGGGTTCCTCGGCACAAACATTGCCCTGGCCGTGGGTGAGACAGCCAACAGCGCCAAGGTGGTGTCTGACGCGGGTGACGTACGCCTGGTCAACCGCTGCATCCACGATGTGCTGGTGCCTGCGCTGCTGGAGGTCTATGAGACGGTTGACGCGCGGACCGCCTGGGATGCGGCCGTCGTGACCTTCAAGGCCGATTGGGCTGCTTATGCCGCCATGGATGGCTCTGGCGGCAACACATCTACCTTTGGCGAGGAGCTCAATCAGAAGTACTCAGCCAAAATGGATGTATGTCGCGTAAAGGCGGGCATCCTCCCAAAATCTGACGCTGGTGGGGGTTCGGGGAGCCCTTGCTGGCGTGATCCGGGCGACTTGTTCTGGTGGGAACACGTCGACGGCATTTATCTCCCCATGTTCAACAACCAGCCCTACGTCAGCGTCATCCGTGACCTGGCGGGCGCGGTTGTGAGCACGCAAGAATTTGGCCTGGGCGTGATCACCGAATGCGCCCACCGCCTCAAGGTGGGCGACCGCATCGTCATCCGCATCAGCAACACCCACAACCAGGCCGCCTGGGCGGAAGGTGACAAGTTCACCATCCCGCTGATCGCGGCGGGCAGCGCGCCCCTCACGGGCGGGTCAGACGGCAGCCCGGTGCAAACGTGGACGGCCCGCAGCAGCGTGCTGGGCGCACTGGCTGACTGGCTGTATGACCCTGGTGCACCCGCACCGTACACCGATGGCCCTGCCGATGTGGCCCTGCTGCCCGGCGGCATCCCGTTTGAGGTGGGTGACACCCTGGCCTTTGACATTGAAGGCGGCGAGCTGCGCTGGCGCCGCGACGCTGGCGCGTGGACCACGGGCGAGCTTTATGGCGCCCCGCTGGATCTGGGTGACGGCCTGCTGCTGCAGGCGGCGGCCGGTGCGGCGCCATCGTTTCTGGCGGATGACACCTGGCAGTTCCGCGCCGTGGCCACCTACGGCACCGACCGCCTGCGCCAGCCCCGTGTGGGCCGCGCCTTTGCATGGGACGGCGCCGATGTGGTTCTGGAGCTGGACCTGGGCGCGGCCGTGCCGGTGGAGGTGGTCATGCTGGCCCTGCACGACCTGGCCCCCACGGCCACCGTCACGGTGGAGGGGGGCGGGGCCGCCCATGGCGAGTGGACCATGCCCCTGGTGCTGCACCCCGTGCTGGCCTTTGCCAGGGTGGATGAGGCCGACGGCGCTGCGGTGCGCTACCTGCGCGTGACCATTGCCGGGGCTGGCGCCGGTGGCGCCATCGGCTGGCTGTGGGCAGGGCAGGGCTGGCAGCCCTCCGTCACCCCCAAGATCGCCCGCACCCGTGCCTGGGCCCTGTCGCGCGGCGCGGGCATCAACAGCGGTGCGCTGTACCGGGGCGCTGGCGTGGCAGGCAGCTGGAGCTGGGAGCTGGACGGCCAAGAGGCTGTGCTGCTGGCCAGCACCTACGACGAATTGTTTGCCGTGCTGGACCACGCCGCCCGCCAGGGCGCCGAAGCCCTGGCCATGGTGCCCGACCTGGATGCACCCGCTGATGCCTCGTTGTGCACCATTGATGGCGAGCAGATCGAGGCCAACGACGAAAGCGGCTGGCAGTCCACGGCAGAGCGCGCCGTGTCGCTCACGCTGCCCCTGCGGCCGGTGATGGTGTAGCGCCATGTTTGAGCTCACCTTGCAAACCATCCCGCCCCTGGTGTTTGAGGGCGCCGCCGTGGTGGCCGTGGGGGCGTCCAACGCCTCCATCAATGGCGAGCTGCCCGCGATGCCCGTCACGCTGGACAACGCTCGGGGCGAGCTCACCCAGGTGCTGGCCGTGGCCGATGTGCTGCGCCACCGTGCAGAGCTGCGCCAGGACGGCGCCTTGATCTTTGCCGGTGCGGTGCAGGCGGTGACTTTGGGTGCATCGGTGGTGCTGGAGCTGGAGGCTTGACCGTGGGTGCACCTCTGCTGTACTCCGACCCGCTGCCGCTGCGCCGCGCCTCCGATCTGCCCCAGTACCGGGCAGACGCGGCAGACCGCTACCTGCCGTGGGTTTTTGGCCGCGCCAGAGTCAGCCCTGTGCCGCTGGATCTGGCGGGCGCTGAGTGGCTGGTGGCAGACCACCCTGTTGCAGGCATTGACCGCGTAACCGTGGGTGGCCACCCCACCCAGGGCTGGCAGCTGCTGCAGCGACTGGACACCACGGGCCACCCCATCGCCGTGCTGCGCCTGGCGCAGCCAGCGGGCGCTGAGGCGGTTGCCGTGTCGGTGGCGGGCCGCCGCCACCCGCAAACAGGCGCCGAGCTGGTCACGCCCTCTGCCATCGTGCGCGAGCTGCTGCGCCTGTGCGGCCACACCGAGCCGCGTGATGCATGGGCGGGGCTTGATGCAGTCTATGGCCAGACAACGCTGGGCCTGGTAATCGCCGAAGACATGCCCTTGCGCCAGGCGGTGGCCGCTGTGGTGGAACCGCTGGGCGCCATGTGGCGCCCCGGCTGGGCCACGCGCCGCGCCCCGGGCCAGCCCGTGGCCACGCTGGATGCATCGGTGGTGGAGTCCATCACCGCCCGGGCAGAAAACACCGCCTTGCGCACCACTGCCCGCGTCACCTATGCGTATGACTGGGCCGCCGGCGCAGCACGTGGCTCCATGAGCTTGGCCGCGCCCCAGGCCGTGGGCCTGTGGGGCGAGCTGCCGCTGGACATTGACCTGCCTGCTGTGTTTCTAGCGCGCGATGCGCTGGCCATTGCATCGGCCCGGCTGGCCGCCGCTGCCCGCGCCCTGTGGGTGGTGGATGCCACCGTGTCAGACCGCGTGGGTGACCTGCGCGAGGGCATGACGGTGCTTATGGATCACGCTCATGCCCCTGCGGGCCTAGCCGTGCTCACCTCGGTATCGCTGGATAGGGAGCAGGGCAGCTACACCCTCAAGGCCGAAATGCACGCCGCCAGCGCCCCGCGTGTCGACCTGGTGCGCCGTGGCGCGGCCCTGGTGCCTGCAGCCAACGATGCCCAGCAAATCACCTACCGCGACGGCGTGGCCACCTTCACCGTGCTCGATGAAAACGGCCAGCCCATGGCGGGTGCTGCCGTCACGCTGGACGGCTTGTACACCGCCAACACCGATGCATCGGGCCAGGTGCAGTTTCGCACCGAGCGCGGGGCACACACCCTTACGGTGCGCATGCCGGGGTATGCGGACTTTGCGCTGGAGGTGGTGGTATGACCGTCATCCAGCGCACACCCAACCTGGGCCTGACCCTGCGCATGCAGCGCATTGCCGCCCCCGCCGTGGCGCCGGTGGTAGACGATGGCGGCGGCCCCGACCCTGGCGAGGCGCAGCCGCCAGTGTGGGCGCGCTGGTTTGACGATGCCGACGCGCCCGCCACCGAGATCCAGCTGGAAACCTATGTGGACACGCTGGGCTTTCCCCATGGCCGCTTTGCTGTGGGCCCTGCAGTGGCGGTGGTGGTGGGTGGCATTGAAGTCACCTGGGAAGTCACCTTTGTACCCACCCTGTGGAACACGGGCGGCACGGTGATCTGGGAGGGCGCGGCCCTTGATTCCACCTTGCCGCTTGCCATCAGCCCGGGCGACAACCCCACGCCGCCCACGCGCTCCATCACGCTGCCCACGTTTGGCGATGCCGAGCCCAGCATGTACTGGCCACACGAATGGCGCGGCTACTCCAACTACGACACCGTTTATGAGCCGCTGATGGTGGCCGCTGGCAACACGCTCACCGTGGCGCTGGAGACGGGCGGCAGCCCTGGCGTGCTGGAGGCGGTGGCAAAGATCGGCACCACCGTGATGGGCGCCGTGCGCCTCACTGCATACCTTGAAGTCTCTGTACCTGAGTAGGGCAACACCATGAGCAGCACCTGCAAATTCAAACCCATCGAAATCAAGCAAGGCGCCAGCGTGCGGATTCTGGGGCGCATCCCTACAGCGTTTGCCGACGGCTACTTTGTGGGTTGGGCCCTGGCTTCGCAAATGCGCAACGCCAAAACGGGCGCGCTGCTGGCCGACTTGGCGATTGAGTGGGACAACCCGGCCACCACCCGCGTGCTGGTCATCACGTGCGATGACACGGCAGCCTGGGCGCTGGGCGAGGCTGAATTCGATATTCGCCTGACATCGCCCGACGACTTCAAGCTCTACACCCGCACCGCCCAGGCGTACGTGCTCAAGGGGGTAACACAGGATGCCTGAAGTCATCGAACTTGATCTGGACCTGGAGCTGGCGCCGGAGGTATGGCTGCGCGTGCTCACGCCGCCGGACCAGCTGCCGCTGGATCTGGCGCAGGTGATCCCGGGGGCTGGAGGTGGTGGCACTGGTCCTGTGGGGCCTACCGGGCCGACGGGCGCAACGGGGGCAACTGGCGGGACAGGTCCGACAGGGGCGACTGGGGCCACGGGTGCAACCGGAGTCGCTGGCGCGACAGGTGGCACTGGTCCCGCCGGTGCTGCCGGGGCCACGGGCGCCACTGGGGCGGCGGGAGCAACAGGCAGTACCGGGGCCACTGGCCCGACGGGGGCCACGGGTGCCACCGGCGCAACAGGTGGCACTGGGCCGACTGGAGCATCGGGCGCTACTGGCGTGGAGGGGCCTACTGGTGCGACTGGAGTCACCGGTGGTACTGGGCCAACAGGGGCTACCGGGGGCACTGGTGCAACTGGTGGCACGGGCCCAACGGGTGCAACCGGGGCTACCGGCGGGACAGGTGGAACCGGACCAACCGGCGCAACGGGCAGTAGCGCCTACGAAGTCGCGGTGGCAGAGGGCTTTGTGGGTGATGAGGCTGCATGGCTCGCATCCTTGGTGGGGCCCACTGGCCCTGCCGGCGCAACTGGTGCAACGGGGGGTACGGGTGGGACCGGCCCTACGGGCTCGACAGGTGCTACGGGGGCGACTGGGCCCACTGGTGCGACGGGGGCAACGGGTGCCACTGGCGCTACCGGTGGTGCTGCAGACATTGCAGCAGTGATTCACGCGGCCACCAGCAAGGCAACCCCGGTCGATGCCGATGAGCTTGGCCTGGTGGATAGTGCCGCTTCGAATGTGTTGAAAAAACTGACCTGGGCAAATCTCAAGGCAACGCTGCTGGCCTACTTTCAAGGCTTGTTCCGCGAAAAGCTCACGGCCGCCCGCACCTACTACGTGCGCACCGATGGCAGCGACAGCAACAACGGCCTGGTTGACTCCAGCGGCGGCGCGTTTCTGACGATCCAAAAGGCCATCGATACGGTGGCAACGCTCGACCTGTCCATCTACGGGGCGACCATCGACGTAGCCGATGCCACGTGGAATGAGAACCTCGTGCTGAAACCGCTTGTCGGGTCTGCGGGTGTGACGATCCTCGGAAATTCTGGAACGCCTGGAAGCTGCGTCATCGCGCCCACCGCTGGTTCTTGCGTGGCTGCCGGGAACGGCATGCTGCAGGAGTACACGCTCGACGGATTCCGGTACAACGCTGGCACTTCTGGTTTCGACATCGTCAGCGGCTACGGAACCATTCGGCTGAAGAATTTCACGCTGGGCGCCGTGCCTGCTGGTTTCGCGCAAATTTATGCGTCGAATCGGGCGGTCATCATCGCCAGCTCCACCAGCTACACCATCGCAGGCGGTGGCGGCTATCACTTCCAGGCCGCGAACGGCGGAAGCATCACCGCCAACGCCAGCACGGTCACGGTGACGGGCACGCCTGCATTCAGCAGTGCCTTCGCAAGCGCGGCCAACGGATCAATGCTGATTTGCGCATCCACGACGTTCAGCGGGTCCGCGACGGGCAAACGATACGACGTCACCATGAATGCTCTGATCCAGACGGCTGGCGCTGGAGCCACTTTCTTCCCAGGCAATGCCTCGGGAACCACTGCAACCGGTGGGGAATACGCATGACCACCTATCAGCTCACCCACGAAGGCTACGTCATCAAGGATGGTGACACGAAGGTGCCAACAAACACGATGGATGGTGTGGACCCGCACCCCGAGACGGTGGCGTATTACGCGTGGCGCGTGCTTGGAAACATCCCGCTGCCTGCTGATCCACCTACCCCCGAAGTCGCCCTGGCGCTGATCGCTGAGCTTGAGCAGGCCAGTGGATCGCCTCAGCGCATCGTGCGCGAGGGGTTGATCTTGATGGTCGAAAGCCAGGCCGCAGCGGCGGGTGTGCCGCTGACCTATGTGCGCGCCAAGAACAAGGGCTATCGGCTGCTCAAGGAATGTGAAGAACAAATCGCCGCGCTTCGCCAGTACCTCATCACCTAAAGGGCCAGCCATGTCTCAAGCCATCATCCTCGCGCCTGTCTATGCCTTGCTGCTGCTGTACGCCCTGTGGGTGTTCTTTCTGGCTGTCATGAGCCTCAAGCGCGCCAAAGACGCAGGCCTGCTCACCACCACCGCCAAGTGCTTCGGCTACCCCGTGCTGTTCGCTGGGTTGCTGCTGGACTTTTTGGCAAACACCCTGGTGCTCACCGTGTTGCTGATGGAGCTGCCGCGCGAGGGCACGGTAACCAGCCGCCTCAAGCGCCACAACGCCACCAGCACCGGCTGGCGCAAGGCTGTGGCGGCCTGGGCGGAGCCGCTGTTGGACCCTTACGACCCTAGTGGGGACCACATCTGACGCAGCGCGCGCTGCTGTCCACCAAAAAACAAACACAACCAAGAGGGAGCCCATGCCAGAACCCACGTCCACAGCTGCAGGCCTGCTCACCGTGGCCACAGCCACGGCCGCCAGTTCCGTGATCACCGCCTTTGGCGTATCGCTGGGCCTGCGGGTCGATGTGCTCATCGCAGGGTTTGCCGGTGCCCTGGTGGCCATCATCCTGCTCAATGCCGTGCCAGGCGGTAGTGACACCTGGCGCGAGCTGCTGCGCACCACGCTGCGGCGCATGTTCGTGGCGTTTGCCAGCAGCCTCACGGCGGGCTATCTGGCCCCGTTGGCCCTGCTGGCTGCGCAGCTGCCTGACAGCCTGCTGCTGGGCGGTGCCTTTGCAGTGGGGGGTGGTGCCCAGCAAGTGCTGGTGTTTGCCATCCGCCGCATCAGCGGCCAGGCGCAGCCCGCGCAACCGCCGCAGCAGCCTGGTGGAGGGGCTACGCCATGACAACCGCACTTGCCATCCTGCACTGGCTGGCCGGCCTGATCGTGTTGGCCGAAGCCCTCAACAAGCTGGAGCGCACAGCCCCATGCAGGCGCGGCCTGGGCCTGCGCGTTCGCGCCACCGAATGGCTCAAGGCCATGGCCTGGGCGCTGCTGGCGCTGGGCGGTGCTGGCGCCGTCATCACGCCATTTCTGCCGCTGGAGGCCCCCACGCTGCAAGACGCTTGCGTGTTGCTGGGCTTTGCGGTGCTCATTGTTCGTACCCGAGTCAAGGAGGGTTGACCATCATGCTGACTGCACAACAACTTCGCGCCGCCACCGGCTGCAACGCCGCCCGCGCTGATGAATGGCTGCCGCACATCGCGCGCGCCTGCGAAACCTTTGCCATCAACACCCCGGCCCGTCTGGCCGCCTTCCTTGCGCAGATCGGCCATGAGTCCGGGCGCCTGGTGTATGTGCGGGAAATCTGGGGGCCTACCCCAGCCCAGCAGCGGTACGAGGGCAGGGCGGATCTGGGCAACACCCAGCCGGGCGACGGCAAGCGCTACATGGGGCGCGGCCTGATCCAGACCACCGGCCGCGCCAACTACCGCGCCACCCGCGACGGCCTGGCCGCCTATCTGCCCAACGTTCCTGACTTTGAGGCTGTGCCCGCGTTGCTGGAGCGCCCCGACCTGGCCGCCATGAGCGCCGCATGGTTCTGGCACAGCCGCGAGCTGAATGCCTTTGCCGATGTGGGGGATTTCATCCGCATCACCAAGCGCATCAACGGCGGCACCAACGGCCTGGCTGACCGGCAGGCGCTGTATGACGCGGCGAAGGCGGTGCTGCAATGATCGCCGGTCTCTACACCTACGCCGCCACTGCCCTGGTGGCCGCAGCCCTGGCCGCCGCCGGCACGTGGAAGGTGCAGGAATGGCGCTGGAAGTCCAAGACCACTGCAGAGCAGCTGCAGCGCGAGCATGTAGCCCGTGTGGCTGAAGAGGCTCGCCAGAGCGATGCCAAGCAGCAGCGCCAATTCAACGACACCACTGCAGGTGTGCATGCGGCCACGGTGGCCAGCCTATCAACCCAACTTGGAGACGCCCGTGAAAAGATCGCTACTTTGTCTGACCGCCAGTGCCTGGGGGCTGGCACTGTCCGCATGCTCAACGCCATCGGTGCAATGCCCGCCCATGGTGTCGGGCTACGAGCCACTTCCAGCCAACTTGCGGGTGCGCCCCCAGCCGCTGCCGGATCTGCAGATGACGACCCCGCAGCAGCCGAAGGCGCCTATGCCAGCGAGCGGGACACTGCCACAACCATCGCAATCTGCCGCTCCCGCTACGCTGAGGTAAGCAGTCAGGTCAACAAGATACTGGACATTGAAGAAAAGCGCCAGCAAGTGGCCGGGTCCCCGTGATGCAATCGGCCAGCAGCCGCAAGGCCGCCCGCCGGATCGAACAGCGCCAGCGCCGCGAGTGGCGCGAACAGCAGCGCGAGCTGCAAGACCGCGCCCAGCGCCAGGTCATCCCGCGCAGAGAAGATGGGCCGCCGCCCCGCATTGATTGATTGGCGGTGGCGGTGCCTGCCTGGGCTGTCACACCCGCGTCACCTCGCACCGCCACTCCTGCGCGTGCCAGGCGTGGCCATCGCGTTCCAGGCCAAAGAAGGTAAACACGTTCGCACACACGGCCGTCATGCGCGGCTCGAACAGCTCGCGGTTGCCGGGCAGACACCGAAGCACCGGCACCGTGCGCTCGCGCTCGCCCAGGCTGCGGTGCTCCATCATCAGATCGCCGCGCATCCTCTGCGCTGGCCCAATGGGCACGTGCAACTGGCCTTTGTCGCGGGTAATAACGATTTCGCAGAACATACTCAAGTTTCAGCGTAGTTATTGGCGTAGCTATTCGAGTGCTTGGTGGTTTTCTATTTGGGAAAATAGAAATCGAGAATCACAATGTTCATCCCGACATTGTGCCTTGGTGAAGCGGCCTGCATCACGCCGGGCGGCCTCCTTGCGCATCAAAGGTGTTGGACTTTTCGTGACGGAGTGTTGGAGCCACCTGCTAGGACGAGTGCGTATTCTTGTTCACCCATGCCCTCAAGGAGGTCGAAAACAGGTCCCTGATGCTGGCAGGGGCAACGGAGCAGCCCACATGCGGCGGGGAGTGCGGTGGCTGCTCCTCGAGCTATTTTGCCTAAAACCATTGGGGAAGGCCCCGCAATGAGAGGGCATCAATGGCTCGTTGTGAGAGATGGCGCCGCCTCAACAGGTTTGCAGCGCTGCCTCTGATGCGGCCATTCGGTCCAGCTCAGCGCACACATCCGCCATGCGGCCAGCGATCACCAGCCGGCCCGAGCCGCCCGATGCTGGGGCTCGGCGCAGGACCTTGGCCGTCCTGCTGGCAGAGCCTTCTGCCGACCACGGTGATCCACAGGGGTTGCGGGTGGTCGCAGGCGAAGACGTGAACACTCCGCCGCTGGTGGTTGCCAGTCGAGTTGGGGCCTCGGTGGGCGGTATCTGAGGATTGACCGTAAAAGGCCAATTGCCACGCAGCGGACGCTGGTGCGGGATGCCAGCGGGACGTTGGTGGGGCTTGCGGGTGCCTGCCTCACTGTGGCCGCTGCCCCGGGCCGCATCGTCGGGATGGGCATGGGCTGGGGATGAGTCTGCCGCAGACTGCATTTTGAGAGGGCTTGCGTGATGGAGCCAGCGGGTCAGTGAGCGCAGTGGGGTGGAGAGTGCAGAAAAGGTGGTCAAGGCAATTCCCATGTGAAAACTCCGAAGGTCGGGGGTTGGACATAGGCAGGATTGCAAATCGAACCGGCACCGCAGGGCTGGCGTACCTGTTTTATCGGTACACCAAACGCCCGCCACCTGCAGTGCGGCAGCTAACTAGGGAATGGATGTGATGGAGCCCTGTGGCTACATCAGCATGGTGTTGCGGATGAGTCCGACCGCGAGACCTTCGATCTCAAACGGTTCGCCAGGCTGCACCACGATGACCGGGTAATCCGGGTTTTCGGGCAGCAATTCGATGGCCGTGGCGGTGCGACGCAGGCGCTTGACCGTCACGTCGTCTCCCAGGCGGGCCACGATGATCTGGCCGTTGCGGGCTTCACGGGTGGACTGCACGGCCAGCAGGTCGCCATCCATGATGCCGGCATCGCGCATGGACATGCCGCGCACTTTGAGCAGGTAATCGGGCTTGTGATGGAAAAGGCTGTTTTCCACACTGTAGGTCTGGTCAACGTGTTCCTGCGCGAGAATGGGCGAGCCCGCCGCCACGCGTCCCACCAAAGGCAGAACCAGCTGTGAAAGCCCGGGAATGGGTAGGTTGAACTGGCTGCCACGTGCTGCATTGATGGAGCGTACCGTGTCGCTGCGCAGACGGATGCCACGTGATGTGCCGCTGACCAGTTCGATCACGCCCTTGCGTGCCAATGCCTGCAGATGCTCTTCGGCCGCATTGGCCGACTTGAACCCCAGTTCGGCCGCGATTTCTGCGCGGGTGGGAGGCGCACCAGTGCGTGCAATGGCCGTCTGGATGAGATCCAGAATCTGTTGCTGGCGGGCGGTGAGTTTCGGGTTGTCGAGCATGGTGGTTTCCGGTGGAGGCGGCTACAGTGAAGGACAACTGTTTTTTAATCCAGTAACTGTATTTTTCACCAGTTTTTCGGAGTACGCAAGTGAGTGGGCAAAAAATTGTAGTTTTGGGCACCGGGGGAACCATTGCGGGCACATCCGCGCGGGCTGGTGACAACATTGGTTACACCGCTGCACAGGTGGGCGTCGAGCAACTGCTTGCGGCCGTTCCCGGATTGCAACAGGCGGCGCAGGGCGGGCTGGTGGCGGAGCAGGTGGCCCAGATCGACAGCAAGGACATGGATGGCCAGGTGTGGCATGCGCTGGCGCTGCGCTGCGCGCACCACTTGGAAGATCCGGAGGTGCGTGGTGTAGTCATTACCCACGGAACCGACACGCTGGAGGAGACGGCTTGGTTCCTGCACGAAGTGCTGGATACCCGGGCGAAACCCGTGGTGCTGACCTGCGCCATGCGCCCAGCGACGGCGCTCACGCCCGACGGGCCGCAGAATCTTCTGGATGCCGTTGCCGTGGCGGTTACACCCGGTGCACGGGGCACGCTGGTGGTGGCCGCTGGGGAAATCCATGGGGCGCGGCAGGTTCAGAAGGTGCACCCCTACCGGGTGCATGCGTTCAACTCTGGCGAGGCTGGCCCTTTGGGCTGGGTGGAGGAGGGGATTGCCCGCCTTGTGCAGGATTGGCCGCCAGTGCTTAGTAAATCCGCATTTAATGCTATTAAAAATAGAGCATCCTCCTTTGCCTGGCCCCGCGTGGAAGTGCTCGTCAGCCACGCTGGCGCATCGGGCGCCATGGTGGACGCGTTGGTGCGCGATGGGGTCCAGGGGCTGGTAGTGGCCTGTACGGGCAATGGCACCATCCATCACGCTCTGGAGGGCGCGTTGCTGCGTGCACAGGATGTGGGTGTGCGGGTGGTGCGGTCCACACGCTGCCCCGAGGGGCAGGTGCTGCCCAAGCCGGGGGACGCATTGCCCGACTCCAGGGGACTCTCGCCCTTGAAGGCCAGGATCTCGCTGATGCTGGAACTGCTGCACTGAGAAACAAGGCCGCCCCGATGTTTTTTGCTGCCCTCAAGACCCATGCATGGGCCTACCCGGCGCTGGAGGTGGTGCACATCGTGGGCATTGCCTTGCTGCTGGGCAATCTGGTCTTGCTGGAGTTGCGGGTGTTTGGTCTCGGGGCGGCATTGCCCGTCAAGGACCTTGCGCGGCTCAGCCTGTCGCTGGCGTTGTGTGGTTTTGGACTGGTGGCTGCGTCGGGCCTCTTGATGTTTGCCACGCAGCCTGCCGAACTGCTCGCCAGCCGCGCATTCACCTTGAAGATGCTGCTGTTAATGCTTGCAGGCTGCAACGCCGCGTGGTTCCATGGGCGGGGTTCGCTGGCGCGCCTGGACGGCCTGGCCCGGGTGCAGATGCTGGGCTCCACCATGATCTGGCTGGCTGTGGTGGTCTGTGGCCGCTGGATTGCCTATCTCTGATCGACACGACAAGGGGAGAATCGATGACCCACCTGCAACGCCGCCACGTGCTCCTGGCCGCCTCCGCCGTTCCGCTGGGGGTGCACGCCCACCACGGCTGGAGCAGTTTTGATCCTGAGCGTCCCATCTATCTGGAAGGTAAGGTACTCAAGGTGCGCTGGCAAAACCCGCATGCCGAGCTGGAACTGGAGATACCTGCCGAACTGAAGCTGCCTGCGGATCTGGCCCAGCGCGTGGTGCCGGCCCAGACCTCCCCCGTGGACGGCAAGGCCCTGCTGGCCAAGGCGGTGTTGCCCAACCGCAAGGACCGCCGCTGGGAGGTCGAACTGGCGCCCCTGACCCGCATGCAGGCCTGGCAGGTGCAGGAGATCAAAACCGGCGCGGCGGTATCGGTAGTGGGCTTTACCCTGCGCGAAGAGAAGGGCGATGCGGTGCTGCGGGCGGAGTACCTGTTTGTGGATGGCAAGGCCTACGGATTGCGCTCCAGCCCAGCCTGAATAACCAGGATGGCCTGGTTTCCAGGTGGAAGCCCTGAAGCGGTTGTCTTCGCCGCATAAAAAAAAGCGACGCCCGGGGTGCTTGGGCGTCGCTGGTTTCGGGGGCGTGTGCCCCACGCGTCAGCTGGCGAGTGCCTGCAGCGCGCGTGCCGTGATTTCGTCTACGCTGCCCGTGCCGCTGATGGCGCGGTACTTGGGTGCAACCTCAGGCTCGGCCTTGGCCCAGTTGCTGTAGTAGTCCACCAGCGGGCGTGTTTGGTCGCTGTAGACCTGCAGGCGCTTCTTGACGGTTTCTTCCTTGTCGTCCTCGCGCTGGATCAGCTCTTCGCCCGTCACGTCGTCCTTGCCTTCCACCTTGGGTGGGTTGAACTTGACGTGGTAGGTGCGGCCGCTGGCAGGGTGCGAGCGGCGGCCGCTCATGCGTTCGATGATGGCGTCAAAAGGCACATCGATTTCGAGCACGTAGTCGAGCTTGACGCCCGCTGCCTTCATGGCGTCTGCCTGGGGAATGGTGCGCGGAAAACCGTCGAACAGGAAACCCTGTGCGCAGTCGGGCTGCGTGATGCGTTCCTTCACAAGACCGATGATGATGTCGTCACTGACCAGGGCACCCGAATCCATCACGGCCTTGGCCTGCAGGCCCAGAGGCGTGCCAGCCTTGACGGCGGCGCGCAGCATGTCGCCGGTGGAGATTTGCGGGATGCCGTACTTCTGGCAGATGAATGTGGCTTGCGTGCCCTTTCCGGCGCCAGGCGCGCCCAACAGAATCAGTCTCATGGAAGTCCTCGAAGGTTAGAAATCGGTTGGCGCCGCTGGCGGGGACGTTCGAAGGGCGCCTGAAGCCGTTCTGTGCGCCCGGGATGCGGTGCTCTCGTTGCGGGCGAGGATAGCATGCGACTCCTTGCGCTGACTTACACCCTGCACCGGTTTTGGCAAGGGTGCCGCGGCGTGGATAGCCGCTGCATGGCGCTGGCAGGTGCATCGCACGCAGCCGGGCGCCACCTCAGCGAAAAAGGCCGCGCACCCGCTCCAGGTCTTCGGGCGTGTCCACACCCGGGCCCGGGGCGGTTTCTGCCAGGTGCACCGCAATGCGGTGGCCGTGCCACAGCGCGCGCAGTTGCTCCAGCGCTTCCACCGCCTCGGTGGGGGCGGGCGCCAGGGTCGGAAATTCCCGAAGGAAGCCTGCGCGATAGCTGTAGATGCCCACATGCCGCAATGGCGCAAATCCCGCTAGGGCCGCCACGCCGGGTGTCGCCGCGTGTGCAGCGCCTTGCCACCAGGGCGAACCCACATGATCACGCGCAAAAGGGATGGGCGCCCGGCTGAAGTAGTGCGCCAGGCCGCGCGCGTCAAGCACCACTTTCACCACATTGGGGTTGGTGTAGTCGGCCAGGGATGCAATGGCGTGGGCTGCGGTGCCCATGCTGGCCTCGGGGCGGGCAGGCAACAAGGCCGCGACAGCGTTGATGAGGCGGGGGGCCATCAGGGGTTCATCGCCTTGCACGTTGACGACCACGTCGTCCCCGTCCAGGCCCAGTTGTGTGCAGGCCTCGGCCAGGCGGTCGCTGCCGCTGGGGTGGTCGGCGCGGGTCAAGATTGCTTCCACGCCATGGGCGGCGCAGGCCTGCAGGATGCGGGGGTCATCGGCGGCCACCACCACGCGGGCTGCCGCGCTCTGCGCGGCACGCTGGGCCACCCGCACCACCATGGGCAGGCCCGCTATATCGGCCAGGGGTTTGTCGGGCAGGCGGCTGGATGCCATGCGGGCCGGGATCAGCACCGTGAAGTGGCTGCCCGCCGCCGCAACGCCTGGAGCGATGGGGGCTGCGCCTGCGCTGCTCACTGCTCCAGTTCCTCGTCGGTGAGCGTGCGGGCTTCGTTTTCGAGCAACACCGGGATGCCGTCCCGCACCGGATAGGCCAGGCGGGCGCTGCGGGAGACCAGTTCCTGGGCATCGCGGTCGTAGGTCAGCGGGCCTTTGGTGACGGGGCAGACCAGCAGTTCAAGCAGTTTGGGATCCATGGTGACAGCGCTTTCCAGGAGGTTCGTTCGGGCAGGCTGGGATGATAGCGGCGGCCCGGGCGGTGAATCGTCAATGGCTGCGGACGCCCAAGGCCTGCAGCCGCGCATCCAGCGCCGCAAAAAAGGCCGGTTCAATCTGCAATTGCAGGGGCACAGCCAGTGCGTCCGGATGGTACCGCCAGAGCTTGACGGCATCTTTTTCTGTACAAACAAGCGTGTAGCGCTTGTCAGAATTGCGGTTCCAGCTATCAAAATCGTAGTGATCTGGCAAGGCCTCCGTGTGTGCCAGTTGCAGTGCCTCGGACTGCAGCATGGCAAAGAACACTTCGGGGCGTGCCACGGCCGCCACGGCATGCAGCGGCTGGCCTTGCAGGTCAGACAGCGGTATCCGGGTGCCGTCTACACGCAGGGCGTAGGAGGCCAGGCGGCGCTTGAGGCCGTAGGCATGGGCGGGGTCGTTTCCAGGCGGCAGACCCCCTGCATGCAGCACAAAATCCACCGCGCGAGGCCAGGGCTCGCGCAGGGGCCCCGCCGGCAGCAGGAAGCCGTTGCCCACGCCCTGTTCGTTGAAGATGCAGACCTCCAGGTCGCGTGACAAGGCCAGGTGTTGCAGGCCGTCGTCGCACACGATCACGTCGGTGTCCGGGTAAGCAGCACGCAGGGCGTGGGCGGCGGTGATGCGGTGGGGCGCAACAAACACGGGCACGCCACAGCTGCGCGCGATGAGGGCGGGTTCATCGCCCACCTCGCGGGCTGGGCTGTCGGGCGCTACCGCGCGGCAGTCGGTGGTGCTGCGGCCATAGCCGCGCGAAACCACGCCGGGGCGCAGGCCCAGGCCTTGCAGGTGCTGGACAAGGGCAATGACCACGGGGGTTTTGCCAGCGCCTCCGGCAATCACATTGCCCACGACGATGACGGGGCGGCCGGGGTGTTCCGCCTTCAGCATGCCCATGCGATAAAGAGCGCGTCGGATGCCTACCAATGTTCGGTACACCAGCGAGACCGGCCACAGTGCCAAAGCGACCGGTCCGCGCGTTTGCCAGGTCTTTTGCAACCCCGTGGCCTGGGGTAGAACGGTGTCGCGTGCTGCGGCTGACGAAGAGGGTGAGGGCGGCTGCGGCCCGGGGGCAGCCATGCCGTGTCAGCGGCTGGTGCTGCGCGCCGCGGCCGACGACTGCGTGGCAAACGTGATCTGCGTGAGGCCCACCCGGCGCGCGGCCTCCATCACCGAAACCACGGACTGGTGCGGCGCCATCGCATCGGCGCTGATGATGACCACGCTGCCGGGGCCCGCGCTGGCGGCACTGCGCAAGGCCTGCGCAATCGCATCCACGCTCTTGCCGTCCACCCCCGCCTTGTTGACGGCATAGCGCCCGTCGGCGGCCACGGACACGATGACTTCCTTCGGGTGGTCGCGCTGCTGCTCGGCATCGGCCACGGGCAGCGTGAGCTGCAGCTCGGTGAACTTGCTGTAGGTGGTGGTCAGCATCAAAAAGATGAGGATCACCAGCAGCACGTCGATGAACGGGATCAGGTTGATCTCCGGCTCTTCCTTGGCGCGGGGGCGGAAGTTCATGGAGCTTATTTGGCTTTGCGCAGACGCAGGATGTGGCGGACGAATTGTTCCGACGCCAATTCCAGGGTGAGCAGGTAGGCATCCACCCGGGCGCGGAAGTAGCGCCAGAAGATCAGCGCCGGAATGGCCACGATCAGTCCGAACGCCGTGTTGTACAGCGCCACCGAAATGCCATGTGCCAGCTGGGCCGGATTGCCGCCACCCATGGCCTGGCCCACGCCACCGCTGCCGGATTGGGAGCCGAAGATCTCGATCATGCCGATCACCGTGCCCAACAGGCCCAGCAGCGGCGCGGCCGAGGCGATGGTAGCCAGGGCCGCCAGGTACTTCTCCAGCCGGTGGGCCACGGCGCGCCCGGCGCCTTCCATGGCGGCGCGCAGGTCGGTCTCGCTGCACTGGGGGTTGCTGTTGAGCGTGCGCAGGCCACTGGCCAGCACCTCGCCCAGGGCGGAGTTTTGCGCCAGCTGGTTCACGATGTCGGGGGTGGGTACGGCCTTGGATGAGACCGTGATCGCTTCATCGAGCAGTTTGGGGGGGGCGACACGGGCCGTTTTGAGGGCCACAAAGCGTTCGAAAACCAGCGCCATTCCCAGGATGGAACACGCAATCAGGGGCCAGATGGGCCAGCCTGCGGCTTGTATGATGGACAGCAAATCTCTCTCCGCGCAGATGAAAGCAATCGGCGATTATGGCCCAGCTTGCAGGGCCCACTTCGTCACAAACCGTTACGTTGCTGTGCGCGCCACTGCCCCGTCTGCTCACCCACAAAAACTGTGGATAACTTTGTGGGCAACCCGGTTCTGCAACCCCGCAAAGTGGCGTCCCGCCGTGCTTGCAACAGATTGATGAAAAATTGTGCAGTGAAAAAACCATATAAATCAATAACTTGCACGTGCGCTCGTGTTTTGCAGCCCATTTGTAACGTGCCGATGTCGAGTCCCTCCGCTGGCCTGATTCTGTGGAGTACTCCGGCTTCCAATGGGGCGCAAACGCCCGCCGTTTCTAATGTCTGAGCGCCCAGGCCCAGCAGTGGCGCCCCGTGTGTGGGAGGTTGGCGCGCTGTGCCGCGCCATTGCTGATGCTCTGGAAGCGCGCTTCAATCCTGTCGCGGTGCGCGGCGAGATCACGGGCTTCTCGCGCGCATCCAGCGGGCATTGCTACTTTTCGGTCAAGGACGCCAACGGGCAATTGCGCTGCGCCATGTTTCGCCGTGCCGCCGGCCTGCTTGACTTTTCGCCGCGCGATGGCGAATTGGTGGAAGTGCGGGGGCGTCTGGGGGTGTACGAGGCGCGCGGCGATCTTCAGTTCATTGTGGAAAGCATGCAGCGGGCCGGGCAGGGCGCGCTGTTTGAGCAGTTTCTGCGCCTGAAGGCCCAGCTGGACGCTGAAGGACTTTTTGACAACGCTCGAAAGCGCCCGTTGCCTTTGCAGCCGCGTGGTATTGGCCTTGTAACGTCCACCGGGGCGGCGGCCCTGCACGATGTGGTCACCGCGCTGCGCCGGCGCGTGCCCCATATTCCGGTGGTGCTGGTGCCTGCGCAAGTGCAGGGGGCTGCGGCGCCTGCTGCGCTGGTGGCTGCGCTATCAAAAGTGTATCTGCTCGCGCAAGCTGGACAAGCGCCAGGGGCTGATTTTGCCAAAAATCCGCCCATTGACGTGATCCTGCTGGTGCGCGGAGGCGGTTCCATCGAGGACCTCTGGGCCTTCAATGACGAGCAACTGGCCCGCACCATCGTGCAAAGCCCGGTGCCGCTGGTGTGTGGCGTGGGGCACGAAACCGACTTCACCATCGCCGACTTCTGCGCCGACCTGCGCGCGCCCACGCCCACTGCCGCCGCCGAGCTGGTGGCCCAGCCCCGCGACGTGTGGCTGGGTGCGCTGGGGCTGCTGGCTGGACGCATCGGCGACGGTGTGCAGCGCCAGCTCGACGCACGGCACCAGCGGCTGGACCAGGCCGCGGCGCGGCTGGGCCGCCCGTCGAGCCTGGTGGCCCGCGAGCAAATGCAGCTGGCGCGCATGGCCCAGCGCATGCGCCACGGAGTGCTATTGAAATTGCAGCGTCTTGCGCAATCACAGAAAGCGCTGGAGGCCGATTTGCCTCAAAAAATGCAGCGGCGCCTGGTGCAGCAGGCCGAGCGGCTGGACCGTGCGGCCCTGCGGCTGAATCTGCTGGACCCGCGCCTGGTGCTGCAGCGCGGCTATGCCCTGCTGACCGACACCGAGGGGCAGGCCGTGACGAGTGTGCGCCAGGCCCACCCTGGCGATGCCCTGCGCGCAACACTGGCCGACGGCGTGGTGGACGTGACGGTGGCCCAGCCGCGCCTGCTGTGATGTCTTGATGCCGTCGGATGGGCTGTTGCTGTAGGACAGCGGCGGTTTGTGGTGCTGCGGGCCGGATCTGGGTGGCCTCACGCTGCACAGGTCTGCTGATGTTCCTACAATGCCCCCTTCGCGCTGTGTCCGACTGCATTGCTCAGGAAAGAAAGCGTTGCAGATGGCATCCCGGAATTTCAAACCACAAGGAAACACCACCATGGAACATACCCTTCCCCCGCTGCCTTACGCCATCGATGCCCTGGCGCCGAACTACAGCCAGGAGACTCTGGAGTACCACCACGGCAAGCACCACAACGCGTACGTGGTGAACCTGAACAACCTGCAAAAGGGTACTGAGTTCGAAGCCATGACGCTCGAAGAGATCATCAAGAAGTCGAGCGGCGGCATCTACAACAACGCGGCCCAGATCTGGAACCACACGTTCTTCTGGAACTGCATGGCTCCCCAAGGTGGCGGCGAGCCATCCGGCGCGCTGGCTGCGGCCATCAACGCCAAGTGGGGCAGCTACGCCGCCTTCAAGGAAGCGTTTGTGAAGAGCGCCGTGGGCAACTTCGGTTCGGGCTGGACCTGGCTGGTGAAGAAGTCTGACGGCAGCGTGGACATCGTCAACACCGGCGCCGCCGGCACGCCGCTGACCACCGCCGACAAGGCGCTGCTGACCGTGGACGTGTGGGAACACGCTTACTACATCGACTACCGCAACATGCGCCCCAAGTTCGTCGAGACCTTCCTCTCAAGCCTGGTGAACTGGAAGTTTGCGGAAGCCAACTTCGCCTGATGCACGGCGGGCCCGCTGGGTGAACCAGCTGGCGAACCAACAAAAAACGGCCCTCGGGCCGTTTTTTGTTGGGAGGTTCGATTGTTCAATCGATTTTCAAACCCCATGGGCTGCTGGCGCTTGAGTATCAAGCGGTAATTGCTATTAAAAATATAGCAAACAAGGCCCGGCGTGGCCCTGTTATTTGCGGCTGAACGGCGCGCCTGCGAGCTTGGTGCCGGCCTTGATGCCCTTCTTGGCAAACCAGCCCTGGTTCATCTCCAGCACGTAGCGCACGGGCTTGGAGGAACAGTGCGAGTCCAGTGTCTGGGGCTTCATGTCTTCCAGGTTCACGATGGTGCCGTCATCCGCCACGAAGGCGGCCGTGAGCGGGAGCAGCGTGTTTTTCATCCAGAAGCACTGCTGCGAAGCTTGCTCGAACACGAACAGCATGCCCTCGTGCTGGGGCATCTCCTTGCGAAACATCAGGCCAGTCTGGCGCTCCTGGGGTGCCTGGGCCACCTGGGCGTCGATGCGGTGCATGCCTGCGGTGAGTTCGATCCGCTGCAGGTTCAGTTGCGGCCCTTCCTGGGCCGTGGCCACTGCGGGCAGCGTGAGTCCGGCCAGCATGGCCAAACCCAGGGCGCAGGTGGCGCGGCGGGCAAGGCAGTCCAGACGCTCGAGGCGTGTGGTCCCGGTGGTGGGGGGCGGGGCGGCGCGAAAGGCGGTCATGGGAGAGGCTTTCTGATCAACACGGATACGAACACGATAGGCTGATTGCATGGCGGGCGGAAAGTTCGCAGCGCGGCCCTGCCCATAAAAAAGCCCGCAACTGCGGGCGATTTTGAATCAACGGGGACCTGGGAGGAGGTTGGAGGCCTCAACCAGGTCTCTGTTCCCGGTTTCAGGCGGCTTTGTGGGCCGTCTTTTTCTTGGCGACCTTTTTGTTGGTCTTCTTCTTGGCGGTCTTGGTTGCCTGGGTCTTGGCTACCGGTGCAGGAGCCTGGGCAGCCATGGGGGCGGCTGCGGGTGCGGTGGCGGGGGCAGGAGCGGCTGCAGGCGCCTGTGCAAAAGCACCAGCGGTGAACAGACCGGCCACGAGGACAGCGAGGAGTTTTTTCATATATGCCGTTTCCAGTGTGAACGAAGGGTTGAGGGCCGCACGAAAACCGTACGGCTCCACTCGCAACGATAGCAGCGCGCGGTGCGTTGACAGGGGCTTGGGCGAAAATTTTTGTCATTAGAATGGTTCGAAACCACACTGCTTTGCCGTATCTGCCGAATCCGTTTTGGCGCACACAGGAGACATCTCACCCATGACCACCTACCAGCACATTTTGGTGCCTGCTGAAGGCCAGAAAATCACCGTCAATGCCGACATGTCCCTGAATGTGCCGGACGAGCCCATCATCCCCTTCATCGAAGGCGACGGCACCGGCCTGGACATCACGCCTGTGATGATCAAGGTGGTGGATGCCGCCGTGGCCAAGGCCTATGGCGGCAAGAAAAAGATCCGTTGGATGGAGGTCTATGCGGGCGAGAAATCGACCAAGGTCTATGGCCCCGATGTCTGGCTGCCGGAAGAGACCCTGCAGGTGCTGCGTGAGTATGTGGTGTCGATCAAGGGCCCGCTGACCACGCCCGTGGGCGGCGGCATCCGCTCGCTCAACGTCGCCTTGCGCCAGGAGCTGGATCTGTATGTCTGCCTGCGCCCCGTGCAGTATTTCAAGGGCGTGCCATCGCCGCTCAAGGAGCCCGAGAAGACCAACATGGTGATCTTCCGCGAGAACTCGGAAGACATCTACGCCGGCATCGAGTTCGAAGCCGAATCCGACAAGGCCAGGAAGCTCATCAAGTTCCTGCAGGACGAAATGGGCGTCAAAAAAATCCGTTTTCCCAACACCTCGGGCATCGGCGTCAAGCCTGTTTCAATCGAGGGCACGGAGCGCCTGGTGCGCAAGGCCATCCAGTACGCCATCGACAACGACAAGCCCAGCGTGACCATCGTGCACAAGGGCAACATCATGAAGTACACCGAAGGTGGCTTCCGCGATTGGGCCTACGCCCTGGCGCAGAAGGAATTTGGCGCCGAGCTGATTGACGGCGGCCCATGGTGCCGCCTGAAGAATCCCAAGACCGGCAAGGAAATCACCATCAAGGACAGCATCGCCGATGCCTTCCTGCAGCAGATCCTGCTGCGCCCCGCCGAATACTCGGTGGTGGCCACGCTCAACCTCAATGGCGACTACATCTCCGATGCGCTCGCAGCGCAAGTGGGCGGTATCGGCATTGCGCCTGGCGCCAACATGTCTGACTCCGTGGCCTGTTTTGAAGCCACGCACGGCACGGCCCCGAAGTACGCAGGCAAGGACTACGTGAACCCCGGTTCTGAGATTCTTTCTGCCGAAATGATGCTGCGCCACATGGGCTGGATTGAAGCGGCCAACTTGATCATCAGTTCTCTGGAGAAGTCGATTGCTTCCAAGAAGGTGACCTACGACTTCGCCCGCCTCATGGACGGCGCCACCCAGGTGAGCTGCTCGGGTTTTGGCCAGGTAATGATCGACAACATGTAAGCCTGCACCGAGTTTTTCGCTTTCCAGAGAAAGCCCCTGCTTCCTTGGTGGAGCAGGGGCTTTTTGTTGCCGCGCCGAAGCGCAGCAGGCCCCGCAGCCGCGCCCACCCTGGTCGTTGCCGCCAGGGGGCTCCTTGGCATTTGAATGTTGGCAATCTGGAGACTTACCGCCTAATATGAGGCCAGCCATGGACCAGGGCTGGTGATGGCAGGGGCTTGCATCCGCACGCACACACTACAAAGGGATGCAGGTAGGGGGTGGTCCCTACAGGGAGGGCTGCATGGCTTCTGATTTTTCTGCCGCATATTGGGAGCAAAACCCCGATGCGCTGCTGGTGCTGTCGCCTGAGGGGGTGGTGCTCAACTGGAACCCGGCTGCCGAAGCGATCTTTGGCTATGCACCGGCAGAGGCCCAAGGCAGGCGCCTCATTGATCTCATTGTTCCCGAGAACCGGGCCCATGAAGAAGATGAGATCCGGGCAGAGGCCCTGCGGGGCCTGACTACCGTGCACGAGTCGGTGCGTCGCCGCAAGGATGGTTCGCTGGTGCACGTCAACGTGTCCACCAAGGCTGTGTACGACGAGGCTGGCCAACTGCTGTACTTTCTGTCGAGCAAGAAGGATGTCACCCAGCTCAAGGTCCAGCGCGAGGCCAAGCTGCTGGAGGCGCGGTTTCGTGACCTGCTCGAATCCACCCCCGACGCGATCGTGATGGTCAACGTAACGGGCCGCATCGTCCTGGTGAACTCCCAGGCCGGGCGCGTGTTTGGCTACGAAAGGGCCGAGTTGCTGGGGCAGGCGGTGGAGGTGCTGTTGCCTCACCGCTACCGGGGTGCACACCTGGGGCACCGCAGCGGTTTCTTCGGAACACCGCGCACCCGCACCATGGGGGCGGGGCTGGAGCTGTTTGGCCTGCGCAAGGACGGTGGGGAATTTCCGGTGGAGATCAGCCTGAGCCCGATCCACACCGAAGAAGGGGCGATGGTGATGAGTGCCATCCGCGACATCACCGACCGCAAGCGGGCCGACCAGAAGTTCAAGGACCTGCTGGAAGCCGCGCCGGACGCGATGGTCATCGTCGACCGGGAGGGCCGCATTGTGCTGGTCAATTCGCAGGCCGTGAAACTGTTTGGCTGGAGCCGCGACGAACTCCTGGGCCAGAAGATCGAGCTGCTGGTGCCCGAGCGCTTCAGTGGCCGGCACCCCGAACATCGCCACCGTTTTTTTGCGGAACCACGTTCCCGCTCGATGGGCGCAGGCCTTGATCTGTATGGCCTGCGCAAGGACGGTTCCGAGTTTCCGGTCGAGATCAGCCTGAGCCCGCTGGAGACGGAAGAAGGCCTGTTTGTCTCCAGCGCGATCCGTGATGTGACCGAGCGCAAACGGATCGAACGGGCCTTGCGCGACAAGAACCTGGAGCTTGAAAATGCGGCCTTGGTCAAAGACCGTTTTCTGGCCAGCATGTCCCACGAACTGCGAACTCCGCTCAACGCCATCATCGGTTTCACGGGCACCTTGCTGATGCAGTTGCCGGGGCCGCTCAACCCTGAGCAGGACAAACAGTTGCGCATCGTGCAGACGGGGGCGCGGCACCTGCTCTCGCTCATCAACGACTTGCTCGATGTGGCCAAGCTCAGCGCCAACAAGGTGTCGCTCCACGTCGAGGCACTCGATTGCCGTGGCATCGTGGCAGAGGTCGCCGCAACGCTGGAGCCGGAGGCCGTGCGCAAGGGTCTGGTGTTCAACGTACAGGCCCCCGCCCATGCGGTGCAGTTGCACACCGACCGCCGGGCTTTCAGCCAGATACTGATCAATCTGGTGGGCAATGCCATTAAATTCACGCCGCAGGGGCGTGTCGACGTGGTGCTGGAGGAAACCCCCGCGTCCCAAGGGCGCACCGTGCAGGTGTCGGTGCGCGATACCGGGCCCGGCATTCCCTTGCAAGAGCAATCGCGGCTCTTCGAGGCCTTCTCCAGGGTCGAAAGCGCCGACCAGCGCCACCACGAAGGCACCGGCCTCGGGCTGCACCTCAGCCGCAAGCTTGCCGAGGCCCTGGGGGGAAGCGTGGGCCTGGAGAGCATCGAGGGGCAGGGCAGCACCTTCACGGTGAAATTTCAGGAGGCCAGCGCATGAAAGCCACGATCCTGGTCATCGAAGACGATGACGCCAGTCGGATGCTCGTCACCTATCTGCTCGAAAACGCAGGACACCGCGTGCTGCTGGCCGAAAACGGTGCGCTAGGCCTGGGGCTGGCGTTGGCCGAAAGGCCCGACCTGATCTTGTGCGATCTGCAAATGCCTGTGATGAATGGGTATGAGGTGGCACAAAGCCTGCGCTCGCACCCCACATGGCGTGTGGTGCCGTTGGTGGCGGTGACCGCTTTTTCCATGCCGGGCGACCGCGAGAAGGCGCTTGAAGTCGGTTTTGACGAGCACCTGTCCAAGCCCATCACGCCAGAAACCTTCGTGAGCCAGGTCGAGGCGTTTCTGGGCTCGTCGTCCTGCGCGCCGCCGGGCGCGGCCTCACGTTGGTCCCCGGGGTAGCATGGCCAAGATCCTTGTTGTCGATGACCTTTCGGCCAACCGTGCGCTGGTGGTCACGCTCATTGGGCACAGCGGCCACCAGGCCCTGGAGGCCTCGGACGGTGCCGAGGCGCTGGCCCTCGTGCGTGCCGAGCACCCTGACCTGGTGATTTCCGACATCCTGATGCCGACGATGGACGGCTACGAATTTGTTCGCCAGCTGCGGGCCGACCATCAATTGGCCGCAACGCAGGTGATTTTCTACAGTGCGCACTACCGCGAGCAGGAGGCCCGCAACCTGGCACTGGCCTGTGGAGTGACGCAGGTGCTGGTGAAACCCTGCGAGCCACAGGAAATCATCTCGGCCATTGAACAGGCCTTGTCCCAGGTGCCGCCACAGCCTTTCCGTCCACTGGAACACAGCTTTCAGACGCGGCACTTGCAGCTCATGACGGACAAGCTCACGGGCAACATCGCCGAGCTGGAAACCATGAACCGGCGCCTGGCGGCGCTGACCGATTTGAACCTGCAGCTGGCCTCCGAGCGGGACCCGCAGGTGCTGCTGGCCAATGTGTGCCGTGGCGCACGCGAGCTGGTGGGGGCGCAGTATGCGGTGCTGGGTGTGGTGCGCAAGCAAGGCGATACCTCCATCACCTGCACCAGTGGCATCGAGCCCGCGCTGCCTGGGTTGCTGGACTTGCCGGTGGTTTCGCATGGCCTTCTGGGGCAGTTGCGTGCCGCACGCCGCTCGCAGCGCCTGGCCAATGAAAGCGGAGACCCGAGCGAGATTGGCCTGCCTGCGGGCTACCCGCCACTGCATACGGGGTTGATTGCGCCCATCACCTCGCTCTCGTTTTCCTATGGCTGGATCTGCCTGGCCAACAAGCAGGGCGAGGATGCGTTCAGTGCCGACGACGAAAAAGTCCTGGCCATCCTGGGGGCCCAGGTGGGCCGCATCTACGAAAACGGCAGCCTGTACATCGAGATCCAGAAACACGCCGAACAACTGCAGGTGGAAGTGTTCGAGCGCCAGCGTGCCATGGACGCGCTGCGCACCAACAAGGCCAGCCTGCGAAGGGCGCAGGCACTTGCCAAGATCACCCATGTGATCAGTGGGCCCGATGGCGCTTTTGAAAGCTGGCTGGACACGCTGCCAGACATGTTGGGGCTGGCCGAAGAGGCCATGCCAAAGTCCGCGCGTGATTGGCTGGCGCTGGTGCACCCGCAAGACCGCGACATGTTCCGCCAACATGCGCTGCAGGCCGCGCACCAGGGGGCTCGCCTGGATTTCACCTACCGAGTGCTGCGCGCAGATGGCGAACTGCTGCACCTGCGGCAGGTGATGGAGCCCCTGGAAGACGAGGCAGGCCGTGGTGAACAAAGCCGCTGGTTCAACACCATCCAGGACGTCACCAAGGAAAAACGCGCCGAAGAAGAGTTGCACGAAAGTGATCGGCGCTTCAACGACATGCTCGACAAGGTCGAGATGATCTCGTTGATGCTCGATTGCGAAGGTCGCATCACCTACTGCAACGACTACCTGTTGCGCCTGACCGGGTGGCGGCGCGAGGAGGTCTTCGGGCAAAGCTGGTTCTCGCTGTTTCTGCCACCGGAGCTGGCGGATGTGCGTGATGTGTTCGCCGATGTGCTGGCGGATCGGCCCTCGGCCTGGCACTACGACAACGAAATCCTCACCCGTTCTGGCGAGCGCAGGCTGGTGCACTGGAACAACACCGTGCTGCGGTCGGCGGGTGGACAGGTGACGGGGGTGGCCGCCCTGGGTGAAGACATCACCGAGCGCAAGGACGCCGAGCACAAGATCAAGCGGCTCAACCGGGTGTACGCCATGCTCAGCGGCATCAACACATTGATCGTGCGGGTGCGCAAGCGCGACGAGCTCTTTCACGAGGCGTGCCGCATCGCGGTGGAGGAGGGACAGTTCAAGATCGCGTGGCTGGGCAGGGTGGACCTGCCCAGCCAACAGCTGGTTCCCGTGGCGCTGTCCGGGGCTGGAGAGGATTTCCTGTCGCACATCCGGGACCGCCTGCGGCTTCACGCGCAGCCTACCCCGGGCGAGAGCCTGAGCGCGCAGGTGGTGCGCACGGGGCTTCCCGCCGTTTGCGACGACGTGGCGGGCGACCCGAGAATTCTCTTTCCAGACCTGCTGGCGCAGAGCGGGGTGGCATCGCTGGCCATGCTGCCTTTGTTGGTTGCGCGCGAGGTGGTGGGGGTGCTGGCGCTGTTTTCCGAAGAGGTGGGCTTCTTCGACGAGACCGAGATGAAGCTGTTGACCGAGCTGGCCGGGGACATCGGTTTTGCACTGGATCACCTCGACAAGGAAGACCGGCTGAGCTACCTGGCCTACTACGATGAGATCACCGGGCTGCCCAACCGCACCCTTTTTCTGGAACGCACCGGCCAGCACTTGCGCCCGCGCGAAGGCCCCCGGCCTTTGCTGGGTATCGCGCTGATGGACATCAGCCGCTTTCGCTTCGTCAATGACACGCTGGGGCGTCAGATGGGTGACGAACTGCTCCGGCAAGTGGCGCAGCGGCTGCAGCACGCTGCAGGGGATGTATATGACGTGGCGCGCATTGGCATCAACAGCTACGGCATCGCGGTGACCGATGCGCGCGATGCAGGGTCGGTGGCCCTCGCGGTGGATCATCTCTTGCGCACCTGTTTTGACACGCCCTTTGCCCTGGGCGCCACCGAGCTGCGCATGGCCGCCAAGGCGGGTCTCGCCTTGTACCCCATGGATGGCGCGGATGCCGAAACGCTGCTGCGCAATGCGGAGGCGGCTGTCAACAAGGCCAAGGCCTCGGCAGACAGCCTGCTGTTCTACACCTCCGAGATGAACACCCGGGTGGCCGAGGCCCTGGGCATGGAAGGCCGCCTGCGCGAGGCCCTGGAGCGGGAACAGTTTGTTCTGCACTACCAGCCCAAGCAGTGTCTGGCCAGTGGCGTGGTGACAGGTGCCGAGGCCCTTATCCGCTGGAACGACCCCGAGCGTGGCCTGGTGCCACCCGGGCTTTTTATTCCCATCCTGGAGGAAACGGGCCTCATCTACGACGTAGGCCGCTGGGCGCTTCAGCAGGCGCTGGCAGACAACCAGCGCTGGCGGCAGTCCGGCCGTGCGCCGCTGCGTGTGGCGGTCAACGTGTCGTTTCTGCAGCTGCGCCACCGCAGCTTTGTGGCCGAGGTGCGCGAGGCGCTGGCCTTTGACCCGGCCGCAGGGGCCGGGCTGGAGCTGGAGATTACCGAGAGCATGGTCATGGAGGATGTGGAGCACAGCCGCAGCAGCCTGCACGCCCTGCGTGAGATGGGCATCACGATCGCCATCGATGACTTTGGCACCGGGTTCTCGTCTTTGAGCTATCTGGCCACGCTGCCGGCTGACACCCTCAAGATCGACCGCTCTTTCATCCTGGGGATGGACACGGGCCAGCAGGGCCAGGCCTTGGTCTCGGCCATCATCAGCATGGGCCACTCGCTGGGACTCAAGGTGGTTGCCGAAGGGGTCGAGACGGACGACCAACGCCGCCGGCTTGCACTGCTGGGTTGCGACGAAATCCAGGGCTACCTGCTCAGCAAGCCGGTAGCCGCAGAGGTGTTTGAGGTCCGTTTTCTTCTCCCTCTGGCGCAGGGCCGGGGGGCACATTCTGGTTCGTGAACCTGGCCGGCGGCCCCCACAGACTTTCCTTGCCGCTACGACCCCAGCGGATGGGGGGCCGCCGCTGCGAAGTGGAGGGTTCTCGTCGAGATGGCCCCTGCGATGTGTTCGTCATGGGTCACCAGCACCAAAGCGGCCCCGGTTTCCTGCACCGCATCGAGCAGCACTTTCAGCGACTCGTGTTGGGTAATAGGGTCCAGCCGTGACGTGGGCTCGTCGGCAAACAGCAAGGCCGGCTGGGCCACCAGCACCCGCGCCAGCGCAATGCGCTGCAACTCACCGCCGGACACCTGCTCTGGCTTGCGTGCCAACAGATCCTCGGGCACGCGCAGTTGCTCCAGGCGCTGCTGCACTGCCTTCCAGTCGCAGCGGTGCAGGCGGGCAGCATCGCGCAGCGACTGGGCCAGACTGATGTGCGGGGCAAACGAACTGACCGGGTCCTGGTACAGCTTTTGGAACGCATGCGGGCGCAGCCAGGCGCTGCGCTCCACACGGCCCGTGTCGGGCGCTACCAGGCCCAGCAGCACATTGCCCAGCGTGCTTTTGCCGGTGCCGCTGGGGCCCTGCACCGCCACGCGTTCGCCGCTGCGGATATTCAGATCCATGGGCGCAAACAGCTTCTGCGCGCCATAGGCCTTCGAGATGCCGCGCGCTTGCACCACGGGCTCGCCGATCAGGGGCGGCGCGAACGGCAGCCAGCGGGCGGGGTCGGCATCCATCAGCTGGCGGGTGAAGGTGTGCTGCGGCGCTGCCGCCACGGTGTGGACGTCGCCTTGCTCCACCGCTTGCCCATGGCGCAGCACGATGACCTGGCCGCCCAGCGCCTGGGCCACCTCCATGTCGTGCGTGATGGTGAGCAGGCAGCCGCCCGCCTGCAGCACACCCCGGAACAGCTCCACCATGCGGCTGCGCCAATGCGCGTCCAGGCCCTTGGTGGGCTCGTCCACCATCAGCACCGGGGCACCACCGGCCAGGGTGATGGCGGCTACGGCGCGCTGGGCCATGCCGCCCGATAGTTGCCAGGGGTAGTGGCTGCCAGCACTGCCCAGGCCCGCAGCGCCCAGCACCTGTTCGGCCTGTGCGCTGGCGGCGCTGGCGGGCTGCTGGTGCAGCAGGCGGTACACCTCGGCCAGCTGCGGTGCCACGCGGGCCAGGGGGTTGAGCGCGAGCGAGGGCTCTTGCGGCAGCAGCGCGAGCTTGCGGCCCCACAGGGCGCGGCGCGCGGCGGCGTCCTGGGCGCGGGTGGTGGTGCCATCCAGCGTGATCTGGCCCGTGGCCTGCAGCGCGGGCGGCAGGTTGCCCATGATGGCCTGGGCCAGCAGCGACTTGCCCGCGCCGCTTTCGCCCACCAGCGTCAGCGCCTCGCCCGGCCGCAGGCTGAAGCTGATGTCGCGCAGCAGCCGCTTGCCGCCGACCTGGATGCCCAGGCCCTCTACGACCAGCAGTGCGTCGGATTTCAAAGGCGTGGTCATGTGGTCTCCCGGTCGGGGTTGAGCAGCATCATCGCCGCCACCAGCCACACCAGCAGGGCGGTGGGGGCGGCAATGAGCCAGGGGGCTTCTTCGTAATACGGCATGGCCTCGGTCATCATCAGGCCCAGCTCGGGCGTGGGCGGCTGCATGCCCACGCCCACAAAACCCAGCGCGGCCAGCGCCAGCACGGCCTGCGAGGTGGTGAAGGCCAGCAGCGTGCCCAGTGTGGGTGCCAGCGCGGGCAGCAGGTGGTGGCGCAGCACATAGCCGCGCCCAAAGCCCAGCAGGCGCGATGCCTGCACCGCGTCGCCCGCCAGCACGGGCCGGGCCACCGCGCGGCTGACGCGGAAGTACTCGACCCACAGCGCCGCCGACAGGCCCGCATACAGCGCCCACAGCGCGCCGGGTGTCAGTGCCGCAATCAGCAGCACCAGCAGCAGGCCGGGGATGGCCAGCACCGAGTCCGACAGCATGAGCAGCGCGCGCTCGGTGCGCCCACCGCGCCATGCGGCGGCAATGCCCAGCAGCGTGCCGGGCACGGCGGCGCTCACGGCCGCCAGCAGCGCCATGCCCAGCGAGAGCTGCGCCGCATGCGCCAGCCGCGCCAGCGCCGAGCGGCCCAGCACATCGGTGCCCAGCCAGTGCTGGGCGCTGGGGGGCGCCAGGGTGTTGCGCAGGTCTTGCACCACCGGGCTGGCGCCCACCAGCCAGGGGCCGAGCAGGGCAAACAGAGCCAGCAGGCCGAGCAAAGCAATGCCCAGCACGGTGCGAACAGGCCGGCGGAAAGGACGCGAGGGGACAGAAGGCTCTGCCTCAGCGCCCCCGTGGAACTGGCTTTGCCAGGCCACCGGGGTGCGTCCCCCCTCTGGGGGGATGGCGCGCAGCGACTCAGGGGGGCTGCTCATTTCGCCACCTTCTGGGTATGTCGGGGGTCCAGCGCGAGGCACGCCGCATCCACCAGCAGGTTGAACACCACAAACAGCACGCCCATGCACAGGGCCGTGCCTTGCACCACAGGGATGTCGCGCCCAAACACGGCGTGCACCAGCGCGTGGCCGATGCCGGGCCAGGCAAACAGCGTCTCCACCACCAGCGCGCCTTCCACCAGAAACAGCGCCTGCACGCCCAGGTAGGCCGTCACCGGCACGGCCGCATTGCGCAGGCCGTGGCGCACCAGCGCTTGCCAGTCGCTCAGGCCCTTGGTGCGGGCAAATTCAAAAAAGGGCGACACCACCACCTCCAGCATCGCAGCACGGGTCACACGCGCCAGCCCGGCGGCCAGGCCCAGCCCCAGCGTGAGCGCGGGCAGCACCAGGCTGGCTTGGCTCTCGTCACCGCCTGCTGGCAAAAAGCCCCATTGCACCGCCACCAGCAGGATGAGCAGCACCGACAGCAAGAACGGCGGCAGCGCCCGCAGCACCACGGCCATCAGCCAGCTGGCCTTGTCCACCCAGCCCTGGGGCCGCAGCCCTGCCCACACGCCCAGCGGCACACCGACGGCAAAGGCAATGGCCAGCGCGGCGGCCGACAGCCGCAGCGTGGCGCCCAGGTGGTGCGTGACCTCGTGCCACACCGAACGCTGCGACACCAGCGACTGCCCCAGGTTGAAGGTGGCCATGTCTCGCCACCAGTGCAGCAGTGCCAGCCAGCCGGGGCGGTCCAGCCCCAGATCGGCGCGCACGGCGTCGGCGGCGGCGTTGCTCACCAGGTCGTAGCCATAGCGGCCCGCCGCCACGCGCATGGCCAGGTCGCCTGGCAGGGCGCGCACCATCAAAAAGCACAGCGTGCCGATCAGCAGGGACACGGCCAGCACCTGCACCAGCCTGCGGCTGAGCAGGGCGGCCCAGGGTTTTGAAATCAAGGGGTTCATGGGTTGGTCCACTCCATGCCGGTCAGGCGGTAAGAACGCTCCAACGGGTCCAGCGTGACGCCCGCCAGCCGGGGGGCCACGGCCACATGCTGGCGGTACCACGCCACGGGGATCACGGGCAGCTCAGCTTGCAGGGTGTGCGTGATGGTTTGCCGCAGGGCGCGTGTGTGCTCGGGCGTGGTCTGGGTGCGCGCCAGCGCTTGCAGGGCCTGCACCACGGCATCGCTGTGCCAGCCCATGGCGCCCCAGTCGCCGCCCTGGGCGGCAAAGTCGCCCGCCAGCGTGCCTGTGGGGTCCGGCACATTGGCGTAGTTGCGTGCAGCCAGCGCCAGCTGCAGGCTGCCGTCGCGGTGGCCCAGAGGCACATCGCCCGAGTTGCCGATGCTCACGTTCACGGCAATGCCCGCCAGCCGCCATTGCTCCTGCAAGGCGGTGGCAATCAGCGGCAGCTCGGGTCGGTCCACAAAGGTGCGGATCACCAGCTGCAGCGGCTGGCCCTCGGCATCACGCAGGCCGTCGCCGTGGCGTTGCCAGCCAGCGGCGCGCAGCAAGCGCGCGGCGGCTTCGGGGTCGTGCTGCAGCGGGGGCAGGTGCGGGTTGTGCCACGCGCCCAGCGTGGGCGGCAGCAGCTGCGTGGCGGCCAGCGCCTCGTCGCCCATCAGCGCCAGCGCAATGCCCGCGCGGTCGATGACCAGGCTCAGCGCCTGGCGCACGCGCACATCGCGCAGCGCAGGCAGGCCCGCGTTGAGCTTGACGATGACGGTGCGTGGCAGCGTGACCGATTCGATGCGAACTTGCGCGCGGCGTGTTTGCGCCGGGTTCTGCGCATGGCGCCGCAGCCGCCGCAGGCTGGCGGGGTCCAGCCCGTACGCCAGGTCGGCCTGGCCGCTCTCGGCCATCAGCGCGCGGGTTTCGGCGCGGCTGGCAGCCAGGTAGCGCACGGCGGCAATCGCGGGGCGCGGGCCGTCGTAGGCGTCGAACACTACCGTCTCGACCTGCTGCGGCGGCACCAGCACGGCGATGCGGTACGGGCCGCTGCCGATGATGCTGCGCACCTTGCCGTCCGTCCCATAGCTGGCCGGGGCCAGCACCATGGTGCTGGAGTGCGCCAACAGCGCGGGCAGGGCGGTGTGGGGGCGCTGCAGGCGAATGAGCACCGTGCCCTCGTCGGGCGCGGTGATGGATTCGATGGGCGCCTGGCTCAGCAGCGCAGGCGCCACCTGCGCGGCCTGCAGGTTGCGCACCACGGCGGCGGCGGTCACCGGCGTGCCATCATGAAAACGCGCCCCGGGCCGCAGCTCAAACTGCCACACCAGCCCATCCGCCGACCGGCGCCAGAGCCGCGCCAGCGCGGGCCGTGGCTGGCCGTCGTCTGCAGCGTCCAGCAGGGTTTCGGTGACCTGCAGGCGTGTGAACACGTAGCCGCTGCTGGCGGGCGCCAGGCCGCTGATCTCCCACGGGCCGACGATTTGCAGTGGTGCGGGGGCGGATGCGGGTGGTGTACCCTGCGCCCAGGCAGCGGGCAGGGCGCCTGCCGCCAGCGCGGCCACGGGGGCCTGCAAGGCACGGCGGCGTGTCAGGGGTTTGGGGGCGGCTGAAAGTGTTGTCATGCAGGTCACCGGCACCACTCAGAACTTCGCCTGCAGCCCGACGGTGACGGTGCGCGCTGCCCCCGGCGCCACCCACACGCGGCTGTACGAGCTGGTGTAGTGCACCTTGTCAAACACGTTGTCCACGTCCAGCGACAGGTTCAGTGTGGGGCTCAGGCGCCAATAGGCCATCAGCTTGGCCGTGGTGTAGCTGGGCAGGTCAAATGCAGCCGTGCCCGCATTGGCCTCGGCCTGCGTGCGGGCCTGGCCCAGGCGTTTACCCATGTGGGTCACACCGCCGCCCACGCCATAGCGCTGGCCGTTGGCAAGCGCGTTTTCGTACACCGCCAGCACGCTGCCGTTGACCTTGGGCACGTTCAGCAGGCGGCCGCCCACCTCCAGCGTGTTGTCGCGGGTCACTTCCACGTCATTGAACACCAGGCTGGCGTTCACCCGCCAATGTGCGCTCACGCGGCCCGACAGGTCCAGCTCCAGCCCCCGGCTGCGCACCTCGCCTGCAGCAGCAGAAAAGCCTGCGTTCAGCGGGTCGCTGGTCAGGGCGTTGCGCTTGGTGATGTCGAACAGCGCCGCCGTGGCGCCCAGGCGCTGGTCGGCGCTCTCCCACTTGGCGCCCAGCTCCAGGGCGTGGGCTTTTTCGGGGTCGAAGGCGTTGCCCGCGGCATCGCTGCCCGCGTTGGGGCGGAACGACGTGCCCGCATTGGCATACACCGTCACGCCCTGCAGCGGCAGCCAGCTCACCCCCAGGCGCGGCGACACGGCCGAGGGGCTTTGCGCCGTGGTGCGGTGGGTGATGCGGTTTTGCAGGCTCTGGTCGTAGTGGTCGGCCCGCAGCCCGGCCATCACGCGCCATTGCTCGCCCAGTTTCAAGGTGTCTTGCACATATAGCGCGGTGTTGCGCTGCTTCTCCAGCGTGTCGGTGTTGCGCCCGGGCGCGGGCTGAGCCTGGCCGTGCACCGGGTTGAAGATGTCGATGGCATAGGGTGCCGTAGCGCTGGGGTTCACGCGCAGCATTGCCGAATCCATGCTGAACCGGAAGCTCTCCACCCCCACCAGCAGTTCATGCTCCAGCCCGCCCGTGCGCAGGTTGCCCTGCAGCTCGGCCTGCACGGCCACGTCGTCCGACTGGAAGTCGCGATACCGCCGCTGGCGCGTCAGCGTGCGGCCATCGGCCTGCAGGGCGGTGGCCTCGGTCGAAAAGCCCTTGAGCCCGGTCTCGCGGTACGACAGGCCCGCACGGCTGCGCCAGTCGGCGTTCCATTCGTGGGACAGCACCAGCTGGTGGGTCTGGTTGGTTACCGTCACATCGCCATCGGCGGGCTCGCCCAGAAAGCGGCTGGCAGGTACGGCGCCCAGGCGGTTGTTCACAGCCACTACACCCCGGTCCAGCGGCGTGGCGTGGCGCAGAAATTCAGACGTGTACTCCAGCACCGTGTCGGGCGAGAGTTTCCAGGTAAACGCTGGCGCCACCACCTGCCGTTGCGCGCTCACATGGTCGCGAAAGCTGCCTTTGTCTTCCACCGCCACATTCAGGCGGTAGGCCAGACGGTCGTTGATGGGGCCGGTGGCGTCCAGCGCTGCACGGCCCAGGCCGTGGTTGCCTGCGTAGGCCTCTACCGAATGGGCAGCCTTCCATAGCGGCTTCTTGCTCACGATGTTGAGCGTGCCGCCGGGCTCGCTGCTGCCATACAGCGCGGCCGCAGGGCCCTTGAGGAACTCCACCCGCTCCACCCCCGCCAGATCGCGCGGCGCATTGAAGCCCCGGTTGGATGAAAAGCCGTTGAGCAAGGTCGCCATGCCCGTGTTCTCGTTGCCCGGCAGGCCCCGGATGGCGATGTTGTCCCACAGCCCACCAAAGTTGTTCTGGCGCGAGACGCCGCCCACGTAGTCCAGCACATCGTCCAGCCTGGTGGCGCCCAGGTCGTCCAGCGTCTGGCGCGACATCACACGCACGGATTGCGGCAGCTCGCGCAGCGGCAGGCTGGTCTTGGCGCCCTCGGCTTCGTCGGCGTAGTAGGCGCCTGAGGCACTGCGGCCCACCACGTCCACGGCAGAGAGGGTGGGGGCGGCGATCGCATCGTCGTCAGTGGCCCAGGCGGGGCTGAGGGATGCAAAGAGCGACGCAACCGCCACAGCCGTCAGCGTGGGGCGCGGCAAGGCCACAAGGCGTGAGGAAAAAAGAGAAGACGAAGAACGCATGGCAAACCAGTCCAAAAGCAATGAATGCAAAAGCCAGGAACACCGGCCCGCGCTCGCCGGGGGATGGCGGGCGCACAGAGCCGCATGCCCGTGCCCACCCCGCCGGGTGAACACAAGGCCGAAAACAAGAAGGGGGTGCGCCACAGGGCGCTGGCTGGCTGGGGCCTGACGCGTGTCAGGCCCGATGGGCTGGCGGGGGATCGCGCGCGGCAAACGGCCAGCGCACCTGCTGGGCCGTGAAGGGGTCTGCGCCTTGCGGTGCTACGGCGGTGGGTTCTGCGGGCAGTGGCGGCTGGTGGGCCGCTGCATGCGCCAGGCCAGCCTCCAGCGCGTGGGTCAGGCACCAGGCACAGGTGGTATGTGTCTCTTCGCTGTGCTCGCCGCTGGCCGTTGGGCTGCTTGCCAACGCGTCTACGTCGCCTGCGGTTGCCGAGGCCGTGGTGTTGGCCACCACCTCCTGAATGTGCCGAGCCTCATGCAAGGGCGCGCCTGCCAGGGCGTTGAACAACGCCACCAGCAGAAGCACGATGTGGAAAGGCAGGGCGGGGATGGTGCGGCGCAGCATGAGGGGATGCGAATCATACTCAACTGCGGACGGAGTTTGGTGGGTGAGTCTGGAGGAAATTTCCAACCACACCCTCGCGGCGTGAGGACTGGGTTTTTTGGACTATTCAGGAAGCAGATAAAACCGGAGGGTTCGCCTAGCACTTGGAACGACTGGACCATGTCGGGTGCCAGGCCACATCCGGGACGAATGTAGGTACCATGGCTCTCTTTTTTTCAAAAAAACGGAGAGGGGGCCCCAATGAAAGATTGCCTTAAGAATTGGCTCGCGGCGCTTGTGCTGCTGTGCACTGCGGCGGCGGCCCATGCGCAGCCCACGACCTACGTGGCAACCGCGACGGGTAACTACACCCTGCTCATTAATTTCACGCTCTGTGTCACGGGCCCCTGCCAGAACTTCAATACAGGCATAGGCGCATCAGGCTCGTTCACAACGTCCGCCCCGCTGGCGGCCAATCTTGCTGGCGCGAACATCGCGCCCTTGGTCACGGCCTTCAGCTTCTCGGATGGGATCCACACCTACTCCAGCGCAGACCCGGCTGCTCGCATCTTCCTTTTCAACGTGTCCACCAACGCCTCCGGCGCCATCACCGCCACGGATATCCGGGTCCAGCGCTGGTTGACCGGAACTTCTCCCCATGTGCCGGGTGATCGGCATTCCTGGATATTTTTCCAGGCAACAGGGGAAGTCGATCACAACGCGCAGTGTCTTACCGTCGCCGCCTCGCCTGCGGGTGTGCCGGATTCATGCACTCTCGTCCTGGCTGGCGACACCAGCCGGTCGCTGGCATTTGGTTCTGCTCGGGTCTGGTCCATAGCGGCGGCCCCAGCGGCCACCTCCGTGCCTACCCTGTCCGAATGGGGCTTGATCCTGTTGATCGGCTTGATGGCAGTTGCCGCTTTTGTGATGCCGCGTCACCGTCTCAAAGTGGGACAACGGAGTTAGGTGTTTGCGCCACTGGACGCGCGGTCTGCCGAATGGCCGCTTGGACAGGTGAGCGGTGTTCTCAACTCCGCTCAGTCCAAACAAAAAACGCCAGCAGACGCTGGCGTTTTTTGTGATTGAGGAGTGTTCGATCAACCCTTCTGCACCATCTTGATGATGCTGGAGAAGTCCAGCGCCCCATGCCCCGCCAGGCTGTGCGCCGCATACAGGTTGCGCGCCATGCCGCCCAGGGGGGTGGCGGCCTTCACCGCCATGGCGTTCTCCTGCGCCAGGCCCAGGTCCTTGAGCATCAGGTCGGTGCCGAAGCCGCCCGCATAGCCCTTGCTGGCGGGCGCGGTTTCCATCACGCCGGGGAAGGGGTTGTACTTCTCCAGCGCCCAGTTGCCGCCCGAGCTGCGGCGCATGATTTCGGACAGCACCTTGGGGTCCAGACCGTTGGCCACGCCCAGGGCGATGGCCTCGCTGGTGCCTGCCATCAAGATGCCCAGCAGCATGTTGTTGCAGATCTTGGCCGTCTGGCCTGCGCCCACGCTGCCTGCGTGGAAGATGTTGGCGCCCATCTTTTCGAGCACGGGGCGGGCGCGTTCCAGGTCAGCCGCGTCGCCGCCGACCATGAAGGTCAGCGTGCCCGCAATGGCACCGCCGGTGCCGCCCGAGACGGGGGCGTCGATGAAGGCCACGCCCTTGGCCTTGGCGGCGTCGGCCACCTTGCGGGAGGTGGCGGCAGCGATGGTGGAGCAGTCGATCACCAGCGTGCCCGCAGGCAATTGGGCCAGCAGCTCGCCCTGGCCCAGAAAGAGTGAATCCACATGCGGGCTGGCGGGCAGCATGCTGATGACGACTTCGGCGCCAGCCACTGCTGCCTTGGCATCGGAGGCGATGGGCACGCCGTCGGTCGCGAGCTTGTCGCGTGCGGGCTGCGAGAGGTCGAACGCGCTCACCTCGTGGCCTGCCTTGTGCAGGTTGTGGGCCATGGGGCCGCCCATGTTGCCGAGGCCAATGAATGCGATTTTCATGGTGTGTTGCTCCTGGATGTCGTTGTGATGGTGAAAGGGATGGTGTCTGGGTTAATATGAATTTGATAGCTGGTAGCGCTTATCCATCAAGCGCTAGAGGCCAAAAATGCTTGAAATCTAGCGGCTGATGTCTGCCCCACGGCCGGCCAGCTCAGCGCGCAGCACCGAGCGGTGGCAGCGGGCTTCGTCCTCGCAGTAGCAGCCCAGCGACATGGCGCTGTGGTGCGACAGCGCGGCCAGCAAATCCAGCGTTCGGCTGGCCTCGGGCTGGGCCAGCTCCTTGCGGAACAATTTGACGAACGCCTCCCACTCCTTGTCGCCTTCCTTACCGGGTTGTACCTGCTGGCCCTGGGCCATCAACTCGGCGCTGGGGGAGAGCATGGGATACCACACGTCGTAGTAGTCGCGGCTTGCGAACTCGGCCTTGGGCACGCCACGCGGCGGGCGACGCACGGTGCCAATGCGGGTGCCTTCATCAGCTGCGCGCGGGGTGCCAAGGCGGACGATGCGAAGGGGCATGGTGGTGGGCTCCGGGTAGGGTGGGGCAGATCAGTCGTCGGCTTCGAAGATGCTGTGCTTCTTCGCCGTGGCTTTTGTCTTCGGCTTGGTGCCGGTGCTGGCGGGTGCTTTCTTCGCTGCAGCCGGAGTGTTGGTTGTTTTCTTCTTGCGCGGCGACGCCTTGGCCAACGGGTTGTAGGCCAGGGCTTCTTCGACCCAGTAGTTCCACTGCGCCCGTGTGGCGTAGCCGTTGGGTTCCACCCAGAAGTAGCCTTTCATGCCGCCGCCGGGCGAGATCTCGCGGGTGTTCTGCATCTCCTGCAATTCGCCGTGGCGGTCGGGTGGCAGGCGCACCAGCAGCTCTTCACCCTTGACGGCGACACACATCTTGCCGTCCACAAAAAACGCATGGGTGCCGAACAGCGCGCGCTCCTCCACGTCGCTGCGGTGCGCAAGCGCCGTGCGCACGGCGTCGATCAGGTGCAGCGTTTCGTCGGAGAGGGGGCGGGCGGGCATGGTTTTAAGGCTAAATAGATCGCTGGCGCTTGATAGTTAAGCGCTGGCAGCTATAAAAATCGGAGTATCCGCCTATCGGATGGCCTCCGTGGCATCTCCATCCAGCATGCGGCGCGCAATGATCACGCGCATGATTTCGTTGGTGCCTTCCAGAATCTGGTGCACGCGGGAGTCACGCACCAGGCGCTCCAGCGGGTATTCGCGGATATAGCCGTAGCCGCCGTGCAGTTGCAGCGCCTCGTTGCACACGGTAAAGCCCGCATCGGTGGCAAAACGCTTGGCCATGGCGCAGTAGGTGGAGGCATCGCGGGCGCCCGCGTCGAGCTTGCTGGCGGCCAGGCGCACCATCTGGCGCGCGGCGACCAGCTCGGTCGCCATGTCGGCCAGCTTGAACTGCAGCGCCTGGAAGCTGGCGATGGGTTTGCCAAACTGCTTGCGGTCCAGCATGTATTGCTGCGCGGCGTTGAGCGCGCCTTGCGCAGCGCCCACCGAGCAGGTGGCGATGTTGATGCGGCCGCCGTCCAGGCCCTTCATCGCGATCTTGAAGCCTTCACCCTCGCGGCCCAGCAGGTGATCGGCGGGGATGCGCACGTTGTCAAAACTGATGGTGCGCGTGGGCTGGCTGTTCCAGCCCATCTTGTGTTCCTTTTTGCCGTAGGTGATGCCGGGTGCATCGGCTGGCACGGCAAAGGCGCTGATGCCGCTGGCGCCCGAGGCCGAGTCGCCCGTGCGTGCCATGAGCACCAGCACGTCGGTGCTGCCCGCGCCGCTGATGAAGGCCTTGCTGCCGTTGATGACGTATTCGGCTCCGACCAGTTCGGCGCGCGTCTTGAGCGAGGCGGCGTCCGAGCCCGCGCCGGGCTCCGTCAAACAGTAGGACGCTAGCTTTTCGCCCGTGGTCAGCAGCGGCCCCCAGTGGTCGCGCACGGCGGGGGTGGCCCAGGTGCCCAGCATCCAGGTGGCCATGTTGTGGATGGTGATGAAAGCGGTGGTGCTGGGGTCGATGGCGGCCATTTCCTCGAACACCAGCGTGGCGTCCAGGCGGGGCAGGGCGAGGCCACCCGCGTTTTCGGGCGCGTACAGGCCACAAAAGCCCAGTTCGCCTGCCTTGGCGATGGCTTCCTTGGGGAAGATGCCTTCAGCGTCCCACAACGCCGAGTGGGGCGCGAACTCGGCTTGCGCAAAGTCGCGGGCCGTCTGGGCAAAGGCGCGTTGTTCTTCGGTGAGTTCAAAGTCCATGGTGTTCTGTCTCGTCGTCGGTTCTTGTTGTTCTGGGCGCCAGGCTCAGGGCTTGGCGGACGGATGGTCCAGCGTCAGCCAGCGCATCAGGCCCTTGCGGCGGGCCTCGGTCTCCGTCGTCAAACACGCGTGGTAAAGGCGCGGCCACTGGGGCTGCGACTCGGCACTGCGCGTGGCCTGCTTGCAGCGCGTGGTGCGTTCGCGCTGCCAGGCCGTGTGCTCCTGCCGCAGCTGGGGCCGCTCGTGGGCCGACAGGGCGCGCATCACATCGCCGTAAAGGATGCCAATCTGCGTGTCTGCCGCCTGAAAGGCCTGCACCGCGCAAGCATTGGTTTCGTCCACCGTGCCGCTGGGTTTGCAGGCGGCACCGGCTTGCGCGTGGGCATCAGCTCCCACCAGCATCACGCAAGCCGCACCGAAGACCATGGTCCATCCCCGCATCATTGTCAGATCAATTTGCATGCCCCGCTTTTACCATCGACCACAGTGGTCACTACTGGCGCGGCCTAAGGCCAGTGCCACCGTGCAAGGGTCGCCCCGCCGCACGGGTGGCGTCCCCCTTCCGCATCGCGCAGCGATGCAAGAGAAGGGGGAAGGCGCGCAGCGCCTCAGGGGGATGTCACTTCAAGCTAATCGTCGTGTTCACACCATGCGACGTGGTGCTGTCATCAAACCAGCGGGCCGTCACCGTCTTGGTCTGCGTGTAGAACATGACGACCTGCTTGCCGTAAGGGCCCAGGTCGCCCAGCTTGGACGCGCGCGAACCCGTGAACGAGAACAGCGGCACTGGCACGGGGATTGGCACGTTGATGCCGACCTGGCCCACATCGATCTCTTCCTGGAACTTGCGTGCAGCCGCACCCGACTGGGTGAAGATGGCGGTGCCGTTGCCATTCGGGTTGCTGTTGATGAATTCGATGGCTTCATCGATGTCGGCGGCGGGCACCAGGGCCAGCACGGGGCCAAAGATTTCCTGGTCGTAGATGGCCATGCCGGGCTGCACGTTCGAGAAGATCGTCGGGCCCACGAAGTTGCCCTTTTCATAGCCGGGCACCGTGGGCTTGCGGCCGTCCAGCTCCAGCGTGGCGCCGTCGGCAATGCCGCGTTCGATCAGGCTTTCCACACGCGAGAGCGCCGCACAGGAAACGAGCGGCCCCACGTCCGTGCCCTTTTCGGTGCCGCCGTTGACCTTGAGCGTCTTGGCCTTGGCCACCAGATCGGGAATCCACTTTTGCGCCTCGCCCACCAGCACCACCACGGGCAAGGCCATGCAGCGCTGGCCGGCCGCGCCAAATGCGGCACCGGCGATGGCGTTGAGCGACTGTTCCTTGTTTGCGTCGGGCAGGATGATCGCGTGGTTCTTGGCGCCCATCATGCATTGCGCGCGCTTGCCGGCCAGGGTGGCGCGGTTGTACACATGGGTGCCCACCTTGGTGGAGCCCACGAAGGAGACTGCCTTGATGTCCTTGTGGTCGCAGATCGCGTTGACGGCCATTTCGCCGCCGTGGATCACGTTGAGCACGCCGGGTGGAATGCCCGCTTCGAGCGCCAATTCGACCAGGCGCATGGTCACCATGGGGTCCTGCTCGGAGGGCTTGAGCACGAAGGTGTTGCCCGTGGCAATCGCCATGGGGAACATCCACAGCGGGATCATGGCCGGGAAGTTGAAGGGGGTGATGCCCGCGCACACACCCAGCGGCTGCAGCAGGGTGTAGGTATCGACGCCACCGGCCACGTTGTTGGCCAGCTCGCCCAGCTGCAGGTTACCGATGCTGGCGGCGTGTTCCACCACTTCCAGGCCACGGAACACGTCGCCTTCGGCGTCGGGCAAGGTCTTGCCTTGTTCGGCCGTGAGGATGGCGGCCAGCTCGGCCATGTTTTCGCGGATGAGCTGCTGGTACTTGAGGAAGATGCGGGCGCGCGTGCCGATGGGCGTCTTCTTCCAGGTCTTGAACGCTTCCTTGGCCGAGGCCACGGCGGCATCGATTTCTTCGGCCGTGGCAAACGGCACGCGGGCCAATACCTCTTGGGTGGCCGGGTTGACCACGTCGCGCCACTCGGTGGTCTTGGACTCGACGAACTGGCCGCCGATCAGCAGCTTGACGGTGGGGGCCAGTGCGGCCACGTTGGTGGGTGCGTTCATGGGTTTGTCTCCGGGGGGTTGGAAAGGGCCCGCAATGCAGGCCAACCCGTGCATGTTATGCGTGCAAATATGTAATTACAATGCCGCAAACTGCAACGCCAATGTGCTTTTATGCACATCGTCAGGGCAACCTGGAGCAAGCTCGGAGCCGTGTGAGATGCCAGAAAACAAAAAAGGGCAACCGCTGCCGTTTGCCCTTTTTTCGCTTGCTCCCGCTGGGGAGCACTCAGTTTCTGGACGGGAATATGCCCTCCAAGGCGATGATGTAGTTGAGGCCCAGGTAGGGCTGCATAACGGAGAACGGCTGGTTGCCCCCGGTACTGCCCGTCGTCGCGCTGCTCATGGCCAATTGGGTATTCGCGGTGTTGCTGGCTGCATACTGGGCATTGCGCTGGTTGGACCCCGCTGGTATGGCAAGGGGGCCGGGCTCCTGCACCGTGCCCAGGGTGGTGGATGCCGGGATCGTGGGCGCTGCATGCGTATGCGCCGGCATTTCCGTGCTGTTGAGGGTGTGTGTGGGGCTGCCTGACACTTCCCCCAGATCCACTGGTGAAAGCCCTTGGCCCTGCCCCCATCCTACGGGAACCCGGCCGCGCAGATCTGGAAGCCCAAAGGTGGTCTGTCCATTGCCACCATAGGTGGTGCCGAGCAGGGAAAACAAGGCCGTATTCTGGGCAATGCTCATTAGCTGCCCTTGGCAAAAGGCCCATCCGCGAGGGGCGAAATTGCCAGCGAATATTCTGATTTCAGCAAGAAGCGGGTTACTCATGGGGGTTCCTCATCAAGTCAAAAAGTAGCCGGTCGTCCAGCCGCTGTGTGCGGCCGAGGACGCAGAAAGGGCGGTATGGGCCTGGCGCTGGGGCCAAGCCTGCGTATTGAGCACGGTGGAGCGGTCCCACAGTGGACCCACGCTGTCATTAGTGGCATGGGCCCACCGGCGTTCCCCGCGAGGACCAGAAAGCGGTGCGGTGTGCAAGGTTGCCCAAAGGTCGTGTGCGCTGGTCCCCGGGGTGGCCGCCGCCAGGGCGGTGCCCAGGCTGAAGCCCGCCTCGGCACCCAGCAGTGCGCCAGCGGTCCACGCAAGGCCTGCCTGTGCGAAGCCGGCCTTCCAGCCAGGCTCTGCGATGTTGGCGGTGGGCCAGCTTGTCACGGTCCATGCACGAACGCCCGAGGCGCCATCGGAAAGCCAGGGAAACCCCGCCAATTCGGTGCGCAGAGAGGCCGTCTGGGCTTGCCACCATTGGGTAAAACGGTTCGCCTGAGAGCCGGAGAACAACGCAATCACCACGTCGGGTTGCTGCGAAACAATCGCCTGTTTCAGGTCACCAAACTCTGGTGAACGTCCTGGTGTGCCTGCAATGTGGTGGCCCACGATCTGCCCGCCCAATGAGCGCCAGCGGTGCTGGAAGGCCTGGATGAAGTCATACCCCGACTCGTGCCAGCCCATCGACAGGAAAGCGCGTGACCCACATTGCGCATGCACTGTGTCGGCCAGCGCGGACGCCATGGCGCACAGTTCGAGGCTGTGGCGAACCAGCAGGGGGTGGTGCTCCGAAGGGGCTGCGATGTCGGCCCCGCTGTCGCTGATCCAGAGGGGTACACCGGCCTTTTCCGTCAGGGCCAATACCTTTTTTGCCAGCAAAGGGGGTATCCACCCCATCACGGCATCGATCTTGCCGTCCTGCAGTGCGGACCCGATGGCCTTGGCAGGGGCTCCAGGCAAGGGGCCTGCCGACAGCCAGGTCAGCCCGACCTGCGAGGCGCCAGCCTGCGCCAGGCCCAGCTCCACGCCTTGCCGGTAGTCGTGCGCAAGCTGCGGCAGCTTTTCTGATGCAGGCGCGATGCCCAGGATGCGCCACCGGGGACGTGCCGGGTCGGCCGATGCGAAAACAGGTGCCGAGAGCTGGACGCCGGTGGCCGCCACTGCTCCGCCCGTGGCCAGGAAATGGCGCCGATGCAGGGGCGCGATCATGGCAGTGCCTCCTCAACCAGCGGATGGGAGGCCGCCGAACGGTGGGACTGGCGCAAGTCCTGAATCCTCTGGTAGTGAGGGGCGATCCATTGCGCAGTCAGGGATTGGAGATGGTCGCTTGCCATGCTGTGTTTGGTTTCCGTGTCTGGAACATAGGCTTGGTGGGGGTGCTTGCCGTGCCGCGTGATGCGTTCGTGCATCCGCGCACGGTCATCTGCCGGCATCTGCCAGCGCATGTGGGGCAGCAGGTCTGTTTCGATGGCGCCGGGTAGCTCGGTGTGGTCCAGCAGCAGTGTGCGTGCGGGGTCGAACTCCCGGGCCATGGCTCCATAGATGTCGCCCAGTACCCGTGCGCAGTAGAGTTCATGGGGCATGAGGGCCAGTTCCTGGAAGCTCAGGCCTTTCAGGCAGGCGCCCAGCGTGCCCGGCACCAGGAAGAACGCGCGCTCCCGCATTTGCGACACCAGCACTGACAGCGGTTCCCGGGCGAGAAACACCCAGCGCGCTTCGGGCCAGGCATCGGCCACCAGCGGGGCCTTGTCCGTGTTCCAGGCGTCGAGCTTGATGCTCACGGATTCGAGCCGTGGGCTGGCGCTGTCGCAGCGCTGGGCCCAGGCGCTGACCCATGCGCGCAGTGCACGCACGACCTGCGCCTTGTCGATGAGCCCGCTGGGCAAGGCCTGGCGCAGCAGAAAGTCCACCGGAGCGGGCTCCGACAGCTGCAGATGGTGTGGGCTTTCGGCCAGCGCCTGGGTGATGAGCGTGGAGCCGCAGCGCGACACGTGGAAGATGACGAGCGAGGGATCGAGGCCCGGAGACTGTTCATGCCAGGCCAGCAGGTCGTGAAGCGGCGTCTGGCGCCGGAACGCCAGATGGAAGGGGTGCTGCATCTGGCTCTGGATGCCGTGCTGGAAGAAGGGCTCGCGCAGCGGCTCGTCGAGCATGCGGATCCAGTCCACCATCACCTGGCCCTTGGCGATGTAAAAACGGATCGGGCGCCAGCCGCTGAAGTTCACAGAATCCATTGTTCCACCCACGCGCGGCGCCCGGCCTTCATGGCCGACTCCACATCCGATGCGTCAAATTGAAAGCCGGCGTCCTGCCCCATGCGCACCGATTCCTGCACGAACTCGGCGGTGTTGGTGATGGCGCTGAGCCTTGCGGAGTGCTCTGCATCCGCTCCCACGAAGTCGCGAAACCGGATGAACTGGCTCCACGGGTCGCTGGGGTCGGGCAGGGGCTCGCCGGCATCGCTGGCGCGGAAGGCCTCGAACAGGCGCATGTCCACCGAGGTGTCCGCCACCAGGTGGACCCGGGTCTGGCTGCCACGGTTGCGAACCCGGTGCGGGCGCGATACGTCGACGTACCAGCACTCGCCAGCCCGCAGCGGGATGCGCTCGCCATCAACATGGAAGAACACCTGCTCGCCCGTCTGCAGCGGCACATGCAGGCGGGCCTCGCCGCGCGCTGCGCACACACCGGCATCGGTGTGCTCCTTGATCTCGCAGCCCGGCAGCAACTGCATGAGCCGCACGGACTTCCATGGCAAAGCCATGGTCTCCAGCATGGCGCACAGCGTGGGGCATTGTTCCAGGGCGGGCGTGTTGGCATAGCCCGATGCCGCCACATCAACCGGGACAATGTCGATGGGGGCCTCAGGCGCAGAACGCAGCGCAAGCGCCTGCCACCCGCCGTCGTGGCGGCCTTCGTTGAAATGTGTGCGCCACAGCGAGGACGGCAGGGCGTTCACTTCGGCCAGGGCTGCAGCGGCGTCGAACCGCCAGGGCAGCCGGGCCGTTTGCATGCCCTGCACCATCACGCCCTGGGGCTGTGGCTCAGCGGGTGATTCCAGAGGCGTCATTGCGCGCAGATGGCGTAAGCGATACAGGACGAGGTCAAGGTGGGAACGCGGTAGGAGTTCAGAAGCCGAATGCTCCAACTTTGCACCGAAGCGCCGCAGGTGCCGCCCACCGTGGGGTAGTTGGCGGCGATGAACACGCCGCCCGTGTCGATCCCGCCAGCCCCGCTGGCACCCTCGTACCCGCCCCCTACAACTTTCTCCCCAGGTAGGCAGCAAGCGGTCGCGTTGCAGCTGTCCGCCGTGCCCGTGCCGGATGCGGTCCGCACGTTGACATTGAGCGATCCCGCAGGGCCTGGGAGGCCGGTCGCACCCGTGGCGCCTGTGGCACCTGCCGGGCCCACCGTGCCCGTGGCTCCGGTGGCGCCCGTGAGACCTGCTGTTCCTTGCGCACCAGGGCTTCCTGCAGGGCCGGTAGCGCCGGTCGCGCCCGCAGAGCCCGTGGCCCCCGTCGGGCCTGCTGCACCTGTTGCGCCCGTCAGACCCGCCGGGCCTGTCGCACCGGTGGCGCCCGTAGCCCCTGTAAGACCAGCCGGGCCCGTGGCGCCGGTGGCTCCCGCAGTCACGCCCGGTGCGCACTGGCCGAGCCGCCCGGTCGGGCCGTCAAAACACAGCACATTGGCATTGGTATTGGCGGTTCCCGACAAGCTGGGAACCCGCACTTCGCCGGAGTCCTGCACGCGCAGGCGCTCGGTATTGGCAGGCCCCTTGACCACGAACCCTCCACCGGGCGGCGGGGTGATGCTCACATCCGCAGCATGGACGGTGAAAGTGGCCAGTACCAGGCAGGCCTGGCCAGCCCAAAGCGACTTATAGGGAAAGGTGGTGCGTTGCATAGAGGTCGGGGACTAAGGATGCGGGTGGGCAAAGGAGGGCAGGGTGTGGCCCACGGTGCGCAAAAAGAGGGGTGGCTGATGGCCAATGGCGACACAGATGTTCGCCATGGCCAGGCGCTGCAGGCAGCGTGGCGCGTGGCTGGGCACAGGCGTGCCTGCGGGCAGCCCCGAAGGCTGCGCAAATGCGTTCATTTTTTCTCCCTTGCGCTGGACTGTTTCTGGCGGCCATCGCGGCCGCCATGGCTGTAAGGCTCTTGTGGTTGCGCTGCCCAGTTCTGGCTGGTGTCAGTGCGGGCGCAGTGTGCAATAAAAAGCATACTGTGTAAATTTCTAAATGACATGTATCACGCGATACATGTCCGACATAGCGATCCAGGGGGCCTGATCGGCCTGGAGCGGTCTGGTTTTGAGGGTGCTGAAGTGGGTGTTTTTCCGTCTTCACTTTGCGGGGCGCCACAATCGGGACATGGATTGGGACCATTTCCGCTACTTTCTGGAGCTGGCGCGCGCCGGCACGCTGGTGGGTGCCGCACGCCGCCTGGGCGTGGAGCACACCACCGTGTCGCGTCGCCTGCAGGCGCTGGAAAAGCAAGTCGGCTCGGCCCTGTTTGCCCGTGCAGCCGGGGGCCACCGGCTGACCGAGGCCGGGCGGCAGCTGATGCCCAAGGTGGAGGCGATGGAGGCGGCCTTTCTTGCGGTCGAGAGTGCTGCACCGGGCGTGCGCCAGGGGCTGCACGGTCTGGTGCGCATTGGTACCACCGAAGGGTTTGGCAACCTGATCCTGGCGCCCCAGCTGGCCCGCTTTGCGCTGGGCCACCCGGGCCTGGTGGTGGACCTGCTGGCGCTGCCCCGGCTGGTGCACCTGTCGCGGCGCGAGGCAGACATCGTGATTTCGCTGGAACGCCCGGCGCGCGGCGCGGTGCTGGTGGTCAAGCTCACCGACTACGTGCTGCAGCTCTACGGCACGCGCGGCTACCTGGCGGGCCATGCGCCCATCCACACGGCCGAGGACCTGCGCGGCCACACCTTCATCAGCTATGTGGATGACCTGCTGTTCAGCAAGGAACTGCAGATCCTGGACGAGTTGCACCGCCCTGCGCATTTTGTGCTGCGCAGCACCAGCATCCTGGCGCAGTACGAGGCGGCGCGCGCCGGTGCCGGGCTGGCGGTGCTGCCCGCCTTCGTGGCGGCGCAAGACCCATCACTGGTCCCGGTGTTGCCCGGGGTGGCGCGGTTTCAGCGCACGTTCTGGATGTCGATGCCTGCAGAGAACAAACACGTTGCGCGCATGCAGGCGACCTGGGCGTTCTTGCGCGAAACCGTGGCTGCGCAGCAAGGGCTCCTGCTGCCAGCGGTCAATGCTATTGAATGAGGAGCTAATGGCGCTTGATGGATAAGCGCCAGGGCCAGTTTTGACGGTTTTTTTCGCCCCACGCCGCCTTTCTCTGGTCTTTTCTTTCAGCAGCCGGGTCTCTAGCATGTGTGGCGGATGCGGGGTGGATCCGCTGAAGAAGGAGGCTTGCGATGGCCAAGTACCGGATATTGAGCCTGGATGGTGGCGGGCTGCGGGGGCTGATCACGGCACGGCTGATCGCGCGGCTCAATGTCCACCCGCAGATTGCGGGCTGGCTGGATACGGTGGATCTGTTTGCGGGCACCTCCACGGGCGGCATCCTCGCGCTCGGCCTGGCCTGCGGCAAGACGCCTGAGGAAATCTGCACCCTCTACCGGCAGCGCGGTGGCGTCATCTTTGACGACAGCCTGTGGGACAACGTGCGCGATCTGGGCAAGACGGTGGGCGCCGATTACTCCAGCAAAGGCCTCAAGGCCGAACTCAAGGCTGTGTTTGGCGACCTGCAGCTCAAGGACATCCTGCGCAAGGTGGCCATTCCCACGTTCGATCTCGACAACGAGGAGGTGGCTGCCAAGCGCACCTGGAAGCCCAAGATCTTCCACAACTTCAAGGGGGCCGATTCCGACGGTGAGCAACTGGTGGCCAGCATTGCGCTGTACACCAGTTCGGCGCCCACGTACTTTCCTTCCGCCGACGGGTACATCGATGGTGGCGTGTACGCGAACAACCCCAGTATCGTGGCGCTGGCCCAGGCCATCTCCCGCCGCAACCAGCCCGCAGAGCGGGCGGCGCTCGACGAGGTGGTGATGCTCTCGCTCGGCACGGGTGTGAGCCTGACCTACATCAAGGGCCAGGCGCTTGACTGGGGCTATGCCCAGTGGGCACAGCCGCTGATCAATGTGCTGATGGACGGGGTTGCCGGCATCTCGGACTACCAGGCGCAGCAGCTGCTGGACGACCGCTACCACCGGCTGCAGATCGTGTTCAATCCGAACGAAACCATTGCGCTGGACGCAGTGGACAAGCTCGGCCGCATGGACGAGATCGCCTCCCACCACCCGCTGCAGAACACCGTGGACTGGATTCGCACTGCATGGATCTAGCAGTCGGTGTGACACAGGAGACTGCCCAAAACCGCCAGCGCCCTCGTCGTGCCCTGTTGCGATTGCTTGCAACGTGGCCGGGGCAGGGGCGCGTCCATGCGGGCTGCAGTGGATAGGATCGTCTCGCCCGTGCCCCAACCGACCCCTGACTTCATGACCACAACCCCCGCTGCCCCAGCAGCCTCCAGCCCTGCGCCGTCCTCTATTCGCACCCGCCAACGCGCAGCGGCCGTTGTGCGGCGCGCAGACGGCCAGGTGCTGCTGCACCGCCTGGAGCGAGACACATTCTGGGCGTTGCCCGGCGGCGCCATCGAGCCGGGGGAGAGCGCCTCGGAGGCCATTGCGCGCGAGCTGCATGAGGAGCTCGACACGGCCGTGGCCCTGGGAAACCTGGCCTTTGTGGTGGAAAACTTCTTCTGCCATGCCGGTGACTCGTACCACGAGATCGGGCTGTACCTGCATGCGACCCCGCTCCCCGGGTCGTTGCTGGCGGCCTCTGACGGGCCGTATGAGGGCGTGGAGGGCAACCAGACGCTCATCTTTGCGTGGTTCCCCCTGCACGAGCTGGCCGCGCTGGACCTGCGGCCCGCCTTTTTGCGCAGCGCGTTGACCGAGCCTCCCAGCTCGGTCGGGGCGCTGCACATCGTGCACCGCGATGCACCCCAGCCAGCGTCCGCCATTGTGGATACTCCGCTGTCTTTTTCTTGAACCGAGGCCTTTGCGATGAAACTGCTCCAGGTTTGCCATGCCCGCAATGCCCGCCACGCGGCACTGTTTTTTCTGGTGGCCCTGGCCGCCTGTGGTGGCGGGGGCTCGGCCGATGGGCCCACCGCAGGTGCCGATGCGCCATCTCCGGCCCCGGCCCCGGCGCCGGGTGCATCCCCTGCGCCCTCCGTACCCGGTGCGCTGTCGCCCACCTACGCCGGCGAAGGCACGTTCTACGGCGCCACGGGCGAGGGCAACTGCACTTTCGACGCGAGCCCCGGCAACCTCATGGTGGCGGCGATGAACGGCCCTGACTACGCGGGCAGCGCCGTCTGCGGCCAGTTCGTGGCGGTGACCGGGCCCAAAGGGTCCATCACCGTGCGCATCACCGACCAGTGCCCCGAGTGCAAGACGGGCGACCTGGACCTGAGCGAGTCCGCATTCGCCCGCATTGCCGACCCCGTCGCGGGCCGCGTGCCCATCCGCTGGCACGTGGTGCCGGGTGATCTCACCGGCCCGGTGAGCTACCGCTACAAAGAGGGGAGCAGCCGCTGGTGGGTGGCCATCCAGGTGCGCAACCACCGCCTGCCCATCACCGGCCTGGAGATCAAGCCCAGCGGCAGCGCGGACTGGATCGCCGTCGCGCGGACCGACTACAACTACTTTGTCCACCCCAGCGCAATTGCCACCGGCCCGCTGCAGGTGCGCATCACCGCCCTGGGCGGCGCGACGCTGATCGACACGCTGCCCGAGCCTTCCAACGGCGTGGTCGTCGCGGGGGCGGGGCAGTTTCCATGATCCATGTGCCGGTTTCGCCCCTGCCATCCTCTGACCACCTGGCGCCGCACCGTGAACTCTCTTGAACTCCAGTCCTATCTGCACCAACACATTCCCTTGTCCCAGGCCATGGGGGTCACCGTGGTCGAGGCATCGCCGCACCAGGTGGTGCTGAGCGCGCCACTGGCCCCCAACATCAACCACCGCGAGACGGTGTTTGGCGGCAGCGCGTCGGCCGTGGCCATCCTGGCCGCCTGGTCGATGCTGCACCTGCGGCTGTCCGCCGAAGGGCTGGGCAGCCGCCTGGTGATCCAGCGCAACACCATGGACTACCTGGCGCCCATCGACGGCACCTTCACCGCCGTGGCCCAGGCTCCTGCGCCAGAGGTTTGGCAGCCGTTCGCCCGCATGCTGCAGCGCAAGGGGCTGGGCCGAATCGCGCAGGCTTCCGCGCTGCACTACCAGGGACAGTCTGCGGGCCAGCTGGTGGGGGAGTTTGTGGCCTTTGGGCCGGGCTATCCATAGCCGTTGCAGCCGTTGCGGTACAACACGCGATCCAACGACTTCACCGGAGCACAGCACATGGGATTGTTTGACGGCGTGATGGGCAACGCATCCAAGATCGATGCCGCCAAGATCCAGGAGGAATTCAGCCGTATCCTGGCCCCGGGCGAGGTGGTGGAGCATGCCTATCAGCTGATCCGCGATTACTTCGTGTTCACGAACAAGCGGCTGGTGCTGGTGGACAAGCAGGGCATGACGGGCAGCAAGGTCGAGTACCACTCTCTTCCGTACAAGAGCATCACGCACTTCAGCATAGAGACCGGAGGTACGTTCGATCTGGATGCGGAGCTCAAGATCTGGATCTCTGGCTCTGCGGCGCCGTTTCAAAAGCAGTTCAAAAAGAAGCTCAGCATCTATGAGGTGCAGTCGGTGCTGGCTGGCTACGTGCTGAAGTAACGCTCATTTCGCGGTTTCATCCGGGCATTGCGGCGGTGGGGGGCGCGTACCCTCGGCTCACTGGGCGAAGCGGTTGCCTGTCTTTTTGACACAGGCACCGAGGCTTTCGCCACACAGGAGTTCACAGCGATGTCCCCCCTTCTCTCTGGCCTTGCTTCGGTCGCGTCTTTGATTTTCAACGCCACCTCCGGCGGCCCTGGCAAGTCGGCCGCGTCGCGGCGCAGCGGGGCCGATGTGGAACCCGAGCCGTCTGCCGTGCTCACCCTGAGCCCGCAGGCGGAGGCTCTGGCGGGCTTTGCAGGCAAAGGCATCCTGGTGTCGCAGGGCAAGTTGGAGAACGCCCTGGGTGCGGTGGCACGTGGCAGCGCGGGTTCGGCCGCCAATGCAGCGTCGGCCGCATTGTCGGGCCGCCCGGTGTCCACACAGGATTTTCAGGAGCTGCTGACCCGTTTTGGCGCCGACGATGCGCAAAAGGCGCAGCTGACGGCGGGGTTTGATGCGGACAAGGATGGCTCCATCACGCAGGATGAATTCTTGAAGGGCCTGGCCAAGACCAAGGGCGTCCAGGCGGGCAGCGATTTTTCGCAGGCCGTGATGCAACTGATGGACCGCAACGGCAATGCGGATGGCAGTGTGGCGGACAAGGAGTTTGCAGCGTTTTCGACTGCGTTTGCCGCGACGGGCGCCAAGCGGGCCGGCGTGGCGTAAGCGGCGGCGGTGTCTGGGCGCGATACGCGGTTCCACTCACAAAAAAGCACAACGGCCCACGAAGGGCCGTTGTGCTTTTTGCGGTGGCCGCGGCCTCTTTTCTGAGGCTGGCGGCATGTGCACGGTGCGGTCAGAGGTCTATATCCGACCCATCAGCAGCAAGATCACCAGAATCAGCACCACCAGGCCAATCCCGCCGCTGGGTCCGTAGCCCCATGAGCGGCTGTGGCCCCAGGTGGGCAGTGCGCCGACCAGGATGAGGATCAGGACGATCAGGAGAATCAGCGAAAGTGACATGGCGGTTCCTTGTTGTGGGTTGCGGTGAATGCATTGTTGGGCGCATCCAGCGCGCTACCCGCAGGTGCCACGCCCGCACGGCGGTCAGGGTTTTCCGACACGCCGTGTGGGATGGAGGGCTGAGGTCGTGCTGATGGGAAAAGATGAAATGCTATTGAAAATATAGCTGCTAGCGCTTTATGGATAAGCGCTAGCGGCCAATTTTGCTCAAATTAGTGCGCCCCGGCCGCATCCGCAGCACCTGCGCCCCCCGTTCTGGCGGGGCGGCGGGTCAGCCAGATCAGCCCAATCAACAGCAGGAACAACCCGGCCGAGCCCAGAAAGATGTCGTTGGCCGCACGGGTGAACGCCTGCTGGTCGATCAACCGGTTGACCTGCGCCAGCGCCTGCAAATGGGTGAGCCCCGTGGCAGTCAGGGCGTCAAGCGTCTGCGCAAACACGCCCTGGCCCTGCACCAGCCCTTCGGTCAGGTGCGCATGGTGCATGGCGGCGCGGCTCTCCCACAGCGTGGTGGCGATCGACGTGCCCATGGCCCCGGCGGTGATGCGCACAAAGTTGGACAGGCCCGCGGCGGCGGGGATGCGCTCTGGGGCAATGCCCGCCAGCGTCAGCGTGGTCAGCGGGATAAAGAAGAACGCCATGGCCGCGCCCTGCAGCAGGGTGGGGATCAGGATGTGGATGAAGTCCGTCTGCACTGTGAACTGCGAACGCATCCACAACACGATGCCGAACACGATGAATGCGCCCGTGGCCATGCGGCGCGGGTCCCACTGGCCCACCTTTTTGCCGACCAGCGGCGTGAGCAAAATGGCAAAGATGCCCACTGGCGCCAGCGCCATGCCGGCCGAAGTGGCGGTGTAGCCCATCCACTGCTGCAGCCACAGCGGCAGCAGCACCACATTGCCAAAGAACAGCGCATAGGCCACCGACAGCGCCAGCGCACCAAAAGTGAAGTTGCGGCCCTTGAAGAGTTTCAGGTCCACCACCGGGTGCTTTTCGGTCAGCTCCCACACCAGGAATACGGCAAAGGCCACCACCGCGACGACGGCCATGGTGATGATCTCGCCGGAGGCGAACCAGTCGAGCTCCTTGCCCTTGTCGAGCATGAGCTGCAACGCACCGACCCACAGCACCAGCAGGGAGAGGCCCACCGTGTCGATGGGCAGCTTGCGGATGGGCGTCTCGCGCTTGCGGTAGATGCCCCAGGTCAGCAGCCCGGCCAGCAGGCCCACGGGCACGTTGATGTAGAAGATCCACGGCCACGAGATGTTGTCCGTGATCCACCCGCCCAGTAGCGGCCCGACCACGGGCGCGACCAGCGTGGTCACCCCCCAGAGCGCCAGCGCCGTGCCCGCCAGGGCCTTGGGGTAGCTGGCGAGCAGCAGCGTCTGGCTCAGCGGGATCATCGGCCCGGCCACCAGGCCCTGCAGCACGCGGAAGAACACCAGCATCTCGAGCGACGAGGCAAACCCGCACAGCCAGGACGTGAGCACGAACAGCAGCACGCTCATGGTGAACAGGCGCACCGCGCCAAAGCGCTGGGTGAGCCAGCCGGTGAGCGGCACCGAGATGGCATTGGCCACGCCAAAGCTGGTGATGACCCAGGTGCCCTGGCCGGGGCTCACGCCCAGGTCGCCGGCAATGGCGGGGATGGAGACGTTGGCGATGGACGAATCCAGCACGTTCATGAACGTGGCCAGCGACAGCGACAACGTGCCCAGCAGCAAGGCCGTGCCTTGCAGCGGTGGGTAGGCGGCGGGGGCCGGTGGTTGCGCTGCTGCGGGCGCGGCCTTGGCGGGCGCCAGATCGGCTGCGTCTGCAGTGGGGTTGGCGGCGGTCATACGCTATCCACCCCGTTTACTGCACCACAGGCGACTGCACTGCCGAGGCCACCGGGGCCGAGGCGTGTTGCTGCTGGCTTTGCGCTGGCGCCTTGCCCACTTTGGGCGATGCCACGGCCACGGCCGCCTTGCCGCTGCGGCCCAGGTTGGCGGCGATGATGTGGGCCACTTCGTCGTCGGCGGCCTTGAACTGCGCGTCGAAAACAGCGGTGGCGGCCACGGGCGTGGTGCGCTGGGTGTCGGCCAGCGTCTTGCCGCTCTGGTCGGCGGTGTCCACCTTCACTTCCATCGACAGGCCCACACGCAGCGGGTGCTCGGCTACTTCCTTGGGGTCGAGCGCAATGCGCACGGGCACCCGCTGCACTACCTTGATCCAGTTGCCCGTGGCGTTCTGCGCAGGCAGCAGCGCAAAGGCGGCGCCGGTGCCGGCGCCCAGGCCCGTCACCGTGCCGTGGTACGTGACCTTGGTGCCATACACGTCGGCTTCCAGCTCGGCGGCCTGGCCGATGCGCAGGGTCTTGAGCTGGCTTTCCTTGAAGTTCGCGTCCACCCACAGGTCGTTCAGCGCCACCAGCGTCATCAGCGGTGCGCCGGCTTGCACACGCTGGCCCACCTGCACGCCGCGCTTGGCGATGTGGCCGTCCAGCGGCGCCACCAGCTGGGCGCGCTGTACGGCCAGGTAGGCCTCGCGCACGCGGGCTGAGGCGCGCTGCACGTTGGGGTGCTGCTCGATGGAGGTGCCTTCGGTCTGCGTCTGGCTGGCGGCCAACTGCTCCTGGGCGGCCACCACGGCGGCCTGGGCTGCGGCCACCGTGCTCTTGGCGGCGGTGACCTGGGCGTTGGCGTGCTGGAACTCTTCCTTGCCCACGGCGCCGCTGGCCATCAGAGGGGCGCGGCGGGTCACGTCGTCCTGCAGGCGTGCGGCTTCGGCCTGGGCGCGGGCCAGGTCGGCGCTGCGCAGGCTGACCTGGGCCTTCAGCGTGGAGTTGTTGGCGAACAGGGTGCGCACTTCACGCACGGTCTGCGCCAGCTGGGCCTCGGCCTGCTCCAGCGCCACGCGGGCGTCGGCAGGGTCGAGCTTGACCAGCAACTGGCCGGCTTTCACGTAGTCGGTGTCGTCCGCACCGATGGAGACCACGGTGCCGCCGATCTGCGGCGTGATCTGCACCACGTTGCCCGTCACGTAGGCGTTGTCGGTGGTTTCCACATGGCGGCCGTTGGCCCAGTGCCAGCCACCCCAGCCAATCGCCACCAGCGCAACGGCGGCGGCAATGATGGTGAGGCCCCGGCGGCGGGCGGTGTTGGCTTCGTTGGCGGTAAGGGGTTCGCTGTGGGCGGTCATGGCAGTGGTCTTTCAGGAATGTGTTGTTGTGTGTTTTTGATCGGGTCGGGCCTTGCCAGCTACTTACGCAACTGGCGCGGCCGAGGCCAGTGCGCCCGTGGAACTGGCTTTGCCAGGCCACCGGGTGCGTTCCCCTCCCGCGAAGCGAGAGAGGGGGAAGACGCGAAGCGGCTCAGGGGGTGTTTCATGCCGCCGTGTCGTCCGTCCAGCCGCCGCCCAGGGCCTTCATCAGCACCAGGCGGGTGTCGAGCTGGCGGGCGCGCAGGTCCACGGCCAGGCGGCGCTGGGCCAGCACCTGGCTTTCGGTGCTCAGCACCACCAGGTAGTTGCCCAGGCCTGCGCGGTAGCGCTCCTGCGCAAAGCGGTAGGCTTTTTCGGCGCTGGCCACGGCCTCGTCCTGCAAGGCCTGCTGGCGGGTAAGCGACTGGATGGAGGCCACGGCGTCGCCCGCTTCCTTGACCGCATCCAGCACGGCGGCGTTGTACTGGGCGATGGCGGCGTCCAGCTCGGCAGCGCGGCCGCCCAGCTGGGCGCGCAGGCGGCCGCCGTCGAAGATCGGCAGTCGCAGGGCGGGCGTCACACCCATCTGGCGCGAGCTGCCGTTGAACAACCGGTCCAGCCCCAGCGAGTTCAGGCCAATGAACGCGCCGATGTTGATGTTGGGATAGAACTCGCTGCGGGCGCTGTTCACGCCTTGCGTCGCAGCCTCCACGCGCCAGCGCGCGGCCACCACGTCGGGGCGGCGGCCCAGCAGGTCGGCGCCCAGCACCTCGGGCACGGCGGTGGGCTGCAGGGTGGCGAGTTGCGGCGTGACCGTGGGCAGCGCATCGGGCGCCTGGCCGGTCAGCACGGCCAGTTGGCGGCGGCCCAGGGTGATCTGCTCTTCGAGCGCTTCGATTTGTGTGCGGGCGTCGGGCACAGCGGCCTGGGCCTGGGTCAGCTCGACCTGGCTGTCCAGGCCTGCGGCGGTGCGCTCCTGGGTGAGCTTGCGTTGTTCTTCCCGCTGCGCCAGCGCGCGCGTGGCCACGTCGCGCTGTGCCACCAGCCGGGCCAGCGCCACATAGCTGCGGCCCACCTGGGCAGCCAGGGTGTTGGCGGCGGCAGCCGCATCGGCCTGGGCGGCGCGCGCCTGGCCCAGGGCGGCCTGCAGCTCGGCGGCGTGCTGGCCAAAGAAGTCGGGCGACCAGCTCAGCGAGGCCTGCACGGTGCCGCTGTTGTAGGTGTTGCCTGCCACCGGCGCGGGCACCAGGCCGTTGGCGGTGTAGCGCTGGCGGGTGGCGTCCACGCCCAGCGTGGCCTGCGGGCCGTTGGCAGCCTCGCGCACCTGGCTCAGCGCCACGGCCTGCTCCAGCCGGGCGCGGCTCACGGCCAGGCTGGGGTTGCCTTGCAGGGCCTGGTCGATCAGGGTGTTGAGCTGTTCATCGCCCAGCGCCTTCCACCATTGGGAGGGGGCGGCAGTTTCGGTGGCTGCAGCGTTCAGGCCGGCGGCCGACGGGGTGGTCTGCGCCAATGGCGTGTGGCTGGGGCCGGGGTTGGCGCAGCCGACCAGGAAGAGGGCGGCGGCCAGGGCAACGGCCGACACCGCCAGGTGGGCGACAAGGGCAGAGCGGGTGGACAGCGGAGCAGGGGCGGTGGGGGTCACGGAAATCTCCAGAATGGTTTTTTTTGGGTGTTGTGTGGAGGAAAACGAGGGCGTTGGAAACGAGCATGGCCTGGGCCAGGGCCACCGGTGGCGCCCCCCTTCAGGGGGAAGGAGGCGCCGAAGGCGGCACAGGGGGTTTTCCGTTCACGAGCATGCGGCGCAGCATGGACAACAGCAGTTGCCATTCGTCGTGGCTGAAGTCGCTGAGGTGGCCGTTGAGCACGTCGGCCAGCACCGGGGGCACCAAGGCGGCGATGCGTTGGCCTTCGGCGGTGAGCTTGAGCTGCACCACGCGCCGATCGACCGTGGAGCGCTCGCGCACGACCAGGCCTTTGGCTTCCATGCGGTCCAGCGAGCGGGTCATGGAGGCGGGGTCAGTCTCCAGGTCGCGCGCCAGACTGGCCACGGTGGCGGTCTCGTTCAGCGAGAGCTTGAACAGCGGCAACCATTGCGCATAGGTCAGTTCGTGGGATGACAGCTGCGCATCGGCCTGGGTGCGGATGGAAGACATCACCTTGCGCATCAGGTAGCCCACGCTGTTCTCAGGCTGCAGCTGACCCGCGTTGTAGAACCCCGCGTGGGGCAAAGAAGGCTTGGAGGTGTCGGAAGTCATGGCGGTGAATTTAATTGACTAGACAATGATTGTCTTTGCAATTAAATAAAGACCGTGACAATAAAATGGTTATAAGAAGCGATAATTTGCTATATAAAGCATAGCTTGTAACGCTTTTGGAATAAGCGCCGGAGGCCAATTTGGCACTGATTTCCATCGCTGGGCGGGGCGCGCACCATTTCCAGTGCCCAAGCGGGCTGACCGCGGCCGTTCTACCGCTCGGTCAGATGCTGAGCCCAAGCGGGTAGCGGCTGGGCCAGTGCCTTGACCTCGACGGGCGAGCACACCGCCACCAGTTGCGGTCCGGTGCCGTCGGCCTCTGCCGCGTCATACAGGTAGGCCACGTCGGCCCGCCTTACGGCCTGGGCCAGGTTGTCCATGGTGCGGGGGTAGCGGGCCAGGATGCGTTCGGGCGGCACCGCGTGCCCGCCTTCGCGCACGCGCTGCGCCACGCGGGCCAGCAGCCGGGCCGGGTCGTTCAGCGCCACGATGTACAGGGCCACGGTGTAGCCGCAGCGCTGGGCTTCTTCGATCAGCGCCAGTTTGGAGGGGTGCGAAAACACGGTTTCGCTGGCGAAGTCTGCGCCTTTGCTCATCAAGGCAGCGCGGCGTGCATCGGCCCAGTGGCGCGCCGCTTCGGACCGGGCTTCGGGGTCAGCAATGTGCTGCAGGTGCGCCTGTTCGTACAGATCGGCGTTCACAAACTCCAGCGGCGGGCCCAGGATGCCTTCGCGCACCAGGGCGCGGTACAGCGTGGATTTGCCCGCGCCGTTCGGGCCTGCCAGCAGGTGGAACCAGCGGGGTGGCGTGTTGCGGCGGGGCGGCGGGGAGGGCTGCTGGGCGGGGGCCACCATGCAAGGTCAGACGACAGGGGCGGCGGCTTTGGCCTGGTTCTCCAGCACCACTTCACGCACCCGCTGCGCCAGCGTGCCGCGCGTTTGGGCTGCCAGCAGGCGGGCAGTGAGTGCGTCCACCGACGCGGGGGCTGCCAGGGTGGTGGGGCGCGCGGCAGCGGCTTCATACTGCTCGATGGCGCTGCGGGCCTCTTGTACGCTCAGGCCCGTGTGTTCCACGATCTGGCCCAGCGTGGCCCAGTATTCGATCTGGCTGGCCACCGAGCGGCGCATGGGCTGCGCGGCCTGGCGGGCCTGCTCCACCAGGTGGGCGGGGAGCTTGACGGAAGAAAAGGCGGTGGCGGACATGGCGATCTCCTGATTGGCGCATTTTGCGCCAATCAGGGTGAATTGGCAATGCGCGTGGGGGCGACCTGGGCTTCGGGCGGTACCATGCCTTGCCTTCCACCCCCTTCCTTCCTGCTCATCGCCGAATAGCCGCCAGCCGCCCCATGACTGCCACCACCACACCCGCTTCCGCCCCTGCTGCCACCGCACCCTTGCGTTTTGCCGTGATGGGCGCTGGCGCCGTGGGCTGCTACTTCGGTGCCTTGCTCGCCCGCGCGGGCCATGCCGTCACGCTTATCGGGCGGCCCGCCCATGTGCTGGCCGTGCGTGACCACGGGCTGCGGCTGCAGACGGTGGCGATGGATGTGCAGGTGCCTCTGGCGGCCAGCACCGAGGCCAGCGCCGTGCAGGGCGCGGACGTGGTGCTGTTCTGCGTGAAGTCGTCCGACTCGGAAGACGCTGCGCAGCAGATTCGTCCCCACCTGGCGCCTGGCGCGCTGGTGCTGACCTTGCAGAACGGTGTGGACAACGACGAGCGCGTGCGCGCTGTGCTCGATGCCAACACCCCGGTGGCGGCCGCCGTGGTCTATGTGGCCACTGCCATGGGCGGCCCCGGGCATGTGGTGCACCATGGCCGGGGCGAGCTGGTGATTGCACCTTCGCCGCGCAGCGACGAGGTAGCCCGCCAGCTCACGGCGGCGGGTATTCCCACCCAGGTGTCAGACAACGTGCGCGGGGCGCTCTGGGCCAAGCTGGTGCTCAACAGCGCCTACAACGCGCTGTCGGCCTTGTCGCAGCAGCCCTACGGCCCGCTGGTGCAGGTGCCCGGCGTGACGCAGGTGATTGCCGACATCGTGGCCGAGTGCCTGGCGGTGGCTGCTGCTGACGGAGTGACGATTCCGGGCGATGTGCAGGCGGCGGTGCGCGGCATCGCCAGCACCATGCCCGGGCAGTATTCGTCCACCGCGCAGGATCTGGCGCGTGGTAAACCCACCGAGATCGACCATCTGAATGGCTATGTGGTCAAGCGCGGCGCCGCCTTGGGCGTGCCGACGCCGCTGAACCACGCGCTGCAGGTGCTGGTCAAGTTGGCCGAGATGAAGCGCGCTGCAGGCTGAACCGGGGGGCCGTCAGGCCAAGGCCGCCTCTTCCAGCAACCGCTCGCGCACTTCCTGCGCGGCCTGCACCATGTGGCGCAGGGCGGCTTCGGTCTCGGGCCAGCCCCGGGTTTTCAGACCGCAGTCGGGGTTCACCCACAGGTGCTCCACGGGCACGACCTCGGCGGCTTTTTCCAGCAGCGCAGCCATCTCCTGCACGCCAGGCACGCGGGGCGAGTGAATGTCGTACACGCCGGGGCCGATCTCGTTGGGGTAGCGGAAATCTCCGAACCCCTGCAGCAGCTTCATGTCCGAGCGGCTCGTCTCAATCGTGATCACGTCGGCATCCATGGCCGCGATGGAGGGCAGGATGTCGTTGAACTCGCTGTAGCACATGTGGGTGTGGATCTGCGTGTCGTTGCGCACGCCACTGGCACTGATACGGAAGGCGCGGGTGGCGCGCTCCAGGTAGCTCTTCCACCCCGTGCGGCGCAGCGGCAGGCCCTCGCGGATGGCGGGCTCGTCGATCTGGATGATGGCGATGCCTGCAGCTTCGAGGTCACACACCTCGTCGCGGATGGCCCAGGCGATCTGGTCGGCCGTGGTGGCGCGGGGCTGGTCGTCGCGCACAAAGCTCCACTGCAGGATGGTGATGGGCCCGGTGAGCATGCCTTTCATGGGCTTGGCCGTCAGGCTCTGCGCGTACTGCGTCCAGGCCACCGTCATAGGCGTGGGGCGGGCCACGTCGCCGTAAATGATGGGCGGCTTTACGCAGCGCGAGCCATAGCTTTGCACCCAGCCGTTGGCGGTGAAGGCAAAGCCGTCGAGCTGCTCGCCAAAGTATTCGACCATGTCGTTGCGCTCAGCTTCGCCGTGCACCAGCACGTCAATGCCCTGGGCTTCCTGCTTGCGCACGGCCAGGGCAATTTCGGCTTCCATCTTTTGTTGGTATTGGGCTGCATCGAGTGCCCCGCGCTTGAAGGCGGCACGGGCCGCGCGGATCTCCGCCGTCTGCGGGAACGAGCCAATCGTGGTGGTGGGCAACAGCGGCAGCTTCAGCCGTGCGCGCTGGGCCTTTTGCCGGGCAGGGAAGGCGCTGGCGCGCTGGTCGGCCCCTGGCGCCGCAGCGGCAATGCGGGCCGCCACGGTGGCGCGGTGCACACGCGGGCTGGCGCGGCGCGCGGCCAGGGCGGTGCGGGCGGCGTGCAGTTCGTCGTCCACCGCCGCCTCGTCTTGTGACAAGGCGGTGGACAGCACGCGCAGCTCATCGAGTTTTTCCACCGCAAACGCCAGCCACGACTTCACCTCGGCGTCCAGCTGCGTCTCGGCCTCTAAGCTGAACGGCACATGCAGCAGCGAGCACGACGGCGCCAGCCACAGCTCGCCCTGGTGCTTGTCGGCCACGGGCCGCAGCTTTTGCAGCGCCGCATCCAGGTCGGTGCGCCAGATGTTGCGGCCATCCACGATGCCTACCGACAGCACTTTGTGCGAAGGCAACCAGTCGGCTACGCCCACCAGCTCGTCGGCGGCGCGCACGGCATCCACATGCAGGCCGGCCACGGGCAGCTGGCAGGCAAGGCGCAGGTTCTCGGCCAGCGGCGAGAAGTAGGTGGCCAGCAGCAGCTTGGGCGCGCTGCGAGCGAGTTGCCAGTAGCTGGGCTCAAAGGCATGGCGCCACACATCGGGCAGGTCCAGGCCCAGGATGGGCTCGTCGATCTGCACCCATTCCACGCCTTGGGCCTTCAGGCGTGCCAGCACGGCCTCGTACACCGGCAGCAGTTGTGCGAGCAGGCTGAAGCGGTCAAAGCGCGCCGTTTTGGATTTGCCCAGCCACAAAAAGCTCAGCGGCCCCAGCAGCACAGCCTTGACGCGGTGGCCCAGCGCCTGGGCCTCGGCCACCTCGGCAAACAAGCGCTCGCTGGCCAGGTGGAACTGGGTGTGGGCGCTGAACTCGGGCACGAGGTAGTGGTAGTTGGTGTCGAACCACTTGGTCATCTCCAGCGCGGGCTGGCCAGCGGTGTGGTGCTTGGCGGTGCAACCGGCGCTGCAGCCCGCGTGGTGTTCGTCGCTGTGGGTGGCGGAGTAGGCCGATACGCCCCGCGCCATCGCAAAGTAGCGCGCTAGCTCGGGCGTGTGGGCGTCAAAGCCAAAACGCGCAGGCTCGCAGCCCAGCAACTGGATGTGGTTGGCCACATGGTCGTACAGCGCAAAGTCGCCCACGGTCACACAACCCAGGCCTGCGTCGGCCTGCGCCTGCCAGTGTTGCTGGCGCAGCTGGGCAGCGGTGGCCTGCAGCTCGGCCTCGGTGCTGTCGCCCCGCCAGAAGGATTCGAGCGCGAATTTCAGCGCGCGCTGCGCCCCCATGCGCGGAAAGCCCAGGGTGTGCGTGAGCACGGGGCGGCGGGTGGTTGGAGCGGCGAGCGACATGGTGATTTCCTTCTTCTGAATGGAGCAATGCAATGAAGGCACCGATGGTCGTGTGGGCTCGTTTATTATTCAAACGAAAGTTTTAGTCGATCAACTTGAAAATTAATAATGAATCAGTCGATTCTGGAAGTGCGCCACCTGCGCACGCTGGTGGCCCTGCGTGACAGCGGCAGCCTGGTACGGGCCGCGCAGTTGCTCAACCTCACGCAGTCGGCGCTGTCGCACCAGATCAAGCTGCTGGAAGACCGCTACGGCCAGCCACTGTTCGAGCGCAAATCGGTGCCGCCGCAGTTCACCGCCGTGGGCGAACGCCTGCTGGCGTTGGCCGATGCCATGCTGCCGCAGGTGGAAGGGGCAGAGCGCGACATTGCTCGCCTAGTGCTGGGGCAGGGCGGGCAGATGCGCATTGCGGTGGAATGCCACACCTGTTTTGACTGGCTGATGCCCGCCATGGACGCGTTTCGCACCCGCTGGCCCGAGGTGGAACTGGACATCGTGAGCGGCTTTCATGCCGACCCTGTGGGCCTGCTGCACCAGGGCCGGGCCGATGTGGCCATCGTGTCCGAGGTGGATGCCGATGAGGCGGGCGTGGACTACCACGCGCTGTTTGGCTTCGAGATCCGCGCACTGCTGGCCAACACGCACCCGCTGGTGGCCAAGCCGCACTTGGTGGCGCAGGACTTTGCGGACCAGACCATCATCACCTACCCCGTGCCCGACGAGATGCTGGACCTGATCCGCCAAGTGCTGGAGCCCGCCGGTGTGCGCCCCCCGCGCCGCACCACCGAGCTGACGGTGGCCATGCTGCAGCTGGTGGCCAGCGGGCGCGGCGTGGCGGCGCTGCCGCTGTGGGCGGTGCAGAGCTACCTGGACCGGGGCTATGTGACGGCGCGGCCCATTGCGGCAGGACCTGGCGAAAAAGGCCTGCGCGGCGAGCTGCACGCCGCCTGCCTGCCCAGTCTGTCGGCCAAGCCGTATCTGCAGGACTTTGTGCAGGTGACGCGCGAGACAAGTTTTGTCACGCTCAAGGGCGTGGAGTTGTTGTGATTGGTTCAGGCGCGTACTTGTCGCCCACTTCTTCGCGCAGCGGGTGGGTGTCGTAGACGATGTTCATGTCGCGGATCCGCGTGCTGCCCGCGTAGAACGTGAACACATCCACGCAGGTGAACGTCACCTCCCGGCCATCGTTCAAGGTCCAGTCGTAGCGGAAGTAGGCGGCGACCCGCACGGCGCCGCCGTTGTCTGGCTGGGCGGAGGCAAACAGATCCAGCACGGTGATCACGCTGCGGCTGGAGGCCTGGGCGAGCTTTTGGAAAAAGTCCCTCGCGCGCATGGTGCCCAGAAAGGGCGAATGCACCACGCCATCGTCTTCAAAGCAGGCAATCAGCCCGTCGGTGTGGCTGGCATGCAGGTGGGCGAGGTAGGTGCGGACGGTGTCGATGGGGGTGTGGCTCATAAGTGGCGATGCAAAGGGCGCGGAGTGGAGTGCGTAGCTTCGCCAACTCCGCGCCGCACGACAAGAGACAATGGTGGCTTATACATAAAAGGTGTTTATGTATCTGCGCTACCTGCAATACCTCCATGCGGTCATCGAACAGGGCTCGTTCGCCTTGGCGGCCAAGGCCTGCGGCGTGTCGCAGCCTGCGATCAGCCATGGCATGAAGGCGCTGCAAGCCCACTTCGCGCAGCCCTTGCTGGTGCGGGAGGGGCGCCGCCATGTGCCCACCGACCTGGCCCGGGCCGTAGCCGCGCAGGCCCTGCCCCTGGCACAAGGGGTCGAGGCGCTGCCCCGCGCGTCAGTGGCTGCGGCAGACCGCCATCTGCTGCGGGTGGGGCTCACGTCTTCAGCGGCGCTGGTCTGTGGACCGCTGCTGTATGCCAGCTGGTGCCTGCCCAACGCCCGGCGCTCGCTGGAGATGGCGATGGCCGATGAAGGCAGTCTGCTGGAAGGCCTGCTGCAGCGGCGCTTTGATGCGGTCATTGCCCCCAAGCCGCGCAAGTTTGCGCATCCCGATGTGACGGAGCGCCCCCTGTACGAGTTGCATCCCCAGGTCTATGCGCGCAAAGGCCACCCATTGGTCCGGGCCCGGTCACTGGCGCAACTGCAGGGCGCCGCGTGGGCGTGTGTGCGGCCCAGTGTCAGCGGGCCGGTGGATGTCTTGACGGAAGCGCACCGCGTGCGGCGAATGCCGGCCCCAAGGATGGCGGTGCGCTGCCCTGACTTTGCCAGCATGCTGCATCTGATGGCGCAGTCCGACCTGCTTGCCGTCGTGCCACACCCTGCTTTGCTGGGCGGGGCGGCCGCGCTGGTGGCGCCTCTGCGGCTCGCGGAATCCTTGCCGCTGTACGGCATGTGGCTGTTCGAACTAGGTGCCCGAAAGTCCCGGCTCGGCCCAGAGGTGTTTACGCCCGTCGGTTGAACATCGCTCACCGAGGTTGATGGAAAAATTGCAAGATTGCGAAGTGTTTGAAATTGGCGTTGCAAGACTCCATAATCGCCTTTCTTCATCTCACCGCAGAGCCGTCGCACTATGCACCACCCGCACTCAGCCCCTTCATTTGTCCGCCCCTTGATGGCCTCTCTCGCGCTGGCGTTTGCCGCCACCCTGGCCCACGCTGCACCTGTGGCTGAGGTCCATGCGCTGGCCCAGAAGGAGCAGCAGCCGCTGCTCGACACCCTGCGTGACCTGGTGCACATCGAGTCGGGCAGCAAGGACATCGAAGGCCTGAACCAGATCGCCGAACGCATTGCCAGCCAGCTCAAGCAATTGGGCGGCACGGTGGATGTTCTGCAGACCAACGACATCTACCGCCTGGACGATACGCCCGAGAAGGTCGGCCCCGCCGTGCAGGCCGTGTTCAAGGGTTCGGGCAGCAAGAAGATCATGCTGATCGCGCACATGGACACGGTGTACTTGAAGGGCATGCTCAAAGCCCAGCCGTTTCGCATCGACGGCGACAAGGCCTACGGCCTGGGCATCTCGGACGACAAGCAGGGCATTGCGCTCATCATCCATACCGTGGCCCTGCTGCAAAAGCTCAACTTCAAGGACTATGGCACGCTCACCGTGCTGATCAACGGCGACGAGGAAATCAGCTCGCCCGGCTGGCGCAGCACCATCACCCGCGTGGCAGCCGAGCAGGATGTGGTGTTGTCGTTCGAAGGCGGCGGTACCGATGGCACGCTGCGCCTGGCCACCAGCGGCATTGGGGCTGCCTACCTCACGGTGCAGGGCAAGGCTTCGCACGCCGGGGCCAAGCCCGAAGATGGTGTGAACGCGCTGTACGAGTTGTCGCACCAGCTGCTGCAGATGAAGGACCTGTCGAAAAACGACGAAGGCCTCAAGCTCAACTGGACGGTCTCCAAGTCCGGCACCAACCGCAATGTGATTCCCGCCGAGGCCACCGCCCAGGCCGATGCGCGTGCCCTGAAGGTGGCGGACTTTGACGGGCTGGAGAAGTCGCTGCAAGAGAAGATCAAGACCCGGCTGCTGCCCGCATCCAAGGTGGACGTGAAGTTCGAGGTGCGCCGCCCGCCGCTCGAAGCCAGCGAGGCATCCCGCCGCGTGGCCGGCTACGGCAAGGTGATCTACCAGGAGTTGGGCCTGTCGCTCAACGTGGTCGAAAAGGCGACGGGCGGGGGGACCGATGCGGCGTTTGCTGCATTGAAGACCAAGGGAGCCGTCGTGGAAGGCATGGGCCTGTCGGGCTACGGTGCCCATTCCAACGACGCCGAGTACGTGCAGATCAACACCATCGTGCCGCGCCTGTACCTGGCCACGCGCATGGTGATGGACATCTCCAAGGGTGTGTTGAAGTAACCGGGACGGCGCGCCCCTGGCGCGCGCGTTTCTAGGCCCTCGCCGACGCATGCCGGCGAGGGCTTTTTTACATCAGGCGACCGGTACGGGCACGCGCACGGAACCCCTGGCGTAGAAGGATTCCAGGTTCTCCAGCACCAGGTCTGCCATGGCACGGCGGGTTTCGTGGGTGGCGCTGGCGGTGTGCGGGGTCAGCACCACGTTGTCCAGCGCCATCAGCGCGTCGGGCACGCTGGGTTCGTTCTCGAACACGTCGAGTCCGGCACCGGCGATGCGGCGTTCGGTCAGCGCTTCGATCAACGCGGCCTCATCCACCACACTGCCGCGCGCCACATTGATGAGGTAGCCGTTCGGGCCCAGGGCGTTGAGCACATCGCGGTTGACGAGGTGGCGCGTGCCAGTGCCACCGGCGACGGTCAGCACGAGGTAGTCGGCCCACTGCGCAAGCGCAGTCAACGACTCGAAATAGGACAGTGGGCAACCTTCGGCCGGGCGTCGGTTGTGGTAGCCCACCTCCATGCGGAAACCGCTGGCGCGCTCAGCCACCGCCTGGCCGATGCGGCCCATGCCCACAATGCCCAGGCGCTTGCCCGACACCCGGGTTCCCAGTGCGAAGCGGGCCTGGGGCCATTCGCCGCGGCGCACAAAACGGTCACTGGCTGCAATGCCGCGCGACACATCCAGCATCAGCGCAAACGCCATGTCGGCCACGCAGTCGTTGAGCACGCCGGGTGTGTAGCCCACCTGCACGCCACGCGCCTTGGCAGCACCGATGTCCAACGCGTCAAAACCCACGCCGAAACTGCTGATGACCTGCAAACGCGGCAGGGCGGCAATGACCTCGGCCTTGAGGCCGATGGATGCCGTCGTCACCACCCCGGTGAATTCCGCGCCCTGTGCGGCCAGAAAGGATGCCGGATCGGGCTGGTCGGCCAGGCAGGCGACGTGGTACCGGGTTGCCAGTTCGGCCTCCAGCGCGGGAAGGGGCAGGCGGCCGATTTGCAGAATGCGGGGCTGGGAATTTTCTGTCATGGGCTTCGTTGAGCTGAAGTGCAAAAACAAAGGGCCGCACGCGGCGGCCCTGCGGGTTACATCATGCCGCCGTGCGCACGGCCTGGCGGGCCAGGAGCTGCCACTGCCCGCTTTGTTGCTGCCACACGCCCAAGATCTTGATCTGCACCTTGCCGGGCTTGCCCGAGTCGTTGGTGTCGGCCGTGAGGGTGTGGCGCACGATGGCGGTGTGGCCCACGACCTTGATGGTCTGGTCGGAGATGGCGATGGTCACGAAGTCGGACTTGCCTGCGACCAGGTCGCCGATGAAGCTGTCCTTGGTGTCCACACGGCCGCCGGAGTGCCCGTAGCTCAGGTCGTCTGCCACCAGGGGGGCCAGCGCTGCGGGCGTGGGGTCGATCATGGCCAGGCGCAGGCGTTCAGCGGCGGCGGCCACGGCTTGCTCGGACCCGGCAGATGCGGTGGCCGTCGCGTGGGTGGCGCAGCCGCTCAGCGTGACAAGGGCCAGGGCGCCGGCTGCGGCGAGGATGAGAGTCTTGAGCATGTGGTGTGTCTCCGTAATGGTGTTGTATTGGCGTGCCGTGCGGGCACCACGCGCCCGTGCACGGCCAGCCGCGTGGTGTGAGGTGTATGGAAATCGCTGGAAAAAAGGGCCTGGAAAACCAGGCCCTTGACTCACTTTTCGGGGTGCTTACTGCGGGCCGAGCTTGTCGATGAGCGCCTTGAGCTCTTCCATCTCGCTGGGCTTCAGGTCCGTCAGCGGAGCCCGCACCGGGCCGCCGTCATGGCCCACGATCCTGGCGCCCGCCTTGATGATGCTCACGCCATAGCCTTCCACCCGGTTGCGAATCGCCAGGTAAGGCATGAAGAACTCCTTGAGCAACTTGTGCTGCGTGGCGATGTCGTCGCTGGCCACGGCCTTGTA
>NZ_JACUZT010000008.1:0-285310 GCF_014851495.1 Acidovorax sp. ACV01 | reverse complement strand
TGCCTGATGACCATAGCAAGTTGGTCCCACTCCTTCCCATCCCGAACAGGACAGTGAAACGACTTTGCGCCGATGATAGTGCGGGTTCCCGTGTGAAAGTAGGTCATCGTCAGGCTCTTACAGCCCAGAAAACCCCAGTCAGCAATGACTGGGGTTTTTTGCTTTGGGGGCGTGAAATTCTTTGGAACGGTGACATCCAAAGTGCTTCATTCATTGAGGCTCAGAGGCTCAGCCGCCGGCCTTGCTCGAATACCAGCAGTTCTCCCTTGCCAAAGGCTGTCCACGTCTCGTTGGTCGTCAGCGGGCTCGTCACGATCACTGCCACTTCGTCCTTCTCGCTGGTCTCTCGAGAGAAATCCAGCCGAACGTCTTCGTCGCTCAGCTGGGCTTGCCCGAACGGGTGCCGCCTCTCTATGTAGTACAGGCTCGTCGATGCATGGCTCCACAGCGCCTGGCCGTTGGACAGCAGGAAATTGAACGTCCCGCGTGGGCATATGTGGGCCGCCAATTCCTTGAGTGTCAATGTCAGCTCAGAAATGGAGGGCACGCTGGCATGTGACTTGGCCAGTTCCTGCATGATCCAGCAGAAGGCATGCTCACTGTCGGTATCTCCCACGGGCCGGAAATGCGAGTGCAGACGCGGTCGAAAATCCTTGAGATCACCGTTGTGGGCAAACACCCAGTAGCGCCCCCATAGCTCACGCACAAAGGGGTGGCAGTTTTGCAGACTGACCACTCCCTGGGTCGCTTTGCGGATATGTGCGATAACGTTCTTGCTCTTGATCGGATAGCGGCGGATCAGCTCCGCCACTGGGGAGTCCACCGCCGCCAGATGGTCCACAAAGTGCCGCAGCCCCTTGTCTTCGAAGAAGGCAATTCCCCAGCCGTCGCTGTGGTGGTCGGTCTTTCCACCACGTTGTGCAAACCCCGTGAAGCTGAAAGTCACATCGGTGGGCACGTTGCAGTTCATGCCGAGCAGTTGGCACATGGCTTGAATTCCGTTTCGGCTGGGTGGTGAGAATGGGAGATGGCTGGCAATCCACCGGTTTCAGCTATTGCCGCAAAAAGGAAAGGCAAACAGCCACTCCGTTTATAGCGCCATGACGGTGGGCGCTGTGGGAAAAGTGTGGACGCGCAAGCAGCTTGTGGGCTGAGCAGTACCGAACACCTCCTTGACCCGCACGATCGAGCGGATCAGGCGCCATGCGCAGAGGAACTCGCCTCGCGCAATTGCCATGCCGCCACCAAGGCCAGCAAACACAAAAAGGTCAGCATCAAAAAAGTCTCACCGAAAGCGGCGATCCGTGCCGTGTTGCTGGCTCCGGCTGCCAGCGATGCACCGTGGGCACCCAGCCGCCACTCGAGGACGATGCCGCAAAGACTCACGCCTGCAGCACCCCCGAGCATGCGCAGAAAACCGATGGCACTGGAGCCTTGGGAGATCAGCGACTTGTCCAGGGGTCGCATGGCGCCCAGATTCAGCGAAGGCAGGATGAACCCCAGGCCAATGCGCCCCAGAATGGCAAAGGCGACCAGCATCCACAGTGAAGAGTTCAGCCCCACGAACACCATCAATCCAAAGGACAGCGCCAGCAAACCCAGGCCGATGCTGACGAGGAGGTGGGTCGGCTGCCGGTCTGCGAGGCGGCCCACCACGGCGATGGTGGCCGCGAGGACAAAACCGGCGGGCAGCATGAGTGTGCCCACGTGCGAGGCGGACAGCTCCAGACCCAGCTGCATGAACACCGGCAGCAGATACGTCGAGCCAAACAACGCCGTGCCATAGATGAAGGCCACCACGCTGCCCATCGCAAACTGTCGGTACTGGAACAGGCGCAGATCCATTAACGGCTTGCGCCCCCTGCGAAGGAGCGTGCGCTGCCAGGCGATGAAGCAGCCCACTGCCACCACCGCGCCCAGCAACAAGATCCCGGCCTCGGATGCGGAGCCGCCATGCAACGACACCAGTCCATTGAGCAGGCACAGCGTGCCCACGGTGCCCAGAAGCAGGCCGCGCCAGTCCAACGCCTCTCCCTGGCGATTGGCCTCCACGCCACCGGGCGCGGTGACGGGCACAAATTTATAGGCCAGCGCAATGGACGCCAGGCACAGTGGCACGACCATGAAGAAGATGGAGCGCCAGCCAAACCAGTCCACCAGCAGACCCCCGATGCTGGGCCCGATGGCGGGTGCCAGCACAACGCCCATGCCAAAGATGCCGCTGGCACGCCCCTGCTCGTGGGGCTTGAAGGCGTAAAGAATGATGACGGCCGGGATGGGTTGAACAACGCCTGCCGCCAGGCCCTCCGCCACCCGGGCGACTAGCACCAGACCGAAGTCCTGGGCCAGTCCGCCGCCAATGCCACCCGCCAGCAGCAGCAACATGGCGCCCACGTAGGTGGCGCGGTACCCGTAGCGCGACAGCAGCCAGGGTGTGGTGAGCATCGAGACCGTGGTTGCGACCATGAACCCCGATGTGACCCATTGCGCCCGTTCCTGGCCCAGCGTGAAGTAGTGGCTCATGTCGGGGATGGCCACGTTCACGATGGTGGACGACATGATCGACGCCATCGTGCCCACCATGACGGACAGCAACACCAGCCAGCGGTAGCGCTCTCCGTAGCGTTCCCGCAATACGGCGAGGGATCCTGAGGGCGGCTGCGTGGTCATGGGGCGGGTCTCGGGGCAACTATCCGGTCTGAGAGGCTACGGCTGTCAAAAATGCGTAAACCCACGCGAGGGCCGTCCCCCTGCACTCCCCGCGTATCCCCCTTCCCGAATCGCGCAGCGAGTCGAGAGAAGGGGGCGGTGGGCAGTGCCTCAGGGGGTTGCCTTCAAGTCCTTTCGGACCAGAGCTTGCCACCTGTGGCCCAGTTCTCCCGCTTGATGTCGGTGATCAGAATGTCCACCGACTCGGGCGAGCCGCCCAGTATTTCGACGGAGACGCGGGTGATTTCCTCCACCAGTTTCTTTTTTTGTTCGACCGTGCGGCCTTCCATCATTTCGACGTGGTACGTGGGCATGTCAGCTTCCTTGCAGTAGGGGGGTGAACAAACAGGACTTATGCAAATCAGGATGCGACAGCCGTCTCGCCTTGGGGTGAGCCGCTTGCCTGAGGCCTGTTTTGCGAAAGGCACAACAAAAATAAAAACAAAGGCGAAATCATATCGACGCGGGCTGCGGTGGTGGCAGCCCCCCGGATGACCCGCAGGCCGGGCAGATGCAGGTCTTGCCCCGCTGCTCGGGTGGCAGGGCGGCCAGTGCCTCGGGGGCGATGGTGTGGGGGGCCATGCACCAGCAGCTCTCGGCGGGCTGCCCTGCGGCGATCGCGCAAAGGTTCGCCTGCCCACACAGGGGGCAGACGGATGCTGCGGCCGCGTCGGCCGCGTTGAGCGAGCGGGAGGTCATGGCAGATGGGGCGCGTTGAGGGGGGGCGGCATGCCCGCGAATGCCAGCATGTCGTGAGCCAGTGTACGGCGCAAGCGCAGGCGCCGATGCGGAGCCGGCCTGCCTGGGCTGCCTCTCACCGGGGCCGGTTCCCTCAGGCCTGCGACATTTCAGTCGACCGGCTTGGGTTCCGTGCAGTGCGGTCGAGAGGTGGTGAGGGAAAATTCAAGCAAAAATAGCAGCTGGCGCTTGACTATCATGCGCTAGCTGCTATCAAAAAAGAGTAATCACTCTTTGTAACGCGCGCCCCATGCCCTCGCGCGCTCCACAGCCTCCGCTCAGGCCGCCCGTGCCGCTTTCAGCTTCAGGCGCCAGGCGTGCAGCAGTGGCTCCGTGTAGCCGCTGGGTTGCTCTTCGCCCTTGAGCACCAGGTCCAGCGCTGCGCGGTAGGCGTAGCTGGTGTCAAAGTGGCCCGCCATGGGCTGGTACAGCGGGTCGCCGGCATTCTGGCCGTCCACCACCGCAGCCATGCGCTCGAAGGTTTCCTTGACCTGGGCAGGTGTCACCACGCCGTGCAACAGCCAGTTGGCCATGTGCTGGCTGCTGATGCGCAGCGTAGCGCGGTCTTCCATCAGGCCCACGTTGTGGATGTCGGGCACTTTGGAGCAGCCCACGCCCTGGTCCACCCAGCGCACCACGTAGCCCAGGATGCCCTGGGCGTTGTTGTCCAGCTCCTGCTGCTTCTCGGCGTCGCTCCAGTGGGGGTTGGCGCTCACGGGCACGGTCAGCAGGCCGGTCAGCAGGTTGTCGCGCTCGGCGTTGGCGTCGGTCTTTTCCAGCTCGATCTGGATGTCGCTCACCTTCACCTGGTGGTAGTGCAGTGCGTGCAGCGTGGCACCCGTGGGGCTGGGCACCCAGGCGGTGTTGGCACCGGCCTTGGGGTGGGCGATCTTCTGCTTGAGCATCTCGGCCATCAGGTCGGGCATGGCCCACATGCCCTTGCCGATCTGCGCCTTGCCGCGCAGGCCGCAGGAGAGTCCCACCAGCACATTGTTCTTCTCGTACGACTGGATCCAGGCGCTGGTCTTCATGTCGCCCTTGCGCACCATGGGGCCGGCGTGCATGGCGGTGTGCATCTCATCGCCCGTGCGGTCCAGGAAGCCGGTGTTGATGAAGGCCACGCGGGCCGACGCGGCGGCGATGCAGGCCTTCAGGTTGACGGACGTGCGGCGCTCCTCGTCCATGATGCCCAGCTTCACGGTGTTGGCAGGCAGGCCCAGCAGTTGCTCCACGCGGCCGAACAGGTCGCTTGCAAAGCCCACCTCGGCGGGGCCGTGCATCTTGGGCTTGACGATGTAGACGCTGCCCTTGCGGGAGTTGCGGATGCCGTCTTTGCCGTGCCCTTGCAGATCGTGCAGCGCGATGGCCGTGGTCACTACCGCGTCCATGATGCCTTCGGGGATCTCGCGCTGTGTGCCCTGCGCGTCGGTCCACAGGATGGCCGGGTTGGTCATCAGGTGGCCCACGTTGCGCAGGAACATCAGCGAGCGGCCATGCAGGCGCACTTCGCCACCGGCCGGGCCGGTATAGACGCGGTCGGGGTTCAGCCCGCGCGTGATGGTCTTGCCGCCCTTGGCGACCTGCTCGGTCAGCGTGGCCTGGATGATGCCCAGCCAGTTGCTGTAGCCCAGCACCTTGTCCTCGGCGTCCACGGCGGCCACGGAGTCTTCCAGGTCCAGTATGGTGGACAGGGCCGCTTCCAGCACCAGGTCGCTCACGCCCGCGGCATCGGTCTGGCCGATGGGCGTTGCGCGGTTGATCTGGATATCGAGGTGCAGGCCGTTGTGCTGCAGCAGCACTGAAGAAGGTGCTGCGGCGTTGCCCTGGTAGCCCTTGAACTGCGATGCGTCCTTGAGGCCCGACGTGCTGCCATTGGCAAGAGACACCACCAGCTGGCCTCCTTCGACCTTGTAGCCGGTCGAGTCCTTGTGAGAGCCCGTGCTCAGCGGCGCGGTGTCGTCCAGCACTTGGCGTGCAAACGCGATCACCTTGGCGCCGCGCACCGGGTTGTAGCCCTTGCCCTTTTCGGCACCGTCGGTCTCGGGGATGGCGTCCGTGCCGTACAGCGCGTCGTACAGGCTGCCCCAGCGTGCGTTGGCGGCATTCAGCGCGTAGCGGGCGTTCAGGATGGGCACCACCAGTTGCGGGCCGGCCTGGGTGGCCAGCTCGTCGTCTACGTTGGCCGTGGTGGCCTTCACATCTGGGGGCTGAGGCACCAGGTAGCCGATCTTTTCCAGGAAGCCGCGGTAGGCCACCATGTCCTTGATGGGGCCGGGGTTGGCCTTGTGCCAGGTGTCGAGCTCGGTCTGCAGGCGGTCGCGCTCGGCCAGCAGGGCGATGTTGCGCGGGGCCAGATCGGCCACGATGGCGTCAAAACCCTTCCAGAACGACGCGGCATCGACACCCGTGCCGGGCAGCACCTTGTCGTCGACAAAGCGGTACAGGGAGGTGGCCACTTGCAGGCCGTGGATTGCGGTGCGGTCGGTCATGGGGGTGCCTTGGGTCTTGAAGGTGAATGGGGAAAAAGCAGCAGGGCCCACACGGGTGGACCCCATGAGTCAGACTGTATTGCAAATGTTTGCCCACATAAATACGCTGAAAATCTCGAAACCAATGACTTTTAAGCAAAACTGGTGACAGTCCGTAATTGCACGGAATGGCGCAGCGACTGGTAAAGCACTACGCTGCGCCAAGTGCCGGGGCGAAGGACGGAGAGCCCGGCGCAAAAAATAACCCCAACGGGAGACAAAACCATGCAGGCACCCCTGGCCGCTGGCGCGCTGAACGCTGCCTACAAGAACAAGATCGTCAGCGCCGCCGACGCAGTGCAACTCATCCATGACGGCGACACCGTGGCCACCGGCGGCTTTGTGGGCATCGGGTTTGCCGAGAGCATCGCCGTGGCGCTGGCCCAGCGCTGGGAGGCCACACAAACCCCGCGCGACCTCACGCTGGTCTACGCGGCAGGCCAGGGCGATGGCAAGCAGCGCGGGCTCAACCACCTGGGCCACGCCGGCCTGCTCAAGCGCGTGATCGGCGGGCACTGGGGCCTGGTGCCGCGCATCCAGAAACTGGCGGTGGACAACCAGATCGAGGCCTGGAACCTGCCGCAGGGCGTGATCACGCATTTGTTCCGCGACATCGCCGCCGGCAAGCCCGGCACGCTCACGCGCGTGGGCCTGGACACCTTCGTGGACCCGCGCCACGGCGGCGGCAAGCTCAACGCGCGCACCACCGAAGACATGGTGCGTATCCTCCCCATCGACGGGCAGGACTACCTGTTCTACAAGGCCTTCCCCATCCACGTGGGCATCATCCGCGCGACCACGGCCGACGCGGACGGCAACCTCACCATGGAGCGCGAGGCGCTCACGCTCGAAGCGCTGGCCATCGCCATGGCGGCGCGCAATTCAGGCGGTGTGGTCATCGCGCAGGTCGAGCGCATTGCAGAGCGCGGCACGCTCAACCCCCGGCAGGTGAAGGTGCCCGGTGTGCTGGTGGACGCCGTGGTGCTGGCCACCGAGCCCGCGCACCACCACCAGACCTTTGCCGAGCCCTACAGCGCCGCGTTCGCGGGCGAGCTGCGTGTGCCCGTGGACACGCTCGAGGCCATGCCGCTCACCGAGCGCAAGATCATCGCCCGCCGCGCGGCGCTGGAGCTGCGCCCGCACCAGGTCGTCAACCTGGGCATCGGCATGCCCGAGGGCGTGGCCAACGTGGCGGCCGAGGAGCGCATCATCGACCTGGTCACGCTCACGGCCGAGCCCGGCGTGATCGGCGGCATCCCCGCCGGGGACCTCAACTTCGGCGCCGCCGTGAACCCGCAGGCCATCATCGACCAGCCCAACCAGTTCGACTTCTACGACGGCGGCGGCCTGGACATCGCCATCCTGGGCCTGGCGCAGGCCGACCAGCACGGCAACCTCAACGTGAGCAAGTTTGGCCCGCGCCTGGCGGGTGCGGGCGGCTTCATCAACATCAGCCAGAACGCCAAAACCGTGGTGTTTGTCGGCACCTTCACGGCGGGCGCGCTGCAGGTCGAGGCGGTCGACGGCCACCTGCACATCCTCCACGAAGGCGGCGCGCGCAAGCTGGTGCGCGAGGTCGAGCACCGAACCTTCAGCGGCGCCGAAGCCCTGCGGCGCGGCCAGCGCGTGTTGTATGTGACCGAGCGCTGCGTGTTCCGCCTGGTGCCCTCGGGCGAGGCGGATGGCAGCGGCGCGCTGGAGCTGATTGAGCTGGCGCCCGGCATCGACCTGCACCGCGACGTGCTGGCCCACATGGCATTCACGCCGCGCATCAGCCCCGGCCTGCAGACCATGGACCTGCGCCTCTTCGAGCCCGGCCCGCTGGGCTTGCGCGAGCAGCTGCTCAATCGTCCGCTGGTGCAGCGCTTCGAGTTGGACGCTGCGCGCCAGCTGCTGCACATCGACTTCTCGGGCCTGCAGATCAACACGGCCACCACCATCGACGCCATCGAGCAAGAGGTGCGCCGCCTGCTCGCCCCCCTCGCGTTGAAGGGCGAGCGCGTGGGGGTGATCGTGAACTACGACCACTTCACCATCGTGCCCGACCTGGCCGATGCCTACGCGGCCATGGTGCAGGGCCTCACGCGCGACCACTATGCGGAGGTCAAGCGCTATGGCACGGTGGGATTCTTGAAGTCGCGCTTGCTTTGATTGCTATATAAATAATAGCTAATTGCGCATGTCCATAAAGCGCTGGAGCCTGTTTTTTCTCTAAAAACCAGTGTGCATAGCGTGCCGTGCGGCGCGGCTGCCCGGCCCCCCACCGATGTCTCCATAATCACCGCCCATGGACAAACTCAAGGCCTTCGAATCCTTTGTGTCGGTGGCCACGCGCGGCAGCCTCACGGCAGCCGCCAAGGCCGAGGGCGTGGCACCCGCCATCATGGGCCGTCGGCTGGATGCGCTCGAAGAGCACCTGGGCGTGAAGCTCTTGGTGCGCACCACCCGCCGCATCAGCCTCACGCACGAGGGCAGCGCGTTTCTGGAAGACTGCCAGCGCCTGCTGTCCGACGTGGCGAATGCCGAGGCCAGCGTGTCCGAAGGCGGGGTCAAGGCCACGGGCCATTTGCGTATCACCGCCCCGGCTGGTTTTGGCCGCCGCCATGTGGCGCCGCTGGTGCCGCGTTTTCGCTCGGCGCACCCCGACGTGACCATCTCCCTCAACCTCAGCGACCGCGTGGTGGACCTGGCGGGCGAAGGCTTTGACTGCGCCGTGCGCGTGGGCGACCTGCCCGACTCGTCGCTGGTGAGCGTGCGCATCGCCGACAACCGCCGCCTGTGTGTGGCCACGCCCGAATACCTGGCCCGGCGCGGCACCCCGCGCGCCCCGGCCGAGCTGGTGCAGCACGACTGCCTCACGCTGTCGAGCGACGCATCGCAGACCCGCGGCTGGGCGTTCCGGGTGCCCCTTGCGGATGGCGCCACGGAGGTCATGCACCTCAAGCCCGGGGGGCCGCTCGACTGCTCCGACGGCCAGGTGCTGCACGACTGGTGCCTGGGCGGCTGGGGCATCGCCTGGCGCAGCACCTGGGAGGTCGAGGCCGAGATCGCCGCCGGCCGCCTGGTCGCGGTGCTGGAGGATTTCGCCGCGCCGCCCAACGGCATCTACGTGGTCTTCCCCCAGCGCAAACACCTGCCGCTGCGCGTGCGGCTGTGGATCGACTTCCTGAAGCACCAGTACGCACAGCCCGCGTTCTGGAAAGGTCCCCAGGGCGGCTGACCACCGCCCCGTGGCAGACTGCACATTCCATGTCCGAGCCCACGCTCCTCGTCGCTGACGACCACCCGCTGTTCCGCGCGGCCGTGCTGCACGTGCTGCGCGAACGGCTGCCCCAGTACCGCACGCTGGAGGCGGCCAGCGCCGCCACGCTGGGCACGGCGCTGCAGGAGCACCCGGAGATCGAGCTCGTGCTGCTGGACCTGAGCATGCCCGGCACACGCGGCTTCTCGGCCCTGCTGCATGTGCGCGGCGAATACCCCGAGCTGCCGGTGGTGATCATTTCGTCCAACGACCACCCGCGTGTCATCCGGCGCGCGCAGCAGTTTGGTGCGGCGGGTTTCATCCCCAAGTCCGCGCCCGCCGACGCCATGGGCGACGCCATCCAGGCCGTGCTCGACGGCGGCAGCGGGTTCCCGCCCATGGCGGCCGAGCGCTCCGAGGCCGACGCCGAACTGGCCGCGCGGCTGGCGCAGCTCACGCCCCAGCAGTTCCGCGTGCTGCTGTGCCTGGCCGACGGGCTGCTCAACAAGCAGATCGCCGCCGCACTGGGCCTGGCCGAGAACACCGTCAAGGTGCATGTCACCGCCATCCTCAAGAAGCTCGCGTGCTACAGCCGCACACAGGCTGCGGTGCTGGTCAAAAGCCTGGAGACGGAGGACGGTGTTTCGGATTGATGGACGGTAGTTTGTGGCAATTTCTTGAGTAAAAAGGCCGCTAGCGCTTATGTGAAAAGCGCTTATTGCTATCAAAAATGGAGCGATTCGATTGCTGCCTCACAACGGGGCCCGGCGCGATGCGCGAGATGCCGCGCCAGCGGCTCAGGGGGATGACCCTTGCCTCAGCCGCAACAACGTCTGGCTCATCAGCGCCCGCAGCGCTGGCGCCCGCACCGGCTTTGCCAGAAAGCCCCAGCCGCGTTCGGCGGCCTGGCGGCGCAAGGTGGCGTCGCGCTCGGCCGTGACCAGGATCACGGCGGGCGTCTGTCCCCAGCGCTGGCACAGCGTGGCATAGACATCGGGGCCATGGTGGCCGGGGCCCAGGTGCACGTCCAGCAGCACCAGTTGCGGGGCTTGGCCGGGTTGGGCCTGGGCCAGCGCTTCGGGCGCGCCAGCGGCCAGCGGCACCTGGCAGCCCCAGCGTTCCAGCAGGGCCCGGGTGGCGGCGCAGGTGGGGCCGTCGTCCTCGATCACCCAGGCGCTGCTGCCGTGCAGTGGGGCGTCGTCACCCTGTTCGGGCAACGTGGTGGCGGGGCCGATGGGTTGCACGGCGGCCGGGTCGCCCAGCGGCACGCGCACCGAAAACACGCTGCCCCGCCCCAGCTGCGAGCGCAGTCCGATCGGGTGGCCCAGCAGGCGGCCCAGGCGCTCGACAATGGCCAGGCCCAGGCCTGCGCCCCGGTCGCCGCCCTGGCCCTCGTCGAGGCGGCGGAACTCCTCGAAGATCTCGCGCTGCAGTGCCTCGGGGATGCCCGGGCCCTGGTCATGCACCTCGATGCGGACATGGTGGTCACCCTCGCGGCGGCAGCCCACCACGATGCGCCCGTGCCGGCTGTAGCGAATGGCGTTGGAGACAAAGTTCTGCAGGATGCGGCGCAGCAGGTTTTCGTCGGTGCGGACCACCGCGGTGGTGGGCACGCAGCGCAGTGCAAGGCCCTGGCTTTCGGCCAGCACGCCAAAGTTGTGGCCCAGCACCTGCAGCAGCGGGCCCAGCGCCACATCGCGCACGCGCACGTCGAGCTGCCCCGACTCCATGCGCGCGATGTCCAGCAGGCTGTTGAGGATCGCGTCCTGCGAGGCCAGCGCGCCGTCGATGCTGTCCACCGCATGCCGCTCGGCCTCGCCCTGCAGGTGGCCGCGCAGCAGCGAGGTGAACATGCGCGCGGCGTTCAGCGGCTGCAGCAGGTCGTGCACGGCGGCCGCCACAAAGCGGGTCTTGTAGCGGTTGGCCTGCTCGGCTTCGCGCCGGGCGGCATCCAGGTCGCGCGTGCGGTCGGCCACGCGCTGCTCCAGCGCGTCGGCCAGGCTGCGCAGTTCGCGCGCGGCGTTCTTGTAGCTGGTGATGTCGGCGTAGCTGGTCACAAAGCCGCCTTCGGGCAGTGGGTTGCCCCGGATCTCCAGCACCGTGCCGTCGTCCTTGGCGCTTTCGTGCAGGTGCGGCGTGCCGCTGCGCAGATGGGCCAGCCGGCGTGCAATGGCCTCGTCCACCGGGCCAGGCCCCAGCAGGCCCCGGCGCGCGTTGTGGCGCAGCAGGTTGGCAATCGGCTGGCCCACGCGCATCAGGTCGCCGGGAAAGCGAAACAGCTGCACGTAGCGCGAGTTCCAGGCCACGAGGTTCAGGTCGGCGTCGATGATGACCACGCCCTGCGGCAGGTGTTCCAGGCTGCGCGACAGCCCCGTATCGGTCTGCTGTGCGGCCTGCTGCGCCGCCTGCACGATGCCGTCCTGTGCGGTGCGCAGTTCCTGGGCATGCTGGTGCAGCACGGTTTCCAGCTCCTGGCGGCTGCGCTGGCGCAGGCTGGACAGGCGCTGGCGCTGGCGCACGAACAGCACCAGCAGGCCGAGCGCCAGCCAGCCGCCCGCGCCCGCCGCAGCGGCCCAGCGGCTGTCCGCGAAGCTGTTGTGTGTCTCGTGCAGCAGGTGCAGCTGCCATGGGGTGCCGGGCAGTTGCTGGGTCTGCCATAGCACGCGGCCGGCCAGGGCGGGGGCCTGTACGCTGACCAGCCGGCCGCCGTGGTCCATGGTTTCCACCACGCGGTATTCCAGCGGGCGCAGCGGCTGCTCGGCGTATTGCCGGGTGGCGTTCAGCTCGCGGCGATCCTCGTCGTCCAGTGGCTCCAGCAGGCGGTAGCGCCACACGTCCTGGCTGGCCAGGAAGACCACCCCATGTGCGTCCGAGGCGAGCACGATGTCCGTCGTCTGCAGCCATTCACGCTCCAGTTCCTGCAGGGCGATCTTGATGACCACCAGGCCCAGCGTGTGGCCGCTGTTGTCGCGGATGGCCTGCGACAGGAAGTAGCCGGGCTCGCCCGTGGTCACGCCGATGCCGTAGAAGCTGCCGCGCCCCTGCGCCAGCGCCTGCTGCACATAGGGGCGAAAGCTGTAGTCCACGCCCACATTGCTCGTGGCCGTGCGCCAGTTGCTGGCCGCGAGGGCCAGGCCGTCGCGGTTGAGCAGCGTGAGCGTGGACGACTGGCTGGCCCCGTTGGCCTGCTCCAGCTTGTGGTTGAGCTGCTCCACGTCGGTGGTGCTGAGGGGGCGGCTCAGGGCATCGCGCAGCTGCGCGTCCAGGGCCAGTACCTCGGGCAGGGTGCGGTAGCGGTCGATGCGCTGGGCCAGCGCCTGGCCATACAGGGCCAGCTGGCTCTGTACGCTGCTGTTTTCGTCGTGCAATGAACGCTGCCAGGCCCACTGGCCGGCCGCGAGCATGCTGCCCACCATGCCCCCCAGGAGGATCAGCAGGGTCCAGAATTTTCGGAGGCGGGGCGTCGTCATGGGGAAAAGGGGTTCCTGGCGCAGTCCAGAGGCTGAGATGTTGCGGGGAGCGAGTGTGCCGCACCTTGCCCAAGTGCTAGGGGTTTTCCCTATATTGGGGCAAGCGGTGCCCTATGGCGGTGCCAGCGACTAATACCAATAGGTTATCGGCTCAAACAGCGTGCAGCGGTACAAACGGCCACCTCGACGCACCCCGGTGGTGCAGTCCTTCGTGATTTCAGGAGACATCCATGCACGCCATTTCCGCCCCCACAGCCCACCCCGTGCGGCTGCCCTTTTACCGGCAACTGTATTTCCAGGTGGTGGTCGCCATCGTTCTGGGGGTGTTGCTGGGCCATTTCGAGCCCGCCTATGGCGAGGCGCTCAAGCCGCTGGGTGATGCGTTCATCAAGCTGGTCAAGATGATCATCGCCCCGGTGATCTTCCTGACCATCGTGACCGGCATCGCGGGCATGTCGCAGCTCTCCACCGTGGGCCGCGTGTTTGGCAAGGCCATGGCGTATTTCCTGTTCTTCTCCACGCTGGCCCTGGTGGTCGGTCTGGTGGTGGCCAACGTGGTGCAGCCCGGCGCGGGCATGAACATCAACCCGGCCGACCTGGACCAGACGGCCGTGAAGACTTACGTGGCCAAGTCGCACGAGATGTCGCTCACCGGCTTTGCGATGGACATCATCCCCAAGACGCTGGTCAGCCCGTTCGTGGGCGACAACATCCTGCAGGTGCTGCTGGTGGCCGTGCTGTTCGGCATCGGCCTGGCCATGGTGGGTGAGGCAGGCCGCCCGGTGCAGAACTTCCTGGAAGCCCTGACGACCCCTGTGTTCAAGGTGGTGGGCATCGTGATGAAGGCCGCGCCCATCGGTGCGTTCGGTGCCATGGCGTTCACCATTGGCAAGTTCGGCCTGGGCTCGCTCGTCAACCTGGCGTGGCTGGTGGGCTCGTTCTACATCACCTCGCTGCTGTTTGTGGTGGTCATCCTGGGCTTTGTGGCCCGGCTGTGCGGTTTCTCGGTGTTCAAGCTGTGCCGCTACCTGAAGGCCGAGCTGATGCTGGTGCTGGGCACCTCGTCGTCCGAGTCGGCTTTGCCTTCGCTGATGGAGAAGATGGAAAAGGCCGGCTGCAGCAAGTCGGTGGTGGGCCTTGTGGTGCCTACGGGCTACTCGTTCAACCTGGACGGTACCAACATCTACATGACGCTGGCCGCGCTGTTCATCGCCCAGGCCACCAACACCGAACTGACGCTGGGCCACCAGGTGGCGCTGCTGCTGGTGGCGATGCTCAGCTCCAAGGGCGCGGCGGGCGTGACCGGCGCGGGCTTCATCACCCTGGCCGCCACGCTGGCGGTGGTGCCCGAAGTGCCCGTGGCCGGCATGGCGCTGATCCTGGGGGTGGACCGCTTCATGAGCGAATGCCGCTCGCTGACCAACTTCATTGGCAATGCGGTGGCCACCGTGGTCGTCTCGCGCTGGGAAAACGCGCTGGACCATGAACGCCTGGACGCCGCACTGAACGGCCATCCCCTGCCAGCCCCAGCCTCGGTGGCGGAGCCGGTGGTGGCCGCAGATGTGCCGGTAGGTGCGATGGCCCGCACGGTGGCCTGATCGCGCGGTCTTCAGTGCTTCATCCAGGCGGTGCAGGCTCTCGGGCTTGCACCGCTTTTTCGTTTCGACTTCCCCGAAGCTGCGGCTTCGCATGAACACAGGCAGGCCGCGTGCGACAGCGAGGCGACTTTCTCCCGCACGCCTCAAGCACAATGGCAGCCGCCCCGGTTTCTGAAAGGTCGCTCGCACTCAAGGCACGGGGGTATTGCAAAGGAACCCTATGACCCTCGAAGCCGTACTCGCCGCCCTGCACCTGGTGGCCATCCTGACCTTTGTGGTCTTTCTTTCGAGCCAGGCTGCCCTGTGCCGCATGGAATGGATGAATGCCGCCGTGGTCGAGCGACTGGCCCGGCTGGACGTGATCTACGGCGTGGCCGCCGTGCTGATGATTGCCAGTGGCCTGGCGCGCCTGGCCTGGGGCATCAAGGGCATGTCCTGGTATGTGTCCCAGCCCATGTTTCACATCAAGATCACCATCGTGGTGGCCATGGCCATCCTGTCGATCTGGCCGTCCATCATGTTTAGGCGCTGGCGCGGCAACCTGCGGGCCACGGGCGCCCTGCCCGACGCACTGGAGGTGAAGAAGGTGCGCCGCCTGGTGATGATCCAGTCGCATGTGCTGCCCGTGGTGGCGGTGATCGCGGTGTTCTGGGCGCGGGGCTGGTAGTTCGTACACTCCGCCACGCACAAAAAAACCGCTGACCCGAAACGGGCAGCGGCTTTTTTTGTGGGCGGGGTGCTGGGCTTACTTGCTCTTCAAACACTCGCTCATGAAGGCCTTGCGTTCGTCGCCCTTGAGCGTCTTGGCTTTTTCGTCGGCGTTGCAGGTCTTCATCTTGGTCTGCTGCTTCTCTTGCTTGTTGGCAGACAGGCATTCCTTCATGAACGCCTTGCGCTCGTCGCCCTTGAGCGTCTTGGCCTTTTCGTCGGCGTTGCAGGTGGCCATCTTGGATTGTTGCTTGGTCGGCGCCTTGGCGTCTTCGGCGGCGTGCGCGCCTGCGCCCAGGGTCAGGGCCAGGCCGAGTGCAGTCAGGGAAATCAGCTGTTTCATGGAAGCTCCTGGAGTGAATGCGTTATTGGTGGGTCCCGGCGGAATTGCACCATAGAACGCAGCGCGGGACAACGCGGAAAAGCCGTGCGGCGATGCGTTTGTGGTGTGATTGCGTGGCGCATTCCTTGGCGCACTTGTCTCCGCATTCACCTGGGCGTTTGCGCCGAGGCTGCGGCGGCCTTGTGAAATGTGCTCAGCGTGCGCTGCAGGATGTGCGGGTTGTGCGCCAGTCCCGCCAGCGAAACCACCACATCGCCGCCTTGTTGCCAGCGTTGCAGGGCCTGGGAGATGACACGCAACGCAGAGACTTTGTCCGAGGTATGCAGCCTGACCACGATGCGATCTTCGCTATCAAGGCGCACACGCTCCATGGCCTCCCAGGGCACGGGTTGCGGGTCCTCGTCCCGCAAGTCGGTGATGCCCGTTTCGTCGATGACCACCGCAGGCTCCCTGTTTTTGTGCGCCTCCAGGGCGCCCCGGCCCAGCGTCCACGCAAGACAGAACGTGCAGAAAGCGGCAAACGAAAACAAGACGGTGAACAGCCGGTCGTCAAACACCAACGCCATGAAGATGGCATAGGCCGTAAGGACGGCCATCAACACCGCAAAAGGCACCTGAAAAAACAGGGTCCAGCGGCGTCGATACAGCAGGATGGGATGGGGCTGCATGCGCAATGTCCTGTTGGATGGGGGCTGGCGCTTATTGTGCCTTTGGCTGGCAGGTTGGCGGCCCCCGTAAAATCCGCCGATGCTCACTGCAAAAAATGAATTGCTCGCGGCCCTGGCCGGCGAGCTGGAAAAACTGTCGCCCGGCTCTGCGGGGCGCGCTGCGTTCGAATCCCCCAAAGTGGCCGCGCATGGCGATTTCGCCTGCACCGCCGCCATGCAGCTGGCCAAGCCGCTCAAGCTCAACCCGCGTGCGCTGGGCGAACAGCTCAAGGCGGCGCTGGAGGCCACGCCGGCCTTCGCCCGCTGGGTCAATGCCATCGAGATCGCCGGCCCGGGCTTTCTGAACATCCGCCTCAAGCCCGCCGCCAAGCAGGAAGTAGTGCGCGAGGTGCTGTCCGCTGGCGAGCGCTTTGGCTACCAAAAGGACAACGGCCAGCGCGTGCTGGTCGAGTTCGTCTCGGCCAATCCCACCGGGCCCCTGCACGTGGGCCACGGCCGCCAGGCGGCCCTGGGCGACGCGATCTGCAACCTGTTCAGCACCCAGGGCTGGAACGTGCACCGCGAGTTCTACTACAACGACGCGGGCGTGCAGATCCAGACGCTCACTACTAGCACCCAGCTGCGCGCCAAGGGCTTCAAGCCCGGTGACGAATGCTGGCCCACCGACCCGGAGAACCCGGCGTCCAAGGCGTTCTACAACGGCGAGTACATCCAGGAGATCGCCAACGACTTCCTCGCGAAGAAGACCGTCAAGGCCGACGACCGCGAGTTCACCGCCAGCGGCGATGTGGAAGACCTCGAATCCATCCGCCAGTTCGCCGTGGCCTACCTGCGCAATGAGCAGGACAAGGACCTGCAGGCCTTCAACCTCAAGTTCGACGAGTACTACCTGGAATCGAGCCTGTACACCAGCGGCCGCGTGGATGCCACGGTGAACAAGCTCGTCGCCAACGGCAAGACCTACGAGCAGGACGGCGCGCTGTGGCTGAAAAGCACGGACTACGGCGACGACAAGGACCGGGTCATGCGTAAGACGGATGGCACGTACACCTACTTCGTGCCCGACGTGGCCTATCACATCGCCAAGTGGGAGCGCGGCTTCACCAAGGTCGTCAACATCCAGGGCACCGACCACCACGGCACCATCGCCCGCGTGCGCGCCGGGCTGCAGGCGGCCGACGTGGGCATTCCGCAGGGCTACCCCGACTACGTGCTGCACACCATGGTGCGCGTGGTCAAGGGCGGCGAAGAGGTCAAGATCAGCAAGCGCGCGGGCAGCTACGTCACGCTGCGCGACCTGATCGAATGGACCAGCAAGGACGCGGTCCGCTTCTTCCTCTTGAGCCGCAAGCCCGACACCGAGTACACCTTCGACGTGGACCTGGCCGTCGCGCAGAACAACGACAACCCGGTGTACTACGTGCAGTACGCCCACGCGCGTATCTGCTCGGTGCTGTTGCGCGAACGGGGCTTCACTGAGGAAATCGTCACTGCCCAGGCAAGCTTGCTGGCCATCTCCGAGGAGCAGGTGCGTGTGGAGCTGTTGGGTAAGGTGACTTCCGAACTGTATGCGGCGGACTTGTCTTGCCTTGACAGCGCACCCGCCCAGGCGCTGATGCTGCAACTGGCCAAGTACCCCGAGATGCTCACGGCCGCCGCCGACGGGGAGGCCCCGCACGACGTCACCTTCTACCTGCGCGACCTGGCCGCCAGCTACCACAGCTACTACGATGCCGAGCGCATCCTGGTCGACGACGAAGCCTTGAAGAAGGCCCGCCTGGCGCTGGTCGCGGCCACCGCACAGGTATTGCACAATGGCCTGGCCGTGCTGGGCGTGTCGGCTCCAGCCAGAATGTAAGCAGTCACTATGAAGAAACAACAGACGGGCGGGACCATCATCGGCTTCATCGTGGGGGTCATCGTGGGCCTGGGCGCCGCATTGGCGGTGGCCGTGTATGTGGCCAAGGTACCGGTGCCCTTTCTCAACAAGGGCAACGGCCGGGGCGTGGACATGGACGCTGCCGAATCCCAGAAGAACAAGAACTGGGACCCGAACTCGCCGCTGTATGGCAAAAACCCGGCGCGCGCGCCCGCGCCGCCTGCGGCCACCGTCGCATCGGCCCCTGCCGCGGCAGCGCCGCCACCAGATGTCCGTGCCGCGGCGTCCGCACCCAAACCTGCTGCCAGCAAGCCCGAGGCCAAGGCCGAAACCAAGCCGGGCGCGGACCCACTGGGGGATCTGGCGGTGGCCAAGGCGGCCGCCAAGGGCAATCTGGACCCATTTGACTACTTTGTGCAGGCCGGGGCATTCCGCACCCAAGTCGATGCCGACGCCCAGCGCGCCAAGCTGGCCATGCTGGGCTGGGAGGCCCGCGTGAGCGAACGCGAACAGAATGGCCGGGCCGTTTTTCGTGTACGTGTGGGCCCGTTCACCAAGCGCGACGATGCCGAGCAGCTCAAGGAGAAGCTCGATGGCGCCGGGGTGGAGTCGGCGCTGGTGCGCGTGCAGCGCTAGCTGCTCTGAACTTTTTGCGGGGGCATGGCTCACATCCCCCAGACCTGTAACAGGAGAGTCTTTGTCATGAAACGCCGTGAGTTTTCTTTGTCCGCCGCTTCGGCGGTTGCCGCTTCCGCCCTGACGCTGCCAGTGGCCACCCCCGCGCTGGCGCAGGCCCGCCAGTTCAAGGAGGGCAAGGACTTCCGGCGGCTGGACAAGCCCGTGGCGCCCGATGCGCCTGCGGGCAAGGTCGATGTGATCGAGTTCTTCTGGTACAGCTGTCCCCATTGCAACGCCTTTGAGCCCACGCTCGATGCCTGGGTGAAGGCCGCTCCCAAGGACCTTTCCATCCGCCGCATGCCCGTGGCTTTCAACGCGAGCTTCGTGCCGCAGCAAAAGCTCTACTACGCCCTGGAAGGCATGGGCAAGCTCGAAGCCCTTCATGCCAAAGTGTTCCGTGCCATCCATGTGGAAAAGCAGAAGCTGGCCAAGGACGATGAAATTTTTGCCTGGGTGGCCCAGCAGGGTGTGGATGCCGCCAAGTTCAAGGAAATCTACGGCTCGTTCACTGTGTCCAACCAGGTTCGCCGTGCGTCGCAACTGCAGGATGCCTACGGCGTAGAGGGCGTGCCGTCGATGGGCGTGGCTGGCAAGTTCTACACCGATGGCACCATGGCCGGCAACATGCAAAACGTGCTGCAGGTGGTGGAACATCTGGCGGCGGTGGCCCGCAAAGGCTGACGGTTTTCTGCCGACCGCCCCGTCCTCTTGGTTAAAGCCCGCACCTGCGGGCTTTTTTCATGGAGGAATGCGACGGGGTGGCTACAATGATTGCAAGATTCGTGCCCTATGAACCATCGCCTCCTTCCGATCCTCCTGCTCGCGGCCCTGGCCTGCACCCTGGGTGTGGCCCATGCCGAAAAGGCCGACCGCGCCAAGCCCATGAACATCGAGGCGGACGCTTTGCGCCACGATGAACTCAAGCAGACCAGCGTTTTCTCTGGCCGCGTGGTCATGACCAAGGGCTCCATCGTGCTGCGCGGTGCGCGGCTGGATGTGCGCCAAGACGCCGACGGCTACCAGTACGGCGTGGTCACGGCCGAACCCGGCAAGCGCGCCTTCTTCCGGCAAAAACGCGACACCCTGGCTGGCGCGCCCGACGAGTTCATCGAAGGCGAGAGCGAGGTCATCGAGTACGACGGCAAGGCCGACAACGTGCGCTTCATCACCCGTGCCGAGCTGCGCCGCTACCGGGGCGCCGTGCTCAGCGACGAAATCACGGGTGCCGTGATCGTCTACAACAATCTGACCGACGTGTTCTCGGTGGACGGCAAGCGCACCACCACCAACGCCGCAGGCGATGCCCCCGCACCGGGCAGCCGAGTGCGCGCCGTGCTGGCACCCAAAGACCCACCCCCTGCAGCGGTGGCTCCCGAGGCGTCTCCCCCGGCCTCGGCACCGGCACTGCGCCCCAGCAACAGCCTTGGCGGCGGCGCCAAGTGAGTGGGCCTGTCGTGAGTACCGGACCTGACGCCCAGGCGGGCAGCCGCTTGGGGCCTGATTCCCAGATGGGTAGCCGCCTGGAGGTGCAGCACCTGGCAAAGTCCTATGGCAGCCGCAAGGTGGTCAAGGATGTGTCGCTGGTGGTGCAAAAGGGCGAGGTCGTGGGGCTGCTGGGCCCCAACGGCGCGGGCAAGACCACCTCGTTTTACATGATCGTAGGGCTGGTGCGCAGTGACGAGGGCGATATCCGCATCGACGGCCATTCGGTGGCCCACATGCCCATCCACCGGCGTTCGCGCCTGGGCCTGTCATACCTGCCTCAGGAAGCCTCGATCTTTCGCAAACTCACGGTCGAAGAGAACGTACGCGCCGTGCTGGAATTGCAGCGTGGCGAGGACGGCCAGCCACTCGCGCGCGAAGCCATCGAAGACCGCCTCACGGCCCTGCTACAAGAATTGCGCGTGGACCACCTGCGGGCCTCGCCCGCCATGGCGCTGTCCGGCGGCGAGCGCCGCCGCGTCGAGATCGCCCGGGCCCTGGCCACACAACCGCGCTTCATCCTGCTGGACGAGCCCTTTGCGGGCATCGACCCCATCGCCGTGATCGAGATCCAGCGCATCATCGGCTTCCTGAAGGCGCGCGGCATCGGTGTGCTCATCACCGACCACAACGTGCGGGAAACGCTGGGCATCTGCGACCACGCCTTCATCATCAGCGATGGCCGAGTGCTGGCCCAGGGCACGCCGTCCGAGATCGTGGACAACGCCGAAGTGCGCCGGGTGTACCTGGGCGAACATTTCCGCATGTGATGAAGCCTGGACTCTCGCTGCGCGTCTCGCAGCATCTTGCACTGACCCCCCAGCTTCAGCAGTCCATTCGGCTGCTGCAGTTGTCCACGCTCGAACTCTCGCAGGAAGTCGAGCAGATGCTCGACGAAAACCCGTTCCTCGAACGCAATGCCGACGAAGCTCCGCGCGAGGAGTTTGGCCTCGAAGCCGCCGACACGCCCGCGCAGCCCGATGAGTACAGCGCCGATGATGCTATTTTTTCAGGAGCTACCAGCGCAAGCAATACAAGCGCTGAGGGCCAAAATGATGCTGAAACGCCGAGTGCGGGTGCCGACGAACCCGACTGGAGCGGTGACGGCACGGTAGAGATGGCGCCCAACGACGCCGAGTGGGGCGGCGATGCGCCTGCCCGCAACCGCAACGACTCCGAAGGCGACGAGGCCGATGCAACCGAACTGGCCCGCTCGCACGAATCGCTGACCGCCTTTTTGCACCGCCAGGCGCTGGCGCTGCGCTTGTCTGAGATCGACCGCGCCGCGCTGCGCTTTCTCATCGAATCGCTCAACGACGACGGCTACCTCGAAGAACCGCTTGAAGAGCTGGCCATCGGCCTGGCCGGCCCCGACGACCTGGAGCAGATCGAGGAACTGGTGCACCGCTTCACCGTCGCCCAGCGCCTGCTACAGAGCCTGGAGCCCGTCGGCGTGGGCGCGCGCGGCCTGGCCGAATGCCTGACCTTGCAGCTCAAGGCCCTGGCTGCGGACGAAGACAGTGAGATCGACCCCGACACCGTGCAGACCGCACTGCGCGTGTGCCAGCAGCCGCTGGAGATGCTGGCCCGCCGCGACATCCGCCGCCTGACGCAGCTGTGTGGCGACGGCGAGGAACGCACCCGCGCCGCCATGGCCCTCATTGCCCGGCTGGAGCCGCGCCCCGGCCGCCGTTTTGCCGATGTAGAGCGCAACATCATCGTGCCCGACGTCATCGTGCGCAAAGCCGGACGCGCCAACGGCCGTGACGGCCAGCACAACTTCATCGTCGCGCTCAACCCCGACGTGATGCCCCGCCTGCGCGTGCACGACATCTATGCCGGTGCCCTGCGCGGCCACAAGGGCGGCGAGGGCCACCAGGGCATGCAGCAGCGCCTGCAGGAGGCGCGCTGGTTCATCAAGAACATCCAGCAGCGCTTTGACACCATCCTGCGCGTCTCGCGCGCCATCGTGGAGCGCCAAAAAAGCTTCTTCACCCACGGCGAGCTGGCCATGCGCCCACTGGTGCTGCGCGACATTGCCGACGAACTGGGCCTGCACGAATCCACCATCAGCCGCGTGACCACCGCCAAATACATGGCCACGCCGATTGGCACGTATGAGCTGAAGTACTTCTTTGGCTCGGGCCTGGGCACCGAGACCGGCGGCAACGCATCCAGCACCGCCGTGCGCGCGCTCATCAAGCAGTTTGTGGCCGCAGAAAGCCCCGCCAAGCCGCTGTCCGACAGCCAGATCGCCGAGATGCTCAAGGAGCAGGGCATCGAATGCGCACGCCGCACCGTAGCCAAGTACCGCGAGGCGCTCAAGATAGCGCCGGCCAACCTGCGCAAGGCGCTGTAGGTCCACTCGCAGAGGGGCACGCAGGGGTGTGCGCCCGGTTGTGTGTTTCCGTTCAATTGTCTTTTTACTACCCGCCGCCCCGCCATGGCCCGCATCGTCTTCGACCTTCCCCCGCACTTCGGATTCACCACCGAAATGCAGATCTACATCAGCCACGTCAACCAGGGCGGGCACCTGGACAACGCGCAGCTGCTGAGCCTCGTGTCCGAAGCGCGTGTGCGCTTCTTCCAGTCGCTGGGCTACCCCGAGGCCGATGTGGGTGGCCTGTCCATCGTGGTCGGCGACATCGTGGCGCAGTACAAGTCCGAGGGCTTCCACGGCGAGACCATGCGCGTGGATATGGCGCCTGCCGATTTCAACCGCTATGGGTTTGACCTGGTCTTTTGCATGACCGAGAAGACCTCGGGCCGCGAGGTGGCGCGCGGCAAGATCGGCATCGTTTTCATCGGCAAGGCCGACCGCAAGGTGGCGCCGATCCCGGACTCCATCCGCCAGTTGCTGCTGGCCCGTGCGGGCACGCCGGATTCACACGCACTTTCCGAGCGCGTATCCTCACCAACGTCATGAATCAACTCCAACTTTTTCTCCCTTGCGCCGCCGGTGTGGAGGGCTTTCTGGCCGACGAGGTGCATGGCATCACCGGCCTCACGGGGCAAGACCTGCTGGTCGGCCGTGGCGGCGTGCTGCTGCGCGCGTCCTGGCGCGAGGCGCTGCTGCTCAACCTGCACAGCCGCCTGGCCCAGCGCGTGCTGGTGCAGCTGGCGCACCGCCCCTACCGTTCTGAAAACGACCTGTATGCCGCCGCCAGCGACGTGGCCTGGGAAATCTGGTTCACCACGCGCCAGACCTTCAAGGTCGAGGTGACCGCCCAGCACAGCCCGCTGCAGAGCCTCAACTTCGCGGGCCTCAAGGTCAAGGACGCCGTGGCCGACCGCTTTCGCGCCAAAAGCGGCGTGCGCCCCGATGTGAACACCCAGTGGCCCGACGTGCGCATCCACCTGCACCTGACCACGGAAGAGGCCACCATCTACATCGACACCTCTGGCGAGCCGCTGTTCAAGCGTGGCTGGCGCGAGGACAAGGGCGACGCCCCGCTGAAGGAGACCCTGGCCGCCGCCATGATCGCTGCCAGCGGCTGGGACCCGCACGGTGACAACCCCCAACCGCTGTATGACCCCTGCTGCGGCAGTGGCACCATCGCCATCGAGGCCGCACAGATCGCCTGCCGCATCCCGGCGGGCATGCTGCGCCGCTTTGCGTTCGAGAAACTGCTGCCGTTCCAGGCCCATGTCTGGACTGCTATTAAAAATGAAGCTGAAGGCGCAATACAGAAAAGCGCTGTGCCCATATTTGGCAGTGATGTGGCCCACCGCATGGTCGATTTTGCCCAGCGCAATGCCGAACGTGCGGGCGTGGCCGACGCCGTGCAACTGCGCGGTGGCGACGCCCTGCAGCGCATGCCGCCGTGCGACCAGCCCGGCGTGATGCTGCTGAACCCGCCCTATGGCGAGCGCATTGCCGCCGCCGGTGCCGCTGGCCAGAACGCCAACGAACGCGCGGCCGAGCGGGCCCTGGGCGCCAGCGTGGGCCGCGAAGCTGCGCACACCGATGATGGTGGCGAGTTCTTCAGCCAGCTGGCCGCCCACTGGAAGAAAAACTACAGCGGCTGGACGGCCTGGATGCTCACGCCCGACCTCAAGCTGCCCGGCAAGATGCGCCTGAAGGAGTCGCGCCGCGTGCCGATGTGGAACGGCCCCATCGAATGCCGCATGTTCCGCTTCGACATGATCAAGGGCGCCGTGCGCGACCGCGCTGCAAAGGCAGCGCCAGAAAACGGTCCGGGCAATGCGGGTTGAACTGCGCCTGCCCGCCGAGGCCCCGGCGGGCGAGCCCGCGCGCACCGTGGTGGTGGACACCAACGTCGCGCTGGACCTGCTGATCTTCAGCGACCCGCGCACCGTGCCGTTGCGCACGCTGCTGGCCCAGGGGCGCCTGTCATGGATTGCCACGCAGGTCATGCGCGACGAACTGGAGCGTGTGCTGGCCTATCCACACATCGTGGAGCGCATGGACTACTACCATGTGGATGCCGTGCAGGTGCTGGGTGCGTTTGACGCGCAGGTACTGCTGGTGGAGATTGCGCCGAAGGTGGCCTATGTGTGCAAGGATGCGGACGACCAGAAGTTCATTGACTTGGCGGCTGCGCACCGGGCGATTTTGCTGAGCAAGGACAAGGCGGTGATCTGCATGCGCAAGCGGTTGTTGAGCTTGGGCGCGGATGTGGCGACGGAGGTGGTGCTGGAAGAAGTGTCCGTCGCTGCAGTGGCTTGATGCGACCGTCACTGGAAGGATCGGTATGGGACCATTGGGTTTTCTAGTCCTCTCAGGCTTCTTCGCGTACCTTGCATTCGATGCGCGTCAGTTCGAGCGAACGTCAGACCATAAGATCTGGGCTGTACCGCCATCTTCTGGTCGGGCTGTCGGAGTGGACCCCCTGTCACGCGCTGAACAGGAGGGGTTGCAGGCGAACAAGTTCACTGCCATCGGTGGCATTCCTGGCCTCTACTGGGCCTTTGTTGTGCTCTCGCTGGGGTGTCTGGGCGTGGCCATCTGGCTGTGGTTCGTCTAGCGCTTCTGAAGATCCAGTCTCCCTGCCCGGCGATATCAAGGTGCGAGTACCTTCTTCATGTACACCAGCTGAAAGCCCTGGATGTAGTTGTCGATGTGTCCGAACTCCTCATAGCCCTGCTTGAGGTAAAAGCCCCGCGCTTGCCACTCAAAGGTACTCAGCGTCGCGCTGTGCGCACCCAGCTCGCGGGCTTTCTGTTCCGCTGTGGCCAGCAGGCTTCGGCCCAGCCCTTGGTGCCGGGCCGATTCGTCGACAAACAGAAGTTCCACATTCAGCCACTGCAGAAACACGAATCCGCGCAGCCCGCCCAGCAATTCACCCTTGGTGTCACGTGCGCTCACCCACACTGGCTGCGTCTGGCCGTATTCGCCAACAAATCCGTAGTTGAACTGCCGCATCCGGCGGCCGAGGACGCCGGAGTGGACTTCTTCTGCTGTGGGGGTGTAAATCTCATAGTCGTTCATCGCGCTAGTCTTGTCATGCCAACAGGTCATATGCCGCCCGCACCCGCTGCAAGTCCCGCCCCAACCTGCGGCTTGCGGGCAGTCGCCGCATCCATCCCATCCGGCGCACGCTGATATCCAAGACCTCCCGCATCTCCGCGCTGCCCTGCGCCACCCACGCCGCCCAGCGCTCGCGCCCCTCGGCCAGCGTGCCACTGGCGTGCAGATAAATCGCGGTGGAGTGCGCGTAACACAGCGCATCCCTTACATGGCACACCGCCAGCGGCAGCACGGCGGCGGGGTCGTCCTCAAAGTCGATGCAGGCCACCTCACCATCGGGGCAGCGCACCATGTTGCGAGCAAACGCCTGGCTCAGGCAGGTGCCTTGGCGGTGCACCTGGGCCAGCGTGTCCAGCCCCTGCTGCCACAGCGCCAGCACGGTGGCCGTGTCGCCCGCCTGCACGGCATGGTCGATCTCGTTGCCCAGCGAATGAATCTCTTCCCCCGTGTGGCCCAGATGGCGCATGGCAAAACCATTCGGCAAGGCGGCCAGCACCACGGGTACGCGGATGCCATGTGCGGCCAGGTCGCGCAGGCGTTGCACCTCCGTGGCAATGGCGGCGGGGCCGCCGGGGTTGGGCACGGGGCGCAGCACCGGGAGCCGCAGCAGCCCCGCCAGCACGGCCATGGCGCGGTAGCGGCCCGTGCCGTGGGGGGGGGCCGCACGCTTGATCCAGATCTGTTCATCGCCCAGCACATGGGCCATCACGTTGTGGGGCTGCGTGGCCAGCTGCTGCTGCAGCAGGGCGCCATAGTCGATGGTGTGTGGTGTGGTGTCCTTCGTCATACGGCGGCATCCCCTGCCACCACGGCAGCGGTGCCGGCCGCCGCAGCGTGCACCAGCTCCACATGGTGGGGGATGGAAGGTTCCATCGCGGGTTCGCTGGCCTGAAAACTGTGGGCGCTAGCCAGGGGCCAGTACAGGCGGAACACGTTGTGCTGCGCGTCGAGCGGGCCCAGCAGCGCGCCCGGTTGCATGCGCGTGATGAGGTTGGACAAGAGGCGCACCTCGGTGTCGCTGATGCGGCGCACGATGTGGTGGGCGGTGATGTCCTTGGGGTGGCGCAGGCCGGCGGCCTGCACCAGCTCTTGCAACGCATGCAAGGTGCTGCGGTGGAACTGCGCCACGCGCGTGGCCTTGTCGGGCACCACCAGGGCCTGTTGGCGCAGCGGGTCTTGGGTGGTCACGCCCGTGGGGCAGTGGCCGGTGTGGCAGCTTTGTGCCTGGATGCAGCCCAGCGCCATCATGAAGCCGCGCCCCGCGTTGCACCAGTCGGCCCCCAGGGCCATCATGCGCGCGATGTCGAAGGCGCTGATGACCTTGCCCGCGCAGCCGATGCGCACGCGGTCGCGCAGGTTCACGCCCACCAGCGTGTTGTGCACCAGCAGCAGGCCCTCTTGCAGCGGGGCGCCCACATGGTCGGTGAATTCGACGGGCGCCGCGCCCGTGCCGCCTTCGGCGCCATCGACCACGATGAAGTCGGGCGTGATGCCGGTGACCAGCATGGCCTTGACGATGGCAAACCACTCCCACGGGTGGCCCAGGCAGAACTTGAAGCCCGTGGGCTTGCCGCCCGACAGCGTGCGCAGCCGCGCGATGAATTGCATCATCTCCACCGGGTTGCTGAAGGCGCTGTGGCTGGCGGGCGAGATGCAGGCCTCGCCTTCCTTCACGCCACGCGCGGCCGCGATCTCGGCGGTCACCTTGGCGCCCGGCAGCACGCCACCGTGGCCGGGCTTGGCGCCCTGGCTGAGTTTCAGCTCGATCATCTTGACCTGGGGCTCGGTTGCGCTGGCGGCAAAACGCTCTTCGCTGAACGTGCCGTCGGGGTTGCGGCAGCCAAAGTAGCCCGAGCCGATTTCCCAGATCAGGTCGCCGCCATGCACCCGGTGGTGCTGGCTGATGCTGCCCTCGCCGGTGTCGTGCGCAAAGCCGCCTTTTTTCGCGCCCTGGTTCAAAGCCAGGATCGCATTGGCCGACAGCGCACCAAAGCTCATGGCCGAGATGTTGAACACGCTCGCGTGGTAAGGCTGGGTGCAAGGCGCCACGGACTGCGACGGTGCATCGGGGTTGCCGCCGATCCACACGCGGAAGTCGTGCGACGGCAGCTGTGTGGGTGCGAGCGAATGGTTGACCCATTCGTAGCCCTGAGCGCCCACGTCCAAGTGGGTGCCAAACGGGCGGTTGTCCGGGTCGCCCTTGGCGCGCTGGTACACCAGCGAGCGCTGCGCGCGCGAGAACGGCGCGGCCTCGCTGTCGCTTTCGATGAAATATTGGCGCACCTCGGGCCGCACATATTCGAGCATGAAGCGGATGTGGCCGATGACCGGGTAGTTGCGCAGAATGGCGTGGCGCGACTGCTGCAGGTCGTACACGCCCAGGGCCACCAGGGCGGTGAACACCAGCACCACAGGCAGCCCCACGCTAAAGGCCACCAGCGCAAACAGCGACAGCAGCAGCCCGAAAACGCACAGCGCAAAGGCCGTGTAGCGCACCGGGTACAGGGAGTTCAGTTGGTGGAGCATGGGGGTCCTGGTTCTGGTGGCGGTGCGAGAGGGGGCTACACTGACCGCCTTTTTGTCGGGTTGCCGTGTTGCGCGCGGCTTTTTTGAGGCCCGGCACCACCCCGGGCCGCCGTGCTGGCGCTGCGCCAGCGCCACGGCACAAGGCCTGCGCATCATAAAAGTAAAACAATGTTTTACCGCCCCCGCTTTCTCGCTTGACGACCGGAGCTCCCCATGACCGAACCCACATCCCCCCCCCCCGCCACCGACGATCTTGATGACCCCACGCGCACCCCTGCCGCCGCGCTGGGCCCTGAGGAGCTGGAAGAGATCGACAACATCCTCGACGACCTGCGCTCGCGCGGCGAGGAAATCCCGCAGTGGGAGTTCTGCGACGGTTTCATGACCGCGCTGATCTGCAGCCGCCGCCCCATCGCCCCGGCCGAATACCTGCCCATGCTGCTGGGCGACGGCGCCGAGCTGGATGTTGCCGAAGGCGACCCGCTGCCGCAGTTGCCCGCGTTTGCCGACGCCGCCCAGCAGGCGCGCTTTTTAGAGCTGTGGAACCGCCGCTGGGCCGAGATCGTGGCCCAGCTCGACACCGACGTGAAGACGCTGGACGACGACCGCACCTTCCAGCCCGAAGCGATGGACATGCGCGGCGCCGTGGCCAGCCTGACCGACGAGCAGCGCGCCGAAATGGGCGACGACCAGGAGATCCCGTCCTTCGGCCAAGTGTGGGCCCTGGGCTTCATGTTTGCCGTGGAGAACTGGCCCGAAGACTGGGCCGCCCCGCGCGACAAGGAAGCCGCCAAGTGGCTGGACGACGCGCTGGACAGCATCGTCGCCCTGACCGAAGACGACACCGGCAAGCCCGAGGTCTGCATGTACGACGAAGATGGCCCGCCCAGCACCAGCCAGGCGCGCGTCGAGGCCTTCGGCGAAGCCATCTGGGCCGTGTACGACCTGCGCCAGCTGTGGAAGAGCATGGGCCCGCGCGTGGAAACCGTGCGCAAGGCGCCCGAGCCCGGCCGCAACGACCCGTGCCACTGCGGCAGCGGCAAGAAGTACAAGAAGTGCCACGGGGCTTGATCTTGTTGGGTAATTTGCTATTGATTAGATAGCTATTGGCGCTTGATGGATAAGCGCTAGAGCCTGTTTTGATCTGAAATTCATCGCAGCGCGCCTTCGGGCGCGCTTTGTTTTTTGCAGGGCACACCGCATGAACCCTTCCACCCTGACCCGTCTGCGCGCCGAATGGGCGCCCAGCATTCCGCGCGAGCTGCTGGCCGGGGCTGTGGCCACGTTTGCGCTCATCCCCGAAGTCATCGCCTTCTCCTTCGTGGCGGGCGTGGACCCTTCGGTGGGGCTCTTCGCCTCGTTTGTCATCAGCCTGGTCATCGCCTTCACCGGCGGGCGGCCTGCGATGGTGTCTGCGGCGGCGGGCTCGGTGGCGCTGGTGGCTGCGCCGCTGGTGCAGTCGCACGGGCTGGGCTATCTGCTGGCGGCGGGGCTGCTGGCGGGCGCGGTGCAGGTGGCGTTTGGGCTGATGAAGCTCGGTGTGTTGATGCGCTTCGTGTCCAGCTCGGTGCGCACGGGCTTCGTCAATGCGCTGGCCATCCTGATCTTTGCCGCGCAGCTGCCGCACCTGCACGGCGCCAGCACGGCCACCTGGGGCGCGTTGGCGCTGGGGCTGGCGCTCATCTACGGCCTGCCGTGGCTGGGCCAGCGGCTGGCATGGCCTGCGCTGTCCGTGATCCCGTCACCGCTGATCTGCGTGGTGGTGCTCACGGTGCTGGCATCGGCGCTGGGGCTGCACCTGCCCACGGTGGGTGACCTGGGCAAACTGCCCGACGCGTTGCCTGTGTTTGCGCTGCCGCAGGTGCCTGTGTCGCTCGACACCCTGCGCATCATCCTGCTGCCCGCGCTGGCGATTGCCATGGTGGGCCTCCTTGAATCGGTGCTCACTGCCGCTGTGGTCGATGAGCTGACCGACACCCCTAGCGACAAGAACCGCGAATGTGCGGGGCTGGGCGTGGCCAACATCGCGGCCAGCCTGTTCGGCGGCATTGCGGGCTGCGGAATGATCGGCCAGGCTGTGGGCAACGTGAAGTACGGCGGGCGCGGTCGCCTGTCCACGTTGTTTGCCGGGGTGTTTTTGCTGATCCTCATGGTGGCGCTGAAAGACTGGGTGTCCAAGGTGCCAGTCATTGCGCTGGTGGCCATCATGGTCATGGTGTCGGCCGAAACGTTCGACTGGAAATCGCTGGGCGCCCTGGTGCGCCACCCCCGCCTGTCCAGCGCCGCCATGCTGGCCACCGTGGCCGTCACCATCGCCACCCACAACCTGGCGGCTGGCGTGGGCGTGGGCGTGGTGCTCAGCGGGGTGTCCTTTGCGTTCAAGGTCTCGCGCATGTTGGAGGTGCGCGTGCACGACGATGCCGATCACGCCGATGGCGCTGGTGCCCCGGCCTTGGGCCGGCGCACCTGGCGCGTGTCCGGCCAGGTGTTTTTTGCCTCGGCCGACGCGTTCATCGAGGCGTTCGACGTGCTGGGCGCCGAGGGCCGCGCGGTGGTCATCGATGTGATGCACGCCCACTTCTGGGACATCACCGCCGTGGCCGCGCTCGACAAGGTGGTGCAGCGCCTGCGCCACCATGGCTGCACGGTGCAGGTGCTGGGCTTGAACGAGGCCAGTGCGGTGCTAATCGATCGCTTGGGAAGCGATGTGACGCCTGCCAGGGCGCAGCAGGGCGGGGAAGCGCATGGAGAATAAGGCGCCGCCTTAAAGGCAGCATGGCGCATCGCAGTCTTCAGGGTGGGGGCAGGTGCTTCGCGCGCAATGGCTTCACGCTGCATCCCCGCAGCCTGCCGAACCGGTTTCTAATAGTGGAAATAAGATGAACGTGAGGGGTGAATCGTGTTGATTCGTATTGTTTGTTTTTTGGCCGCCATCGGCATGTTTGGCCTGTCCTGGGGGTGCTATGTAGAGAACAAGGCCTTCCGGTTGTATGGGCTGAAAGCGCAGTTGGCCCCCATCGATAGCTATATTGATAAAACCACAACATTCAAGCGAAAGAAGGAGAGTCCGTTCTTCGACAACACGCCCAGAGAATACAAAAGCAAGGGTATTACGACGTACTTCATGACGGCAAATAGCGAGCGCGTTGAGGTTTCATCTGGCGTCCCTGCGTGGGTCGTCGACAAAATGATCAGCCGCCAAGACGTGGTCATTACCTACGTCTCCAACAATCCCAAGTTGGTCCGATACGATGACCACACGGCCAATACAACCGGTGCCGCAATTACCGGTCTCATTCTTCTTCTGGCTTCCTTCGTTCCCTGGCGCAGAAGTTGATTTTTGCGTTTTTGGTGGGTTGGGCATTGATTGCCCGGTTGGTTGTGTGCCTGACCCTGGTGCGGAGGGGCACTCTGAAACCGCATTTCCCTCCTGACTTCACGTTGGGCTGCTGATGCAAACAGATCTTCATCCACGCGAGCGGGCGGTACCCTCACCCCTGCGCCAGAAACTTCTTCAAATTCCCCGCCGCCGTACTCCGCACCTTGCGCTTGAGCGATGGCGACCAGCCCAGCAGCAGCCCTGGTGCCCCCAGCGCCTGCCGTGCCCAGCGCCAGAAGTTGAAGCGGTCGCGGTGGGTGGCGATCAGCCCGTCGGGCGTGAAGGTGAAGGTGCCGTCGATGATGTTGTGCACCTTGCGCCCCGTGGCGCTGAAGAGGTAGTGCGCCTCCCAGTGCGCCTTGCCGCCCTTGGCATCGGCTTCAATGCCGCTGAACGTGAGCTTCCAGTGCTCGGCGGCGCCGGGCTTTTGGGTGGCGGTGCACAGCATGCGCCACATGCCGCCCACCTGCTCGCGGCCCTTCAGGGAAAAAGCCTCGTCGTCAAAGGTGGCGTCGGGCGCGTAGCAGGCGGCCATGGTGGCGTGGTCAAGCTGCGCAAACGCGGTGTAAAAGCGCTGCAGGGTCTGGGCGTTGGGGTGCATGGGGTCTCCTCCTCAAGGGCGCCCATGCTACACCGGTGCCTGCCCGTTGCATGCCGCTTGGGCGACCGTCCCGTGCGGTGCGTTCTCAGCGGGTGCGCAGCCCGCCGATGCGCCGGCGCCTTGTGGCGTCAAGCCCGTCCAGCACCTGGATGCCATGTGCATACCCCTGCTGCACGATCTGCTCGAAGCGGTTCCACTGCAGCATGCCGACGCGGTCCATGGGCGGGTTGAAGTACAGGTCGGTGAGCTGTTGCGACTGGCGCTGGCGCGACATGCTGTACAGGATGGTGACCTGCATGAGGTAGCTGGCCAGCGAGGGCAGCTTGTAGCGGCGCTGGGCGCGCGGGCGCAGCTTGTCGCGCAGCAGGGCCCAGCTGGTGGGCATGTCGTCCAGCTCGATCCGGCGCGGTTTGCGGAAATTCAGGTCCACGCCGATCACCGTGCCGACGCCGCGCATGCTGCGCATCACGTCCACCGGAAAGTTGTTGAACGTGCCGCCGTCGCACAGCAGGTCGCCCTCGTGCACCACGGGCGGCAGTGCGCCGGGGATGGAGATGCTGGCCAGCAGCGACTTCACCAGGCTGCCTCGGCGCACCACGTGTTCGCTGGCGCGCGAATAGTTGGTGGCCACGCAGTAGTAGTTCTTCCACAGGTCTTCCACCTGTGCCGGGAAGCCCACCAGCCGGCCCACGGCCTCGTGCAGGATGTGGCGCAGGCGCCGCCCCTTGATGAGCGACATCAACGGCAGCAGGTTGAAGTCGCCCGTGGGGTTGGTGCGGAATGCCTCGCGGGCGTTGGCCATCACCGTCGCCAGCGGTCGGTCGGATGCCACATACGCGGCCATCACCGATCCAATGCTGGTGCCGCCCACGCAGTCGATCTCCACGCCTTCTTCCTGCAAGGCGCGGTAGATGCCCAGGTGTGCAAAACCGCGTGCGCCGCCGCCAGCCAGCACCAGGCCCACGGCGGTGCGGCTCTGAATGCGGGCCAGGCGCGCCATGTCGCGATCGAGGGCGGGGCGCACATGCACATGGTCGGCCACGGGGCGGCGGTCCAGCCATTGCTGGGTGCCGCGTGGGCACTGGGTGCCTTCGGGGTGCAGCAGCACCAGGATCTCTGCGGCCTCGGCCAGGGGCGCGCGGCGCAGCAGGCAGTTTTCTTCGATCGGGTGGATGGCGGGCTCGGCCTGCGCGTCGGCCAGCAGCAGCAACTCGTCGCAGTGGCGGCTCACGCGGCGTGTCCAGGGGGTGGGCTCGGGGTCGGCCAGCAGCAGCACAAAGTCGTTGCGGGCCTCGATCTCGTCGAGCAGCATGGCAATGCGGCGGTTGGCCGTGGCGTCGGCGCCTTCGCGCTGCGCAATGCCGGGGGCATGCAGCTCGGCGTCCACGGTGGCGGAATCCACCACCCGCACGCGGCCGATGGTGCCGAGCTGGCGCGCCAGGCTTTGGCCAACGCCCTGCAGGTCCACGCCGGCGCTGATGGGCAGCAGGCCCATGGCCACGGGGCGCTCTTGTGCGGCCGTGTTGGCTGCGGTGCCCGACTGCAGGCGCTGGATGATCTGGCGCGTGAGCGCAATCGACACCTGGGCGCTGCTGGCCAGCAGGGTCTTGAACACGTCCTTGGTCAGGCGCACCAGCACCGAGTCGCGCACGGCGACCACGGTGGCCGCGCGGGGCGCATCGGTGAACAGGCTGATCTCGCCAATCACCTGGCCCCGGCCCATGTCGGCCACACGGCGCTGTGGCCCGCTGCTGCCGTCATCGCTGCGCACATAGGCACGCAGTCGGCCGCTCACCGTGAGGTACATCGACTCGCCGGGCTCTCCCTGGGCCATAAGCGTGCTGCCACCGGGCATCTCCACCCACTCCAGCTGCGCGCGCAGCAACTCCAGTGCCTCGGGTTCAATGCCTGGCAGAAAGCTGCGCAGGTGCTCGGTGAGCAGTTGATTCTGGGTAGCGGTAAATGGGGGCATGGTCACGCAATCGGCAAGGCACGGTGAGGGCGCTGCAGAACGCGGGGGCTCGCGAAAAAGCTGTGTTCGCGATGGGTTTCGCAGCGTGCGAAGCGGCGGATTCTAGGAACGCAGGGGCACCTGTGCCTGCCTCTCAGGGCGCGCTGGTTGTGGCCCGCGTGAACAAATGCACGGCCGGCCCTTGCGATTGCCCTGCAGGGCCGGTGTGGAACCGGTTGTCAGCGCATGAAGGCGCTCAGCGCGTTGGCCGTGGCCTCGGGCAATTGCTCAGGGATGAAATGCCCTGCGGGCACGGCCTGGCCAGTCACCACGCCCGCACATCGCGCTTGCCACAGTGCCAGCGGATCGAAGAACCGGTGGACCACGCCGTGCTCTCCCCAGACCACCAGCGTGTCGCACGGGATCTTCTCGCCTTGGGCGCGGCCTGCGCGGTCGTGCGCGAGGTCGATGTCCGCGCTGGCGCGGTAGTCCTCGCACGCGGTGTGGATGGCCTCGGGCGTGCAAAAGCAGCGCTCGTAGTCGGCCAGGGCCTGGGGCTCGATGTGGGCCAGGCCTGCGCTGCCCCAGCCGCCCAGCTTGGCGTGCAGGTAGGCGCGGGCGTTGCCGCCGATCATGGTCTCGGGCAGCGGCGCGGGCTGGATCAGGTGGAACCAGTGGTAGTAGGCGCGCGCAAAGTCCACGTCGGTGCGGGCGTACATATCCAGCGTGGGGGCAATGTCGATGAGGCACAGCTTGCGCACACGCGCCGCGTGGTCCAGCGCCAGGCGGTGCGCCACGCGGCCGCCCCGGTCGTGGCCACACAGGTAGAAACTGTTGTGGCCCAGCGCGGTCATCACCTCGGCCATGTCCTGCGCCATGGCGCGTTTGCTGTAGTTGCTGTGGTCGGGCAGGCCGGGGGCGTGCGACGAGTCGCCATAGCCACGCAAATCGGGCATGACCAGGAAGTAGTCGCGCGCCAGCTGCTGCGCCACGCGGTGCCACAGCGCATGGGTTTGCGGAAAGCCGTGCAGCAGCAACAGTGCCGGCCCGTCGGGTTTGCCGCCCGTGCGCACAAAGATATCTGCCCCGCCCGTGGCGATACGTTGGGTGTTGAATCCTTGGAACCAGTGCATGGTGTGCGCCGCGAATGAGGTGCGCCCATGCTACACCGCAGCGCTGCAGGGCAAGAGCGCGCTGGCGGTGGACGCGGTGATGGGTGCGCGCGAGGGGCGCGTTGGAGACCGGGTGCCTCACCTCGCGCCCCGGGCCGCCGCCGGATCGTCTTTGCTTACGCAAAGTTACACTAATGGCCGGCTCGCGCGGTGGCACCCCGGGGTGTCCCCATGCAGCTGGCAGCAGCCTGGGGCTCGGTGCGCGGCAGCCCCGCGTGGCACCGGGTTTTCCCTCGCAGATTCTGAATTCCACCGGTGGTTCGGCAAGGTGCTCGGCGCGAAACAAAAAAAAACAGGCCCTGTGGGCCGAAAAAGGAATGGTTGTGGGTACGACAGAGATGGCCTGTACAGGCGGGGCTGGGCTTGGGGTGGGCGTGATTTCAAGGGGGCGGGGCAGGGTGATGGCACGGTTGCTGCTGTCGTGGTGCCTGTGCCTGGCGGCGTCGTTTGCGCTGGCGGCTCCGGCGATGGTCTCGGTCGTGCCCAGCGACTCCCCGGTGTCGGGCGGTGACGCCTTTCATTTGACGGTGACCTACGACGTCGCCATGGACACTGCCGTCAATCCGGTCATCTCGTTTCCCACGGCGGGTGAAGACCCCGGGGCGTTTCTGGTGCCCACCACCTCAACCTGGCTCGATGCCACGACGTTCCGGCAGAACTATGGCACTGCCAGCATGGTCGTGAACATCAGCCCGGTGGACGTGGCGGTCAGCGGCGCGAAGGACACCGTGGGCGCGGTCCAGTCCCCCGGCTTTCAGGCCGACGTGTTCGAGATTCTCTACATCCCTCCCCCGCATGTCGTCGACATGAAGGGTGTCATCGATGGCGGCATCCTGGTGCACCCGGCCGGCAGCGGCCATGTCCTCACCGACGCCGACATCGGGAAAACCGTCACATTCGTTATCCGGTATGACATTGCCAGCGACTATGGCGGGTGCCCCAATGGGGTGCCGCTCAACTATCTGTGCACGAACCTGGTGTTCACCAACACGGGTGGCACGCCGCTCACGCTCGGCAATGTCACATCCACATGGGCGAACCGCAACCGCTACATAGTGACCTGGACGATTGCCGATGGCGACGAGCAGTTCGACAGCATCAACGTGCTGATCGCCGGCGGCGTGGGGCGCAAGGACGACCCCGACAACAAGAACACCGATTTCGAACTCACGGGCGTGTTCAGCATCGACACCAGGAACCCCAGCGTCCTGGCGGTCGCGCCCAGCACCGCCGTATTGCGCAGCGACCTGACCACGCAGCGGGGCGGCAGCATTCTGCGCGCCGGGGAGCTCTTCACGCTGACGATCACTTTCAGCGAACCCATGGACACCGCCAGCACGCCGGTGTTGAGCTTCCCCAACCAGCCGGGCCTGGCTGCCGTACTGACGCCCACGGGCGGCAGCTGGACGGACAGCACGCACTATGTGCAGAGCTTCACCGTGGGCGCGGGCAATCTGGTGCTCCCGGCGGTCGACGTGCAGGTGACGGGAGCGCGCGACGCCCACGGCAATCCGCAGAACCTGGGCCTGCTGTCGGGGGTGTTTGCCGTGGCTCTGGGGGCGGCCATGGCCGTGCCCACGCTTTCGTCGTGGGGGCTGGTGCTGCTGGCAGGTCTGCTCGGGCTGGCAGCGATCCCTGCAAGGCGGCGCGGTGTTTTTCGCGGCCGCGCATAGGCCGACCCGCCTGCGGGCGCCGTCTCATGCGGATGTGCGTTCAACTGTATAGCCCAAGCGGAAGCCGCAGGCAGTGCGGTACCGCGGCAACGCGAATCAACGGCGTGAGACGACGTGAGGCGGCGCAAGGCAACGCCGCCTCAGGCGGGCAACCAGGCCAGCAGCCGCTGCAGCGCATAGCGCACCGTGGCCGTGCGGATGGCGGCGCGGTCGCCCGCAAAGTGCTGCATCTCGCTGTGGGTTTCGCCATTCACGCACCAGGCAAACCACACCGTGCCCACGGGCTTGGCGTCGCTGCCGCCCGTGGGGCCGGCCACGCCGGTCACGGCCAGGCTGACCTGCGCCTGGGAATGGGTGAGCGCCCCGTCGGCCATGGCGCGGGCCACGGACTCGCTCACGGCGCCGTCCTGTTCGATCATGGCGGCGGGCACACCCAGCATTTCGACCTTGGCGGTGTTGGAGTAGGTGACAAAACCACGCTCGAACCACTGGCTGGAGCCCGCCAGGTCGGTGCAGGCCGCTGCGATCATGCCGCCCGAGCAGCTCTCGGCGGTGGCCAGCATGTGGCTGTGTTTCAGCAGCTGCAGGGAAATCTGTGTCAAATTGGCCTCCAGCGCTGATGTATCAAGCGCCAGTAGCTCTTCATTCGATAGCGATGCGGTTGTCATAGGAACCTCCACAGTGCAATGGCCAGCAGCGTGCAGAAGGCTGCCACAAAGTCGTCCCACAAGATACCCCAGCCGCCGCGCCAGCCAAAGCCCTTGAACAGGCTGTCGGCCCATCCCACCGGGCCGGGTTTGGCCGCATCAAAGAAGCGGAACAGCCCAAACGCCACCAGCTGCCCCCACCAGCCCATTGGCATCGCCAGCCACAGCACCAGCCAGAAGGCCACCACCTCGTCCCACACGATGCTGCCGGGGTCGGCCACTGCCATGTTGCGGGCGGTGGTGGTGCAAGCCCACCAGCCGACCAGGGTGCTCGCCACGATCACCAGTCCGATGGCGGCCGCCGACAGCCACTGCTGCAGCACCAGGTAGGCCAGCCATGCCCACAGCGTGCCCACGGTGCCCGGCGCCACGCGCGACAGCCCGGCGCCAAAACCCAGGGCGATGAAGTGGGCCGGGTGAGAAAACATGAACGCCACGGTGGGGCGCCGAGGAGCGGGTGTGTGGGCGGAAGGAGAGCTGGGGGTCATATCAACAATCAACGGTGCTTCGTGCAACCCACTGCGTATAGCGCTGGCGCGCACAAGGCCAGCGTACCCGTGGAACTGGCTTTGCCAGGCCACCGGGTGCGTCCCCTTCCCGCGCAGCGAGAGAGGGGTGAAGGCGCGAAGCGCCTCAGGGGGTGCCTCATCATTTACTGGCGCTCTTGCAGCTCCACATCCTTGGGGTACCGGATGGTGTGCTCGGCGCTGAACGGCGCCGTGGCACCTGCGGCCAGCGCCTGCTGCCAGGCCACGGTGCCGGGTGTGCGGTTCCAGGCCGTGTCGGTGGGCTGGGGCTGGTAGCGCGATTCGACCTCGATCTTCTCGTTGCGCGACACCGGCGCGGCATGCAGCACCTGCAGCGTGATGCCGGTCTTGTGGCGGTTTTCCACACTGTAGGCGCGGCGCGTCTTGCGCTCGGTGCGCGAGCCGGTGAAGCCCGTGCTGCCGGTCAGGTCCTGCGCGGGCTCGGCCCGCACCGTGACCAGTTCATCGCGGCCGAACGACAGGCTGGTGCTGCCCGCCGGAGCGCCCGCGCTGGGTGTGCCGAAGTCGATGCGCCCGTTGCCCACAAACGCGCCGTCGCGGTACAGGCCCGTGGGCCCGGCCGGCCACACGCCGGGCGGCTGGGCCATGTGGGCCACCAGGTAGGCGGCCTCTTCCACGGCCGGGGCGGTGCGGGTTATCAGCGTGGCGGGGGCCGTGTGGTTGCCCAGCGCCAGCGTCACGCGCTGGCCGCTCGATGGCACGGTGATGCGTTGCGGCACGGCGAATTCGGTGGCGAAACCCTTGTCGATCGCACTCACGTCGAAGCTGAGCTTGTCCTCCTCGACCGCGTTGCGCGCGAGCGCGGCGGGCGAAGGGGCCGGTGGGGCCATGGCCATCATGGGGGCCGTCGCGGGCATGGGGCGCGGCGGCGGGGCCACATCCAGTGTCCATTCACGCGGCAGGCGGCCCTGCGTGGCCCGGCCCGGCTGGCCGGTCGACAGGGTGAGCTGCACGTTGCCCCAGTCCTCGCCGCTGTTCTGCGCCACCAGCGCCTGGCGCTCGATCAGCACCGTGGCTTTGGTGGCGTCCAGCGTGGCGCGGTAGGTGGGCTGCCAGCCCGGGCCGCGCACCTGGTAAGACAGGCGCAGCTCGGCCTCGCGCTCGGTGGCCAGGTTGATGGTGACCGACACCACGCGCGCGCGCTGGCTGGCCACGCGGTCGCGCTCGGCCACCAGGGGCTTGAGTGCCAGCTGCAACGCCTCTTGCTTGCGTTGGAGCTGGTGGCTGCGGGTGAAGCTGTCCTGGCCGGACTTGCGCAGCACGTCGGCGGTGGCGGTGATCTGCGCGGATGTGGGGATGGCGGCACGCCCTGGGGCCGTCTCATCGCTGGTGCTGGTGTTGGCCACGCTGCGCAGGTAGCCGTCCACCAGCTTCAGGGCCGAGGCCTCGGCCTTCACTCCGGCGATCTGGTCTTCCAGCTCGCGGATGCGGCCGTCCAGCGGGCTGGCGCAGGCCGCCACCACGTCGCGGTCTTCGGTCAGCACATTGAACTCGCCCACGCGCACCGCGGGGTCGGCGTTGATCTGCAGGCTTTGCGCATCCAGCGACGCGGGCAGGCAGGCCAGCGTGAGGCTGCGTGCGCCAGCGGGCACCTTGGCCACACGCTCCACGGTGGCGCTGCCGGGGTAGACGGTGACACGGGCAATGCGGGAGGTGTCCTGCGCCAGGGCCGGCGAGGCCGCGTTGCACAGCAGGGCCATGCCGACAAGGCCCAGGGGCCGCAGCGGGTGTGGAGAGCGCAAGTGCAAGGCAAGGGGGAAATGGATCACGGGGCTCCTTGGGCGCGGTGGACAAAGGGAATGGGATGCTAGCAGCCGCCGTGGCCGCGCACAGGTTCTTAGAACCTGTTCAAAATCTTTTCGGGGGTCGCGTTGGAGTGCAATCGGGATGAGTGGATGCCTTGGATGCGCCGCATGGGCTCGTGCCCATGCAAGCAGCTGGGGCGTCCAATCGCCCGATTTCACTCCAACCCTGCGGGCAAGTGCCTTGCCGGGCGGTCTGCGGCGTTGCGGCGCTTGTGGATAGCCGGGCTATCCACTGCGCACCGTGCCTTGCATCCCATCCCGGCAAGGCGCTTGCGCGACCCTGAAAAGATCTTGAACAGGTTCTTAAAGCACCCCTGGCACCTCTTCCGCCAGGAAGTCATACACCGCCCGGATTTTGCGGCTGGTGCGGATCTCCCGGTGCACCGTGAGCCAGATGGGCAGCTCGGGCAGGGGCAGCATGGGCAGCACGGCCACCACGCCGGGGTCGGTGCGGGCCAGGTAGTTGCCCACAAAGCCGATGCCCAGTCCCGCACGCACGGCCTCCCAGTAGGCCATGAGGTCATCGGTGCGGAACGCAAAGTGCTGGCGTTCCACCGGGTAGCCCATGGCGGCAAAGCCCTGCAGGATGTCCTCGTGCCGGTCGTTGCCCACCAGCTCGTGCTGCAGCAGGTCGGGCGGCTGCCGGGGCGTGCCCTTGCGGCGCAGGTAGTCGCGGTGGGCATAGGCGCCCAGCGTCACCGCGCCGATGCGCTTGGCCACCAGGCTGGCCTGGTCGGGGCGCACCATGCGCAGGGCGATGTCGGCCTCGCGGCGCAGCAGGTTGGTGACCTGGTTGCTGGCCACCAGTTCCACCTGCACCTCGGGCAGCACCTGGCGCATCCTTGCCAGTACCGGCGGCAGCAGTGCGCAGGCCACAGGCTGGCTGGCGGTGATGCGCACGGTGCCGCTCACCCCTTCCTCGGCACCCGACACGCTGCGGGCCAGCTGGTGGGCGCTGGCCTCCATGGCGCGCGCGGATTCGGCCAGCCGCAGCGCCGTGGCGGTGGGCAATAGACCGCGCCCCGTGCGCTCGAACAGCACCACCCCCAGCTGCGACTCCAGCTCGGCAATATGGCGGCCAATGGTGGGCTGGCTGGCACCCAGCACACGTGCCGCACCCAACAGGCTGCCCTGGTCAAGCGCGGCCAGAAAGGACTGCACCAGGCTCCAGTCAAAGGTCTGATTCATGGCGATAGCGTGCCTGCAATGTGAGTACCGCGGAGCGGTTGGTGGTATTCAATTTTGCATTGCTGCTATGAATTGTTAGGCAATTGTGTAACGGTGCCGGCGTTTTCACAATCGCTCCATCCTTTGTGAATGGAGCCCTGATATGACCACCCATCCCCCTTCTCGCCCCACCACGGACAACCCCTCCACCGTGCTGATCCTGGGCGCCCGGGGCCGGCTGGGCCTGGCGGCCACCCGCGCCTTTGCCCAGGCGGGCTGGCAGGTGCTGGCCCAGGTGCGGCCTGGCGCGCGCAGCCCTGCGCTGCCCGCCATTCCCGGTGTGTGGTGGATGCCCGTGGCGGTGGATGACACCGCCGCGCTGGCCGCCCAGGCGCAAGGTGCCCAGGTGGTGGTGCATGCGCTCAACCCCGCGTACACCCACAAGGCCTGGCGCGAAGAGGCCCCCGCGCTGATGGACGCGGCGATTGCCGTCACCCGCCAGCTGCGCGCCACGCTGATGCTGCCCGGCAATGTCTACAACTTTGGTGAAGGCATGCCGCCTGTGCTGCGCGAAGACACGCCCCAGGCCGCCACGGGCTTCAAGGGGCGGATGCGGGTGCAGCTGGAGCAGCGCCTGCAGGCCGCCACGCAAGGGGGCGACCTGCGTGCCGTCGTGCTGCGCGCCGGGGACTTCTTTGGCAGCGGCACCGGCAGCTGGATCGACCAGGCCATCGCCAAGGACCTGCCGCGGGGCCGCGTCACCTGGCCTGGCCCGCTGGATGTGGCCACGCCGTGGGCCTATCTGCCCGACCTGGCACGCAGCTTTGTGCGCGTGGCGCAAGAGCGTGACCGGCTGCCCGCGTTTGAATGCCTGCATGTCGCGGGGCACCACGTCACCGCGCAGCAGTGGCTCCACAGCTTCACCGCCATTGCGGCAGAACAGGGCTGGTTGCCCGATGCCGGTGCGCTGCGCGTGGGCCAGCTGCCATGGCCCTTGCTGCGCATGGCGGGGGTGGTGGCCCCCACGTTTGCCGCACTGGCGGCCATGCGCTACCTGTGGAGCACGCCCCACCGGCTGGACAACACCCGCCTGCGCGCCCTCATCGGCGACGAGCCCCACACCCCGTTCGACCAGGCCGTGCGCCAGGCGCTGGCCGACCTGGGGCTGGTCACGTCGCAGGTGCCGCGCGCCGCTTTGGCCTGAAACCCGCCACCGATTCACCCACCCAAGGAACCTTGTCATGCACCGTCGCAACTTCATCCGATTGGCCGGGGGTGGCACCATCGCTGCCGCCACCGCAGGCACGCTGGCCGCCTGTGGCGCCGTGGGCTCGCACTATCCCGCCGAGGCGGTCGAGGCCTGGAAAGGCCCCGTGGGCGAGACCGACGCGCGCCGCCGCGCCGTGGCCTACGCCATCACCGCGCCCAACCCGCACAACCTGCAGCCCTGGCTGGTGGATCTGCGCGAAGAAGGCGTGATCACCCTGCGCACCGACCGCGAGCGGGTGCTGCCCCATACCGACCCCTTGGGGCGGCAGATCCTGATCGGCCATGGTGCCTTCCTGGAGCTGCTGGTGATGGCGCTGGCCCAGCAGGGTCTGGCCAGTGAAGTGTTGCTGTGGCCGCAGGGCGAGTTGCCCATGGCTCCGAAGGACTGGGACAGCCGCCCCGTGGCGCGCATCACGCTCCAACCCGGCGGCGCGCCCGATCCGCTGTTCGCCCAGGTGCTGCTGCGCCGCACGCCCAAGACAGATTTCGACACCACCCGCCCCGTGGCGCCCGAGTTGCTGGCCCAGTTGCTGGGCAGTGCCCAGGCCGGTGCCCCGCTGGGCGTCGGCGGCACGGTCAGCGCCGACCATTTGCCCGCCCTGCGCACGCTGTGCTGGGAGTCCGCCCGGGTGGAGCTGCTCACGCCGCGCACCATGATGGAAAGCATCCACCTCACGCGTGTCGGGCCGGGGGAAATCCTGCAGCACCGCGACGGCATCTCGCTCAACTCGCCGTTTGTGCGCGCGGTGTCGGCGCTGGGCATGTTCGACCGCTCGGCGCCACCCGTCGAAGGCGGCGCAGCCTACAAAAGCGCCATGGGCCGCTTTGAAGGGCACAGCCGCACGGCCATGGGTTTTGTGTGGATCACCGGCACCAACACGCGCAGCGACCAGGTCCACACCGGCCGCCTCTATGTGCGCCAGCAGCTGCAGGCCACTGCGCTCGGCGTGGGCATGCACCCGATGAGCCAGGCCGTGCAGGAGTTTGCCGAGATGGCCCCGCACTTCGAGCGTGTGCACCAGCTGGTGCTGGGGCTGCCCGCGCCGCGCACGCCGCAGGACGCCACCGTGCAGATGTTCTGCCGCATCGGCTACCCCGAAGGCGAGGTGCCTGCCACGCCCCGCAGGCCCCTCGCGCGTTTTGTGCGGACTTGACTCCGAGGAGGGCAGCCCCCGCGCAGATTGCTGATGCAGATCAACCCTCGGGCACCAGCCGCCACGCTTTGCCGCCTCTTCACACTCCGTTCAGGTGGCGTTCATCGCGGGTTTCTATATCTGCTGCATTGCAACAAATAGTTGGGACTGGTGATGTGGAAGAAGGTCTTGGGGGGCTCTCTGGCGCTGGCATTCACAGCGTGGCTGCTGGCACTGTGGGTGCCCCAGCCTGCGCCGGCCGCATGGGGCGATGTCTGGTGGTGGCGCAACCAGCTGATCCTGCTTACCGGGGTGGGGGCCTGGGCGCTGATGTCGCTGACCATGGTGCTGGCCGTGCGCCCCGCGTGGCTGGAAAAACCGCTCGGTGGCCTGGACAAGAGCTACCGCCTGCACAAGTGGGCGGGCATTGGCGCGATTGTGCTGGGGTTGGTGCACTACGGGCTGCAGCTCTCGCGCAGCCTGCTGGCCGACTGGGTGGGTCGCCCGGTGCGCACGCCGCGCGCGGACTGGTGGCTCAACACCTTCCGCCACCTGGCCGAGGAGATGGGGGAGTGGGCCGTGTGGTTCCTGGCGGCCATGCTGGTCATCACGCTGTGGCAGCGGTTCCCGTACCACGTGTGGCGTTACCTGCACAAGCTGCTGGCCGTGGTGTACCTGGTGCTGGCCTTCCATGCCGTGGTGCTCACGCCGCCTGCTTGGTGGCAACAGCCGGCAGGTGTTCTGGTGGGCCTTTGCACGCTGGTGGGGGTGTTGTGCGCTGTGCGCTCGCTGGCCGGGGCCATCGGGCGCAGCCGCCGCCATGCGGCCCGCGTGGTCAGCGTGTCGCCACAAGGGGCCCGCGTGCTGGAGGTGGCCTGCCAGGTCAGCCCCGCCAGTGGCTGGAAGCATGCGGCCGGTCAGTTTGCGTTTGTCACCTTTGGCCGTGCCGAGGGGGCACACCCGTTCACCCTGCTCAATGCCGACCAAGGCGATGGCGTGCTGCGGTTTGCCATCAAGGCGTTGGGCGACCACACGGGCCAGCTGCCTCTGCAAATCCATCTGGGGCAGCAGGTAGGCATCGAGGGGCCATATGGCTGTTTTGACTTTCGCAGCGACAGCGCACCGGAGCAGGTGTGGGTGGCTGCCGGCATCGGCGCCACGCCGTTCATGGCCTGGCTCGAATCCCTGCAGTCCACACCCGCGCTGGCACCCCGGGTGCACCTGCACTACTGCGTGCGCCATGCGGGCGAGACGGTGTTTGCCGACCGCATGGCCGCACTGTGCGCCCGCTTGCCCAGCGTGACGCTGGAGACGCACTACAGTGACGACGCGGGGCCCGTGACACCGGCAGCGCTGCTGGCAGGCACGAGCCCGGCGGCGAGTGTGTGGTTCTGCGGGCCGCAGGGCTTTGCCGAGGCGGTGCGCCGGGGCATGGAGCGCCTGGGGCGCTCGCCTGCGCGCTTTCACCAGGAGCTGTTCCAGATGCGCTGAGGCGGGTTTCTCGCGCCAGCGCTCGAACACGGTGCGGGCGGCTTTTGGCTGCAGTCCATTCCCCCGGCGCGCGGCCTGTCTTGGTGCGGGGGATTTGAGCCCTTTTGCCTTCCAGCGCTTTCTGCGAAAGCGCAAAATGCTATACAAATAATAGCAATTGCGCAGAGCGAGTGGTCACGCCACCGGTGCCACGAACGCGATCAGCCGCCCCATGCGCCGTATCCACTCGGCGGTGACGATGAACTGGGGCTTGTCCTTCTTCACGTACGGCGGCACTTCGGGCGGGTTGTCGGCCGGGTAGGGCGAGGTGTCGTACACATCGCCCACGTGCTTGCTGCGGTAGGCCGTGCCGGTGTAGGGGGCGGTGGGGCCGTCGGCCAGGTAGGGGTTCACGATCTCGGGCACGGGCGATGTCCAGTAGTTGCGGGTGCCCAGCTCGGTCAGCAGCGTGGCGACTTCCGTGTCGGGCACGGCGGGTGTGGCCATGACCGCACCAGTGAACAAATCCGGAAAGTCCACCTCGCGGATCGAGAAGTATTTAGGCAGCGCTTTTCCGCCGCCTGTCACCTTGAGCGGCGAGCGCGCCGCCAGCTCGGCCACGGCCGCGTCCGTCATGCCATTGAGCTTGTTGTACGTGGCTTCCAGCCCGGCGATGTCGATGGGCCGGCCGGCCGAATAGTGGCTCACGGTGTTGGTGTAGTTCTTGTCGTAGTAGTAGGCGCCGTTGTGGATGTTGGAGCCGTAGCGGTGCACGTACAGGCCGTCGTTGGTGCCCAGCTCGACAAAGGTGGGGTGGGTGCGGCCGCCGCCCAGCAGCGGGTTCACCGTGGCGGCATCGGCCGGCAGCGGGCAGCTCTTGAGCCAGGCAATCGCCTCGGGCAGGCGCGCCAGGTACTTGCGGTCGCCGGTGAGCTGGAAGTAGTTGAACATCTGGCGGATGTTGGTCTGCGTGGTGTGCGTGGCCAGCGACCGGGGCTCGTAGCTGCGGGCACCGGCGGGCGAGCCGGCAGGCCGGCCGTCCCTTTCGCGGGAGAGGTGCTGCAGCCCCCAGCCGGCCTGTTGGCCGGGCTGCTGCATCAGGCGCATGCACTCCATTGCGCGGTTGATGGGGGCGATCAGGCGCGTCTCGCCCAGCGCCATCACGCACAGGGTGAGGAACTTGATGTTCTCGCCCATCACGTCGTCGTTGAAGGTCACGTGCAGCGTGTAGTCGCCGTCGTCCATGCCGGCCTTGGCACCGGCGGGCAACTGCGATGCGTTGGGCAGCGGCATGCTGCTGACGGCGCCTGGGAAGTGCGGGAACCGCTGCGGCCAGCCACCATTGGCCACGCCGTACTCGGGCCCGAACTGCGCGTTGAGCACGAAGTCGATGGCCTTTTGCACGGCCGGCAGGTAGCGGGCCTCGCGCCGCTCCAGGTACATGCGCAGCAGGAACTGCGATGCCACGGCCGTGCCCGCATCGTCGAACGTGGCGTTGCCGTAGTAGTGCTGGAACTCTTCGAGCCGCCAGCCGTTCTTGCCGATGGTGTCGTACCACTTTTTCAGCGACGCCTCGCCCGCGAAGTCGTGGATGTAGTTCCACCCGCCGGAGCTGTGCTGCGCGGCCATGATGGCCGTGGCGGTGCGCTCGGCCGCGCGCCAGTGGCGTTCGTCGCCGGTGGCGTGGTAGGCGTCCAGGTACACATGGCCTACCGACGGCGTGCCCGGCGGCTGGATCCAGCACATGGTGCGGTAGGCCTCCATCTCGCCGAAGGTCTGCTTCAGGTCCGGCGAGTACGACCACACGTAGCCGCCCTGGTAGGACACGGTGTCGTCCATGTAGTGCGTGGCCCGCTTCAGGGCGTCGGCAGCGTCGGCCTTGGGGCCGGGCGGAAAGGTGGGCGCGGGGTCGTCGCTGCCGCCGCCGCAGGCGCTCAGCAGCAGGGGGGCCAGGGCACTCAGGGTGAAGTCTCTGCGCTTCATCGTCATTGGGATGTCTCCTCGTTGGATGGCAAGGGTTCTGGAAAGGGAGAAGCGGGCGCGCCCTGCTGCCACCAAGGCAATCGGCCCGGGCCACACGCCGCCTTGACAACAGACGTCGTACAACTTGGCGCGGATTTTGGGCGCGTGCTTTCATCCGATCACTGGCGTTTACCCCAATCAGGCAGATGGCCTGGTAGCCGCAAAATCGGGCGCGAAGGGGCTGTTGCGTTGGGTTGAAAAGCCTTTGAAAGCCGCATGAATACTGGAAGTATTCGGGTTTTTCAAAGATCAGTTGGAAACCTTTGTGCCTACGAGGGCGCGAGCCAGCACCGCCTTGGATTCGGTGTAGAAATTTGTGATTATTTGTACGACGTCAGATGATGACGTTAACAATGCATCGCACAACAACAGGATGGAGGGACAGACATGCACAAGGGACTGAGAGTGGGTGGGTTGTTGGTGGCAGCGTTGCTGTACGCAGGCGCTGCGTCGGGCCAGACCAAGCTGCGCGCCTGGAACATCCACCCCGACGGCTACCCCGTCACCGAGGCCATGAAAAGCTTTGCGCAGCAGGTGGGTAAGGCCACGCAGGGGCGTTACCAGATCGAGGTGTTCTCCAATGCCACCCTGGGCGATCAGCCCAAGGCCGTGCAGATGCTCAAGAGCGGCGAGATTGACATCGCCGAGTTCAGCTCGGGCCCGCTGTCCGATGCGGTGCCCGGCATCAAGGTGCTGAACCTGCCGTTCCTCTTCACCGACTCGGCCCACATGTTCCGCCACCTGGACGGCGCTCTGGGGCAGCGCTTTGCCGCCAACTTGCAATCGGCCGGCTTTGTGGTGCTGGGCTGGTACGACGGTGGCGGGCGTTCGTTCTACTGCGCCCACCGCTCGCTCGCCACCATCCGCGACCTGGCGGGGGCTTCCATCCGCGTGCAGCAGTCGGAGATCTATACCGAGATGGTCAAGCTGCTGGATGCGAAGCCGGTGGCGATGCCCTTCAAGGAGGTGCTGGGCGGTTTCGAGAAAGGCACCATCGACTGCGCCGAGAACAACATGCCGTCGTACGAGTCCACCGGCCACTACAAGCTGGCTAAAAACGTGTATGTGACCAACCACGTGATCTCGCCCGAGGCGCTGGTGGTGTCCACCGCGCTGTGGGCCAAGCTCTCGGCCGAGGACCGCAAGGCCTTTGCCGACGCGGGTGCGCAGTCGGCCTTGCTGATGCGCGAGCTGTGGAACAAGCGCGTGGCCCAGGCGCTGGAGACCACCGCCAAGCAGGGCTCGCAGTTCGTGCGCGTGAAGGACGTCTCGCCCTTCGTGCGGCGCATGGCGCCGCTTTACTCCAAATACATGGCCGACCCGACCACGCGGGAGGAGCTGCTGACCATCATTGCGAAGTAGGCTTCGCGCCGGAGCTTGCGTGAGGCTTGGCTTTTCAGGCCATGAACGGTGGGCCGTGGGGTTGCAGGCACATGGGCCGCTCGTCGAATGCCAGCCAGCCCAGCGTGTCGCAGAGCGACTGCACCCACGGGGTGTAGTCAGTGCGCAGCGAGCAGTGCATGGCGAGCGGGCCTTCGGACACGTCTTCGGGGAGATGGAATTCCACCCCGTGGCCCAGCACCGTGGCGTGGCCCCAGGTGGGCAGGGCCCATTCCAGGCCCGGCACCATCTGCGCGAGCGATGTTTTGATGTGATCGATGTCGCGCAGCACCAGCACCGTGTCGGGGGAGAGCTCGTCGGTGGACAGCGGCAACCTTGCGGGCTGGAAGAACAGGTAGGTATAAGCCATGGAGCGCGATGTTGCACCTTGTTGCACGGGCCGCGCACAAGCCCGGAGCCCGCTGCGTGAACTATTGCGCAGCAGGGCCGATTGCCTGACGGGGCCTCAGCGACCCGCCTGCGCAGGCGGCAGCAGGTACTCGCGCACCAGGGCCCTGGCACGGTGCAGCCGACTCTTGGCCGCCTCGCGCGTGGTGCCCAGGCGCCCGGCCATCTCCTCGATCGTGAGTTCCTCGAAGTCGCGCATCAGGAGGGCATCGCGGTAGATCGGTGGCAGCGAATCGATGGCCAGGGCCAGGTCGTGGCGCAGCTCGTGGTCGGGGCGGTGCGACCAGGCGAGGTTGTCTTCGACTTGCGCCAGTGGCTCGGCCTTGAGCCACGCCAGCACCGGCCGCATGCACAGGCGCTGCACGATGCGCACCACCCAGCCACCAAACGCCGCCGCCTCGCGCAGCGCGCCCACGCGGCGGTACACGATGATGAGCGCCTCCTGCACCACGTCGTCGGTGGCCGTGGTGGCTGCGCAATGGCGCAGCGCATAGCGACGGATGTCGGGGCGGGTGAGGCGCAGCAGCTGCTCCATCGCCACGGCGTCGCCGCTGCGCGCGGCGGGCAGCAGCTGGGCGAGTGTGGGTGCGGTCATGGTTTTGGTCTTCCACAGCGCATTGCGCCACCCGCAGCCTGTGAAACCGGTGCGACCCCTGCGCGGGCAGCCGCGCAAGGGCCGCCCCGCCGCGCTGGCTGCGGTCCCCTGCCCACGCACAGCGTGAGAGCGGAGGTGAAGGCGCGAAGCAACTCAGGGGGGTGTTGTTTCATGTCATTCAACAGGCTTGCGGCCCACCATGGCGCAGGCGGGGCAGTAGCCGAATGCGCCGCTCAGGATGCTGCCCACGCCCGAGGCGGCCAGCGCAAGTCCCAGCGGCGATGCGGCCAGCCACCAGAGGCCCGCGGCGATGAGGGCGACGCCCCCCACAACGCGCAGCAGGCTTTCGGGGCGGGTGATGTTCTTGCGGTACAGCATGGGAATTGGCTCCTTGGTCGGTTGAAGGAGGTGCCAACACAGGGCGCCTCCACCACCAAGAGCCGCGGGTTTCGCAAAAGGATTCATGGGTTGCGAAAAATTTTTACTGGTCACGGCTGCCCGTTACCGGAAATGGTCAAACGAGGCGTAGCGCTTGTCTACCGGTTGGCCCTGTGCATCCACCAATTGCAGGCCAGGTGTGGCCAGCACCGTGCCGATGCGGGTGACGGGCGTGCTGCTCGCCTGCGACGCGGCGGCCACCGCCTCACGCTGCGCGGGCGGGGCGGTGAAGGCCAGCTCGTAGTCGTCGCCGCCTGCCAGTGTGCATTGGTGGATCAATTCAGCATCAAATAGGCCGCTAGCGCTTGATGGATAAGCGCTGGCAGCTATTAGTTTTGAAGTTATGTGCGTGTCGATCCGGGCCCCTACGCCTGACGCCTTGAGGATGTGCGATAGGTCGCCCAGCAGCCCGTCGCTCACATCCATGGCGCTGCTGGCCACGCCGCGCAGGGCCAGGCCCAGGGCCACACGCGGGGTAGGGCGCTCCAGCCGCTGGCGCGCGCGGGCCAGCACGTCGGCGGGCAGGGGGGTGTGGCCCAGCAGGGCTTCCAGTGCAAGGCGGGCGTCGCCCAAGGTGCCGCTCACGTAGATGTCGTCGCCGGGCCGCGCGCCGCTGCGCAGCAGGGCCTGGCCGGGGGGCACCTCGCCAAACACGGTGATGCAGATGTTGAGCGGGCCCTGCGTGGTGTCGCCCCCCACCAGCTCGCAGCCGTGGGCATCGGCCAGCGCCCACATCCCGCGCGAGAAGCTTTCCAGCCAGGCCTCATCCACCCGGGGCAAGGACAAGGCCAATGTGAACGCCAGCGGGCGCGCGCCACAGGCCGCCAGGTCCGACAGGTTCACTGCGAGCGCCTTGTGGCCCAGGGCTTCGGGGTCCACGTCCGCAAAGAAGTGGCGGTCCGTCACCAGCATGTCGCTGGAGATGGCCAGCTGCATGCCGGGTGCTGGCGCCAGCAGCGCGCAGTCGTCTCCCACGCCGAGGGCCACGGCACCGCCGGGGCGCGCGGGGCGCGTGAAGTAACGTGCAATCAGGTCGAATTCACCCACGGTACGGTCCTAAGGAATCGGAGGAAGAAAACGGCGCGAACCCGCTCAGGCGCTCGGCGCTGCGGCAGAAAACCACTGCGCCCAGTGGTCGATGCAGGCCTGAATCTTGGGTAGCCGGTGCCTGCGGGTGAGGGTGATGGCGTGGATGGGGCTGGGCTGCAGGTCCACGCAATCGGCCAGCACCGGTGCCAGCAGGCCCTGGCGTACCAGGGGCTCCGCCACCACCGTGGCCAGGCGCGCAATGCCCAGGCCCTGCAGCGCCAAACGCGCTGTGATGGCCGTGCTGCCCGAGCGCCAGTGGCCCTCGGCCACCAGCACATAGGGCGCACCGTCGATCTGGAAAGGCCAGTGGTTCAGAAACGCCACCGCGCTGTTGGTGATGAGCCGGTGCTGGCGCAGATCGCCGGGGCGCTCTGGCATGCCATGTGCCTGCAGGTAGCAGGGCGTGGCGTACAGGGCGCGTGCCAAGCTGCCCAGCGGTCGCGCCACCACAGTGTCGGTGAGCGGTGGGCCGGTGCGAATGGCGATGTCGATGCCGCCCTGCGCCATGTCGGCCATGCGGTCGTCCACCACCAGTTCCACACGCAGTTGCGGGTACTTTTGCTGCAGGCTGTCAAAGCTGGGGATCAGCAGGTGCTCGGCCACCACCGAGCTGGACGCCACGCGCACCCAGCCGCTGGGCTGGCCACTTTGCTGGGCGAACTCGCCCTCCAGCTCGTCGAGCATGCCGGTGAGGCGGCGGCAGTAGTCCAGAAAGGTCTGCCCTTCGGCCGTGAGCGTGAGGCCGTGGGTGGTGCGGTGCAGCAGCCGTGCGCCGCAAGCCTTCTCGATGCGCGCCAGGGTGCGGGAGACCTGGCTCACGGGCGCATCGCGCTCGCGCGCTACCGCCGAGAGCGAGCCCAGGTCGGCCACGCGCACGAACAGGTGCATGTCATCAAAGCGGATATCGCGCATCGGGCAATGGTAACGGCGGGGCCTGGGAGCCCCTGCACGAATCGTCGCGCTCGATTCATGCAGAGACACCCTTGCGATCCGTGCAAAACGGTCTTGCCCCGTGGGCGGTTTCCGCCGCGCCTGGCGCTGCCTACAGTGGCTTCACCCCGAAAGGAATGCACATGTACCCCCATCAATACCCCGATGACTACCAGCGCCTGCACGATGAGGCCAGGCGCCACGCACTGCAGTTGCGCCAGGAGGCGATTCGCGCCGCCCATGCCAGGGTGGCGCGCGGGTTCCTGCGCATGGCCCGCCGGGTTTTCCACCTCGCGCGGACTGCTGATGAAGCCGCGCCAACGAACCCTTCCACCCCGGAGCTGAAAACACCATGCCAACCCTCGTTCTAAAACTGGCCCCGCTGCAAAACCCCGAGCGCTACCGGCAACTGGCCAGCGCGCTCACGGACCTGACCGTGCACCTGCTGGGCAAGCGCCGCGAGGTGACGGCGGTGGTTATTGACGACCTGCCCGCTGCGCGTTGGCACATCGGTGGTGTGCCGGTCGAGCAGCCCACGGCGTTGCTGGAGATCAGCATCACGCAAGGCACGAACACGCAGGAGGAGAAGGCTGCCTTCATCCAGGCCGCGTTTGCTGAACTGCAGCGCCAGCTGGCCGGTGACGGCGCGCTGGCCCCCGCCAGCTACGTGGTGGTGCGTGAGCTGCCTGCCAGCGACTGGGGCTATGGCGGGCGCACGCAGCAGGCGCGCAAACTGGCGCTGGCGGCGTGAAGGTGCGGATGCGAGACGAGGCGTTCAGGCTGGCGCGCCGCGAAAGCGCTGCGCCGCCTGGCGGCTGACCTCGGCCAGCAGTTGCTCCTCGCGCTGGCGCTCGCGCAGCCAGCGCGCATCGTTCTGGCCCGCTTCCGCTTCGGTGCGCAGCATGTGCATGGCGCTCGAAGCGCCTTGCACGGCGGCGTGCCCGGCGATCTTGTCCATGGTCTTGAGGATGTGCTCGCGCAGCGGCATGTGGTCGCCGGTGGCCGGGTCCACATACACCGCGTCCATGCCAAAACGGCAGGCCTGGAAGCGGTTGTAGGTGTACACAAGGTAGTCGTCTTCGGCGGGCATGAAGGGCTGCTCGGCCAGAAACCATGCGCCCAGCGACTGCACGTAGCCCGCCAGCGCGGCGGCGCGCTCGATGGTCAGTGGCGTGTCGAACACACGGATCTCGATGGTGCCGAACTCGGGCTTGGGGCGGATGTCCCAGTAAAAGTCCTTCATGCTCTTGACCACGCCGGTGCGCGTCATCTTGTCGAAGTACGTGGTGAAGTCATCCCAGGTCAGAGCCATGGGCGCGCGGCCTGACAGCGGAAACGCAAACACCGAGTTCAGCCGCGCCGAGTCAAAGGCCGTATCCTGGCCCTGCACGTAGGGGCTCGATGCCGACAGCGCGATGAAGTGCGGGATGTAGCGCGACATGCGGTGCAGCATGAGCAGTGCGGCATTCGCGTCGGGGCAGCCGATGTGCACATGCTGGCCGAAGATGGTGAACTGCTTGGACAGGTAGCCATACAGCTCGGACAGCTCGCGAAAACGCGGCTTGTCGTAGATGCGCCGCTCGTGCCACTGCTGGAAAGGGTGCGTGCCTCCGCCCACCACGGCGATGTTGAGCTTGTCCGCGCTCTTGACCAGTGCATCGCGGATGGGCGTGAGCTGGCCCAGCACCTCGCTGGCCGAGTGGCAGATGCCGGTGGAAATCTCGATCATGCTGTTCGTCATCTCGGGCACCACGCTGCCGGGCAGCGGGGTTTTCTTCATGAGGCGCAGCATGTCCTCGGCGTAGGGGGCCAGGTCGTAGTCGTTGGTGTTGACGAGCTGCAACTCCAGCTCGACGCCCAGCGTCAGCGGTTCGGAATGGTTGAAGGCTTCAAGACTCACGGCTATTCTCTCCGTTGTGGCCACGGGTCAGTGGCGCCCAGGGTTTCGAGCTTTCGCCCGCACGGTAAATGGCCACGGTGGCAATCACGGCGCCCAGGACTTCCATCAGCAAAATGGCAGGCAACGCCACACCGGCAATCACGTGGCCGGTCGAGGGCGAGGCCAGCACGAACTGCGAGGCGATCAAGAGCGCGATGGACGACATCGGTGTCATCGCGCAGCCCACCCACAGGGCCTGCTTCCAGCTTGCGCCGCTGCCCACGTTGCCCAGTGCCACGCCGGTGGCCTTGGCCACCAGGCGCACGGCAATCAGGGCCAGCACCACGCCGGCCACGGGGGCGCTCCAGTCGGCCTGCGCAGCCACGGTGGAGACCAGCACGAACATCAGCATGGTGAGCAGCGACGATGCGTTGCCCAGCTGGCGCGGCCAGGCCCAGGGGCGGGGGTTGAGCTGCTTGAGCAGCATGCCGCCCAGCAGCGCGGCCAGGGGGGCTGAGCCTCCCATGTGCGCTGCCACGGCGGTGCCCGCCGCCACCAGCGCCAGAAAAAGCATGGAGGTGTTTTCGCTCGTGGGGCTCATGAAGCGCAGCGCCATGCGCAGCACCAGGGCCAGCACGGCGGCCACGATGATGGAGACGCCCAGCACCACCATCACGGGGTACACGGTCTCCACCACGGTAAGGCTTTGGCGGTTGATCAGCTCGGCCTTGGCGCTGCCCAGTGTCAGCGCATACAGCGTGGACAAGGTGGTGAGCACGATGGCGCGCTCTGTGACCGGGCCCGCCGCGCGGGTGTCGGCCACCACGCGGGTGAGCACGGCAGGCGAGGCGGCCAAGGCCACCAGGGCCAACGGGCCGGCCACCTGGGTGGGCAGGTTCAGCCAGACCAGCACCCAGTACACGGCAAAATAGGTCAATACCGATTCGGCAATGCTCTGCACCAACACCATGGGGTTGTGGCGAAACCAGCGCAGCGGAATGCGGCCGCCACATTCAAAGAGGACGAGGGCAATGCCCAGCTCCAGCAGGAACAGGCCGATGCCCTGCAGCGGCCACACCGCCCCGCTGAACCCGGCCAGCCCGGCGGCGGTACCCACCAGCGAATAACCGAGCACCTTGGGCAGGCCTGTATGGCGCTGCGTGAGATAGCCTGCCATGGCCGCCACGGCCAACAGCAGTGACCATTGCACCGTGGGCAACCCGGCTGAGGGGCGCAGCCACTGCGCCCAGAAGCTCAGGATTTCATTCATGTCATGGAACCTCTGCGTCAGACGGGCGGTGCCCGTTGGTGTGAAAGGGCCGGCGCACAGGCCCTCCGCAGGGGGGAGGGGGTGCGCTTGGGCGTTGGTGCCCCGAATTTACAGGCCGAAACACTCCGGCCGTGTAGGACAGATGCGGCGGTTGCCCGGGTTCAGGCCTGTGACGATACCCCCGCGCCGGCCGTCCGCTCTGGCACAAAAAAGCTCAGGGGCGCGCTGCGCAGGCGGGCGCGAATTGCTGCGTAGATGCGCGAGCGGTCTACACCGCTGACGTTCTGCGCACGCAGCGCCAGGCTGAAGGCCAGGTAGAAACTCACCGACACATTCAGGGCCCCCAGAAATGGCAGCGAGGCCACGGCCCACCAGAACGCCGGCAAATGCAGGACCTGCAGGCCCAGTGTGGCGCTGGCTGCCGCGACCTGGCCCGTGGACAGCGTGACGTGGCGCACATCCAGCCCCAGCCCGAAAAACGCGGCAAACGCGGGTACCAGGCCGAGCATGAAACCCAGCGAGACGTTGGCAGCAAGGCCCGAGAGGTTTTCGCGAAGGAAGCGGGCCCAACGCGCGGCGCGCTCGGTGCCCAACAGCCCCGTGATGCGCGGGTTGTAGTGCAGGGCCGAGTCCATGCGGTGGAGCACAAACCAGTTCTCTGTCCAGCCCGCAATGATGCTGGACGCAAACAGCAGCACCCCGGTAAAGGCTGCGAAGAACAGCGAAGGCCCGAGCAGGTGCAGGGATGCGAACACATGCTCGGCCTCCTTCAGGCTGATGGCCGGGCCGCCCGTGGCCAGGGCAATCAGCGTGGCGAGCGCAAGCACGGCCGGGAAGACCACCAGCACATTGCCCAGCACGGCCGCCACCTGGGAGCGCACCAGGTGGGTGATCTCGTCCACAAACGCCTCGATGGCGCTGCCTGAACCCAGTTCCTTGAGTTTGGCCGCCATCGCCGGCGCCGTCATGGCTGGTTGTTTGGTGGCCACCGTGAAGTGCAGCAGCTGGATCAGCACAAAGCTCACGGCGTAATTGATGCCCGCCATGAAGCCACCCCAGAACGCCGACAGTGCCAGCGCATAGAGGCCGAACTTCGCCAGTGTGGTGAACGCCATCAGGGCGCCGCCGCCCGCCGCCTTGCGCAGCATGGAGCGGTATTCGGTGCCCGTGCGGGTAATGTAGTGCTCACCTGTCTCGGCACTGCGCTCGGCCACCTTGGCCGCCAGTAGCGAGGAATTGGATGCCAGCAGTGCACGCAGGCTGCGCCGCTCCTGCCCCACCATCACCAGGTGCGCCATGAGCTGCGCCGCCGTGACGGCCGATTGGGCCGACAGCAGACAATCGAGCAACTCCCGCACGCGCAGGATGCGTTCGCGCAGCTGCCGCAGGCGGAACACCAGGCCCACCGAAATGCCGTTGTCTTCGAAATGCGCATACACGGTGGCCGCCGCCGCGCGGCAGGCCTCCAGGCGCTCGCGCAGGCGCTGGGCTGACTCGTTGAGACGGTCAGGCGTGCGCAGCGCATGCAGCACCTCTACGCGCAGGCTTTCCACATCGCGGATCAGTGCATGAAAGGGCTGAGCCTCGCGCGCGGATTCGCTCATGCGCAACCGCAGCTCGGGGGCAAAGCCGGTCGAGAGAATCTGCCCCGCACAGTAGGTGATCGCGTCGAGCAAGGCTCGGTGCCAGCGCGTAGCCCCACCGGGGCTGTCGTTGCCACCGGCGGGGGCCAGTAGGTCGACCAGCCGGTTCAGCTGGGCTTCGTCGAGCGCCGCAAGCCACTGGGCGTCAAAAGCGCTGGGCAGGGCCAGCATGAAGAGCTCGGAGGCATCGATGGTCTCGGGACTGCCCGGCAGCAACTTGGTGCGCAGGCGCTCGGCGATCTCGCTGACCAGCGCAGTGCGGGGCGCAAAGCCAAAGTCCGCCAGCAAGGTGGTGACATCGACCTGGTCCACCAGCGTCGCCCACCAGGACTGCAGCCGCTGCTGGAGGTCGGGCCGGGCGGCGATGGCGTCGATGAAAAGCTGCACCCGCCCCACGGACGCCGGAACCGAGTCCCGCTGGCCACGCACCCAGTCCAGCAGGTGGATGAGCCACAGGTGGCGATGGGCCAGGCCGGCCGTGGGGTCGAGCGCCGCCAGCAGGCTGGCCAGGTCGGTATTGGCGCGGTTTTTCATCGCCGGGCCGCCCCAAGATGAAAAGCGGCCCCCTCGGGGGGCAGCGACCACACGAAGTGGGGAGCGTGGGGGCGACTCTTCAATGCAGCACCCGTCCACTCAGCGGCTCACCCGAGGGGCCGTGGTTGATCGCTTCCAATACAAAGAGGGGTACGGGGGTATTGAAGGGCTCGCCATCTTCGGCCACGCAGTGAAAGGTGCCGTGCATGGTGCCGCTGGCGGTGCGCAGCCTGCAGCCGCTGGTGTACTGGAACGATTCACCCGGCTTGAGCAGCGGCTGGTGGCCCACTACGCCCAAGCCCTTGACCTCTTCGGTGTGGCCCCGGGAATCGCTGATGATCCAGTGGCGCGAAATCAGCTGCGCGGGCGCGTCCCCGGAATTGGTGATGGTGATGGTGTAGGCGAAGCTGAACACCCCGGTGTCCGGCGCAGACTGCTCGGGCAGGTATTCGGGCAGCACTTCCACGTCAAACTGGTACTTTGGCATGGGGCGAATGGTAACCGTGGAGATTCTCCGAAAGTGCATGTCCATGGGGTAAAACCCCAGACCTTCTGCGCTTTGCGACAATCGGGGGATGAGCCGCACATTCCGAATCGCCCCCTCCATCCTCTCCGCCGACTTCGCCCGCCTGGGTGAAGAGGTGCGCAATGTCATTGCCGCTGGCGCAGACTGGATCCACTTCGACGTGATGGACAACCATTACGTGCCCAACCTCACCTTCGGCCCCATGGTGTGCCAGGCGCTCAAGCCCCATGCCAAGACCGCCGCCGGTGTGGCCGTTCCGATCGATGTGCACCTGATGATCCAGCCGGTGGACGCCCTCGCAGCCGCATTTGCCGACGCCGGTGCGGACTACATCAGCTTTCATCCCGACGCTTCGGGCCATGTGCACCGCAGCATCCAGGCCATCCGTTCCAAGGGTGTCAAACCGGGTCTGGTGTTCAATCCGGCCGAGCCGCTGGATGTGCTCGACTGGGTGATTGACGACATCGACCTGATCCTCATCATGAGCGTCAACCCCGGGTTTGGGGGCCAGAGCTTCATCGACTCGGCCCTGCGCAAGATCGAAGCTGTGCGCAAGCGCATCGACGCCTCGGGCAAGGACATCCGCCTGGAAGTGGATGGCGGCATCAAGACCGACAACATCCGCCGCGTGGCCGATGCGGGTGCTGACACCTTTGTCGCGGGCAGCGCCATCTTTGGCAAGCCCGACTACCAAGGCGTCATCGACGCGATGCGCGCAGAACTGGGGTGATCTCCTGAGCCGCTGCGCAGACTTTGCGCGGTGGCCGTTTTTACAGACCACGCCTTCCTGGATCTTGGTTATTGTTGCGCAGGGACGGTGATCGTCGTGGTGGTCGATTCACGCAACACGCCGCCGCCGGACACCGAGCCACTCGCCGGGCTGCTTTGCACACGGCGCATGCAATCAGCCTGGTCGGCGGCCGTCTGGAACGCAGCACAACGCTGTGTGGCGTTGTCGTTTGCGGCGGCTCCAGGGTTGCTCAGATCGCCCTTGCGCGAAGCATCCAGCGCGTTGTTGGCCTCGCGAAGGCAGGTGGCCAAGCTGTCCTGCGTGTTGTTGGTCATGCACTTTTCCCGCTCTTGCTCATAGCGTGCCCGCGCGTCCTGAGGCGGCATTTGCGCGGATGCACCCGCGCATGCCAGCAACAAGGCGGCGGTGAAGAGGGGGGTGGCAAAGGGAATGCGTTTCATGAAAGGGCTCCTGGGGCAATTGCAGACGGTGGTCTGAACGTATGCCTGCAGGGTAGGCCCCCCTGCTGCGTGTCCCTGTCGGACAGTGCCGCCCCCTGCCGTGCGCGGGGCGCGCGTTTCGGGCCTCGTCAGCCCAGGCGCTGAAAAGTCAGGACGAAGGCCACGCCGTCGGCCGTATTGCGCGCGTTGATCGTGCCGCCCATCTTGGCCATGTAGGTCTTGGCCACAAACAGGCCTTGGCCGCGGTGCTCGCCCTCGCCCAGCGGGGTGGGGCTGGCGGGGTCGGAAACGCCCAGTTCAAAAATCCGCTCCAGCAGTTCGTCTGCAATGGTGGAGCCCTGGTTGTGCAGCGTAGCGCTGGCGGTGGATTCCGACGCCGTGAGCGTCAGCCTGATCGGGCTGCCCGTGGGGCGATAGCGGTCGGCATTGCGCAAGATGTGGGTCACCACGTCTTCGAGCGCAAACTCATCGGCCCGCACGATGACCGGGCCAGGGTGGCCTGGGCCCAGGTCGTACACCACATCCAGAATGCCCGCAAAGTGGGCGTTGTCGGCCACGTTGCGCAAGAAGGCATCCAGGTCCAGCCGCCCCTCTGGCACATCGGCGGCCTGCAGCGCTTCGGCGGGCGATGCCGTGCCATACAACACATGGATGGCCTGCTGCATGCGCTGCACATAGCGGTGGCCGGGGTCTTGTGGTCCGTTCAGCGCCATCAGCGACTGCAGGGGCGACATGATCTCGTGCCCTACGGCGTGCCACATGTCGCGCTCTTGCTGGGCGCGCAGCTGCTCGCGCTGCAGGTCGTCCTTCACGCGCTGCAGCAGGTCGGCCAGGCCCCCGGCCAGAATGCCCAGCTCGTCCGAGCCGCGCAGGTCCGACACATCCAGGTCGCCCAGCCGGGGTCCGGTGTGGCCGGGCTGCACGTTGTACGACACCGCAGCGGCGCGGCGGGTCAGGGCGGTCACGCGGCGGATCAGGCCCACCTCCACCACCAGCCAGGCCAGCGCAATGGCGCCCAGCATGGCGCCCAGGTACCACGACAGGCGCGTGGCCACAGCGGCCAGGCCTTGCTCCACGCCGCGCAGGTGGCCGGTGAAATTCACCACGTAGTTGCCCGTGGGCGTGTCCAGAATGTCCAGTGCTGTGGGGGCGGCGGGCGTGGCTGCTGCCGGGCCCACACCTGCAGCCTCCAGCGGCAGCCAGCGGATCAGGCGCAGCAGCCAGGGGGCTGAGGGATCGGCCTGCACTTCGACGCCCTTGAGTGTGATGGCGCTGGCCTCGTCACTGCCCAGCTTGCGGATCTGCACACGTTCGCCCGGCAGCAGGCTGCGCGAGAGGTCGTTCAGCGATGCGGCCAGTTGCGCGCCGGGTGCGTCGCTGTCGAACAGCGGTTTGGTGTCTTCGCCCGGCGCCAGCATCTCCACCCGCACGCGCATCTGCCCCAGGTCTTCCGGCGGCCAGACCAGGCGCTCGTCCTTGCGAAACAGCGCTTCGCGGAACAGTTCGACCGGCAGGCGGATGGAGTAGTGGGTGCGGCGCAGGCAGTCGGAGGTGATGGCGGCCCCGCCAGAAGGTTGTTGGGCTGATGGGGGCGGCAGGTCACGGCACTGGCCGTTTTGCCACAGCCAGCCGCGAAAGTCGCGCACCGGCCGCGCGCGGGCGTCGAGCTGCGGCGTGCCGTTGTCCACAAACCCCGTCAGGCGCCCGCGCACGGCCGCGCTGCCCTGTGGAGGCATGGCCTCGTACGGCGCAATCCAGCGGTAGGTGGCACCCCGCATGTCCAGGGTGATGCGCGCACGGTGTGCCTCGGCGGGCACCAAGGCGCCGCGTTCGCGGGGTATCAGCTCGCCTGCATAAAAACTGCCCACCAGGTAAATGAAGCCGCCCGCATAGGGGTTGTTGCCAATCGCCGCGCACACCGAGGCGCCATCGGGGTACTGCACGGAGCAGCCCGCCATCTCCACGGCCTGTTGCGATTTTTGGGGATCGTCAAAGTCGATGGCGGCGTAGGGCAGCAGCAGCGGCGCCAGCGGCGTCACGCCCTGGCCTAGATGGCTGGCGTTGAGCAGCGCCAACTGGCCCGAGGGGTGGCGCAGCCGTGCCATCACCTCGGCCTGGCTGCGCACAAACCCATGCTGGTAAGCCTGCCAGGCGCGCTCTTTTTCGTCCTTGAGCACTACCACGCTCAGCGCCACCGTGGCCAGTGCCAGCAGCACGAACACCCCGCGCACGAGGATGCGCAGGCGGAACGCTGGCAGGCCCAGGCGGGGCATTTCTAGGCGCGATATTTCAAGTGCGGGGTGCAGTAGGCGTTTCACTCCATTCCTCTCGCGTGAAAGTACCGTGCAGGGCGGTCAAAACTGGCATGGCCCAGGCCAGGGCCGCCGCGCAAGGGCCGCCCCGCCGCGCTGGCGGCGTCCCCCTGCCCGCATTGCGCAGCAATGCGAGAGCGGGGGGAAGGCCCGCAGGGCCTCAGGGGGGTGTTCACCTTCCCGTCCAGCGGAAGCCGCGCATGGGCACGTTCTCAATGCCTTCAAAGTTGGGATCCACTTCACGCAGCGCCTCGCGGATGGTGCTCACGTGTTTGCGCACGTTGTCGCGGTTGCGGCCGCTTTTCACCACCTCGAAGAGTTCGTCATACGACACCACCTCGCCACTGCGTTGGTGCAGCGTGGCCAGGATGCGCTGGGCCGTGAGCGGCAGGTTGATGCGCTCGCCGCGCCAAGTGGGGGTGCGTTGCCACAGCGGGTCCAGCACCAGCGCATCGCCCGCCGGGGCGGGAGCTGTGCTGGCCGGGGCCTGTGCCTGCGTGGTGCGCAGGATGTCGAGAAAGGTCTCGATGAAATCGGCCTCTTCGAACGTGGTTTTCTGCAGGTAGTCCCACGCGTCCAGCGCCTTCATGATGCTGCGGTAGATGGCCGCAGGCATGGCCGACACCACCAGCACCGGCGTGCCCTGGCGCAGCTTGTTGATGGCGTTGATGAGGGCCACGCCCGCATGGCGCTCGCGGCCTAACTCGATGTCCAGCACCACCGCGTCGTAGTGCTCGCGGGCCAGCGCGGCCTCGGCCTCGTCGCGGGTAAACCACTGGTCGATGACGATGCCGCTCTTGGCGCTGCGTATCCACCCGACCAATTGGTTGCTGGTGGGCTGGTCGTCTTCGATCACGGCAATGCGGGTCATGGGCAGGGCGGGCAGTAGAGGGTGGGCAGATTATCCCGGTGGCCGGTTCTGGCCGGTGTGAGTTTTTCTTCCGGGGCCGGAAGGTTCGTGCGGGCGGTGTGAGCGCATTGGGGGCCGCGCTGCATTGTTGCTTCCGGGGTGGATCCGAACAATCGGTCCTCAATGAGCTAGCCACGGCGACGGCTCAGAAACGACAACAACACCGAACCAACCCGAGAGAGAAACACCATGAAAGCCACCTGGAACCGCATCGTGCAGACCCTGAAGGGCCGCCGCTCTACCCCGTTGTCCGAAGCAGGCACGGAGCCCGTGCTGGACGCTGAATCGCAAAGCCCTGTGGCAGCCGATGCACGCGGTGCCGATGCCCCTCGCCTGAACTGGGCCTACCTGCTGCCCACCGCCCGCACCGTGCGCTGGCTGACCGCTGGCGCGGTGGTGGCCGCCGCAGGCTTGATGGTGTACCGCAACCCCCCGGTGCAACACCTGGCGCAAGGCGACTTGGGTGTGCGCCTGAACCAGTTCACCGGTGCGGTGAGCCTGTGGCGTGATGGCAGCGTGTGGGTGGTGCCTGGCCTGCACACGGTGCGCGTGTTCTCGCTGCGTGACCAGAGCTACCGTCCCGAAGCCATGCGGCAGGCCACGGGCAGCGCGCCGCTGCAGTCGGTGGAAGGCCTGTCGCTGGGCCTGGACCTGAGCGTGCGCTACGCCCTGGACCCCAACTCGCCCGCCGTCAAGGCCGGCAACCTGCCCGACAACGTGGGTGTCGACATCGTGGAGCCCGCGGTGCAGGGCCTGGTCTACAAGGTGTTTGCCCGCTACACGGTGCGTGAAATCTTCTCGTCCAAGCGCGCCGAGATTTCGCAAATCATCGAAACCGAACTGCGCGCCCGCCTGGCTGCCGATGGCGTGACGCTGCGCAGCCTGCAGATCGGCAAGGTGGACCTGCCTGCCGAATACCGCCGGGGCATGGACAGCCTGCTGGCCGAAGAACTGGCCTCGGAAAAAATGCGCTACACGCTGGAGCTGAAAGACAAGCGCGTGCGTGAAACCGAACTGGACGCCAACGCCGACAAGGTGCGCCGCGAAGTGGCCGCCGAAGCCGCCGCGCGTGAGCAAGTCATCGCCGCCAAGGCCCAGGAAGAGGCCATGAAGCATGTGCTGCCCTTCAAGCAGCGCCAGATTGAGCAGCGCCAGCTGGAGGCCGAGGCCGAGCGCGTGGCCCGCGTCAAAGCCGCCGAGGGCAGCGCCCAGGCCCGCCGTATTGAAGCCAACGGCGAAGCCGACGCCCGCCAGAAGCTGGCAGAGGCCGAGGCCTACCGCATGGACCGCGTGGGCAAGGTCAATGCCGAGCAAATGGCCCGCGAAGGCGCGCTGGTGACCAAACACCCGCTGCTTATCCAGAAGACGCTGGCCGACAAGCTCTCGGACAAGATCCAGGTCATCATCGCGCCCCCGCCCACCAATGGCGACTTTATCGGTGCCGCGCTGCTGGGCGGCAACCGTAACGCCCAGGCCGGGGCCGCGCAGGCAGCTGCCGTGGCGGATGACGCCACCACTACCCAAGCCGTGGAGCAGTGAACATGAACGCCACCCTCGCCACCTTGTTGGCAGCCGTCGCCAGCGCTGCAGTGACCGTGGCGGCCGAGGCCGCCCCCCAGCCATCGCCCAGCGCCCAGGGCAGCGCCATCGTGGTGCAAGACCAGGCCAGTCTGCGCGCAGCACCGCGCGATGGTGCCCAGCAGCAGGCCAGCCTGTGGCAGGGCGAAGTGCTCGAAGTGCGCGGCGAGCGCCTCGACTATTTGCAGGTGTGGGACCACAAGCGTGAGCGCGGTGGTTTCATCCGCGCCAGCGATGTGCGCCGCGTGGCCCTGACCGAGGCCGAAGGCCCCGCGCTGCTGGCTGTGATGCACTTTGTACAGGACACCCCGGGCGCCGAAGCGCTGGGCATTGGCCTCACCGCCGCGTACCTGCAAGCCGCGCCCGCCAAGGCCCTGGCGGGTGTGGAGGGTGCCCAGGCTTTCGATGCCCTGGGCACCTTTGCCGACCGCCTGGCTCGCCGTGCCTCGGCGGCCGTGCCGGGCAAGGCCTCGGGCGCTACGTTGTCGGCACACCTGGACGTGGCCAACGGCTACGGCGTGCGCTTTGCCACCTACGAGGTCGAAGGCCGCATGCAGGTCTGCTACGAGGGCGAGGCCTTTCGCCGCCTGCTGGCCATGCCTGTGGCCGATGCCGAGCAGCGCGCCCGTGCTGTCCTGGCGCTGACCCGCCCCGAATGCATCAACCCCGATCTGCCCGCACACGAGCGTGCCAAGGTCACCAGCTGGCAGGCGGAGGTACTGGAGCGTGTGGACGTGGCGGGCCTGCCCGGCTACCTGCGTAACCGGGTGCAGATGCGCCGCGCCAGCGTGTGGGGTGCTGCAGCCTTCCAGCAGGCGCGCAAGAACGCAGCCGACCCGGCGGTGGCCGCTGCCGCCGCACGCGCCCTGACGGAATTCACCGGCGTGAGCAAGGCCGAGCTGCCTGACGAGGACCAGAGCGCCTACAACGACGCCGCCATGCGGGTGAGTGCGGTGCGCTGGGCGCTGGTGCCTGCTGCGGCGCCTGTCGCTACCGCCGCCGGAGCCCGCCCCACACTGTTGACCGAGCCCGGCGCCCCCGGCGAAACCTGCGTGCTGCTGGTGGACGCGCAGCACAGCGCCAAGGCCCCGCTGCTGCGCCGCTGCACCTACGGCGTGGTCTGGGCCGCATCGGCCAGCACCAACCGAGAAGGCACGGCGGTGGCCCTGGCGGTGCAGCCCCTGGAAGGCTGGCGGGAGCTGTGGGTGTTGCGCAAGACCGAAGGCGGCTGGCTGGCGGACGTACTGCCGCCTGCCGCCACCACGCCCGAAATCGGTGTGGCCGAATGGGCGGGCTGGGTGCCCGGCGGCCAGCAGATGCTGGTGGCACGCGAAGCCCGGGGCCAGGGCCGCTACCGCAAGAGCTTTGAGGTGGTGCGGCTCGACGGACTGGCCACCGAGCGGGTGACGGGGGATGTGGCGGCACTGCCTTTGTTCCAGCGCTGGCAAGACCCGGCCTGGAAGCGGCAGACGCTGAGCTTGCGATGAGGCGTATGGGACTTGCACAAATCGGAATGCCACAGCCGTATCGCCTTGGGGTGAGCCGCGTGCCTGACCCCTGTTTTGCCTAAGCCATGGCGTATTTACACTTGGGATCTCCGTACTCTTTTGCCCGTGATCCTCTCCATGACCGACTCCGCCTCGTTCGCCTCTCTCCTGTCCCGCGTGGACGCTGTCATCGTGGACCTGGATGGCACCATGGTGGACACCATGGGGGACTTCAATGAGGCCATCAATCGCATGCTTCGTGAGCTGGCCCTGCCGGCCATTGGGGCCCAGCGCATCGAACACATGGTGGGCAAGGGCTCGGAGCATTTGCTGCGTTCAGTGCTGAAACATGTGCTGGCACTTGAGGGTAGTGCGCAAGATGCTATAAAAATTGAAGCAATCTATCCTTCGGCCTGGGCCAGCTATCAGCGCCACTATCTGGCAATCAATGGCCAGTTTGCCGGGGTGTACGACGGCGTGGAGGTGGGGTTGCAGGCGCTGCGAACCCGGGGACTGCACTTGGCCTGTCTGACCAATAAGCCCACGGACTTTGCGCTGCCGCTGCTGAAGTCCAAAGGGCTCGACGGGTACTTCAAGAACGTGTTTGGAGGCGACGCGTTTGAGCGCAAGAAGCCCGACCCTCTGCCCCTCATCAAGACCTGCGAAGCGCTGGGCACCGTCCCCGCGCGTACGCTGATGCTGGGTGATTCCAGCAACGATGCGCAGGCGGCACGGGCGGCGGGCTGCCCCGTGGTGCTCGTCACCTACGGCTACAACCACGGCCAGCCCGTGCGGGCGGTGGATTCCGACGGGTTTGTGGATTCGCTGGCGCAGCTGGCCTGAGCTGGCCGCGGTCGAGCTTGGGTGTTCAGGCGGGCAACTGGCGCGGCGCCACGCTGCGGTAGTCCAGCCGTGAGGCGCTGGCGCTGTTGCCACGCGCGGGAGCGGGCACTGCATCGCTGTGGCGGGTGGCGCTGGCTGAGAGTCGGAAGACCGCCACCGCATCCACCAGCTGTCCCGCCTGCGTCTTGAGGCTGTCGGCCGCCGCTGCGCTTTGCTCTACCAATGCTGCGTTCTGCTGGGTGGCCTGGTCCATCTGCGTGATGGCTTCACCCACCTGGGAGACACCCTGGCTCTGCTCGCTGCTGGCGGCGCTGATCTCGCCCATGATGTCGGTCACGCGCCGGATGGCACCCACCACCTCGGTCATCGTGGCGCCAGCCTTGTCCACCAGGGCGGTGCCGCGTTCCACGCGCTCCACGCTGGTACCAATCAGTCCCTTGATTTCCTTGGCGGCTTCCGCGCTGCGCCCAGCCAGGCTGCGCACTTCGCCTGCCACCACCGCAAAGCCGCGCCCCTGCTCGCCTGCGCGCGCAGCCTCCACGGCAGCATTCAGGGCCAGGATGTTGGTCTGGAAGGCGATGCTGTCGATCACGCTGATGATGTCGGCGATCTTTTTGCTGCTGTCGTTGATGCCCTTCATGGTCGTGACCACTTCGGCCACCACGTCGCCGCCCTGTTGGGCCACGGTGGATGCGCTCATGGCCAGTTGGTTGGCCGTGCGCGCGTTGTCGGCGTTCTGGCGCACGGTGGAGCCCAGCTCTTCCATCGACGCGGCGGTCTGCTGCAGGGCCGACGCTTGCTGCTCGGTGCGGGCCGACAAGTCGTTGTTGCCCGAGGCGATTTCGGCACTGGCGGTGGCGACGCCTTCGGCGCTGTGGCGCACATTGCCAACGATGGTGGCCAGGCGCGATTGCATGGTGGCCAGAGCCTGAAGCAGTTGCCCGGTCTCATCGTTGCCATTGGCCTCGATGGGGTGGGTCAGGTCGCCGTCGGCAATGTTTTCTGCCGCCTGCTTGCCCCGCTGTACGGGTTGCACGATGGAGCGCGTGACGGTGAAGGCCAGCAGTGCGCCCAGCGCCACGGCGATCAGTGTGCCCACGCCCAGCAGCACCTGGCTGGCCTTGGCCAGCGTGCTGGTGTCACCCTGGCTGTCGGCCAGCTGTGCGGCCATGGCGGTGCGCAGATCGTCGAGGGATTTGAGGTACTTGTCCGCCAGGGGGCGCAGGTCTTTGTCTACCAGCGCAGGCACATTGGGTTCGCCACCACGGTGCAGCTCGCGGATTTCGGCGAGCTTGTCGGTGTAGGCCTTGCTGGCTGCGGCGATGGCGGCCAGCTGCGCTCGGTTCTTGTCGCCCTGTACCAGGCCTTCGATGCGTTTGACCTTCGTCTCGATGCCGGTGGATGTGGCCTGCGTGTCGGCCGTGAGCTTCTCCATGTAGTCACGGTCGATGGCCTTGAGAAACGCCTCGGTGCGCACCCAGTTCAGGCGGATGTCCGAAGCCCAGTTTTCCACCAGGGTCTGTTGTTCGATCTCCTGGGTGGCCACGCGCTCGCTGGCGCCTTGCAGGCTGGCGATGCGCCACATGCCGGTGGCGGCAATCAGCGCCGTGATGAGCAGGATGGCCCCAAAGGACGAGCCCAGGCGCAGGCCGACGGAAAGGTTGCTGAGTTTCATGGTGGTAGCTGGCGCAAAAAGGTGTCTGGAGGCAGAAAGGTGGCGTTACAGACGGCTCGCTGCGGGGCGCGGGTAGCGCGAAAAGCGTGGTTCAGGCCGTGGCATCGGTTGCTGCGGGTGCGATTGCCTGATGCAAAGACTACTCCCGAGGTGGGAGTGCGTCTGTCGGACGCGGGACAGCCCCCGGGGACGTTGTTTCGGGGTTTGTCCCAAGGGCGTTTTTTAGGCGGGCTTTCCCAGCAGGGCGTCCTTCAACTTCCAGTCGGCCGGGGTGTTGCCCAACCAGATGCCCAGCAGCGCGTTGAAGAATTCAGGCTCCTTGAACGGCTCGCCCTGGGGCTTGCCCTTGACCGTGATCACCGTGCCGGTGCCCGGTATCCAATCGATCATGAACTGGTCGCCCGCTTGCAGTTTCTTGTGGTCCGAGAAGATCTGGCTCATGCGCAGCACGCCTGGTATGAGCTTGGAGAACGCTGCGCGGTCCATGTTGTCTTCCATGCCGCGCGAGAACAGCTTGCCCAGCTCGGTGGAGTCGATCTCGCGCAGCATGGTGATGCTCATGCGCTTGGGCCCCTTCTGGGCCATGATGTCGGCCGGGGTGTTGGCCTTTTTTTCGAGGTACAGGCCTGCGGTGTACACCTTGAACACGGCCTTGTAGCGAACGCCTGCCCCGTTGAGCTGAAGGCTGCTGCCGCTCAGGCTGCTTGTCTCTTCATATTTGATGTCGGCCACGGTGATGGGCTGGGCAATGGCACCGGCCGCCAACAGGCATGCCACTGCCGCTGCGGCGCATCGCTGAAGGAACTTCATGCGCAACTCCTAAAAAAGAACGCTCGTTCGTTTCCAATTGTTGCAGCGCTCCCGATGCCCCGCAACAGGGTTTTCGAGTGGTTGTGTGATCTCGCGTTGAGGGCTGTCAAACCGGGCGGGGAAAAAAGCTTTGCTACACTTTGGCCCATGTTCATTCATCACGTGTTCATCACAGGTTGCAGCGACCGGGGAGCTTGGCCCTGGCGTCGGCCTGCCTCTTTGAACGCCTGATAGCACCTGGGCAACCGCCCCAGCGTGCACCCGTGGCCTTCACCCTGTGCGGTGAGGCCGATTGAATGGACCGCAGCGCAACCCCTTATTTCATTGCACAGGGGACACGCGCTGCCACAGCTGGGAGCTCTCCCCGTGATCACAGAACTTGAATTCAAAAGCCTGGCCAGCGAAGGCTATAACCGCATTCCGCTCATGGCGGAAGCCTTTGCGGACCTGGAAACCCCGCTCTCGCTCTACCTGAAGCTGGCGCACAGCAAGGATGGCGGCAAGCACAGCTTTCTGCTGGAATCCGTGGTGGGTGGCGAGCGCTTCGGGCGCTATAGCTTCATCGGCCTGCCCGCGCGCACGTTGCTGCGCGCCAGCGGCTTCGGGGCTGCGGCGCGCACCGAGGTCGTTACCGACGGCCAGGTGGTCGAGACCGCCGAGGGCAACCCGCTCGACTTCATCGAGGCCTACCAAAAGCGCTTCAAGGTGGCTTTGCGGCCCGGCCTGCCGCGCTTTTGCGGCGGTCTGGCCGGCTACTTTGGCTACGACGCGGTGCGCTACATCGAGAAGAAGCTCGAGACCACCTGCCCACCCGACACCCTGGGCTGCCCCGACATCCTGCTGCTGCAGTGCGAGGAACTGGCGGTCATCGACAACCTTTCGGGCAAGCTCTACCTCATCGTCTACGCGGACCCGGCCACCCCCGAGGCGTACGCCAAGGCCAAGAAGCGCCTGCGTGAGCTCAAGGAGCAGCTCAAGTACTCGGTGAGTGCCCCGGTGGTCAAGCCCACCGAGGGCCACCCCGCCCAGCGCGACTTCGCCAAGGCCGACTACCTGGCCGCCGTGGACCGGGCCAAGGAACTGATCGCCGCCGGTGACTTCATGCAGGTGCAGGTGGGCCAGCGCATCCACAAGCGCTACACCGAGTCGCCCCTGTCGCTGTACCGCGCGTTGCGTTCGCTGAACCCGTCGCCCTACATGTACTTCTACGACTTCGGCGACTTCCACGTGGTGGGCGCCAGCCCCGAGATCCTGGTGCGCCAGGAGAGCACGCCGGATGGGCAGAAGATCACCATCCGGCCGCTGGCCGGTACGCGCCCGCGCGGTGCCACGCCCGAGAAGGACAAGGCCGCCGAGATCGAACTCATCAACGATCCCAAGGAGCGCGCCGAGCACGTCATGCTGATCGACCTGGCGCGCAACGACATCGGCCGCATCGCCAAGACCGGGACCGTGAAGGTGACCGAGGCCTTCGCGGTCGAGCGCTACAGCCACGTGATGCATATCGTGAGCAACGTCGAAGGCATCCTGAACGACGGCATGACCGCCATCGACGTGCTCAAGGCCACCTTCCCGGCGGGCACGCTGACTGGCGCACCCAAGGTGCACGCCATGGAGCTCATCGACCAGCTCGAACCCACCAAGCGCGGCCTGTATGGCGGCGCCTGTGGTTACCTGAGCTACGCGGGCGACATGGACGTGGCCATTGCCATCCGCACCGGCATCATCAAGAACGGCACGTTGTATGTGCAGGCCGCCGCCGGTGTGGTGGCCGATTCGGTGCCCGAGCTGGAGTGGAAAGAAACCGAACACAAGGCCCGTGCCCTGCTGCGCGCGGCCGAACTGGTCGAGGAGGGCCTGGAATGACCCGCGCCATTGCCAAAGTGAAGGCCTGCACCACCATGCAGGATGTGCGCCGCGAAGTGAACGCGCTGGACGATGTGCTGGTGCCCCTGCTGGTGGAGCGCGTGGGCTACATGACCCAAGCGGCGCGCATCAAGCAGGGCGCCGAGCAGGTGCGCGACGAAGCCCGTATCGAGGCCATCGTCGCCCGCGTGCGCGAGCGATCCCTGGCCGAAGGCGGCGACGCCGACGTGATGGAAGCCATCTACCGCAGCCTCATGGAAGCCTGTATTGCCTATGAACACCGCGAGTTCGCCCGTCTGCGCGAGCCCGCCCTTGCCGGGAGCGCCGCATGAAACTCTTGATGGTCGATAACTACGACAGCTTCACCTACAACATCGTCCAGTACTTTGGGGAACTGGGCGCCGAGGTCGAGGTGTTCCGCAATGACGAGATCACCGTGGCAGAGATCGACGCGCGCCTGAATGCCGGGCAGCTTGACCGGCTGGTGATCTCGCCCGGCCCTTGTTCTCCCGCCGAGGCCGGCATCTCGGTCGCCGCGATCCAGCACTTCGCGGGCAAGCTGCCCGTCCTGGGTGTGTGCCTGGGACACCAGGCCATTGGTGCGGCCTTTGGCGGCACCATCGTCCGCGCGCAGCAGCTGATGCATGGCAAGACCAGCGTCATCACTACTACGCAAAAGGGCGTGTTTGCAGGCCTGCCGGAGCAATTCACCGTCAACCGCTACCACTCGCTGTCCATCGAGCGCTCTACCTGCCCCGATGTGCTGGAGGTGACGGCCTGGACGGAGGACGGCGAGATCATGGGTGTGCGCCACAAGGCGCTGGCCATTGAAGGCGTGCAGTTCCACCCCGAAAGCATCCTGACCGAGCACGGCCACGCCATGCTGAAGAATTTTCTGGAGCAGCGCGCATGACTGCGCCAAACCCCCTCGCACAGCTCTATGGGTACAAGCGCTGGGCCAATGAGGAGCTGCTGGCGCTTGGCGAGGCCTCGCAAACCGCATTGCCTGCGGATGACTACCGGTTGTTTGTACGCATCCTGAACCACACCTATGTGGTGGACCAGATCTTCGCTGCGCATCTGGCGGGTCGCCCGCAGACCGCTTATGCGGCGACCAATACCGAAGAAACGCCATCGATCGATGCCTTGCGCCAAGCCATCCGCGCGTCGGACGACTGGTATCTGCAGTACGTGGGCGGGCTGGGCGATGCGCAGCTTGCCGAACGTGTGGCGTTTCGCTTCACCGATGGCGACACGGGCAGCATGTCGCGCAGCGAGATCCTGAACCACATCGTCGTGCATGGCACCTACCACCGGGGGGCTGCGGGCCGTATTCTGGCCACGCATGCGGTGCAGCCTCCGCGTGATTCGCTGACGACCTTCTTGCACCGACTGGAACCCGGCCGCCGCTGGTAGACATCACCATGCCTGAACTCCATCAACTGCTCATGTTCATTGCCGCAGGCTGGTTGCTCAACCTCACGCCCGGGCCTGACGTGCTTTACATCGTCACCAACGCGCTCAAGTCCGGCACACGCGCGGGCATCGTGGCGGGGCTGGGCATCACGGCCGGGTGTTTTGTGCACATCTTCGCGGCTGCGGTGGGTGTGGGGGCGCTGCTGGCCACGTCGGCGACCGCGTTCACTGTGCTCAAGTGGGTGGGCGCCGCCTATCTGATGTGGATGGGCGTGCGCATGCTGTTTGCCAAGGCAGCTGCAGAGGGCGGCAGCAGCGCCGCCTTGGTGGCAGCGCAGGCGGCACCCGCACACCACACGCCGCTTCGCAAGGTGTTCCTGGGGGGCTTCTGGACCAACGTGCTCAATCCCAAGGTCGCCATTTTCTTTCTGGCCTTTGTGCCGCAGTTCATTGCGCCGGGCACCGACAACAAGGCGCTGGCCTTTGTGCTGCTGGGCGTGCTGTTCAACGTAAACGCCATCCCCGTCAATGTGGGCTGGGCGCTGGCCGCTTCGTGGATGGCACGGCGCGCCACATTGATCCAGCGTGGCATGCACTGGCTGGACCGCGTGGCGGGTGCCATGTTCATCGGCTTCGGACTCAAGCTGGCCTTCACGGATCAACCGGCGGCTTGAACACCACTACAGGAGACATCGTCATGCCCATCACGCCCCAGGAAGCGCTGCAGCGCACCATCGAGCACCGCGAAATCTTCCACGATGAGATGCTGCACCTGATGCGCCTCATCATGAACGGCGAGCTGTCGCCGGTCATGACTGCTTCCATCATCACCGGCCTGCGCGTGAAGAAGGAAACCATCGGCGAGATCACCGCAGCCGCGCAGGTGATGCGCGAGTTCAGCACCAAGGTGCACGTCAAGGACGCGACCCACATGGTGGACATCGTGGGTACGGGCGGCGACGGCGCCAACACCTTCAACATCTCCACCTGCTCGATGTTCGTGGCCGCCGCTGCGGGCGCCAAGGTCAGCAAACATGGCGGGCGGGGTGTGTCCAGCAAAAGCGGCAGCGCCGACGTGATGGAGGCCCTGGGCATCCACATCAACCTCAAGCCCGAGCAGATCGCCCAGTGCATCGCCGAGGTGGGCATTGGTTTCATGTTCGCGCCCAACCACCACCCGGCCATGAAAAATGTGGCCCCGGTGCGCAAGGAGCTCGGCGTGCGCACCATCTTCAACATCCTGGGCCCGCTCACCAACCCGGCGGGTGCGCCCAACATCCTGATGGGCGTGTTCCACCCCGACCTCGTCGGCATCCAGGTGCGTGCGCTGCAGCGCCTGGGCGCCGAGCACGCGCTGGTGGTGTACGGCCGCGATGGCATGGACGAAGTCAGCCTGGGCGCCGCCACACTGGTGGGCGAGCTGAAAAACGGCCAGATCACCGAATACGAAATCCACCCTGAGGACTTCGGCCTGCCTATGGCCAGCAACCGCGCCCTCAAGGTCGAAACGCCCGAGCAATCGCGTGACATGTTGATCGGCGTGCTCAAGGGCGAGCCCGGCGCCGCGCAGGACATCGTCTGCTTGAACGCCGGTGTGGCGCTGTATGCGGCCAATGTGGTCGATTCGGTGCCCGCAGGGCTGGCCAAGGCCCGCGCCGCAATTGCCTCGGGCGCCGCGCTGGCCAAGCTGGAGCAGGTGGTTACGCGCACGCATGCGCTGGCGGTGTGACCTCGGAGCAGACAATGAAAAGTGGGCATCGCATGTTGCAAAATGTCCACGACCTGGCGGCTGTCGTTGAGATGGACGCCTGTCTGTACCTGCCCGCACGGGTGCAAAAGCAAACAGTATGGACGAGCGTCTTGACGGTTCTGCCGCTTTGCTCAATGGGCTATATCGTGCTGATTTTTCGGTGGCCACTGCTCGCGACCGAATGGTGGGTCATCGTGCTTTGCCTTTTTGGCGCAGCAGCTGTGTTGCGGTGGCACGTCCGGAGATCCACATACAGTGCGTATTGGATCCTGGACATCGCGAAGCGCAGGCTGGAGTCGGTGGAAAAGGACGTGGCACCGATCCAACTGGATGCGTCGCATTCCATTGGCTGCCACAGTGGGCCGCTCCATCATGGCGTTCTCACGGTCGAAGTCGAGTTGCGCCACAGAACCTCGGGTCCTGTCGCCACCCTATGCTCTGTGGACATGCCAACCTCTCTGAAGTCCAACTTGGCCACCCAATTGGAGATTCTCGACAAGTGCGTGGACCGGTTGGTTCATCGACTGGAGATCCGGCGATCCGGCGCTCGGCTGGTTTCGTAGACTTGCAAAGCAACCTATTCAACATGCGCGCAGCGTATTACCTCAACTGGTACTCAAATGTCTGACATCCTCAACAAAATCGTCGCCGTCAAGCACGAAGAAGTGGCCGCCGCCAAAAAGCGCCTTTCCCTCGACGCCATGCGCGCCGACGCCGAGAGCCGCGTGCTCACGCGCGACTTTGAGGGCGCCTTGCGCGCCAAGATCGCCAAGGGCCAGGCGGCGGTGATTGCCGAGATCAAGAAGGCCAGCCCATCCAAAGGCGTGCTGCGCGCCGATTTCGAGCCGGCCGACATCGCCCAGAGCTATATGGAAGGCGATGGCAAAGTCAGCGCGGCCTGCCTGTCGGTGCTGACTGACCGGCAGTTCTTCCAGGGCCAGCCCGACTACCTGAAACAAGCCCGCGCCAGCACCTTGCTTCCCGTGCTGCGCAAGGATTTCATGGTGGATGCGTACCAGATCTACGAATCGCGAGCCATGGGCGCCGATGCCATCTTGCTGATTGCGGCCAGCCTCGACGACGCCCAGATGGCCGACTTCGAGGCCATTGCCCGCAGCCTGGACATGGCGGTGCTGGTGGAGGTGCACGACCGCCCCGAGCTGGAGCGCGCCTTGAAGCTCAAGACCCCGCTGGTGGGCATCAACAACCGCAACCTGCGCACGTTCGAAGTCACGCTCGACACCACGCTGGCCATGCTCAAGGACGTGCCATCGGACCGGCTGCTGGTCACCGAATCGGGCATCCTCAAGCCCCAGGATGTGAAGACCATGCGCGATGCGGGCGTACACGCCTTCCTGGTGGGCGAGGCGTTCATGCGGGCGGATGACCCGGGCCTGGCGCTGGCCAAGCTGTTTGCCTGATGGGAATGAATACTATTATTTTGATAGCTATTTGCGCTTATCCATAAAGCGCTGGTGGCCATTTTTGCCATGAATTCATCAGCTCAGCCTTTCTCCCAGCTCCAAAGCGCCAACCCCGCCGACTGGCCTGTGGCACCGGGCTGGCAGCCTTTGGTGGACGCTTTTTTTGCCGGTGCCCGTGGGCAGGCGTTGCTCGCGTTCTTGCAAGCACGGCTGCAGGCGGGTGCGGCGATTTTTCCGCCCCAGCCACTGCGGGCGCTGGACCTCACGCCGCCCGAGCAGGTGCGCGTGGTCATCCTGGGGCAGGACCCGTACCACGGCCGGGGCCAGGCCGAGGGGCTGGCGTTCTCGGTAGCACCGGGTGTGCAGTTGCCGCCCTCGCTGCGCAACATCTTCAAGGAGATGCAGCGCGACCTGGGCACCGCGTTCCCTGCGTGGCCCGAGCCCGGAGGCAGTCTGGTGAAGTGGGCCAAGAATGGCGTGTTGCTGCTCAACACCGGCCTCACGGTGGAAGAGGGCCAGGCCGCGAGCCACGCGGGCAAGGGCTGGGAGGAACTGACCGACGCCGTCATCCGCCACGTGGCCGAAGGCCCACGCCCGGTCGTGTTCATGCTCTGGGGCTCGCACGCCCAGGGAAAGCGCGCCTGGATTCCGCAGGACCGGGGGCACCTGGTGCTCACGTCCAACCACCCGTCACCGCTGTCGGCGCTGCGCCCGCCCGTGCCTTTCATTGGCAACGGGCACTTTGGCAAGGCGCGCGCGTTTCGCGAGCAGCGCCAGGGTTGATACCCGCAGGTTCTTAGTCTGCCGGGCAGTCCGGAAAGCGTTTTTTCAGTTCAGCCGCAGGCATGGTTTCGGCCAGATCCATGTTGCGCACGATGGGGATGTATTCGCCCCGTTCGGCAAAGCGCATCAGCGTGGTCACCGCCCGGGTCTTGCCGCCGCCTTTTTGGCAACCGGCCAGTTCCAGCCCCAGGCCCAGCTCGCGTTGTCCGTCGTCCGTGGCCTTCCATCCCAGCGCCTTCGTGCGCAGTGCCTGCAGCCTTGGCAGGGCTGCGGGGTCGATGCGCCAGACCTGTGTTTGCGTCTGGGGGCGGTCGTAGTCCGCCAGCGCGCTGCGCTCAGCGGTGCTGCGCAGTTCTTGGAGCGGCAGTTTTTCCTCCAGCAGTTCGGTGGTGGTGCTGCCATTGGGCAGGCGCACTTTGCGCGACACGCTGACCGACAGCACCAGCGCGTCGCCATGGATCTGCAAGCCAGGCTGGTGCACCACTGCGGCGCGCAGCGCGGCGGGGTCCAGCGTTTCCAGGTTCAAGCTGCGCAGCTTCCACAGCGATGACACCGGGACGCTTCCGCAGGCAGCCAGGAGGGAGGCCGCGAGGGCCAAAGACAAGGACAAACGCGAGAGGCGGTGGAATGGGGAGTTTTTTTGGTGGGCCATGGCTTTCAGAAATTTCTGTATGACGGTATATTATTATTGTTTTGCAGAAAAGTTTGAGAAAAAATCATGTCCTCTCACGCCACTTCTCAGGTCTCTCCTGTCCAAAGTTCTTCGTTTCGGCGCCTGGCCTGGGGGTTGCTGGCGGCCAGCTGGGCGTGCGCCCTGGTGTCGCTGGGGTTCTCGCTGGCACGGTGGGCGGCCATCGGGCAAGAGGCGGGCTGGGGTGGCTGGATGCCACTGACGGTTGTGCCAGCGCAGGCCCTGCTGGTGGGCCTGACACCGCCGCAGTCCATGGAGTTGCAGTGGCGTTGGGTGGGGGTGGCTTTGGAGTGCATTCCCGCTGTGGCCATGTTTTATGTGGTGCTGTGTGTGCACCGCATCTGCCGCACGTTTTTGGCGGGTGAGGTGTTCGGGGCTGTGGTCGTGCGGGGGTTTCGCGGTGTGGGTTGGGGTTTTCTGGCGATGTTCGTGACGTCGCTGCTCTACCAGGTGGGGGTGACGGCGTTGTTGTCGTGGTTGGCGTCGGGCCAGAACGGCGGGATGATCGCGCTCGGCGTCGGATCGTTCGAGATGAGCGTGCTGGTGGTGGGTCTCATGATGCTGCTGCTGGCCCATGTGCTGGCCGAGGGCCGCCGCCTGCAGGCCGAAGCCGATGCGTTCGTGTAACCGGGGCGTCGCATGCCGATTGTTGTGACCCTGGATGAAATGCTGGTGCGCCGCAAGGTGAAGTCGCGCGATCTGGCGGCGCACGTGGGCATCACCGAGGCCAACCTTTCCCTGCTCAAGAGTGGCAAGGTCAAGGGTGTGCGCTTCGAGACGCTTTCGGCCATCTGCGAATACCTGCAGTGCCAGCCGGGCGACCTGCTGGTGTGGGTGCCGCACGATGGGGAGGAAACTGACGGCCAGCGCGGGGCCTGAGCCGTTGCGGTTCGGCCTGGGGAGTCGCTTGCGCCGCCGGCGCCTGGGGATGGCCGTGGCGCTGTCCCTGGTTCTGCATGCGGCGCTGCTGACGGTGTGGATGAAAAAAGAGGTGCGCCAGCCACGCGCGCGGCAGCCCGCCACCGCCGCGATGCAGTGGGTGACGGTCATGGCCCCGCCACCCGCAGCACCTCCACCACGTGCGCCGAAGGCTGAGGTGGCGGCTGCACAGGGGCTGCCGCGCTCTGCCTTGGGGCACCCGGCGGTGGCGGTGGGCCGCTCTGCCCATGCGCCGACGGACCCTGCGCCTGCGGCGCGTGCCGCAGTGGGAATTGCGGGCGCCGGTATGGACGGCGAGCGCCATGGGGTCGCAGATCGGGCGGCTCCACCGGCGCAGGCTGCGGTGCCTTCTCAAACCGCCCCATCCAGCCCCCTGCCAGCATCTGCTGCATCTGCACCGTGGGAGGCCGACAGCATTGCCCGCGCGCTGCAGCGGGAGCGGGCCTGGCAGCGGCGCCATGGCTCCCTTGCACCGGATGCCCTGACTGTACGGCGGGAGGCACCTGCACCCGGTTTGCCCATGGGGCATGAAATGTCGGTGCGCGAGTCGGTGGGGGCGGATGGGGGCCGTGTCTCCCGGGTCCAGGGCGCCGCTGGCACCTACTGCGTGCGCGTGCCGTCGGCCAACCGCCTGCCCGAGCTGGGAGCCGCGCCCCGGCTGGCGCCGGTCACCACCTGCCCATGACGCCGTGCCGCAACGGCGTCAGCGCGGCGGGCTGCGCTCCAGCAGCATGGCGTCGCCGTAGCTGAAGAAGCGGTACTGCTGCGCCATCGCATGCCGGTACAGGCCCATGATGTGGGCATAGCCTGCAAACGCGCTCACCAGCATCATCAGCGTGCTCTTGGGCAGGTGGAAATTGGTGATCAGCACATCCACCACCTGGAATGCAAAGCCTGGCGTGATGAAGATGTTGGTGTCGCCCGTGGCCTGGCCCGAGCGGGCCCAGGATTCGAGCGTGCGCACGGTGGTCGTGCCCACGGCCACCACGCGCCCGCCGCGCTGGCGGCAACGTTCCAGCGCCGCCAGCGTGGCCAGCGGCACTTCGTACCACTCGCTGTGCATCTGGTGTTCGGCCAGGTTTTCGGTCTTGCACGGCTGGAAGGTGCCCGCGCCCACATGCAGCGTGACGCTCGCGCGTTCGATGCCACGCGCGGCCAGGCCGGCCAGCACGCCTTCATCAAAGTGCAGCGCCGCGGTGGGCGCGGCCACGGCGCCGGGAGCGCGCGCAAACACGGTCTGGTAGCGCTGGCTGTCCTCTGCCTCGTCAGGGTCGTGGTCGTTGTTCTGCTGGCGCTCGATATAGGGCGGAAGCGGAAGGTGGCCGTGGCGGTCCATCAGCTCCCAGGGCGATTCGCCCGCAGGGCCGTGCAGCGCAAAGCGGAACAGCGGGCCGTCCTCGGTGGGCCAGCGGCCCAGCAGCATGGCGTCAAAACCACCCGCGTTGCGGCCCCCGGCCATGTGCACGGTGCTGCCGGGCAGGGGCTTCTTGCTGACCTTCATGTGGGCCACGACTTCGCTGCCGGGGTTGCCCGCCTCGGCGGACAGCACGCGCTCGATCAGTAGCTCCAGCTTGCCGCCGCTGGCCTTCTCGCCAAAGATGCGCGCCTTGACCACGCGCGTGTCGTTGAAGACGAGCAGGTCGCCTTCGCGCAGCAGTCCGGGCAGCTCGCGAAAGATGCGGTCCACGGGTTGCATGGCACGGCCGTCGAGCAGGCGCGAGGCGCTGCGCTCGGGGGCCGGATGCTGGGCGATGAGTTCGGGGGGCAGCGAGAAATCGAAGTCGCTGAGGGTGAAGACGCGCGGGGCGTGGGGCGCGCTGGTGGCCAGCGGTGCGCTGGATGCGCCGGGGGAGAGATCAGTCATCGTGCTTGAGGGCCGAACGGGCCCGTGCCAAGGTAAAAATTGCGGAGGGCGCGATTGTCCCACGTGGCTGTGAGGCCCGCCGGGTGCGGCTATGGCTGTCGCTATGGCTGCGTGGCGAACGCCACCGGTGCCGGTACGCGGTGCACCAGCCGCTGCACATCGTCGGCCTGGGCCAGTGTCGTGCCAGGGTGCAGCAGGGCAGCCGCCCCCGCAGCCACGCCCCAGCGCAGGGCCTCGGCAGGGGCGTCGCCCCGGTCCAGCGCCCAGACCAGGGCCGCCAGGAAACAGTCGCCCGCGCCCGTGGTGCCCGTGGTGGCGGGCACATTGAGGGCGGGCGCCTGCCACACGCCCTCCCGCGTGGCCAGCACGGCACCTTGTTCGCCCACCGACAGGGCCACGATCCCGGCGGCGCCGCTGTGCACCAGCGACTGGGCGGCGGCGCACCAGTCCGCCGTGTGCTCCAGCGGTTGTTGCATCACCTCACGCAGTTCGCGCAGGCTGGGCTTGACCAGGGCCACCCCGGCTTGCAGCGCGGCTGCCAGCGGTGGGCCCGAGGTGTCGATGGCCACGCGCACCCCCCGGGCGCACAGGGCCTGCGCCAGCTGGGCGTAAAAGTTATCGGATGTGCCGGGTGGCAGGCTGCCGCTGGCGATCAGCCAGCGCGGCGGCGGTTGTTGCGCCGTCAGCGCATCCAGGCAGGCCTGCCATTCGGCGGCTTGCAGCGTGGGGCCTGGCAGCACAAAACGAAACTCCTGGCCCGTGGTGGTCTCGACGACCGAGAAGTTTTCGCGCGTATCGCCTGCAATGGGTTGCAGCACCGTGGGCACGCCTTCATTGGCCAGCAGCTGCCGCACCTGTGTGCCCGCTGCACCGCCCGCCAGCGTCCAGGCCAGCACATCGGCGCCCAGGCGGTGCAGCACGCGCGCTACGTTGATGCCGCCGCCGCCCGCGAAACGCTGCACCGGGCCGCAGCGCAGCTTGTGGGTGGGCCCAACGTGGCCGGTGGTGGTGGCCAGGTCGAGGGCGGGGTTCAGCGTGAGGGTGATCAGTGCGGGCATGGGGCTACCAGGCCTTTTCGGCAAAGCCCGACCACAGCTCGTTCAGGTCCGGAAAGCGCCACTTGTCGGGGTCTTCACGCGCCACGATTTTTTCGTTGCAGTGCGGCGCGGACAGATCCACCATTTCGGGTGGGATGCGCAGGTCGGACTTGGTCGAGAAGAACACCTTGACCGTGGGGGCGGTGAGCGCGGCGGCCGATTGTTCGGTGACCACGCCGATGCGGCCTGATGTCAGGCGCACGAGCGAGCCCACAGGGTAGATGCCGATGCTTTTCACAAAGGCCTGGAAGATGCGGGCGTCGAAATGGTCCTTGGTCCACTCGGCCATGCGGCGCAGCGACTCGGCGGGGTCCCAGCCGCGCTTGTAGGGCCGGTCGGAGGTGATGGCGTCGTACACATCGCAGACGGCGGTCATGCGGGCGATCACGCTGATACCCTCCCCCTGGAGCTTGTCCGGGTAGCCCGAGCCGTCGACCTTTTCATGGTGGTGCAGGCAGGCATCCAGCACGGCGTCGGGCACGTTGCCGCCTTCCTTGAGCATGTGAAAGCCCTCCACCGGGTGGCTGCGCACCACGGTGAACTCCTGGTCGGTGAGCTTGCCGGGTTTGTTGAGCACACTCAGCGGAATGGCGGCCTTGCCCAGGTCGTGCAACAGGCCCGCCATGCCGGCCAGCCTCTGCTGGTCATCCTTGAGCTTGAGCTGCTGCGCCAGCGCGACCATGAGCGCGCACACGGCCACCGAATGCATGTAGGTGTAGTCGTCGGCCGTCTTCAGGCGCGCCAGGCTGATGAGCGCGCCCGGGTTGCGGGTGACGGAGTCCGAGATCTCTTGCACCAGGCTCTGCGCGCCCGCCGTATCCACCGCGCGGCCCAGGCGGGCCTCATTGAACATCGAGACCACGGCCTGCTTGGACTTCACACAGATGGCAGCGGCCATCTTGAGCTCGCTGGCCATGTCCGTGGGTTTACGGTCCCGCTTCGGCGGCGGTGGCGGAGGCGGCAGCGTGACCTTGAGGGGGGGGAGGTCCTCCAGACGGCTGAAGTCGGTGTCAATCTGGGCATCGGCCTCTTCGCGCGAAACCGACACGGTGCCTGGCGCCACGTCCAGCCCCTTGCTGGTGTCAATCCAGCACTCCTGGATCGCCGTGGACTGGATGCGGGCCAGATCCTTGGGTTCCTTGAGGAGGAACTTGGCCCGCCAGAAGGGGTGGTCCATCCACGAGCCGCAGAACTCGTGCAGATACATGCCCAGGGTGAGATGTTGAATGTGGATGCGCTTGAGCATGACGAGAACCCTGGGCTCGGAAAAAACGCCCACCTTCAGGTGTGAGCAACGGTAACCATGGTAGCCTTTTTGCCCAGTCCCTGCCGTTCGTAGAACCCGCTACATGCCCGCCGCCGCCCCCAGAGTTTCCCGCAACGCCAAGGCTCCGGCACCTCCTGCCGTGGTCAAGGGCGGCGCGTCGGTGGCGCAGAAGGCGCTGCAGAAGCTGGGCCTTCGGCGCGACATCGACCTGGCCCTGCACCTGCCCCTGCGCTATGAAGATGAAACCCGCATCACCCCGCTGGCCAATGCGCGCGATGGGCAGATGGTGCAGATCGAAGCCACGGTGACCTCCAGCGAAATTCAGCTGCGCCCGCGCCGCCAGCTGCTGGTGCAGGTGGAGGACGACACCGGGGCGTGCGAACTGCGTTTCTTCAGCTTCTACCCCTCGCACCAGAAGACCCTGGCCGTGGGTGCGCGCCTGCGCATCCGGGGCGAAATCAAGGGCGGCTTCTGGGGGCGACAAATGATGCACCCCGCGTTTCGCGCAGCGGGTGGCGAACTGCCCGCCGCGCTGACGCCGGTCTACCCCACCACCGCCGGTTTGCCACAGCCCTACCTGCGCCGTGCCGTGGTCGGCGCGCTGGCCCGGGTGGATTTGTCAGACACCTTGCCATCCGCTGTCGAGCCGCCTTTGGCCCATTTTTATAGCAAAAATGGCCTCCAGCGCTTGTTCAGCTTGCGCGAGGCGCTCACTTTTTTGCACCACCCCACGCCCGATGTGGCGCTGTCCACGCTGGAAGACCACAGCCACCCCGCGTGGCAGCGCCTCAAGGCCGAGGAGCTGCTGGCCCAGCAGCTGTCGCAGCAGCAATCGCGCCGCGCGCGCGACATGCTGCGTGCGCCCGTGTTGCGCGCGCAAAAAGCCGCAGACGGTTCCTTGCCGCTGCACGAGCAGCTGCTGGCCGTGCTGCCGTTCAGCCTCACGGCGGCGCAGCGCCGCGTGGGCGAAGAGATTGCGGCCGACCTGGCCCGCAAGGTGCCCATGCACCGGCTGCTGCAGGGCGACGTCGGGTCGGGCAAAACGGTGGTGTCGGCCCTGGCCGCCTGCCTGGCCATGGACGCGGGCTGGCAGTGCGCGCTGATGGCGCCCACCGAAATCCTGGCCGAGCAACATTTCGCCAAGATGATCGGCTGGCTCGAACCCCTGCTGGCCGCGCGCGGCCGCAAGGTGGCCTGGCTGGTGGGCGGGCAAAAGAAGAAGGACCGCACCGCCATGCTCGCACTGGTGGCCAGCGGCGAGGCCGCGCTGGTGGTGGGCACCCACGCCGTGATCCAGGAGCAGGTGCAGTTCAAGAACTTGGCGCTGGCCATCATCGACGAGCAGCACCGCTTTGGCGTGGCGCAGCGGCTGGCGCTGCGGCAGAAGCTGGCCGCCCACGGTATGGAGCCGCACATGCTCATGATGAGTGCCACCCCTATCCCGCGCACGCTGGCCATGAGCTACTACGCCGACCTGGATGTCTCCGTCATCGACGAGCTGCCCCCGGGCCGCACCCCCATCGTCACCAAGCTCATCGCCGACAGCCGCAAGGACGAGGTGATTGCACGCATCGGCGCGCAGGTGGAGGCTGGGCGGCAGGTGTACTGGGTGTGCCCGCTGATCGAAGAGAGCGAGGCGTTGGATCTGAGTAACGCCACGGCCACCCACGCTGATCTGAGCGAAGCCCTGCCGGGTTGCATGGTCGGGCTGTTGCATTCGCGCATGCCCACGGCCGAGAAGAAGGCCGTGATGGCGCTGTTCACCAGCGGCCAGATGGGCGTGCTGGTGAGCACCACCGTGATCGAGGTCGGCGTGGACGTGCCCAACGCCTCGCTCATGGTCATCGAGCATGCCGAGCGTTTTGGCCTCTCCCAGCTGCACCAGCTGCGCGGCCGGGTGGGGCGCGGTGCGGCCGCATCGGCCTGCGTGCTGCTGTATGCCACCAACGACAGTGGCCGTGTGGGCGAAACTGCCAAGGAGCGCCTGCGCGCCATGGCCGAGACCAACGATGGCTTCGAAATCGCCCGGCGCGACCTCGAAATACGGGGCCCTGGCGAGTTCCTGGGCGCACGCCAGTCGGGCGACGCGCTGCTGCGTTTTGCCGACTTGGCCACTGACACGCACCTGCTGGAATGGGCGCGTGAGCTGGCTCCGGTGATGCTGGATCGCCACCCGGAATTGGCCGCAAAGCACGTGGCGCGCTGGTTGGGTGGAAAATCCGACTATCTCAAGGCATGAAACGGCCTGCTGGAACACACCATGACCCTCACCGAACTCAAGTACATCGTTGCCGTGGCGCGGGAGAAACACTTCGGTCATGCGGCCGACGCCTGTTATGTATCGCAGCCCACGCTGTCGGTGGCCATCAAGAAGCTGGAAGAAGAGCTCGATGTGAAGCTCTTTGAGCGCAGCGCGGGCGAGGTCTCCGTCACGCCGCTGGGCGAAGAGATCGTGCGCCAGGCGCAGAGCGTGCTGGAGCAGGCGGCGGCCATCAAGGAGATCGCCAAACGCGGCAAGGACCCGCTGGCGGGGCCGCTCACACTGGGCGTGATCTACACCATCGGCCCTTACCTGCTGCCCGAGCTGGTGCGCCAGTCGATCGTGCGCAACCCGCAGATGCCGCTGATGCTGCAGGAGAACTTCACGGTGAAGCTGCTGGAGATGCTGCGCACGGGCGAGATCGATTGCGCCATTCTGGCCGAGCCCTTCCCGGACACGGGGCTGGCCATGGCGCCGCTGTATGACGAGCCTTTCATGGCAGCGGTGCCCAGCTCGCATCCGCTGGCGACCAAGAAGTCCGTGACGGCGGCTGAACTCAAGAGCGAAACCATGCTGCTGCTTGGCGCGGGCCACTGCTTTCGCGACCATGTGCTCGAGGTCTGCCCCGAATTCGCACGTTTTGCGAGCAATGCCGAGGGCATCCGCAAGTCGTTCGAAGGCTCTTCGCTGGAGACCATCAAGCACATGGTGGCGGCGGGCATGGGCGTGACACTGGTGCCGCGCCTGTCGGTGCCGCGCGATGCGCTGCTCACCGTGTCGCGCCGCCGCAAGAGCGACGAGACCTACATCCGCTACCTGCCCATCCGCGAGGAAGATGGCGGCCCGCCGCCCGTGCGCCGCGTGGTGCTGGCATGGCGGCGCAGCTTCACGCGCTACGAGGCCATCGCGGCGTTGCGCAACGCGGTGTACGCATGCGAACTGCCGGGCGTGAAACGCCTGTCCTGAGCCCTCCTGGGTCTGCCTGGCGGGACTACACTTTCGCCCGCATGGCGTGTGGCGCGGTAGAAGCTCGCTGAGGACAAAACGCCACGGGTGGCACCAACCTGTCGCCCGCACTGCGGGGTTGCGCCACATGCAACCCGCGGGCGCCATGCGCACTCCACAACCCAAGGAAAGCAATCAATGAAGAAGATCCTGATGGCCGCTGGCTTGGCCGTGGGCCTGGCCGCATGTTCCAGCATTCCCTCCTCGAACGCCCCCGTGGCGGGCACGGTCAAGAAGGCCGACATGGACCGCTTGGTGGCTTCGCTGCCCGCTGCGGCACAGGGCAGCTTCGGCGAGTTCCTGGCCCAGGCCGCCCGCGAGAACCCGATGCTGCGCGCCAGCGTCTCGGCCTATGCGGCCAAGCAGCCGTTGGCCGGGGACGACCTGGTCAACATCAGCCGTCTGCTCGGTCTGTACAACCGCCTGCACAACCAGGCGGCAGTGATCGACACCACCGCCAAGATGGTGGCGCTCCCCACGTTCAGGTCCGAGAAGGTGCCGCCGCACGAAGACAAGTCCATCATTGCCTTCGGTGCGCTGGTGGAGGGCATGGCCCGCGATTTTGGCCTGCAGTACCGCAACGTGGACAACCGTGTCTTTGAAGTGAAGCTGCCCGGCAGCGGCCCCGAGGAGTTCGGCATCCTCACGCACGCCGATGTGGTGCCCGTGGTGGCCGATGAATGGGTGCTGGACGATGGCACGCGCCTGGACCCCTTCAAGCTCACGCGCGTGGGTGGCAACCTGTACGGCCGGGGCTCGATCGACGACAAGGGATCGATCGCCACCGTGCTCTACGCGATGAAGGCGGTGAAGGAAAGTGGCCTGCCGCTGTCGCGCACGATCCGTCTGATGATCGAGACGACGGAAGAAACCGGCGGCGACGCGATGAAGTACTACCGCGCCAAGACCACGCTGCCTGAGTACAACATCGTGCTCGACAGCAAGTACCCCGCCGTGGTGGCCGAGAAGGGCTCTGGCGCGCTGCGCGCCTCGTTCGCGCTGGGATCGGTGGCCAGCGTCAGCGTCAGCGCCACCGCCATCACCGCCATGGCCGGCGCCGCATCGACCAACGCCGTGCCGCAGACCGCCACGGCCAAGCTGCAAGGCGGCAACACTGCCGATGTGGCTGCGCGCCTGAACGCCGCCAAGGCTGCGTTCGTCGAGAAATACAAGCCACAGGGCGGGGTCTTCAGCATCGACGTCACGCAAGACGGCGCCGCCGTGCAGGTCAAGGTCACTGGCGCATCGGCCCACGGCTCACGCCCTGAAGAAGGCGTGAACCCGCTGCCGCGCCTGGCGCTGTTCCTCAAGGAGTCGGGCGTGGCGCTGGCCCCCAATGGCTACGCGCAAGCCGTGCGTTACCTCACCGACCTGTACGGCACCGACTACCTGGGCCGCACGCTGGGCCTGGCGTATGCCGACGACTTCATGGGCCCACTGACGATGTCGCCCAACCTCGTGCGCGAGAAGGATGGCAAGGTCGATGTGCTGGTGAACGTGCGCATGCCCCGCGGCAGCACGCCCGAGGCGCTCTCGCAGGCCACGTCGGCCAAGATCAAGGCCTGGGGCACCCAGGCCGGCGTGGCGGTGGAGGTGGACCACCAACAGGGTAACTGGATGGCCCGCGACCCCAAGGGCGCCTGGCTCTCCACGCTGCTCAACACCTTTGGTGACACCACGGGCCTGGAAGCCAAGCCCGTGCCCACGGCCGGCAGCACCACGGCCAAGCTCATGCCGAACGCCATCAACTTCGGCCCCGCCATGCCGGGCAAGAAGTACACGGCCCACAACGCCAAGGAGTTCAAGGAAGTGGTGGACCTGGACGCGGACATGCAGATGTTCACCGAGATGCTGGTGCGCATCGGGAATTTGAGCCAGATGCAGTGATGGCTTTGGCGCCTGCGCTACAGTGACCACCAGCCGCCGTGCGCTGCGGTCCGGAGCCCTCCGGACCGCAGCGCACGGCGGATTCCATCGATTGACCGCCATCCCAACGAAGGAGCTTTCCATGGCCAAGGCCTCCAAGACCACCGCCCCCACCATCAACATCGGCATCAGCGAAAAAGACCGCGCCGCCATCGCCCAGGGCCTGTCGCGCCTGCTGGCCGACACGTACACGCTGTACCTGACCACACACAACTTCCACTGGAACGTGACGGGCCCGATGTTCAACACGCTGCACACCATGTTCATGGCGCAGTACACCGAGCTGTGGAACGCGGTGGACCCGATCGCCGAGCGCATCCGCTCGCTGGGCCATGTGGCCCCCGGCTCGTACGCCGAGTTCGGCAAGCTGGCCACGGTGCCCGACGCGCCGGCCAAGCCTCCGAAGGCGCTGGACATGGTGCGGGTGCTGGTCGAAGGCCATGAGGCCGTGGCCCGCACCGCCCGCAGCCTGTTCCCGCTGGCCGACAAGGCCAGCGACGAGCCTACCGCCGACCTGCTGACCCAGCGCCTCACGGTGCACGAGCAGACGGCCTGGATGTTGCGCTCGCTGCTGGAAGAGTGAGGCACCGGGGTGCAGCACGTATTGGTGTACGCCGACTCCCTGTCGTGGGGCATCGTGCCGGGCACCCGCCAGCGCCTGCCGTTTGGGCAGCGCTGGCCCGGTGCCATGGAGCTGGCCCTGCTTGAGCAGGGGCGTGAGGTGCGGGTGATCGAAGACTGTCTTAATGGCCGGCGCACCGTGTGGGACGACCCGTTCAAGCCCGGCCGCAATGGCCTTCAGGGCCTGGCGCAGCGCATCGAAATCCACTCCCCGCTGGCGCTGGTGGTGCTCATGCTGGGCACCAATGACTTCCAGTCCAGCCACCAGAACACTGCCTGGCATTCGTCGCAGGGGCTGGCCGCGATCGTGGCGGCCATCCGGCAGGCGCCCATCGAGCCTGGCATGCCGGTGCCGCCCATCCTGGTGGTGGCGCCGCCGCCCATCACGGTGGCGCACGGCCCGGTCACGCCCAAGTTCGAGGGGGGCGACCTGCGGTGCGTTGGCATGGCAGCCGCCCTGGAGGAAGTGACCCGCGCGCTGGACTGCCACTTTCTGGATGCGGGCCAGGTGGTCACGGCCAGCCCGGTGGACGGCGTGCACCTGGATGCAGACCAGCATGCGCGGCTGGCGCAGGCGTTGACGCCGGTGGTCGCGCGCCTCCTTTAGCCGCTTCCAAGCCGTGCCCGCCCGGTGGGTGGGCATGGGAGACTCTGCTGCTACATTCGGTGCGCCCGCACGTTCGGCGGGTTTCCGAAAACCCTTCCGCACTCGCCAACGCATGCCGTCCGTCACCCCGCGCAGCCGCTTCGCCCTGTACCTTGATCTCATCCGCTGGGACCGGCCCGCGGGCTGGCTGGTGTGCCTGTGGCCCACGCTCTCCGCCCTGTGGATTGCGGCCGACGGATTCCCGGGCTGGCACCTGCTGGTGGTGTTCGTGCTGGGCACCATCCTCATGCGCAGCGCCGGCTGCTGCGTGAACGACGTGGCCGACCGCGACTTCGACAAACACGTCAAGCGCACCGCACAACGCCCGGTGACCACGGGTGCAGTGGGCGTGAAGGAGGCGCTGGCCTTGGGGGCCGTGCTGGCGCTGCTGGCGTTTGGCCTGGTGCTCACCACCAACACCGCCGCCATTGCCTGGTCGGTGCCCGCCGTGCTGGTGGCTATTGCCTATCCCTTTACCAAACGCATCATCGCCATGCCGCAGGCGGTGCTGGGCATCGCGTTCAACTTCGGCATCGTGATCGCGTTTGCCGCCGTGCAGGGCAGCGTGCCAGCCGTAGCTTGGTGGATGTGGCTGGGCAACCTGTTCTGGGTGCTGGCCTATGACACCGAATACGCGATGGTGGACCGCGACGATGACCTCCGGATCGGCATCAAGACCTCGGCCATCACCCTGGGCCGTCTGGATGTGGCCGCCATTGTGGTGTTCTACCTGCTTTTCTTGTCAATTTGGGTTCTGGCGCTTGATGGGTATACGTTGGGTGCTATTTTTTGTGTAGCGTTAATCGTAGCCTTGGCGCAGGTGCTGTGGCATTTCACGCTGATCCGCACGCGCTCGCGCGAAGGGTGTTTCAAGGCATTCCGCGTGAACCACTGGCTGGGTGCCACGGTGTTTGCGGGCATTGCGGGCAGCTATCTGCTGCGGTGGCTGGGTGTGACGGGCTGACTGCGGCGTGCGGGCCGGGCTGGTCAGCGATTTGGTGGCGGGTTTTTACAAGCCGGTTTCCACGCCCTTCGCTACATTGCCTCAGAGCCTCCAGCCAGTCGGCATCTTTCATTCAAACCCCTTATCGCACCTCTCCATCCATGGCCGAAGACCGCGTCCATCAACTGCTGCTGGACATTAAGCAGCACCATCCAGAGCAACACGGCTTGCTGCTGGGCGCCCGCGCCCTTGTTCTTGCCCTGGGGCCGGATGTGCGCGAGGAGGTCAAATACGGCGGCATCCTCTTCTCGGCACCCCAGCCCTTTTGTGGCCTGTTTGCGTACACCCAGCATGTGTCGCTGGAGTTTGGCGACGGCGCCCAGCTCCCGGACGCATTCAAGGTGCTGGAGGGGGCGGGAAAACAGCGCAGGCATCTCAAATTGCGCACGGTAGAAGATCTCACCGCCAAGCAGGTGTCCCACTACCTGGGATTGGCGTGCTCCATCAGCAATAGCCAGAAGCGCCAATAGCCGCAAGCCACTGCGGCGAAGCCACCACCGCTGCGGGCGTGCGGCCCAGCCAACGACCAAATTCGCGCGTCATGTGGGCCTGGTCGGTGTAGCCATGGTCCGCTGCGCACTCCGCGAGCGACGGTGCCCCCGGTAACGCCTGCGCAGCACGGCGCACGCGGGCCAGGCACTTCCAATAGGCCGGCGCACGGCCGGTTGCGGCCTGCACCAGCCGTTGCAGGGTGCGCTCCGACACGCCCAGTTGCCGCGCTGCCTGGGCCACCTGGCTGTGGCGCGCCAGGCTTTGCAGGGCATCGGCCACCCGCGTATCCAGCGCCATGCAGTCGTGCAGCAACGGCAGGGCATCGTGGGGTTCGTTCATGGTTTGACTCTGCAGCAGGGCCAGCAGGCGCTCTGCATCTACCTGCGTGCCCGGCTGCATGCGAAACCCCCAGTAGCGCTCGCCCACCGTGCCGGGTACGGTGTAGGTGCTGTCCGCCAGGTCGGTCACAAACCAGGTGGGCGGCTGGTGGGGGAGGGCATGCAGGATCAGGTCACGGCAACCATCCGGAACCACCACGGTGCCGTCGGCAGCGCATGACGTGTGGTGCCAGGCTTCAAAGGGATGTAAGAGTTGTGACATGGCCGAGCGATTGTGCCAAGGAGCCCCAAAGATCGCACCCCGGTCGGTAAGATCGCGCCGCCGCACGGCAGCGCAATGCAAAGCCCGCCGCAGGGCGACACTGCCTGCCGCAGCGTTGGGCGTGCGGCGTGTGTCCCTGATCATAAAAACTCCTTCTCCCTGGCAGCATGAAAAACAAAACAAACACTGCGCGTGCCCTGCGTTTCTTGTCCGTGGGCGTGGTGCTGTCGTGTCTGACGGCGCCCGTGTTGGCGGCCGACTACAGCCCTTACCCCAAAGCGGGTGTCTATGAGGCCAGCGACAGCCGTTTTGAGCGGTTGCTCACCGTCAAATCCAACGGCAAGTTCACGCTGGAGGTGTCCGAGATGGGCAAGCCGGGCCAATTGCGCAGTGGCGCTGGCGAAGGCAAGTTGGCCGACGCGCCTGGCGGCTGGGATTTTCGCGAAGGCCGTTGCACGATGACCTTGAAGCGCGCAGCGGGGGGCATGCAGTTGCATGTCGAGGCCTGTGCCAGTGCCTGGGGGGATGTGCCGTTTGACGGCAAGTACAGGTTCCAGGGCGAGGAAGCCGCCGCGCCTGCAGCGAAGGCAGCACCGGCCCCAAAAGCCATGGCTGCGGCGGCGCCTGCCGCGGCGGCTGTCCCTGCAATGGCATCCGCACCCGCCAGCGCAGCGTTGCCGTCGCGCAAAGAATTGCGCCAGCAGTGGGCGCCACTGTCGTCGGACACCGTGGCGGGCAAGAGCGCAGGGTTCTGGGTGCGCTCATCCGGCGGCGCTGCGCCTGCCAGTGGCTTGGAGCATTTTTCGCGCGCAGGGTTTGTGGTGGACGCCAGCAGCGTCTACGACAGCTTGCCCCCCGCCGAATTGGCCAAACCGCCGTTGAAGCTGGTGGAGGTTCCCTTGCCAATGGTCAGCGCCAGGGAAGGCCTGGAGTTTGAGGTGGAATGCCGCTACGGAAAATCTGACAAGGCCGTCGCGGTCAATGTCAGCAGCCTGGGCAAAGGCCAGCAGGTCACGCGCAAACGGGCCAGCGCCTGGATGCTGGATGCCAGTTGGCAGGTGGTGGAGATCAAACCTGCCAGCAAGGCGAAGTGCCCGCAGGCACGGGCTGGATATTGAGTCACGCGGATAACGGGCGCTGGCTGCGTCGCCTGGTGGCCGGGGCCCTCCGCGTGCCGGGGCTAGGGGGCTGCAACGAACCTCTCCGCGCCCCAACGTTCACGCCCCAAATTCATCCCCCAGTTCATCGGCCCGCTTGCGCGCGGCTTCCATGGCGCGCTCGAAAGCGGCGCCCACGCCATCCGCTTCCATGGACTGCAAGGCTGCGTAAGTCGTGCCGCCCTTGGACGTGACGCGCTGGCGCAGCACGGCCGGGGGCTCGTCGGAGCGGCGGGCCAGTTCTGACGCACCCACAAAGGTGCCCACGGCCAGCTGGTGTGCCTGTGCGTTGGAGAGGCCCATGCCCATGCCGGCGCGTGTCATGGCTTCGAGGAAATAGAACACATAGGCGGGGCCCGAGCCCGACAGGGCGGTGACGGCGTCGAGCTGGGGTTCGCTGTCTACCCACAGGAACTCGCCGGTGGACGCCATGATGGCCTCCACGCTCTCGCGCTCGGTCGCGTCCACCGCAGGGCGGGCATACAGCGCGCTCATGCCCTTGCCCACCAGGGCCGGTGTATTGGGCATGGTGCGCACGATGCGCTCGGTGCCCAGCCATTGGGCGATGCTGCCCGAGCGGATGCCGGCGGCCACGCTGAGGTGCAGGGCGTTTGTTGTGTGGGCCTTCGCCTGGGCAGCGGCGTCCTTGAAGGTCTGGGGCTTGACGGCCCAGACCACGATGCGCGCACGCTGCAAGGCGGGGCCGGCTTCAGGCTGGGCTTCAATGCCGTAGTTCTTGCGCAGCGCGTCGCGCGCCTCGGCCCAGGGTTCGACCACCTCAATCTGGCTGGCCGGGTGGCCCTGGTGGATCAGCCCGCCAATGATGGCGCTGGCCATGTTGCCGCCGCCGATGAAGGCGATGGTAGGGAGTTGCGGGCTGGCGGTTGAGGACGTGGGGGCGGTCATGGGGCGGTCGCGCGAATGTGAACGGGCCACGATGGTAGCGCCGAACCGTGCGAAGCCGCCCTCGTTGGGGGGCGGGGCCCGGAATGTGCGATTGACGTGCCCGAAGAACCGCCGCCCCTGGCGGCTGTGCCGGGGCGCCGAAGGCGACTCAGTGGCGTGTTCCTATCTCACGCCGCTGTCGTTTGCCGCACCGCATGCTCCCAGTTCGCCATCAGCTCCTGGGCACGCGCGTTGCTCAGGGTCGGCACAAAGCGGCGATCGGCGCGCCAGAGTTGCGACAGCTCATCCGTGCTGCGGTACACGCCGCTCGACAGCCCTGCCAGGTAGGCGGCGCCCAGCGCCGTGGTCTCGATGACCGCAGGGCGCACCACCGGGATGCCCAGCAGGTCGGCCTGGAACTGCATGAGCAGGTCGTTGATGCAGGCACCGCCGTCCACGCGCAGCTCGCTGACCGGTGCGCCGCCAGCGGCCACGGCATCACGGCTCATGGCCAAAAGCAGGGCGGCGCTTTGGTAGGCAATGCTCTCCAGGGCGGCCCGCGCAATGTGGCCCAGCGTGGTGCCGCGCGTGAGGCCCGTGATGGTGCCGCGCGAGTCGGGCTTCCAATACGGGGCGCCCAGGCCGGTGAAGGCGGGCACCATCATCACGCCGCCCGAATCCGGCACGCTTTGCGCCAGCGATTCGACCTCGCTGCTGGTCGAGATGGCGCGCAGACCGTCGCGCAGCCACTGCACCACGGCGCCACCGACGAAGACGCTGCCCTCCATCGCAAACTCGGGCTGGCGGCCCGTCTGCGCTGCACTGGTGGTGAGCAGGCCGTTGTGCGATGTCTGGAACTTGCCGCCCGTGTGCATCAGCATGAAGCAGCCCGTGCCATAGGTGTTCTTGGCCATGCCGGCGGTAAAACAGGCCTGGCCGAACAGCGCGCTTTGCTGGTCGCCTGCCACACCGCCCACGGGCGCGGCGTGGCCCAGCAGGTCGGCGGCGATGTCGCAAAAGTGCGAGCTTGATGGCTGTACCTCGGGCATCAGCGATCTGGGGATCCGCAGCAGCGCCAGCAGCTCATCGTCCCACTGGTTGGTGTGCACGTTGAACAGCATGGTGCGCGAGGCGTTGCTCACGTCCGTCACATGCACCTGTCCGTGGGTGAGCTTCCACATCAGCCAGCTGTCCACCGTGCCAAAGGCCAGCTCGCCGCGTTCGGCCGCATCGCGCGCGCCGGGCACGTTGTCCAGCAGCCACTGCAGCTTGGTGCCCGAGAAATACGCGTCCACCAGCAGCCCGGTCTTGGCCTGGATGGTGGCCGCGTGGCCCTGGCTGCGCAGATGGGCGCAGGCGGGCTCGGCGCGGCGGTCTTGCCAGACGATGGCGTGGTGCACGGGTTGGCCAGTCTTGCGGTTCCACAGCACGGTAGTCTCGCGCTGGTTGGTGATGCCCACGGCGCGCACGGCACTGGCGGCAATGCCGGCCTTGGCCAACGCATCGCGCGCCGTAGCCAGCTGGGTGCGCCAGATTTCCAGTGGGTCGTGCTCCACCCGGCCGGGCTGGGGGTAGATCTGCGGCAGCTCCAGCTGCGCCTGCGCCACGATGTGCCCCTGCTCGTCAAAGACGATGCTGCGGGAGCTGGAGGTGCCTTGGTCGAGTGCGAGCAGGTAGGTCATGGTGCGGAAGGTATCAGGGGTTTGATGCGTTGTGCACTTGCGCTGCGGCGGGGCGCGTACATGCCAGTGCCACCGTGGCACCGGCTTTGCGGGGCCAGGGGTGGCGTCCCCCCTCGGGGGAAAGCGCGCAGCGCTTCAGGGGGCTTCTCATCCTATGCGGCGACGGTACAGATGACTTCTGCGTCCTGCAAAAGCGCGGGGAAGGGCTCCGGCGGCGGCGCGTCGGTGAACAGGCGGTCGATCTGCGCCAGCGTGGCCAGCTGCACCATTGCCGGGCGGTTGAACTTGCTGTGGTCGGCCGCCAGCCAGACCTCGCGCGACTGTTCGATGATGGTTTGTGCGACCTTCACCTCGCGGTAGTCGAAGTCGCGCAGCGAGCCGTCGGGCTCCACGCCTGAGATGCCGATGAGCGCGATGTCGACCTTGAACTGGCGGATGAAGTCCACCGCCGCCTCGCCCACGATGCCGCGGTCGCGCGTGCGCACCACCCCGCCGGCGACGATGACTTCGCACTCGGGGTTGCCGCTCAGGATGGCGGCCACATTGAGGTTGTTGGTGATCACGCGCAGGCCGCGGTGGTGCAGCAAGGCCTTGGCAATGGCTTCGGTGGTGGTGCCGATGTTCAGGATCAGCGAACAGTCGTTGGGCACCTGGCTCGCCACGGCGCGGGCAATGCGCGCCTTGCCCTCGGCATGCAGCGTTTCGCGCTGGGTGTGGGCCAGGTTCTCCACGGTGGAGCTGGGCACGCGCACGCCGCCATGAAAACGCGTGAGCAGCCCGGATTCGGCCAGGCGCTGCACGTCGCGGCGCACGGTCTGCAGCGTCACGCCGAGGGTATCGGCCAGTTGCTCGACCGTGGCGGACTTGCGCGCGCGGACTTCTTCCAGCAGCAGCAGTTGTCGAGGATTCGTATTCACGCGTATTAATTGGCTATGGGGTGCGGATACTTTAAATCGAACAAAAAGGAACTCATTAAGGGTAAACCTTGATTCAATACGATCAGAAAAGAACAAAAATGAACGCAATCGAAAACGAGGTGCCGGACTGCGTGCGCAGTCGGCGCCAGATCCCTACGGCCCCGGGAGGGGCCTACTAGAAAGGTTGCGTGATGCAGCTGGCACTGGACAGCATCAGCAAAAAGGTAGGACCGCAGACCTGGCTTCATGACATGAGCCTGGCGCTGCACAGCGGCGCCGTTACGGTGCTGCTGGGTGCCACGCAGGCGGGCAAGACCAGCCTGATGCGCATCATGGCCGGGCTGGACACCCCCACCGCAGGCCGCGTGACCGTCGACGGCGTGGATGTGACCGGCATGCCGGTGCGCGACCGCAACGTGGCCATGGTGTACCAGCAGTTCATCAACTACCCCTCGATGAAGGTGGCGGCCAACATTGCGTCGCCGCTCAAGCTGCGCGGCGAAAAGAACATCGAGGCCCGGGTGCGCGAGATCGCCAGCCGCCTGCACATCGACATGTTCCTGGACCGCTATCCGGCCGAGCTGTCGGGCGGGCAGCAGCAGCGCGTGGCGCTGGCCCGTGCGTTGGCCAAGGGCGCGCCGCTGATGCTGCTCGATGAACCCCTGGTGAACCTGGACTACAAGCTGCGCGAAGAGCTGCGCGAAGAACTCACGCAACTGTTTGCCGCAGGGCAGTCCACGGTGGTCTATGCCACGACGGAGCCAGGCGAGGCCCTGCTGCTGGGCGGCTACACCGCGGTGCTCGACGAAGGGCAGCTGCTGCAGTACGGCCCCACGGCCGAGGTGTTCCACGCGCCCAACTCGCTGCGCGTGGCGCGCGCCTTCAGCGATCCGCCGATGAATCTGCTGCCTGCCACGGTGGCCGCGCAGGGGGTGCAGCTTCCGGGTGGCACGGTGCTGTCGATCCCGCTGCCCCAGGGGGCGGCGGCGGGTGGCGTCACCGTGGGCGTGCGCGCCAGTGCGCTGCGCGTTCACGCCCGTCCCGGCGATGCAGGCGTGAACGGCACGGTCGAACTGGCCGAGATTTCGGGGTCCGACACCTTCGTGCATGCATCCACGCCCTGGGGCGACCTGGTCGCGCAGCTGACCGGTGTGCATTATTTTGAACTGGGGGCGGCTATCACGCTGCATCTGGACCCGTCGCAGGCCTACGTGTTTGGCGCCGACGGCCGCCTGGTTTGGGCGCCCGCGCGACACCGCGCCGTACAAGGAGGGCGTTGAGATGGCCCGTATCAGTTTGGATCTCGCGCATTCGTACAAGCCGAATCCGCAGCAGGACAGCGACTACGCTTTGATGCCTTTGACAATGGAGTTCGAGGACGGCGGCGCCTACGCGCTGCTCGGCCCCTCGGGCTGCGGCAAGACCACCATGCTCAACATCATGTCGGGCCTGCTCGTGCCGTCGCATGGCAAGGTGCTGTTCGACGGGCGTGACGTCACCCGTGCCAGCCCGCAGGAGCGCAACATCGCCCAGGTGTTCCAGTTCCCGGTGATCTACGACACCATGACCGTGGCCGAGAACCTGGCGTTCCCATTGCGCAACCGCAAGGTGCCCGAGGACCAGATCAAGCAGCGCGTGGGCGTGATCGCCGAGATGCTGGAAATGAGCGGCCAGCTCAATCAGCGCGCGGCGGGCCTGGCGGCCGACGCCAAGCAGAAGATTTCGCTCGGCCGCGGCCTGGTGCGCGCGGACGTGGCGGCGGTGCTGTTCGACGAGCCGCTCACGGTGATCGACCCGCACCTCAAGTGGCAGCTGCGCCGCAAGCTCAAGCAGATTCACCACGAGCTCAAGCTCACGCTGATCTATGTGACGCACGACCAGGTCGAGGCACTGACCTTTGCCGACCAGGTGGTGGTGATGACGCGCGGCAAGGCGGTGCAGGTGGGCTCGGCCGATGCATTGTTCGAGCGGCCTGCACACACCTTCGTGGGCCATTTCATTGGCTCGCCGGGCATGAACTTTCTGCCGGCGCACAGCGAGGGTGCTCAACTTACGGTGGCCGGGCAGCGCCTCGCCAGCCCTGGGGGCCGCGCGCTGCCGGGCGGTGCGCTGCAAGTGGGCATACGGCCCGAGTACCTGGCCCTGGCCCAGCCGCAGCAGGCCGGCGCATTGCCCTGCACCGTGGTGCAGGTGCAGGACATCGGCACCTACCTGATGCTGACGGCCAAGGTGGGCGAGCACACGCTCAAGGCGCGCTTCACGCCAGAGACGCGCTTGCCCTCGGCGGGCGACGCGGTGTGGCTGCAGGTGCTCGGCGAGCACACCTGCTTCTATCAAAACGAACAATTGCTGGCCGCGGAGGTCACCCCATGAGCGCCGCCCGGCCGCCCGAAGGCGCTCAGCACCGCAGTGCGCAGCACGGAGGTTTCCAATGAGCACGACGACCAAGCCCGTGAACCAGAAGGCCTGGTTCCTGATCCTGCCGGTCATCATCTGCGTGGCCTTCTCGGCCATCCTGCCGCTGATGACGGTGGTGAACTACTCGGTGCAGGACATCATCTCGCCCGAGCGGCGCGTGTTTGTCGGCACCGAATGGTTTGCCGCCGTGATGCGTGACGAGGAGCTGCATGCCGCGCTGTGGCGGCAGATCACGTTCTCGCTGTCGGTGCTGGCGGTGGAGATCCCGCTCGGTATCGCGCTGGCCCTGTCCATGCCCGCCCAGGGTTGGAAGTCGTCCGCCGTGCTGGTGGTGGTGGCCCTGTCGCTGCTGATCCCGTGGAACGTGGTGGGCACCATCTGGCAGATCTATGGCCGGGCCGACATCGGGCTCATGGGCCGCATGCTGCAAGAGATCGGCATTGAATACAGCTACACCGGCAACGCCACACAGGCCTGGCTGACGGTGCTGCTGATGGACGTATGGCACTGGACCCCGCTGGTGGCGCTGCTGGCATTTGCCGGGCTGCGCTCGATCCCCGACGCTTACTACCAGGCCGCGCGCATCGACGGCGCCAGCAAGTTTGCGGTGTTCCGCTACATCCAGCTGCCCAAGATGCGCGGCGTGCTGATGATCGCGGTGCTGCTGCGCTTCATGGACAGTTTCATGATCTATACCGAGCCGTTTGTGCTGACGGGCGGCGGGCCGGGCAATGCGACCACCTTCCTCAGCCAGTACCTCACGACCAAGGCCGTGGGCCAGTTCGACCTGGGGCCGGCGGCGGCGTTTTCGCTGATCTACTTCTTCATCATCCTGCTGCTGTGCTTCATCCTCTACAACTGGATGCAGCGCGTGGGCACCCAGCAGCCCGAGGTGCAGGAATGAGCATTAAAAATGCCGATAGCGCTTATTGGATAAGCGCTGATAGCTATAAAAATAGGAGCAATCATGCCTGAGCGCAGATTCCGCAAGCGGACGATCTTTCTGCTGGCGTACCTGGTGTTTGCGGTGCTGCCCATCTACTGGATGGTCAACATGAGCTTCAAGACGAACGCCGAGATCCTCTCGACGTTCTCGTTCTTCCCGCAGAACTTCACCTGGGACAACTACAAGACCATCTTCACCGATGAGTCCTGGTACTCGGGCTATATCAACAGCCTGATCTACGTGGGCATCAACACGGTGATCTCGCTCACCGTGGCGCTGCCGGCGGCGTATGCGTTCAGCCGTTACCAGTTCCTGGGTGACAAGCATGTGTTCTTCTGGCTGCTGACCAACCGCATGACCCCGCCTGCGGTGTTCCTGCTGCCGTTCTTTCAGCTCTACACCACCGTGGGGCTGATGGACACGCACATTGCCGTGGCGCTGGCGCACTTGCTGTTCAACGTGCCGCTGGCGGTGTGGATCCTGGAGGGCTTCATGAGCGGCATCCCGCGCGAGATCGACGAGACGGCGTACATCGACGGCTACAGCTTTCCGCGGTTTTTCATGACGGTGTTCCTGCCCCTGATCAAGGCGGGCGTGGGCGTGGCAGCGTTCTTCTGCTTCATGTTCAGCTGGGTGGAGCTGCTGCTGGCCCGCACGCTGACCAGCGTGAACGCCAAGCCCATCGTGGCCACCATGACGCGCACGGTGAGCGCCAGTGGCATGGACTGGGCGACGCTGGCCGCCGCTGGCGTGCTGACCATCGTGCCGGGCGCCATCGTGATCTGGTTTGTGCGGCACTACATCGCGAAGGGTTTCGCGATGGGCAGAGTGTGATGCACCCCCTGAGTCGCCTTCGGCGCCTTCCCCCTCCAGGGGGACGACGCCCTTGCTGCGGGGCGGCCCTTGCTCGGCGTCCCTGGATGGCGCCACGTCGGTTTCAACGGGTGTCGGTGCGGCATGCCGCCGCTCTAACGGAAAGGAATGCTTCAAATGTTTGACTGGATGGCCTGGACTCTGCCGGTGGCAGTGTTCTTCACATGCATCGTGCTGATGCTGGTGGGCATGACGGTGTGGGAGCTCAAGTCCCCCACGGCGATGCGCAAGGGGTTCCTGCCGCTGGAAACCACGCGCGGCGATCGCCTGTTCATCGGCCTGCTCTCAGCCGCGTATGTGAATCTGATTTTTGTGGGCATCAGCGGCAAGCTGGCGCAGTGGTTCAGCCTCGGCGAAGACCCATCGATCTGGTTCAGCTTCGTGCTGTCCATGCTGCTGCTCGCGCTGATCATGCGCAAAGGCTGAGCGGCCACCAAGGTTCCCGTCGCGCGGCTCGATCCTTCCCCGGAGCCACGCGGCCCTTGCATCCAAAAGGGGAGATGACTATGAGGAGACAGGCACTATGAAGACGCGGTACACAGCGCTGGCACTGGCAGTTGCGGTCATGACGGGCCAGGCCGCCATGGCGGGCGAGGCGGAAGCCAAGAAGTGGGTCGACAGCGAGTTTCAGCCGTCGACGCTGAGCAAGGACCAGCAGATGGCCGAGATGAAGTGGTTCATCGAAGCAGCCAAGAAGCTGCAAGCCAAGGGCGTGAAGGAAATCTCGGTGGTGTCTGAAACCATCACCACCCACGAATACGAATCCAAGACGCTGGCCAAGGCGTTCGAGGAAATCACTGGCATCAAGGTCAAGCACGACCTGATCCAGGAAGGCGACGTGGTCGAGAAGCTGCAGACCTCGATGCAGTCGGGCAAGTCGATCTATGACGGCTGGATCTCGGACTCGGACCTGATCGGTACGCACTACCGCTACGGCAAGATCATGAGCCTGACCGACTACATGGGCGGCGCGGGCAAGGAGTTCACGAACCCCGGCATCGACCTCAAGGACTACATCGGCACCAAGTTCACGACCGGCCCCGATGGAAAGATGTACCAGCTGCCTGACCAGCAGTTCGCCAACCTGTACTGGTTCCGCGCCGACCTGTTCGACCGCAAGGACATCAAGGACAAGTTCAAGGCCAAGTACGGCTACGACCTGGGCGTGCCGCTCAACTGGAGCGCCTACGAGGACATTGCCGAGTTCTTCACCAACGACGTGAAGAACATTGATGGCAAGCCCATCTATGGCCACATGGATTACGGCAAGAAGGACCCGTCGCTGGGCTGGCGTTTCACCGATGCCTGGCTGTCGATGGCCGGCACGGCCGACATCGGCGCGCCTAATGGCCTGCCGATCGACGAATGGGGCATCCGCGTGGCTGACGACAAGTGCACGCCGGTGGGCGCCTCGGTGGCCCGTGGTGGTGCTACCAACTCGCCTGCCGCCGTCTATGCGCTGACCAAGTACGTGGACTGGATGAAGAAGTACGCGCCCAAGGAAGCCACCGGCATGACCTTCGGCGAAGCCGGCCCCGTGCCCGCCCAGGGCCAGATCGCGCAGCAAATCTTCTGGTACACCGCCTTCACGGCCGACATGACCAAGCCCGGCCTGCCCGTGGTGAACGCGGACGGCACGCCCAAGTGGCGCATGGCCCCCGGCCCGAACGGCCCGTACTGGAAGCAAGGCATGCAAAACGGCTACCAGGACGTGGGCAGTTGGACCTTCTTCAAGGACCACGACGCGAACAAGACCGCCGCCGCCTGGCTCTATGCCCAGTTCGTGACGGCCAAGACCACGTCGCTCAAGAAGACCATCGTCGGCCTGACCCCGATCCGCGAAAGCGATATCCAGTCCAAGGCCATGACCGACCTGGCACCCAAACTGGGTGGCCTGGTGGAGTTTTACCGCAGCCCCGCCCGCGTGGCATGGTCGCCCACCGGTACCAACGTGCCTGACTACCCCAAGCTGGCCCAGCTGTGGTGGAAGAACGTGGCCCAGGCTGTGACGGGTGAGAAGACGCCCCAGGGCGCCATGGACACGCTCGCCGACGAAATGGACCAGGTGATGGCCCGCCTGGAGCGCGCTGGCATGGCGCATTGCGCTCCCAAGCTCAATCCAAAGAGCGACAACGCCAAGTGGCTGAGCGACAAGCAAGCGCCATGGGCCAAGTTGGCCAATGAGAAGCCAAAGGGTCAGACGATTGCGTACGGCACCCTGTTGCAGGCATGGAAAGACGGCAAGGCACGTTGATCTCCTGAGGTCGCGTTCCTGACGACCCCGCCGACGGCAGCCAGGGCTCACAAGGTCTCTGGCTGCCTTTTTCGCTCCATATCGCCCTCGGTGTCTCTGGCCCGAAGGCGCGTTTTCTCTTTTGGAAGTGCCAAGAATTTAAGGGTAAACCCTTAAATTTTGCTTCCCCCCATGGACAATCACCCCATGACCATTGCCACAGCCCCCCTTCCCACACGACGCGCCGACCTGCTGGCCCGTCTGGCCGAGCCGCACCAATACGACCTCGCTGTGATTGGCGGCGGGGCGACAGGGCTGGGTGTCGCACTGGATGCGGCGGCGCGTGGTTTCAGCGTGGTTTTGGTGGATTCCCACGACTTTGCCAAGGGGACCTCTTCCCGGGCCACCAAGCTGGTGCACGGGGGGGTTCGTTATCTGGCGCAGGGAAACATTGCTCTGGTCCGTGAAGCGTTGCACGAGCGCACAACGCTGCTAAACAATGCGCCGCATCTGGCGCAGCCTCTTCCGTTCGTCATGCCGTCGTACCGATTCTGGGAGACGCCTTTCTACGGCATCGGACTCATGATGTATGACGCACTGGCTGGAAAAGCCGGGCTTGGCGCGACCCAATTTCTGGGCCGTGCCCGCACCCTTGAATGCCTGCCCACAGCCCGTGCCGAGGGGCTCAAGGGTGGCGTCAAGTACTGGGATGGCCAGTTCGACGATGCCCGTCTTGCCCTGGCGCTGGCGCGGACTGCGGCGAGTCTGGGTGCCTTGCTGGTCAATTACTGTCCCGCGCGTGCCTTGGTGCATGAGGCTGGCAAGGTGGTTGGATTTACTTGTGAAGACTCCGACAGCGGGCAGCAATTCACGGTGCGCGCACGCACCGTGGTCAATGCCACCGGAGTTTGGGTGGACACCTTGCGCCAGATGGATGGCGAGGCCATCGGGCGGCCCGTCAAGCCCATCGTGGCGCCGAGCCAGGGGGTTCATATCGTGGTGGACCGGGAGTTCCTCCCGTCCGACCACGCCTTGATGGTGCCCAAGACCGCCGACGGTCGGGTCCTGTTTGCGGTGCCATGGCTGGGCAAGCTCATTCTGGGAACTACGGACAGTCCGCGCCAGGACATCGTGCGCGAGCCCGAGCCATTTGGGGAGGAGGTCCGTTTCATTCTGGAAGAGTCGGCCCGCTATCTCACCCGCGCCCCCAAGGTGGAGGACATCCGGAGTATCTGGGTCGGTCTGCGCCCTCTGGTCAAGCCGCAGGACGATGATGGCGACAACACCAAGAAGATCAGCCGGGAGCACACGGTGCTGGCCAGTCGCAGCGGCCTGATCACTGTGACGGGCGGTAAATGGACCACTTACCGTGCGATGGCTGAAGATGTGTTGCAAAAATGCTTCAGCACGGGACTGCTTCCGGAAAAGCCAGCCGGTGTCACGAACCATTTGCCCTTGGTCGGGACGCCCAAAGAAGCTGTCAAGCACCGCATCAGCGATGCCCAAGGGTTGCATTCCTATGGCGGGGAGGCGGCTGCCGTTCTGGGGCTCCCCGGTGCGCAGACTGCGCTTGGAGGCGGATTGACCGTCGCCATGGTGCGATTTGCCGCGCGTTTTGAGTACGCCCGTACGGTGGAAGACGTTCTTGCCCGCCGTTCCCGGCTGCTGTTCTTGGACGCCCGCAAGGCGATGGCTTTGGCGCCTTCTGTCGCAGAGCTGTTGCGCGAAGAACTGGGGGCAGATCCGCAGCTCGAAGCCTTTCTGGCACTGGCGCAACAGTATTTGCACGTGCCGGTGTGATAGGGCGCTTGACTTCTCCAAAGCTTTTGGCAATAATCGAGGGCTTCGCGTTTCCTACGTGAAGTTTCTGCCCAGCGGGAAGTGCTGCAAATGGTTTGCGGTGCGGACGACGGGCCCAAGACTGACTGGCTGATTTGCAGCCCTTGAGAAGTTCTCTGGGGCCGTGGTCTTCTGGTGCAAGTTGGGAATATTGAAATGATCCAGACAGAATCTCGGTTAGAGGTTGCCGACAATACCGGCGCCAAGTCCGTCCTTTGCATCAAGGTGCTGGGTGGCTCGAAGCGTCGCTATGCAAGCGTTGGCGACATCATCAAGGTGAGTATCAAAGAAGCCGCTCCGCGTGGCCGCGTCAAAAAAGGCGAGGTTTATAGCGCAGTGGTCGTTCGTACCGCAAAGGGCATCCGCCGCGGTGATGGCTCGCTCGTCAAATTCGACGGCAACGCAGCAGTGTTGCTGAATGCAAAGTTGGAGCCTATCGGCACCCGCATCTTTGGACCCGTGACGCGTGAACTGCGTACCGAGAAGTTCATGAAGATCGTGTCCTTGGCTCCTGAAGTTCTCTAAGGACGCGCCATGAACAAGATTCGCAAGGGCGACGAAGTCATCGTGCTGACAGGGCGCGATAAGGGCAAGCGCGGCACAGTGTCGCTGCGCAAGGATGACTCCTACGTGGTCATCGACGGCATCAACATGGTCAAGAAGCACGCCAAGCCAAACCCCATGAAGGGTACGACGGGCGGCATCGTTGAAAAGTCCATGCCAATTCATCAGTCCAACATTGCCATCTTCAATGCCGCTACTGGCAAGGCTGATCGCGTGGGCATCAAGGTGCAGGCCGACGGTTCACGCATTCGCGTGTTCAAGTCCAGCGGCGCTGAAATCAAGGCGGCCTAAGGGGTAAACATGGCACGACTGCAAGAAATTTACCGCGACAAAGTCGCTCCCGAACTGATCAAGCAGTTCGGCTACACCTCGCCGATGCAGGTTCCCCGTCTGACCAAGATCACCCTGAACATGGGCGTGAGCGAGGCAGTCTCGGACAAGAAGGTGATGGACAACGCTGTGGCTGATCTGACCAAGATTGCTGGTCAAAAGCCGGTGGTGACCAAGGCCAAGAAGGCTATCGCTGGTTTCAAGATCCGCGAAGGTCAGGCCATCGGTTGCATGGTCACGCTGCGTGGCGTGCAGATGTATGAGTTCCTGGACCGTTTCGTGACCGTGGCTCTGCCCCGCGTGCGTGACTTCCGTGGTATCTCCGGTCGTGCTTTTGACGGCCGCGGTAACTACAACATCGGCGTGAAAGAGCAGATCATTTTCCCTGAAATTGAGTACGACAAGGTCGACGCCCTGCGCGGTCTCAATATCAGCATCACCACGACGGCCCAGACCGATGAAGAAGCCAAGGCGCTTCTCGCTGGCTTCCGTTTCCCGTTCAAGAACTGAGGCGAAGCATGGCTAAAGTAGCTTTGATCCAGCGCGAACTGAAGCGCGAAAAACTGGCGGCCAAGTACGCAACCAAGTATGCGGAACTGAAAGCAATCGCTGGCGATGCCAAGCGCAGCGACGAAGAGCGTGATGCAGCCCGTTTGGGTCTGCAAAAGCTCCCACGCAATGCAAATCCCACGCGTCAGCGCAACCGTTGCGAAATCACCGGTCGTCCACGTGGCACCTTCCGTCAATTCGGTCTGGCTCGCGCCAAGATCCGCGAACTGGCTTTTGCAGGCGACATCCCCGGTGTCACCAAGGCCAGCTGGTAAGCAGGCAGGAGAGATTAAACATGAGCATGAGTGATCCCATCGCTGACTTGCTGACCCGCATCCGTAATGCACAGATGGTCGCCAAGGCCACGGTTCTGGTGCCTTCTTCCAAAGTGAAGATTGCCATCGCCCAGGTGCTGAAGGACGAAGGTTATATCGACGGCTTCCAGGTGAAAACCGAAGCTGGCAAGTCGGAACTCGAAATTGCCCTGAAGTACTACGCAGGTCGCCCCGTGATTGAGCGCATCGAGCGTGTCAGCCGCCCCGGACTGCGTGTCTACAAAGGCCGTGATTCCATTCCACAAGTCATGAACGGTCTGGGTGTGGCAATTGTCACGACGCCCAAGGGTGTGATGACTGATCGCAAAGCGCGTGCTACCGGTGTCGGTGGCGAAGTGCTCTGCTACGTGGCCTAACCCGCGGCATTGAGGAGAAACTGAAATGTCCCGAGTAGGAAAAATGCCCGTGACCATCCCCGCTGGCGTGGATGTGTCCGTGAAAGATGACCAGATCTCTGTCAAGGGTTCTGGCGGCGCCCTGTCGCTTGCACAAAATGTGCTGGTGAAGGTGTCGAGCAATGAAGGCAAGCTCAGCTTTGAGCCTGTCAATGACTCCCGCGAAGCCAATGCCATGAGCGGCACGATTCGTCAGTTGGTCAACAACATGGTGGTCGGCGTCAGCAAGGGTTTCGAAAAGAAACTGAGCTTGGTTGGCGTGGGTTACAAGGCCGCTGCTTCGGGTTCCAAGCTGAACCTGGCTGTTGGTTATTCGCATCCGGTCAATATCGAAATGCCCGCTGGTATTACGGTGGCTACCCCAACCCCCACTGAAGTGGTGGTCAAGGGTGCTGATCGTCAACGCGTCGGTCAAATCGCTGCTGAGATTCGTGCTGTTCGTCCTCCCGAGCCCTACAAGGGCAAGGGTATCCGCTACGCGGACGAAAAGATCACGATCAAAGAGACCAAGAAGAAATAAGGAGCTGCAACATGTTGACCAAGAAAGAGCAGCGTCTTCGTCGTTCGCGCCAGACACGCATCCGCATTGCACAGCAAGGCGTGGCGCGTCTCACCGTGAACCGCACGAACCTCCATATCTATGCCAGCGTGATTTCTGGCGACGGCAGCAAGGTGTTGGCAAGTGCCTCCACTGCAGAAGCCGACGTGCGCAAGGAACTCGGTGGTTCGGGCAAGGGTGGCAACGCCGCCGCCGCCACGGCCATTGGCAAGCGCATTGCTGAAAAGGCAAAGGCTGCAGGCGTCGAGAAGGTTGCATTTGATCGCGCAGGCTTTGCCTACCACGGTCGCGTCAAGGCCCTGGCCGACGCAGCCCGTGAAGCCGGCCTGCAGTTCTAAGCGGAGCGGAATACAAAATGGCTAAATTTCAACCCAAAGTGCAGACCGAAGGTCAAGACGACGGTCTGCGCGAAAAAATGATCGCGGTCAACCGCGTGACCAAAGTCGTGAAGGGTGGCCGTATTCTCGGTTTCGCTGCACTGACTGTGGTTGGCGACGGTGATGGCCGCGTTGGCATGGGCAAGGGCAAGTCCAAGGAAGTGCCTGCTGCTGTGCAAAAAGCGATGGAAGAATGCCGTCGCAACCTGGTCAAGGTTGCGCTCAAGAGCGGCACCATTCACCACTCGGTGAAGGGTCACCACGGTGCGGCTTCGGTGGAACTCCACCCAGCTCCCAAGGGTACCGGCATCATCGCTGGCGGCCCCATGCGCGCTGTTTTCGAAGTGGTGGGCATCACCGACATCGTGGCCAAGAGCCATGGTTCGTCGAACCCCTACAACATGGTCCGTGCCACCTTTGATGCGCTCGTCAATTCGACCACCCCGTCGAATGTGGCAGCCAAGCGCGGCAAGACGGTCGAAGACATCTTCGCCTGATAGGAAGCTGGAAATGACTACGCAACAAACCGTCAAGATTCAACTGGTGCGCAGCCCGATTGGCACCAAGGAATCGCACCGCGCTACCGTTCGCGGCCTGGGTCTGCGCAAGCTCAATAGCGTGAGCGAACTGCAGGACTCGCCCGAAGTGCGCGGCATGATTAACAAGATCAGCTATCTGGTCAAAGTCCTCTGAGAGATAGATCATGGAACTCAATAGCATCAAGCCCGCAGACGGCGCCAAGCATGCCAAGCGCCGCGTAGGCCGTGGTATCGGCTCCGGCCTGGGCAAGACCGCTGGCCGTGGTCACAAGGGTCAGAAGTCTCGCGCCGGTGGTTACCATAAGGTTGGCTTTGAAGGCGGTCAAATGCCTTTGCAACGCCGCTTGCCCAAGCGTGGCTTCAAGTCGCACTTGCTCAAGTTCAACGCAGAAGTGACGTTGACGGCATTGGATCAACTCGGCCTGGCCGAAGTGGATGTGCTGGCTCTGAAGCAAGCTGGTCTGATCGGTGAACTGGCTAAGGTGGTGAAGGTCATCAAGAGCGGTTCCCTGACCAAGGCTGTCAAGCTGAATGGCGTGGGCGCTACGGCTGGTGCCAAGGCAGCGATTGAAGCTGCTGGCGGCAGCGTCGCCTGAGTGTGACTCTGAAGGAAGGCATCTGTGGCTACTAGCGCAGCTCAAATTGCAAAGACCGGTAAGTTCGGCGACCTGCGCCGTCGTCTGGTTTTTCTGTTGCTTGCGCTGGTCGTGTATCGCATCGGGGCTCATATCCCTGTGCCCGGTATCGATCCAGCCCAACTCCAACAGCTCTTCAGTGGCCAGCAAGGCGGGATACTGAATCTGTTCAACATGTTCTCGGGTGGTGCGCTTTCGCGTTTCACGGTTTTCGCGCTGGGGATCATGCCGTACATCTCGGCATCGATCATCATGCAGTTGATGACTTATGTGGTTCCCACATTCGAGCAGTTGAAGAAGGAAGGCGAAGCCGGTCGCAGGAAAATCACGCAGTACACGCGGTATGGCACCTTGGGTCTTGCTCTGTTCCAGTCGTTGGGTATTGCGGTGGCGCTGGAAAGTTCTGCAGGTCTTGTGCTCAGTCCTGGTTTCGGGTTCCGTATGACGGCTGTTGTCAGCCTGACAGCTGGCACGATGTTTCTGATGTGGCTGGGTGAGCAGATCACAGAGCGGGGTTTGGGCAACGGAATCTCGATCCTGATCTTTGCAGGTATCGCTGCTGGCCTGCCAAGTTCCATCGGTGGTCTTCTGGAATTGGTTCGTACAGGTGCCATGAGCATTCTGGCCGCTATCTTCATCGTCCTCGTGGTTGGTCTGGTGACCTACTTCGTGGTGTTCGTGGAGCGTGGCCAACGCAAGATATTGGTGAATTACGCTCGTCGGCAGGTGGGTAATAAGGTCTATGGCGGTCAGTCGTCGCATTTGCCCTTGAAGCTCAACATGGCAGGCGTGATTCCTCCGATCTTTGCTTCGTCGATCATTCTGTTGCCGGCAACCGTAGTGAATTGGTTCAGCGCGGGTGAATCGATGCGCTGGTTGAAGGACATTTCGGGCGCACTGACCCCAGGTCAGCCGATCTACGTGATGTTCTATGCCGCTGCAATCATCTTCTTCTGCTTTTTCTACACGGCCCTGGTTTTCAACAGCCGGGAAACTGCAGACAACCTGAAGAAGAGCGGTGCGTTCATTCCAGGCATCCGCCCGGGTGAGCAAACGGCACGTTATATCGACAAGATTCTGGTTCGCCTGACTCTGGCGGGCGCTGTCTACATCACCTTTGTGTGTTTGCTGCCAGAGTTCCTGATCTTGAAGTACAACGTTCCGTTCTACTTTGGTGGAACCTCGCTGCTGATCATTGTGGTTGTGACCATGGACTTCATGGCCCAGGTTCAAAACTACATGATGTCGCAACAGTACGAATCGCTGCTCAAGAAGGCCAACTTCAAAGGCAATGCAGGTGGCGGTTGATGATGAGGAAGGTAGTGTTCGCATCGCGACACTGCCTGCAAGAACTGGATATCGGTTGAGTTGGCGCCCCACGATTTTTCGCGGGCACAAATTGTGTTCCGTGCGAAACAGCCGGGACGGATGGACAAGTTTTAGGAGAATGCAATGAGAGTTTCGGCTTCGGTCAAAAAAATCTGCCGCAACTGCAAGATCATCCGCCGCAAGGGTGTGGTGCGCGTGATCTGCACGGATCTGCGTCACAAGCAGCGCCAAGGTTGATTGGAAAGTATTAGAGGACGCATATGGCACGTATCGCTGGCATTAACATTCCGCCGCACAAGCACGCGGAAATCGGTTTGACCGCCATTTTTGGCATTGGTCGCACCCGCGCTCGCAAGATTTGCGAAGCAACTGGTATCGCTTACTCCAAGAAGATCAAGGATCTGACGGACGGCGATCTGGAAAAAATTCGCGAGCAAATCGAGCAGTTCACCATTGAAGGTGACCTGCGCCGCGAAACCACCATGAACATCAAGCGATTGATGGACATCGGCTGCTATCGTGGCTTCCGCCATCGCCGCGGTCTGCCAATGCGTGGTCAGCGCACCCGTACCAATGCACGCACTCGCAAGGGTCCGCGCAAGGGTGCAGCTGCACTGAAGAAATAAAGATTGAAAGATCATCATGGCTAAGTCTCCTGCCAATAACGCAGCTCAGCGCGTTCGCAAGAAGGTCCGGAAGAACGTTTCGGACGGTATTGCACACGTGCACGCCTCGTTCAACAACACCATCATCACGATCACCGATCGCCAAGGCAATGCCTTGTCGTGGGCTTCGTCCGGTGGCCAAGGTTTCAAGGGCTCACGCAAGTCCACTCCTTTCGCAGCTCAAGTGGCTTCGGAAGTGGCTGGCCGCGCTGCCATCGACCAAGGTATCAAGAACCTTGACGTTGAAATCAAGGGCCCTGGTCCTGGCCGTGAATCTTCGGTGCGCGCACTGGGCGCACTGGGCATCCGCATCACGTCGATTTCTGACGTGACCCCGGTGCCCCACAACGGCTGCCGCCCTCAAAAGCGTCGTCGTATCTAATCTCTCTAAGCCCACCGCCGCCTGTGAACGCGCAAGCGCCTCAGGCGGCTCCCGCAATGGTTTGCGGTAGATGACACAAAGGAAGCTCAAGTGGCACGTTACCTCGGCCCCAAGGCCAAACTCTCCCGCCGTGAAGGCACGGACCTGTTCCTGAAGAGCGCCCGTCGCTCGATCGCCGACAAGTCCAAATTCGACTCCAAGCCTGGTCAGCATGGCCGCACCTCTGGTGCCCGTACCTCTGACTATGGTCTGCAACTGCGTGAAAAGCAGAAGGTCAAGCGCATGTACGGCGTGCTGGAGAAGCAATTCCGTCGCTACTTCGAAGCCGCTGACGGCAAAAAGGGCAACACCGGCGCAAACCTGCTGTTTCTGCTGGAATCGCGTCTGGACAATGTGGTGTACCGCATGGGTTTCGGCTCGACCCGCGCTGAAGCGCGTCAGCTGGTGTCCCACAAAGCGATCACCGTGAACGGCAAGTCCGTGAACATCGCTTCGTACCTCGTGAAGACGGGCGACGTGGTTGCAGTGCGTGAAAAGTCGAAGAAACAAAACCGCGTTGTGGAAGCCCTGCAACTCGCCGCTCAAGTAGGCATGCCGGCTTGGGTGGAAGTGGATGCTGAAAAGGCTGAAGGCATCTTCAAGAAGGTGCCAGACCGTGATGAGTTTGGCGCCGACATCAACGAATCACTGATCGTTGAGTTGTACTCGCGCTAATCGCTCGGTACGTATTTCGAGAAAACCGTCCCTAAACCGCGAGGCATCGCGGTTTAGGCGCTTCACCAGCCTTACCGGTGTAACGAGCTGGGGGTATTGAGAGGAAGTCTGAATGCAAACCAATTTGCTGAAACCCAAGGCGATCAATGTCGAGCAGCTTGGCCACAATCGTGCCAAGGTCGCACTGGAGCCGTTCGAGCGTGGGTACGGCCACACGCTGGGCAACGCCATTCGGCGCGTCCTGCTCTCGTCCATGGTGGGTTACGCAGCGACGGAAGTCACCATTGCAGGCGTTCTGCATGAGTACTCGTCCATTGACGGCGTTCAAGAAGATGTGGTCAACATCCTGCTGAACCTCAAGGGCGTGGTGTTCAAGCTGCACAACCGTGACGAAGTCACGTTGAGCCTGCGCAAGGATGGCGAAGGTGTGGTCACGGCGCGTGATATCCAGACCCCTCATGACGTGGAAATCGTCAACCCTGACCATGTAATTGCCAACCTGTCGGCTGGCGGCAAGCTGGACATGCAGATCAAGGTCGAGAAGGGCCGTGGCTACGTGCCTGGCAGCCTGCGCCGCTATGCAGACGAATCGACCAAGTCGATTGGGCGTATTGTGCTGGACGCATCGTTCTCCCCTGTGAAGCGCGTGAGCTACACGGTGGAAAGCGCCCGCGTGGAGCAGCGTACCGACCTGGACAAGCTGGTCGTCGAGATCGAGACCAATGGTGCTATCACTGCCGAAGACGCAGTGCGTGCATCGGCCAAGATCCTGGTGGAACAACTGGCTGTGTTTGCACAACTGGAAGGCGGCGAGCTGGCCGCGTTCGATGCACCTGCAGGTCCACGCGGCAACGCTACGTTCGATCCGATCCTGCTGCGTCCTGTGGACGAGCTTGAACTGACCGTGCGTTCGGCCAACTGCCTGAAGGCTGAGAACATCTACTACATCGGTGACCTGATCCAGCGCACCGAGAACGAGTTGCTCAAGACGCCTAACCTGGGCCGTAAGTCGCTGAACGAGATCAAGGAAGTGCTCGCATCGCGTGGTCTCACGCTGGGCATGAAATTGGAGAACTGGCCACCAGCCGGTCTGGACAAGCGTTAAGTTATAATTCTGGGCTCTCCGAATAGGAGGGCTTGGTTTTTGGTTCCCTTGAAGGGGACAGTGCCTCGGGCAGTACCTTATACGGCTGCCTGATTTAATTTTAAATAAGGAAAAAGCACCATGCGTCACGGTCACGGCCTCCGCAAACTCAATCGCACTAGCTCGCACCGCCTTGCGATGCTGCAGAACATGATGAACTCGATCATCGAGCACGAAGTCATCAAGACCACCGTCCCCAAGGCCAAGGAACTGCGCCGTGTGATCGAACCCATGATCACCCTGGCCAAGGTGGACACCGTTGCCAATCGCCGCCTGGCTTTTAACCGCTTGCGCGATCGTGACAGCGTCACCAAGCTGTTCAACGACCTGGGCCCCCGCTTCAATGCGCGTCCTGGTGGCTACACCCGTATTCTGAAGATGGGCTTCCGCGTGGGCGACAACGCCCCTATGGCCCTGGTTGAACTGGTGGATCGTGCAGCTGAAACTGAAAATAATTCGGCAGCAGCTGAATAATAGGGTATAATTTATTTCTTACCGCGCGATGGAGCAGTCTGGTAGCTCGTTGGGCTCATAACCCAAAGGTCGGAGGTTCAAATCCTTCTCGCGCAACCAAAAAATAGCAGGCATCTGCTAAGCAAAACGCCCACTTGATAGTGGGCGTTTTTGTTTGTGGGCCTTGGCTGGCGCTGCGCCCACACGTGTCAGGCAATTGCTGTGTCCTGCTGGGGCAAGTGATGAGGGCAGCCCTCCGTTAGCCCGTCGCGCGTACTCAACGGGGCAAATACCCTGGTGGCTCAGGGAGGTGGCGGCTGTGTTCAGCTATTGCGCCAACTGACCCCATTGCTGAGCACCGGTTTTCTGTAGCTACAGCAAAGCCGCTTTGGCTGTGACAGGGCAGCTCCTCGCGGGGAATTCCCTGCGCAGTTGTAGCCCGCATCGGGAGGTCGCTCATCGCCCAAAAAGATCAGCCTTTGCCGCCTTGGTAATTGCCACCACGCAAGGGTGCGTGATGCGCCGCTCCACGGAGATTGCAAAAAACTCCTCGACCAGCTCTGTAGTGCGACCGATCACCTCGACACCGAACTGGGTGGTGGTTTCCGCGTCCAGAACCGTGGGTGAGGTAAAAACTCCCCGGCCTTCGCGGCCGAAGGCGTTCATGAGGGCGCTGTCATCGAACTCTCCCACGATCCGGGGCTGAAGATGGTGTTTATTGAGCCAGTGGTCGAGCTGCTGGCGCACAGAGGACATGGGCCCCTGGATGAGCATGGGGGCTCCTTGGAGGCATTGGGGGAATGTTCCGTCCAGCTGCGCCCTCAGGCTAGGCGCGCTGAAAAAACTCATGCCGCTGGTTCCCAAAGGGTGGTTGAACGCCTTGACACCGATCTTCTTGGAGACCGGCTCGTCCGCGAGCACCAGATCGAGCTTGTGCAGGCTCAGTTGTGCAATCAGTTCTGGAAATTTCCCCTCCTGGCAGGTCATGTGTACCTGCTCAGGCATTCCAAGCGCCGGCTCCAGAAGGTGATAGGCCACGGATTTGGCAATGGAGTCGGCCACCCCCACACGAAATTCCAGCGGCTTGGCCTGGCCACGCGAGAGGCGGATGGATTTCTCCAACTCGTCACCCAGCGCAAAGATCTGTTCGGCGTATCCCAGGGCAACACGGCCTTCGCTGGTGAGTTCCAGGCCGCGCCCACGTTTGCGAAACAGGTCGTGGCCCAGCCATTCCTCCAGTTGCTTGATCTGGCCGGACAGCGTCTGGGGCGTGGTGTGCAGTTGTTCTCCAGCGCGCATGACGCCGCCGGCTTTGGCAACTGTCCAGAAATATCGGAGGTGTTTAAAGTTCATGGGGGTAGATACTTCGGAAAAAGCGAATTATTTGCTTTGATAAAACGAATATACGCGAAGTATCAAACGCCCTACATTGAACGCTTGGCCCCATTCCGCAGCGGTTCGCGCAGCGGTCTGGAACTGTCAACGTTCACAAGGAGTAGCAACGATGCGGATCACCACCCGAGGACAACTTGCGGTATCGGCAATGACGGATTTGGCACTGCGCCAGAAAATGCGGCCGGTAGCACTGTCGACGATCAGCGCACGGCAGGGCACCTCGCTGTCGTACCTGGAGCAGCTGTTCAGTGCCCTGCGGCGTGCCGGGCTCGTGGACAGCACACGCGGCCCTGGCGGCGGCTACACCCTGGCCCGGAACACCGACCAGATCTCGGTTGCCGAGATCATCCTGGCCGTCGAAAACCTCAAGACTGACGATCTGCAAAGCCTGGATGTCGGCCAGGCTGCCCAGGTGAAGTCGATGACGGGTGAACTTTGGTCCACCTTCAACGCGCGGGTCATGGAATACCTGCAGTCAGTGACTTTGCAGGACCTTGTGGCCGAGCAGCATGCCAAGGGGGTGGTTGCAGAGGAGATAGCGCCTGTCGCACCCCGGCCCAAGCTGAACGCCAAGCCACGCCCTCTGATGGCGCGGGTGGGGGTGCCCAACTCGGTGTTCGCACTGGGCACCATCCCGTTGCTGCAACGCCGTTGAGCTTGCGCGCCGGCGGCGCACGGTAGTCGCCGGCATGCCAGCACTCCGGGCGGAGCGGAGGTGGAATCCCCGGTTCCCCTCCCTCGCTTTTGGGGGCGCGCGGCGGCTACAGCTGCTGCGCGAGCTGCTTGATCCCCCGGATCAGCATCTCCACCGAGATGGCGACCAGGATCAAGCCCATCAGGCGTTCAAACGCCATCACCACGCGTTCTCCCACCAGGCGCTGGATGCGTTCGGCCATCAACAGCACCACGGCGCACACGGCCATGGTGACGCACAGTGCGCCCACCCATTCCCACCGGCGCTCGGGGGCCTGGGCCACCAGCAACATCACCGTGGCCAGGGCTGAGGGGCCCGCCAAGGCCGGAATGGCCAGTGGCACGATCAGCGGCTCTCCAGGCAATTCGGCCTGTGGCCCGGATTCGGGCGGAAAGATCATGCGCAGTGCGATCAGAAACAGCACGACGGCGCCAGCTAGCTGCAGCGAAAGATCGCTCAGGTTCATCACCCGCAGAAACTCCGCCCCGAAAAACAGGAACACCAGCAGCAGCGCAAACGCGATCAGCACCTCCCGCAGGATCACTCGCGCCCGCCGTTCGGGCGCCACGCCGCGCAGTGCGTTGGCAAAAATGGGGATGTTGCCCAGCGGATCCGTGATCAGCAACAGCAAGATGGTGGCCGATGCGAAGGTGTAGCTCACGGTGCGTACACCGCGTCCAGCGAGCGAAAGCCCTTGATCTCGATGGGATTGCCGCTCGGGTCGTGAAAGAACATCGTCCACTGTTCCCCGGGCTGGCCTTCAAAACGCACCTGTGGCTCCAGGACAAAGGCGGTGCCCGCTGCTTTCAGGCGTGCGGCCAGCGCATGCCAGTCGGGCAATTCCAGGATGGCGCCGAAGTGCGGCATGGGCACCAGGTGATTGCCGACATGGCCCGTACGGGCGCTGGAAAACGGTGTGCCCAGGTGCAGCGAGATCTGGTGGCCAAAGAAATCAAAGTCCACCCAGGTGTCAGTGCTTCGGCCTTCCTGGCAGCCCAGCACACCGCCGTAGAAGCGGCGGGCGGCATCGAGGTCGGTCACGTGAAAGGCGAGGTGAAACAGGCTGCGCATCCTGCAAAGGATAGCAGCCAGTATGGGTACGTGGGCGGAGGTTTTGCTGGAAGTGATGGCGGAACGCTGGAGCAGCGTGCGCCGATTCAGGCTGCGCGGCGATGCTGCTCGGCCTTCTCCTGGCAATGCACGCAGCGCGCAGCTTCGGGGGTGGCATGCAGGCGGGCGGCGGTGATGTGGGTGCCGCAGTCCGTGCATTCACCGTACGTGTCGGCTTCGATGCGGGCCAAAGCAGCTTCCACGGCGGCCAGATGGGTGGTTTCGCGTTCGTCCAGCGCAAATTCCAATTCACGCTCGGTGGCCAGCTGGGCCCGTGGGTCCTCGGGCTGGCCAAAGTGGTCGGCAGCGGCCTCTGCACGGCCTATGACGCCGCCGCGCTGCGCAGCCAACTGCGCCCGCAGCCCGGATTGCTGAGCGAGCAGCAGTTGGCGGAATGGGGCGGCTTGGGTCTTGTCCATGTGGTGTCTCCTCGGGTGAGCGGATACCTGCATGGTGCGCCTGCGTGCAGAGCCCCTGGTTGACCAGGGTCAAGGGATGACGCCCCTGCTCCTTGCAGAAGAAGGGCGCTTAGCGCTTGGGCGGCCGTGCCAGCATCTCCGCGGTATTGGTCTTGCGATCGGCATTCACGCGCTGCACGTGCGGGCGCTCGGCCATGCGGGTCAGGTACTCCCGCGCCGGCAGGCCAGCCAGGTAGTCGCGGCCATAGATGATCTTGGTGGCCGAGCTGACCAGCGGCAAGTGCACGATGGCGGCGCAATCGGCCAGGGTGAAGGTGTCGCCACCCACGTAGGGGCTGAACTTTGCCAGCTGGCCGAAGGCGGCAATGTTCTTTTCCAGTTGCGCCCCCACCTTTTCCTTGGCGGTATCGCTCACCGTGCCGCCAAAAAAGGCCTGCGGGTACAGGTTGCGCGCCACCAGCTCCAGGTGCAGCTCCAGAAAGGTGATCAGCTCGCGCACCTTGGCGGCCTGGTAGGGGTCGGCGGGGATAAGTGGGTGCGCGGGGTGGGCTGCCTCGATGTAGTCGGCGATCACCGCGGATTCGCACAGCGGCCCCTCGGGGGTGCGCAGGTAGGGCACCTTGCCCAGCGGGCTGGCGCTGCGGTCGGTCTCGCCCACCCAGGCAAGTTCCTCGGTGAAGGGCAGGCCCTTTTCGAGCAGGGCGAGTTTGACCTTGTTGTAGTAGTTGCTGGCCGAAAAGCCGCAGAGTGTCAGCATGGTGTTGTCTCCGATGTAGGGGTGAATGCAGCACGCATCCTAGGTGCGGGCGGGGGCGCAGTCCGTCGCACAGATGACCTCCGTCAAGGAGTTCGCGCGCCGGCCCCCTACAATCCGCACCCATGCCCTCCCTCCAAACCATCCGTAGCCTTCGCTGGCTCGCCCGCCTTGTGCTGGCGTGGTTTGTGTTGTCCATGGGGGTGGCGGTGGCGTCGCCCCTGGTCAATCCGCAGGCGATGGAGCTGATTTGTTCGGGCTCGGGCGCCATCAAGGTGTTGGTCAAGACCGACGACGGCGCCAAGGAGCTGCCCAGCCACACGCTGGACTGCCCGTTGTGCGCGCATGTGGGCGCTCCTCCCCCCGCGTCACAGGCGCAGCTGCCTGTAGTCCACCCCCTGGCGCATGCCCTGCGCCCCATTCCCGCCGCGCACATTGCTGCGCGCACCGCCGCGCCGCTGCCGCCGCGCGGGCCTCCGGCCTTCTCCTGAAATTGCTATTTGTTTGATAGCTGTTTGCGCTTGATAGATAAGCGCTGGCGGCCTATTTGGCTTGAAATTCAGGAGTTCCCATGCGCAAAAGCCGCATGGCGCTGGCCGTGGCCAGTGCCTTTCCCCTTGCCCTGTCCTGGGCTATGCCCGTGTGGGCCCAGACCGCTGACAGCACCAACGCACCCGTCAAGGAGCTGGGCGTGGTCACCATCCGCGGCGGCCAGCCCACCTCGCTGCCCACGCAGATCCCCACCACCATCGAGGGCGTGACGCGCGAGCAGATCGAGCATTCGATCAATGCCACCGACAGCGAAGACGCCCTCAAGTACCTGCCCAGCCTGCTGGTGCGCAAGCGCTACATCGGCGACTACAACCACGCCGTATTGTCCACGCGCGCCTCGGGCACGGGCAACCCGGCGCGGTCCATGGTGTTCGCCGACGGCATCTTGCTCAGCAACTACCTGGGCAACGGCCCCACCAACGCGCCGCGCTGGATGCTGGTCACGCCGGAAGAAATCGAGCGCGTGGACGTGCTCTACGGCCCGTTTTCGGCCGCCTACGCAGGCAACTCGGTGGGCGCGGTGGTGGACTACGTCACGCGCATGCCGACAAAGTTCGAGGCGCATGCGCAGGTCAGCGTCCAGCACCAGCCGTTCGATTTGTATGGCACCAGCGCCACCTACGCGGGCAAGCAGGTCAGCGCCTCGGTGGGCAACAAGAATGGCGACTGGTCGTGGTTCCTCAACTTCAACAAGACCGACAGCGAGGGCCAGCCGCTCACCTTCCCCACGCGCCTCGTGTCTGCAGGCGCCGTGGGCCATGCAGGCACGCCGGTGACGGGTGCCGTGCTGGGCAACAACCGCAGCAACCAGCCTTGGTACCTGCTGGGCACGGCCACCCAGTACCACACGCAGCAAGACCACATCAAGGCCAAGATCGCCTACGACGTCTCGCCCACCGTGCGCGCGGCCTACACCCTGGGCTGGTGGCACAACGAATCCGAAGGGCGCCCCACCAGCTACCTGCGCGACGCCAATGGCAATGCGGTGTACGGCGGCACGGTCAACATCAACGGCCGCTCGTACACGCTCGCGCCCACGGACTTCAATGTGTCCAACGAGAACCTCACGCACTTTATGCACGGGCTCTCGGTCAAGAGCCACACCCAGGGCGCGTTCGACTGGGAGGTGGCCGCCAGCCTGTACGACTACCAAACCGACACCCTGCGCGCTGCCACCGTGGCGCTGCCTGCAGCGCGGAACGGCGGGGCAGGGCGCATCGTCAACAACAAGGGCACGGGCTGGAACACGCTGGCCGCCAAAGGCACCTGGCGTCCGAATGGGGTGCAGGGCACGCACATCGTGGACTTTGGCCTGCAGCGCGACAGCTACCAGCTGCGCACCGTGGAGAACGCCACGACGAACTGGATCAGCGGCGCTGCAGGCGCCCGCAACCAGGCCTTCAACGGCGACACCCAGCTCATTGGCCTGTGGGCGCAAGACACCTGGAAGATCGCACCAAAGTGGAAGGCCGTGCTGGGCGCCCGCGCCGAGCGCTGGAGCGCCAGCAATGGCCAGACCGGCAACGCCACCACCACGCTGAGCCACCCCGAGCGCAACGAAACCTATGTCTCGCCCAAGGCTGCCGTGGCCTACCAGGCCAACGACCTGTGGGTGCTCAAGGCCTCCACCGGCCGCGCGGTGCGCATGCCCACCGTGGCCGAGCTGTACCAGGGTGGCATCAACGGCAGCGGCACGCTGATCAACAACGACCCGAACCTGAGGCCCGAAAAGAGCTGGACCACCGAGCTGACGGCCGAGCGCGATATGGGCAATGGGCTGCTGCGCCTGACCGCGTTTTTTGAGCGCACCAAGGACGCGCTGTATTCGCAGACCAACGTGCTCGTCGCGCCCAACGTGACCAACGTGCAGAACGTGGACGCTATCCGCACCAAGGGCATCGAACTGTCGTACCAGGCCGCCAATGTTCTTCTGCGTGGGCTCGACCTCGGGTCAAGCCTGACCTGGACGGACTCCAAGATCACCCGCAACGACAAGTTTCCCGCCAGCGTGGGCAAGTGGCAGCCGCGCATCCCCGAGTGGCGCGCCAGCGCCGTGGCAACCTACCGGCCGGACGACAAGTGGTCATACACGCTGGGCGCGCGCTACAGCGGCAAGCAATACAGCACGCTGGACAACACCGACGTGAACGGTTTTGCCTACCAGGGCGCCAGCCGCTACTTCACCACCGACGTGCGTGTGCGCTACCAGATCACCAAGCAGGTGAGCGCTGCCGTGGGCATCGACAACCTCAACAACTACCAGTTCTGGAACTTCCACCCCTACCCGCAGCGCACCTACCTGGCTGAATTGAAAGTAACCCCCTGAGCGGCTTGCGCCGCTTCCCCCAAGGGGGACGCCTCCAGCGGCCCGGCGAAGCCGGTTCCGCGGTGGCGCTCGCCTCGGGCGCGCCAGTGTTGAAGGCAATGAATCGTTGAAACGCAAGGTCTGAATATGAAATCAAACACTATGAAAAATATAGCTGCTACCGCTTTACTATTAAGCGCTGGAGGCATTTTTGGCTCTGCATCTGCCCATGTGGTGCTCGAGTACCAGGTGGCCCCGGCGGGCGCCAGCTACAAGGCGAGCTTCAAGGTCGGCCACGGCTGCGGCGCGTCGCCCACGCGGCAGGTCGCGGTGGACATCCCGGCCGGCATGCGTGGCGCGCGCCCCATGCCCAAGCCCGGTTGGACGCTGGAGGTACAGCGCGAAAAACTCGCACAGCCGTACACCAGCCACGGCCGCAGCATCACCGAAGACGTGGTGCGCATCACCTGGACGGCCAAGACGCCGGACGACATGCTGCAAAGCGCCCATTACGACGAGTTCGTGCTCGTGGCCCAGGCGCCGGAGCAGGCGGGCACCGTGTACTGGCCCGTGCGCCAGGCCTGTGCCGAAGGCCGGAACGACTGGACTGACGTGCCCAAGGCGGGCCAGAAACTTTCGGACCTGAAGTCCCCTGCGGCAGCGCTGGAGATTCTGCCCACGGGCGGCGGTGGTGCGCACAATCATTGACAGTCAGGTCCGCCCCGCGCCTGCTCCACCCCATTTCCAGCTGACCTCCGAAAGACATCCATCATGAAAAAACTGCTTCACCGCGCCGCCCTCGTTTCCACACTGGCCGCAGCACTGGCCAGCGCCCCCGCATGGGCACAGACGGCCGCCGTCAAGGTCGAAGGCGCCTGGGCCCGTGCCAGCGTACAGGGCCAGAAGGCCACGGGCGCCTTCATGCGCCTCACCGCCAAGGACGGCGCCCGCCTGGTGCGCGCCGAATCGCCCGCCGCTGGCATCACCGAAGTGCACGAGATGAAGATGGAAGGCGACGTGATGAAGATGCGCGCCGTGCCCGCGCTGGACCTGCCCGCGGGCAAGACCGTGGAGCTCAAGCCCGGTGGCTACCACGTCATGCTGCTGGACCTGAAGGCCCCGCTGGCCAAGGACAGCTCGGTGCCCATCACGCTGGTGTTCCAGGACGCCAAGGGCGCGGAGAGCAAGCTGGAACTGAGCGTGCCCGTGGGCACGTCGGCCCCCGGCGGCGCCAAGGCGCATGAGCACAAACACTGAGGATTTGGCCTGCGCCACTGCCTTCGCGGTCGCAACGCATTGGAGTAAGCTGTGACCCCACCACAGACCCACCTCTTGCGGAGCGGCCATGAGCGACACATCGAATTTCGGTTTCGGCAAACTTGTCCCAGGTTTTGACTTTTTGCAGAGCCTGGCCAAAGGGGCGTCCAACAGCATTCCGCAGTTGCCCAACCTCAGCAACTGGGTGGCGCCCACCATCAGCGTCGAAGAACTCGAGAAGCGCATCGACGAACTCAAGGCCGTGCAGTTCTGGCTGGAGCAGAACTCGCGCGCGCTGGCCGCCACCATCCAGGCGCTGGAGGTGCAGAAGATGACCCTGGCCACGCTCAAGGGCATGAATTTCAGCATGGGCGACGTGGCCAATGCCTTCAAGCTCAAGACCGCCGACACCGTGATGAGTGGTGTGCAGAAAGCCGCCGACACCGTGAGCGGAGCGGCGGGCGCCGTCGCTGGGGCTGCCGCCCGTGTCACGGGCCGCGCGAGCGCTGCCGAAGAAGCAGAAGAAGACGAGCGCGAGGAAGCCGAGCCCGCCGCCCAGCCTGCCAAGGCCAAGGCGAAGGGCAGCAAGGCATCGGCCGCCGCCGCTACGCCCACCGTGGTGGACCCGATGCAGTGGTGGGGCGCGCTCACCGGCCAGTTCCAGCAGATCGCCGCCAACGCCATGAAGGACGCGGCCAAGCAGACCGCCATCGACACCACCAAGAACATGGCCACGGGCCTCGCCAAGGAAGCCCTCAAGACGGCCACCGGCATGGCCACCCAATTCGCCGCCAAGGGCATGCAGACCATGCAGGGCGGCGCCAAGCGTGCCGCTGCACCGGGCACCACCAAAAAGACCACCGCCACCAAGAAGCCTGCGGCCCGCAAAACTACGGCGAAACCCGCCGCCAAAAAAGCCAGCAGCAGCACCCGCAGCCCAGCGGCCCGCAAGCGAGCGGGCTGACGCCAACGCGGGCGGGTGTGGCAACAACCCGCAGGTGGGCGCAACACCGGCCCACCACCGCCCTGGCATGGAGATCCACCCCATGAAACTTTTCCCTTCCGGCCACGCCACCCATCCCCAGTGGCGCATGGCCGCCGCGCTGGTGCTGGCGCAATTGCGCGCCCAGATGGCGCTGCCCGAATACGCTTCGGCACCCACCCTGGGCCTGCTTTACGTCACCGACCACTACGGCAACGAAGCCCAGGCGCTGCTCGACTACCTGAGTGGCGAGCTGCCCGAGGTGACGGACTGGACCGGTACCGTGGGTGTGGGCGTGTCGGCCAACAATGCCGAATACTTTGACGAGCCGGCGCTGTCGGTCATGCTGCTGGATGTGCCGGCTGACCAGTACCGTGTGTTCTCCGGCGTGGCTCCTCTGCCCACGCACGCGCCGCACCCGGGCGCAGGCTTTGTGGCCCACACGGCGCTGGTGCATGCCGATGGCCGCACCCCCGAACTGACCGAATTGCTGGCCGAGATGGCCGCACGCACCGACACCGGCTACCTGTTTGGTGGCCTGTCCGCCAGCCGCACGAGCAACGTACAGTTTGCAGTGGGTGGCGACGGCAACATCGCGGGGCAGGGCGGCGCCAGCGGGGTGTTTGACGGCGGCTTGTCGGGCGTGGCGTTTGGCGCCGGGGTGGCGCTTGTGTCGCGCGTCACGCAGGGCTGCCAGCCCGTGGGCGCGCTGCGCACCATCACCGCCGCGCAGGACAACGTCGTTCTGGCACTGGATGGCGAGCCAGCGCTGGATGTGCTGCTCGATACGCTGCAGGTCTCGCTGGACAGTGGAGACCCCCAGCCCGCGCTGCGCAAGGTGCGCGCCACGCTGGCCGGGTTGGTCAGCGCAGGCGAGCAGCCTCAGGGCCAGCGCCGCACGGGCCACTTCGGCACCGATACGCGCGTGCGCCACATCGTGGGGCTCGACGGCAGCCGCCGGGGCGTGGCCCTGGCCGACCACGTGGAGGCAGGCATGCATCTGGCGTTCTGCCAGCGCAATGTGGCAGCGGCGCGCGCCGACCTGATGCGGATCTGCGCCGAGATTCGCGAGGAGCTGGAACCGGAGGAACTGGAGCCTGCGCCGATGGTGTCGTCAGACACCCTGGGCGATCTGGCCGCGGCACCGGGGGGGGCGGCGCGGGGCACCAGCGCTCTGCCCCAGACCGGGCGGCGCATCTGCGGTGCGATCTATGTGAGCTGCTCGGGCCGGGGCGGCCCCCATTTTGGCGGGCCCAGTGCCGAGCTGCAGATCGTGCGCCACGCGCTGGGCGACGTGCCGCTGGCCGGTTTTTTTGCCGGAGGTGAAATTGCGCACCACCATCTGTACGGCTACACCGGGGTGCTGACCGTTTTTGTGAACGGCGAATAGCGCCGTCGCGATCAGGCCGCCGGGCTGTCCTCGGCCTCGGCCTTTTCCTCGGGCGTCAGGCGTGTGGCCAGGATCTTGTCGATGGTCTTGCCGTCCATGTCCACCACTTCGAGTTTCCAGTCTTCCCATTGCACTGCGTCGGTCACCTTGGGCAGGCGCCCGGTCAGCAACATGATCATGCCGCTGAGGGTGTGGTAGCGGCCACGTTCTTCCTCGGGCACGGAGTCCAGGTTCAGCCGGTCTTTCAGCTCGGGCACGGGGATGTGGCCGTCCAGCAGCCAGCTGCCGTCCTCGCGCTGCAGCGCCCACGAGGTCTCGGGGTCGCGCGGCTGGAACTCGCCGGTAATGGCCTCGATCAGGTCCTGCAGCGTGACGATGCCCTGCACCTCGCCGTACTCGTCGATGACAAACGCCATGTGTACGTCCTGCAGCCGGAAGTTGTCCAGCAGCTCCATGCCGGTGATGGTTTCGGGCACGTACAGCACGGCCTGCAGCGTCTGGTCGGCCAGGGTCTGGCTGCGGTCGCGCAGCGCGCGGGCCAGCCACTGGCGGGAGTTGATCACGCCCAGGATGTTGTCCATGCCCCCGCGCACCACCGGAAACCGCGCGTGGTCCGACTCCTCGATACGCGCCAGATTCTCTTCAAACGGAGCATCGACGTCCAGGCACACCACGTCGCCGCGCGGCAGCATCAGCGAGCCGATCTGGCGGTCGTCCAGCCGGAACACATTGCGCACCATGGTGTGCTCGTGCGATTCGATCACCCCGGCCGTCGTGCCCTCGACCAGCATGGCGTGGATTTCTTCTTCCGTCACGGGACTGCCGCTGGTTTCCTTTACACCCATCAGGCGCAGCAGCGTGCGGGTGGAGGTGGACAGCAGCAGCACAAAAGGCTTGGTGGCCAGCGCGAGAAAGTTGATGGGCCGCGCGACCAGGCGGGCAAAGGTTTCGGGGTAGGACTGGCCGATGCGCTTGGGCACCAGTTCACCCACCACGATGGAGAAATACGTGATCAGCACCACCACCAGCCCGGTGGCTGCATAGCCCCCATAGGGCAGGGGCACGCCCAGCGATTCAAGCCACGCAGCCAGCGGTGCGGCCAGCGCGGCCTCGCCCACGATACCGTTCAAGACGCCGATGGACGTGATGCCGATCTGGATGGTGGACAGAAAACGCGTGGGGTCTTCGCCCAGCTTCACGGCGGCGGCGGCGCCGCTATCGCCCTCATCAATCAGCTTTTGCAACCGGGCTTTGCGGGCCGTGACCAGAGCGATCTCTGACATGGCAAACAGGCCGTTGAGGAAGATGAGGGCGAACAGTATTGCTATTTCCATACAAAGGGCGCCTTGCGCGCCCTTGGGTGTTGAGAAGCGACCAATTGTAAGGACAGGGGCCAGAGGCCTTGCGCAGGCTCCTAGCCACCTTCGGTGGGCAGGCCGGTTTCGTCCCACTCGGGCAGTCCTCCGCGCAGCCAGTACACCGACTTGAACCCCTTGGCGGCGGCCACCTTGGCAGCCTTGTAGGACTTCCAGCATTCGGCGCCGTTGCAGGCAAAAATCACGGGCTTGGCCTTGTCCAGGCTCTGGAGCTTGTCCAGTGCCTGGAAATCGTCCTGGGCCGCATTGAAGGCCACGTCCTTGAGGCTCTTTTCCACATAAGCGGCAAACACGGCGCCCCGGATGCGCTTGGCCTTGAATTCCTTCTCGGTGCGCGTGTCCACCAGTGTGGCGCCCTGCGCCTGCAGGTTCTGTGCCTCGCGCGCGGTGATACGGTTCACGCCCGGCAGGCTGGTGGGCGTGAAGAGGCCCAGCTCGGCAACGCGGCGGTATTCCACAGCCTCCGGGCGCACAGACACCGGCGGCAGGCCGCTGGCGGAGGACGATGCACTGAACCACTGGGCCAGCTTGTTGCGCGCATCAGCAGACAGATCTTTCTTCACCACAATGGAAAACCCGCCCGGCACGGGCTGCGATGTGGCCAGCACGCGCGCGATGCCCGGGTGTGCCGCAGACCATTCTGCCCAGTCGTCCTCACGCACCACGGTGGCGTCGGCCGTGCCCAGCGTCAGGGCCGTGAGGCCCGCCTGGGGGAACTTCTCGTATTGCACGGCGCGCAGATCCTGGAACGACAGCCCGGCCTCGTTGAGCATGCCGCGCGCCATGTACGTGTACAGCGAATCCTGCTGGGGCAAGTAGAGCCTTCGGCCCTTCATGGCGGGCACTGCAGCGATCTGCTGCAGCCCGACCAGCAGGTATCGGTCTGATTTGTGCGTGGCGCCCACCAGCTCATAGCCGCGTTGCAGTGCGGATGCGGCCACCTGGGCCGGGCCAATGAAGATGTCGTAGCCCGCACTGCGCGTCGCACGCATCACGTCCGCCAACTCGTCGCTGGTGGTCAGCGCCACCGTCTGGCCAGCGGCCTTGGACAGACCGGACTCGGCGGAGGTGCGCAGGATGGAATGCGCCGCCTTGCGGGCGGTGGGCTCCACGGCCACGATGGCCGTCAGCTGGGCCTGCACGGCGCTGGAGCTCAGCCAAAGGAAAAGCAGCACTCCCCATTTGCCGCCGGTGGGTTTCCTATTTGTGTTCATTGCGCTTTCCTCCCCCAAAACAAAGCGCGAATATGCCCACGGCCTTCGTACCTGTGTACGAATGTTTCCGATGTTTTGTGTTTGTTACTTTTGTTAACGACGCATTGCGCACCACGGTAAAGGCTGCCGCACAGAATGCGGGCTGGGCCCGCCCCGGCATGCCCCTGTCATGCGAGCGCGGGGAGAAAACCGTTTGTTCACCCACATTATCTGGAGACGTTCCCATGAAAGATTCCATGACCCTGCCACGCCGCCACATGCTGGCCGGAAGTGCCGCAGCCCTGAGCGCGCTGGGCCTGGCCGGATGGGCTGGCACAGCCAGGGCGCAGCAGGCTACAAGCCATCCCAAGCCGCTGCCCGCCTATGCGGGATGGAAGTCTCCGGACGCGCTGATCGTGCACAGCAGCAGCACCCTGGAAACCCGGCGCTCCGCGTTCGGCACCAGCGTCATCACCCCGTCGAACCAGCTGTACGTGCGCAACAACCTGCCCGCGCCTGATGCGGCCATCCTGGACAACCGCGATGCCTGGAGCGTCGCCATCGAAGGGGTGAAGAACCCACGCAGCCTGACGCTGGCCGAACTCAGAACCCTGGGCGTCGAGACCGTGGCCACGGTGCTGCAATGCTCGGGCAATGGACGGGGCTTTTTCCCCAGCAAGCCCAGTGGCACGCCCTGGTCTGTGGGCGCAGCGGGTTGTGTGGTCTGGAGCGGCGTGCCGCTGCGCAACGTGGTGGCTGCGCTGGGCGGGCTGGCCGACGGCGCGGCCTACCTCACGGGCACCGGTGGCGAAAAACTGCCAGAGGGTGTGGACCCACTGTCTGTGCTGGTAGAGCGCTCGGTCCCCGTGAAAGCGCTGGACGACGCGTTGCTGGCCTGGGAGATGAATGGCGAGCCTTTGTCCCTGGCGCACGGTGGGCCGCTGCGGTTGGTGGTTCCGGGCTACCAGGGCGTGAACAACATCAAGTACGTCAAGCGCGTGGCCTTCGCCAGTGCGCAGTCGCAGGCGCGCATCATGTCGCACGGCTATCGCATGTCGCCCCCCGGCTCCAAGGCCAGCCCCGATCAGCCTTCGGTGTGGGAGATGGGCGTCAAGTCCTGGATCAACGGCCCTCTGCCCGACAAGGGCTCGCTCAAGGCGGGCCAGGTGCAGGTGCACGGTGTGGCCTTTGGGGGTACGCGGGGCATCAAGGGGGTGGAGGTCTCGGCCGATGGCGGCAAGACCTGGCAGGCGGCCAAACTCATCGGCCCGGACCTGGGCCCCTTCGCATGGCGGCAGTTTGCACTGCCGGTGCGCCTGGAGGCCGGCACGCAGGTACTGGCCAGCCGCGCCACCGACACGGCGGGCAACGTGCAGGCCGAGCAGCGCGAGGAAAACCTGGGCGGCTACAACAACGCCAGCTGGCGCGACCATGCCGTCACGTTGACCGTGGCATGACGCGGCTCCCCCCTGAGGCGCTGCGCGCCTTCCCCCCTGGGGGGGGACGCCACCCCCGGACTGGCGGAGCCAGATCCGCGGTGGCACGGGTGTTGGGGCGCGCCGGTATCGGACGGCATCGGGTGCCGGGGTGTGGCTTGCTGGTGGGGGTAGCGTTACTGTGGGCGGGTGCCAGCTGGGCCGCCGACCCTGCCGAACTGGCGCGCGGCAAGGAGCTGTTCACCAAGATCCAGCCCGCCTGCGCCGTGTGCCACACGCTGCAGGCTGCGGGCGCCGAGGGACAGGTCGGCCCGGTGCTGGATGAACTCAAGCCCGATGCGGGCCGCGTGATGCGGGCGTTGAAGGCGGGCATCGGCGCGATGCCCTCGTATGCCGAGCGCATGAGCGAAAAGGACATGTTGGCCGTGGCCGCCTTCGTGGCCCAGGCCACGGGCGCGGCCCCATAACGCCGGGCCGCCGGTTCAGGCCGTCGTGCGCGAGGGCAGCAGCGCGGCCGCCCGCCGGTCGCGCTCCAGCCCCTGGAAGTCGAAATCCACCTGCGGCGCGCGCCCGCTCACGATGTCGGCCAGCGCCTGGCCCGAGCCGCAGGCGTGCGTCCAGCCCAGCGTGCCGTGGCCGGTGTTGAGGAACAGGTTGGCGAGCTTCGTCTTGCCGATCAGCGGCACATTGCTGGGCGTGGCGGGGCGCAGGCCGGTCCAGAACTGGGCCTGGCTGGCGTCGCCCGCACCAGGAAAAAGCTGCTCCACGCGGCGCACGATGGCGTCGCAGCGCACCTGGTTCAGGTGGCGGTCGTAGCCGTTCAATTCAGCGGTGCCGGCAATGCGCAAACGATCACCCTGCTGGCTGGTGTAGCGCGAGAACACGAGCTTGAACTCGTCGTCCGTGAGGCTCACCTGGTGCGCCTTGGACGCGTCCTTGACCGGCATGGTCACCGAATAGCCCTTGGCTGGGTAGATCGGCAGGTGGATGCCCAGCGGCTGCGCCAGCAGCGGGCTGAACGAGCCCATGGCCAGCACGAAGGCGTCGCCCTGCACGCGCTCGAAGCGGCCCTCGGCGTTGGTCACTTCCACATGGTCGATGTTGCCGCCTGCCTCGCGCAGCGCCGTGATGTGGTGGCCCAGACGGAACTGCACACCCGCCGCCTCGCACAGTTTGGCCAGCTCGCGCGTGAACTGGTTGGCATCGCCCGATTCGTCCTCGGCCGTGAAGGTGGCGCCTGCCAGCTGCGGGCGGATGTGGGCCAGCGCTGGCTCGATGCGCGCGGCCTCGTCGGCGCTGATGACCTGGCGCTCGCAGCCCAGGGCGCGCATCTGCTCGGCCGGGGCCAGGGCGCCATCGAACTCTTTCGCGTTGGTGTAGAAGTGCAGGATGCCTTGCGTGCGCTGGTCGTACTGGATGCCGGTGGCTGCACGCAACTGCTGCAGCACGCTGCGGCTGTAGGTGCCCAGGCTCACGATCTGCTCGATGTTGTGGCGCGTGCGCGCCGGCGTGCAATTGCGCAGAAAGGCCAGGCCCCAGAGCCACTGCCGCATGTCGGCGCGGAGGCGAAACAGCAAGGGGGCGTCTTCTTTGCCCAGCCACTGCAGCACCTTGAGCGGCGCGCTGGGGTTGGCCCAGGGTTCGGCGTGGCTGACCGAGATCTGCCCACCGTTGGCAAAGCTGGTTTCGGCGCCGGGGGCTCCCTGGCGGTCAATGACGGTCACTTCGTGGCCGAGCTGTTGCAGGAAATAAGCCGAAGTCACGCCGAGCAAACCGGCACCCAAAACAATCACGCGCATTTTTGAAGCCTTTTAAGGGTTCAGCGCTTGATGGACGTGCGTTGGTAGCTATTTTTTATATAGCAAGCAGTTGGCGCGCGTCCGCCAAGCTGCCGCTCCCCCTGTCCTTGGTACCTGAGAGATTCACCACACAGCCCACATGGCGCGCGGTTTGCTCCTTCGGTGCGCCACGGTGTGCCCGTGGCGGCTCTCCAGACGGCTTTGATGAATGGTGCAGTACGGGACCTGAGCGTGTATGGGAGTTTGCGCCTTCGGTGCAGCGGCGGGCGTGTGGCCTGCCGTGCTCTCCTGCGGGGCCCATTCTAGGAGGGCACGGGCGGCGGCAAAGTGTTTTTGCCGGCTAATGGGTGGCAATCGTTGCTGATGGTAGGAGGTGGCAGGTCGCCATAATCCAGCGACTTGACCCAGCCCAGGACGCTTTCCCTATGCCCGACACCGCTTTCGATCCCTTTGCCAGCGCGGCCGTCATCACCATGGCCCGCCAGGGGCGCACCCCCCGGCCGCTCGATTTGCCCGCAGCGCTGCGCCCGCGCGATGCGACCCAGGCCTATGCCGTGCAAGACATCGTGGTGCGCGAGCGGGGGGAGATTGCAGGCTGGAAGGTGGGCGCCGCGTCGCCCCAGGCACTGCCCACGCGGGCAGCGCTCACCCGTGATTCGGTGGTTGTGGCGCAAACCGTGCAGGCGGTGCATTTGTCTTCTGCAGGGTTCGCCGTGATGGGGGTCGAGGCCGAGCTGGTGTACGAGCTGGGTGCCGATTTGCCCGCCCGCTCCACGCCCTACAGTGCGGCCGAGGTGCTGGCTGCCGTGACCTCGGTGCGCGCCGCCATCGAGGTGTGCGATACGCGGTTTGCGGCCTGGGGGCTGCAGGGCGAATGGAGCCGCCTGGCCGACCAGGCCTGCCATGGCGCACTGGTCGTGGGTACGGGGGTGGCCGATGTGGCGGCGGTGCAGCCCCTGGCGCAAGCGGTGAGTTTGTCAGTGAACGGGATGGTGGCCGTGCAGCACGCCACCTGGGGCAACGCGGCGGGCGATCCGCTCCGGCTGCTGGTGTGGTTGGCCAACGAAGGCGCGCGCAGCCTGGGTGGGCTGCGCGCGGGGCAGTGGGTGACCACCGGTTCCTGCACAGGCACCGTGTTGGTGGCGCCGGGTGCGGTGGTGGTGGCTGAGTTTCCAGGCCTCGGACGCACCGAGGTTCATCTGGTGTGACAGGCGGGGAGCGCTGGGCTCCCCCAAGCGCCATCAGTTGCGACGCGGGTTGTCGGGCTGGCTGTCGCGGCGATTGGATACGCCGTCGCCATCGCGGTCGCGGTCGTTGCGGTTGGCAACGCCATCACCGTCCCGGTCCCAGCCACCGCGTTGCATTTCCCAGCGGCCTTCACGCTCCACCCACTGGGGCTGGCGGTACTGGTGGCCATTGCGTGCTTGCACCCAGTGGCCCCGGACCCAGCGGTGGCGGTTGCCACGCCATTCCCAATGCCCTTCTTCCCACACCTGTCCGCGGCGTGGGCGTGGCACGGCTTCATGCCGTGGAGGTGGGGGGGCGGGAATCACCTGGTAGTTCTGCGTGGATTGGTATCCACGTTCTGGCTGACCCGATTGAATGATGACGGTGCCTTGCGGTGCAGCGTGCGCGGATGCAAGGGGCAGCAGTGCCATCAGGGCGAGGGCGGCTGCAGTGAATGTCTGGCGGGTCATGGTGATCTCCTAATGTTCCTTGCGGAATCGGTCTGTTCATGGTGGCGGTTCGGCGCGCTGCGCCACGTAGGCGCTGAGCGGGGTCAGCCGTAGGCGAAGAGGGCGGCTTCACCCGGGTCTTCCCGGGCCGCCCCCGGCCTTCGCCCCTCCGTCAGTTGCGGTACGGGTTGTCTGGACGGCGATCGTGGCGGTTCGGCACACCGTCGCCGTCGCGGTCCCGGTCGTGGCGGTTGGACACGCCATCACGGTCCCGGTCGTGGTGATCGCGGTCATAGCGGTTGGGAATTCCGTCGCCATCCCGGTCGCGGTCATAGCGGTTGGGGATGCCGTCTCCATCCCGATCCCAGCCACCTGGGCGCATTTCCCAGCGGCCGCCATGTTCCACCCAACGGGGTTCGCGGTAGTAGTAGCCAGGGCGGGCCTTCATCCAGTGGCCCTGGACCCAGACGTGGCGGTGGCCACGCCAATCCCAGTACCCGGGCACCCACACCATGTCCCGGCGGGGGCGGGGCACCACTTCATAGCGGGGTGGTGGTGGCGGGCCGTATTGCACCACCATGGGCGCGGGCGCTTGGTAGTGGTGGGGTTGTCCCGACTGGATAACAACGGTGGCGCTGGTCTGTGCCTGCGCCACCGTAGCGGCACCCAGCGACAGCAGGGCGATAGAAACAGCGGCGAGTGCATTGCGGGCCATGATGGTCTCCTCAAAATGATTCCTTGCGGAACCGGAGACTTCATGGTGCAGACGCTGCGTCAAGACGGTGTAGGCGAATTGCGAAGTCTTGTGAAGTTGTGTTTCCTGCAGCGGTGTCGACAGGGGTTTCCGTGATTTTTCTCACACTCCAGACGGCCCACCCCGTGCCTTGCGGAGGGTGCCCTCAGCGCCACCACACCAGTGCGGCCACCACCAGCAAGGCAAACCAGGCCGGGTGCCTGCCGTCGGTGGCATAGAACACCAGCAATCCGCTGACCAGGGTGGCCAGCCCCGCCACATCAGCCACCCAGGCCCCCAGGTTGGTGTCTCCTGGCACGGTCCCCAGGCGCCACAGCAGGGCGCTCAGGGCCCACCCCAACACGGTGGCCAGGTGCCAGGTGCCCCAGAGGATGCGCACCTGCCGCTCGTGCAGTACGGGCCGCCCTCCGGTGGGCACGATGCCCTGCGTGCGCAGAGCGCGAAACACGAGGAATTCACCCAGCACCGAGTGCGCAACACCCACCAGGGCGAGGCCCCCGGCTGCCAGTACCAGCGGAGTATTCATGAACAGTTTTCAAGTCAATCAGGATGGCTGTAGAAGGTGCAGACGCGGCGCATCGACCTGTCTTCGTTGCCTTCAACGCTTTGGGGGCCAGCACAGGGCCAGCGCGGGCGGCAGCGCCAGCCAGAAACCCGATGTGGGCATGAGCACAATGCCCAGCGCCGTGAGAGCCAGCAACCCGGCACCCAGCCCGCGCAAAGGAACGGGCGCCAGGGCTGCATTGCGTTCGATCAGCAACATGGCCCAGCCCAGCAACGCGAACAACACGCCGAACAGTACAAACCAGACCACGGCGCCCACGGCCGGGTCTTTTTGCACGCTGTTGAAAACGCCGCGCCGCACGATCTCTTGCAGCTGGGTCGGAAACACGACGGCGGCATACAGCGTGTGCAGCAGCGCCACGGCCAGCATCCACCGGCCCTTCCAGCGGTTGCGAAGCGGTATGGCCGTGGAGCGAAGAGCGGGGGAGGTCAGGGTGGTCATGTTGGGGGGGTCCTATGAAGAAAGAAGGGCGGGGCAATGCGTGTGGACCCGTGCGCCCAGCCCCGTAAGCAGGTGCATCAGGCCCATCCACATGCGCTCGAACGCAGGCATCTCGCCGGGCACCTGCACCAGGTGCTCGCCCAGCACGCGCTGGTGCCGTCCGGCGGTGATGGGTGGCGGCGTCTTGACGCCAAAATCGAAGACCGGTTGCGTGAAAGGCTCCATCTGCCAAGCCTGCATGTCAGCCAGTGCGGGCGCGAGTTCGGCGGTGTAGGCCGACACGGTGAGGCTGGCATTGACGAGTCCGAGTGCCTGGTAGGCCTGCAGCACCAGTGCGTCTCGCTGTGGGTCGGTGGGAGGGCGCAGCAGTGCGGACCAGGCCTGTGTCACCTGCGCCCGAAACTCGGCAGAGAGGCTGCGCGTGCAGCCAAAGTCGAGCACACCCACCGTGCCATCAGGCGCAAACAAAAAGTTGCCAGGATGCGGATCGGCATGCACCCGGCCCAGCACAAAGATGCAATGCATGAACCAGTCCCACAGGTGCTGCCCGGCCTGGTCGCGTTGCTGCTGTGTGGGCTGCGTGGCCAGCCAGGCCTGCAGGTGCTGGCCGGGCAGGAACTGCTGCGTGAGCACCTGGGCCCGTGTATGCGACAGGATGGGCTGTGCCAGGACCACGCCGGGCAATGCCGCGTGCTGCGCAAACCATTGCAACTGCTCGGCCTCCTGCAGGTAGTCCACCTCGCGCAGCAATGTGGCTTCGATCTCGGCCATCACGCTGTCCACCACGGTGTTGGCGGGAAGGGGCATGTCGGTGTGGGCCAGGGCGCGCAGTGCAGTGCGCATCAATTGCATGTCACTGGCGATGGTGGCGGCAATGCCGGGGTACTGCACCTTGACGGCCACTGTGCCATGGCCTGCCAGCTGCGCGCGGTGCACCTGGCCCAGGCTGGCGGCGGCGAAGGCGGTGGGATCGAACTGATCAAACAGCGCCTCGGGCTCCTGGCCGAAGGCCTGGCGGAACACGCGCCCCACCAGCGCGCGGTTGAGCGGCGGTGCCTGGTGGTGGGCGCGCGCCAGCTCCTGCCGCACGCCCTCGGGCAGCAGGCCCGGGTGCATGCTGAGCAGTTGCGACACCTTGAGCGCCGAGCCCCGCAGCTGGCCCAAGGCGCCAAAAAGGATGCGGCCCAGGGCGGCCTCGTGGTCGGCCTGTGCCTGGGCAGACGGCGTGCGCACACGGTGCCCCAGTTGCGCCATCCCGATGCGCGCAGCCGCCAATCCGGTAATGGTGCCGCGCGCCAGCCGGCCGGTGCGCGGCGCGTCAGCGCGCGCCATGGTGTGAAGTGGTCAGCTGACGCAGCATGACTTGCACAATGCGGCGATGAAACGGCGTGATGACGGCCATGTAGGCATGGCCCAGCGTGTTGTGGATGTGCACCACGGTGCTGATGACGACCGTGGGGGCACTGCCAGGCTGGCCGTGCTTGGTCAGAGAGACCTGCACATCCAGGTGTTTGTCGTCCTGTCCCATTACCACTTCGGTGTCGCTCAGATGGCGGATCAGGAAGATGCCCACCTGGTCTCCGACGCGGTAGCTGCGCGCATCGGCCGGGGAGGCTCGGCTAGCAGGCGGATGCACATCCTGCAACTGTCCCACACCCTTGAGGCCCACCAGCCGCACCAGCTTGTTGCGGACTGCCAAGAGTTGCTCCGTCCACCGCGGTGTCCGGGCCACCACGTCCAGCCAGGTCTGCAGTGCGCTGGTGGCGGGGCGAGGGTCGGTCGTTGTGAAGGCGTCAAAAAAATCCGCGTTGTGCAAGGTGGCATGGATGACCGTGCCAGCGGGCACCTGGACCTCGCGCACGGTGTTGGCGGTGGTCATGCGGACTTCCTCTTGCGTGGCGTGGCCGCTGGCTTTGCAGCGGTTGCCGGGCTGGCAGCGCGGGGTTTGCGCGGCGCGCGCGGCGGTGTTGAAGGCTCCGGCGAATGGGATGTTTCGGCTGCTGCCTTGTAGGGGGGGGCAGGGCCGGGCGGCGCGCTGGCCATCGCCTGTTTGGCCAGCTGCAGCATGCCCATCAGGCCGCTGCTGTGCTGCACCATGCGGGCCATCTGGCTGCGCAGCACAAAGCCACCGAGCTGCAGCACGCGGTTGACGAGCCCACCACGCAGCGCCTGCACCAGCACCCCCAGCGACAGGTCCACCAGCTGCGTGGTGTCGGCAAATTCGTCAGAGGTGTCGGCGAGCCAGTACGTCACCACACCGGCCAGGTAGTCGGTGTACAGCCCGCCCGCCAGGCCCTTGAAGTCGCAGGGCTCGATCTCGCCGCTGGCCTCGGCTGCTTCCAGAAAGCTGGCGACGGCCTCGCGCAGGCTTTGCCGTGCCGCCAGGGGTTCCGCCAGCATCGACAGCGGCGAGCGCCGCGCCAGAGTGCGCACCTGGGCCACAAATTCGCGGTCGGCCAGCAGGCGCTCCAGCACGGCGTCCGTCAGGCGCTGCAGCTTTTCCTGCAGCAGATAGCCCGCAAAGCCCGGCGTCTGGAGGGTTTCGGCCAGCGCCTGGTGGACCACATCGTCCAGATAGCCCAGCACGATGCGGTCTTTGGTGGGGAAGTATTTGTAGATCGTGGCGTCGCCAATGCCGGCGGCGCGCGCGATGTCCTTCATCGTCGTGCCGTCAAAGCCCTGGCGGGTCATCAGGTCCACCGCGCTGGCCACGATCTGGCGGCGGGTGGCGTCTTGCTGTTGGCGGGTGGTTTTCACTTTTGTATCTTTAAAATCGTTGAATCGATGATTTAAAGAATAGTGAATTTTCATTAAAGAGTCAATGCGTATCGAAGGATGGGCCCGACGAAGGTGCAGACACCTTCGCCTGTGCGCTGGGCTGCGGCTCAGTCGTCGGGCACAAACACCTGCTCGATGGTCCGCCCGAGCACGGTGGCGATCTTGAAGGCCAGGGGCAGGCTGGGGTCGTATTTGCCCGCTTCGATCGAGTGCACCGTCTGGCGGCTCACACCCAGCGCGTCGGCCAGGGCTTGTTGGGTCATCCCGCGGTCTTGCCGCAGGGCTTTGACGTGGTTGTGCATGCGGGTTGCCTCAGTCCGGCGCCAGGCCATCGGCCACCAGCTGCGCCACGTGCTCGCCCAGCGTGGCGCTGGCCGGCCGGTAGCGGACGCCCAACTCGGCCTGGCTGCGTGTGGTGTCGAACTGCAGCGGATGCCCCACGTTGTGGCGCACGTAGCTGCGCGTCATGCCGGCCATGGGCGCGATGAGCCACATCAGCCATCGGGGCACCTCTTTGGTGGGCAGCTTGGCGCTGCGGTCCGGGTGGCTCTGGCGCAGGCGCTGCGCGATCTCCAGCAGGCGCAGGCTTTCGCCCACCACCAGGTAGCGGCCCGAGGCTGCCGGCAGCAGCGCGGCGCTGACGTGCGCCTGCGCCACATCGCGCACATCCACCGTGCCCAGCCACAGCGGCGGCACGCCCTGGCGGAAGGACCCGTCCAGAAACTGGCGCAGCAGCTGCACGCTGGTGGCATCGTCGCGCTGCGACAGCGAAGGGCCGAAGATCGCGCCCGGATGCACGCTCACCAGCGACCAGCGTTTTTGCTGTGCCTGCAGATCCCAGGCCAGGGCCTCGGCGCGCGTCTTGGAGAGCGCGTAGGGATTGCTTTGCGCGGTCGAAGTGCGGTTGGTGTCCTTTTCGTTGAGCACATGCCCCGGGCGGGATTGCAACTCGTCGCTGTCGCCGAACATCGCCACGATGCTGCTGGTGATGACCACACGCTCCACGCTCGCCGCGCGATTGGCCGCATCCAGCACGTGGCGCGTGCCCGTCACGGCGGGGGCGATGAGCTCGCGCTCGGGGTCGGCCGAAGGGCCCAGCTTGTAGGGCGAAGCGGTGTGCAGCACCGCACTGCAACCCTGCATGGCGGTGTCAAAGCCCTGCGCGCCTAGCAGATCGGCCTCAAACAACATGAGCTGGCCAGGATGCGCCTGTGCCAGGCGCTGCAGGTGAGCGACCTTGCGCCAGTCCTTCAGGCTGCGCACCGTGCCGTGCACCGTGTGGCCCTGCTCCAGCAGCAGCTTCACGATCCACGACGCCAGGTATCCGGCCGCGCCGGTCACCAACACGCGGGCCATGCTCAGCTCACCCTGTGGTGGGTGATGCATAGGCCCAGGCCCCAGGCGGCGATCAGCCCGGCGGCCACGGCCAGCGGGTGCACGGCAGGGGCCATGCCCAAGGCCTGCACCGCGGACACCACCAGCAGCATGGCCAGCGCCAGCCCCACCGCCCACTGGCAGGCGCGGCCGTGCATCTGGCGCTGCAGTTCGTCCAGCTGGCGGTAGCGGCGATAGCCCAGCCATGCCAACAGGCCACACGCTGCCGCCAGCAGCCCCGCCGCCCACCGGCCCGAAGCCAGCGGCAGGTGCGCGAGCTCCAGGCTGGCGAGGCCCAGCAAGATCACCACGAGCAAGCCGGAGAGCACCTTGGCCAGGTAGCTGATTTGTTCCAGGGGAGGGGGAAGTTCGTTCATGCGGGCCTCAGGAAGTAAAGTTTGCTTTACAAATTGTCGTGCCACCGCGATGCCGATGTCAAGTTTCTTTTACTTTTGACAATGTGGAATCGGCTACGGAGACCGGAAATTCAGTGTTCTTGGCCTCCAGCGCTTATTGGATAAGCATTTATTGCTATCAATAAAGCAGCGGTGACTCAGAACCCGATGGCATCGCCCGATCTCAAACGAGCGACGCAAGCCAAGCGCCCCAACGCCGCGTCGTTCCCTCCCAGGGAGAGAGCCACACAGCGGCTTAGAGGGGCAGCCTCCGCATCCCCGTGAACGCTTCAAATTCCCAACTGCGCATCGCCAGCAGCAAGGTGTAGCCCTCCAGCTCCCGCGGCGGCAGCTTCTGGTCTGCCAGGTGTTGTTGCGCAAAGTCCTGCGCGACGCGCTGCATGCGCTCCATGAAGGCGGGGGCCAGGCCCCGGCTGATGGTGCCGTGCACGAGCAACACGCCTTCGCCGGCACCATCGAAGCCGCCGGAAAAGTAGTCGAGCAGCGCGTGCTCGCGAAAGTAGTTCATCACCGGGCCGTGGGGCCGCCAGCGGAAGGTCTTGGCGAGCTTCAAACGGTAGCGGTTCAGCGGCCGCAGCTCGATGATGCCGATACGGTCAAGCTGCGCCAGGTACTTGATGCCCTCGGCCTCGGAGAGCCGGTAGGTAGTGGTCACCTGCTCCAGCGTCCACTGGCTGAGCACGCAGATGGCCATGAGCAGCAGCTTCTTGTCGGCCACCACGGCGCGCTCCTGCTCCTGCGTCAACTCCTTGAGCAGGGGTTGGTTTTCGGCCACGCGGCGTGCCAGGTCGGCAAAGTCCAGCGCCAGTGCGCGGCAGATCGCGTCGATGCGCGACAGCGGCATGTCGCCCTTGGCCAGCATGCGCTTGACGCTGGACTCGGCCATGCCCAGGGCCTGCGCCAGGTCGGCGTAGGTCATCTGGGCGGTCTTGAGTTCTTTTTTCAGGGCGAGAACGAGGTCGGCTGTAGTGCTCATGGGTATCGATTATCAATACTGAGGGTGTCTTTAGCGGCAATTGGTGCGACTTTTTGGCGGTGACGTGGCGTGGACTGCACACACTGCGCCGCATTCACTGCCCAACCCTGCGGATGCGAAGACCATGACCTTTCTGATTTCTCTCCCCACCCGGCGCCACAAGCCCGTGACGCGCGCTGAAGCGGGCCTGCTGCTGGGCGTGATCGCGTTGCTGGCGCCGGCCGTGTTCGGACCGGTGTTGCCTGCCAGTGTGCACCAGCACGGTTTTGCCGATCAGCGGGCGCTGTGGGGTATTCCTTGTGCGATGGATGTGCTGAGCAATCTGCCGCTCGCCATCGCAGGGGTGTGGGGCTTGCTGGCATTGCGCCGTCTGGCCGCCGGTGCTCTGGACCACACATCCCACGCGATGGTCACGCTGTTTTTCGTGGGGTTGGTGTGCACGGCCATGGGCTCGGGTATGTACCACTGGCAACCGCAGGACGCAGGCCTGCTGTGGGATCGGTTGGGCATGGTGCTGCCTTTTGCGGGCCTGTTGGGGCTGGCGGCGACCAGCCGCGTGAGCCAGCGGGCGGGGTGGGCCACGGCGGGCGCGATGCTGCTGGCCGGGCCGCTGGCCGTGCTGTGGTGGTCGCACGCTGGCAACCTGATGCCCTGGGCGGTGGTGCAACTGGGCGGCATGCTGGTGGTGCTGGCACTGGCTTGCTGGCCCCGGCGCGATGGCGCCCTGGCGGTGCACCTGGGCGCGGTCATTGGCCTGTATGCCGTGGCCAAGTTGTTCGAGGCCGCCGATCACGCGGTGTTTGACGCCACAGCGCAGTGGGTGTCGGGACACAGCATCAAGCATGTATTCGCTGCCAGCGCTGCCTGGCCGGTGTTGCTGGCACTGGCGGCATTGCGCAACAGCGGTGCACGGGGTGCGCCGCACGTCACGCTGTCCGGGCAGAATGGCGCCCACACCGTGGGTGTCGCACGCAGATTCCGCGCCTGAGTGGCGGGGCACTGGATACACAAACACAAAGACACAGCAAACCCATCGGAAACGAGGAGAAAAGCATGCACCCCGAGACCCTCTCAACCAGCGTTGCGCCAACGCATGAGGACCCGAACCAGTTTGCCCTGCTGCGCCAACGGCGGTTTGCGCCGTTTTTCTGGACCCAGTTTTCAGGCGCCGCCAACGACAACCTGTTCAAGTTCGCGTTCACCGTGATGGTGACCTACCAGCTCAGCGTGTCGTGGCTGCCGCCGGCGATGGCGGGGCTGGTGATTGGGGCGCTGTTCATCCTGCCGTTCCTGCTGTTCTCGGCCACCTCGGGCCAGCTCACCGACAAGTACGACAAGACGAAGATGATCCGCTTCGTGAAGAACCTGGAGATCGCCATCATGCTGGTGGCGGCGGGTGGGTTCATCGCGGGCAATGTGCCCATCCTGCTGCTGTGCACCTTCTTGATGGGCGTGCATTCCACGCTGTTCGGGCCCGTCAAGTTCGCCTACATGCCCCAGGTGCTCAGTGAGCGCGAGCTTACCGGCGGCAACGGCATGGTCGAGATGGGCACCTTCGTCGCCATCTTGTTGGGCAACGTGGCGGGCGGCCTGCTGGTGGCGTTGCCCGGCATTGGCCACACCACCGTGGCCGTGGCGTGTGTGGTGGCCGCGCTGATTGGGCGCGCTGTGGCGCAATTCATCCCGTCGGTGCCGGCCACCGACCCGGGGCTCACCATCAACTGGAACCCCTTCACCGAGACCTGGCGCAACCTCAAGCTTGCGCACGAGAACATCGTGGTGTTCCGCTCGCTCCTGGGCATCAGCTGGATGTGGTTCTTCGGCGCGGTGTTCCTGTCGCAGTTTCCGAGCCTGGCCAAGGAAGTGCTGCACGGCAACGAGCAGGTGGCTTCGCTGCTGCTGGTGGTGTTCTCCATCGGCATCGGCATTGGCTCGCTGCTGTGCGAGGTGCTCTCGCGCCGCCATGTCGAGATCGGCCTGGTGCCGCTGGGTGCCATTGGCATGAGCGTGTTTTCCATCGACCTGTACTTCGCGGCGCGCAGCCTGCCACCGTCGGAAATCATGGGCCTTGGCGCCTTCCTTGCACAAAGCCAGCACTGGCGTGTGATGCTCGACCTGGCGCTGCTCAGCCTGTTTGCGGGCCTCTACAGCGTGCCGATGTACGCCTTGATCCAGATGCGCAGCCAGCCCACGCACCGCGCGCGGATCATCGCGGCCAACAACATCCTGAACGCGCTGTTCATGATTGCGAGTTCGCTCATCGCCGGCGCGCTGCTGGGCGCCGGCTTCACGGTGCCGCAGATCTTTTTGTTCGTAGGCCTGGCGAATGCGGTGGTGGCGTTCTACATCTTCATGCTGGTGCCCGAATATCTGCTGCGCTTTGTGGCCTGGATGTCATCGCGCTTCGTGTACCGCTTCAAGGTGCAGGGCGACGAAAACCTGCCCACCACCGGCGCGGCCATCCTGGCGTGCAACCACGTGAGCTTTATCGACGCGGTGCTGCTCATGGCCGCGAGCCCGCGGCCGATCTATTTTGTGATGGACCACCGCATCTTCCGCGTGCCGGTGCTCGGCTGGCTGTTCCGCCTGGCCAAGGCCATCCCGATCGCGCCGTACAAGGAAGACCCCGCCACCTACGACGCCGCCTTCGAGCGCGCGGCCCAGGTGCTGCGCGAGGGTGATCTGCTGGCCATCTTCCCGGAGGGCGGCATCACCAAGGACGGACAGCTGCAGGAGTTCAAGGGCGGCATCATGAAGATCATCGAGCGTGCGCGCGAAGAGGGCGTCGAGGCGCCGGTGATCCCCATGGCGCTGACCAACCTGTGGGGCTCGTACTTCAGCCGCATCGAGCAGGGCGGTGCGATGGTGCGGCCGTTCCGCAGGGGGTTCTACAGCCGGGTGGGGCTCAATGTGGGCCGTCCTGTAGCGTCTCAGGCCGTGCAGCCCGCGCTGCTGCGCAGCCAGGTGGCAGACCTGTTGCAAACATGAGCACGGCAGACGTTGCCATCGCGGCCGTGCCGGCAGCGGACCCCGGTGCATTGACGGATCGCATCCTGGATTTCTTGCGCGGCATCGGCCTTGCGGTCTGTGAGGCCGAGGTGCCCGACGACAGCTTTCTGCCTGGCGTCCGCATCGAGCGGGGTGGGCTGCGCGTGGACCGGGCGCGGTTGCGCTGGCCCGGTGACCTGCTGCACGAGGCCGGCCACTTGGCGGTGGTGCCTGCCGCCCAGCGCCCCACCCTGGACGACGCACTGCAGGACCTGCCCGCAGTGCCCCATGGCGGTGAGATCGAGGCAAACGCCTGGGCCTGGGCCGCGCTGTGCCACCTGGGGATGGATTCCGCTGTGCTGTTCCACGACGGCGGATACCACGGGCGGTCCGCCGGGCTGCGCACCGCTTTCGAACTGGGGGTGTACCTGGGGGCGTCGGGGCTGGCAGCTGCGGGGCTCACCCTGCTGCCGGCGCAGCAGGTGCCTGGCGGTCCGCATGCCTATCCCCACATGCTGACCTGGTTGCGGGACTGAGGCGCCGGAAAAGCGCAGCGCTCACTCCGCACGAATCTGCGCCCGTTGCGCAATCGCCCGCATGCGTGGCAGCTCGTCCTCGATCTGCGCCAGCACGGCATCGCCCGTGGCATAAGACGGCTCCAGCCCTGCGGCGATGAGCTTGCTGCGGATATCGGCGTCCGCCAGGGTCTCGGCCAGTGCCTTGTGCAATTTGGCCTTGGCCTCGGCGGGCAGGCCGCGCGGCGCGACCACGGCCAGCCAGGAATCGGCCGAGAACCCCGGAAAGCCACTTTCTGCCACCGTGGGCACGTCGGGCAGTTGCGTGGCCCGCGTGGCGCCCGTGACGGCAATGGCCTTGATCTTGCCCGCCTTGAGCTGTGGCAGCGCTGCCGCCACGGTGTCGATGGTGAAGGGGATCTGCCCGCCCATCAGGTCGGCCATGGCGGGGGCGCTGCCCCGGTAAGGCACGTGCATCAGCTTGATGCCTGCGGCCGACCAGGTCAGCTCGGCTGCGAAATGCCCCGTGGTGCCGTTGCCGAACGAGCCATAGGAGAACTTGTCGGGCGTGCGCTGAACGGCAGCGATCAGCTGCCGGAGGTTGTTGACCGGCACATCGCGGTGGGCCAGCAGAATCAGGGGCACGCGCGCCACCAGGCCGATGGGTTCGTAGCTCTTGACGGGGTCGTAGGGCAGCTTGGCGTTCAGCGCGGGGTTTACGGTGAAGGTGGAGCCGGAGCTGATCAGCAGCGTGTAGCCGTCCGCCGGTGCGTTGGCCACGAAGGACGCGCCCACGATGGTGCCCGCGCCCGCCTTGTTCTCGATCACCACCGCCTGGCCCAGGCGCTCGCCCAGCTTCTTGCTGATGAGCCGGCCGACGATGTCCACCGCGCCGCCGGGTGGGAAGGGCACGATGAGCTGGACGGGTTTGGCGGGGTAGCCGTCGGCGCGGGCCAGGGGAGTAAAACCCAGCGCCCCGGCGGCTGCGGCAGCGATGGTGGCAAGGGACAGGGCGACGCCGGTGCGTCGCGTCAGAGGCAAGCGGTTCATTCGGCGATCCTTCGGATGAGGGCTGGTTGTGTTCAGCCATTGCTACCTGCGGACAGGGTCCAGGATGCGCCAGTCTTCGTTTCGCTCTGGCGGCCCGCCAGGGCCTGTCGCTACCATGGAAGTTCGATCAGCCGCCATGGACCCAGGAAGGCCCGGTGCCATGGCGGAGGTACCCGGCGGCGTGCGCGGGTCCCAGGGGACGCAAAGGAGTGAAAAGGAGAGACGGGTCAGATCAACGACAGCCCGGCCAGTCGGCACAGGCGCTGCTGCTCCGTCTCCTCGCGCGGGGCATTAGCCGTTGCGAAAAAGAAAGCTGTAGGCGTTGAGCGCCGGCACCCCCCCCAGGTGCGCGTACAGAACGCGAGAGCCTTCGGGGAATTCGCCCTTGCGGACCATGTCGATCATGCCGTGCATGGACTTGCCTTCGTACACCGGGTCGGTGAGCATGCCTTCCTGGCGTGCGCACAGGCGGATGGCTTCGAGCGTGCCCTCGTTGGGCAGGCCGTATTCGGGGCCGCCGTAGCGCGTGTCCAGCACCACGTCCTCGGCCGTGATCTCCTGGCCCAGTTCCACCAGCTTGGCCGTGTTCTGTGCGATGCGCAGCACCTGGGCATGGGTCTTTTCGGGCTTGGCCGACGCGTCGATGCCGATCACCTTGCGCGCCCTGCCATCGGCGGCAAAGCCCACCACCATGCCCGCCTGCGTGCTGCCGGTCACCGAACAGACCACGATGTAGTCGAACTGGAAGCCCAGCTCTTTTTCCTGCTGGCGCACTTCCTCGGCAAAGCCCACGAAGCCCAGGCCGCCGTACGGGTGCTCGGAGCAGCCCGCGGGGATGGGGAAGGGCTTGCCGCCGGCCTTCTTCACGTCCTCCATGGCCTGCTCCCAGCTGGGGCGGATGCCGATGTCGAAGCCCGCAGCGTCCAGGCGCACGTCGGCACCCATGATGCGGCTCATCTCGATGTTGCCCACGCGGTCGTACACCGCGTCGGAGTAGTTGACCCAGTTCTCCTGCACCAGCACGCACTTCATGCCCAGATGGGCGGCCACGGCGGCCACCTGGCGCGTCTGGTTGGACTGGATGCCGCCGATGGAGACCAGCGTGTCGTAGCCGCCTGCAATCGCCTCGGGGATGAGGTATTCGAGCTTGCGCGTCTTGTTGCCGCCAAAGGCCAGGCCGCTGTTGCAGTCCTCGCGCTTGGCATACAGGTGCACCTTGCCGCCCAGGTGGGCCGACAGGCGCGGCAGCGCGGTGATGGGCGAGGGCCCGAAGGTGAGCGGGTGGCGGGCGAATTTCTGCAGGTTCATGGCGGTGTTCCGGTCGATGGAAGGGATGGGGTGCAAGGGGTGGCTTGCAGTGCCTTCATCGTAGAAAGACACGCGCATCAAGTGGTTGCGAATTTCATCGGTATTTCAGGGTTTTTCATTTCTGAATCAGAATATCGACGATGAATATTTCTTGAAAATAAAAATGTGCGCAACAAAAGTTCGTGCCAAGAATGTGCCGCAGGCCGATGTGTCGGCTGAGCTGGACCGCACTGACAAAGCCATCCTGCGCCAGTTGCAGCGTGATGCCTCGCTGTCCAACGTTGCGCTGGCCGAGAGGGTGCACCTGAGCGCACCCGCCTGCCTGCGGCGCGTGGAGCGGCTCAAGCGCCTGGGGCTCATCGACGGCGTCGTGGCACTGCTCAACCCCAAGGCCATGGGTGCTGGCATGCTGGTGATGATTGGCGTGGTGCTGGACCGCTCCACGCCCGAATCGTTTGCCGAGTTTGAAAAGGCCGCCGCCAAAATCTCGGGCTGCATGGAGTGCCATGTGGTCACTGGCGAGTTCGATTACTTCATGCTGGTGCGCACGCGTGACAACGACAGCTTTAACCGCCTGCACGCCGAGCAGCTGATCTACCTGCCCGGAGTGCGGCAGGTGCGCTCGTTCATGGTGCTGCGCAATGTGCTATCGACCACGGAGTTGCCGCTGGCGCTGTAGCGGCCGTGGAGAGGCTCACTGCGCCCCGCGCAGCCGCCCCATCACGGCCGCCCAGGCCGGGCCCCCGAACACGTTGACCACGAGGCCCGCCATCAGCAGCCCCGCACCCGCAAAGTGCACGGGCAACAGTTGCTCGCCAAACACCCACCAGCCCGTGGTCAGGCCCACCACGGGCACCAGCAGGGTGAAGGGCGCCACGCGGTTCACGGGGTAGCGCGACATGAGATACGTCCACAGCCCGAAGCCCAGCAACGTGGAGATCCACGCGATATAGGCCACGGCGGCCATGGATTTGAAGGACAGGTGCTGCACGGCTGCCAGTACAGCGGTGGGGCCGTCCAGCGCCAGCGCCAGGGCCACGAACGGCAGCGGCGCGACCACGCTGGACCAGACGATGAAGGCAAACTGGTTCATCGGCCCATACCGCCCCACGGCGCGGGTGACGATATTCCCGCAGCCCCACATCGCAGCGGCCGCCACGGTCAGCGCAAAACCCGCCAACGGCATCGATGCGCCGTGGGCACTGCCAATCAGCACCAGCCCCACGCCTGCCAGCGCCAGGCCCGCCACCTGGTTGCCCTGCCATTTCTCACGCAGCCACCAGGCCGCCAGCAGTAGCGTGAAGAACGACTGCGCCTGCAGCACCAGCGAGGCCAGGCCCGACGGCATGCCGATGTGGATGGCGGTGAACAGCAGGGCAAACTGGCCCACGGCCATGGTCATGCCATACAACAGGTACAGCCGCAACGGAACCTTGGGGGGCTTGACGAACAGCAGCGCTGGAAACGCCGCCAGCAGGTAGCGCAGCGCGCCCAGGAGCATGGGCGGCACATCCGCCACGCCGACCTTGATCACGGCAAAGTTCAAGCCCCAGACGACGATGACAAGCAGGGCGAGGGCAAGGTCGCGGGGGCGCAGGGCAGTGTTCATTCCCTGCATTTTGGAGGATTCGCTCGGTGGGTGGCCGAGCGTTTCAGGACCAGCGTGGTGCGAAAACGGACAAACCCGCAGGGAAGCTCCGGGACCCCCGGGACGTTACGCCGATTCGACCGCGAAGCTCAGCCCAGCGTTGGCCTGCAGCCGCGTTATCAGCTTGTCACCCAGCGCGGGGGCCGTGGTCCAGATGCCGCCCGGAGTCTCGGTGGCATCCTGCAGCAGGCAGACGGCGGCTTCGGTGATCATCTTGGAGGTGGAGCCATAGCCCGGGTCGCGGTCGCCCTTCACGCCCACGCGCAGGGTGTTGCCTGCCGCGTCGGTGCCGAGGAACAGCACGTCGTAGAAACCGTTCTCGCGTTCCTCGCGCGAAGGGCCTTCGCCGGGTTTGGGGCCCTTGTCGGAGCCCAGCGATTTGTCGCCAGCCACGGCATTGGCCATGGCTTCGCCCTTCTCGCCGGTGCCGGTGATGAGCATCTCGTCGTAGACGAAGTCGGCGCCGTAGGCGTGCTGCAGCAAGAAGTTGGAGCGGTGCACGTTGCGGGTGTTGATGGCCGCCATCACGAACGGTGCCACCCAGACTCCTTCACCCAGGGCTTCGTCCACCATGGGTTTGTGGCCCGAGGGCTGGCGCGGCCCGTCGAATCCGGGCGTGAGCGAGAACGGGTTCTTCAGCAAATCCAGCACGGCGGGGTTGGTGGCCGCTGCAGCCATGGTGGCCTTCAGGCTGGCAGCGGTGCCGCCCGAGAACGTGCCCTTCATCTTGCGCACCCGGCCGCGTACGCGGGGCGCGGGGTGGCCAAAGCGCTGGCCAAATTCCTTTTGCAGCAGGAAAACGCCCAGGTCGAACGGGATGGAGTCGAACCCGCACGAGAACACGATGCGCGCGCCGCTGGCCTTGGCCGTGGCTTCGTGCGCGTCGATCATCTGGCGCATCCAGGCGGGTTCGCCGCACAGGTCCACGTAGTCCACGCCGGCTGCCGCGCAGGCGGCCACGAGTTCGTTGCCGTACAGCTGGTACGGGCCCACCGTGGTCAGCACCAGGCGGGTCTGTGCCATCAGGGCCTGCAGGCTGGCCGGATCGGCGCTGTCGGTCACGATGAGCGGGGTATCTGCGGGGGCGCCGACTTCGTCGCGCACGGCGGCGAGTTTGTCGGCGCTGCGCCCGCCCATGGCCCAGCGCAGGCCGCTGCCGGCGGGGTAGCGCTGCAGCAGGTATTCGACGACCAGGCGGCCGGTGAAGCCGGTGGCGCCGTGGACGACGATGTCAAAGGGTTTGGCGGTGGTCATGGGGCGGTCTCCGTGCGGGCGTTGCAGCAGTCAAAGGCTGCGATTGTCAAAGACAAGCCGGTGCAATCCTGTCGCCCAGGTGCCCCGGTCCATGCGATGAAAGTATCGCCATTCGATACCGACGAGCCGGGCAGCCGCCACTGGCGCAACCCGTTGGCGGCGGTGGCGGGCCGGCGCGGCACTATCCGCTGCGTGTTCAACCACGGCCCTTTCAGGCCACCCCACTTGTATGTCGTCTTCTTCCACCCTCATCCAGCGTGACACCCGTGCATGGCAGCTCCAGGTGTGGGTCTCGTTCGGCATCGCCGTGTTCCTGTGCGCCGTGGGGCTGGCCTGGCTGCCGGGCGAGCAGCTGGAGCAGGCGTTCATGGTGATGGGCTATGTGTTCTGCCTCTCGGCCGCGTTCGTGCTGGCCAAGTTCGTGCGAGACAACGAGAGCGCCGCGCGCCGCGGTGCGGGCGACACGCCCATGTGGAAGCTGGTGGTCTGGGGCGGCTTCGTGGTGGCCATGGGCCTCACCGGCTGGGGCCTGTTCGGCATGGAGATCAACGTGACCTACAAGGCCTTTCTGGGTGTGAGCTGGCTGTACCTGATCACCACCGCCTTCACGCTGGCCAAGATGCTGCGCGACCGCCACGAGGCTGACCTGCTGGAAGCACGCCTGCAAGGCCGCCGCGAAGCTGCCGCAGCACATGCTGCTACGTCTGGTAACAACGCCAGCTGAGTTTCCGGCGTTCGCCATGGAGCTATGGCGGATGCTCGGAGGTTGCCCTGAAAAAAACCGGTGCTGCAGCGCTACTGCACAGCACCTCCTGTGAGGAGTGAAACCATGAAGAAATTGTCGAAGATTCTGACCCTTGCCCTGGCCGCCGGCCTGCTGTGCACCCTGGCTGCCCTGCCCGCACGGGCCCAGAGCGAGGCCTCGGCCGCGCTGTCGCTGTTGCCCATCGCGTCGGTGGTGGGCACGGCCTCGGTGGCGTCTGCCGCCGCTGGCGCGGTCGTGACGGTGCCTGCCGCCCTGTCGGTCGCCGGTGCGGTGCTGACGGTGAAGACGGTGGAGGCAGCTGCCACCGGCACGGTGTACCTGCTGGAGCGCGCATCGGACGGCGCCCGGGTCAGCGTCGAGGTGGCGGGCCGGGGCGTGGGCGCATCGGCGCACGCCGTGGGCACCGTGGTGACCTGCAGCGTGATCGGCACGGGGGTGGTGCTGTCGGTGGCGGGCGAGGCGATCGCCTTCGTGCCCAACGCCATCGGCCGTGCGCTGCTGCACAACGAGCGTCTGTAAGGGCTCCGCCATGAATATGCAGCTGATGACCGTGACGACCCCTGCGCATGCCCGCATGCGCTCTTCTTTCAACCCCGCCGTGCTCGGCCTGGCCCTGGTGGCGGGCGCGGCCTTGCTGGCTGCGCCTGCGGCCCACGCAGGCCGCTCCTGCGAGGCCGCCAAGCCCGTGCCGGCCAAGGTGATCGAGCGCGGCATGCAGCTGGCCCAGCAGACCTCGGCCGCACTGGATGCGGAGCATGCGAAGTCCGGCGCCCAGGTGGTGGTGCTCGCCCGCGCGGGGCAGGACCTCTCCAAGTACGGCCTGCGCTATTCGCACCTGGGCTGGGCGTACAAGACGCCCGAGGGGCCGTGGTGGGTGGCCCACAAGCTCAATGAATGTGGCACGGCCGTTGGACACCTGTACCGCCAGGGCCTGGGCGAATTCTTCCTGGACGACCTGTGGCGCTACGAGGCGGTGTACGCCGTGCCCACGCCCGAGGTGCAGCAGCGCCTGCTGGCCGTGCTGCAGGACACCGCCCGCACCAAGACGCTGCAGCACCCGCCCTACAGCATGGTCAGCTACGCGTGGGGCCGCAAGTACCAGCAGTCCAACCAGTGGGCGCTGGAGACCCTGGCCGTGGCCATGGAGCCCGCCACCGTGCACACGCGCGACCAGGCGCAGGCCTGGCTGCAGTTCAAGGGCTACGAGCCCACCGCCCTGAAACTGGGCCCGCTGACCCGCATGGGCGGGCGCGTGGGTTCGGCCAACATCGCATTTGACGACCACCCGAACGAGAAACGGTTTTCGGACCGCATCGAGACCGTGACCGTCGATTCGATGCTGGCCTGGCTGCAACGGGCGCAACTGGTGGCTGCACAGGTGGTGCTGGTGGTGAAGAGTTGAATAAAAATGGCTATCAGCGCTTTATGGATAAGCGCTGATAGCTATCAAATACATAGCATTTCCTGAGGGAAACGATCATGAGCAAATCGCTTCGGCTGTCCGAAAAATGGTTTCGCCGTGGCCTGTGGCTGGTGGCGCTGGTGTTCGCCAGTTTCCTCATCGGCCTGGGCGGCACCGTCGTGGGCGATTTGCCCAAGGTCGAAACCCCGCTGCGCGTGGACGATTTTCTGGACAAGCCAGCGGCCGAGAGGCTGCGCGCCCAGGTCAAGGACGCGCGCCAGGCCGAGCAGGATGCGCAGACCGCGCTGGACCAGGCCCAGCTGCAGCGCAGCAAGGCCCGCAGCGAAACGCAGGCCGCGCGCGAGACCTTCAACAACTGGCTGGCCACGCGCAACGCCACCCAGCGCGCCGACCAGGACCCCGAAGTGCTGGCGCGCACCCAGGCGCTGGATGTGCTCAAGCTCGCCGAGCGCAAGACCCAGCAGGCGGTCGAGGCGCAGCAGCAGGCTGCGCTGGACGCACGCCAGGCGGCGGCAGCCACGCAGGAGCGCCTGAACGGCATGGAAGCCGATGGCTACGTCAAGCTGGAGGCCGAGCGCCGCAAGGTGGAGCTGCGCGTGTTCCTGTACCGCCTGGCCCTCACCCTGCCGCTCTTGGCGGTCGCCGGCTGGCTGTTCGCCAAGAAGCGCAAGGGCACCTACTGGCCGTTTGTATGGGGCTTCATCTTCTTCGCGCTGTTCGCCTTCTTCGTGGAGCTGGTGCCTTACCTGCCCAGCTACGGCGGTTATGTGCGCTACGTGGTGGGCATCGGCATCACGGCGCTGGTGGGGCGCTATGCCATCCTGGCGCTCAACCGCTACCTGGAGCGCCAGAAGTTGGCCGAGGCGCTGCCCGACCAGGAGCGCCGCAAGGAGTTGAGCTACGACGTGGCCCTGGCGCGCCTGGCCAAAAGCGTGTGTCCCGGCTGCGAGCGCCCGGTGGACCTCAAGAACGAGAAGATCGACTTCTGCCCGCACTGCGGCATCGGCCTGTTCGACCACTGCGGCCAGTGCACGACCCGCAAGAGCGCTTTTGCGCGGTTCTGCCATGCCTGTGGCACCGGTGCCGGCGTGCGGCTTGCCCGGGATGACTGATCGGCGCAACGCTTGAACACCGTGAAGGGGCTGCGCCGCCGTGAACTCCTGGGTGCACTGGCCGCCGCAGGCCTGGTGGGGGCCGCGGCGCCGCTGCGGGCCCACAGCGCTCCCGGGGCGCTGATCGAGAACGTGACCCGCCTGTACCCCGTGCGGGTATCCCGGGTGGTGGTGCCTGGCAGCGTGCAGGACGTGGTGCAGGCCGTGCAGAACTGGCCCGGCGCGGTGGCCGTGGGTGGCGGGCGCTACAGCATGGGCGGGCAGGTGGGCGTGGAGGGCGGCCTGCACATCGACATGCGCTGCATGAAGGGGCTGGTGTGGCTGGACACCACCGGCCGCAAGGTGCGCGTACAGGCTGGCATGCGCTGGCGCGACCTGCAAGACCACCTCGACCCCCACGACCTGGCGGTGCGCACCATGCAGAGTTATTCGAACTTCACGGTGGGCGGGTCCGTGTCGGTGAACGTGCATGGCCGCTATGTGGGGCACGGGCCCATCGGCGCGTCCGTGCGGGCCCTGCAGATCGTGCTGGCCAGCGGAGGCGTGCGCGAGGCCAGCCGCCAGCAGCACCCCGACCTGTTCCGTGCCGCCCTGGGCGGCTATGGCGGGCTGGGCGTGATCACCGAGGTGGAGCTGGACCTGGATGCCAACACCGCCCTGGAGCGCGCCGTGGCCCACGTGGCGCTGGACGACTACCCCGGTTTCTTTGCCGCCAAGGTGGCCGCCAACCCGCAGGCCGTGATGCACAACGCCGACCTGTTGCCCCCCAGCTTTGACCGCGCCACTGCGGTGACCTGGACCCGCACCGACAAGCCCGTGACGGTGCCCGAGCGCCTGGTGCCGCGCGGCCAGCGGTATGACCTGGACAAGAGCGTGATCTGGGCCATGACGGAGCTGCCGGGCGGCCAACAGCTGCAGCACAAGGTGGTCCGCCCCGCGCTGCTGCGTGGACATCCCGTGGTGTGGCGCAACCACGAGGCCAGCCTGGATGCCGCCTCTTTGGAGCCGGCCAGCCGCGCACATTCCACCTATGTGCTGCAGGAATACTTTGTTCCCGTGGCCCGGTTCGCCGCTTTCACGCGGGGTTTGGCCCGCATCTTGCAGCAGCACGGGGCGCAGGTGCTCAATATTTCAGTGCGCCACGCGCCGCCCGACCCCGATGCCGTCATGGCCTGGGCGCGCCAGGAGGTGTTTTCGTGGGTGCTGTACTACAAGCAGGGCACCCGCCCCGAGGCCTGTGCCGAAGTGGCTCTGTGGACACGTGCGCTGATCGACCTGGCCCTGCAGCATGGCGGCACCTACTACCTGCCCTACCAGCGCCATGCCACACAGGCGCAGTTCGCGGCGGCCTACCCGCAGGCAGACCGGTTTCGTGCCACCAAGGCTGTCTGGGACCCCGAGGGGCGGATGACCAACATGCTGTGGAAGCAGTATCTGTAGCGTGCACCGGCGCTGCGGGTGGGCTGCTTTTGCGGCCCACGCCGTTTCAGCTTTTCAGGGTGCACCGTGCCGCCCGCGACACCTGAAACGGGCACGGCCTCAGGCCAGCTGGTGCAAAGCGGCTTTTTGGGGCTTACCGCTTTGGGGGCTTACCCCATCATCACCTGGTTGCGCCCTTGGGCCTTGGCCCGGTAGAGCGCGGCATCGGCGGCGAGCAGCAGCATTTCCATGTCGGAATCGCCGCCCAGGCTGGCGCTGTGCACCAGGCCGACGCTGACCGTGGCGTGGTGTTGCGGGGCACCGTCTTCGGCGCCAAAGGGCAACTGTTCCACCACCTTGCGCAGCCGTTCTGCAATCGCATGCGCCTCGGCGGGCGAGGCATCGGGCAGCACCACCGCAAACTCCTCGCCGCCCAGGCGGCCCAGCACGTCCTGGGGGCGCAGCGCACTGGCCATGGCCTGGGCGATGCCAATCAGGAGCTGGTCGCCCGCACCGTGCCCCAGCTGGTCGTTGACCTGCTTGAAATGGTCCACGTCCACCATCAGCACCGCCAACCCGGCGGATTCGCGCTGGTAGCGCGTCACCAGCCGCTCACCCTGCTGCAGGAACGCGCGCCGCGCGAGCACACCGGTCAGGTCGTCGTGGCGCACTGCGTGGTCCAGGCGGCGCAGGGCCTCGGCGCGTGCGGCACTGGCGCAGGCCACAGCCAGCGGCCCCAGCGCCAGCAGCGTGACGCCCACGCGCAGCGAGAACACGTCGCTGGCATGCGCGGGTGTGAAATTGAGCACGCCAGTGGCCACCCCGGCCATGGTCCACAGGCACACCACCAGCGACAACAGGCTGGAAATGAAGGGGCTGTAGCTGAGCGCGCACCACAGCAACCCCGGCACCACAAAGGCCAGCATGCCGGGACCGCCGATCACCGTGCGCACGCCCTCGGCCAGCAGCAGCGAGCTGACGGGGGCCAGGCGCCAGAACAGTGGCACACCCTGCAGGCCCTGCGGCGCGGGGGGCGGGGCATCTGCGCGCGGCGCAGCCAGCACCACCGGCACGATGAGCATGTAGTTCATGAGTTCGGTGCTGAACCACAGCGACAGCAGGTCGGTCCAGGGGGTGTTGAAGTAGACCGGTGCGGCGCCACAGCCCGCCAGCGCCCCCACAGCACTGGCGGCCAGCGCAGCGAGCAGCAGGTAGAGCGCCGACACGGTGCGCTGCAGGCGCCGGATGCCTTCGTCCAGCCGGCGCAGCACCAGCCAGCCCGCCGTGGCGCCCAGCAGGTTGGCCGCATTGAGCCACAGAGCCATGCCCCAGTGGCTGCCCGTCACCAGATCTGCCGCCACATAGCCCACGGCGGCCGCCACCCAGGCCGGTGGGCGCGCCAGCGTGGGGTAGCGCACCAGCAGCCCGAGCAGCAGCGCATTGGCGGGCCAGAAGGCCGACAGAAAGCCGATGGGCCGCGCAAAGATGCCCACCAGGCAGGCGGCAAAGATCAGCAGTGCCAACCCCAGCCAGGCCATGGGCGGCGAAAGGGGTCGGTGGATCACAAAAGGGCGGTACATAGGTGGGCTGCAGGGGGCGGCGGGGCGGCGCCCAGGTCCATGCCGATTGTCCCCGGGCCGGGTGTGTTGGGAACGCTGCTGCGCAACCTTCAGAAACAATTGTTGACGATCTCCGGGTGGGCCGGGGAAGGTTTTCACTCTATGGGTAGTGTGGTGTTGCACGCTATCCGGCACTTAAAACCGCGTCTTTTCGGCCAGGGCAAGGCGCAAACCACAGCGATACCCGCAGGTATCGCGCGGATTTGCGACACAGCTCTGGCCAAAAATCCATCGGTTTTGAATGTGCCGTCAAGCATGCAACGCCCCACTAGGCGCTGCCCAGCAGCAGCGCCACGAGTTCACCCGTGCTGCTGGCCCCCAGCTTGCGCATGAGCCGTGCGCGGTGGGCGTCCACCGTGCGGTGGCTGATGTTCAGGTAGCGCCCGATCTGCTTGCTGGTGGCGCCGGTGACGATGTGCTGGGCGATTTCGCGCTCGCGCAGGGTCAGCGGTGTGCTGACGGGGCGGCGGTGCGAGATGTCCTCGAACATCCATACCGCACGGGCAAACGGATCCGCCCGGTCCAGCGTACGGCCCACCACGTGGCACCAGAACAGCGATCCGTCGCGCCGCCGCATGATGCGCTCGTCGGCATAGCCCCCCGAATCCTTCATGGCCTGCAGGCCCAGGTGGCCGGTATGGGTGAACTCGTCGAACGAGGGGTACAGCGGCGCCAGCGGCTGGCCCAGCAGGTCGGCCAGTTCGTGGCCGAACATGTGGGCAAAGGCGTCGTTGCAGATCTCGATGCTGCGTTCGCGCGTCACGCACATGCCCACCGGGGCCAGGTTGAAAGCCAGCTCCAGCGCTTCGGTCGGGGTGGCAAAGGGTGGTGCGGGCATGGGGTGCGATTCTGCCGCAGGCCAATGGGGGCAGCCCTGGGGAACCAGGGCCGGTTCAGGCCGTGCGCTCGTGCGTCACCACGACACGGTTGCGGCCAGCGCGCTTGGCGTCGTACAGCGCCCGGTCGGCCGCGCCCAGCCAGTCGGCCCAGGTTCCGCCACCGGAGTTCACGCAGGCCAGTCCAATGCTGATGGTGACGGGGATGTCCTCGCCCTGCTCGGACAGCCGGATCTGTTCCACGGCGGTGCACAGCCGCTGCGCGACGGCGGCCGCATCGCTGGCCGTGGCGTCTGGCAGATAGACCAGGAATTCTTCGCCACCCATACGGGCCAGCAGGTCCGAGTCGCGCAGCTGGCTGCGAAGGGCTTGGGCCGAGGCGACGAGCACGCGGTCGCCCGCCGCGTGGCCGAAGCGGTCATTGATGCGCTTGAAATGGTCCAGGTCGAGCTGCGCGATGGCGCTGCCCGCCGGCAGTCGCGCGGGCAGCATGGACGTGGCCCAGCGGCGGTTGCCCGCGCCCGTGAGCGTGTCGGTTTGCGCCATCCGTTCCAGGCGCACTGCGGCCCGCTCGCTGGAGAGCGACGAAACCATGAGTGCGATGCCGAAGTGGCAAAACATCTGCACATAGAAGGCCCGGGCAAATCCTGCGGAACTTGCGTTGTCGGTGGCGATGTAGAACAGGCGCAGCGCAAAGATGCTGGCGCTGAGCAGAAGAAGCGCTGCCAGCAGAGGGCGGGACGGCAACGGTTCCGTGCGGTGATCACGCCATACCTCGTGGGCCGATCCGATCAGGGCCATGGCGGCAGTGATGTGAAAGGCGCCGGCGCGCAGCAGATTGTCCAGCGGAAACTGCGTGACCAGGCCCAGCACCAGCCAGCCACCGGGGACCAGGACGAGCACCGCCATCGGGATGCGCCTGCGCCCGCTCAATGCCCGCATGCCCGCCCAGAAGAGGGGGTAGCCGACCGTCCCCAGCAGCAGGCTGGTGTGGGTCCAGAGCCAGTCGGGCAGCACTAGGTATTCGCCCCGGCCCGCCAGTTCGGCCCCTATGGCAAGCAGCAGGTAGGCTACCGCCAGCGGCTTGAGCCCCTGGGGTCGGCACGAATGCCGGCTGACGTGAAAGATGCTCAGCGCACCGGCCACCAGGGCGGTCTTGTAGAGCAGGAGGACGGTGGGGAGATCAAGCTGGAGGCCCATGTCGCGGAGCAATGGCGGTTTGGTTGTGGTCCCAGGCGGCGGTGGACCGTGTCTGTATATCTTGGCCGGAATGGGGCGACAGGCGCTACCGTGAACTCCCACAGTGCTCAGCGGCGGCGCCAGCGTTGTGCCCACTGCCGCCGGATGACCCGCGCCACGCGCCAGGCCCACGAGGCGCGTGCACGCTCCAGCACGGTGTGCTTGAGGCGCATCCAGCGTGCATACGTCCAGGCAAACCAGTGCAATTGCATGAGTGCTGGCTGCGTCAGCGTGAACAGCCGCGCCACCACGGCGGTGCCCACCACCTTGGCCAGCACGATCACCAGCATGCCCAGCACCACATGCCCCCGGCCCACCGCCCACAGGGCCAGCAGCTTGATGGGCAGCAACAGGGCCGTGGGCAGCGCAAACACGGCCACCGCCGCCCACGGCGGCAGGGCGCGCACGCAGCCTTCGATCCAGCGCAGGCCGGGCCAGCGGCCTATGCGCGCCAGCAACTGCTGCAGCGGTACCCAGCCCCATTCCTCGAACAGGATCAGCAGGGCCAGCAGCCCGCTGCCCAGGCCGGTCAGCATGCGCGCAGGCCAGCGCAGAAGGCGGTGCAGGAATTTTTGAATGATTTTGGCCTCTGGCGCTTATTTATAAAGCGCTGATGGCTAGCATTTTTATAGCATTTGTCATGCCTACACGCCACGCGCCCGCTCGGCCTTGAAGCGCGCGCGGAACTGCGCGAACGCGTCTGCGTCGAGCGACTCGCGCACCTCGCGCATGAGGTTCAGGTAGTAGTGCAGGTTGTGTACGGTGGTGAGCATGGGGCCCAGCATTTCGCCGCAGCGGTCCAGGTGGTGCAGGTAGGCGCGGCTGAAACCCTCGCGCCCGCCGTCGTCCCACGACACGCCCGAGCTGCCCGCGCAGGCGTAGCAGGTGCAGCTGGTATCGAGCGGCTGGTGGTCGGCCTTGTGGCGTGCGTTGCGGATCTTGAGGTCGCCAAAACGCGTGAACAGAGTGCCGTTGCGCGCGTTGCGGGTGGGCATCACGCAGTCGAACATGTCCACGCCATCGGCCACGCCCTGCACCAGGTCCTCGGGCGTGCCCACGCCCATCAGGTAGCGCGGCTTGTGGGCAGGCAGGCGGTGCGGGGTGTGGGCCATGATGTCCAGCATCTCGTCCTTGGGCTCGCCCACGCTCACGCCGCCCACGGCGTAGCCGGGGAAATCCATCTCGACCAGGCGCTCGAGCGACTCCTGGCGCAGGTTCTTGAACATGCCGCCCTGCACGATGCCAAAGAGCGCGTTGGGGTTCTGCAGGCGCTGGAACTCGTCACGCGAGCGTTTGGCCCAGCGCAGGCTCATCTCCATGCTCTTGCGCGCTTCGGCCTCGGTCGTCAGGTGGCCTTTGGTCTCGTACGGCGTGCACTCGTCGAGCTGCATCACGATGTCGGAGTTGAGCGTGGTCTGGATCTGCATGCTCACCTCGGGCGACATGAAGAGCTTGTCGCCGTTGACCGGGCTGGCAAACGTCACGCCCTCTTCGGTGATCTTGCGCATCGCGCCCAGGCTCCAGACCTGGAAACCGCCCGAGTCGGTGAGGATGGGCTTGTCCCACTTCTCAAAGCCGTGCAGGCCGCCAAAGCTCTGCATCACATCCAGGCCCGGGCGCATCCACAGGTGGAAGGTATTGCCCAGGATGATCTGCGCGCCCATGTCGTGCAGGCTGCGCGGCATCACGCCCTTGACGGTGCCGTAGGTGCCCACGGGCATGAAGATGGGGGTTTGCACCACGCCATGGTTGAGCGTGAGCGTGCCACGGCGTGCGTGGCTGGTGGGGTCGGTTTTGAGAAGGTCAAACTGCAGCATGATGGGGCGCATTGTCCCAGACGGGCCAGCCTGACCTGGCACAAGGGTATGGGCTGGCGCTGGCGGATGGCGTCGCTACACTGGTCTTCACTGACTCAAGGAGAACACCATGCTCAAGATACTCATCGCCGTGGACGGCTCCGAACTCGCGCTGGATGGCGTGCACCACGCGCTGGCGCTGGTGGGCCAGGGCCTGAAGGCCAGCGTGGTCCTGGCCAATGTGCAGGAACCCGCCACACTGTACGAACTGGTGACCACGCGCGACCCCGACCTGATCGCCGCGGCCAGCCTGGAGGCGGGTGACCATCTCATGGCGTCGGCGCGGGCGCTGCTGGATGCCGCCGGGGTCGCGTACGAAACCGATGTGGGCGTGGGCGATGTGGCCCACACGCTGGTGGACATGATCGAGCGCTCGGGCTGCGACATGGTCATCATCGGCGCGAAGGGCCAGGGCGCTATCACCAGCGCACTGCTGGGTTCGGTGTCGCAGGAGGTGGCGCATTCCAGCCCGGTGCCGGTGACCATCGTCAAGCATGCCGAAGTGCTGGAGAGCGCGGACAGCGACGTGGCCGAGGACACGGAGGCCTGAGAGGCTGAGAGTCTTTTATCCGTGCCCGCCTTGCACGCGAGAACGCCCCGGCTCGTCGTTGCAAATGCTCGCCATAGCCCGAGCTATGGCTGTGCTTTGCGCCTAGATCCGAGGCGTTTTCGCGCGCCTTTCGGGCTCGGCTAAAAAACTCTCAGCCTCTGAGCCCTTTCCGGGGCGCTCCCAGAAAAAAGAAAAGGGCCGCTGTGTGCGGCCCTGATCGGGATCTTTGAGGACGCTCGCCTGGTTTCAGGCTGCCTTGCGAAACGGCTCCGCAGGTCGCTGTAGCTTGCCATGGGGCAGGGTGGCCAGGCGCGAGAACATGCGGCGCACGTAGCCACGCACCCACAGGCATTTGTTGAGTTCGTCCACGGGCAGTGGGCCCGACACCACCACGATGTCGTTGGCCACGTCCTGCGCTCCGGCGGCGCGCAGGCGGCGGCGCGTGTTGTTGGCCCAGGACTGGATGCGCGTGGGGCTGCCGTGCTGGTGCACCTCGCCCGTGTGTGCGTCGAACGCAATGGCCACGGTATCGGTTTTCAGCTTGAACCTGCGCTCACCCGTCACGGCACTGGGCGCCTCGCGCATGTCGTAGAGGTAGTAGCTGCCTGCCTTGAGCTGGTATTGCATGTCCATGGGTGTGTTCCTCTTTATCGGCATTGTCGAGGGCGCACGGTGCAGGCAATGGCAGGTAAAACGGTGGGAAAGCGGCTCTTTTTGGGAGCCCTTCGCCAAGGGCCATGCTGGTTTCTGTGCGCGTGCCATTGTGGCGGCGCGTCGGCGCCACTGCGCGAAACTTGAGGACGATGTCGTAACGAGTTGTGAGTGGAGTGTTTGGCGCGCCTGGCATTTGGTTGTGCCCGGCCGTTGCGTTGTCCAAAAGGCGTATGCGACTGGCGCGGCCCACGCCAGAGCAGCCAAGCAAGGGCCGCCCCGCAGCGAGGGCTGCGTCCCCCTGCCCGTGCAGCGCAGCGGAGCGAGAGCGGGGGGAAGGCGCGCAGCGCCTCAGGGGGGTGTCCCTGCTAGAAATCCACCAGGCTCAGCCCCACGCTGAACACGGTGCGCTTGCGGTTGTAGTCGATCATGCTGTCGCCATAGCCGCTGAACAGCTGCGTGTGCAGGCGCAGGTTGCTCTTGTTGCCAAAAAGGCCCGTGCCCACGGTCTGCAGCCATTCCAGCCGGACCGAGCCTCGGTCGCTGCTCGACAGCGAGTGGCGCAGCGTGGCGCCCACGGTGTTGTCCTTGTTGATGTTCCAGAATGCCGACAGCTCGCCCCGGCCGATGTAGTCGCTGATGCCGGGGTTGTCGTCGCTGCCCGAGCTCTCGGGCACGCGCTTCCAGATGCGCGCGTTCACGCTCACGCTGTTGCCCAGTTCCATGCCCGTCATGAGGTACGCCCGGTTCCAGCTGCGGGACAGGGGTTTGCTCTGGCCATTGGACTGGTGCACCAGTCCGATGCCGCTGTAGCGCCACTTCCAGCCAAACGGCAGCTGGGCCGTGGTGGGGTAGACATACATGACCTCGGGCTCATGGTCGGTGGCGCGGAAGGGGCGCGAGATCTGGGGTGTGAACAGCTGCCAGTACGACTGCTGCGAGTAACCGAACCACACCGAATCCTTGAGTGTGGGGTGGCCCTGCGTGAGCAGGCCTTGCGCGACCTTGGTGCGCACCGACAGCTGGATGCGGTTCTCGGTGCGGCGGTAGGGTGTGGACTCGGTGGCCGAATGGTCGGCCGCATCCGATGTGGGCTGGCGGTTCACGTTGCTCGACGCCACCACCGACACGGTGATGGGCCGGTAGCCCCGGAAGCTGAAGGTGCCGCAGTCGCTGCCCGACTCCAGTTCCCAGAAGCGCGAGAGGTCGCTGTACTGCGGGTCGCGGCAGCCCTCGGTGCGGGCCACATCGATGACGCGGGTGGCGGGCAGGGTGGTGTCCACCGGCGGTGGCACGGCCGTCGAGGCCGTGGCGCCGGGGGCGTTCCAGCCTTGCTGGTCGGTGGCCCACTGGTCAAAGCAGGCCAGACGCGCCTGGTTGTCGTTGGACAGCGCGGCGCAGCGGCGCCAGGCGCCGTCGGCGCCCGTAGCGGGGGCTGACGCTGCCGCGCCACTGGCGGGCGTGGACTGCGCCAACGCGGCGCCCGCAGGTGCCAGCGCGGCGGCCACCAGCAGGGCCAGCGTGTGGTGCCGGGGCCTGCCGCTGCGCTGTGGTGCTGGCGCGGTGGTCATTGCCAGCCCGCCTGCTTGCGCAGCACGAAGGGAGCCGAGGGTGCCGAGGGGGTGGGGTTGGCGTTGTTCCATGTTCCGCGTATTTCCTTGCCGCAACTTCCATCGACCACCTGGCCTGTCCAGGTGGCACTGATGTTCGTGCCGTTGATCGATTCTTCCAGGGTCAGGTCGCCGCCATCGGCGTCTCCGCTGACCTGCGCCGTGGCGCCATTTCTTTGCACGGTGCCACGCACGCTCTGTGCCAGCTCGGGGTGCGGACCCAGTTGCAATGTGGCGGTGGCGCCAGTGGCATCCGGGGCTACGCCCTGCAGCTGGGCCAGCCAGCGCCCTTGCAGGTGCTGGTGGTCCAGCTCTGCCGTGGACGGGCATGCTGCCGTGGATTGTGGTTCATTTTGGCTGCTAGCGCTTGTAGGATAAGCGCTGATAGCTATCAAAATTAAAGCAACCCCCATCAGGGGCGTGGGCCGGTGGGTGCGGGGCTCCATGGGTGGGGTGGTTGTGGTGGGTGCCGTGGCTGCAGGGCCGCTCATTCCGGGGTGGCTGCCGCCGCCGCGTTGGCGGCCGTGGTGGCCTGGGCCTTGGCGGCAAATTCGGCGCGCAGGGCCTTGAGCTTTTCGCGCGGGTCTTCGCGGGCGGTGGTCTTGTCCAGGCCCATCTCGGCGATGAAACGGCTGGGCTGCGCGGCCACCATCTCGCGGCCCTTCTTGCGCCGCTTGGTCCAGCTCACCGCCAGGGTGCGCTGCGCGCGGGTGATGCCCACGTACATCAGGCGGCGCTCTTCCTGCAGGCGCTGCAGCGTGTCGTCGCTCACCTTCTGTTGCCGGCCTTCGTCGTCGTCGAGCTTGAAGGGCAACATGCCTTCGGTCACGCCCACCAGCACCACGTGGGGCCACTCCAGCCCCTTGCTGGCATGCAGGGTCGACAGCGTGACCATGTCCTGCTCTTTTTCGCGCTCGGAAATGGTGGACAGCAGTGCGATGGTCTGCGAGACCTCCAGCAGGCTCTTGGTTTCCTTGGCCACCACGGCGCCTGCGGTGTCGTCGATCTGGCCGCCCGCGCGCTGGGCCATCCAGTCGCAGAACTCCATCACGTTGCTCCAGCGGGCAGCGGCCACCTTTTCGCTGTCTTCGTTGTCGTACAGGTGCTGCTCGTAGCCGATTTCCTTGAGCCATTCGTTCAGGAACGTGCGGGCTTCTTCCGCACCGTGCGTGCGGCGCGCGCTGTATTCCAGGTAGTTGATGTAGCGGCCGAACTCGTGCAGGCCGTCCATGGCGCGCTTGGGCACCGCTGCTGGCAGCATGCCGTTGAACAACGCGCCAAACATGCTCTGCTTGTGCTGCGTGGCAAACGCGCCCAGCGATGCCAGCGTGGTGTGGCCGATGCCGCGTTTGGGCGTGGTGATGGCGCGCAAAAACGCCGGGTCATCGTCGTTGTTGATCCACAGCCGGAACCAGGCGCACAGGTCCTTGATTTCGGCACGGTCAAAAAAGCTGGTGCCGCCCGACACCTTGTAGGGGATGTTCGCCTTGCGCAGCGCCTTCTCGAACGGCTTGGCCTGGTGGTTGGCCCGGTACAGGATGGCAAAGCCTTTCCAGTCCGGTGGCGGGTTGCTGGCGGCCCGCAGGCTCTGGATGCGGGCCACGGCACGTTCGGCCTCGTGCTCTTCGCTGTCGGCGTCCACCACACGCACCGGCTCGCCTTCGCCCAGCTCGCTGAACAGGGTCTTGGGAAACAGCTTGGGGTTGGGCCCGATCACGTTGTTGGCCGCACGCAGGATGGCGCTGGTGGAGCGGTAGTTCTGCTCCAGCTTGATGACCTTGAGCTGCGGGAAGTCGATCGGCAGCTTCTTGAGGTTGTCCAGCGTGGCACCGCGCCAGCCGTAGATGGACTGGTCGTCGTCGCCCACGGCGGTGAAGTGGCCTCTTTCGCCCACCAGCAGTTTCAGCAGTTCGTACTGCGTGGCGTTGGTGTCCTGGTACTCATCGACCAGCACATGGCTGAGCAGAGCCTGCCACTTGGCGCGCACTTCGGGGAAGTCGCGCAGCAGGCGCAGCGGCATGCCGATCAGGTCGTCAAAGTCCACGCTCTGGTAGGCCGCAAGGCGCTCTTCGTAGCGCGCCATCAGCGTGGCGATGATGCGCTCGTTGTCGTCCGCCGCCTGGGCCAGCGCCTGCTCGGAGGTCAGGCCCATGTTCTTCCACTTGCTGATGACCCACTGCCACTGGCGCGCCGTGGCCATGTCGGTGGTGCCCCCCGAGGCTTCCTTCAGGATGCCGGTCACATCGTCGGCATCCAGGATGCTGAACTGGGGCTTGAGGCCCAGCACCGAGCCGTCCTCGCGCACCATGCGCACGCCCAGGGCGTGGAAGGTGCAGATCAGCACGTCCTTGGCGCGCCGGCCGATCAGGTGCTGCGCGCGCTCGCGCATTTCGGACGCCGCCTTGTTCGTGAAGGTGATGGCCGCGATGCGCTTGGGCTCCATGCCCTTTTCGATCATGTGGGCGATCTTCTGGGTGATCACCCGCGTCTTGCCGGAGCCCGCGCCGGCCAGCACCAGGCAGGCACCGTCGGTGTAGTGGACAGCCTGAAGCTGGGCGAGATTGAGACCGGCAGACATGGGAAGGAAGGGGGCTGAGCCGTGGAAGGCAGGAAAAGAAAGGCGGGGTGGGCGGCGTGGGCCCCTGGGCGGGCGGCGGCGGGGCCAGATCGTGCCGCGCAAGGGCGCAATGATACCGGCGCAGTCCGGCAGCCTGCGTGCGCCCGGGTATGGCAACCCACGCAAGGTGGGCGGCTGACGCGCCCCTGACAGGAAGCCGCCTCCGGCACCTGCCGGGCCAGGCGCTCCGGGAAACCCCGCTAGGGGCTTTGTTTTCACAATTTGATACTGGCTGGCCAGTACATCCCTCAACGGGATGGGTGTGTTGTGAACCGAGCCCCACCATGAACTCCTCTGCCTTGACTTCCACCGTTCAGACCGCCGCACTGGGCATCCCAGGCCCGCGCCGCCCCCGGTGGCACCACAACGCCTGGAGCGCCGTGGTGGCCGCCAGCGTGCTGGCCTGCACAGCCCTGCTGCCCGTGCAGGCCCAGATCGGCAGCACGGCGCCCGTGCGCATTGGGGTGGTGGGGCCGTTCACCGGGCCCTCGGCCGACTTTGGCGTGCCCATGCTCAATGGCATCAAGCTGGCCGTGGATGAGATCAACGCCGTGGGCGGCTACCTGGGGCGACCGCTGGAGCTGGTGATCAAGGACGATACGGCCAATCCGGACCAGGGCCGCAAGGTGTCGCAGGAACTGATCAGCGAGAAGGTGGTCGCCACCATCGGTTTTTGCAACACCGGCGTTGCGCTCAAGGCCATCGACCTGTTCCAGGAGGCCAAGAGCCCGCTCATCGTGCCGTGCTCCACGGGCACGGCGGTCACCGCCAAATATCCCGCTGCAGACAGCTACATCTTCCGCGTGCAGGGACGCGACGCGATCCAGGCCCCTTTCATGGTGGAAGACATCGTCAAGCGCGGCTGGGACAAGGTGGCCATCTTTGCCGACAAGACCGGCTACGGCGAAGGTGGCTTCAACGATGTGGTGGCTGCCCTGGCGGCCAAGAACCTCAAGCCCGTGCACGTCGCGCGCTTCGACCTGGGTGTGAAGGACCTCACGGCCGAACTCACGGCCGCCCGAGCCGCCGGGGCCAATGTGATCCTCAGCTACACCGTGGGCCCGGAAAACGCGGTGATCGCCAATGGCAAGAAGGCGCTGGGCTGGAAGGTGTCCCAGGTGGGGCCATGGACGCTGTCGTTCCCGTTCTTCCTGGAGGGTGCCAAGGACGCTGCCGAGGGCGCACTCATGGTGCAGACCTTCATTGCCGAACCCAGCAACGAACGCCGCGCATCGTTCCTGTCGAGCTACACCCGCAAGTACCACGGCAAGGTGGCCGTGCCCATGGCGGCCGCCAATGCCTATGACGCCACTTACCTGCTGATGTATTCCTTCCTGGGCGTGCGGGACGGCAACCTCAACGGCAAGGCCGTCAAGGAGTCGCTGGAAGGCAAGATGAAGACCTACTACGGCGTGGTGTCCACTTACGACAAGCCGTTCAGCGTGCAGGACAAGGACGCCATCACGCGCAACATGCTGGTGATCGGCATGGTCAAGAACGGCGCCATCACCTTTGCCTACCCCGAAGACGCCAAGCGCAACCTCATCATCCAGCGCAAGCAGTAAGGCACCCACGGCCGTGGCCGTGGTGGTTGGGGGATCACCGTTCGCGAACCCTCCCCCCTGACGTTGCGCTGACCACCGCCCGGGGCTGGGGGTCCTGGCGCAGTGCGCAGCACGGACAATAGCGCCGTGCTGTCCGTCCTCCTCATCACCTTCCCCTTCTTTGCGCTCGTGCTCTGCGGCTACCTGGCCGCGCGGCGTGGAGTGCTGCCCCAGCCCGCCATTCCGGGGCTCAATGCCTTCGTGCTGTACTTCGCGCTGCCCTGCATGCTGTACCGCTTTGGCGCCAGCACGCCCATCGCGCAGCTGCTGGACCCGGCCGTGGCGGGCGTGTACGTGCTGTGCGCGCTGGTGATGGTGGGTGCCACGGTGGCGCTCACGCGCAGTGCGCGCATCGGCTGGAACGATGCGGCGTTTGGTGCTCTGGTCGCGGCCTTTCCCAACACCGGCTTCATGGGCGTGCCGCTCCTGGTAGCGCTGCTGGGCGCGCAGAGCGCGGGCCCGGCCATCGTGACCATCGTGGTGGACATGGTCGTCACCAGCTCACTGTGCATTGCGCTGTCGCGCCTGGATGGCGCGGGCACCCACGGTGTGGGCGTGGCGCTGCGCAGCGCCTTCCGGGGCATGGCGACCAACCCCATGCCCTGGTCGATCGCGCTGGGCGCACTGGCATCGGCCCTGCACTTCCAGCTGCCTGGTCCGGTGGACAAGACCATTGCCATGCTGGCCGACGCGGCCTCGCCCGTGGCGCTGTTCACCATCGGCGCGGTGCTGGCGCGCTCGCAGATGAACCAGCACGAACAGGTGCCCGCGCGCGATTACGTGCCGGTGGCCCTGGCCAAGCTGCTGGTGCACCCGCTGCTGGTATGGGGCGTGGGCATGGCCGCCATGGCGCTGGGCGTGCCGCTCACGCCGTTTGCGCTGACGGTGCTGGTGCTGCTGGCGGCCTTGCCCAGCGCCAGCAACGTCTCGCTGCTGGCCGAGAAGTTCGGTGCCAACAACGGGCGTGTGGCGCGGATCATTCTGGTGTCCACCGCGCTGGCGTTTCTGAGCTTTTCGGCGGCGGTGGCGTTGCTGACCTGATTGCTATATTTTTGATAGCTTGTAGCGCTTTCACATAAAGCGCTGGCGGCCAAAAACACTTGAAATTTTGTGCCGCCCTCTACCTGGGGCGCATTCCCTGGCCGCGCCGCAGCCAGACACCGGTCGCCAGCAGCCCCAGGCAAAGCACAACCAGCGCCCAGGGCGAGTTGACGGGGATGTTGCTGGATGCCACCTCCTCCAGAACCAGGTCGTCGTGGTAGCCCGCTGCGTCGAAGGTGAAGAAGCTGCCGGTTTTGAGCGCAATGGTCACCTGGCTGGAGGCTGCGGTGAAGGTGGCGCCAAAAGGCTCCCATTCGAACTGGAAGACCCCGTTGAGCGCCAGGTTCGACACATCGCGCCGGGCGATCAGCGTGTCCAGCGGGCCGGGCGCGGCATCGATGGTGGCGGCCCCCACGGCGCCGTCGTAGGCCACGACTTCCCACCAGGTGGCGTTGCCGCCCGCATTGCCCGTCACACCCCCCGACCAGGCGCCGCGCAGCCGGTACACCCGCCCGGGGGTGACCGCCACGGTCTGGAACAGGCCCCCGTGCGCATTGCCCGCACCACTGCCTTTTTTCTGCGCGTGGGACGTTCCGGCGCCACCGAACGGGCACTGGGTGGGCACCCAGATGTCGCAGTCGTTGCTGTGTATCCAGGTGCCGTTCCAGAAGCCCGGCGGCGCCGTCCAGGTGCTCCAGCCGGTGAGGCCGGATTCGAAGTTGCCGTTGGTGAGCAGGTTCTGGGCACGCACGGCGGTTCCGCCCGCCAGGAAGACCAGCAAGATCAGGGCACGAACAATGGCTGTCATTGGTAAGGCTTTCTGAAAATGGAAGAAGCACAGGCGGGGCGTACACCGGGTGCCGGTCCACCGGACCCGCGCAGCACACGCATGCCCCGAGGCGATGCCGTGTGAGGCCGCAGTATCTGGGGCGAGCCCACGGCATGCAAGTTTTATCGGGCACGGGGGCGCCGCAAGGCGGGGGATTGCGCGGGGCCGCCCTTGCCAGGCCCGCGTGCCTCGCGCCTGCGGGTTGCAGATCACACCGTGTTTTCTGCACTTCGTCGCAAACGCCTCGCAGGGCCTGGGCGGGCTGGGCACAGTGCGGGTCGATCCGGGCGTGGTCCCGGCTTGTACCCCCACAGAAAGCCCTTTCATGAAAAAACGGATTCTTTTCCTGGCCGCGTTGACCGCCCTGGCTGCCCACGCCGCCGACCTGCGCATTGAAGTCACCGTGCCTGCGCAACAACAAGGCACCGTGCTGGCAGCCCTTTTTGACCAGAGCGAGGGCTTTCCGCGCGGCAAGCCGCTGCAGACCGCCGCCGCCCCGCTGGGTGATGGCAAGGCCGTGGTGCAGTTTGCAGGGGTGCCCGCAGGCGACTACGCCGTCTCGGCGTTTCTGGACGAGAACGGCAACATGAAGCTGGACACCAACCTGTTCGGTCTGCCGACCGAGTTGTATGGCTTCAGCCGCAATGCACGCAGCCCGGTGGGCCCGCCCACGTTTGCCGACGCAGCCTTCCGCGTGGGCGCGGATGCGGACCCCCAGGCCATCGAACTCAAGTAAGCCGACAAGGAGCCCGCGATGACCCACCCCCATCCACCGCGCCGCGCCGTTCTGGCGGCCCTGGGCGCCAGCCTGCTGCCCGCCCTGGGCCACGGCGCCGATGCGCCACACGCCTGGCGCAGCAGCTACACCCCCTACAACGGGCCCTTGAAGGCGCCGCTGGCCAGCGGCCCGCTGCCCGTGCGGGGGCGCTGGCCTGCTGCATTGCAGGGCACGCTGTACCGCATCGGCCCCGCACGGCGCGAACTCGGCGGCGTGGCCATGAACCACTGGTTCGATGGCGACGGCATGCTGCAGGCGTTTCGTTTTGAGGGAGGTCAGGCTTCAACGCAAACACCGCCCCGCATATCCCACCGGGGCGCCCTGCTGGCCACCCCCAAGCTCACGGCGGAAGAGGCCGCTGGCCGGCTGCTGTACTCGGGCTTTGCCACCACGCTGCCCGGTTCGCCGCCGCTCAGCGGGCCCGACGCCGTCAACCCCGCCAACATCAACCTGCTGGCCCTGCCCGCGCGCAAGGAGCTTTTTGCGCTGTGGGAAGCCGGCTCCGCGCTGGCGGTGGACCCGGTCACGCTGCAGGCCCAGGGGTTCAAGGCCTGGTCGCCGCAGACCCAGGGCGCTCCATTTTCGGCGCACCCGCGCGTGGCGCCGGATGGCTCGGTATGGAATTTCGGCTACATGCCGGGCTCCGGGAAGCTGCTGGTGTACGACATTGCACCGACAGGCCAGCTGCGCCGCCAGCATGTCCTGACCACGGAGCAGGCCGACATGGTGCATGACTTCGCCATCACAGAACGGCACCTCGTGTTCCTGCTGATGCCGCTGCAATTCAACGGTCACGCCGGCGCGGGGAGCCCGCTGTCCCACTACAAATGGAACGACAAGGCGCCGCTGATGGTGCTGCTGGTGGACAAGGCGGACTTCAAGGTCCAGCGCTTCGAGTTGCCCGCCACAGGCCTGTTCCACCTGGCCAACGCCTGGGAAGAGGGCGGCACGGTGCAGGTGCGGTTTGTGGCGCAGCCCGACATCCTGAACGCGCTGCACCACCTGAATGTGGATGGCGCGCGCAGCACCCCGGCTGCGGCCGCCACCCGGTGGGCACACATCACGCTCACCCCGTCCACGGGCCAGGCACGGCTGGAAACCCCGGGGCTTGCCCACGTGGAGTTCCCGCGCATCCACCCGGCACGCAACGGCCTGCCCACACGCTTCACCACCCTGATGGCGCGCAGCCCGGGCATGGATGCCCAAGTGCAGGGCTTTGACACGGTGCTCACGCTGCAGGGGGACAAGACACCGCAGCGCCATCGGTACGGCGCGGGCTGGATCGCAGAGGAGCATGTCTACATACCCGCCAGCCCTACCGCCGCCGAGGGCCGGGGCTGGGTGCTGGGCACCGCCTACCACTGGCCCAGCGAGCGCACCACGCTGTCGGTGTTCGACGCGCAGGCGGTGAATGCAGGGCCAATGGCCAGCGTCACGCTGCCCTATGGCCTGCCGCTGGGCCTGCACGGCCAGTTTGTTCGGGCCTGAGGCCGCCCCGGTCCTTGGCGGCGGGGCGCCCAGGACCGGGCGGGCGCGCAGTGCGGGTCAGCACACTGCGCGGGCGGATGCTTCCAGTGCGTCCAGGGCATGCGCCAGCACAAACGCGCCGCCCAACAAAATGGCGCCCTCCAGATGGATCTGCAGCCCGAAGCCCGGTCTGTGGATGCGCGTGACCATGGTGTGGATCATCTTGCACATCCATGCCAGAGGGGTTGCCAGCATGCCCAGGTGCGCCCACATCTTCCAGCCGTACAACGCGGAGCCTATGTGGGTCGCCATGTTGCATTTGATGACGGCGCCGGTGCGTGGCCAGTCGCTGTAGACGAACAGGAGGGACAAAAAAACGACGCCGGCAATGGGCACCATCACAAAGAGCCAGAAAACCACCCATTTGCCGTCGTGGGGGTTCCAGCTCGGTCCTGCCTCGGAACCTGCCGTGCTGCGGTCACCGGGATGTTTATGCGCCTGCTTCGTGTGCGAGCCTTCCGACCGCACCACCTCGTCGGCCACGTCGGCGGCCGTGTCCAGCCAGTGGCGCCACTCGCGCACGCGGGGTTGTCGGCCCAGCGCAGCGACATAAACGCATTGATCGTCCACACACGCCTGTTGCACGGACGTGATGCGGTGGGGCGGCAAATACCAGTCCTTGGATTTGCGCGGCAGCCGCATCACGAAGACGGTGGTGGTATCGGTCCCGCTTTCGGCGGTCAGGCCTGTGGCCCGGTGTTCAAGCTCGATGACCATCCAGTCGTAGCCCCGGTGCTGGCCCTTCACGATCCACTCCGGCCGCAGTCCCGACAGGTTCAATCTTTCCCACAGCGGAGCGGAAAAACTGTCGAGCAATCCGGGGGGTGGGGCTTCCTTGACGGCCATTTACAAGTCCTCCAGGTCGGCGTCGTCCTGCGCTGCGCGCCCGGCCTGGAACCCCACGACGAGGGCGACGATGGCACAGCCGAGCAGGTTCCACGGGCTGGGGATGCCATACACGGCGAAGCCCACCCCGACCACGCCCAACAGGATGGCCATGCGCAACAGGGCCTGGCCTTCGCCCAGCTTGATGCCAAAACCCAGGACCACGTTGAACAGTACCAACATCAAAGGCCAGCCGATGAGGCAGCCGAACATCAGCAGGAAGGCCGCCATGCCTTTGGCCTGGGAGAACCACGATCCCCAGATCCAGTTGGTCGCCAGTGTTGCCACGGTGATGGTGATGGTGGCCCACAGGGGCTGCAGTTTGTGCAGGTCGTTCAGTTCTTTGTACATGGAAATCTGGCGTGGGAGGGGACGGTCACGTCCCGGACATCAAGGGGCCGTGTGTGCTGCAAGGGGACAACGGGAGGTAGCTTTACGGAGTTGTCCGGGAGCGTGGGCTCTTTTTGTGGACAAGGCTGCCCGCCACTACCTGCGGTAGCGTGGCGCGGTACGCGGAGATGCCGAACGCGTGAAGCGCGGGCCAGGTGCGATATGGAGCATGCGACCTTGCGCGCCTGCGGCCCTCAGGGCGGGGACTTTCGGCCCATCAGATAGCTCACCCCGGCGGGCCCATAGAACTCTGAATGCGGTTCCTGGGCCTGCAGGTGAAAGACCTCGCCCATGCCATACACGCGTTCCGCCCGTGCCGTCACGATGCGGATCTCGCCGGACAGGATCAGCGCCTTGGCCTCGAACGGATGGGTGTGGTCGTCCAGCATGCCGCCCGCATCGCGTGTGACGGTGACGGGGTGCTCGAAGCCTTCACGGGCCAGGGTCTGGGCAAATTCCTCGGAGGTCATGGGTGTGCTCCTGTGTGGGGGGCGGCGCAGTGCCAGGGAGGACCTTCCCCCAGGCCTGTCGCCGGCGAAACGCTCGCGGCGGCCTGGCCGCGCACACAATGCTATCGCCTGTGCCACTGCAGCATGGGCGTATCCATCCATTCATGAGGAGACATCCATGCGTTTTGCGAAGCCTTGTTTTCGGAGCTGGCTGGCAGCGGCCGTTGTTCTGTTCGCCGCCGCCACCGCGCACGGCGGCCAGGTGTTTGCCGACCAGGCGCCCTCGACGGCTTTGGGCCGCGACGTGAAGTTCACGGTGTATGTGCCCGACGGCTACCAGCCCGGCGGCACGGTGAACTATCCCGTGGTCTACCTGCTGCATGGCGCGGGTGGCGATGAGAACGAGTGGCGCACCAAGGGAGGTGCGGTCGAGACCCTGGACGGGCTCATCAAGCGAGGGCTGATCCGCCCATCGGTGGTGGTCATGCCCACGGCGGGCCCGGCGTCGTGGTGGGCCGATGGTGCGGCAGAGAAGGCGGGCACGGCCATCATGAAAGACCTGCTGCCCTACGTCGAGTCGCGCTACCGCGTGCACAAGGAGCGCAGCGGCCGGGCCATTGGCGGCCTGTCGATGGGGGGCTACGGCGCGTTGAACCTGTCGCTGCGCAACCCCACGCAGTTCTGCGCCGCGGCGGTGATCAGCCCCGCCATCTATGACCCGCTGCCGCCGGACACCTCGGCGGCGCGGCGCACCCCGCAGTTCGTGCGCGACGGGCAGTTTGACCCCGACACCTGGAAGTCGCTGAACTACGCGGCGGCGCTCGACGCCTACAAGGCGGGCACGCCGCGTGTGCCGATGTGGATTGTGTCGGGCGACCACGACTACCTGGGCATCGCTCCCATGTCGGCCACCCTGTACTGGCGGCTGTACCAGATCCAGCCCAAGCAGGTGGAGCTGCGCGTCATCGACGGCGACCACGAGTGGCTGGTGTTCCGCGACGCGTTGCCCGACGCCCTGCAGTACGTGGACCGGCAGTGCCGCCAGGGATGACCACCTGGCTGTCGCGCACCCTGGCCCGGAATCTGCCGGAGGTCAGGATGCGCTGGGGTGCGAATGATTTTGCTATTAATTAAATAGCTGTTTGCGCATATCCACCAAGCGCCAGGGCCGTAAAACCCTTGAAGTTTCAACCTAGATCGCCAGGGGGTCCACATCCACGAGCCACCGGATCAAGCCCTTGTGCTCGGGCTGGCTGCGCGTGGTTTGCAGCACGGGCTGCCATGCGGCCAGAAAGCGCTGCAGTGCGGTGCGGCTGCTGCTTTCCATGAGCATCTGGGCGCGTTCGACATTGGCCACGCGCTGGATGGTCAGGGGCACGGGCGGGAACAGCGTCACCACGTCCAGCCCCGGCAGCCCGGCGGCTTGTGCGGCGGCCGTGGCGGCGGTCAGAAACCCTTGTGCCACGTCCTGCGTGCGGGCGTCGGCGCGCACCAGGGCCTGGTAGGAGAAGGGTGGCATGGCGGCCTCTTCGCGCTCCTTGAGCTGCTGGGCGGCAAAGGCCTCGTAGTCGTGCGTGCGCAGCGCCTCGAACACGGCGTGTTTGGGGTGAAAACTCTGCACCCACATCTCGCACTGCGTGCCCTGCGCGGCCATGTAGGCGGCGTCGCGCCCGGCGCGGCCGGCGGCCTGCATGAGCAGCGCAAACAGCCGCTCCGACGCGCGAAAGTCGCTGCTGAACAGGGCGCCGTCGGGCTGCACGGCCGCCACCAGCGTGATGCGGCGAAAGTCGTGGCCCTTGGCGATCATCTGCGTGCCGACCAGCACATCCACCTCGCCCGCGTGCACCTGCGCCAGCTGGGCCTCCAGCGCGCCCTTGGCCTTGGTGGTGTCGGCGTCGATGCGGGCGATGCGCGCGGGCGTGCGGTCGGGCCGCAGCACTTCGGACAGCAGGGCCGAGAGTTGTTCCTCCAGCTGCTCGGTGCCCCGGCCCATGGGGTGGATGTCGGGGCTGCCGCAGGTGGGGCAATGGCGCGGTACCCGCAGCGTGTAGCCGCAGTGGTGGCAGCGCAGCGTGCGGTCGGTCTTGTGGAAGACCTGGTGCGCGCTGCAATGGGGGCAGTCGCTTTTCCAGCCGCAGTCCACGCAGTGCAGCACGGGGGCGTAGCCCCGGCGGTTGAGCAGGATCATGCTCTGCTCGCCGCGCGCCACGCGTTCGGTGATGGCCTGCAGCAGCGGCGCGCTGAACACTGCGCGCCGGGGCTGCTGGTTCATGTCCACCCGCCGCACCCGGGCCAGGGCGCCCGCGCCAATCCGGCTGGGCATGTGCAGGCGCACGTAGCGCCCGCCCTCGGGGTCTTCGGGTGTAGGCGGCCGGCTGGCGTGCCAGCTCTCGAGCGACGGTGTGGCCGAGCCCAGCAGCACCTTGGCGCCTTGCTCGCGCCCGCGCCAGATGGCCAGGTCGCGCGCTGAGTAGCGGGCACCCTCCTGCTGCTTGTAGCTGGGGTCGTGCTCCTCATCGACCACGATCAGCTTGAGCCCCGGCAGGCTGGCAAAAACCGCCATGCGCGTGCCCAGCACGATGCGCGCGTTGCCGCTGTGGGCGGCCAGCCAGCTTTTGAGGCGCTGCGGGTTGGTCATGCCGCTGTGCAGCGACACCACGGCGCCCGCGCCAAAACGCGGGGCGAAGCGGCCCACGAAGCGTTCCTCGAGCTGCGGCGTGAGGTTGATCTCGGGCACCATCACCAGCGCCTGGGCTGTGGGATCGGCCTCCAGCATTTCCTGCACGCAGCGCAGGTAGACCTCGGTCTTGCCGCTGCCGGTGCTGCCAAACAGCAGAAAGGGACCTTTTTCTGCAGAAATTCGGGCCCTGGCGCTTTCCTGTTCTGCGGTGAGCGCTATGTTTTGAATAGCATCTTCGGTCTCCCCAATTGCCTTGCCGGGGCGGCGCAGGCGGCGCGCCAGTTGCTCGGGCCGCAGGTCGCGCAGCTGCGGGGGCAGGGCGGCCATGGCGACTTCGCCCAGGGCGCGCTGGTAGTAGCGCGCCGCAAACGCCACCAGGCGGCGCCAGGGCAGATCCAGCGGGGCCACGCCGTCGAGCACGCCGGCAACCGCGCGCAGCGTGGCGCCATCGGGCAGTTCGCCCGTGGCTTCGTCGGCATCCCACACCACACCCAGCACCTCGCGCGTGCCCAGAGGTACGCGCACCAGCGTACCGGGCGCGAGCGGGCGCTCACTGGCATAGCTCAGCAGGTCGCCCACGCCGCTGTGCGACGGGGTGTGCAGGGCAACCTGAACGATGGTGGAGGGGGCGGGCACGGCGGAGGGCGGGTTACAGCGGCTTGTGGAGGTCGCGCGGAGGTTTGGAGGCTAAGTGCTTGATTTGACAAGATCGGGGGAGTAATCCCGACTTTCTGTGGATAACTTTGTTGACATCCTGCCCGGACACCCTGCCAACCCGCATGAATGCTGGCTGCGAACAGATTGCCCGGAAATGCGGCACGCCCAAAAAATCCTTATGAATCAATCATCTGAAGAAATTTTGCTGCAAATTCTGTGCTATGGCTCCGGTCTGGCTTTATGTTGCGCCGCATCACGTTTTGTGTGCATAAGTCGGACATCGGTGGCCCGTCAAGGGGGTGGGAGGCCCCAAATTTGTGCTAGCGGCTTGCCTGCGTGTTGAGGGTTTTGTGCGAAACAGGCTGCAAGTGCTTGATTTGACTGGGAATTTGTAAGAAATCCAGAATTTCTGTGGATAACTTTGTTGATATCCCTTGGGTTTGCAGCGCAAGCCCTTGAAAAACCGTGCTTTCGGTGGATTGCCTGTCAAAAAAGCACGGGATTAAATTCCTTATGAATCAATGGCTTATGAGATTGGAATTGTTTTTTTACAAACCAGGGCGCCGCTGGGCGACAGCCCCGCGCACGCTCCATTTTTGTGCATAAGTACGCCGTGCTAACGCCGGGCGCTCAACCCTGGCGCTGCGCGCGCGAGTAGCCGTGCACCGCTTCCACCAGCGCCGCCACATGCTCGGGCGGAGTGAATTGGCTGATGCCGTGGCCCAGGTTGAAGATGTGCGTGGGGCCGGTGGTACTGCGGTCGGTATGTGGCCGGCCAAAGCTGTCCAGCACGTGGCGCACCTGGGTGGCGATCTGCGCGGGCGGAGCGAACAGCACGTTCGGGTCGATGTTGCCCTGCAGCGCCTTGCCAGGGCCGCCCACTTGGCCACCGACGATGGCGCGGGCATGGCCCAGGTTCGCCGTCCAGTCCAGGCCCAGCACTTCGCAGTCCAGCCCGTTCATGTCCGGCAGCCAGATGCCGCCGCCCTTGGTGAAGACGATGCGCGGCACGTCGGTGCCGTCCACGCCAGTGCGCTTCAATTGCGCGAGCACCCGCTTGGTGTAGGCCAGGCTGAACTCCTGGAAAGCGCCGTCGGCCAGCACGCCGCCCCAGCTGTCGAAAATCATCACGGCCTGGGCGCCCGCGTCGATCTGGGCATTGAGGTAGGCGGCCACGCTGTCGGCGTTGATGGCCAGGATGCGGTGCATCAGGTCGGGGCGCGCATACATCAGGCTCTTGACCAGGCGGTAGTCGTCCGATCCCTTGCCTTCGACCATGTAGCAGGCCAGGGTCCAGGGGCTGCCCGAGAAGCCGATCAGCGGCACCCGGCCATTCAGGGCCTTGCGGATGCTGGTGACGGCGTCGAACACATAGCGCAGCTTGTCCATGTCGGGCACGGCAAGCTGTTCAACCGCGGCTTCGTCCCGCACCTGCTTGGCAAAACGCGGGCCCTCGCCCTCGGCAAACGTCAGGCCCAGGCCCATGGCGTCGGGCACGGTGAGGATGTCGCTGAACAGGATGGCCGCGTCGAGCGGGAAACGCTCCAGCGGCTGCAAGGTCACTTCGGTGGCGTAGTCCACATTGGTGGCCAGGCCCATGAAGCTGCCGGCCTGGGCGCGCGTGGCCTTGTATTCCGGCAGGTAGCGGCCCGCCTGGCGCATCAGCCACAAGGGCGTGTAGTCGGTGGCCTGGCGGCGGCAGGCGCGCAGGAAGGTGTCGTTGGAGAGGGGGGCAAAGCTCATGGCCTGAATTGTCGCAGGGTGCGCAGTGCGCCCCGCAGGCCCGGCTTGCCCAGGGCGCTTGCCATCACATCACGGCGCGAGTTTCTGCTGCACCAGCCCGTAGACGCTGTAGCCCACCAGGTCGGGCATCGCATGGCCGGGGAAGGCCTTGGCCATTTCCGCCTGGATGGCCTGATGGTGCGCGCCCTGGCGCGCGGGATCGCTCAGCTCGCTGGCGCGGCTGCCCAGGCGCTGGAGGTAGCCCGTCACCACCGCGTCGGCCTTGTCGAGATAGGCCGTCTGCTCGGCCACCGCCTGTGCCACGGGCACGAACATGCCCCGCCCGCCGTAGACCTTGCCGGTGCCCAGGCGGGGCAGCTCGGCCAGGCCGGCCTTCCAGCCCGCCAGTGTGGGCAGGGGCTTACCGTTCACGATGCCGCCTTCGAGCCAGGCGTGGGTGCGCGTGTGCACCAGGTCGCCCACGGCAAGGTCGCCGGTCTGGTCAAAGCGCACCACGGTCTGGTTGCTGGAGATGCCTGGCTGGGGCAGCTCGAACAGCGTGATGGTTTCGCCCGACTTGAGCGTGATGCGGTGCTGGCCGGAATACGTGGTCTTGATGGCCTCCGCGCGCGGGTACGTTGCGTCCGTGAACGCCTTGGCGATCTTCACCCAGAAGTGGCGTTTGTACGCGTCCGTGTCCGGCACGGCGGCGGCGGTCTTGGCGGAGGCAATGCTCTCGATGCCCTGTGCGTGGAACACCGAGAGGCCGTTGAATTTGTCGGGGTTGGGGTGCGTCACGACCACGCGGGTCACGGGCGATTTCGTCTGGCTGCGGATGGATGCGAGCAGCGCCTCTGCATGCGCGGGGGTGAACTGCGCATCGACCACCATCACCTCCTGGCCGTCGTCGTACCAGACGGAGTGGGTGTTGAAACCGGCGGCATCGGAGGTGAACACTTGCACGGCGCCCGCCCAGGACGTGATGCTGGCGAATGTGAGGGCGATGGCAGCCAGCGTGCGCAGAGCGCGAGGGCGGCGCTGGGAGCGGAAGGGGCTGAAAAAACGGGTGGAATAGGGGGCAGTCATGGTGTGGGCTCTGTGAAGTGGAAATGAGCCTCTAAGGTAAATTTGCGAGGCGTGGCCGTCTCGGCGCACTACGACAAAAAATATGCCCAAACAGACAAACGCAACGAACGCCGCCAAGGCGCCTGCGCTGGGCCGCCGCAGGCCGCGCACTGCGGTGCTGGCCCCGCCGGTGCTCGACAACCCGGTCGATGCCGATACCGCCGAACGCGGGATCTGTGTGGTGTCCGACCGCTACCCGCCGTTTGACGGCCACTGGCACGCCCACCAGAGCGCCCAGTTTGTCTATGCCTGCGAGGGCATGCTGACCACCCACACGCAGCGCGGTACCTGGATCGTGCCGCCCCACCGCGCGGTGTGGCTGCCGCCCGGCATGGTCCACAAGGTGGCCGCCGATCGCCCGGTGTGGCTGCGCACGCTGTACGTCAAACCCGGCGCGGCCGACACCCCGTCGGAGCCAGGCGTCGTCACGGTCGATCCGTTGCTCGACGCCCTGCTGGCCGAGGCCGCGAGTTTTGGCACCGACTACCCGCTGGGCGGGCGAGAAGAGCGCCTGATCGCCGTCATCCTGGACCGCCTGCCGAACCTGGAAACCGTGCCGTCGTACCTGCCCACCCCGGCAGACCCGCGCCTGCTGCGCCTCACCACCGCGCTGCAGGCGCAGCCCGCCGATGCCCGCACGCTCGATGAACTGGCCGCCGCCTGCGGCATGACCTCCCGCACCGCCGCGCGCCTGTTTGCCAAGGAGACGGGGCTGACCTTTGCCCAGTGGCGCCAGCAGTTGCGCCTCCTCAAGGGCATGCAATGGCTTAGCCAGGGGCGCAGCGTGACCGAGGTGGCGCTCGAAGTCGGTTACCTGGATGTGTCGGGCTTCATCACCTTGTTCAAGCAGGCGTTTGGGGAAACGCCGGCGCGGTACTTTCGGCGCGGAGGTTGAGCAGGGCTTGCTCCGCAGGGTGGCTGGTCGGGTACGAACGAACTACCGCTCTGCGATGTAGTGCGACATGCGCACCACCTCGCCGGGCGCCAGGAAGGCTCGCACCTCGGTCTCCAGCGCCTGGTCGGCCATGGTGGCGCGGGCGCGCTGGTGCAAATAGTCGGCCCAGGACTCGACGATGAAGCGCTCCACATAGCGTGAAGGCTCGCCCAGGTCCTTGTACACCCGCCAGAAGGTCGCGCCATCGCGCCGGCGCGGGGCCTTCATGCGGCTGATGGTGTCAAGAAACTCGGTGTCGGTGCCGGGCGCAATGCGGTAGCCCACCTCCACGGCCACGGGCCCGGCCTCGGGCAGGGGCTCGGCCTCGATGAAGAGTTCATCCCAGGGCGTGGCCTGCGTTACCTCGTGCAGAGCCCCCATGCGCAGCGGCATCGGCCGCGCCAGCAGCAAGCCTGCGCCCATGAGCGAAGCGGCCACATACAGCGTGGGTGCCAGGCCCACGATGTCGGACGCCGCGCCCCAGAAGGCCGATCCCATCGCAAATGCGCCCAACGCTGCCACCATGTGCATGGCCACCGCGCGGGAGCGCACCCACTGCGGTGCGCTGGCTTGCGTGGCGGTGTTGAAGGTGGACATCGCCGACATCCAGGCCGCGCCCGCAAACAGCATGCCGATGTAGACCACCCATGCGATCTTGGTCAGTGCCGCCACCAGCATGGCCGCTGCAAACACCACGCCGCCCACGCCCACGATGGCTTCCATGCCAAAGCGTGCGCGCAGCCGCCCCAGCACCAAGCCCACAGCCACGGCGCCGGTGCCGAGGCACCCCATCAGCAGGCCAAAGCCCGGCGCCCCGGTGCCCAGGCGCTGGGCAATGACGGGGAGCAGGGCCCACAGGGCCGAGCCCGCGGCGCTGAATGCCATCACCCGCACCAGTTGCGCCAGGATGATGCGCGAGTGCCATGCAAACCGCAGTCCGCTCAACGTGCCGCCCCACAGGCGCTCGGCGGGCAGCTTGGACGGCGGGTGGGCCTTGGGGGGCCAGCGGCGGATGGACTCCCACATCACCAAGGTGGTGGTTACCGTGACGGCGAACACCCAGCCCGCGCCCAATTGGGCAAACACCAGCCCGGCTAGCGTAGGTCCGATGGCGCGCGCTGCGTTGTACGCAATGCTGACCGCAGTGATGGCCTGCGGCCACTCGTCGCGCGGCACCGGGTCGATGACCGAAGAGTTCCACGCCGGCGTGAGCACCGCCGTGCAGCAGCCGCAGATGAACACCAGGAACAGCACTGATGCCGGGCCACCCCAGCCCCCCAGGACCAGCAGTGTCAACAGTGCGCAGGCCCCCACCTGCGCCAGCAGCGCCCCCGAGATCAGGCGCCGCCGGTCCGTCGTGTCGGCCAGCACACCCGCCGGCAGTGCCAGCAGGAACATCGGCATGAACACCGCCGTCTGCACCAGCGCCGCCAGGAACGACGAGCCCGTGAGCTCCACCATCAGCCAGGCCGCTGCCATGGTCTGCATGCCGCTGCCGATGAAGAACACGCCACCGCAGACCCACAGGCCCCGGAATGCTGGTTGGCGCAAGGGGCTCCACAAAGATGTTGGGGGCGATGACATGTAGGGGGGGTGTAGGCAAGCGGATGAAGATTGAGAAGGACCGGCCAACTGCGCAGGTCGCCGTCACTGGCGCCGCACCATTGTGCGTGCGCCCGGGGCGTTGTGCTGAAAGGAGGCTTTTCTACAGCCTCCCTGTGGCGGCTGTCATCCCCAAAATGAGGGATAGACGGGTGCCAGCCTACTGTTACGATGGATACACGTTGTAACAGTATGTTTGCTGTCCACGGCGGCCACATAGCAACTTTATTGGTGAGAGGAGAGGGAAATGGACATGAAAAAATGCGTGATGTCGATGGGCATCCTGCTGGCAGCGGGGCTGGCCCATGCGGACTTGCAAAACATCAGTTCGGGTACCGTGCACTCCGCGTCTGACCTCCAAGGCGTGGCCTGTACCGTCGTTGGGACGGCCGGCCCGTTTTACCGAGGTAGAAAGATTCTGTATGTACTCGCTGAGTCGGTGGGCAACGGTCGCGACACCAACCTCCAACTCCGCTCGCTCAAATACGACCTGGTGCTGCAAAACGACGATTGGCAAAAACCCTGGTACGTCAACGGCGTGGCGCAGGACCCCGTGCCCCTCATCCTGTACACCGAATTCCTGCGCACGCCCAACCGAACCACCGATGCCGGTGTGATCTATTTTGCCGACCCGGGCGAGGCCCTGTGCGTGTTCACCAACGAGCGTACCAACGACGGTAATCTGTACCAGGTGCAGATCTCCATCACAGACCGCACCGCCGCCATCACCGCCGCAGGCATCAAGTCGGCGCAAACCGGCGAGTTGCTCGACCCCACCGGCGCTGTGCGGGCCGAGCTCGACCAGTTCATGCTGCAGCAGCAGTCCAGCACTGGCAAGTAAGCAGGCAAGCAGGCGCTCGCCCAAGAACGTTTGGGCGGCTGGCACTTTCTGCATCTGCGCAGTGCGCTACTGATTCAGTAGCGTCCCGCTTTCTCCCGCCTGCAGCAGCCGCGTGAGCAGAGGGGGCATCAGCTTGCGGGCGCTGTAGATCAGGTGGAACTGCTCCTGCATGTCGGGTGTGGTGCCCACCTGCACCAGCTCCAGCATCTTGGCAAGGTGCTCGCCCAGTGATACCGGCGCGGGCATTGCGCCATGCCGGAATCAGCTCGGCGCAAAAAGGTTCTGCCATTGACCCGAATGGAATGCCGCGATCTGGTTTGAATCAGATCATGGTTATTCATTCCAATGCGCAGCAATAAAAGTGTGCGGTTGCACGGTACGGTGCCAGGTAAACAAGATGGGTCACCGCCGCAGCCTTCCGCGTCCATCGCCTCCCGGGCCATTCAAGGGTGCTGCCGCCCACCCCGCAACCGGTAGGTGCGCGGCACATCGGTGCGGCTGGCTACCAGCGCTTCCGCCCGCTTTTGCATATCTGCCAGTGCGTGGTCCAGCGCTTGCACAGCCCCCTCGTCCAGCCCCGCCAGCAGATCCTGGTTGAGCGCCTTCACTTGTGGGAACAGGGCATCGTGCAGCGCTTGCCCTGCCTGGGTGAGTGAGAGCACGGCCTGGCGCCGGTCGCCCGGCATCGCATCGCGGGTGAGCAGCTTCTTGGCCAAGAGTGACGTGATGGCGCGTGACGTGCGCGCCCGGTCCAGTCCCAGGCGCTGCGCCAACTCGGCCGGGGGCATGCCGGGGTGCTGCGCCAGCATCATGAGCAACCCCCACTCGCGCCGCGTGATGCCATAACCCCCTTCGCACAGCCGCACTACCAGGCTGCCTGCCACTGCCAGCAGGCGGTTCAGGCGGTACATCAGCAGGTCATTGGCGGCCGCGGGGTGGGTCAGTCGGTGGCCCATTTCGGCGGGGTCGCAGGGTGCCGGGGCAGGCGCAGGCATCAGGGTATTTCCGGGCAAGAATTGATTAGATCAATTGATTGTGTGGGCAATACAGTGCGCCCATCAACCTGCGCAGCCGCGCAGAGCCCTGCCATCGCCCCAGGAGACCCTGACCATGTGGAAACCTCTTTCCTCCTTGCTGGCCACCGTGCTGGCCTTGTCCGCATCGCTTGCACAGGCGCAGGAAGCTCCCCTGCGCATCGTGGTCGGCTACGCCCCCGGCGGCGCGACCGACCGCGTGGCCCGTATCGTGGCCGACAAGCTGGGCACCAAGCTCGGCACGCCCGTGATCGTGGAGAACAAGACCGGCGCCGGCGGCCGCCTCTCGGCCCAGGCCGTGAAGGCCGCGCCCGCCAACCAGCCCACGCTGCTGCTGGCCAACCCGGCCGTCATGCTGGTGGCACCCCTGGTGTTCCCCGACGCAGGCTACGACCCCGAGCGCGACTTCCGCCCCGTGAGCCATGTCAACAGCTACGAGTTCGGCGTGGCCGTGGCCAGCGCCGTGCCGGTGAAGGAGCTGCCGCATTTGATGGCCTGGCTGCGCGCCAACCCTGACAAGGCCAACTTCGGCGTGCCGGCCACGGGCAGCCTGCCGCACTTCTTCGGCCTGATGGTGGGCGATGCCGCCAAGGTGCGCGCCGAGGTGGTGGGCTACCGCGGATCGGCACCGCTGCTCAACGATCTGCTGGGCGGCCAGGTGCCCGTGGCATTCGATACCTTCGACACGCTGCTGCCGCAGCACGAGGCCGGCAAGATCCGCATCCTGGCGGTGTCGGGCGCCAAGCGCAGCCCGCTCGACCCCAAGATCCCGACCTTCAAGGAAAGCGGCATGGACCTGGCCGCCACCGGCTGGAACACCTTCTTCGCCCCGATGAGCATGCCCAAGGCCCAGGCCGAACGCCTGGCCGGCTTGATCGTGGAGGTGATGAAGGACCCGGACACCCAGCGCAAGTTCGAGGCGGCCAAGATGGAGCCGGTGGTGGCGACCATGGCGCAGACCGAAGCGATGCTCAAGGCGTACCGCGCGCAGTGGGCGCCGGTGGTCCAACGCTCGGGCTTCAAGCCTTGATAGGAAGCACCCCCTGAGCGGCTTTGCCGCTTCCCCCTCAAGGGGGACGGCGGCCTTGCTGCGGGGCGGCCCTTGCTAGCCGCCCCTCGCTTCGGCCCTGCCTGTTGCAAAGACTGCGGGCCAAGCCTAGAGAAACTGGACTTCGAGATGACCATCAACCCCCGCCCCAACATCATCTTCATCGTCGCCGACGACCTCGGCTATGCAGACCTCGGCTGCTACGGCGGGCGCGACGCGGGCTTTGGCGCGGTTTCGCCCGTGCTCGACGGCCTGGCTGCCAAGGGCCTCAAGCTCACGCAGGGGTACTCCAACTCGCCCGTCTGCTCGCCCACGCGCTTTGCGCTGATGACCGCGCGCTACCAGTACCGCCTGCGCGGCGCGGCCGAGGAGCCCATCAACAGCAAGAGCCGCGGCAGCACCACGCTGGGCCTGCCGCCCGATCACCCCACGCTGCCGTCGCTGCTGCGCGCATCGGGCTACCGCACGGCGCTGATGGGCAAGTGGCACCTGGGCTACCCGCCCGCGTTCGGGCCGCTGCGCTCGGGTTACGAAGAGTTCTTCGGCCCCATGTCGGGCGGGGTGGATTACTTCACGCACTGCAGCTCGGGCGGCCAGCACGACCTGTACCTGGGCGACGAGGAAAAGCAGCAGGATGGCTACCTCACCGACCTCATCACCGACCACGCGCTCGACTACGTAGCGCGCATGGCGCCCGGCGCGCAGGCCGGCACGCCGTTCTTCCTGAGCCTGCACTACACGGCGCCCCACTGGCCGTGGGAGACGCGTGACGACGAGGCGCTGGCGCAGGAGGTCAAGGGCAACCTGTTCCACCTTCACGGCGGCAACATCGACACCTACCGCCGCATGATCCACCACATGGACGAGGGCATTGGCCGCATCCTGGCGCTGCTGCAGGCGCAGGGCCTGGAGCGCGACACGCTGGTCGTCTTCACCAGCGACAACGGCGGCGAGCGCTTCTCGGACAGCTGGCCCCTGGTCGGCGGCAAGATGGATCTGACCGAAGGCGGCATCCGCGTGCCCTGGATCGCCCACTGGCCCGCCGTGATCGCGCCGGGCAGCGTGAGCCGGCAGACCTGTATGACCATGGACTGGTCCGCCACCATGCTCGATGCAGCAGGCGCGACGCCGCACGCCGGCTACCCGCTCGACGGCTGCTCGCTGATGCCGCTGCTGCGTGACCCGTCGGTGCTGGACGAGCCCGCGCTGTTCTGGCGTATGAACCACCGCGGCCAACGCGCCATGCGCCAGGGCGACTGGAAGTACCTGCGGGTGGATGGCAACGACTACCTGTTCAATCTGGCCCAGGACGAGCGCGAGCGCGCCAACCGCGCGCCGCTGGAGCCCGAGCGCCTGCAGGCCATGCGCGCGGCGTGGGAAGCGTGGAACGCCTCAATGCCCCCGATCCCGGACGATGCGACGGTGAGCCTGGGCTATTCGGTCAAGGACATGCCGCAGCGCTGAGAACCCGTCGACGATCTCTTTGGGGCCGCCGCACGCATTCGGCTGGAAGGGTGGGCTTGCCCTGTTGCCTGCGGGCAGGGCTTGCCGCTAGATTGGCGCCATGCCCGCAGTTCCTGCATCCGCCACCCCGCCTCCACTGCGCCAGTGGACGACCGATGTGGTCGCGCCAGCAGTTCGCCTGGACTACTGGGTGGGGGCGATCTGCGAGGCGTTCCTGGAGATGGACTGCAGCTCGCGCGAGGCGCCCATGTTCGACGGGGCGTTGGTCAGTCTTCCGGTGGAGACCCTGTCGGTCAACCAGGTTCGCGCTTCCACGCAGGACGTGTATCGCACGCCGTCCGGCATTGCGCGCAGCCGGCAACTGCCGTTTTACCTGATCGGCCAGGCAGAGTCCGCCTGGCATGTGCGGCAAGACGGCCAAGTGGCCCACCTGCGCCCCGGCGATGTGGTGCTGGTGGATTCAGCCCGGCCGTATGAATTGCATTTTCCGGACGGCGTGAACTGTGTCTCGTTGCAGTTGCCGCGCGTCTGGGTGGGGCAATGGCTGGCCCAGGCCGAGGCGCGCGGGCCCCGCGTGGCCTGGCGGGACCAGGGCTGGGGCCAGAGCCTGGGCGCACTGGCCGTGCAGCTGGCGCGCGACCCCACCTCGGTGCAGGCCCTGTCGCCCGCGCTGCTGTCGAACCACCTCGGAGCCTTGCTGGGCGCAGCGCTGGAGCCGTCCCAGCCGCCCACTCCCTCCGCCGTGCGAAGCCTGCATGTCCGCCTGTGCGCACTGCTGCGAGCCCGCATCGACCAGCCAGGCGTTTCCGCCGAGGCTCTTGCACAGGAGTCGGGTGTCTCGGTACGCACCCTGCACCGCGCGTTTGCGGCGCAGGGCCACACCTTTGCAGGCACGCTGCGGCAGATGCGCATCGTGCGCGCGGGCGAGCTGCTGCGCCGGCCCCAGCTGGCCCATGTGGCGGTGGCCGAGATTGGGCGGCGCTGTGGTTTTGCCGACGCGTCGCACTTCGCGCGCGCGTTTCAACGCGCCATGGGGGCATCCCCCGCGCAATGGCGGCGCGGCGGCTGAGCCTGGTCGCGATGTGGCCCATTTGGCGCATCCGGCACACCGGGCTGGCACGCGCAGGCCATTTTGGACAGCGCTCTCTTCGTAAGGTGGCGGCAGGGCAGATTGCCCTGTCCATCACGCAACAAAACCGAAGGAGACACACATGGCGGATACCTATGTTCTGGTCCATGGCGCCTGGCACACCGGCGCCGAGATGGAGGCCACGGCCGACCACCTGCGCGCACGCGGCCACACCGTGCACTGCCCCACCCTGGCCGGCAACCGGCCGGGCGATGACCGCGCAGCCACGGGCCTGGCGGATGCGGTGGACTCGCTTGCGGCTTTTATCGAGGGCCACGGCCTCACCGATGTGCGCCTGGTCGGCCACAGCTATGGCGGCATGGTCATCAGCCACATGCCCGCGCGGCTGCCCGGGCGCATCCGCCGGCTGGTGTACTGGAACGCGTTTGTGCCGATGCACGGCGAATGCCTGAACGACTTGGTGCCGCCGCACTACCGCGCGCTGTTCGACCAGGTGGCGGCGGCCAGCGGCAATGCCGTGATGCTGCCGTACCCCATCTGGCGCGAGGCCTTCATCAACGACGCCGACGAGGCCTTGGCGCGCAGCAGCTACGCGCAGTTGAATCCGCACCCGTACCGCACCTTCACCGAGCCGGCGCAGTTGCCCGTGCCGCTGGCGGCGCTGGAGATTGGCAAGAGCTACCTCAACGCCCAGCAGGATGCGGCGCTGCCCCACAGCCTGCCTTGGCACCCGCGCCTGTCGGAGCGGCTGGGCCTGTTCCGGCTGGTGGAATGCGCGGGCAGCCATGAGATCTGCTTTTCGGACCCGGAGATGGCGGCGGCGACCATCGAGCGGGCTGGGCGGGATTAGCTGGATACCCCCTGAGCGGCTGCGCCGCGTCCCCCTGGAGGGGGACGACGCCATCGCTGCGGGGCGGCCCTTGCTCGGCGTCTCTGGCGTGGGGCGTGTCTGTTTCGTGGAGGGGGCGATTGGCGCTGCCGCAGGGGAAATAGTTTTTAGTCTTTTTGGTCCCCGCCGCTTGAAAGAAAAGCGCTAGTAGCTATTAATTTAATAGCATGCCGCTCTTCCCCACCTCCAGCAGCCGCGTGAGCAGCGGGTGCATCACCTTGCGGGCGCTGTAGATCAGGTGGAACTGCTCCTGCACGTCCGGCGTGGTGCCCACCTGCACCAGCCCGTGGGTCTGTGCCAGGTGCTCGCCCAGCGACACCGGCGCGGGCATCACGCCCATGCCGGTGGCGGCAAAGGTGCTCAGCAGCGCGCTGTCTTCAAACTCGCCCGCGATGCGCGGGCGGATGCGTTCGCGCTCCAGCCAGTGGTCGATGCGCGCGCGCATGGCGGCGTGGTCGGTGGGCAGCAGCACGGGCACCACGGCCAGGCTGTGCGGGAAGTCCGTGGCGGCCGCATCGGCCCACAAGGGCGGGGCGTACCAGGCGATGGCGCTCGTGCCCAGCAGCTGGCTGGTGGTGCGCAGCGCGCGGTTGGGCGGCGCGGCGCGGTCGGCCAGCACCGCATCGAGCTTGTGCAGCGCCAGCTCGCCCAGCAGCGGCTGGAACTCGCCCTCGTGGCACAGCAGGCGCAGGTGGGGCTCGTCCAGCACGGGGGTCAGCAGCCGGTGCACGGCCAGCTTGGCGATGCCGTCGGAGATGCCCAGGTTCAGCCGCAGCGTCTGGCCGGTGGCGGCCTCGCGCACGCGCACGGGCAGTAGCTCGCCCAGCGCAAAGATGTGGTCCGCCTCGTGCAACGCGGCCACACCGGCGTCGGTGAGCACCAGGTTGCGGCCCTCGGTGCGCAGCAGGCTCACGCCCAGGGCCTTTTCCAGCTCGCGCACCTGGGCGCTGATGGTCTGCACGGCCATGTCCAGCCGCTCGGCAGCGCGGGCAATACCGCCCTCCTTGGCCACGACCCAGAAGTAAAAAAGATGGCGGTAGTTGAAGCTCTGGCTCATGATTTCTCGCAATCGGCACAACGGTGCGGTGGCATGGGTTCGTAAAAACCGAACCAATGGTACCGATATGACAGGTTTTTAAGAATCGATTCCGCCCCTACAGTCCGTCCAGTCATCGGCAGGCCTTGCCCGGTGAAACATTTTTCCCCTCGGAGCTATAAATCATGGAAACCATAGGAACCTGGTGGATGTGGGCGGGTTTTGCCGTCTTTGTGGTCGTCGCGATCGGCGTCGACCTGTTGGTGATGGAGCGCCAGGGCGCGCACAAGGTCACGATGAAGGAAGCGCTGCGCTGGAGCCTCTTGTGGTTCTCGCTGGCGTTCGTGTTCGTCGCCATCCTGTGGTGGTACCTCGACAGCAGCCAGGGGCGCGAGGTGGCCAACACGGTGTCGATGCAGTTCATCACCGGCTACCTGGTCGAAAAGAGTTTGTCCATCGACAACATCTTCGTGTTTCTGATGCTGTTCAGCTACTTTGCCGTGCCGCCGCAGTACCAGAAGCGCGCGCTCATCATCGGCATCATCGGCGCGATCGTGTTGCGCACGCTGCTGATCCTGGCCGGCGCCTGGCTGCTGGCCACCTTCCACTGGCTGCTGTACGTGTTCGGCGCGTTCCTCGTGATCACCGGTGCCAAGATGTGGTTCGCTGCAGGCCAGGAGCCCGACATCGCCACCAACCCGGTGCTCAAGTTCCTGAAAAAGCGCATCCGCATCACCGACCAGTTCGACGGCGAGAAGCTCTCCACGCTGGTCAACGGCGTAAAGCACTACACCCCGCTGTTCGTGGTGCTGGTGCTCATCGGCACCACCGACATCATCTTCGCGGTCGACAGCATCCCAGCGATCTTCGCGATCACCAACGACCCGTTCATCGTGCTGACGGCCAACATCTTCGCCATCCTGGGCCTGCGTGCGCTGTACTTCCTGCTGGCCGACCTGGCGGACCGCTTCCACCTGCTGGCCTACGGCCTGGCGCTGGTGCTGATCTTCATCGGTGGCAAGATGCTGCTCATCGACCTGGTCAAGATCCCGATCGGCTACGCCCTCCTAGTGACGGCCGGCCTGATCGCAGGCTCCATCTTCCTGTCGCTGCGCAACACGGCCCCGGGCGCCCACAAACCTCTGGCACTGCCGCCCAAGGACTGAACGGAGCATAGAAGACCATGGAACTCCTCGATGCAATCATGTTGTGCGTGTGGTGCGGCTTGGCGTTGGCCACGGTGACGGCGCACCGCGCTGGCAATGAGCGGCGGGATGTGCGCCTGCTGGCGGGCCTGACGGCCCTGTGGGGCGCCGGAACGGCCACGGCCCTCGCGTGGGGCTGATCAGGGTGGTGATGCAAATGCTGTGCACCCTGCGCCGTTGGCTGCGTGGCCTGGAACCCCGGGCCCGTGTGCACCTGGACCGCGGCTGGCTCGCCAGCTTGCGGCCTTGGCTGGAGCGGCGCGAGCTGTTCCGCTTCCAACGCCAACCCCTGGCGCGCGGTGTGGCTGCGGGCATGTTCTGCGGGCTCATCCCTGGCCCGCTGCAGATACCGGGCACCTTGATGGTGTGCGCCTGGCTGCGCGGCAACATTGTGGCAGGGGGCGTGGCTACGTTTTATACCAACCCCCTCACCACCGTGCCGCTGTATGCGCTGGCCTTTTACCTGGGCGCGCTGGTGATGCCGGGCGAGCAGACGCTGCCGGCCTGGAGCAGCGTGGCGCCGGGTGGCGATTTCTCGGTGCAGGCGATGGCTGCCTGGATCCAGGCCCTGGGAACACCGCTGCTTGTAGGCCTGCCCACGCTCGGTGCGTTGCTGGCGGCGCTGGGCTATGCCACGGTGCAGTTGCTGTGGTTGGCCCCCGCACTGCAGCGCAAGCGCCGACTGGCACGCTGCCGCAGAGCAGCCGCTTGACGCACAAAACGGGCGCTGCCCACACCAGTGCCACCGTGGAACTGGCTTTGCCAGGCCAGAGGTGGAGTTCCCCTTCAGGGGGAGGCGGCGCAGCCGCTCAGAGGGTCAATCCAGCTTTACGCCCACCTTGGTAATCACCCGGCCCCACTTCTCGCGCTCGGTGCGCGCAAAACTGCCCATTTGCGCGGCGGTGCCGGGCATGGGCTCCACGCCCAACGCCTGGAGGCGCGCCTTGGTGCGCGTGTCGCCCAAAGCGGTCTGCAAGGCATTGCTGAAGGTGGCCACGGCATCGGCAGGTGTGCCTGTCGGGGCCACGATGCCCTGCCACGCAAAACCTTCAAAACCCTGCAGCCCTTGTTCTGAAATGGTGGGTACATCGGGCATGGTGCCCACACGCTGTGGGCTGGCCACACCGATGGCCTTGACCTTGCCACCGTTGAGAAACGGGTACACGGTGGCGCTGTCGATCCACATCGCAGGCACCTGGCCGCCGATCACATCCTGAATGGCCGGGGCCGCACCACGGTACGGCACATGCGTCAGCTTGAGGCCGCTCTGCTCGCGGAACAGCTCGCCCACCAGGTGGTGCGGGCTGCCCGGCCCGGCCGACGCCCAGTTCACACCATCGGCCTGGCCTTTGGCCCAGGCCATGAATTCCTTGAGGTTCTTGGCGGGCACGTTGTTGGACACCACGAGGAACATCGGGAAACGCACGAGCAGGCCCACCGGCTGGAAGTCCTTCTCGGCGTTGTAGCTCAGCTTGCTGAACAGGGACGGATTGGCCGCCAGCGTGGCGAAATCGGCCGAGAAGATCAGGTTGCCATAGTCCTTGTTGCGTGCGCTGTACTCGGCGGCAATGTTGGTGCCTGCGCCGGGCTTGTTGTTGATGACGATGGGACGCCCCAGCGTGGCCGACATCGACTCGGCGATGGTGCGTGCCACGATGTCGGAACCCCCGCCTGCAGCGTAGCCCACCACCCATTCGAGCGGCTTGGCGCCTTGCGCATGGGCCAGGGGGAGGGCGGTTGCCAGTGCCAGCCCGGCAAGGGTGGCGAAGAAGTGTTTACGCAGCATGGTGGGGTGTCTCCGGTGGTTGTGTGTGATGGGCGAGAAAAGGCCACGCACCGTCTTTTTGCGGCGCTTGGGGGCGGGTGTGCATTCAGGAAGGCAGGATAGCCCTGGCGGTGGGGCGTCTCAGGCGTTTGCGTGGGTGGGCACCACGGGCGTGATGGCTTTGCGCTCTGCCGCAGCGGGCAGGGCACCGTGGGGTGGGTTGCCCCGTGCCAGTTGCAAGGCCTGCAGCAGTGTGGCCTGGTCGCCGATGTGGTTGGCCAGCAGCAACACCAGGCGTGCATTCATGGCGTGGCTCTCGGGGGTCGACAGGCCTTGGTGTGCGGCGATCAGTGCTTCGTAAAAATCGTCGCAAGCCTGCAGATGGGGTTGGGTGTTCAGCATGTTGGTTTCCTTGTCCGAGGCCGCTCACAAGGCCATTGCCGTTGCCGTGGCACGGGCCAGGGCGGCGCGCACGGCCGCTTCGGTGGGGGCGTGCCAGCGCGCACACACATGCTGATCGGGCCGCACCAGGTACGCCGTGCCTGGCAGCGCGTCCAGCCGCTGCGCCGCCAGCGCCTGGGCGTCGATCACGTCCAGTCCGACCTGCAGCACCTGCACATGGGGCAGTGCGCCAGCCCAGGTGGGGGCAGGGCCAAACACCAGCAGCGTGAACTCCGGCCCTAGCTCGCGCAGCAGCCAAGTCGGCTGGCCTTGTTTCGTCAGAGGCGCATCGAGCAGCACCGCGCCAGGCACTTGGGTGCCCACAAAGGTATCGGTATCCGGCGTGTTCAGCGGCGATGTGTGCAGCGTGGCCGGCACCGACAGGCGCCCGCTGTTGACGATGCGGCGCGCAAAGGCGTGGTCGCGCGCCAGGTGCAGCGCGGCGTCGCGGAACAGGCGACTCACCTCGCTCTTGGGCGTGATGAAGTCCGTGGCGCGCGTGGAGTTGCACAGGTTCTCATCGGCCGCGTATTCGCGCTCGGGTCCATACGTCGCCAGCAGGGCGGTGCCTGCACGGCCCTTGAGCACCCAATCGAGCTTCCAGGCCAGGTTCTCGGCGTCCTGCACGCCGCTGTTGGCGCCGCGTGCGCCAAAGGGCGAGACACCGTGCGCGCTGTCGCCCGCAAAGATGACGCGGCCGTGCACGAACTGGTCCATGCGCAGGCAGGCAAAGGTGTAGACGCTCGCCCAGTCCAGCTCGAACTGCGCGTCGGGCCCCAGGAGCGCCTGCACGCGCGGGATGATGTTCCCGGGCTTCTTTTCTTCCTCGGGGTCGGCGTCCCAGCCCAGCTGGAAGTCGATGCGCCACACGTTGTCGGGCTGGCGATGCAGCAGCACGCTCTGGTTGGGGTGAAAGGGCGGGTCGAACCAGAACCAGCGCTCGGTCGGGAAGTCCGCATCGCCCGCCAGCTTCACGTCTGCGATCAGGAAACGGTCCTGGAAGATGCGGCCTTTGCTCTCCAGCCCCAGCATCTGCCGCGTGGGGGAGCGTGAGCCATCGCAGGCCACCAGCCACTGGGCGTCTATTTGGTAGCTGCCTTCAGGCGTCTCGATGCCGAGCAATGTGCCGTCCTCGCGGCTGGCCACGGTGGTCACCTTGTTGTGCCAGCGGATGTCGATGCCGGGCAGCTGCAGTGCGCGTTCCACCAGGTAGGCCTCGGCGTAGTACTGCTGCAGGTTGATGAAGGCCGGACGTTCGTGGCCCTGCTCGGGCAGCAGGTTGAACTCGTACAACTGCTCGCCCTTGAGGAACACCTTGCCCACATTCCACGACACGCCCTTGTCCACCATGCGCTGGCCCACGCCCAGGCGGTCCCAGATTTCGAGCGTGCGCTTGGCAAAGCAGATGGCGCGTGAGCCGATGGAGAGCTTGTGGTCGTTGTCCAGCACCACCACGCGCTGGCCGCGCTGCGCCAGGTCAATCGCGAGCGACAGGCCCACGGGGCCCGCGCCGATGATCACGATGGGGTGCTGTGCGGGTTGGGCGCTGTCCTGGTCGGGCGAGTGCACGTAGCCGAAGTCGATGGCCTGCACTTCAGGGCCACTGGCGTGGAAGGCTTCGGCTGGGATGTCTCTGGGGTTCATTTTTTCTCTCCTCCAACCTCGGTGGCTCAGCCTTCCAGCGACTTCCACATCTGAATGTCACGCTCGGCCGTCCAGATGCGCGGGTCCGGATACTGCGTGGCTTCGTCGTAGGCGCGGGTCACGTCAAACGGCATGCAGTGGTTAAAGATCACCCAGTGCCCGTACTTGGGCTGCAGCTTGGCAAACGTGGCCTCGTACACCTTGCGCAGGTCTTCGCCTTGCGCAGCACTGGCCTTCACGCTCTCGTACAGGTCGCTGATGAAGGCGCGCGTACCGGCCAGGCCCGCCTGCACCTGCTCGGGCGTCTGCAGTGCGGCGCCCCGGCCAGGCACCAGCTTTTCGGGCTTCAGGGCCGCGATGTTGTCCAGGGTCTGTGGCCAGTCCTGGAAGTACGCATCGCCCGCATACGGCGTGGCGTCGAATTCCACCAGGTCGCCGCTGAAGAGGATCTTTTCCTGCGGCAGCCAGGCCACCGTGTCGCCCTTGGTGTGGCCTCGGCCCAGTTGCAGGATCTGCACCTCCAGTTTGCCCAGCCACAGGGTCATCTTTTTGTTGAAGGTCATGGTCGGCCAGGTCAGGCCGTCCGGCACGCTCTCCACGTTCTGGAACAGGCGGGGGAAGCGGCCAATCTCGCTGTCCTTGTCGAACTGCCCGCGCTCCACGATGAGGTCGCGCGTGTCTTCGCTGGCGATGATGTGCTCGGCCCCGTAGGCGCTGGCGCCCAGCACGCGCACGGCGTGGTAGTGGGAGAGCAGCACGTACTTGATGGGCTTGTCGGTCACCTCGCGGATGCGGCGGATCACGTCCTGCGCCATCACGGGCGTGGCCTGGGTGTCGATGACCATCACCGCGTCGTCGCCAATGATGATGCCGGTGTTGGGGTCGCCTTCGGCCGTGTAGGCGTAGGCGTGGTCGGATAGCTGGTCGAAGCTCACCTTCTTCACTTCGAGGTCAGCGGCGGAGGCAAAGGTTTTGACGGTGCTCATGGTAGTGATTTGTTAATGATGAATGCGTTTATCTAAACGGAATGTGTTGATGTTAGGCAAGAAATTTGTTTATGTCTAACGCATTTGTTTAGGTGAAAACCCGAAGGGCAAGGCGGTGCCATGGTGCGTGGACAATCGGGCCTATGGCCTCCACGACCCTCGACCTGCCCCATGCCGACGACGAAGACACGCCCCGCACCCCGCGCGGCATCCAGAGCGTGGAGGTGGGCGGGCAACTGCTGAAGGTGCTGGCGCGCACCGGCCGCCGCATGGCGCTCAAGGACCTGGCCCGCGCGGCCGACATGACGGCCGCCAAGGCCCACCCCTATCTGGTGAGCTTTGGCAAGCTCGGCCTGATCGAGCAGGACGCCGTGAGCGGCCATTACGGCCTGGGCCCCTTGGCCATGCAGCTGGGCCTCATCAGCCTGCAGCAGGTGGACCCCGTGCGCCTGGCGATCGCCGAGCTGCCCGCGCTGGCCCAGCGCATCGGCTACACCGTGTCGGCCTCGGTCTGGGGCGACAGTGGCCCCACCATCATTCGTGTGGAAGAAGGCCCCACCGCCGTGTATGTGGCCATGCGCCACGGCACCACGGCCTCGGTGCGGCATACGGCCACGGGCAAGGTGTTCGCGGCTTTCGGCCCGCGCGAGCGCGCTGCCGCCGCACTGGCGGCCGAAGGGTTTGCGGGCGCGCTGGATGAGCCCGCATTTGCGGCCGAACTGGAGGCCGTGCGCCAGCATCAGATCAGCGCAGTGACAGATCAGCTTTTGCCCGGCATCAGCGCGCTGGCCACGCCGGTGTTCGATGGGTTCGGGCAGCTGGTGCTGTGCATCGCCGTGATCGGCCCCAGCGCCACGCTGCAGACCGGGCCCGCGAGCCCGGCGGCGCAGCACCTGCGCGACACCGCGCGCAACCTGTCGCAGCGCCTGGGCGCCGCTCAGGGCGGCAACCCCTGAGCAGCCGCCTCTGAGCCGCTGTCGTCAGCCGCCGCGCAACATGCGCGCCTTGATGCGGCTGAGCGCCACCGGTGTCACGCGCACATAGCTGGCAATGTCGCGCTGGCGTACCTGGGTGGCGATCTGTGGGTGCTGCTGCAAGAAACGCCGGTAGCGCTCCTCGGGCGACAGCGTGAGCAACTCCATCTCGCGCTGTTCCTTGCGCTGGCCGTACAGGCGGTAGGCATTGCTCAGCGCACGTTGCCACAGGCTGTGGCGTGCGGCCAGCGCCTCCAGCGCTGCATGGTCGATCTGCTCCACCGTGCAGGGTCCGCCCTCGGCCAGGGCGGCATAGCTGGTCACGCCGCCCGGCTGCAGGGCCGTGAGACTGGCAAAACACAGGCCGGCGGGCGCAAACCCCTTGACCCAGGCGTCGCCCCCGGCTGTCTCGTACACCATCTTGATGAGCCCCCGGTTCACCACAAACACCCGGGGCTGCGCCTCGCCCGCGTGGAACAGCACCTCGCCCGGCTGCAGCTGCCGCACCTTGGTGGCGCTGGCCAGAGCCTCCCACTCTGGCAGCGGGGCCTGTGCCAGTTGCTCCAGCACCTCGCGGGTGGAATGAGAAAAGTGTGGCAAGGCAGGACTCCCTTAACCCAGGTTATCGCCAGCACCGCGCGCCATTGGCAGACTGCGGCCCATGTCTTGATTGTGTAAGGAGAAGTCGGAATGCAACGCTTGCTGCTGCCCCCTGTGGTCTGGTTTGCATCGGTGGGTGCGATGGTGATTCTGCAGCGTATCTGGCCCCTGGCCACGCTGCCCCCCGATGCCTGTGTGCTGGCCTGGATGGCTGGGGGCGTGCTGGTGCTGGCGGGCCTGGCCATTGCCCAGTGGCATGCCCGCCTGTTCAAGCGCATCGGCACCAACATCAACACCTTTGGCGAGCCGGGCACGCTCACCACGGCGGGCCTGTTTGCGTACACGCGCAACCCCATGTACCTGGGCATGCTGCTGGCCCTGGCAGGCGTGGCGCTGGCGCTGGGTGCCTTGTCGCCGTGGTTGCTGGTGCTGCATTTTTGTGCTCGCGCAGTGCTGGTACATCCCGCTGGAGGAGCGCAAGCTGGCGGCCTGTTTCGGGAGCCAGTATGCGGAGTACTGTCGGGATGTGCGGCGCTGGGTGTAGTCGCAGCGGGCCTGGGGCCCGCCGCGAAGTGACAGCTGGACAGCTGCCATGCGAAATACGGATGGGATGAGATCAGGAATCAGCATCCACATTGGGCTGGGCGTCTCCTCTAATCGCTCATGAATCTTCAAGCCCCAGAGGAAACATGCTGATAGCGCATACCCCAACCACTATCTTTGCCCCCATCGGGCCCTATGCCCAAGCCATCGAGGCCACCTCCGTCCGCCGCCTGTTGTTCATCAGCGGAACCATGGGCCTGGAGCCCGACGGCGCCCTGAGCCAGGGTTTTGAAGCGCAGGCCCACCGGGTGTGGTCCAACATCGATGCCACGCTCAAGGCCGCCGGCATGAATCACCGCAATCTTGCCAAGCTGACCATCTGGCTGGCCCACCGTGACGACTGGCGCCTGGGCGCAGAGATCCGCCAGCGCTATCTGGGTGACCACAAGGTCGCGATGTCGGTGGTGCAAGCGGGCCTTGTCAACCCGGACTGGTTGATCGAGGTCGATGCGATTGCGGTGGAGTAAGCCATGCCGAAATTTGAATTGAATGGCCGCCCGGTGGACATGGATGTGGCACCGGACATGCCGCTGCTCTGGGCTCTGCGCGATGTGGCGGGCCTGACGGGAACCAAGTTTGGCTGTGGCCTGGCTTTGTGCGGTGCCTGCACCGTGCACCTGGATGGCACCCCCGTCCGAGCCTGCCAGACCCCGGTGTCCGCCGCCGTGGGCAAGCGTGTCACCACCATCGAAGCGATCGGCGCCACCCCGGTGGGCCAGGCCGTGCAGAAGGCCTGGATCGCCGAGTCCGTGGTGCAGTGTGGCTATTGCCAGTCGGGCCAGATCATGTCGGCGTGCGCGCTTCTGAGCCAGGTGCCAAAACCGACGGATGCGCAGATCGATGCGGCGATGTCGGGCAACATCTGCCGCTGCGGCACGTACTCCCGCATCCGCATTGCGATACACCGCGCCGCCAGCACCGGGAGCGTGTCATGAGCGCCGCCACACCAGCGGTCTCCCGCCGCGTGTTCCTGGTTGCCGGAAGCGCCCTGGCCATTGGCGTGTCTCTGCAAGGCGGGCTTCCCGCACCGGTGCATGCGGCTCCCCCGTCGCCGCCGTTCGAGCCCAATGCCTTCATCCGCATTGATACCGATGGCACGGTCACCCTCACCATGGCCCGCGTCGAGATGGGCCAGGGGATCTACACCGCGCTCTCCATGCTCATTGCCGAGGAGCTGGAGGTCCCGCTCGCACGCGTGACGCTCCAGCATGCCCCGCCAGACACGGCCCGCTATGGCAACCCGCGCGCCGGTGGCGGGCAGATCACGGGCGGCTCCAATTCCATCATGGGCGCCTGGGAGCCCATGCGCACCGCAGGCGCTGCCGCCAGGTCGATGCTGGTGAGTGCGGCAGCGCAGGAGTGGGGCGTGGCTGTTTCGGAATGCACGGCGCGCGACGGCGTGGTACACCATTCCGGCAGCGGACGGCAGCTCAGCTATGGGCACTTGACCCGCAGCGCTGCCCGGTTGCCGTTGCCGCAGCAGGTGGCGCTCAAGCCGTCCGATGCATTCCGGCTGATCGGCAAACCCGTGCCACGCCTGGAAGCGCCGCAAAAGGTCAACGGTTCGACGGTCTACGGCATCGATGTGCGCCTGCCCGGCATGCGCTTCGCGGCCGTGGCCGCCAGCCCCGTGTTTGGTGGCACGCTGAAAGCGGTGGACGAACAACCCGCGCTGGCGCTGCCGGGAGTGCGGCAAGTGGTCCGCACTGCCACGGCCGTTGCGGTCGTGGCGGACCACACCTGGGCCGCCCGCCAGGGTCTCGCCGCATTGAAAATCGAGTGGGACAGCGGTGCCGGGGCCAGCGTTTCCACGGCCTTGCTTCGCCAGGCGCTGGAACAAGGCCTGAAACGCCAGGATGCCGCCGTGGCGCTTTCACAGGGTGACATCGAAGCCGTGATGAAGGCGGCCCCCACCCGGCACTCGGCGGTCTACCACTCGCCCTTCCTGGCCCATGCTGCCATGGAGCCGATCAACTGCACCGTCCATCTGCAGGTGGACGGCTGCGACGTGTGGGTGGGCACCCAGGCCCCAGTGCGGGCCCGGGATGCGGCTGTGCTCGCGTCGGGCCTGCCTGCGGACAAGATCCGCATCCACAACCACCTGATCGGAGGCGGCTTTGGCCGCCGGCTGGAGGCTGACTACGTCGAGCAGTCCGTGGCCCTGGCCAAACACGTCCAGGGACCGGTCCAGTTCATCTGGTCGCGCGAAGAAGACATCCAGCACGACATCCCGCGGCCCATGTATGCGGACCAGTTCCACGCCGCCATCGACGCGCAGGGGCGCCCCCTGGGCATTGCGCACCGGGTGGTGGGTTCCTCGATCCTGGGGCGGGTGGCCCCGGCCGCACTGCGCAACGGGGTGGATGGCGACGCTGTCGAAGCGGGGCTGGGGCCCTATGCATGGCCAGCCGCCAGGCTGGACTATGTGCGCCAGGAGCCCATGGCAGGATTGACGACGGGCTGGTGGCGCGGCGTGGGGCCCACGCACAACTGCTTTGTGGTCGAGAGCTTCGTGGACGAGCTTGCGGTGTTGGCACGCCACGATCCCGTGGCGTACCGCCTGGGCCTGCTGCCTGCCACATCGCGGGTGCGGGCGGTGCTGGAGCTTGTGGCGCAGAAGTCGCAGTGGCGCGAACCCTTGCGTCCTGCGAAGGATGCCGGCGAACCGGGTGCGCGCAGGGGACGCGGCGTGGCCGTGCTGGCTGCGTTCGGGAGCTTCATGGCACAGGTGGCCGAGGTCACCGTTCAACCCTCGGGCGACATCCGCGTGGATCGTGTGGTGTGTGCGGTGGACTGCGGCATGGTCGTCAATCCGGATACAGTCCAGGCTCAGGTGGACGGCAGCATCCAGTTTGGCGTGACCGCAGCGCTGTGGGGCGAGATCACCATCCAGGGTGGGCGTGTCGAGCAGAGCAATTTCCACGACTACCGGCTGCTGAGGCTCTCCGAAGCCCCCCGCGTGGACGTGCATGTGTTGCCCAGCACGCAGGCGCCTGGTGGTATTGGCGAGCCTGGCACGTCGGCCGTGATCGCAGCCGTGGCCAACGCGGTGGCTGCCGCGACCGGGCGGCGCCTGCGCAGCCTGCCGCTGCGGGTGGGTTGAGTCGGCCTGGGTCTGGAGCGCAGGTCGGGCCTGCGCGGCATTGTGGGAAGAAAGCGTTGACCAAGGCGAGCCGATGAGCGATATCACCATTGCGGCCCTGACGGCATTCAGGGCCGTCGCCCGATGCGGGAGTTTCACGGCAGCAGCCCGGGACCTGGCGTGCTCGCAGTCCGCCATCAGCCGCCATATCGCTGCGCTCGAGCACAGCACCCAGCAGACCCTGGTGCTGCGCGGGCATCGGCAAGTGAGGCTCACGGCTGCGGGCGAGATCTATCTGGAGACCGTGCATCGTGCGCTCGAAGAGCTGGAGCGCGGTGCGGCGCGCATGGCCCGCGGCACGCTGCGCTCGCGCACCGTGAAGATCCTGGCAATGCCCTCGTTCGCCGCACGCTGGCTGATACCCCGGCTGGCCCGACTGCATCTGGCGGGCATCCGCGCCGAGATCGAGCTGACGACGTCCATCTGGGACGCGGACTTCCGCAAGGAGCGTTTCGACATCGGCATTCACTATGGTGACGGTTCGCTGCCGGGTTCCAGGCTGCTGATGCACGACAGGCTGGTGCCCGTGATTTCCGGTCGGCTGGTGGGCGAGAGGCCGATCCAGGCGCTGGAAGACCTGCAGCGCTTCCCCTGGCTCCACGATTCGCTGCGCGGCAGCAAATGGCAGCAGTGGCTGTCGGCGTGTAACGCGACCCACCTCTCCAGCCCCACCCACATGAAGCTGCAGGGGACCGAAATCACGTTGACCGCCGCAGTCGCGGGCGTGGGGATCGCCATGGGACACGACGTGCTGGTGGCACACGATGTGGCGGAAGGCCGGCTGGTGGAGGCCTGGCCGTTTCACGTGCCGATGGCGGCAGGCTACCACCTGGTTCTGCCCAAGGGCGGCCGGGGCAACGAAGACGTGAAGGTGATGGCCGAATGGCTGCTGCGCGAGGCGAGTGCATTCACGGGCTCTATGCCGCGCGCTGCACGGGGTGAGAGCGGCTAAAAACTCAGCGAGCGGTTCTGGCTAGGCGCTGTGTCGCAGGCAGTACGCGTAGTGCGACAAGACACAGCAACGACGCCAGAAGCGTTTTGTTAGCCGCTCTTAGCGCGCCAGCGCCTGGTCGATGTCCCACAGGATATCGTCCAGATCCTCAATCCCCACCGACAGCCGCACCATGTCCGCGCTCACGCCTGCGCGGGCCAGCTCTTCTTCGCTCAGCTGGCGGTGGGTGGTTGATGCGGGGTGGATCACCAGCGTCTTGGCGTCGCCGATGTTGGCCAGGTGGCTCAGGAACTCGCAGGCGTCGATGAATTTCTCTCCGGCCGACGCACCGCCTTTGACGCCAAAAGTCAGGATGCCCGAGGCCCCGGGCGTGCCATCCACGGCACGGAACTGCTTTTGCGCCAGATCGAAATACGGCGAATCCACCAGACCGGGGTAGTTGACCCACGCCACCTGCGGATGGCTTTGCAGAAACTTCGCCACGGCCAGCGCATTGCGGCAGTGCTCGCGCATGCGCAGGTGCAGCGTTTCGGCGCCTTGCAGCAGCTGCCACGCGTTCATGGGCGACAGCACGCCGCCAAAGGTGCGGTTGACCTCCATGCGCGCCTTCATGGTGTAGCCGAAGTCGCCAAAGGTCTCGTAGAACTTCACGCCGTGGTAGGCGCGGCTGGGCTCCACCATCTCGGGGAACTTGCCGTTGTCCCACGGGAACTTGCCACCCTCCACCACCACGCCGCCCATGGTCGTGCCGTGGCCGCCGATGTACTTGGTGGCGCTGTGCACCACGATGTCGGCGCCCAGCGCCAGCGGGTTGCACAGGTAGGGGCTGGCCACCGTGTTGTCGATGATGAGTGGCACGCCGTGGGCATGCGCCACCTCGGCCACGGCGGCGATGTCAAGCACGTTGACCAGCGGGTTGCCGATGGTTTCGCCATACACGGCGCGGGTGTTGGGGCGCATGGCGCGTGCAAAGTTCTCGGGGGCGGCCGGGTCCACGAATGTGGTCTCAATACCCAGACGAGAGAAGCCCACGCCCAGCTGCCCCACCGTGCCGCCGTAGAGCGTGCTGGCCGCCACGATGTGGTCGCCGGTCTTCAGGATGGCCAGCAGCGCCGCCATCTGCGCGGCCATGCCGCTGGCACAGGCCAGGGCGGCGCGGCCGTTTTCGAGGCTTGCAATGCGCTCCTCGAACACCGCCACCGTGGGGTTGCTGATACGGCTGTAGACGTTGCCAAAGGTCTGCAGGTTGAACAGGCTGCTGGCGTGCTCGGCGTTGTCGAACACAAAGCTGGTCGTCTGGTGGATGGGCGTGGCACGCGCGCCGGTCACGGGGTCGGGCTGGGCGCCGGCGTGGATGGCGCGGGTGCCAAAACCGAAGTCGCGGTCGGCGCCGGAGGGGTGGTTGGAGGACATGATTTTGAGTGAAATTGTCCGCCAGCGCTTGATGGATAAGCGCTGGAAGCTATGAATTTGCTAGTAAGGCAGCTGCCGCAGGCGTTTGGCGCTGATGACGCGGGTGTTCACGCCCATCCAGCCCAGGCCGCCAAACAGCCGCGCGTGTTCGATCTTCACGCAGCGGTTTTCGATCACCTGGAGCCCGGCGGCCTCCGCCTGCAGGCGGGCGGCCTCATTGAACACGCCCAGCTGCAGCCACAGGCAGCGCGCGCCGATGGCAATCGCCTCCCCGGCCAGCGGCTGAATGTCCTCACTCTTGCGAAAGCAGTCCACCATGTCGATCCGTTCGCCCCGGGCCGCCAGCGCCTGGGCGGCATCGGCGACGCTGGCGTAGGCCGTCTCTCCCAGAATCTGCCCGCCCTCGCGTGCGACGAGCGGATTCACCGGCACGATGCGGTAGCCGTGCGCCTGCATGTATTTGGCCGCGAAATAGCTGGGCCTGTGCCATTGGGGCGACAGTCCCACCACCGCAAGGGTGCGGCAGTGCGTCAGAATATCGCGCAGGGTGCTGATGGTGTCGGGCGTGCGTTTCATACATGGCAGTGTATGGGGGCGAACTGCTGCGGCGCCAGAGCCCCGCGTTGTCCACCAACACTGCCATCAACACTGTGGCCCCGCCCCAGATTCCGAGGAGATCCCGTGCAGAACCCCCCACGCGCCCGCCGCGCCACTGGCCTTGTGGCCGCCGTTGCCCTGTCCACCATTGCCCTGAGCGCCTGCACACCGCCGCGCGCCCCCGATGTGCCCAAGGTCCAGCGTGTCACGACCTACGCCTGTGACCGTGGCCCCATGCTGGTGGTGCACTGGCCCGCCCAGCCCGATGGCCCGGCGCTGCTGGAGATGAACGGCCGCACCGTGCCGCTGCAGCCTGAGCGTGTGGTCACCGGCTTTGGGTACGGCGACGGTGGCACTTACATCCGTGGCCAGGGCAACACGATGTTCTTCCAGGCGCCCCGTGTGCTGCGCGTGAACTGTGTGGCGCGCTGAGCCGAGCCCGCCACACTCGTAAAAACTGGCGCGCTCCCCACACTAGTGCCACCGTGGAGCTGGCTCTGCCAGGCCACAGGTGGCGTCCCCCGCCGGGGGAAGGCGCGCAGCGCCTCAGGGGGGCTTCCTACTTGTACTTGATGCTGCAGCCATCAGGCTGTGTCGTCGCCGCCGAGATCGGCTTGCCCGCCAGCGCCTCCGACAGCCCCACCTTCACGTAGTTGGTGGCTTTCTCGATGTCGGCCGGCCGGGCCGAGGGGATGCTGTCGATGCCGCCCGCATAGACCAGCACGCCCTGCGGGTTGACGATGTACAGGTGCGGCGTGGTGCGCGCACCATAGCTTTTGCCCACGGTGCCTTCCTCGTCCATCAGCACGGCGGTGGGCACGGCCTTGCGTTCGGTGAGCCAGGCCGTGAGTTTGGCGGGCTCCAGGTAGTCGCTGCTGGCCTTCTCGGTGGAATTGACCGCCAGCCACACCACGTTCTGGCCAGTGGCATCCTTCTGTGTGGCGGGCATGTTGCCGCTGTCGTAGTGCTTGCGCACAAAGGGGCAGCCGGGGTTGGTCCATTCCAGCACCACGTGCTTGCCCTTGAAATCCGACAGGCGCACCGTCTTGCCGGTGGCGTCCTTGAGCGTGAAGTCGGGGGCGGGCTGGCCCACGGTGGCGGCGGCCTGGGCACCCAGCGCGATCAGGGCGGCGGTGGCGATCAACGTACGGCGAAGCAGCTTCATGGCAGGTCTCCTAGCGGTTGACGGGGGGCGAATTGTTCTGGCAATCAACAGGGCAGCGTGGAGGGGTGCTACTCGGCGCGCAATGACCGGGTGGCCCCTCAGACAATCAATTTGGACGGGGTCGAAGCTCGCCAGGGGGGACTCCTGGGCGGGCCTTGCTGTGTGCCCACAGCCCCACGCCCGCCGCGATCATCGGCAGGCACAGCCACTGCCCCATGCTCATGCCCAGCGACAGCAAGCCCAGGTGGGCATCCGGTTCTCGGAAATATTCGGCGATGAAGCGGAACACACCGTAGCCCACCAGGAAGGCGGCGGCCACCTGGCCCGGGCGGCGTTCTTTGCGCGCATACAGCCACAGCAGGATGAACAGCAGCAACCCTTCCATCAGAAACTGGTAGACCTGCGATGGATGGCGTGGCTGCAGCGAGCCGCTGTGCGCAAACACCATGCCCCAGGGCAGGTCCGGGCTTGCAACACGGCCCCACAGTTCGCCGTTGATGAAGTTGCCCACGCGCCCCGCAGCGAGGCCTGTGGGCACACAGGGCGCCACAAAGTCGGCCACCTGCAGCCAAGGGCGCTTGCGCGAATGCGCAAACCACAGCATGGCAACCACCACGCCCAGCAGGCCACCGTGGAACGACATGCCCGGGGTCCAGATCATCAGGATTTCCAGCGGATGGCTCAGGTAGTAGGCGGGCTTGTAGAACAGGCAGTAGCCCAGGCGCCCACCCACCACCACGCCCACCACGCCAAGGAAGAGGATGTCCTCCACATCCTTGCGTGACCAAGCGCCAGGGCCGCTGATGGAGGCGAACGGTGCGTGGTGCAGGCGCAGACGGCCCAGCAGCAGGAACAGCCCGAAGGCTGCGAGGTAGGTCAGGCCGTACCAGTGAACGGCCAGCGGTCCAAGCTGCAGCGCGACGGGGTCGATGGCGGGGTAAGTCAGCATGGGGCGGCGTTATGGCTGGGGGTTTTCAAATACATCGCATGCCGTGCGCTTGCAGTATTCCTGCCCTATAGCTGGGCAATGGTGGCGCGCACCTCGTCCACGCTGAGCACCTCGGTCAGCACCACGGGCGGCTTGCCGGCCCGGTAGAACACATACACGGGCACGCCGCTGCGGCCCAGCGCCGCCAGCGCGGCCGTGATGGCGGGGTCGCGGCGCGTCCAGTCGGCGCGCAGCAGGGCCACGTTTTTGGTCTGCAGGTCGGCGATCACGTCGGTGTTGGCCAGCGTGGTCTTCTTGTTGTACTGGCAGGTCACGCACCAGGCGGCGGTGAAGTCCACAAACACGGGGCGGCCCGTGGCCACGATCTGCTCGGCCGCGCCCGGTGCCCAGGGCTGCCAGCCGTTGGTGGATGCCTGGGGGCTGGTTGATGTGGTGGGCACGTTGGTGATATGCGGCGCAAAGGACCAGACCAGCAAGGCCATGGCCGCGACGGACACGGTGGCCATCCACACCCGGGCGCGGCCCGCCAGCGACAGCGCCCACACCACCAGCGACAGGCCCACCAGCAGGATCAGCAGCGCACCGGCGCCGTCGATGCCGCTTTGCTGGCCCAGCACCCACACCAGCCAGACCACGGTGGCCAGCATGGGGAAGGCCATGAGCTTGCGGAAGGTGTCCATCCACGCGCCGGGGCGCGGCAGTGCGCGGGCCACGGCGGGGATAAAACTGGCGGCCAGAAACGGCAGCGCCAGGCCCAGGCCCAGCGCCGCGAACACGGCCAGCGCCTGTGGCGCGGGCAGCGTGGCAGTGAGGCCGAGCGACGCGCCCATGAACGGTGCGGTGCAGGGCGATGCCACGGCAACAGCCAGTACTCCGGTGAGGAAACTGTCTGCCACCGGGTGGCGCGCCTGCAGGCTGGCCACCGAGGAGGGCAGGAAGTGCCCGAACTCGAACACGCCTGCCAGGTTGAGCGCGATCAGCGTGAACAGCGCCGCCAGTGATGCCACCACAGCCGGCGACTGCAGCTGAAAGCCCCACCCAACGGCCTCGCCCGCCGCGCGCAGGCCCAGCATGAGCGCGCCCAGCGCAATGAACGACAGCACCACGCCAGCGGTGTAAGCCATGCCACTCAGCCGGTGCGCTCTGCGGTCCTGCGCATGCTGGGTGAAGCCCACCACCTTGATCGCCAGCACAGGGAACACACAGGGCATGAGGTTGAGGATGAGGCCACCCAGCAAGGCTCCCAGCAACGCGGCCGTCAGCGTGAGCGACGATGCGCCCGAGCCCGCAGCCGATGTTGCCGCTCCCCCCGCTTGCGCTGCATTGGCTTTGAGCGCGGCCTCCAAGGCAGGCGATACGCTGGCCACCGAGGCTGCGGGAGGCCAGGTGCCCAGCACCTTCAGCTCGGCCCGGTAGCCCGTGCGGGTGTCGGGGCCGGCGCCGTGGCCTGGCGCTGCCTGCTCGGCCACCACAACGGGCATCAAGTTGGGGCTGGCGCTGCGCTGGGCCGAAAGGGGAATCTGCGCCGTCCATACGCTGCCATTCCAGGCCTGCTTCCAACTGACGGCGTTGTCGATGACCTCAGCGGTTTCGGGGAACAGGTCCAGCGTCTTGCCCCGCAGCGCCACGGGCAGGCCGTGCACGCTGACCTGCAGCGTATTGCCATCGGCAATCTGCGCCTGGCTGTCCGGCACGATGCCGGTGGTGCCCGCCAGCACCGGCCGGGGCTGTGCTTTGGCGGCGGCGTCGAACGCGGCACCGTTCAGCGCGGTGGTGCTGCGGATGGGCAGCTGCAGTGTGAACTCGCCCTCTTCGGGAATGCACTCCTTGCGGCACACCAGCCACGAGGCGCGCAGCTTGATGGTCGCGTCCTGCACCAGCGGGCCCGCCGCGAAGGTGCTGGCCACCGTGACGGGGATGGGCAACAGCACCGTGCCTTCATAGCCGTAGTTGGCCAGCGTGCCGATGGGGATCTTCCTGGGCAGGGGCCAGGCGATCTCGCCCGCGTCCAGGCCCGCGGGCAGCGTCCAGGCCAGATCCGTGGGCAGGCCGGAGTCGCCGGGGTTTTTCCAATAGGTATGCCACTCGGGCTGGTGGGTGATTTGCAGCCCCAGCCACAGCGGTTGGCCGGGCGCCACGCCCTGGGGCGCATGGGCCAGCAGCTCGGCACGCACATAGGGCGTGGTGACTACGCTGGTGCCTGGGGCACCGGATTTGGAGCCAAATTGGGCGCTAGCGCTTGTCCATAAAGCGCTGGCAGCTATCAAAAGCAGAGTAACTGCAAGGCGGTGGAGCAGGCGGTGGGGCATGGTTGCAGTGTGGGAGCGGGCGCAGCGCCGTTGGTTCCGGTGCTCGCCCGTCCATTCCAGTGAATCCGACATTGTGCGCGGGGACGCACCGCCCCCGGAAACTGTCGCCCCACGCGGGACACCCGTGTGGGACGCAGCGCAGCGGCCCAAGGGCCATCGCGCGCCGCCCCATGCTTGGAGCCCCTCGCCTTTTGAAACGGGCGCGCCCTGGGCGAGTGCACCCGTGGATCCGGCTTTGCCGGTCCATCGTGTGCGTCCCCCCCTGGGGGAAGCCGCGCAGCGGCTCAGGGGGCTACTGAGTAGTCAGGGTCAATTCCGCACGCGGCGTCCACTTTTCAGGCGGGTTGCCCGCCTTGGGGGCGGCCACAAACAGCCGCTCCACGGGCAGCTTCTGCGACACCAGATACGAACGGATGGCCTGGCCGCGCTGCGTGGCCAGATCAGCCGCCATGGCCTCGGTGGCCGGCTGGTTGGCCAGTAGCAGGGCTTCCATCTCGGGCACGGTGAGTTCCTTGGCCAGGCCGACCAGGTTGCGCGGCTTGGGCATGTCGGCGCGGCGGTACACCTCCTTGAGCAGGGCGGGGTATTCAGCCGCTGCCACGGGGGCGGTGTCCGCCGGGTTGGCGCGGCGCTTTTCGGCCAGCACCAGCTGCTGCACGCGTTCGCGCTGCAGGCCTTCGCGTTCCTCCTTGAGGCTGGCCATGCCCGTCACGGTGATCTTGAGGGTGGGGCGGTCGGTCAGGGCCTTGACCACCTTGCCCAGGTTCTGCTGCGCCTCGGGTGTGAGCGTGGCGCTGCCGGGGGCAAAGGGCACGTTGCTCATTTCGTCGCCACCGCCAAAGGCACTGGCCAGCAGGCTGAAGGGCGAGGTCAGCGCCTTGCCGATCAGGTTCACGATGATCTTGAAGATCACGGGGCCGACGCGGAACTGCGGGTCGTTGAGCGAACCGCTGATGGGCAGGTCCAGGTCGATCACCCCGTTGCGGTCGGCCAGCAGGGCCACGGCCAGTTTCACGGGCAGGCTGTTGGGTGCGCCTTCCACGGGTTCGCCAAAGGTCAGCTGGTTGAGCACCAGCCGGTTGCTGGCGGTGAGCTGGCCATTGGGCAGCACCTTGTAGTTCACGTCCACGCTGAGCTTGCCGCGTTCGATGCCATGGCCCGCGTACTTGACCGCGTACGGCGTCAGCGGTGGCAGCTCCAGGTCGCGCACCTTGCCCACGATGTCGAGCGCCAGGGGCTTGGCCAGCGGGTTGAGCTTGCCGGTGACTTCGAGCGACGCCGAGCCCTCGGCGCGGCCGCGCAGCTCCAGGTCGGCCAGCAGGGGCTCGCCGCCGGGGGCTTCGGACGAGAACGCGCTGAGCTTGCCGGTCAGCTCGGAGAGGTCGGCCGAGTAGTTGGGCTTGATGAAAAAGTCCGAAAACAGCACCTTGCCATTGACCAGACTCACCGGGCCAAACACCACCACAGGGGCCAGCGGGTCAGCCTGGGCCACGGCGGCCGGGGCGGTAGACGCTGCTGCGGCGGGGGCAGACGCTGCGGGCGCTGCGGCGGTCTGGGTGGCTGTAGGGGCGTTGGCGCTGGCTGCATTGGCGGCCTGGGCCTCGGCCGGGGTCTTGGCGATGTCGCTCAGGTTGATGCGGCCCGCTTCGTTGATCGTGATGCGGGCGAAAAAATCGACCAGGCTGGTCTCCTTGACCTCCACGCGCGGTGCGTTGCCGGGGGCGGTGGCCACGGAGAGGCCCCGCAGGTTCAGGCTCTTCCAGGCCAGCAGTTCCTCGCCCACCTGGGCTTCGGTCTTGGGGGTCGATGCGGCGGTGCTGTTGGCCTTGAGTTCTTCGACCACCGCATCGCCCGCCAGGCGCAGGCTGATGCCTTTGTCCGTTTGCGCCAGGGTCACCTGACCGCGATAGCCCACATCGGCGCGCAGCAGCTCCACCGCGAACTGGCTGGCCAGGTAGCCGTCCAGCGTGTGCAGGGGCAGGCGGGTGGCGTCGAGCTTGCCCTGGGTGGCCAGTGGCTGCAGCGCCAGCGTGCCCTGGTAGTCGAGCTTGCCCGGTGCTGTCTTGTTGTTACCGCCCTTGCCCGGCGCGGCTGCGCGGGCCGTGAGCTGGAAAGCCTCGGGCTTGCTGCCGTCGGTGGCCAGGTTGCGGGCGGTGATGCCCAGGGAGGTCACTTCCAGCGCCACGGGGCGCTGTTGCGCGTTGTCGGCCAGCGAGACGGTGCCGCCTTGCAGCGAGAAATCGGCCACGCGCAGCTTCCACGCTGGGGCGTTGGGGGCAGCAGATGGTGTGCTGCCTTGCATGGCGGGTGCCGTTTTCAGCCAGCGCTCGAACATCCAGCGCCCGTCCGCGCCCCGTTCCACCGCCAGTTGCGGCTGGCTGAGCGCCAGGCGCTCCAGCGTGGCGGTGCGCGCGTCCAGGGACACTTCAGCGCCCGCGATGTCGAGCTTGCCCAGGCTGGCCAAGGTGGTCTTGCCCTGCTTGACGGCCAGCTGCTCCAGCGCCAAGGGGCCTGCCTTGACCGTGACACCCGTGGCACCGGCCTGCGCGGCCTGTGGCGTAGGTGCTTGCCACACCACACCCACGTCGCCGGTGAGCTGGCCGGTCACCACGGGCTCCAGCGTCTGGGCCAGATAGGGGGCGGCCAGCTGCAGCGCCAGGGCGTTGAGGGTCGCGTTGACCTGTGCCTTCTGGTCGGTGGCTTCGCCGGTAAAGCTGAGCGTGCTGCCCTGCAGGTTGAGCCCGCCTTTGAAGGTGAAGGGCTTGGCATTCTCTTTGGCAAAGGGCACGGCGACGTCGGCCGCATCCAGCGTGACCTCGGTGGCCTGCAAGGCCGCTGCGGGGCGCGTGGTCTGGTCGGCCCAGCGCAGGGTGCCGCCGCGCACGGCGGCGGTGGCGACTTCCACCACCCAGGCGGGGGCGGCCTTGGCCTTGGCTTTGCTCGAGGAAGCGGGGGGGGCAGAGGCCGATGCTGCGCTGGCGCTGGCCTGTGGCGAAGACGCCGGTTCAGCAGAAGATGCAGGCGCCGCAGGTGTGGTGGTCTTGCCCTTGACCGGCGAGGGGGGCGGTGCGGGCGGAGCCAGTTGGGCGAGGTTGATCTGCCCGGCCGCATCGCGCGTGGCAGTCACCACGGGCGCCGTCAGCTCGATGTGCTGCAGGCGCACTACCTGGTCCAGCGGGCGCACATCGGCCATGTCGATTTTCAGGCGCTCGTAGCTCAGCAGGTCGGCGCCCTGGCGGTCGGTCATGCGCACCCCGCTGGCTTGCACGGTGCCGGTCAGCTTCACGGCCATGCGGGGGTGCTGTTCGAAGGCCACCTTCACATCCGCGTCCAGCGTGGCGCCCTGCACCCTGACGGGCAGGTCGGCCGGCAGGTAGGCCAGGTACGGTGCCAGATTCAGCCCGTCCAGGCGCAGCTGTGCATCGGCCTTGCCGGTCTGCGCAAACGGGGTGCCCTGGGCGGATGAGTCGAACCGGCTGCCATCGAGCGTGAACGCCAGGTGGGGTTCCACCTTCACCTCGCGCTGCGAGGGCAGGGTGCTGATGAAGGGTACCGTGAAGGCCAGCGCGCGCACTTGGTGGGTCTTGTCCACGGCCTGGTCGATGAAGTCGATGCTGCCGCCTGTCAGCGCCAGGTTGTACAGCGCCAGGCGCGCGGGGCCGGTGTCGGGCTCGCCCGTGGGCGCCGTGACCTTGGCGATGATGTCGTCCACGTCGTAGTGGCCGTCACCCAGGTGGGTGAGGCGCAGCACGGGGTTTTCGATGGTGAAGGCGTCCACCACGGGCGCCAGGCGCAGCAGCGATTGCAGCTCGCCATCGGCGTAGATCCGGCCAATCGTCAGCTGCGGGGGCGCACCTTTGGCGCCCGCCACGGCCACGTCGCGCAGTGCGAATTCCAGGCTCCAGGGCTGGAAGTCGATGCCCCCCACGGTGACTGTGCGGCCCAATTGCTCGGAGGCGATGCGCTCCAGCGGCCCCTTGACCAGGGGCGGGATAGCCAGCCAGGTGACCAGCCACAACACGATCAAACCTACCAGCGCGCGGACGGCGGGGCGGAACCAGCGGTGCTGGCGCAGGGAGGCAAACGAGACGGAGCGCAGAGAGATCGGCATGGCAGCAGGCAAAAGTGAGCGCCGCAGCCCCAGGACGCCTGGTGCAAGAAGTCCAAAAAAAGCCGCGCGCGCGGGCCGCTATTGTCCCCGTTGTGGGTCCGGCGGGGTAAGCCATTGCAACCGGGGGCTGCGGCGGCTCAAGATTGTTGACATTTGAGGGGCGTGCTCGTCACTGCACTCACTGGGCAAAGCCCAGCACCACCCTGCGGGTGGTGGTTGGTGCCAAGGCTTTTGGTGCGCACTCACTTGCGTTGCACGCAAATGAGTACACCCCAAAGAAAAGCGCTCTTCGCTTTGCTCACTGGGCAAAGCCCAGCACCACCCTGCGGGTGGTGGCGCTTTTCTTTTCAATCTTCGTCACCACGATGGCGCCGAGCTCCGACGTATTGGCCACATGCGTGCCGCCGCAAGGCTGCAGGTCGATCAGCGGTGCATCGTTGTCGCCCCCGATGCGGATGGTGCGGATGCGTCCGGTGCCACGCGGGGGCTGCACGCTCATGCTTTTGACCAGGGCAGGGTTGGCGTCCAGTTCTTCGTCGCTGATCGAGGCCACCGTGAGCGGGTGCGCGGCGGCCACCAGGATGGCGATGGCGGCGGTGAGGGCTTCCTTGTCGAGCGGGTCGGTCATCGCAAAGTCCAGCCGCGCGTAGTCGGGCGTGATGGAGCAGCCATTGACCAGCTGCGGAACCACATGGCACAGCAGGTGGGAGGTGGTGTGCAGGCGCATCATGCGGTGGCGGCGTTCCCAGTCGATGCGGGCGGTCACGGTGGTGCCCGCAGCGAGCTGGGCCACGCGGTCTTCCTGCCCCGGGGCGGGGACATGCACGATGTCGCTGGTGGCATGGCCTTCGGCGTCCTTGCCCTTGCGGGTGTCGGCGATGGCGATCTCGGTGCCATCGGCCAGCACCAGCACGCCGCTGTCACCGGCCTGGCCGCCGCCCAGCGGGTAGAACACCGTGCGGTCCAGCACGATGCCGCCGGTGTCGGTGATGGCGGTGATGTGCGCGTCGCACTCGCGCAGGTAGGCGTCTTGTCGGAAGAGGTCTTGGGTCATGCGGTGATGGTAGCGGGATGCGCGGCGGAGCGCGGCGGTGGGGCGGGCGCTATGCTGGGCCGCAGGGGTTTCTGCCACTCCATCCCACACCACTCTGCCCCCGGCTTTTTATGAATACGTCTTTGCGTTCATCACCGTTGTCACCTTCTCCGGCATCGATCTCGCGTGTGGCCGTCTGGGCGTCGCGCACGCTCGATGTGATGCTGCTGGGCCTGTGCGTGGTGCTGGTGGCGCTGTCGTACTACAGCTTCACGCTGTACTGTGAGAACTTTGGCTGCCTGGGCGTGGGGCTGCTTTGGATGGTGTGGGCGGTATTGGCCACCGTGGGGTGGGTGGGGGCGCTGGTGCTGCGCGCATGGCAGCGCCGCCGTGGTCTGTGCGGCAGGGCCAGCGGGCTGGCGTCCAGAGCGCTGCTGGTGATGGGCGTGGGGCATCTGTTGTACTGGCTGGGCAAGATGGCGCTGAAGTGACGCGTCCCTGAACAGGCCCTAACATCGCGGCATGACCGCTGCCGCCGCGCCCCAACCCTCCCCCCTCACCTTGCCCTCGCGCTTCTGGGCGGACCTGTCCACCCGCGACTTTGCCGCGCTGCAGCACAGCGGCCAGGCCGATCAGGTGGTCGCCGTGTTGCCGGTGGCGGCCGTCGAACAGCATGGCCCGCACCTTCCGCTGTCGGTGGATGCCACCTTGCTGCAGGGTGTGATCGATGCCGCGCTGCCGCAAATGACCGCCGACCTGCCCGTGCTCTTTTTGCCCCCGCAGAACGTGGGCCTGAGCCCGGAGCACATCCGCTTTCCGGGCACGCTCACGCTCTCGCCCGCCACCGTGATCGCGCTGTGGACGGAGATTGGCGAGTGTGTGGCCCGCGCGGGCGTCAAGAAGCTGCTGCTGTTCAACGGCCACGGCGGCCAGGTCAGCGTGATGGACATCGTGGCGCGCGAGCTGCGCACGCGCTGCGACCTCATCGTCTACAGCGCCAGCTGGTTCAGCTTGCCTCTGCCCGACGCGGTAGCCGGCCAGTTCAGCGGCGAGGAGCACCGCTTTGGCATCCACGCGGGCGAGATCGAGACGTCGATGATGCTGCACCTCGCGCCCGCCTCGGTGCACATGGAGCATGCGCGGGATTTCCGCTCCACGTCGCAGGACCGGTCGAAGCGCTACGCCATTCTGGGCAACGGCAAAAGCGCCAAGCTGGGCTGGCAGATGCAGGACTATCACCCGGCGGGTGCCGTGGGCAATGCGGCAGGAGCCACGGCGGACAAGGGGCGGGCGGTGGTAGATGCTGCGGCAGGGCAACTGGTGGCGCTGCTGCAGGAGCTGGCGGACCTGCCGTTGCATACGGTGCGCGCCCACACGGAATAAGGCGCGCCGGGGCACCGGCTGGAAGGGCTGCAGAGCGGGCACAGCGGCCATGCTCCCAATTGGTGAAAAAACCGGAATCTGCACTCGCTTGGTGCATCGCAAGCGTGGCAGGCGCGATGAAGCTGGCGCGATGAAGCTGGCGTGGTGTGCAGGGGTGGTGTGCAGGGGTGGTGTGCAGGGGTGGTGTGCAGGGGTGGACGGCTGGGCACAAGAGTTGCATACAACGATTGCATGCCTTTACTTCGCCTTCATCGTCCCCATGACTGAGCCTCTCTCCGCACCACTCACGCGCCGACACGGGCTCCTTTGGGCCTGCGGGGTGAGTTCGCTGGCATTTGCCCGGCAGCTTCACGCCGCGCCACCTGCCGCCGCCGAGGCGCAGGACCAGTTGGCCCGCATCCAGGCGTCGCGCGTGCTGCGCGTTGCCGTGCCGCAGGACTTCCCGCCCTTTGGTTTTACGCAGCACGGCGAGTTGCTCGGCTTCGACATCTCGATTGCCAAGATGCTGGCTGCGGACCTCGGTGTGGTGGTCAAGCTGATCCCCGTGGCCAGCGCAGACCGGATTCCTGCCTTGTTGGAGGACCGGGCTGACCTGATCGTCTCCAGCCTGGGCAAGACACCCGAGCGCGAAAAGAGCATCGATTTTTCCACCACCTACGCGCCCACCTACCTGGGCGTTTTTGGCCAGCAGGCCTGGAGCCAGGAAGAACTGGCCAAGCAAAACGGCCTTCGTTTGGGCGTTGCCCAGGGCAGCCTGGAGGAGACCCTGGCCAAGGCCCTGCTGCCCCAGGCGCAGGTGCAGCTTTTCAAGGGCAGCGCCCCGCTCCTTGCGGCCTATACGGCGCGTGAAATCGACGTCTTTGCCGGTGGCAATGTGCTGGTGGAGTCGATCACCGACAACTTCGTGCGCGTCAAGGTGCGCCGCCTGGCCGTGCTCAAGGAGAGCCCGTGCTACATCGGACTGCGCAAGAACGAACCCCGGCTCAAGGCGCGCGTGGACAAGTTCCTGGTCGATGTGAAGACCTCTGGCGCGCTGATGGTCAATGCGACGAAATGGTTCCGCCAGAGCTTCTCGCCCGACATGTTCAAGTAGGGGCACTGCCCTGCACAAGCTTGCGTTTGTTCGATGATGGTGTGCGCGGCTTAGGATGCGCTCCATGATCCGACGCGCCCTGTTTCCCGCCGACCTTCCCGCGGTCACCGCCATCTTCCGGGAGTACGTTCACAGCCCGACGGCCGATCTGGGTTTTCAGGACTATGAGCAGGAGTTCGCCCAACTACCGGGTAAATATGCGGAGCCTGACGGTTGCATCCTTCTGGCAATAGTTGACGGCGGCGTGGCGGGGTGTGCGGCGCTGCGCCGTGTGGACGGGCCCAGTTGCGAGCTCAAGCGCGTGTACGTGCGGCCCGCAGCGCGAGGGATGGACCTCGGGCGGCAACTGGTGCAGCGAATGCTGGAGGTGGCGCGGCAGGCCGGCTATGCACGCATGTGCCTGGACGTGTTGCCCGAATTCGTCGCGGCCCAGAGGCTGTACGAATCCTTGGGCTTTGTGCCGGCAGAGCCCGTGAGCTTCAACCCCGTGCCGGGCACGAAGTTCCTCGCACTCGCACTGTAGGCCGGCGGGAACCGTCCCCCGGGCGTGTCGCGGTCAGGCGTGCGTGATCCAGTCCAGGTGCGGGCCTTCGTTCAGGTGCGGCAGCGTGTTGAAGGTCTGCATCATCAGCCGCTTGGGCGCGATAGAGAACTCCGTCACTGCGCTGTTGCGGATGCGCATGTTCAGCGCAATCGTCACCTCCGGCGCCGTGCCCAGCACCTCGCCCACGGCGGCCGAGATGGGGCCGCCGCTGCTCACCACCAGCACGTTGTGGTCCGCGTGATGGTGGCGCACATGGTCCAGCGTGGCGCGGATGCCGGCCGCAAACTCGTTCCAGCTGGGCATGCCCTGCGGGCTGATGACGCCGGCCATCCACTGCGCCAGCGCATCGCACAGGATGCGAAAGTGCTGGCGGTACTTCTCGGGCGTGTCGGCGGGGCCCAGGGGTTGGGGGTGGATGGCGGCAATCAGCGCGTGGCTGTCGTATTCGTTGAGGGCCGGCAGTTGCAGCACCTCGGGCGCAATCTGCAGACCTTCGGCAATGCCCTGCAGCGTCTGCGTGTGGCGGCGCAATGTGCCGGTGATGACCGCGTCAAACCGCAGGCCGCGCGCACGCCAGTATTCGCCCAGCCGCACCGCCTGCTCGCGGCCGCGCGGGCTCAGCTGGTCATAGTCGTCGGCGCCAAACGAGGCCTGGCCATGGCGCACGAGGTAGAGGGTTCCCATGCGGCGGATTGTGGCCAAAACAATGCCCTGGCGATTGTCACACAAGCGACCAATGCTACTCAATTAATAGCAAATGGCCTTTTGGTCGCAAGGGCCTCAGCCCGCCAGCGCGTCGCTGAACATCGGTGCGTCGACGTTGCCTCCTGTCAACGCCAGGCCCACGACCTGGCCTTTCAGCTGCGCGCGCTCCTGCATCGCCGCCGCCAGCGCTGCAGCACCCGCGCCCTCGGCCACGTTGTGCGTATCCGTGAACAGGGCGCGCATGGCCGCCGCCACCTCGTCGTCGCTGACCTGCACGATGTGGTCGATGTGCGGGGCCATGATGGCCAGCGCGTCGGCGTCGGCCACGCGGCAGGCCATGCCGTCGGCCAGGCGGGTGGTCACGGGGGCTTCGACCACGTGGCCGGCGGCCAGCGAGTCCGCATACGTGGTGGCATGGCTGCTGACTACGCCCACGATGCGCACGCTGTGGCCCAGCGCCAGCTTGGCCGCGATGGCTGAACACGCGCCCGAGCCCTGGCCGATCGGCACGTACACCACGTCCATCTGCGGCACGGCGCGCAGGAACTCCCACCAGTAGGTGCTCACCCCGCGCAGCAGGTCGGGGTGGAAGCTGGGCACCATGTGTGCGCCGCGCTCGGCGGCCAGGGCCATGGCGAATTCGCGCGCCTCCTGAAAGTCCGCGCCGTGCTCGATCAGCTTGACGCCCAGGGCGCGCATGGCGGCGTTTTTCTCGACCGAGTTGCCCTGCGGCACGACGATGGTGCAGGCCACGCCATGGCTGCGTGCCGCCCAGCCCATGCTTTGGCCGTGGTTGCCGCGCGTGGCGCTGATGACCTCGGTGGGCAGGGCTCCACGCAGCGCGAGCTGGTCGAAATAGGTCAGGCCGCCCCGGATCTTGAACGCGCCCACAGGCGTGTGGTTTTCGTGCTTGAGCCAGCAGTCGGTGCCTAGGCGCTGGCTGAGCAGGCCCCAGCGGTACTGGGGCGTGGCGGCGAAGTCGCGGTACACCACCTCGGCAGCGGCTTCGATGTCGGCCAGGGTGGGCAGCAGTGCGGTGGGGTCGAGGCGGGTGTTCATGCGGCGGCTTTCTTTTCGGTGAGGAGGCGCAGGGCCAGCAGACCCAGGACGGTGCCCATGAAATAGCGCTGGGCGCGCATCCATGCGGCGTTGCGGTTCAGGAACAGCGCCACGCGGGCGGCGCACAGGATGAGCAGCGTGTTGACGGCTGCGCTGGTGGTGATCTGCACGGCACCCAGCGTCAGGCTCTGCAGCAGCAACTGGCCGCGCTCGGGGTGGAGGAACTGGGGGAAGAACGACAGGTAGAACATGGCCACCTTGGGGTTCAAGAGGTTGGTCATGAAGCCCATGAGGAACAGTGTGCGCGGGCTGTCGTGCGGCAGGTTGCGGGCTTCGAACGGCGCGTTGCCGCCGGGTTTGACGGCCTGCCATGCCATCCACAGCAGATACGCGGCACCGGCGTAGCGGATGGCGTCGAAGGCCACGGGCACGGCGGCCAGCAGCGCCGTCAGGCCCAGGGCAGCCGCCAGCAGGTGCACGACAAAACCCAGCACCACCCCGGTCAGCGAGATGAGCCCGGCGCGCGGCCCCTGGGTGAGGCTGCGCGAGACGCAGTACACCATGTTGGGGCCGGGCGTGAGCACCAGCACGAGGGCGGCGAGTGCGAAAAGCAGCAGTTCCTGTACAGAGAAAAGCATGGCGGTTACTCCTGGGGGGTGAACGACGAGAGGGTGACCGGGCCCCGTGGCGTGCTGAGCTGCGCGGTGAGCCGGGGCGTGTTGCCGGGTGTGATGGCGACGGAGTTTGCTACCCCCACGGCTTCGCACGCGGCCTGCAGCGTGGCGGCCTGCGGATGCTGCAGCGCGAGCTGCTGCAGTTGCACACCACTGGCGGGCAGGCTGCTGCACGGGTGCACGTCGCCCCACTGGATGAGGGTGGGCAGGCAGCCGTCCATGAGGCGCAGGCCGTCGTCGCGCACGGTGATCTGCCATTGCAGCAGGCCATTCGGCGTAGGGCGGCTGGCGGTGACGATGGCGCCGCGCTCGATGTCCCGCGCCACCAGCGCGGCACACCGCTCGGCCACGTCGGGCACGCTGGCCACCCAGTGGATCAGCTGTGGGCCGTGTTGTGCCACCTGTTGTCGCAAGGCAGCATCATCCATATCAAACCAGCGGCTGGCGCTTTCTGGTATTGCGGGAGCAGCTCCTTTGTTGATAGCAATTATTTCCAGGTAGGCGCGCGGGTGGGTGGGGCCGGAGACATTGAAGATGCGGTTGTGCGTGCCCATCAGAGGGTGTTCACCGCCCGCTGTGGGGGTGATGCCCAGCGTGCGTTCGCACCAGGCTACGCCGCTGGCCAGGTCGGCGGCCAACACGACCAGATGGTCTACGCACGGGGCCAAGGGGCTCGCTGTCACAGCAGCACCTCGCCCGACACGCAGGTGACCGAACTGCCGCCCACCCAGATCGTGTCGCCGTCCTGCTCCACATAGACGCGCCCGGCGCGGCCCAGGCAGGTGCCCTGGCTGGCCACGTATTTTGTGGGGGCCAGGCCCGCGCCGATGAGCCACTGGGCCAGCGCGGCGTTCAGGCTGCCGGTGACGGGGTCTTCGGCCAGGCCGTTGTTGCCGGGGAAAAAGGCGCGCACTTCAAAGGCGATGCCTTCGGCGTCGGTGCTGCCGATGACACCGACCTTTCCGCGCGGTCCGACCACGCCCACATCCAGCTGGCCCAGGATGCTGGCGTCGGGCTTGAGCGCCAGCACCTGTTCGCTGCTGCGCAGCATCACACCGCGCCAGTTGGGGCCGTTGTCGCACCAGGCGTGGTGCAGGATGTCGCTGCGGTCCACCCCCAGACCCCGGGCAATCAAGGCCACGTCGTCTTCCGCCAGCGGGCCACTTTTGATCAACGCAGGCGCGGCAAAAGCCAGGCGGTCGCCGTCCTGGCGCAGCGCGACCAGGCCCACGCCGCATTCCTGCACCACCTTGCCGGCCACCTGGGGCTGGCCCCCGGCCTGCAGCCAGGCGTGGCAGCTGCCCAGCGTGGGGTGGCCGGCAAAGGGCAGTTCGCGCCCGGGGCAGAAGATACGCACGCGGTAGTCGGCACCGGCGGCGCGGCCTTGCGAGGTGGGTGGGAGCAAGAAGGTGGCTTCTGACAGGTTGGTCCAGTTCGTGAACTCCTGCATGGCTTCGGTGGACAGGCCCGTGCCGTCCAGCACCACGGCCAGTGGGTTGCCCCGGTAGGCCTGGGCGGTGAAAACATCGACTTGTTTGAAGGGGCGTTGTTGCATGGTGGTCAGGGTCCTTGAAGCAAAAAAGCGGTGAAACGGGCGGTGGATCGGTCGAGCTGGGCACGCCGGGGGCTGACCGGGGGTCTGGAGTTCTTGGGCTTGTGTTCGGTGGGCACCTGGGAGGAAGGAGTCCGCCGGGGTGGGGGTCAGCCGCTGGGGCGCGGGGTTTTGGACCAGCTCATAGCAGCACCGAGCCTTCAATGCAGGTGACGGCGCGCCCGCCCACCCAGAGCTGGTGGTCGTTGTCCTGCCGGATGTGCACGCGGCCCGCGCGGCCCAGGCATTCGCCCTGGGCCACCAGGTAGCTGTGCGGGGCCAGGCCGTCGGCAATCAGCCATTCGGCCAGGCTGGCGTTAAGGGTGCCGGTGACCGGGTCTTCGGGGTTGCCCATGGGTGCGGCAAAGGCGCGCACCACCACGCCGGGCTGGGTGGTGTCGCTGGCGGTGGGGCCGACATGGATCACGCCCACGTCCTGGCCCAGGTCTTTCAGGCGCGCGTGGTCCGGGCGCAAGCCGAGCACGGTGTCCGCGCTGTCGAGCAGCAGGCCCAGCCACACGGGGCCGTTGTCCAGCAGTTGCGCACCCAGGATCTGCTGGGGGCGCAGGCCCAGTGCGCTCGCAATCAGCGGCACCAGGGCGGGGCTGGGCGCGCTGCGCTTGAGGGGCGGGGCGGCAAAGGCCAGCGTGTCATCGGTCTGCGCGATACGCACCAAACCCAGCGCGCACTCCTGGATCACCATGCCGCTCTGGCGCGGTGTGTTGCCCGCCTGCAGCCACGCGTGGCAAGTGCCCAGCGTGGGGTGGCCGGCAAAGGGCAGCTCGCCGTTGGGGCTGAAGATGCGCAGGCGGTAGTCGGCGCCCGCAGCGCGCCCTGCCTCGGTGGGGGGCAGCAGAAAGGTGGTTTCCGACAGGTTGGTCCAGGCCGCAAAACGGCGCATGTCGCTGTCGTTCAAACCCTCGGCATCCAGCACCACAGCCACGGGGTTGCCGTAGCCGGGGCGGTCGCTGAAGACGTCGATCTGCTTGAAGGGGCGCTGGTGCATGGTGAGGTTCAGGAGAGAGGCTGGTCCAATACGCCCCGAGCGCCGGGGCGGGTGCTGACCGCGTTGTACCACCGCTCCAGGTGCGGCCGTGCGATGCGATCCTGTGGCAGGCCCCACCAGCGGTGGATCTCGCAGCCCATGGGAATATCGGCCATGGTGAACTGCTCCCCCGCCATGAAGGGCTGGCGCGCCAGGTGGGCGTCCAGCATTGCCAGCAGGGGCTCGGTGGCGGCCACCGACGCGGCAATCAGCGCATCGTTGCGCTGGGCTGGGGGCGTGCGTATCCACTGGATAAAGGCATCGCGCCCGGCCGGGTTCAGGGTGGTCTGCTGCCAGTCCATCCACTGCTCGGCCACAAAGCGCTCGCGCAATGCGTCGGGGTACAGCGCACCCATGGAATGCCGGGCACACAGGTAGCGCACGATGGGGTTGGATTCCCACAGCACGGTGTCCGTATCCTCATCCTCAATCAGCGGCACCAGGCCGTTGGGGTTGAGGCCGAGGTAGTGTGCCTCGCGCACGATGCCGTACTGGCCGCCCGCGTCGGTGCGCTGCAGCGTGATGCCCAGCTCCTGCGCTGTCCACACCACCTTGCGCACATTGATGGACGACAGGCGCCCCCAGAGCCTCAGCATGGATCAGCCTTTGTTCTGCTCATCGCGTATCGAAGCGGCCAGTGCGGCGATGCCGGTCGCGATCTGCTCCACGCTGGAGGTCACGAACGAGAGGCGCAGCGTGCGCGGGTCGGCGTTGTCGGCATAGAAGGCCGCGCCGGGCACGAAGGCCACGTTGCGCTCCACGGCCTTGGGCAGCAGTTCGACGGCACTCATGCCTTCGGGCAGGCGCACCCACAGGAACATGCCGCCGTCGGGGCGGTTCCATTGCACGGAGAGGCCCTGCATTTCCTTGTCGAGTGCCGCCAGCATGGCCTCGCACTGCTGCTTGTACAGCGCGCGGATGGTGGGCACATGGCGGTCCAGGAAGTTGCCCTTCATCACCTCGGCCACCAGGCGCTGGTTGTAGCCGGGGGTGTGCAGGTCGGCCGCCTGCTTGGCCTGCAGCAGCTTGGGGTACACCGCCTTGGGCGCCACGACGAAGCCCAGGCGCAGCCCGGGGGCCAGCACCTTGGAGAACGAGCCCATGTAGATGCAGCCATCGGGGTTGCGGGCGGTGAGCGGGGCGGGTGGTGGGTTGTCGAACCACAGGTCGCCGTAGGGGTTGTCCTCTACCAGCGGCAGGTTCAGTTCGGCGGCAGCCTGCACCAGGGCGGCTCGGCGGGCTTCGCTCATGGTGCGGCCCGTGGGGTTCTGGAAGTTGGGCAGCACGTACAGGAAGCGCGCCTTGTTGGCACCCGTGCCCACCTTGGCCTTCAGGTCATCAATCAGAACGCCTTCATCATCGCTGGCCACGGACACCACGGCAGGCTCCATGGGCGTGAAGGCCTGCAGCGCGCCCAGGTAGGTGGGTGTTTCCACCAGCACGCGGCTGTCCGTGTCGATCAGCACCTTGGCGATCAGGTCCAGGGCTTGCTGCGAGCCGGTGGTGATGAGAATCTGCTCGGGGTCCACGCTCCAAGGCAGGAAGTCGGCGATGGCCTGGCGCAGCGGGGCATAGCCTTCGCTGGCGGCGTATTGCAGTGCAGCTGGGCCATCATTGGCCAGCACGGCGGCGGAAGCTTCGGCGAAGGCCGACACCGGGAAGGTCTTGGGTGAGGGCAGGCCACCCGCCAGGCTGATGATGCCGGGCTTTTCCGTGACCTTCAGGATTTCGCGGATGACCGAAGGGTTCATGCGCTCGGCGCGGCGTGCCAGGGTCCAGGTGCTGGTCTGTGGGAGGTCGTTCAGTTTCACTCTCGTTCTCCTGTGGGCGGTTCGCAAATGACCACCCTGTTGCAAAGTCTAAAAAATCGGAATGCGCGGGCCGTGCCGGGCGCTCTGTCAGTCCACGATGAACAAGGTGGCACCCTGTGGGGATGTGGACCGATGGGGTTCTGCATTGTCGGCCACCTGGTAGCTCATGCCCGGCGTCAGCGTGAACCGACGGCCGTCGGCCAGCTCGGTGTGCAATTCTCCGCCCAGGCACAGCAGCACGTGGCCCTTGACGCACCAGTGGTCCGACACGTAGCCCGGTGTGTACTCCACCATGCGCACGCGCACGTCGCCGAACTGTTGCGTGCGCCAGAAGGCCTGGCCGGCCTCTGCGCTTTTTTCTTCGCGCGGAATGCCAGACCAGTCGGTGGTGGCAAACGGGATGTGGTGTATTTGCATGAATGTCAGTCCTTCAAGGAAACCACCGCTTCGATCTCCACCGCGAAGCCGCGCGGCAGCGAGCCCACGCCCACGGCCGAGCGCGCATGCCGCCCCGCATCGCCGAACACCTCGACCAGCAGGTCGGAGCAGCCGTTGATGACCTCGGTGTGCTGCATGAAGTCGGGGGTGGCGTTGACCATGCCCAGGACCTTCACGACGCGGCGCACGCGCGACAGGTCGCCCAGTGCAGCCTTCATCGTCGCGATCAGGTGCAGTCCCACCTCGCGGGCATGGTCCCTGGCTTGCGCGGCGCTGATTTCGCGCCCCACCTTGGGCACGTTGGCCATGTCTTCGCGGGCGGGAGAGCCCTTGCCCGACAGGTACAGCGTGTTGCCGTCGAGCACATAGGCGTCAAAGTTGCCACGGGGTGCGGTCACGGCGGGCAATACCAGGCCCAGTTGCTGCAGGCGTTGTTCCGGGGCGATGGGGGTCATGCGGGGGCTCCTTGGTGAACGGGCATCTTCTTGCCCACAAATACGGTCGCGATCACGGCCAGTGCAAACACCACCGTGACGGTATCCAGGCGCTCTCCGAGCAGCGGCACGGCGAAAAGCAGGCTCAGGAAGGGCTGGATCAGCTGGATCTGGCTTACGCGCACAGCGCCCAGTGCCAGCGCCCGGTACCAGGCAAAGAAGCCGATCCACATCGAGAACAGCGCCACATAGACAAAGCCCAGCCAGCTCATGCCGCCGATGGCCGAGGGCACGGCGGGTGCAAACCACCAGGCGATGGGAATGGTCAGTGGCAGGGAACACACCAGGACCCAGCAGATGACCTGCTCGGCCCCCAGCCTCGGCGTGAGGCGGGCGCCGCCGATGTAGCCGAACGCGCCCGTGGTCATGGCAATGAGCAGGTAGATGTTGGCTGCGCCCAGGTAGACGCCACCCGCACGCCACACCATGAACCCCAGTACCAGGCCGCTGCCCAACACGGCGCAGGCCCAGAAACCGGCGGAGGGCCGTTGCCGGAACCACAATGCGCCCAGCAGAGCGGTGGACAGTGGCAGCAAGGCGGTGACCACGGCCCCATGGGTGCTGGGCACATGGCGCAGCGCCAGGGCCAGAAACAGCGGAAACCCCACGATCACGCCAAAGGCCGTGATGGCCAGCAGCGGCCATTCGGCTTTCCGTGGAAGGTTGAGGCGCCCGCGCACATGCTGCAGCCACAGGTAGGCGATGGACAGCAGCCCTGCCACGGCAGCGCGGCCGAACGTGACAAACCAGGGCGACAGCTGCGGCGCGTCGGTGGGCCCCACGGCAAGGCGGGTCATCGGCAGGGTGGCCGCAAACAAGGTGACGCCCACCAGCCCCCAGATCAGCGCTTCGCGTTCTTGTGCGTTGTTCATAGGGAAAGCATCCAGAGGGCGGTGGCGACGAGCACCAGGGCCAGTGCGCGGTTGAACCAGAGCAGGCGCTGGCCCTGCGCCAGCCACTGGCGCAGCAGCGAGCCGATGAGCGCGTAGGCAAAGTTGCTGGTGAAGGCAAACACCATCATCACCCCACAGATGATGGCGAGGCGCTCGCCCGGATTGGTCGAGGGCAGGCCTGCGGCGTTGACCACCCAGCCTGCGCTGAGCGTGAGCGCCAGCATCCAGGCCTTGATGTTCACGAACTGCAGGCCCACGCCTTGCCAGAAGGTCACGTTCAGGCGCGAGGTGTCGACCTCGGTCATCTGGCCTGCGCGGCTGAGCTTCCAGGCCAGCCAGAGCATGTAGGCCACGCCCAGCAGCGTCACGGCCCAGCGCAGCGCGGGCACGCCGGTGATCAGGGCGCCCAGGCCCAGGCCGCTGCCCAGCATGAGCAGTGTCCAGCCCGTGGGCACCGCGAAGCAAAAGCGCAGCGCGCGCTTGAGACCCAGGTTCGCGGCCAGTGCAGTGGACAAGGTGGTGTTGGGCCCCGGCGAAAAACTCATCGCGGTGCAGAACAGCAGCAGGGCAGTCAGTTCGGGGGCGGTCATGGGCAGGTGTTTCCGGGCTTTTTGGCGGGTGGCTTGTCAGCGCCTGGGCTTCAATGTAATCTTCGATGTCAGTACACAACCAATACAGTTAAGCAGCGCAGTTCGTAATCTGTATTGGCTGCGATAACAGTACACAAGGACACGGCCATGCTGATGAAAACCACCACCCAGTCGCTGACCGAGCAGCTGTCGGCGCGTTTTGGCGAGCGCATCCGCAACCGGCTGCTGGCACCTGGTGCGCGCCTGCCTTCGGTGCGGCAGTGCGCGCAGCAGCATGGCGTGAGCCCTTCCACCGTGGTGGCGGCGTATGACCAATTGCTGGCGCAGGGCCTGGTGGAGGCGCGCAAGAACCGGGGCTTCTTTGTGCGCGAGATGGCCACAGGACAGGTGGAGCGGGTGCCGGAGGATGACGAGACGGGAGCCCAGGAGGTCGAGCGTGCCATGGGCAACTGGAGCACCGCGCACTGGTTTGCGGCCCGCGGCGCCGGGCGCGGCGCTGCGCGGGGGGCGCCGCCGGTCAATGCCACAGCGCTGATCCGCGGCATGTTCCACAAGATCAGCGACAAGCCGCAGCCCGGCATGGGGGTGTTTCCGCCCGCCTGGCTGGAGTCCACGTTCATGCCCGCCGCGGTGCGCAAGGTGACCAGCACGCGCGCGCTGAATGATTTTTCACTGCAGTACGGCGAGCCACTGGGCGATACGGGGCTGCGCCGGGTGCTGTCCAAGAAGCTGGCCACGCTGAACGTGCATGCGGCCCCCGAAAACATCATCACCACCGTGGGCGCCACACACGCACTCGACATCGTGAGCCGCACGCTGCTGCGCCCGGGCGACCCGGTGATGGTGGAGGAGCCCGGCTGGGCGGTGGAGTTTGCGCGGCTGGCGGCCCTGGGCATGCACATCTTGCCCGTCCCGCGCCGCGCCGACGGGCCCGACCTGGAGGTCATGGCGAAATACTGCGAGGTGCACCAGCCAAAGCTCTACGTGAGCGTGAGCGTGTTCCACAACCCCACGGGTTATTGCCTGTCGCCGGGCAGCGCACACCGCATCTTGCAGCTGGCCAACCAGTACAACTTCCATGTGGTGGAGGACGACACCTACAGCCACATTGCCCCCGAGCACGCCACGCGCCTCACGGCGCTGGATGGCCTGCAGCGCACCATCTACGTGAGTGGTTTTGCCAAGATCCTTGCGCCCAACTGGCGCATCGGTTTCATGGCGGCACCGCCTGCGCTGGTGGAGCAATTGCTGGACACCAAGCTGCTGGCCACGCTGACCACGCCCGCGCTGCTGGAAAAGGCCCTGGCCCTGTGCATCGAACAGGGCCAACTGCGCCGCCACGCCGAGCGCATCCGCACGCGGCTCGATGCTGCGCGCGCGCGCAGCGTGAAGCTGGCGCTGGGGGCCGGATGCACCTTTGCGGCCGAGCCTGTGGGCCTGTTTGGCTGGGTGGAGACGGGGGTGGACACCGACGCGCTGTCGCAGCGCATGCTGGACGAAGGCTACCTCCTGGCGCCCGGCGCGCTGTTCCATGCAGAGCGCAAACCCAGCACCCTCATGCGCATCAACTTTGCCACCACGCAGGAGGCTGAGTTCTGGAAGACTTTCGAGCGTGTGCGGGCAGAGCAGAGCCGGTGACCCCAGGCTATCGGGCTATTGCGAATGGGCCGACGGAGGCCTGTCGCGCAGCCTGTGAAACTGGCACAACGCAAACCAGCAGACGCGGCGGAACTGGCTTTGCCAGGCCGCTTGCGTCGTCCCCCTTGGGGGGAAGGCGCGAAGCGGCTCAGGGGGATTACTTTCTCTCTACTTCCAGATCGGCCAGCACACGCAGCAGGGCGCGATTGACCTCTTCCAGGTCCAGCTCGTAGGTTTCGCAAAGCTGGCGGATGGCGCTGGCGTCGTCCGTCTCCAGCGCGCAGGCCATCTGCAGGCCGCCGGTGTAGGGGCCGGTGCGCAGCACCGTGGCGTCGTAGATGCGCTCGGACAGGGGCAGGCGGCGCAGGCTGGTGCCCAGCGGCTCGCCCAGCAGGTCGTCCAGCTGGGAAACCAGGCCACACAGGTAGATCTCGCGGCGCAGGTCGTTCTCGACGCCCGCATCGAGCAGGTGGGCGGTGAGCTCGGCACGCATCACCATGGCCTCGCGCACCGGCTGCATGTTGGGGTCGGTGCTGGCATGGGGCAGTTGGTCGGACAGCCAGCGCTTGATGGAGCCGTAGCCCATCATCACCAGGCCCCGGCGCAGCGAGTCGATGCCTGTGCGAAGGCCCAGGGCCGCGGAGTTGGTGTACACCATGAAGCGGTAAGCAAGGATTGGGTCCTGGCCCATGATGTCTTCAAAGGTTTCCAGCGACTGCTCTGCGTCGATGGCCTTCATGAGCTTGAAGATCACCGCGTGCGAAGGCTGCTGGGGATGGTGGCGCAGGCTGTAGAGCACGTCTTCCGCCGGCCATCCCGCCAGTGCCAGTGCGTTGTGCTGGTCCAGGCAATGCTCCATGAGCGCACGGCTGGCGATGCCTTCGTACATCTGCCCGGCCAGCACGGGGCTGGTGGCGCGTACTGGCTGCGGGGGAGCGCCGCCGGGGCGGGTGGCAGGGGCCGCCTTCAGGGCTGTCACGGCGTCTTCGGGGCGAAGGGTGAGCAGGCTGTTGTCAAAGCACTGGGCAATGTCGGGCTCGGGCAGCCGGCCCAGCTCGCCGCGCCACACGAGCTTCAGGCCCCGCTGGTGGGCGGCCTTGACGTGTTTGTAAATGGTCGAGTCGGACAACCAGTCGCCGCGTACCTCGATCCACGGCGCACCCCGCGGCGCATGCTCCAGCATGTTGGACAGCAGCTGGTGGCTTTGGGGGGACAGCAGGATCGGTGGGGAACTGGCGGACCACAGCTCCTGCAGCGTGCGCAGCAGGTGGGCGGTATCGACCAGGGCCGAGGCCTCGCTGTGCACATAAAGCTGGATGGCCGCGAGTTTGCGGGCGCGGTTCCACAAGGGGCGGTAACCCAGAATCAGGCTGCCAAGGACAGATTGGACCATGTGCTCTCAGGCAATGTGACGGGGGCCTGTTCCCGGGGCGTGGGGGGCTCACCCCATCACCGCGTGAGCAAGTCCTAGCTAATGAAATTGAACAGGGACAGCTTCTGAACCTGCGCATAGGACTTGAGCGCTGCCTCATAGCCGACCTGCTGGTTCTGGAAGTCTGAAATTCCCTGGATCATATCGAGATCCTCGGCCCGAGAGCGGTCGCCTTCGAGCTGGATGGACCGCTTTTCCTGGTCGCCCGTGATGCGGTCCGCGCGGTTGAGCAGCTCGCCCGCGTAGCCGCGCATGTTGTGCATGCGTTCCAGGCCGATGTCCATGTTGCCCAGGGCCTGCCCCACCGCCTGTGCCGCCGCATTGCTGTCGGGGGCATTGCGGATGTCGCGGATCGCGTTGTCCATGGTGCTGAACATGCTCGGGCTGGGCTGCAGGGTGATGGCGTCCCCGGTGGCGGGGTTGCCCTTGATGTCGAAGCTCAGGCCCGGAATGCTGGTGATGGCGATGGTCACCGGCTTGTCCGATGGATAGTCGGGCACCACCACGGCCGGCGACACGGCGCCGGTGGTAGTGTTGGTGAGCGTGTAGGTGGCGGTGGTCGTGCCCGGTGTGGCGCCCGGGCCTACCGCGCTGAAGGTGATGGTGTAGTTGTCGCCGGTCACCAGGCTGGGGTTCACGGGGGTGACCGCCGTGGTGTTGAGGAAGCGGCTGGAGGGGATGGCGCTGACGCCTGCGGTGTAGACCCCGTCGCGCTGCGGATCGAACATGAAGGTGGCTTCGCCGTCCAGCGCGCCGGGAATGGATACGCCACTGCTGGCTGTCTGGCCGGGCAGCCCCTCGAAGGTGTAGTCGGGGCTGCTGCTCAAGGGGCCGAGGAACGGTGCGAGCGCGCTGCCCAGTGAGCTGAGCAGCGGAACGCCGTTGGTGTCCTTGCGGTTGGCCACCTCCAGAAGCTGCTCGCGCAGGCCCTGCAATTGGTTGGCGATGGTGGTGCGGTCGTTGGGCGTCAGGGCCGCACTGCCGGCGTTCACCACCAGCTCGCGGAAGTTCTGCACCAGGTCCACCGCATCGCCCAGGGCAGACTCGGCCTGGGCAATCGCGTTGCGCTGGGTTTCCAGTGCGCGCTGCTCGGTCTGGACGCGCGCCAGCCGGTTGATGGCGCGTTCTGCCTGTGCGGCCGACACGGGGTCGTCGCTGGCCCGCACCACGCGTTTGCCCGAGGTCAGGTTCTCCTGCAGGTTCGACAGGTTGGTCTGGCGCGTGCCCAGGTTGCGCAGGGCGTTGTCATACATGTTGGCCGTGCCAAGGCGGTAGATGCTATTGCTCATGTCGAACTCCTAACTCTTGTCCCGCCGTCAGCGGCCGAGGCCTTGCAGCAGCGAGTCAAAGATGTTTTGCGCGATCTGGATCATTTTGGACGATGCCTGGTACGCCTGCTGGTATTGGATCAGCCTTGCGGCCTCTTCGTCCAGATTGACCCCGGAAATCGCGGTGCGATCCCGCTCCAGATTGGACGCGATGGTGGTGGACAGCTCGGCCGCGAACAGCGCACTCTGGGTGCGGGTCCCCACCTGGGAAATGGCGCCCGCATAGCCGTCGGAGAGCGTGGATTCGTCGAACATCTTCACGTCCCGCAGGCCCATGAGTGCGTTGGCGTTGCCGGAGTTGCGCGTGAAGATGTCGCCGTACTGCGGGTCCGAGGCATTGCCGATGACCACGGTATCGCCCGTGTTGGGGCTGCCCTGCAGCTTGATCTCCCACCCGTTGATGGAAATGGGCGTACCGGGCGTGTAGGGCTGTGCGGCGGCAATCGTGGTGGGCGGTGCGGTGCCGCGGTCCAGCACATCGTAGGTGGTGGGCGGGCCGGCCGTGAACTGCAGCTGGATGCCGCCCAGGATGGGGGGCAGTGCGGCGGGGTTGGCATTGGGCGGAAGTACCAGCCCCGGCGGGTTGGGCAGGCCGGTGGCCTTGAGGCCGGCCAGCTGCATCGTGCCGCCGTTGGAGGTGCCCATGGCCGCATTGATGGGGTTGGCCGCTGCCAGATCGCGTGGTGAATACACCAGCGACTGGATGTTGGCCGCCGCCGTGCTGAACGGCTTGAACAGCATGCGCTCGCCCGGGTTGCCGGGCGTGGTCAGGTTGAAGTTGAGGCCGTCGATCTGCAGCGTGGCCAGGTTGGCCGCGTCGGTGAACGGGGTGGAGGTGCCGTCCGACAGCCGCACCACCTGCCCGGCCGTGCCGGTGGTGAAGCGGATTTCATAGTCCGACGCCGCGAACTGCGTGGGGCCGGTGAAGGACACCGTGCCCACGCCCGCGCCGTTGGTGTGGCCTGGCATGCTGGCGGGCAACGCGAACAGGTCCTTGCCCAGCGCACCGTCGAGCGTGAGGCCCAGGTTGTGCTGGTCGTTCATCGTCATGCCGATGGCCATGGCCATGCGGCCCAGCAGGTTGCGTCCCTCGGCCAGATCGGTGTTGTTGAAGCGCAGGAGGCCCGACATCGAGCCCCCGCCGAGCACGTTCTCGTCCATTTCCACGGCCGGTGCACCGGGCCGGTTGAAGAACAGCTTGATCTGGCCGCTGCCGGGGAAGGCGGTGGCATCGTCTACCGACAGGCTGGTCGCCGTGGTGCCCAGCACCAGCGGCTGGCTGCCCGCCACGAAAAGGCCCACCGTGCCGTCGTCGGCCGGGATCTGTGTGGTCTGCACGTACTGGTTGATGTCGCGGATGATCTGGTCGCGCTGGTCCAGCAGGTCATTCGGGGTCTGTCCATTGCCCTTGGCACGCGCGATCTGCTCGTTCACACTGGCCATCTGTCCGGCCAGGCTGTTGACAGCGGTGATGCTGCTTTGCAGCTGCTCGGTGACGGTGTACTGGATCTCGTTGATGCGGTCGGCGGCCGAGCGCATGCGCGACGCGGTTTCGTCCATGCGCGTGAGCACCACGGTGCGTGCGGTGATGTCGGTGGGGGCGCTCACCACGTCCGAGAACGCATTCATCATGTCGTTGATGGCGGCACCCAGGCCGGCCGTGCCGCCGCTGAAGACCTCCTGCAGCTGGCGCAGGCGCTCGGCCCGCACGATGTCGGACGACTGCACGGAGCCCGCCGTGGCCGACTGGCGCGTGAGCAGCTCGCTCTGGTTGCGCAGGATGGTCTGCACATCCACACCCTGGCCGATATAGCCACCCCCCGTGAACTGGCCCTGCACGGTCTGCAGCACCACGGTCTGGCGCGAATAGCCGGGCGTATTGACGTTGGCGATGTTGTGGCCCGCCGTCTGCAGGGCCACCTGGTTGGCCAGCAGGGCGCGGGCGCCGACGTTGAGAAGACTCATGGCTTACCTCGGCTTTCTCATCACGCCTGGGCGCGCTGTACGCGCAAAGCGCTGTTGATGGCGCCGCTGAGCTTTCGGGCGTACTCGGGGTCGGTGGCGTATCCGGCCTTTTGCAGCTCGGCCGCATAGGCCACGGCCGAACCGTTCTTGGCGGTGGCCTGCGCCTTTTCGTAGCGGGGGCTTTCAGTGATGAGGCGGGCGTAGTCGCGGAACGAGTCCTCATACGAGTCGTAGGCGCGGAACTTGGCGGTCACCTTCTGGGCCTTGCCGTTGATGTATTCGGTGGTGGTGATCTCGGCCACCTTGCCCGTCCAGCCCTTGCCGGCCTTGATGCCGAACAGGTTGAACGAGTTGGAGCCGTCCTTGTGTTTGATCTCGCTCTTGCCCCAGCCGGTTTCGTGGCCGGCCTGGCCCAGCATGAAGCTCGCCGGAATGCCACTCTCCTGGGCCACGCGCTCGGCGGTACCGGAGAGGTGCTGCACAAATCCATCGCGGCCCTTGGGTGCGGGTGCCGTCGCCTCAGCCGGGGTGCCGGTGGCCGGTGCCGCTGCACGCGGCAGTGCCTGCGGCAGGCTCAGCGTGGAAGGCACGGAGAAGTTCGCATCGGCACCGCCCATCTGGCGCGAGAGCTGGCGCGCAATCGCTTCAGAAAGCCCGCCCTGCTGGCCGGACATGCTGACAGACAGCTGCTGGTCCAGCATGTCCTGCCCCAGGTTGGCCTGCTCGCCTTCCATGAGGCCGGATTTCATCGTGGCGTCGCGCATGCTCTTGATCAGCTCGCGCATGAACAGCGACTCGAACTGCTTGGCCACCTCGCGGGTGGTCTGGGCGTTGTTGGCCGTGCCCGCGTCGTACTTGAGCGTGTTGAGCGAGCGGATGTCCACCGCCAGCGCATTGGACGTGCTGGTGGTGCTGGACGAAGGGAGTGTGAGGGCCATGGTCAAGCCTCCTGCGCTGGGCTACCCACAGACAGTGAATTTGGCGCTGCCCAGGCCTGTGCACCCGTGGAATTGGCTTTGCCAGGCCACCGGGTGCGTCCCCCTTTGGGGGAAGGCGCGAAGCGACTCAGGGGGAGCATTTAGATCACTTCCAGCTCGGCGTTGAGCGCGCCAGCGGCCTTGATGGCCTGCAGGATGGCCAGCAGGTCTTGGGGTGTGGCGCCCAGTGTGTTGAGCGCCTTCACCACGTCCGCCAGCTGGGGCGAGGGCGGCATCTGGATGATGTTGCCCGGCTCCTGGTTGATGCGGATGTCGCTTTGCTGCGCCACCACGGTCTGCCCTTGCGAGAGCGGTGCGGGCTGGCTGATGATGGGCGTCGAGCTGATGGTGATCGAGAGGTTGCCGTGCGCAATGGCGCAGGGGCCCAGCGTGACCGCTTGGTTGAGCACCACCGAGCCAGTGCGTGCGTTGATGACGACCTTGGCCGAGGGGGTGGACGACTCCAGCGCCAGCTCTTCGAGGTCGGCGATGAAACCCACGCGGGCGCCGGGGTCGATCGGCGCGCGCACCTGCACCGTGCGGCCGTCGAGCGCCGTGGCCAGGCCACTGCCCAGCTTGGTGTTGATGGCCTGCGCCACGCGGCGCGCAGTCTGGAAGTCCGAGGCGTTGAGCCCGAGGTTGATGGTGTCGCCCTCGTTGAGCGGCGTGGGCACGGCGCGCTCGACCTGCGCGCCCTGCGGAATGCGGCCTGCGCTCAGGTGGTTGATCTGCACCTTGCTGCCGCCGGCCGATGCACCGGCGCCACCGACCACCACATTGCCCTGGGCCAGCGCATAGATCTCGCCGTCGGCGCCGCGTAGCGGCGTGACGATCAGCGTGCCGCCCTTGAGCGACTTGGCGTTGCCCATGGAGGAGACGTTGATGTCGATCGTCTGCCCCGGCTGCGCAAAAGCGGGAAGCTGCGCCGTGACGATCACGGCCGCCACGTTCTTGAGCTGCAGCTGGCCAGCCGCGCTGGGTGGCAGGCTGATGCCCATCTGCTGCAGGTAGTTGGACATGGCCTGCGTGGTGTAGGGCATCTGCGTGGTCTGGTCGCCCGTGCCGTCCAGCCCCACCACCAGGCCATAGCCCGTCAGTTGGTTGCTGCGCACCCCTTGCACCGCCGCCACTTCCTTGATGCGCAAGGCATGTGCGGGCACCGCCACACCAGCGGCCACAAGGGCCAACAACAGCCACAGCGCGCGCACGGGGCGTGACAGGAGGGAGTGGGACAAGGCTTTCATGGCATCCATTGTGGGCGGCCCCGCCAGGAACTAAAACCCAAAAAGAAGCGGGTTCACCGGCCTATTGCGTGGGTTCCAGGGCAGGTGGTGAACGGCCAGTGGCGTGCGTAAAGCCAGGCAGGCGCCGGTGCCGCGCTACAGAAGAAAGTATGAATAAAAACAGCATCTAACGCTTGATGGATAAGCGTTGGTGGCTATAAATAATGTAGCAAACTGGGACGAGGATCTTTCACAACGGTCAGGCATCCCGAAGCCTCAAAACCCCAGGCTTTGTGCCCCCGGCGCATCCAGAAACCACACCCGTAAAAACTGGCGCGGCCAAAGGCCAGCGCCACCGCGGATCCGGCTTTGCCGGGCCGGGGGTGGCGTCCCCCCTCAGGGGGGAAGGCGCGCAGCGACTCAGGGGGGAATCTAGAACGGCGTGATCGTGTTGAAGATCCGGTTCATCCACCCCATGGCCTGGGCTTCGTTCTGCGCCCCACGGCCACGCGATTCGACGCGCACGTTGGCCACCTGGGTCGAGTTCACGATGCTGCCCGGCTGCAGCGCACGCGGGTCGATGGTGCCCGAGAAGCGCAGCACATCCACGTTCTGGTTCACGCCGATCTGCTTTTCCCCCGTCACGACCAAGTGGCCATTGGGCAGCACGTCCACCACGGTGGCCGTGATCGAACCGGTGAAGGTGTTGGCGCTTTCGGTGCCGCCCTTGCCGGAGAAGGTGTTTTCCGACGCGGCGCCCAGCGTGGTGCGGTCGGCCAGCGACTTCTTCACGAAAGGCAGGTTGGTGATGCCGGCTGAGGCCTCCGAGGTGCGGTCCACGGTGGATGAGGATTTCTGGCTGGCCGTCACGTTCTCGACGATCATGATCGTCACGTTGTCGCCCACCATGCGCGCGCGGCGGTCTTCGAAGGCGGGGCGGTAGCTGGCGTTGTGGAACAGCCCGCCCGTCACGGGTGGTGGGGTGCGCGGCGCGGCGGCCAGCGGCGGCGGCGTGGTGGGCAGGATGTCCACTGGCGGCGGGGGTGACATGGTGGCGCAGCCCGTGAGCATCAGCGCGCCCAGGGCGGCCGGCAGGGCAAAAAGGCGAGTGAACTGCAGCATGGCGAAAGCTCCTGTCGTCATCTTTGTCACAGCTGGCTGAGCTTGGCCAGCATCTGGTCCGAGGTCTGGATGGCCTTGGAATTCATTTCGTAGGCGCGCTGGGCCTGGATCATGGTGACCAGCTCTTCCACCACGTTGACGTTGGAGGCTTCCAGGAAGCCCTGCTTCAGGATGCCCAGCCCGTTGGTGCCGGGCGTGCCCTGCTGGGGCTGGCCCGAGGCGGCAGATTCCTTGAACAGGTTCTGGCCGATGGGCTCGAGGCCGGCCGGGTTGATGAAGGCTGACATCGCCAGGTTGCCGAGCGGCTGGGGCTGGGTGTTGCCCTGCACAGTGGCAGACACCACGCCGTCGGCGCTGATGGTCACGCTCGTGGCATTGGCGGGCACCGTGATGCCGTTAGCCACGGGCAGGCCACTGGAGTTGACCAGGCGGCCTTGCGAATCGACCTGGAACGAGCCGTCCCGCGTGTAGCCCAGCGTGCCGTCGGGCATGGTCACTTCAAAAAAGCCGTTGCCATTGATGGCCACGTCCAGGTTGTTCTTGGACTCCTGCAGGCTGCCCTGCACGAAGTTGCGGCTGGTGGCCACCGTGCGCACGCCCAGGCCCAGGTGCAGGCCGGTGGGCAGCTGGTTCTGCTCGGTGGTGTTGGCGCCCACCTGGCGCAGGTTCTGGTAGATCAGGTCTTCGAACACCGCGTTGTTGCGCTTGTAGCCGGTGGTGGAGACGTTGGCCAGGTTGTGCGAGATGACGTCGAGCTGGGTCTGCTGGGCAGACATGCCGGTCTTGGCGATCCAGAGGGAGTTGATCATGGTGCTTCCTTTTGGCGTGGCGGCGTGGGACGCGACCTCAGCCGTTCATGCTCAGCAGCTGGCTGGCGGTCTTGTCGTTGGTTTCGGCGGACTGCAGCAGGCGCATCTGCTGCTCGAACTGGCGCGATGCGGCAATCATCCCGACCATGCTTTCGACCGGGTTCACGTTCGAGCCTTCCACCGCCCCGGCCAGCATGCGGGCGTTGGCGTCGCTCGGGATCGGGTCCCCCGACGCAGTGCGAAACAGCCCGTCGTCGCCGCGCTTGAGCGGGTCTTCCAGTGTGGGGGTGGCCAGCTTGAGGCGGCCAATGGCCTGCGCGGGCTGGCCTGCCGCCTTGGCAGTGACCGTGCCGTCCGAGCCCAGTGTGACCTCGGCGCCCGGGGGAACATCAATGGGCGCACCGCCGTCGGACAGCACCGGCAGCCCGGTGGGGGTGAGCAGCTGGCCCGTGGCCGACACTTCGAAGGTGCCTGCGCGGGTGTAGGCCTCGGTGCCATCCAGGCCCTGCACGGCAAACCAGGCATTGCCCACGGCCATGGCGTCGAGGTTGCGGCCGGTGCGCTGCACGGGGCCGGGCGTGCTCACGTGGCCCGAGGTGGCCTCCAGCGCAAAAACGCGGGTCTTGGAGCCATCGCCCTGGATGGGCACGGAGCGGAAGGTGGACATCTCCGCGCGAAACCCCTGGGTGGAGGCGTTGGCGAGGTTGTTGGACAACACGGCCTGCCGGTGGGCGGCCGCGTTGGCGCCCGTCATCGCGGTGTAAATGATGCGGTCCATGGTGCGATGTTCCTTTCAGTACCCTGCAGTGCTGCGTGCCCTGCGCAGCGTGTGCAACCGGCGCGGCCCAGGCGCGGGCAGCCGCGCAAGGGCCGCCCCGCCGCGCTGGCTGCGTCCCCCTCCCGGAGCGCGCAGCGCGCAGAGAGAGGGGGAAGGCGCGAAGCGACTCAGGGGGCGTTTCATCTCAAGTTCACCAGGGTGGACATCACCTGGTCTTGCGTCTTGATCGTCTGGGCGTTGGCCTGGTAGGCGCGCTGCGCGGTCATCATGTTCACCAGCTCGGCGGTCAGGTCCACGTTGGAGTCTTCCAGCGCGCCCGAGCGGAGTGATCCAAAGTTGCCGTCCGTAGCCGTGCCTGCTACGGGTTGGCCGGATTCAAAGGTGGCCACCCAATTGTTGCTGCCCACCGCTGCCAGGCCCTGCGTGTTGCGGAAGCTCGACAGCGCAAGCTGGCCTTCCGCTCGGGTCACGCCGTTCGAGTAGCGGGTCATGATCATCCCGTTGTTCTCGATGTTGATGCCGGTGAGCTCGCCCGTGGTGTAGCCGTCCTGGCTCAGGTTCGAGACCGAGAACTTGTTGCCGCTCTGGGAAACATCGTCCAGGCTCACCGCCACATCAAAGGCGGGCAGGTTGTTGGGGTTGGGCGGGGTCGGGTTCACGTTCAGCGTGAGCGCGAAGCCCGTGGCGGGTGGCGTGGCCACCGGGCCGGTGATGGCGCCATTGTTGTCAAACGTGATCTGCCCGATGGGTGCAGCCACCACTGGGGGCACCGCCGTCGGGTCGTCGAGTGCGTCGTACACGTCCCAGGTGTTGTCGGTGGCGGTCTTCTGGAAGTACAGGCTCACCGGCTTGGCCACGCCCTGGCTGTCGAACACGTTGATGGACGTGCCATAGGTGGCGCGTGGCGTGGCCGGGATCGGGGGTGTCGCGGCAGGGTCGCCGGCCGCGTCGGTGGCCGTGGCGGGCAGGTTGAAGGCGGCAGTGACCGTCGTGGTCTGCTTGGCGGGGATGGGCTCGGAGGTGGGGAACACCATCGGGATGGGGTCCGTGCCCGAACGCAGCCCGGTGACCGGGTCCACGGGGTACCCCATCACGTTCGCGTTGTCGTTGGTGATCATGTTGCCCTCCTTGTCCAGCTTGAAGTTGCCGGAGCGGGTGTAGGCGGGCGTGCCATCGGGCAGCGTGAGCGTGAAGAAGCCGTTGCCGTTGATGGCGACATCCAGGCTGTTGCCGGTGATCGTGAGATTTCCCTGGGTGAACTGCTGGGAGACAGCGCCCACTTCGACGCCGATGCCGGCATTGGTGCCACCCGCCGAGCCGATGGCCGAAGCCACCATTTCGGCGAATTCTGCCCGCGAGGCCTTGAACCCGACGGTGTTGGAGTTGGCAATGTTGTGCCCGATGACGTCGAGGTTCTTGCTGGCGGCGTTCAAGCCAGAGAGGCCTTGCTGAAAACTCATGGTGTTCTCCTGATGGGGGCGGTCACTGAATCGGCCGGGGTTTAGACCAGGGCCTTGATCTGGCTGTAGTTGATGGTTTTGCCGTTGGCCAGGGTCAGCACCAGCTGGCCGTCCTCGGCACCTGCGGCCGTCACCTTGGACAGGGCCAGCGACGTGCTTTCGATCTTGGTCGAACCATTGACGGCACTGACGCGGAACTGCAGTCCCTCGGTGGAGCCGGTGTATTTGCTGGCATCCCACTCGAAGGTGTGGCGCCCTGCGGCCTTGGCGCCCAGGTCCATGGTCTCGATCACCTGGCCGCCAGCGGTCATGACCTCGACCTTCACCTTGGTGGCGGCCGAGCCCAGCTCAAAGCCGCCCTTGCCGGCCTTGTCGGCCACGGCCAGCGTGGAGCCTTCGGTCATCACGTTGCGGCCAATCAGGGTCGTTCCCTGCATGACCTGCAGCGAGTTGAACTGCGCCGACATGCTCTCCATCGTCTGGTTGAGCTGCTGAATGCCCGTCACCGTGTTGATCTGCGCAATCTGCGAGGTCATCTGGGCGTTGTCCAGCGGATTCATCGGGTCCTGGTTGTTCAGCTGTGCAACCAGCAGTTTCAGGAAGCGGTCCTGCGCGGCCGCTGGGTCGGTAGCGGCGGTGTTGGCCTTCGTGCCGGTTGCGTCGGTCACGGAGGGGGCGTTGGTGGCACTGAGAATCATGGTGGGGTCTCCCGGAAATTACTGGCCCATCTGCAGGGTCTTGAGGAGCAGCGACTTGGCCGTGTTCATGACCTCGACGTTGTTCTGGTACGAGCGGGAGGCGGAGATCATGTTGACCATCTCCTCCACGGCATTGACGTTGGAGTGCGTCACATAGCCCTGTTCGTCGGCCGACGGGTGGCTGGGGTCGTGCACGCGGCGGCCGGGCGTGTTGCTTTCGCTGATGGAGCTCACGCGCACACCGGCCGAGCTGTCTGCGCCCATGGGGGCAGTCTGGAAGACCACCTGGCGGGCCTTGTAAGCCTTGCCATCGGGGCCCGCCACGGCATCGACGTTGGCCAGGTTGCTGGCCACCACGTTGAGCCGCTGCGACTGCGCGCTGACGGCGCTGCCCGACACATTGAAGATGGAGAACATGGACATGGGGAGACTCGCTTTCTGCGCTGCAATGCGGGTGGCTTATTGGCCCTGGATCGCGCTGAGCATGGTTTTGGCGTTGCCGTTGATGAAACGTAGCGTGGCTTCGTAGCGCACGGCGTTGTCGACAAAGTTGGCGCGTTCCCGGTCCAGGTCCACCGTGTTGTTGTCCAGGCTGGGCTGTGCCTGCACGGAGTAGCCCAGCGCACCGGGTGCGCCGGTGCCCGTGCTGGCGGCGGGCAGAGGAATGTGGCGGGGGTCTGTGGCGCCCTTGGCCCCCAAGTTGCCCGCAGTGCCCACGGAGCCCCCTGTGGCGAGGCGGGTCACACCAGATCCAGAGCCTGTGGCTTCGCGCATCGCATCGCCAAAGCTGAAATCACGAGCCACGTAGCCAGGGGTGTCAGCGTTGGCGATGTTGCTGGCGATGGCACGCTGGCGCTCGGCACGCAGCAGCAGCGCGTTGCCGTGGAAGTCCAGCCGGTTGGTCATCTTGTCAAGCATGGTTGCCTCACACCCTGGGTTGCAATAGGGGCCGGTTGGGGGTTTCCGGCGTGGTTCGATTGTGAAAGCCGCCGCTTTTTTCTAAAGCGCGAAGAACGCGGAAATGGGCGCGCAGTTTCGGGTTTTGCGCAGGGCCCGTGTGCCTATAGTTCCAGTCGTGAAATAGTCTTTGCCGCCAGCGCGGGAAGACCTGCGATGCCCAGGAGGCCCTATGCCAGCGATCTTCGTTTCCCCCTTCATTTCCCGTTTGATGCGCTCTGGCGCCCTGGCTGCCGCCGGACAGGGGCGCGCTGCGGTGCGCCACGCTCTGGCGGTGGTGCTGGGGCTGGCAACGGTTGCCGGCAGCAGTGGGGCCGCGTTGGCGCAGGCTGCAGCCGACCCCAACACCGACCTGGGGCCTTTGACCCAGCGTTGGCTGAATGACGCGATGTCGCGCAATCAGGCTCCCGGGTTGCCATTGCGCATGGAAGTGAGTGTTGGCTCACTCGACTCCCGTTTGCGGCTTGCGCCTTGTGCGCGGGTCGAGCCTTACCTGCCAGCGGGCGCCCGCCTGTGGGGGCGTACCCGCCTGGGGCTGCGCTGCGTAGAGGGCCAGACCGCTTGGAATGTGTACCTTCCTGTGACCGTCAAGGCCTTTGGCCCAGCGTGGGTGTTGACCGCCCCGGTGGCCTCGGGGGCCGTCCTCACCGCCAACGACGCTACGGAAGCCGAAGTGGATTGGGCTGAAGAGTCGGCGGCGGTCATGGCCAACCCGGAAATGTGGGTGGGACAGGTGGCCGCGCGCCAGCTGGTGGCGGGCCAGGCATTGCGCCAGACCATGGTGCGCCCCCCTCAACTCTTCCGCGCAGGCGCCCAGGTCAAGGTGGTTGCCCAAGGGCCTGGCTATGCAGTGACGTCGGCGGGGCAGGCCATGTCAGCAGGCGCTGCGGGGCAGATTGTTCGCATCCGCATGGACAATGGTCGAATGATTAGTGGTACTGTCAATGAAAATGGAACTGTGGTCGTAGCTCTTTGATGACGCTGCCGCGATAAATGGCTAAAGTCCGGGCCAAATGGGTCGAAAACATTGCTACTGATGCCCCACATCCAACGGGGTGGTGGAGAGAGCGATGAAGATTGGTCAAAAACCGGAACTCCCGGGCACCTTGGCGCAGACGGGGCTTGCCAAGCAAGCCAAAAGTCCTGCCAGCGCTGCTGAAGGAGCCGCCAAAGACGCTGCGGCCGTGTCAACCGCCGGTGTGCCCGTCACGGTTTCCACTGCTGCCCGCGCGCTGGACCAGACGACCCGTTCCACCGGTGATTTTGATGCCAGCAAGGTCAAGGCTGTGCGGTCGGCCATCGAAAAAGGCACATTTTCGGTAGATGCCGAGGCCATTGCCGACAAGATGCTCTCCAACGCCCAAGAAATCCTGGCCCGCTCCCGCGGCTGATTCGTCAACTCACTTGGCAGGCGGGTGCCATAGAACGCACAATGCGCCATGTCGCTGGAAGAATCCCTCTCGGCTGTTGAACAGCTGATCGAAAAAGTCTCCGCCGCCCTTCTCGCGGCAGATCCCCAATCCCTGGAAAAGAACAGCACGGCCCTGCGGGATGCAGCGGCTCAGTTCGCGCGCATTCTGGAGCAGACGGCGGCCAGAGGCCTGCCTTTGCCGGTGCAGTTGCAAAAGCGGGTGGATGCTATCGGCGGCATGCTGGCCAACCACCGCGAGGGCCTCGCCCGCCTGTCCGCCAACGCCGACCGCCAGGTTGCCAGCCTGCTGCCCCAGGCCAGCTCCCCCGCCACCTATGGCGACGGCCGTGGCGCCCAGCCCGGCAAGCCCGGTGTGGCACGGATCTACAAGTCGGCGGGCTGAGTCGAGTCGCAACCCAAAAAAGATAGCTGCCAGCGATTGAACTACCTGCGTTTGAATCGTCAAACCGGTTTGATCCAACGCTAGTCAAGCGCGAGCAGCTATTCCATCGATAGCAAATCGGATTCAGTACGTCGGAGTTCGGCCGAGCGCAATGGCCGTCGAAACGGTCGCAGCCCAATACCAGTGCCCCCGTGGATCTGGCTTCGCCAGTCCAGAGGTGGCGTCCCCCTCAGGGGGAAGGCGCCGCAGGCGACTTGGGGGGAGTCATGGCCTCAGAGGGAGCTAATGCGCGCGCATCTTGGCGCGCAGCCGGGCGATAGACTGGCTGTGCAGCTGGCACACCCGTGACTCGGTAACCCCCAGCACGGCTGCGATCTCCTTGAGATTCATGTCGTGCTCGTAGTACATGCCCATGATGTGCTGCTCACGCTCGGGCAGGGTCTTGATGGCATTCACCAGCGACATCTTGAGCCGCTGGTCGCGCAGCATTTCCATCGGGTCGGCATCGCCATCGGCAACGTGGCGGTCGAGGAAACCATCGTCGTCCTCGTTGCCATGGGTCATGTCTTCCAGATACACGAGTTGTGTGCCCCGGACCTTGCCCAGCAGGTTCTGGTAGTCGGGCAGGCTCATGCCCATCTCACTGGCGATTTCAGACTCCAGGGGGCTGCGGCCCAGCTTTTGTTCCATCCGGCGCACTGCGTGCTCGATGTCTTTCTGGCTCTTGCGAGAGCTGCGTGACATCCAGTCCCCCTCGCGCAACTCGTCGAGCATGGCGCCGCGGATGCGCTGGGTGGCAAAGGTCTCGAACTGCACGCCCTGGGCGACTTCGTAGCGCGACAGGGCATCCGCCAGGCCCATCATGCCGACCTGGATCAAATCGTCCAGCTCCACATTGGGGGGCAGCTTGGCGATCATGTGGTGCGCAATCCTTCGCACCAGCGGGACGTGCTGGCGGATCAGCGCATCACGATCGAGCTGGCCTTTGGCGGTGTACATCGTGTTATCCACCTTCAAGTGCCTGCAAAGCCGCCGGGCAGGCCGGTTTGGCCTGGCCCCGCATGTGCCAGGGCCTGAACGCCGCATGCGGCGGCCAGCAACGGCATGGGGTTAAACAAGTACATCACACGCTCTGGTACGCTGGTCAATGGCTCCGGACGAAATGCGCAGGCATTTCTGTCATGTTGCAAGGCGGTAGGGCCGTCAGCGATTCACTGATAGTGCCCGCATTTTCCAGTAGTTGCAAGGCCAGGCGCTGGAGGTCCTGGGGGTTCTGCGTGGCGATGGTGGTCGTGCGCACCGGGCCACCCAGGTGGCGCTCCGCGCAGTCCTGCAGGGTCAGCAGCGCGTGCTGTGTCTTGCGCCGTTCGGCGGCGGTGTCGCCGCGCAGCAAGGCCGCCACCATGCAGGGCAGGGTCGTGTGCAGGGCGATCTGCTTGAGGCTCTTGTAGCTGGTCAGCACGCCGGCCGATCCGTCGCCCATCACCACCAGCGGTATGGTGGACGTGTGCGTCAGCAGCGGCCCGAGTGTGGCCGCAGGCGCGTGCAGCACGATCAGTCCGTACGTCCGAAAATAGGGCAGCAGGCCGGGCAGGGGCGCCGTTTCATTGCGGCTGGCCTCCCGGCTGATGCGCAAAAGGCCCTTCGCCGCCGGAATCACCGCCAGTGACGAGGCCATCGCCCCCATGTTGAGGCTGACGCCCTCGTTCCACGGCGCCTGTTGCAGCAGGTGCAGCAGCCCCGGGCAGTCGTCCGTCTCCTGGGCGGTGCCGTCAAGCACCACCACCGGGTAGCCCAAGCGCTGCAGGCTCGCGCAGATCTGCCACAGCGTCTCCAGCCCGGTGCCTGCGTTGTCCTGGCTGGCGACCGCCACCACCCGCAGCTCTGACTGCGGGGTGAAGCTGTGCAGGCCGGCCGCCTGGTGAAAGCCGATATCAAGCATCGACCAGCCCTCGCTCGTTCATGGTGTCAGGCGAATGCGAGAAGAAGAAGTTCAGGTCGGTCGCCTTGGGATCAAAGGCCGATTTGGCGGGCGCGCGCATGGACGTGCTGATGAGCTTGTGTGCATCGGCGCGCTCCCAGTCTTCCGGCACGCGCTGGCCGTTGGTCACGCCGCGCAGCACCATCTGGTGGCGAATCAGTGCGTCGATGGCGGGGCCGAGCTTCACGGCTTCGTCCACCTTGGACAGGATGGCCTGCTGGGAGCCCTCGGTCTTGAAGGCAGTAAGCACGTCATCGAGCGTGTCACCATGGCAGCCCGCATTGAGCACCAGCAGGCGATTGACGTGGGGCAGGTCCAGCACGTCGAGCATGTCGCGCTTGCGCGGATCGCGCGGGGCAACGCCCGTGGTGTCGATCAACACCATCTTCTTGCCACTGAGCAGGCCCAGCAGGTCCTGGAGCGCGGCGCGGTCGTGCGCCAGATGGGCCACGATGCCCAGCATGCGGCCATAGGTGCGCAGCTGTTCGTGGGCGCCGACGCGGTAGGTATCCAGGGTGATCAGGCCCACGCTGCCGGGGCCGTGGATGCGTGCGCACAGTGCGGCCAGCTTGGCCGTGGTGGTGGTCTTGCCCACACCGGTGGAGCCCACCATCGCGAAGATGCCGCCTTGCTCGTACAGCGGAGGTTCGGCCAGGTCGGTCTTGAGGTTGCGCTCCAGCACTTCCATCAACCAGCGCACCGACTCTGCCGCCGACAGCTCTTCGGGCATGCGTTCCAGCACGGCGCGGGCCAGCGAGGGTGAATAGCCCGCGCGGATCATCTTGAGCATGAGATTGGACTGGATCGGGTTCTGGCGCGCCTGGCCCAGCCAGGCCAGTGTGTTGAAGCGGTCTTCGATCAACTCCTTCATCGCATGGAGTTCGTTCATCACGCTCTGCTGGTTGTTCGACTGGATCAGGTTGGCGCTGGCGGCTTCCTGCCGGCGGCGTGGCGGCTCGGGCGGGATGTCCATGGGGATGGTGCGCAGCGGGTTGTGGCGCACAACGGCGGGCGCGGGCATGCGTTCACGTTCCGGCTCCTGGTCGCGGCTGCGCTCCGACAAGGTTTGTGGTTCGGCGGGGCCGTTGAGCGCCTCGTGGCGGCGGCGCAGCATGCGCTCACGCACGTAGTCCTGGAACGACAGCGTGCTCATCGCCAGCTGCTCGGTGTCTTCCTCCACCGGGTTGCGACCCAGGGTGTTGGCCGTGGCTGCCTGGCTTGCGCGCTGGGGCGCGCTGCGCGCCGGTGTGGGGGCCAACAAGGGCGGGTTGCTGGAAGAGCCGGCACTGCCGCCGCCATCCAGGGCCGACAGGGTGTCCTCGGCCGTGGCCACGACTTCGACGCCGTTGGCCGTGGGGCGGTTGGACAGGATCAGTGTGCCGTCGCCAAAGGCCATGCGCGCTTTGGCCAGAGCCTCCCGGGATGTGGGAGCGTGGAAGCGTTTGATGTTCATGCTGATGCACCTCTAAGGATCGGCCCAATGCGGATGGTGTGGGTCTCGGGGATTTCACTGTGCGCAAGCACCTGCAGCCGGGGGGCCACGCGGCGCACCAGGCGGGAGATCGCGTTGCGGATTTGGTCGGGAACCAGCAGGCAGGCGGGCAGGCCCATCTCTTCCTGCTTGAGGGCCACCTCGGCGGCCTTTTGCGTGAGGATGTCGGCCACGCCCGGGTCCAGGGCGGGGCCGGCCGTGTTGCCCAGCGCCTGTACCAGCAGGCGTTCGAGGCCGGGTTCGATGGCGATGACGTTGAGTTCGCGGGTCGGGCCGTAGATCTGTTGAACGATGGCGGGCGACAGCGCAATGCGCACGCGGCGGGCCAACTCGACGGGATCGGAGACGCCACCGGCGTGCTCGGCCAGCGTTTCGATGATGGTGCGGATATCGCGGATGTGCACAGACTCTTCCAGCAGCAGCTGGAGGACTTTCTGGAACGTTGCGATGGAGACCATTTTGGGGACCACTTCTTCGATGAGCTTGGGAGCCAGCTTGGCCACGTGTTCCACCAGTTGCTGCGTTTCCGTGCGACTGAGGAGCTTGGCGGCTTGTACTTGCATCAAGTGTGACAAATGGGTGGCCATCACGGTTTCGGAATCAACGACCGTAAAACCAGCCATTTGTGCGGCTTCCTTCTGCCGGTCGTCGATCCAGTGTGCTGGGAGTCCAAAAGCAGGGTCTGTGGTGGGGGTGCCAATCAGCGGCGTGGTGATGCCGCCCGGGTTGATGGCCAGGAACATGCCGGGGAAGGCTTCGCCTTCGCCCACCACCACGCCACGCAGCGTGATGCGGTAGCCGCTGGGCTTCAATTCGAGGTTGTCGCGCACGTGGACGGCTGGGGGCAGGAAACCGACTTCCTGCGCAAACTTGCGGCGCACGCCCTTGATGCGCGTGAGCAGGTCGCCCTGGCGGCTCTTGTCCACCAGGCTGATCAGGCGATAGCCCAGCTCCAGGCCAAGCAGGTCCACGGGCTGCAGGTCGTCCCAGGTGGCTTCGCCATCGCTGACGGGGGCGGGCGGGGCCTCGACTTCGGGCGGTACCTTTTGGCGTTCGTGCAGCACCCAGGCGCCATAGGCGAGCAGGCCACCCATGGTCAGAAACACCACGTGAGGCATGCCCGGGATCAGGCCCAGCAGCAGCAGGATGCCTGCGGTTACGCCCAGCACGCGGGGTGACATGAAGAGCTGCTGCACGATCTGGCGGCCCATGTCGTGGTCCTTGCCCACGCGCGAGATCACCATGGCGGCGGCTACCGAAATCAGCAGGCCGGGGATCTGCGCCACCAGCGCATCACCAATGGCCAGCAGGATGTAGCTGTCGGCCGCCTGCTTGGCCGAGAGGTCATGCTGCAAAACACCGATGGCAAAGCCACCGATGATGTTGATCAAGAGGATCAGGATGCCGGCGACCGCATCGCCGCGCACGAACTTGGAGGCACCGTCCATGGACCCGAAGAAGTTCGCTTCTTCCGCCACTTCGGCGCGGCGGCGCTTGGCTTCCTTCTCGTCGATCAGCCCGGCGTTCAGGTCGGCATCCACCGCCATCTGCTTGCCGGGCATGGCGTCCAGCGTGAAGCGGGCCGACACTTCGGCAATGCGCTCGGCGCCCTTGGTGATCACCACAAAGTTGATCACCACCAGGATCGCGAACACGATCAGCCCGACGGCAAAGTTGCCACCGATCAGGAAGTGGCCGAAGGCCTCGATCACCGCACCGGCGGCGCCCGGGCCCGTGTGGCCTTCCAGCAGCACCACCCGGGTAGAGGCCACGTTCAGCGACAGGCGCATGAGGGTGGTCAGCAGCAGCACCGATGGGAAGGCCGCGAAATCCAGGGGGCGCAGCATGTAGGCCGCCACCATCATCACCATCAGGGCCACGGCGATGTTCAGCGTGAAGAACGCGTCGAGCAGCCACGGCGGGATCGGCAGCACCATGAGCGCGAGAATGGCGACCACCAGCAGCGGCGCCGACAGGCCCTGCAGGGCGCCCGCATTGCTGCCAGCCCATTGCCGAAGAGACGTTACGGAGGTGTTCATACGGCAGCGCCTTGCACGGGAGTGCGGTTCAGCGGATCGAGTTCAGGGGGCACAAACGGCTCCACCAGGCCGTCAGGCATGTGGCCTTCTCCACGCAGGGCGGCCTTCAAGCGGTAGACATAGGCCAGCACCTGGGCCACGGCGGTGTAGAGCGCGGTGGGAATGGCCTGGTCGAGCTCGGCATGGGCATACAGCGCCCGGGCCAGCATGGGCGACTGCAGCACGGGCACGTTGTGCTCCTTGGCGACATCGCGGATCTTGAGCGCGATGAGGTCGGTGCCGCGCGAAATCACTTGTGGGGCGCTCATGGTCTTTTCGTCGTACTTGAGCGCCACGGCGTAGTGGGTGGGGTTCATGACCACGAAGTCGGCCTTGGGAACGGCGCCCACGCTGGCACGGTCGGCAATCTCGCGCTGCTTTTGGCGGATGCGGCCCTTGGTGTGCGGGTTGCCGTCGGATTCCTTGTGCTCTTGCTTGATTTCTTCGTGCGACATCTTCAGGCGCGCCTTGAAGAAGTAAGCCTGCAGGGGCACGTCCACCAGCGCCGCCAGAAACACCACCAGCAGCAGCAGGCTCATGCCGGACGTGAGCCAGTCCGCCAGCTGGCGGATGGCCATGGGGGAGGGTTGCAGCACCAGCATGGCCACGGTGTCGATGCTGTTGCCCATGAACTTCCAGGCCACATAGCTCAGGATCGCGGTCATCAGCACCATCTTGGCCACATTGGCCATCTGCTGCTTGGAGAAAAGGTTGGCCACGCCCGAGATCGGGTTGAGCCGGTTGAATTGGGGGGTGATCGGCTTGAGACTCAGAATCCAGCCGCCCGCGCCAATGGCGCTGATCAGGGCGGCGGCGCTGGTGAGAAGGGCAAACACCGTGCTGGCCACCAGGCCCACCAACATCATGTCCTGCAAGCGCTTGAGCATGGTGCCCGGTGCCATCACGGTGGCTGCATCAAACGCCAGCTGCTGGCTCATCGCCCGCTGCATATGGTCCATCAGCTGGGGGGCAAGCACGAGAAGGCAGGCTGCCCCGGCACCGAGGATTGCCAAGTGGGAAAGATCGCGTGAGCGCGCTCCCTGGCCGTCTTCGCGCGTCTTCTGCAGCTTGCGCTCTGACGCGGGTAGGCTTTTTTCTTGGCTGGATTCCATGATGGCATGACGGCTGGTGTCATGCCATTGTCGTGAGCGACCCGGAAATCTAAAGCCCGATAAAGAGGTGGCAGCCCCCCCTTTTCGATGCGGCGTGAAGCGGCTTCAGGCGCATACGGTCACTCGCTGGCAACAGCCCAATGCAGGAGGAAGTTGTCAAAATTGATAGCTTCTAGCGCTTGATGGGTAAGCGCCAGAGATCATTTTGATCAATAAACCGGGGATGAAGCCCCCGGCGGGCTGTCAGAACCCGAGGCTGGCGAGCAGATCGTCCACCTGGGACTGGTCAGTCACCACGTCGGGGGTGTGCTCGGGGTCCACCACGGGCCCCTGCAGGTGCGCGGTGCGGGCTGGCTCGACCACGGCGGCCACCTGCGCATTGGCGGGGGCGGTCTGGATCAGCAACTGCACCAGCTGGTCTTCGATGGTGGCGGCCAGGTTCACCACGCGGGCGATCACCTGCCCCGTGAGGTCGTGAAAATCCTGCGCCATCATGATTTCGGTGAGGTGCGTGTCGGCTTCCTTGGTCACGCGCTCCACGTCGGTGAGGAAGTTGAAGATCTCGCCCTTGGCCACGGCCGCCACCGGGTCGGCCACCAGTGAGTTGACGACCCGGCGCGTTTCCGCCGCGATGTAGTCGTGCTGGGCCTTCGCCTGCTCGACGCGGTTGAGCACCTTTTCGGCCGCTTCACCGGTCAGGCGGGCGATGTAGGACAGGCGGCTTTGCGCGTCGGGCAGCTCGCCCATCGAGCCGCGCAGCTTGTCGGCATAGCCCAGTTCGTTGAGCGAGTCGTGCAGCTGGCGGGTCAGCTGGCCAATTTTGTGGTGTACATCGGCAGGCGGCTGGCTGTTGTCCGGTGTGTCGTCCATGGTGTCATAGCCCCATCTTTTTCAGGATCAAGGTCACTTTCTCTTCGAGCGTGGCCTTGGTGAAGGGTTTGACGATGTAGCCCGCGGCACCGCCCTGGGCGGCCGCCACGATGTCTTCCTTGCGGGCTTCGGCTGTGACCATGAGGACGGGCAAGTGCTTGAGCTTGTCGTCCTTCTTGATTTCCGCCAGCAACTGAAAACCGTTCATGTTGGGCATGTTGATGTCGGTCACCACGAAGTCGAACTTGCTGTTGCGCAGCTTGTTCAAGGCGGCCACGCCATCTTCGGCCTCGTCGGCATCGGCAAAGCCGCTTTCCTTGAGCAGATTGCGCACGATGCGCCGCATGGTGGAGAAGTCGTCAACGATCAAAAAACGAAGGGCTGTGGTCACGTGGGACCCTTTCGGTCGGAAATGGCTGTAAGTATTGTCATGGGTGGCAGGTTTGGTGACAAGTCGTAACTTTTACCTGACAGGGGGGGGATTTTCCCGCTTTTCATTCAACAGTTCTGTCGATGTGATTTCAGGAATCCCCTTGCCCATGAGTCGTTCTTCGGCCTCCCGGGTCAGCACCGTGATGGTGATGCGCCGGTTGGCGGGTGCACGTGGGGTTTTTGGCTCCAGCAGATCACTGGCCGCCAGGCCCACCACACGTCCCAGTTTAGCGTCTGGCATGCCGGCCGAGACAAGCTCGCGGCGCGAGGCATTGGCGCGGTCGGCCGACAGCTCCCAGTTGCTGTAGCCCCGGTCGCTGTTGCCGTAGGGCACGGCATCGGTATGCCCTGCCAGGCTGATGCGGTTTTCCACCCCGCCGAGGGCAGCGCCGATCTCGCGCAGGATGTCGCGCATGTAGGGTTTCACCAACGCGCTGCCACTGTCGAACATGGGGCGGTTCTGGTCGTCGATGATCTGGATCTGCAGGCCGTCGGGCGTGATATCGATGCGGATCTGCGACTTGTATTCGTTCAGGCGCGGGTTTTCGGTGATGAGTGCGTCGATCTTGGCCTCCAGGGCCTTGATGCGGTCCAGGTCCTGCTTGGCCTGCTCGGCCTTGGCGGCGTCGATGCTCATGCGGCGCTGCTTGGCCGCCTCCACGTCGGAACGCCGCACTTGTCCATGCACCTTCGAGAGATCGTTGCCCCCGCCCGGAATCACGCTGGAGCTGTTGCCCGCGCCATCGCCGCCCGTCATCGCCACCTTGAGCGGCGACGCAAAATACGCGGCAATCCCCTGCAGCTCGCCCTTGGCCGTGGAGCCCAGCAGCCACATCAGCAGGAAGAACGCCATCATCGCCGTCACGAAGTCGGCATACGCAATCTTCCAGGCGCCACCATGCACCGCATGGCCGCCCTTCTTGATGCGCTTGACGATGATGGGCTGGAGTTTTTTTTCTGCCATGGCGTTGTGGACTTCGCGGCGCTGCCGTCGCTACTTCTTGCCCTTCACATGCCCCTCCAGCTCGGAGAAGCTGGGGCGGACGCTGGAGAAAAGCACCTTGCGGCCAAATTCGATGGCCGTGGCGGGGTTGTAGCCCTGCATGCTGGCCAGCAGGGTGGACTTGATGCACAGCAGCTCCTTGGCGGCGTCCTCGGTCTTTTGCTCGACCAGGCCGCCCAGGGGTTCGACCACACCGTAGGCCAGCAAAATCCCGAGGAACGTGCCCACCAGCGCCGAGCCGATCATGCCGCCCAGCACCGAGGGCGGCTGGCCCACCGAGCCCATGGTGTTCACCACGCCCAGCACGGCAGCCACGATACCGAAGGCGGGCAGGGCGCCAGCCAGGCGCGCCAGCGCGGCCACGGGGGCGTGGGCCTCCTGGTGGTGGGTGTCGATCTCGCTGTCCATCAGCGCTTCGATCTCGTGGGAGTTGAGGTTGCCCGAGACCATCATGCGCAGGTAGTCGGTGGTGAACTCGATCACATGGTGGTCGCTGCCCACGGTGGGGTATTTCTTGAATATCTCGGACTCGTGGGGCGCTTCCACATCCTTTTCGATCGCCATCAGCCCTTCCTTGCGGGCCTTTTGCAGGATGTCATAGAGCATGGCCATGAGCTCCATGTAGCGGGCCTTGGTGTATTTGGAGCCCTTGAGCGCCATCGGGATGGCGGCCAGGGTGGCCTTGATCACCTTGGGTTGGTTGTTCACCACGAAGGCGCCCAGCGCGCCGCCCAGGATGGTGACGATCTCGAAGGGCAGGGCCTTCAGGATCACGCTGATGTTCCCGCCGTGCACGATGTACACGCCGAAGATGCAGCCTAGGCAGACAACGTAACCGATGATGACGAACATGCTTTAGACGTGTTGGGCGGCAGCCGAGGCAAAACAGGAGGGCGGGCAGGGCCGCTGGCAACGCGGCTTACCGAAGGTTACTGCAAATGTATCGGATTGAAGAGCCTGGAATGCGCTCAAGAGTGCCATCAACACAGGGCTTCTCTGGCAAATGGCGCCATCGCCACACCTGCGTTTCCTTCGGCCGTGCTTCGACCTTCCTTGGCCGGGTCGGTGTGACCTGGCCTCGCCAACCCCCCGCGTTTTGCGCAAAGGTTGGGATGGTGGCGCTGAATATGGCCAGTGTCAGAGGATTCCCTATAAAAATGCCGCTGGCGCTTGATGGTCAATAACTTGTTGCTATAAATTTGGTAGCTTTATGGGATTGCTTGGCACCCGCTCACACCTGTGCGCAGTGTCAATCGCTGCATTTGGCCCGTATTTCCGCAGTGACAGGGCCTTTTGGTGGCGCAGGGGCTGGACTATGCTGCGGGCATGAAAGCCGTACTGCTCGCGGGGGGGCTGGGAACCCGCATCTCGGAAGAGTCGCACCTGCGTCCCAAGCCCATGATCGAGATCGGTGGGCGGCCCATCCTTTGGCACATCATGAAGATGTACGCTGCCCATGGCGTCAACGACTTCATCATCTGCCTGGGTTACCGGGGCTACGTGATCAAGGAGTATTTCGCCAATTACTTCCTGCACATGTCGGACGTGACCTTCGACATGGCCAACAACCGCATGGAAGTGCACCACCGCCACGCCGAGCCCTGGCGCGTGACGCTGGTGGACACCGGCGAAAGCACCATGACCGGCGGGCGTTTGCGACGGGTGCAGGAATATCTGCCTGCGGGCGAGCCCTTCTGCTTTACCTATGGCGATGGTGTTGCCGACCTCGACATGACGGCCCAGTTTGCCTTCCACCGCGCCCATGGCCGCCAGGCCACGGTGACGGCCGTGCAGCCTCCGGGCCGCTATGGCGCCCTGGTGCGCGATGGCGACACCGTGGCCGGGTTCGAGGAAAAACCGCGTGGCGACGGCGGCTGGATCAACGGCGGCTTTTTTGTGCTGCAGCCCGAGGTGATCGACCACATCGAAGGCGACGCCACCAGCTGGGAGCTGGAGCCCATGGCCCGCCTGGCCACCAGCGGCCAGCTTCGCGCCTTTGAACACACGGGCTTTTGGCAGCCGATGGACACGCTGCGCGAGAAGAACCTTCTCGAAGACCTGTGGCAATCGGGCCGCGCGCCCTGGAAGTGCTGGTAAACCACGATGCGCCCTGATCCCGACTTCTGGCGCGGCAAGCGCGTGTTGCTCACTGGCCACACCGGCTTCAAAGGTGCCTGGCTGGCCCTGTGGCTGCAGCGCCTGGGCGCGCAGGTGACCGGCGTGGCGCTGCCCCCTGCCACAGACCCCAACCTGTTCACCCTGGCTCAGCTGGGGCAGGGCGGCCCGGGCATGGAGAGCCATTTTTGCGACATCCGCAGCCCCCAGGCCCTGGCCATGCGTGTGCGCGCCGCCCGGCCCGAGGTGGTGCTGCACCTGGCCGCGCAGGCGCTGGTGCGGCCCGGCTACGCGGCGCCGCTCGACACCTTTTCCACCAACGTCATGGGCACGGCACATCTGCTCGATGCCCTGCGCGGCCTGGCTGGCGTGCGCGTGGCCGTGGTGGTCACCACCGACAAGGTCTACCGCAACCGCGAATGGGCGTACCCCTACCGCGAAGACGACCCGCTGGGCGGGCACGACCCCTATAGCGCCAGCAAGGCCGCCACCGAGCTGGTCACCGCCAGCTACCGCGATTCTTTCCTGGCCGCCCAGGGCATTGCCGTGGCCACCGCGCGAGCGGGCAACGTGATTGGCGGCGGCGACTGGGCGCAGGACCGCCTGCTGCCAGACGCCGTGCGCGCCTGGGAAAAGGGTGCAACCTTGCACATCCGCCGCCCCCAGGCCACGCGCCCCTGGCAGCATGTGCTGGAGCCGCTGGCCGCCTACCTGCGTCTGGCCCAGTGCCTGTGGGAATCGCCCGCGCTGGCCGGTGCCTACAACTTTGGTCCTCTGCCGCACGAGGCAGCCACGGTCAAAAATGTCATTGAATTGGCCTCTAGCGCTTATCCATCCAGCGCAACCAGCTATGAAAAAGAGAGTGATGGGCCGCACGAGGCTGGCTGGCTGGCGCTGGAGACCGCGCAGGCCCGCCAGGTGCTTGGCGTGGCCCCGCACTGGGCGCTGAACACGGCCGTGGCGCGCACCATGAACTGGTACCGCCAGCAACACGGTGGCGCCGATGCCCGTGCGCTGTGCCTGGCCGACATCGACGCCTGGGAGGCGCGCCCATGAGCCGACTGGCCGTGGCGCCGCTGCCTCTGGCGGGGCTGTTCCGCGTGCAACGCCAGCCCCTGGTGGACGAACGCGGTTTTTTTTCCCGCATGTTCTGCGGCGAGGAGCTGGCCGGTGCCGGCTGGACGGCGCCCATCGCCCAGATCAACCAGAGCTACACGGCGCTCAAAGGCGCCGTGCGTGGCATGCACTACCAAAAGCCGCCACACGCCGAGATGAAGCTCGTGAGCTGCCTGCGCGGTGAGGTCTGGGATGTGGCCGTGGACCTGCGCCAGGGCTCGCCCACCTTTTTGCAGTGGCATGCCGAGCATTTGTCCGCAGACAACGGCAACGCGCTCCTGATCCCGCCCGGTTTTGCCCACGGCTTCCAGGCGCTGAGCGACCATGCCGAGCTGCTGTATTGCCACTCTGCGGCCTACGCGCCCGCCGCCGAGGCGGGGCTGCACCCGCTCGACCCGCGCCTGGCCATTGCCTGGCCGCTGCCGGTGGGGCAAATGTCGCCCCGTGACGCAGGCCAGCCCTGGATGACCGAAGAATTCGAAGGAGTGCGCCTGTGAAGTGCCGACACTGCGGCAGCCCGCTGCAACTGCCGTTCCTGGACCTGGGCAGCGCGCCCCCGTCCAACGCCTACCTGAGCGCGGCCGCCCTGCGCGCGCCCGAGACCTGGTTCCCCCTGCGCCTGTTGGTGTGCGAGACCTGCTGGCTGGTACAGACCGAAGACCACGCCGGGCGCGAGGCGCTGTTCACTGACGACTACGCGTACTTCAGCTCGTTCTCATCGTCCTGGCTGGCCCACGCCAATGCGTACGTGGAGGCAATGCGCGAACGCCTGGCGCTCACCGCCGCAAGCCGCGTGGTCGAGGTCGCATCGAACGACGGCTACTTGCTGCAGTATGTGCAGGCGGCTGGCATTCCTTGCTACGGCGTGGAGCCCACGGCCAGCACGGCGGCAGCGGCCCGCGCCAAGGGCATTGCGGTGGTGGATCGGTTCTTTGGCGTGGCGCTGGCCGACGAGCTGGCCGCCGCAGGCCGCCAGGCCGACCTGATCGCCGCCAACAACGTGCTGGCCCATGTGCCCGACATCAACGATTTTGTGGGCGGCTTCACGCGGCTGCTCAAGCCCCATGGCGTGGCCACCTTCGAGTTTCCGCACCTGCTGCGCATGGTGCAGGGGTGCCAGTTCGACACGGCGTACCACGAGCACTACTCCTATCTGTCGCTCACGGCGGTGCAGCGCATTTTTGCGGCCAACGGCCTGGTGGTGATCGATGTGCAGGAGCTGCCCACCCACGGCGGCAGCCTGCGGGTGTTTGCCGCCCGCGCCGATACCGTGGGCCACCCCCAGGTAACGGCTGAAGGCACCACCCGCGTGCAGCAACTGCTGGCCAACGAGGCAGCGGCGGGCATCCTGGGTGCCGGTTTTTACAGCGATTTCCAGGCCCAGGCCATACGGGTCAAGCGAGAGCTGCTCACATTCTTGCTGCAGTGCCAGGCCGACGGCATCACCGTGGGCGCATACGGCGCGGCCGCCAAGGGCAACACCCTGCTCAACTTTGCGGGGGTGCGGCCCGATCTGCTGCCTTATGCCGTGGACAAGAACCCCGCCAAGCAGGGCCAGTACCTGCCCGGCAGCCACATCCCGGTGGTGAGCGAGGCGCACCTGCGCGCCCGCAAGCCGCAGCGCATCCTGATCCTGCCCTGGAACCTGCGCAGCGAGGTGGCCGAGCAGCTGGACTACACGCGCAGCTGGGGCGCGCAGATGGTGGTGGCCGTGCCGCGCCTGGAGGTGTTCTAGGTGATCGAGCTGCACCCCACCGCGAAGCTCTCACACCTGGCCGACATCGAAGACTCGGTGCGCGGCACGCGCATCGTGGTGGGCGCGCATTCGGTGATCGACAGCTTCGTCAAGGTCAAGCCTGCGGGCGGCAGTGGCGACCTGGTGGTGGGCGAACATGTGGTCATCAACGCGGGCTGCGTGCTCTACACCGGCAACGGCATCCACATCGGCAATTACGTGGCGATTGCCGCCAATTGCACCTTTGCGCCGGTCAACCATGCCTATGCCGACCGCAGCCGCTTGATCCGCGAGCAGGGTTTTCTGCCCAGCAAGGGCGGCATCGTGATCGAGGACGACGTATGGATCGGCGCCAACTGCGTGCTGCTCGACGGCGCCGTGCTGCGGCGCGGCTGCGTGGTGGGCGCGGGCTCCATCGTGCGCGGTGAGCTGCTGGCGTACACCGTGTATGCGGGCCAGCCGCTGGCGGCCGTGGGGGAGCGCCGGTGACGGGCCTGCCCCTTGCGACGTTTACCGTGCTGGGAGCCACGGGCTACATCGGCAGCCGCCTGGTGGCGCATCTGCAGGCCCAGGGCCACACCGTGTCGGCGCCAACGCGTGGCGATACCGAGGTGTTCACCCGCCCGCTGGGCCATGTGATCTATTGCGTGGGGCTCACCGCCGATTTCCGCACGCGCCCGTTCGACACTGTGGACGCCCATGTGGGCCTGCTGGCCGAGGTGCTGCGGCGCGCGCAGTTCGATTCGTTGCTGTACCTGTCTTCCACCCGCGTCTACATGGGGGCGGCTGATACCCACGAAGATGCGCCCCTGGCCGTGCTGCCGGGCGACCCTTCGTACCTGTACAACCTCACCAAGCTCACCGGCGAATCGCTGTGCCATGCCTGCGGGCGCCCCGGGGTGCGCGTGGCGCGCCTGTCCAACGTGGTCGGGCCGGGCATGGACGCGGCCTCCGGCAACCTGGTGGCCGACCTGGTGGGCCAGGCCCGGGCGGGCCGCATCGTGCTGCGCTCCGATCCGCAGTCCGCCAAGGACTATGTGCATGTGGACGACCTGCTGGACTGGCTGCCGCGCATTGCGCTTGCGGGCCGCGCTGCCACCTACAACGTGGCCAGCGGCCGACAGACCCTGCACGCCCAGTGGCTGGCCTGGTTGCAGGCGCGCACCGGCTGCACCGTGGAGGTGGCCGCGCAGGCACCGCTGCAGGCATTTCCCCCCATCAATGTGCAGCGCCTGCAGGGTGAATGGGGTGTGGCACCCCGCGCCGTGCTGGCCGATGACCTTTTGCTGAACGACGCTTCCGTTGTGACCGACCCTGTTGGAGTAACCCCGCCATGAACCCCGTTGACCAATTTGCCCAGGAACGCCGCGACCGCCTTGCGGGCTATGCCCAGGACACCGCGTTCCAGACCCTGTCGCGCGACTGGCTGCAGGCCTCGATGCAGCGGCAGTACGTCTACAACTTCGACTGGATGGGCCGGCCCATCATCCAGTACCCGCAGGACATGGTGGCGATGCAGGAGCTGGTGTGGCGCGTGCGGCCGGACCTCATCATCGAGACCGGCATCGCGCACGGTGGCTCACTGGTGCTCAGCGCCTCGCTGCTGGCGCTGCTGGACATGAGCGACGCCATCGAGGCGGGCACCACGATGGACCCGCGCGCCTCGCGCCGCAAGGTGCTGGGCGTGGACATCGACATCCGCGCGCACAACCGCGCCGCCATCGAAGCCCACCCCATGGCCAGCCGCATCGCCATGATCCAGGGCTCGGCCGTGGCGCCCGGCGTGGTGCAGCAGGTGCGCGACTTTGCGAAGGGCTACCAGCGCGTGCTGGTGTGCCTGGACTCCATGCACACGCACGACCATGTGCTGGGCGAACTCGATGCCTATGCGCCGCTGGTCACTCCCGGCAGCTACTGTGTGGTGTTCGATACCTTTGTGGAAGACATGCCGCCCAAGTTCTTTGCCGACCGACCCTGGGACGTGGGCAACAACCCCAAGACGGCGGTGCACCAGTGGCTGGCCGGGCACGCCGAGTTCGAAGTGGATGCCGAGATGGAGCAGCGCCTGCAGGTCACGGTGGCGCCGCACGGGTTTCTGCGCCGCAAGGAGTGATCGGTAGTCTCAAAGGCGGAAATTTGAATAAAAATAGGCTCCAGCGCTTGATGGGTAAGCGCTAGTAGCTATTAAATTCATAGTAACCGTCGGGGCGGGCAGCCCCTGCTGCCGGGCGCCCCGGGCGTCAGGCGGCGGAAGCGGAGCCCATGCCCATCGCCTGCGTGGCATGTTGCAGGTAGGTCACGGCAAATTCGGTGTGGCCGTGGGCATGCTCCACCTCTGCCAGGCAGGCCAGGGCCAAGGGGTCATGGGGCACGGCGCTGAGCACGGTTTCGGCCAGTTCGGTCACGGCGATCCAGTGGCGGTCGGTGATCTGGTGCTCGGTGGTGGTCGCCGACGCGGGAGGCGTGGCGGCCTTGGCTTTTTCCACCAGGTCCTGCAGGCGCTGATGGGCCTCGTGCAGGCTCACCCGCTGGCCGGGTTTCAAGCCCACGCCGGGCACGGGGGCATGGGTCCATTCCTCAGGCAGCTGGGGCAGCCACTCCTGTATCGCCTGTGCCTGGGCTTCGGCGTTGTTCGGGTGCTCGGCCTTGGCCAGCCACTGTAGCCACATCACACGGAGGCCTTCCGCAAAGTGGTGGTTGAAGATGTCCTCGCGCATGAGGGCCGAGGCCTCCACCTCGCCGCGCAGTCCCAGCCGCAGTGTGTTCAGCGCCTCTACGTCTGCGGCCAGGCTTTTGGCGATGCGCACATAGTCTTCGGGCGTCTCGGCCAGCCACTCGGTGCGGCCCAGGTAGGCCAGCAGGCCCACTCCCATGCGGCTTTTGAAGCTCTCGCCCACCATCGACACGATGGGCAGGCCCATCCACAACACGTCGAAGGTTGTGGTGCCGCCGGTCAGCGGGAAGGGGTCGAGCGCGATGTCGATGCGGTGGTAGGTCAGGTACTGGTTGTCGGTGCGCTGAGCCACCAGGTCTACTTGTGCCGGAGGCAGGCCCAGGCGCTCGCAGCGGTCGCGGTAGGCCTGCGCAAAATCGGGGCGGTCAAGGTTCTTGCCTTCGATCAGCAGGCGCGACCCTGGCACGGCCGCCAGTACCTGGCCCCACAGTGCCAGTACCTCGTCGGTGAGCTTGCCCAGGTTGTTGCACGAGCCAAAGGTGATGAAGCCGTTGGCGAGCGCGGGCGCCGGGCGCACCTGGTAGCGCGGCTGGTAGCGCCACAGCGGGTTGCGGCTCATGGGGCGGTAGCAGGCGAACAGCGTGGGCAGGCGGTAGAGCTGCTCGGTGTACTGCGCGTCGGCGCCGGGCGGGTCGGTGATCTCGTCGGTGAACTTGTAGTCCACGGCCGTGAGCCCGGTGGTGGCCGGGAACCCCAGCCAGGACACCTGCACCGGCGCCGCCTTGTGGGCCAGGGTCAACAGCCCGTTGTTGCCAGTGTGGCCCGCCAGGTCGATCAGGATGTCGATGCCCTGGGCGCGAATGGCCTCGGCCTGCTGCTGGGGGCTGAAGCCGGCCAGGGGCACAAAGTGGTCGGCGTGGCGCTGGACCCGCTCGGTGACGTGATCGTCCCGTGGAAACAGATAGAAGGCGAAAACCTCAAACTGCCGCCGGTCCAGTTGCGCCAGCAGACCCTCCACAAAGTACATCACCGAGTGCACACGGAAGTCGGGGGAGAGGAAGCCGATCTTCAGGCGTTGCCATGGCGAGCCCCGGTGCTCCTGGAAATCGGGCCACTCTGGGCGCAGCGGCGGCTCGAACACAGCGCCGTACTGCCGTGCGGCCGCCGACAGCTGCGCGGCGTCCACCTGGGGATCGGCCAGCATGAACAACAGCTTGTTGGTGTAGTTGCCAGGGTCGTTGTAGCGCAGGGCGATGGCCGTCTCGCAGTCCTTGACCGCCTCGCGCACCTGGCCCAGCTCGCGCCGGTGGATGGCGCTTTGCATGAGCGCAGCGACGCGGTCGTGCAAGGTTTCGGCCAGTGCAGCGGCTGTCTGGCTTGCGTCAAAACCCTTGTCGTGCAGGGTCAGGAGGTAGCAGCATTCGGCCAGCTTGATCCAGCCAATGGCTTGCCGGGGGCGCAGCTTGCAGACTTTCTCCAGAAGGGGGAGCGCGTCAATATTGCGGGCTTGCTCAATGAGTACGTTGGCGTAGTTGATCAGCAGTTCGGCATCGTTGGGCCACAGGACGACAGCCTGCTGATAGGCCTTGAGGGCAGCGCCGAACTCGCGCTGTTTGTTCAGTGAGAACCCGAGTAGGCGGTGCGCAGCGAGGCTGCGTCCGCTTTTTCGAAGCGCATGGCGGCACAGGCGGGTCAGCAGGGGCCAGTCGGCGGCGGTGAGCGCGGCTTGGAGGCGGGCCTCGTCCTGTTCGGGGTGTTTGGGTTGCACGTTGCGACCGATCTACGAGCAAATGGGCGGGATGCGGCAGTGTGCCATGTACAAAGGGGCCCGTTGGGCCCCTTTGTCGTTGTTCCTTCGGCGCGTTGGCTGTTACTTGAGCAGCGACAGCACTCCCTGGGGGATCTGGTTGGCCTGGGCCACCATCGCCGTGCCTGCCTGCTGCAGGATCTGGGCGCGCGACAGGTTGGCCGTTTCTGCCGCGAAGTCTGCGTCCTGAATGCGCGAGCGTGATGCCGAGAGGTTCTCGGACGTGATCTGCAGGCTGGCAATGCTGGTCTCAAAGCGGGACTGCATGGCACCGAGCTTGGCGCGCTCGCCGCTGATGAAGGCCAGGGCCGAGTCCACGGTCTTCAGGGCGTCGGTGGCATTGGTGAACGTGGTCACGTCCAGGTTGGCCACCGTGTGCAGGGTCGAGCCGCCGTTGTCCAACTGGTTGCTGGCCGAGGTCACGGCAAACGACTTTTCCGAGTCCAGCGTGATGTAGCCGCCCGTGTTGACGAATTCCACATTGGCATCCGCCGCCAGAGTGCGGGCCGTGCCGTTGCTGGCGCCAGCGGCGTCGTAGCCGGTGACGGTGACCGCTGCCGCGTTGGCGTTCACGGTGTCGCCGATCACGATGTTGTTGCCGGTGGCGTTGGTCAGGATGATCTGGGTGCCGTCCGAATTGAGCGAGGCGTTGATCCCTGTCTTGGCCGATTGCTCGTTGATGGCCGATACAGCAGGGGACAGACGGTCTGTGCCGGTGGCGGAGGTCAGCGTGAAGGAGATCGTGCGGGACGCGCCGACGTTGTCACCTTCCAGCGTCAGCGAGTAGGAGCCGACAGCGGCCATGCCGCCCAGGCGCACTTCGGTGCGGGCCGAGGCCGTCACACCGGTGGTGGACTGCAGCGCATTGATCTGGTCGGCCGTGGCCTTGGCCGTGGCGCTCACAGCTACCGTCAGGGTGCCCGTGCCCAGGTAGCCGCTGATGGCGGCAGAGCCCGTGGTCACCCCGTTGGTGCCCGTGGTGGCCTGCGTGGCCGATGCGCCAATGCCCGAGCCGTTGGAGGCGACGTTCTGGTTGTTGCCGTAGACACTGGTGCGCAAGTTGGCTGTGGCTGCCACGATGGTCTGGTTGGCGTTGGCGCCCACCTGGAACTGCTGCGTACCAAAGGTGCCGTCCAGCAATTTCTGGCCGTTGAATTCGGTGGTTTGCGAAATGCGGTCCAGTTCTGCCACCAACTGGCCGACTTCCTGTTGCAGGGCCTGGCGGTCGCCAGCGCTGTTGGAAGCGTTGGCCGATTGCACCGCCAGTTCACGCACCCGCTGCAGGATGTTGCCGGCCGACCCCATCGCGCCTTCCGCCACCTGTGCCAGCGAAATGCCGTCGTTCGCATTGCGAACAGCTTGGTTCAGGCCACGGATCTGGCTGGTGAAGCGCTCAGAGATGGCCAAGCCAGCGGCGTCGTCCTTGGCGCTGTTGATGCGCAAGCCGGATGAAAGCCGCTGGATGGCCGTGTTCAGCGAAGCCTGGCTGGTGCCCAGGTTGCGCTGGGCGGTCAGCGAGCTAATGTTGGTATTGATGGTTGCTGCCATGGCGAAACTCCTTAACGTCGCAAGACGGATCTGTTTGCCGGTTCAAGCGCACCCGTCCGGCTGTCAATGGGGGAACGATGGATGAATTGTGGAGACGCTGCTTTTGGGCGTTTAGGAGATAAGCGGCAAAAAAGTCGTACAACTTGTGCGTTTGCCCCTCAAGTTTTCCGGCGGCGACCCGAAAACAATTGCAACGGTCCGTAAGCGGCCCGCCGTTCACCAGATGGCCTGCAGCGCTGGGAACCCAGGAGGCCAGCGCGGTGCTGGCGCCCCGGCTGGCGGTAACGCCATATTCAGTCAGTTCTTTTCTGGAGATTTGCAATGGCTTCCACCATCAACACCAACATCGCCTCGCTCACCGCCCAACGCAACCTGGGCATGAGTCAGACTTCTCTCAATACGTCGATCCAGCGCCTGTCGTCTGGCTTGCGTATCAACAGCGCCAAGGACGACGCCGCTGGCTTGGCCATCTCTGAGCGCTTCACCAGCCAGATCCGTGGCCTGAACCAGGCTGTTCGCAATGCGAATGACGGCATCTCCCTGGCGCAAACCGCTGAAGGCGCCTTGAAGGCGTCTGGCGACATCCTGCAACGTGTGCGTGAACTGGCTGTGCAATCGGCCAACGCTTCCAACAGCGCTGGCGACCGCCAGGCCCTGCAACAAGAAGTGGGCCAGCTGGTGTCCGAACTGGACCGTATCTCGCAAACCACGGAATTCAACGGTTCCAAGCTGCTGGACGGCAGCTTCGGCACGCAGCAGTTCCAAGTGGGTGCCAATGCCAACCAGACCATCGTGGCTGCCACGGGCAATCTGCGCACCAGCGTCTACGGTAACAACCAGAACGTTGCCTCCAACGGCTCGGGCATCGGCGCATCGGCCACCCAAGCCACCGCAGGCACCAACGGTGTGACCACGGGTACCGTGGCCATCAGCGGCGCTCTGGGTACGGGGACGTTGACCGTGGCTGTCAGCGCTACCGCGAAGGCTACGGCCGACCAGATCAATGCCCTGAAGGCCGATACCGGCGTGACGGCCACGGCCCGCACCGAAGTGCGCCTGGGTGGTATGGCGGCTGTTGGCTCCTACTCGCTGACGCTGGAAGGTGACAACGTTGGCGCGGCTCGTACCGTGTCCTTCACGCTGACCTCCGCCACCGGCACGGACCGCCTCTCGGCTGCTGTGTCCGCCATCAACGACCAGTCTGCCAAGACCGGTATCAATGCTTCGCTGAGCACGGATGGCACCCAGATCATCCTGAGCAACGCCACCGGTAACAACATCGTGGTGGGCGATACGACCAACGCCAATGCGGCCAACGTGACGGTCACCGGCTACGACGCAGCTGGTGCAGCCAACGGCGGTACGACGACGCTGAGCTCTGCAGCAGCAACGGTGGAAAACGTGAACACCGGTGGTTACATCACGCTGGACTCGGAAAAGTCTTTCGCAATTACTTCGACCAGCAATCAGTTGGACAATGGTGGCTCGGCCTTGCAAACGGTGGCCAACCTGGATGTGACTACGTTCAGCAATGCCACCAACGCCCTGAAGACCGTGGACTCAGCCCTGGCCTTCATCAACGGTGAACGTGCCAAGCTCGGTGCCCTGCAATCGCGCTTCGAAACGTCGATCAGCAACCTACAAGTGACCTCTGAAAACCTGTCTTCTTCGCGCAGCCGCATCCTGGATGCCGACTTCGCCGCGGAAACAGCCAACCTGTCGCGTTCGCAGATCCTGCAACAGGCTGGCACGGCCATGGTGGCCCAGGCCAACCAGTTGCCCCAAGGCGTGTTGGCCCTGCTGCGTTAAGCAGCGGGCATGGCAGCCAGGGCGTTGCAGCGCCCTTGCGAACCCCAGGCGGCGGCAGATTTCTGTCGCCGCCCTTTGGCTTTCTGGAAGGCGGGTGCCAGGACCGCTGGAATAAGACGGGTTTCCTGGCGTGTTTACGGACGTTCTTGATCGCCATTCGGCGCCATAATTTCCGTTGGACCAGTTCAGGAGGTTTGTATGGCCACCATTTCATCCCCAGGCGTCGGCACGAACGGACTTGATGTCAAGAGCATCATCTCCCAGTTAGTCGCGCTGGAAAAAAAGCCCCTGGACACGCTCAAGCTGCAGGCGGCCACGGTCAATACCAAGATTTCTGCCTTTGGGCAGATCAAGTCGCTGGTGTCCACCTTGCAGGACGCCGCGAGCAAGCTCACCAGCGTGACCGGCTGGAACGGTGTCACCACCACCTCGTCCGACTCCAAATATGTATCGGCCACTGCGGTCGGCGGTACTTTGCCTACCACCTTCAGTGTGGAGGTGCAAAGCCTGGCCAAGGCGCAAGCCACGGCCTCTGCTGCACTTTTGCCGGTGGGTGGCGCGCTGGGGTCAGGCACCTTGCGGCTGGAGCTGGGCAAATGGAGTGTGGCGCCCGCGTCCTTCACGCCAGGGAGTGGCCAGCCCGTGGACATCACCATCAGTGCCAGCGACAAGCTGTCGGACGTAGCCAGCAAGATCAACGGCGCGAATGCAGGTGTCACCGCCTCCGTGCTGACGGATGCCTCGGGCGAGCGCTTGCTGCTGCGCAGCAAGAGCACGGGGGAAGAGTCGGGTTTTCGCCTCAGCGTCATGGAGGATGGAGATACCGACCCCCAAAGTGCGGGCAACACCGACGCCACCGGCTTGTCTCGCCTGGTGGCGGGAACCACTGTGACGCAGGTGGCAGCCAATGCCAAGGCGACGGTCAACGGGATTGCGGTGTCTTCGGGTACCAACACCTTTGCATCCACGATTTCAGGCGTGACCTTCAAGGCAGAGCAGGTCACCACTGCTCCGATCGAGATCTCGGTCGGCAAAGATGACGCGGCGGTCAAGTCCAACATTGATGGGTTCGTCAAGGCTTACAACGCCATCAACCAGTTGCTGCAAGAGGCGACGAAATACGACGCCAAGACCAATTCGGCCGGCTTGCTGCAAGGCGACTCCACGACGGTCGCGCTGCAAAACTCTCTGCGCAACGCGATCCAGTCGGTCACCACCGGGGGGGGGGCGTTTCAGCGCCTGGCCGACGTGGGCATCACACAGCAGCTGGGCGGGGATCTGGCAGTGGACAGTACCAAGCTGAACAAGGCGCTTTCCGAAAACCCGGATGACGTCAAAAATCTGTTCCGCAACACGGGCGGCGGCTCTGCCAACGGTATTGCGGTGCAGCTCAAGGCGCTGACCACCACACTGCTCGCCAATGACGGCTTCTTCAAATCGAAGGACGACACCTTGCAGATGAGCCTCAAGCGCAACGGCAAGGACCAGACGCGGGTGAATGAAAAGGTGGAGGCCTTTGAAAAACGCATCACGCAGCGCTATAACGCACTGGATACGCAACTGAGCAGCTTGAACGGCCTGAACGCGTACATCTCTCAGCAGGTCACCGCCTGGAACAAGTCGACTGGTTAATCAGGGGCTTCAGTTTTTCTGGCGCACGCCGATAACTTAAGTAATACCTCGGAAGGATTGTCAGCATGTTCAGCGCCTACAGCCCCCGTGCAGCCAACGCTTACCAGCGTATCAATGTGGAAACCAGCATGCACACGATGGACCAGCACCAGCTGGTCAGTCTGCTGTATGAAGGCGTCCTCAATTCCATTGCCACGGCACGTGGCTCCATGGCACGCGGAGACGTGCTGGGCAAGGTCAATGGCATCTCCAAAGCCATCCGCATTCTGGAGGAAGGCCTGAGCACTTCGCTCGACAAGGTCGACGGGGGTGAACTGGCGGAAAACCTGGGCGCGCTCTACGACTACTGCATGCGCCGCCTGATCCTGGCCAACGCCCGCAACGACGACGCGATGATGCTCGAGGTCATGCGCCTGATCGAGCCCGTGGCGCAGGGCTGGAACGAAATCAAGAAAACCGGCACCGCGGCTTCGGCCGATGCGCCTGCCGCCACTGGCCAGCCCGTGCTGGTGGAGGCCTGAACCATGTCCCACATGCTGATTGACTACTACAAGGCGATTGAAGACAGCAGCGCCAAGATGCTGGAGGCTGCCAAGCTCAAGGACTGGGACGGCGTTGTGCGCTACGAAGGTGCCTGCGCGGTACTGATCGAGCAACTGCGCTTCAAGTCGCAAGAGCACGAACTTCTGCCCGAGCACAAACGTGAGAAGACCCGGATCATGCAGCGCATCCTGCGCAACGATGCCCAGATTCGCTGCCTGGCTGAGCCCTGGCTGGCGCAGTTCGAACACCTGTTTGAAGGGCAGCCGCAAATGATGCACTGAGGCGGGCGCTGAGCCTCAGGACAAAGCCGACCCCGCGAGGTCGGCTTTTTCATGGGCAAAATGGGGCGCTACCGCTTGTCTATCAAACGCAATAAGCTATCAAATTGGGAGTGCATTTCGCTGGCTTGGCAAAACGGTGCCACGGCCAGCGATGCGCCGTTCAGCCCCCTGTGACAAGAGCGTGGAGTGCCTTTTTTGTGAGAAAAAAGCCCTATAGCGCTTATCTGTAGAGCGCGAGTAGCTACGAAATCAGGAGTAAATGCAGGCCCCCACCGCTCGATACCGGCGCGCCCCAGGCGAGGGATGCCAAGCAAGGATCACCCCGGAGCGAGGGGAAGCGGCGCAGCCGCTCAGGGGAGCGCCCCTGCTCCTAAACCTGCATGTTCATGATGTCGGTGTAGGCCTGCACCATCCGGTTGCGGACATGTAGCGTTGCCTGAAAGCCGATCTGGGCTTTTTGGATCGCCACCATGGTCTCTTCCAGGCTGACCGAGGGGTTTTCCATCTGGACCTCGGTCTGCAGATTGGATGACTTGTTCTGCGCGGCGCTGACCGACTGCAGCGCGCCCTTGAGGGCGCCCGAGAAACCCACGTCGTTGGCGTCGTTTTGCGGCGCTGCAGCACGGCGCGCCACGCCAGCGCCCGTGAGGGGGGCGGTAGAGCTTGAGATGCGAAGGTCCATGGCTGTATCCGTGGGAATGGCGGTATGCTGCGTATCCTAGCCATCGCGCCGGGATCCATCGCTCTGAATTGATGGCCAAACGCGCGGCTTATCCAGCGAACATTTTGGAGGCGTGACCGAATAATCGACCCCACGCTTTGGTCCTTGCCGGGCCGCCCTACTGGAAAGCAAGATGTCTGCAGTTGCTGAAATTCCTCTCACTCCCCCTGCCAGCCCGAACTGGCTGCAGCGGCTGTCTGCCCTCGACAGGGCACAGCGCATGCGGCTGGGTGTGGGCGCGGCGCTGTTGGTGGCGGTGGCCATTGCGGCCATTGTCCTGGGGCGTCAGCCTGACTACCGGGTGCTGTTTGCCAACCTGAATGACAAGGATGGCGGCGCCATCGTCGCCCAGTTGTCGCAGATGAACGTGCCCTACAAGCACGCAGATGGGGGTGGCGCCATCCTGATCCCCGCAGACCGCGTGCACGACGTGCGCCTGCGCCTGGCCACCCAGGGCCTGCCCAAGGGTTCGGTGGCGGGCTTCGAACTGATGGAGTCCAGCAAGTTCGGGATGACGCAGTTTCAGGAGCGCCTGAACTTCCAGCGTGGCCTGGAAGGCGAACTCACCCGCTCCATCCAGGCGCTGTCTTCTGTGCAGGGCGCGCGCGTGCATCTGGCGCTTCCCAACCAGAATGGCTTCTTCCGGGAGCAGCAAAAGCCGTCGGCTTCGGTGCTGGTGAGCCTGCATCCCGGCCGCATTCTCGACCGAGCCCAGCTGGCGGGCATCGTGCACCTCGTGGCGTCCAGCGTGCCGGAGTTGTCTCCTTCTGCCGTGAGCGTGCTGGACGACACGGGCAAGCTGCTTTCCCAATCGCCCGATACCGCATCCGGAAACGGCGTGGATGCGCAGCAACTGCTGTATGTGCAGCAGATCGAACAACAGTACACCCGTCGGATCCTGGACATTCTGGAGCCCGTGGTGGGCCGCAACAACGTCAAGGCGCAGGTGACGGCCGAGGTGGATTTCACCCAGACCGAATCCACGTCGGAGCAGCACCGGCCCAACCTCGCCACTGACGCCAGCGCCATCCGCAGCCAGCAGATCGTGGAAAGCGCTGGCCCCCAGGGCAATCCGCTGCCCACGGGGGTGCCGGGCGCCACCACGAACCAGCCCCCCGCACCTTCTACAGCGCCCATCAACGGCGCCAACCCGCCTCCCACCGCCGCCGGCCAGCAGGCCCAGGGCACCCAGGCCGTGGGCAGCAAGCGCGAGTCCATCACCAATTACGAGGTGGACAAGACCGTGCGCGTGACACGCGGCGGCAGCGGGGCGCTCAAACGGGTCAGCGCGGCGGTGGTGGTGAACTACCAGTCCACGGAAGACAAGGGCAAGACTGTGACGAAGGCGCTCACGCCGGAGCAACTGGAACAGATGACGGCGCTGGTGCGCGAGACCATTGGCTTCAACCGGGATCGTGGCGACTCCGTCAATCTCATGAACACCCCGTTCCAGGTTGCGGTGACGCCAACCACCGATGTTCCGCTGTGGAAGCAGCCCGAGGTGATCGACCTGGCCAAGACCTTCGCCTGGCCGGTGGGTGCGGTGCTGTTCGCTGCCCTGGTGCTGATGGGCCTGGTGCGGCCTGCGCTCAAGGGTGGCGCCGCCGCCAAACCCCGCGCCATCCCGGTGGCTGGTGGCCAGCTGGATGCCGTGGAATCCGAAACGCCCGAGCGTCCGGCGCTGCCTGCGCCCGCCAAGAAGAACGAAGTGCTTCCCGCCACGCCGGAGCAGCTGCGCCTGGAAGATGCGCGGGTGCTGGCCAAGGAGAACCCTGTTGCCGTGGCCAACATCCTGAAGACCTGGCTGAACGGCGACCCCGTCTGACCACCGAACCCACGGACGACGACCATGGACGACCAAGGACTCAACGACGCCGCCATCATGCTGATGTCCCTCGGCGAGGAAGAGGCGGCCGAAGTGTTCAAGCATTTCTCGCCCAAGGAAGTGCAAAAGCTTGGCGAGACCATTGCCCGCATGCGCTCGGTGTCGCGCGACAAGGTCGATCAGGTCATCAACAAGTTCTCCAACGCGGCGGCGGCGCAGAGCTTGCTGGTGTCGGACACCGGCAACTATGTCCGCGCGGTGCTCAAGCGAGCGCTGGGGGACGACAAGGCGGGCCTGCTCATCGACCGCATCTTGCAGGGTGGAGATGTCTCGGGCATCGAAAGCCTCAAGTGGATGGACCCGCTGTCGGTGGCCGAACTGCTGCGCAACGAGCATCCGCAGATCGTGGCGGCGATCCTGGTGCACCTGGACAGCGACCAGGCATCGGGCATCCTCATGCACCTCACGGACCGCCAGCGCAGTGAAATCCTGCTGCGCGTGGCCACGCTGGAGGGCATCCAGCCCACGGCGCTCAAGGACCTGAACGAGGTGCTGTTCAAGGTGCTGGCCGGCGGCGACAAGATCCGCAAGAGCTCGCTGGGCGGCGTCAAGGCCGCGGCCGAGATCATCAACCTGCTGGGCGGCAACATGGACGCCGTGGTGCTGGAGTCCATCCGGGGCTACGACCCCGATCTGGCCCAGAAGATCATGGACAAGATGTTCGTGTTCGAAGACGTGCTCAAGCTCGACGACAAGGCGATTCAGACCGTGCTCAAGGAAGTGGCGTCCGAAACGCTCATCGTCGCGCTCAAGGGGGCGGTGCCGGAGTTGCGCGAGAAGTTCCTGTCGAACATGTCGTCGCGTGCCTCCGAGGCATTGCGCGAAGACCTCGAGTCGCGTGGCCCGATGCGGCTGTCCGAGGTCGAGGCCCAGCAAAAGGAAATCCTCAAGACCGTGCGTCGCCTGTCCGACGAGGGTCAAATCGTGATCGGATCTGGCGGTGATGATGCCTTCGTCTAGCCAGCGCTCTTATTCGCGCTTCATTCCCAGCGAGGAAGTGGGCGATTTCACGCAGTGGAAGTTTGGTGCGGTGGATGGCTCTGACCTGGTTGAGCCGGCGGAGCCGGAGCCTGTGGTGGAGATCCCGGTCGAAATTGATGAGGCTGCGCAGCAGGCACTGATTCAGCAGGCGTGTGACGATGCCTATGCCGAGGGCTTTGCCCAGGGGCAAGCCCAGACGGCGCTGGAATGGCAGCGGCGCATGGACGAATACATTGCCCAGCAAGGGCACGAAACGGCGCAGCGGTTGCAGGGCGTGGTGCAGACCCTCGATGCAAGCCTGATTGACATGCAGCAGCAGATGGCACAGCAACTGCTGGAGCTGGCCTGTGACATTGCGCGCCAGGTGGTGCGCCAGGAACTGTCCGTCAATCCCAATGCGTTGCAGCCCGTGGTGAAAGAGGCTGTGGGCATGCTCGTGACCGAAGGGCGACCTGCCATGGTTCGTCTCCACCCGGCCGACATGGAGGTCATGGCACAGCCCCTGCGCGAAGCAATCGACGCCCCGGGTGTGCAATGGATGGCCGATGCGGCGGTGCCGCCGGGCGGCTGTCTGGTCGAATCAGCCGGGACGGTGGTGGATGGCAGCCTCGACAAACGCTGGCAGCGTGCCATTGCCGCACTGGGACTCCAGTCGCCATGGGAAGAGGAGGGCGGCGATGACCGTTGAATCTCCTTCCGCCTGGACGTGCCTCATGGACGATGCGCGTGCGCGTGTTGCCGAAGGCGCGCCGCTGGAGACGCGCGGCACGCTGACCCGGCTGACGGGCCTGGTGCTGGAAGCCGTGGGCATTCGCGTGCCGGTGGGCTCGCAGTGCATGGTCCAGATGCCGGGGCACGCCCCCGTGCTGGCAGAAGTGGTGGGGTTTTCTGCCGACCGCGCATTTTTGATGCCTGCGGGAGATATCCACGGGCTCTCCAGTGGTGCCAGCGTGGTGCCCGCTGCGCCCTACATTCCCGTGCCGCGCCTGGGTGAGCCTGCGCGGGCCATCCAGCGTGCGGGTGTGCTGCGTTTGCCAATGGGTGAAGGCCTGCTGGGCCGGGTGGTGGATGCGCAGGGTTTGCCGTTGGACCACGGTGGGCCTGTGCAGGATGTGGTGTCCGAACCCATGGGACGGCGCCAGATCAATGCCATGGACCGCGATCCCGTGCGCGAATCTTTGGACACGGGCGTGCGCGCCATCAATGCCCTGCTCACCGTGGGGCGCGGGCAGCGCCTGGGTCTGTTCGCGGGATCTGGTGTGGGCAAGAGCGTCTTGCTGGGCATGATGGCCCGCTACACGCGGGCGGATGTGATTGTGGTGGGACTCATTGGCGAGCGGGGGCGTGAGGTCAAGGAGTTTGTGGAAGACATTCTGGGCGACGACGGCCGCGCCCGCTCGGTGGTGGTGGCCGCACCTGCCGATGCCCCGCCCCTTTTGCGCATGCAGGGTGCGGCGTATGCCACCGCCGTGGCCGAGCATTTTCGGGACAAGGGCAAGCACGTGTTGTTGCTCATGGATTCACTCACCCGCTATGCGATGGCCCAGCGAGAAATTGCGCTGGCCATCGGTGAGCCGCCCGCCACCAAGGGGTATCCGCCCTCCTGTTTTGCCAAGCTGCCTCAGCTGGTGGAGCGCAGTGGCAACGGGCTGCATGGCGTCGGTTCGATCACGGCGTTCTACACCGTGTTGTCGGAAGGGGATGACCAGCAGGACCCTATCGCGGATGCGGCGCGGGCCATTCTGGATGGGCACATCGTGCTGTCGCGGGCCCTGGCCGAGACGGGGCACTTCCCGGCCATCGACATCGAGCAGTCTGCATCCCGGGTGATGCACAACGTGGTGTCGCGGGGGCATTTTGATCTGGCGCGACGCTTTCGGGCCGTGTACTCGCGTTACCAGAAAAGCCGTGATCTGGTGCAGGTGGGTGCGTACATGAGCGGGTCAGACCCCGCCCTGGACGAGGCCATTCGCCTGCAGCCGCAGATGGCAAATTTCCTGCAGCAGGACATGTTCGAGGCGGCCTCCATGGACCAGAGCGTGGCGGGCATGGCTGCGGTGCTGGACCATTGAACGCCGTGGGTAGCGAGCCATGTCCAGCCTCAACTCCCTCGCCGTCGCTGTGGAAGTGGCTTCCCGCAAGCGGGACGACGCGCGCAAAGTGCTGCAGGACATGCTGGCTGCGCAGCAGGCGGCGTGTGCCCAGCTCGACCAGCTCGAAGACTATGCCCGTGAGACGCAGGCGCGTTGGGGCATGAAGGCCGACACGACGATGAAGCCCGAGGTGATGTACCACCACTACCAATTCATGGACCGCCTGGGCCATGCTGCGAGTGTCCAGAGCACTGTGGTGGGGGAGCATGCCAACCGGGTGGAGGCAGCCAGGCGCGCCTTGCTGGAGGCAGAGCTGCGGCTGGCAAGCCTGCGCAAGGTCGTGGAAAAGCGGCGCCATGACCTGGAGTTGGCCGAAATGCGAAGAGATCAGAAACAAACCGATGAGCGGGCTGCATTGCAGTACCGCAGTGAGATTCAGGGCTCTGCGGGCCGGGAGTATTGACAATGGAACCCACAAAAATTTCTTCTTCCCAGGGCACCCAACCCGCCCACGCCGCACGTCCCCGGTCCACTGCCCAGGCCTCGGATGCGAATGCACCGGGGGCTGGAGGCTTTCTCGCACTGATGGCTGCGCTGGGCGATGTGTCCCAAGGGGATGGCGCTCCGCTGGATCTTGCGGCCTCCGTGGTGCCTTCCGACGTTGTCTCTACCGACGCTGCGAAGGGCGCGATGGACGTATCGGCCATGGCGGCATGGCAAGGTCTGCTGGTACCCGGCGCAAGCGCGCGGGTGGATGCTGCCGCGCCTGAGGGGTTTCAGGAAGGCGGCATTCTTCGTACCGGAGTGCAAAACGGATCGACAGTGGGGGCGGGTGCGCAAGGGGGGGGCGTCCAGGGTGGTTTGACTTCTATGGCGAGTTCCCTGGTCGCCACGGACGGCCTTCCACAAGGGATGGTGGCGGAAACGGCCATGCTCGACACCTCGGTGGACCTGAAGGAGGGGCTCCCTCAAGCCGGCGGGACGGCGCACGGCCGGGTTTTTTCTCGCATGCAGAGTGCGTTGTCCCAAAAGGCAGATGCCTTGGAGATGTCTACAGGGCGCTCACCGGTGGGCGGCGCCATGCTGCAGTCGCCGGGCCACCAGGGGTCGGCCTTGGCTGCGGTGCAGGCCGCCAGCGAGCGGATGGTGGTGGGTGCGCCCGCCGCTGGCGCAGCGGATCGCAGTATCAGTGGTGGGGGGGATCCTGCAGGCGGCGGCGTGGCGGCTTCCATCATTGACGGTTTGTTGTCTCCGGTGGCATCTGCACAGGGTGGTGGCGGTGCAGACGGGGGAGGGCGCTCTGGCGAAGGGCGTTCCGGGGCTGGGGCGTGGTTCGATAGTGGGGGCGGCTCCGGGCCGGTGGAGGCTGGTTCCCTGGATGGGGTCGGCGTGTTCACAGATCCCGCACAGGCGGGCGCTGAAGAGCAGGTGACTGAGCAGGTGGCTTATTGGGTCAATCAGAAGACACAGAATGCAGAGCTCACGCTCAACCGTGACGGTCAGCCGGTGGAAGTTTCGGTATCGTTGTCTGGCAACGAAGCCCATGTCACGTTCCGCAGCGACCAGCCGCAGACCCGTGAACTGCTGGACCGCAGCATGGCACAACTGAGTGAACTGTTGCGCAGTGAGGGCCTCGTGCTTTCGGGTATGTCGGTCGGCACCTCGGCAGGACAGCGTGGAGATGCCGGGGGCTCCGAGCGCCAGAGCCAACGTGATGGAGCCCGCCAGGCGCAGGTGGTCGCCACCGCGCCCGCGGGCACAGCCTCGTTGCTGCGCGGCGGGGCTGCGGACCGCGCCGTCGATGTTTTTGTGTAAATCCAGGCGGGCAACGGGGCCGTCGGTCTGTCGCCATGCTGCATTCCTGGGCGAGGTCCCGCCATGGGGACGCTACGCTGGCGGCCGCGTGCTGACAATGTGTTGTGCCTCACGTGGCATTTCTTCTTGCGGCGTTGTGACGAAATCCTTGCCTGGATGCCATGAAGGGCATGCGGCCACCGCGAGACCGTGAATGGTTCCTGCGGTTGCGCGCAGAGGGCCTAGCGCAGCGAATGCCATGGTTTTGGGCTTTTATTCTGGCTATTATTGGTTGCAGCCTCGCCCAATAATGGGCCATCCGGTTTTGCCCGCCCAGGGACTGCGCGGGTACCACCCGTCCCCATAGCAAGGAATCCGCACTGTGTCAGCCAATACTCCCGCAACTCCCGCAGCGGCCCCGGCCAAAAGCAAGAAGATGCTCATCATCATCATTGGCGTTGTGGTGGCGGTGCTGGTGATTGGCGGTGGCGCGGCGGCCTGGTTCATTGCCAGCCGTTCTCATGCCGACGAGGAGGAAGGTGCTGCACCCGCCCGCAAGGAGGCCCCCAAGGTGGCCCCCACTTTTCTGCCCATGGAAAACATGGTGGTGAACCTGGCGGACCCTGGCGGAGACCGGTTTGCCCAGATCGGCATTACCCTGGAACTAGAAGATGCCAAAACGGCGGAGCAAGTAAAGCTCTATCTGCCTTCTATACGCAGTGGCATTCTGATGTTGATTTCTCAGCGGACCTCCAGCGAATTGCTGCAGCGGGAAGGCAAGGAAAAACTGGCTGCCGACATCTTGCGGGAAGTCTCGCGCCCGCTGGGTTACACGGTTTCGACAGAGCGCCCACGGGCTGCGGCGGCCGACAAGGAGGACGACGCGCAGGAGCGGCCTTCGCGTCGGCGCACGGAGCGTAACCCGGTGCACCGTGTGCTCTTTTCCAGCTTCATCATCCAGTGACCCGGGCGAGGACCAGTCATGAGTGATTCATTTCTTTCCCAGGAAGAGGTCGATGCCCTTCTCGAAGGGGTTACTGGCGAGAGCCAGAAATCGGTCGAGGAAGTGGCGGAGGCGGGCTCTGTCCGCAATTACGACATTTCCAGCCAGGAGCGCATCGTCCGTGGACGCATGCCGACGATGGAAATCGTCAATGAACGGTTTGCGCGCAACTTCCGGATCGGGCTTTTCAACTTCATCCGCCGCAGCCCTGAAATTTCAGTGGGCACTGTGTCCGTGCAGCGTTACAGCGCTTTTCTGCGCGAGCTGGCGGTGCCCACCAATTTCAACATTGTGGCCATTCGTCCGCTGCGCGGCAGCGGACTGATCGTGTGTGAACCGTCGCTGGTGTTCGGCATCATCGACACGCTGTACGGCGGTGTGGGCAAGTTTCAGACTCGGATCGAGGGGCGAGATTTTTCACCCACAGAGCAACGGGTCATCAACCGTCTGGTGGACGTGATTTGCGCCGAATACAAAAAGGCATGGCAGGGCATCTATCCGCTGGAGCTGGAGTACCAGCGGTCTGAGATGCAGCCCCAGTTTGCCAACATTGCCACCCCCAGCGAGATTGTCGTGTCCACGGCATTTCAGTTGGAAATCGGGGATCTTTCAGGCGCAATTCATATTTGCATGCCCTATGCGACGCTGGAGCCGATCCGCGACGTGCTGTACTCGTCCACACAGGGCGACTCCATTGAGGTGGATCGCCGCTGGGTCCGTGTGCTGACACGTGAAATCCAGGCGGCCGAAGTGACCCTGGTGGCAGAACTGGCCCGTGCGGATGCCACCGTGGAGCAGTTGTTGGCCATGAAACCTGGTGATTTCATCGAGCTGGACCGTGAGCCCCGCATTCGTGCGTCGATCGGAGGGGTTCCCATTTTTGAATGCCAGTACGGAACGCACAATTCCAAGTACGCCATTCGTATCGAAGAATGCCTGCGCAATGCCGACATGAGCTGGCTGGGAGAAAAAGATGTCAACTGAAGAAGATAACAAGGATGCAGGCGCGGACGACCCATTTGCGGGTTGGGCGGAGGCACTTGAAGAGCAAAAACGGACCGACGACAAGCCCGGCGACGTGGAGCAGGGTGGTCCGTTGTCCGGTGAGCCGGTCCGTCCTTTTTCAGGCGGCGGCGATGGTACGGTCAACGATATCAACATGGTGCTGGACATACCCGTCCAGTTGTCGGTGGAGCTGGGACGGACCAAGGTGCCGATCAAGTACATCCTTCAGCTGGCCCAGGGCTCTGTCGTGGAACTCGATGCCCTCGCGGGTGAGCCAATGGACGTGCTGGTCAATGGCTATCTCATTGCACAGGGCGAGGTCGTCGTGGTGAACGACAAGTTCGGTATCCGTCTCACGGATGTGGTGACTCCTTCCGAGCGCTTGCGGCGGGTCAGTCGTGGATAGTGGCAGCATGACGCAGACGCTGGTTGTTGTTGTCCTTTTTGTCGGCGCCATGGCCTTGTTGCCGTGGCTAGTCCGTCGACTGCAGCAGCGCCACGCGGCGAGTGGTGCGGGTGTTGGTGCTGCGTCCCGGGTGTTGTCTGCGGTGGCAGTCGGACCCCATCAGCGCGTGGTCACGGTGGAGGTCGGACCGGAACATGCGAGGACCTGGCTGGTGCTGGGCGTGACGGCGCAGCAGGTGAGCTGCTTGCATGTGCTTCCCGTCGGCCCTTCTGCTGTTCCCAACTCAGCTTCCAATGCGGAACCTTCTTTTGCGCTGGAAATAGCTTCCGCAGTGAACACTCCCGGAAGTCCTGCCAATGTCTGACGTGTCACCTGTCCGTAGTGTGGTGTTGCTGGGGGCAGTGGTTGCCGTGAGTTTCTTGGTGCATGCCCCGGCCTTCGCGCAGGCGTCCGCTGGCTCCTTGCCGCTGGTGGTGGGTAGCGGTCCGTCTGGCAACAGCTACTCTGTGCCCATCCAGACACTGCTGTTCTTTACCGCACTCTCTTTCTTGCCGGCAGTGCTGCTCATGATGACGGGCTTCACTCGGATCGTGATCGTCTTGTCGCTGCTGCGCCAGGCGCTGGGCACCCAATCGGCGCCTCCCAACCAGGTCATCATCGGGTTGTCGCTGTTTCTCACTTTTTTCGTGATGGGGCCTACGCTGGACCGTGTGTACCAGGATGCCTACGTCCCTTACACCAACAACACCATTAGTTTTGAACAGGCCCTGGAGAAGGCCGAAGCGCCTATGCGCAGCTTCATGCTCAAGCAGACTCGGCAATCCGACTTTGCCCTCTTTTCCCGCCTGGCGCGCCTCGATTCCAGTGTGACTGCGGAGACCGCGCCCTTGAGGGTGCTGGTACCGGCGTTTGTCACCAGTGAGCTGAAGTCGGCGTTTCAGATCGGGTTCATGATCTTCATTCCGTTTCTGGTCATCGACATGGTGGTGTCGAGCATTCTCATGTCTCTGGGCATGATGATGTTGTCTCCGGTGCTGGTGGCGCTGCCGTTCAAGCTCATGCTGTTTGTGTTGGCGGATGGCTGGAACTTGCTGATCGGTTCGCTGGCTGCCAGCTTTGTGCCTTAAAGGAGTTGCCAATGACTTCGCAAATGGTGCTGACCATAGGGCGCGATGCCCTGACACTGCTCCTAATGATCTCCATGCCCGTGCTCGGGGTGGTCATGGCGGTGGGGTTGATCGTGAGCATTTTTCAGGCCGTTACCCAGATCCATGAAGCGACGCTTGCTTTTGTGCCCAAGCTGATTGCCGCCATGGTCGTTTTTGCCATTGCGGGTCCTTGGATGCTCAGCACCCTGGTGGACTTTATCCGGCGGACCATCGAATCCATTCCTTCGATGATCGGCTAGTTCCATGAAAAGGGCGAGCTATGGGCGTGTTTCCCGCCGCCGGATGTTCGCAGTCTCCGTTTCCGGCTGACGCCTGAGGATCGCGTGATCACCTTCACCGAAGCCCAGCTGATGGCTTGGCTGTCTCCCATCCTGTGGCCCTTTTTGCGTGTGTTGGCCGTATTTTCAGTCGCGCCGGTGTTCTCCATGCGAACAGTCCCGATGCGCGTCAAGATCGGACTGGCGTTTCTGGTGGCCCTTTGCGCGCAGGGCGTGCTGGGTGATCAACCGGTCATCAGTGTCAATGGCCGAGAGGCGTTTGGTGCCGTCGCGCAGCAGGTGGCTGTGGGGCTTGCGATCGGATTTTCAGTCCGACTGGTGTTTGCCGCTGTAGAACTGGCAGGTGAAATCATTGGCTTGCAGATGGGGTTGAATTTCGCGTCGTTCTTTGACCCGTCCTCCAATGCGCAGATCAGCGCCGTTGCGCGCTTTTTTGGGCATATGGCGACGCTGCTTTTTGTGGTTATCAACGGCCATCTGTTGATTCTGATGGCGGTGGTGAAAAGTTTCGACCGCTTTCCGGTCAATGGCAACTTTCTGCAGGCGCTGGGGCAAATGCGCCTTTATGAGCTGGGCTCTTCGCTGTTTTCCAGCGCGCTGTGGATCGCGCTGCCCATGATTGCGCTTCTGCTTTTTGTCAATTTGACGCTCGGCATCATTTCGCGTGTCGCGCCACAAATGAATATCTACGCGGTGGGTTTCCCCGTGACACTGACCGTGGGGATGCTGGGCATTGTGGCCACGCTGCCCCTTTTGGAGCAACCCGTACTGGCACTCATGCAGCAGGCAGTCGATCTGTTTGCCGCTCAGAGATAGAGCGTTAGAGAGCCTGGGCGCGGAGTCAGACCAGCTGGTTCCGGATGGCGTAGACGGTGAGTTCTGCGTTGTTGGAAAGTTTGAGTTTTTCCAGGACCCGGGAACGGTACACGCTCACCGTCTTCGGGCTCAGCATCAATTCCTCTGCGATGTCCGACAGCCTGCGGCCGGATGCTATCTTGACCAGTGTCTGCAGTTCCCGCTCGGACAGCGCCGTGTGCGGCGCTTCCGGCGTAGGCTGGGCCAGGCTGTCCGCCAGCATCTGCGCAACTTCTGCCGTGAGGTACTTGCGCCCCTGCATGACGGTCCGCACGGCGGCAATCAACTCGACGGGGTCTCCGGCCTTGTTGGCATAGCCCTGAGCGCCAGCCTTCAGGCAGCGCAGGGCGTACTGGTCTTCTGGATACATGGAGACCACCAGCACCTTGATGGTGGAGTGGGTTTCACGCAAGCTGGTGAGCACTTCCAAGCCGCTGCGACCCGGCATGTTCAAGTCCAGCAGCAGTACATCGCAGGGGGCGGAGCGCAGCACCTCGCGCAGCTCGGAATATCCTCCAGCCTCGCCCGTCACCTGGATGTCGGGTGCGTCGGCCAGCGTGTCGCGTATTCCCCGCCGCAAGACGGCATGGTCGTCGCACAGGACCACATGAATCACTGCGCATCTCCTGAGGCTGGTGGTGTAGGGTGCGATGTTAGCGGTATGGACAGGATCACGGAGGTGCCATGACCGGGACGGCTGCTGATATCCAGCCACCCTCCCACGGTCTTGGCGCGTTCATGCAGGCCTTTAAGCCCGAAGGCTTTGGGTTTTTCGAGCATGACGGGGTCGATGCCCTGGCCGTCGTCAGTCACTTCCAGCGTCAGCACGTCCTCCTTGTCGGAGAGATCAATGTGTACCGTTTTTGGGTGCGCGTGTTTGGCGATGTTGGTCAACGCTTCCTGCGCCGTGCGATAGGCAACCAGCTGGATATCTGCGGCTGCCTGGATGGTTTCGCTGCTGCTTACAACACGGGCTGGAATTCCGGAGCGGCGTTCAAATCCGGCGGCAAGCCACTGCACCGCTGCGACCAGCCCTTGTTCAAGAATGGGGGGGCGCAGATTCATCATGATGCGCTGGCTGGCCCCGATGGCGTGCTGCAGCATTTCCGTCGCAGACGCCGCGTGTTCCTGCATCTCAGGGTTGGCACTGTGGCGCCCAATCCACGCCACATCGAACCTCACGGCGGTCAACGCGCCGCCAATGTCGTCGTGTATTTCGCGAGCAATGGACGCGCGCTCCTGTTCGATCGATGTTTGCAGATGCTCCGTCAGATCCGCCAGTCTGCGCTCGGAGGCTTCGAGTTGCGCAACAGCCCGTTCGCGCGCCTGCCGGGCTTCGTGAACCTCCAGAGCGCGTGCGATGACGTGGGGCAGGCGTTGAAGGTCGTCCTTGAGCAGATAGTCGGCAATACCCAGGCGGATCGCGTCCACAGCCGCCGACTCGCCGATGGCCCCCGAAAGAAGCACAAAGGGTGGGTGGTGCGGCTTTTGCACCACATGCGCCCATGCGTCCAGCGCAGTGAAGCCGGGCAGCCGGTAATCTGCCAAGATGATGTCGAACGGCTGGGTGTCAGTCAGTCGCTGGAAATCAGGAAGTGAGTCCACCTGACGGAGGTGGCAGTGGAGCCCAGACCGTCGCAGGGTCAATGCGGTCAACTCATGATCCGCCAGTGAATCTTCAAGATGCAGGATGCTGAGGGTCTGGTCTGGTGCTATGGTGACCATAGGAGCGCTATCATAGGATACAAATTGGAACAAACAAGGGTGTTTGTCCGATTGGGATGGTTTCCGCGTCAGCGTCCAATGGGTGCTGACACGAGGGTGCACAAGGGCTTTGGGCCATTGTGCGGGTGTCGTAGTCCTGTGTTTTTTGCGTGCTTTGCTGCTGCGTGCCGCGATGGAGAAACGATGCAATCTACGCTAACAACGTCTGGAGGACCTGCTGTCCAGGTTCCCGTCATGGTGGCGGCAGAACTGCAGGATTCGTTGCTGGTCGTTATGCATGACCTGCATCGCCTGGAAGGACTGCTTAACCATGCAACCGACAACCTGCTGGAACGCTTCGGAGAGGCGAATGCCGTGCTAACGGATGCCGCTGTTGCAGATTCCCCTGAGCTGGTGGCAGCCCGTGCAGCACTGCGGAGTGCTGTAACCGAGTTGCAGTTTCAGGACATGGCATCCCAGTTGATCTGGCACACGACCAAAGTGCTGCAAGGATGCGCTTTCCGCCTTGCCTCCGAGGCCATGGGCAACGAAGATGGTGAAGAAGCCGCCCCCTTTGCGGAGATGGCGCCCGACCGGCCCAATCCCGTCACGCAGAGCGAGATGGATGCGGGTTCTGTGGACCTGTTCTGACCCTCACATCACTGGTTCACCTATATATTCAAGTCAGTTGGAGCCTTACATGCAATCGATCCTTGCCGTAGATGATTCACCGTCCATGCGAAAAATGGTGTCGTTCACTCTCACGGGTGCCGGCTATCACGTCGTGGAGGCAGTGGATGGGCAGGATGCCCTGGAAAAGGCCGAGAGCCACAACATTGATCTCGTGCTGGCAGACCAGAACATGCCTCGGCTGGACGGGATTGGACTCACGCGAAAACTGCGTGAAAACCCAAAATTCAAGACCATTCCGATTCTGATTCTCACTACCGAGTCCAGCGATCAGATGAAGCAGGCGGGGCGGACCGCAGGGGCCACGGGCTGGCTCGTCAAACCCTTTGATCCTAATCGCCTGATCGAAGTTATCCAGAAAGTGATCCGCTGAGCCGGTTGTCCAGGATCACCAAGTACACAGGAGCCCACGATGGCGGAAACCTACCAAGAAGGATCGGGTGCAGGCGCTGACTTCGACCTGAGCCAGTTCTATCAGATCTTTTTCGAGGAAGCGGGCGAAAACCTGGACCAGATGGAGCAGATGCTTCTGGACCTGGATTTGAGTAGCGCCAACGACGAAGAACTCAATGGCATCTTCCGGTGTGCCCATTCGATCAAGGGTGGTTCGGCCACTTTTGGGTTCTCGGATGTTGCCGAACTGACCCACCAGATGGAGTCTCTTTTGGATCGGTTGCGCCGCCATGAACTGCAGCCCATCCCCCAGATGGTGGACGTGCTGCTGGAATCTGCCGATGCTTCCCGCAGCCTGTTGGCCCGCCACCAGGCGGGTGGACAGGGCGATGCTGTGTCCACCACTTCACTGGTCCGTCGCATCAGTGAGCTTGCTGCGGGGCTGGTACCCGGCGATGCCCCCGCTGTGGCTCCACCGCCGTCGCCTGCGGCACCTTCACCAGCACCCCAGGTTGCTGCGCCTGCGCCCGCACCGAAGGTGATTGCGCCGGCGGTGGCAGGCCAAGCGCGCATGCTGGAGATTCAGATTGGCCCGTTGGACCGATTGGAGCAGGCGGACGCCATCAAGGAGCTGTTCCGGGATATCCCTGGCCTCGGGGCTATTCGTGACATAGAAAGTCAACAGCCAAATACGCGGCTCTTCGCGGTGGAAACCACCTCCACCAATGACGACCTTCTCGACCTGTTTGCCTTTCATGTGGCCAAGGAGCAAGTGCTGATTCGCGATGCTGGGGGTGCAGCGCCAGCACAATCACCTGATGAGGATGAAGAAGCTGCACTCGCAGCCGGTGCTGCAGGGGGTGAAGCCTACGGATTCTTCAATGACGCGCCTGGTGCGCCACGTGCCGATGCACCTCAGGCGGCTGCACATGCCCCCGCGCAAGCCTCCAAGGCGGTGGTGGCGCCAAAGGCCAGTGAGCCTAAGGTTGCCATGCAGGCACAAATGGAGTCCACAACGATTCGCGTCGATGTGAAAAAGGTCGATCAGCTGATCAATCTGGTGGGTGAACTGGTGATCACCCAGGCGATGCTGGCCCAAAACAGCCGTGGGTTGGATGCGGGTGCTTATCAACAGCTGCTGGCGGGACTGGCCGACCTGGATCGCAACACTCGCGATCTTCAGGAGTCGGTCATGTCGATCCGCATGATTCCGATGTCGATTGTTTTCAGCCGTTTCCCCCGCATGCTGCGGGACTTGGCCAACAAGCTGGGCAAGAAGGTTGAACTGGTGACGCTGGGCGAAGCCACCGAACTGGACAAAGGTTTGGTCGAGAAGATCACGGACCCGCTGACCCACCTGGTGCGCAACAGTTGCGACCACGGGATCGAGATGCCGGCAGACCGATTGGCCAAAGGCAAATCCGAGCATGGAACCATCACGTTATCGGCCTCTCACCAGGGCGGCTCGATCGTGATTGAGGTGCGCGACGATGGCCGTGGACTCTCGCGCGAAAAAATTCTCAGCAAAGCACAAGAACGTGGCATTGAAGTGTCCGAGCAAATGAGCGACGCCGAAGTCTGGCAGTTGATCTTTGCCCCCGGTTTCTCTACCGCGGATGAGGTGACCGACGTGTCGGGGCGTGGTGTGGGTATGGATGTGGTCAAGCGCAACATTGCTGCGCTCAACGGCTCGGTTGAAATCGATTCCGCTGAAGGTTACGGGATGAAGGTCTCTGTGCGCTTGCCGCTGACGCTGGCCATCATGGATGGCATGTCCGTGGGAGTGAGCGATGAGGTTTACATTCTTCCGCTGTCTTCGGTGGTGGAGTCTTTCCAGGTCAATGCAGACGATGTGAGCACCGTGGCCCAGGGCTCGCAACTGGTGAAAGTGCGCGACGAGTACATGCCTGTGATCGCGCTGGAGAAAATTTTCCAGGTACCGCGTTTCGATCCAAACAAATCCAGCAACATCATGGTGGTTGTGGAGGCGGATGGCAGCCGTGTGGCGCTGTTGGTCGATGAGTTGCTGGGCCAGCACCAGGTAGTCGTCAAGAACCTTGAGTCGAACTACCGCAAGGTCCCCAACGTATCCGGGGCCACCATCTTGGGCGACGGCACGGTTGCGCTCATTCTGGACACCGGTGGCTTGGTGCGACGGGCGCGCCACTAGATTTAAGCGGCTGTGTCCGAGAGGGGCATGGCGCTGTCACGAAAGGAGAATGCACCATGAGTGTGATGGGTAAAACTGCAGAAGCGGTGCCAACGGGCACCCGTGAATATCTGACGTTCCGCCTCGACCAGGAAGAGTACGGCATCGACATCCTGAAAGTGCAGGAAATCCGTGGCTATGAGCCGCCTACACGGATTGCGAACGCTCCCAATTTCATCAAGGGTGTCGTCAATCTGCGTGGGACCATCGTGCCCATTGTCGATATGCGCCTCAAGTTCAACTGCGCGCAGGCCGACTACAACAGCTTCACGGTGGTCATCATCTTGAACCTCCGTAACCGGGTGGTTGGAATCGTGGTGGACTCCGTCAGCGACGTCATGGAACTGACGCCGGAGAGTATCCGCTCGGCACCAGATATTGAAAGCGCCATCGACAACAGTTGCATTCTCGGACTTGGATCGGTGGGGGAGCGCATGCTGATTCTGCTGGACATCGAAAAGCTCATGTCCGGTGTAGACATGGGGCTGGTGACTGCCAACGAGTAGGACGCCTCCGTCGCTAACGTGGTGGAACCGTCACCTGCCAGTTTGCGGGTGTGGCTTGCAGATCTCTAGGAGCGAACAGGATTTCCCGTCGGACGATCAATATGGCCCCAACCACCAGTGCCTCTTCTGCAACCCGGCCCACTATCGGCAGGGTGGACCCCGCGTATGCCGCTGCGGCGGCCCCGTCGGGGCCGCTGGCTCAGGGGCGTGAATTTGTCTGGACCAACGCAGATTTTGCGCGGGTACAGGCCCTGATCTATCAGCGGGCGGGGATCAGCTTGCACGACGGCAAGCATGCCATGGTGTACAGCCGGCTTTCACGCCGCTTGCGGGATACGGGGCACAGCAGTTTTCATGACTATCTGGGATGGTTGGAGACGCACGACGGCCCGGAGTGGCAGGAGTTCATCAATGCGCTCACTACCAACCTCACGGCATTTTTCCGCGAGCAGCATCACTTCGAAATTTTTGCTTCACACCTGCGGGGCAAGCCGTCTGCCGGCTGGAAGGTTTGGTGCAACGCGGCGTCCACCGGAGAAGAGCCTTATTCGATTGTCATGACGGCATTCGAGGCGCTGGGGGCCAACGCTTCGTTCAAGCTCACTGCCAGTGATATTGATTCCCGTGTCTTGGCGACTGCGGCGCAGGGTGTCTACCGTCTTGACAGCCTCAAGGGCTTGAGCCCGGAGCGGTTGCAGAAATTCTTCCTGCGTGGGAAGGGTGGCAACCTCGGCATGGTGCGGGCCAAGCCGGAATTGCGACGCGCGATTGATTTCATGAGCGTGAATCTCATCCGGGACGACTGGCCGTTCAAAGAACCCTTTGATGTGGTTTTTTGCCGCAACGTGATGATCTACTTTGATGCCCCTACGCAGAGGCGTGTGCTGGAGCGGATTCACCGGGTCTTGAAGCCTGGGGGCATGCTGTTTGTGGGACATGCCGAAAACTTTAGCGAGTCCAGAGACCTGTTTACGCTGCGTGGCAAAACCGTGTACGAGCGCCGCTGACCTGCCATGTTGCCTCGCACCTAGCCCCATGACCAATATTCCATCAGGATCATCTCTTCCTCCGGCCGCAGCCTCTCCAGGCTCGTCCGAACGGCGACGCGCCCCGCGCATTGCGCCATTGAGTGCGGACATCTATTCCGCAGGTACTGGACCCGCACGGGAGTCTTCGCTGCAAGAGCTCAAAACACGCAGCCGCAAGCCTGGGGAGGCATCTTTTTTCTATCTTGACCATCATTTCCAGCACAACGCTGTGAAAGTCCTCCCTGGTGAGTATTTTGTCGGCGACGAGAACATGATCATCATGACCGTGTTGGGGTCGTGTATTGCCGCCTGTCTTTGGGACAGCCGCGCGCACGTGGGTGGGATGAACCACTTCATGCTGCCCGATGGTGATGTTGCGGATGCGTCAGGGCGTTATGGCTCGTATGCCATGGAATTGCTGATCAACGAGATGCTCAAGCTGGGGGCCCGTCGCGAAACCATGCAGGCCAAGATTTTTGGGGGCGCGCAGGTGATGCACAACTTTACGACCATGAATGTCGGAGAGCGCAACACCAATTTTGTTTTGAACTACCTGCATACGGAGCGTATTCCCATCGTCTCCGAGGATGTCCTGGATATTTATCCGCGCAAGGTGGTTTTTTTCCCTATCACAGGGAAAGCCATGGTCAAGCGATTGGCGCATGCACACCCCGAAGCCTTGGTGGCCCAGGAAGTGCGCGGCAATGCAGCCACTGTGGCAAAGACTACCTCGGGCGGTTCTGTTGATCTGTTTTGAGGAAGGCGTGAGTTAATGAGCAGGAAAATCCGGGTGATCGTGGTGGACGATTCGGCGTTGGTCCGCAGTCTGCTGTCCGAGATCATCAACCGGCAGCGGGACATGGAGTGCATCGGCACCGCCAATGATCCCTTGGTGGCGCGCGAGATGATCCGCGAGCTCAATCCCGATGTCATCACATTGGATGTTGAGATGCCTCGCATGGATGGCATCGACTTTCTGGGGCGTTTGATGCGCTTGCGCCCGATGCCTGTGGTGATGATTTCCACGCTGACGGAGCGGGGCGCTGAGGTGACGATGAAGGCCCTGGAGCTGGGTGCCGTCGATTTTGTAGCCAAGCCCCGTGTTGGCTTGGCCAGCGGCCTCAATGATCTTGCGGCCCAGATCGTGGATAAGATCCGCGTGGCTGCGGTGGCCCAGGTTCGCCGCGCGCCCGCGCGTGAAAACACGCCTTCCGGCGGTGCGGGAGGATCGGCTGGAGTGGCAGCAGCGCCCACCGCGTCAGCGCTTCTGGGCCGCTTGTCCACCGAAAAGCTGATCTGCATCGGTGCGTCCACGGGTGGCACGGAGGCTATCAAGGAGGTGTTGGTGCAGATGCCTGCGGATTCGCCAGCGATCGTCATCACTCAGCACATGCCCCCAGGGTTTACCACCAGCTTCGCGGCTCGGCTGAATGGTCTTTGCCAGATCACGGTCAAAGAGGCGGTGAATGGCGAGCGCATCTTGCCTGGCCATGCCTATATTGCCCCGGGTGGTACTCAGTTTCACGTGGCCCGCAGCGGCGCCAATTATGTAGCGGTGGTGGATGACGGACCACCCGTGAACCGCCACAAGCCCTCGGTAGAAGTGTTGTTCAAATCGGCCGCAGCTGTAGTCGGACGCAACGCGTTCGGCATCATGCTCACCGGTATGGGAAACGATGGGGCCGCTGCGATGCGGGAAATGAAGGACGCTGGCAGCTACAACTATGTGCAGGATGAAGCGACCTGCATCGTTTTTGGTATGCCGCGTGAAGCGATTGCCCATGGCGCTGCAGACGAAGTTCTGCCGTTGGGGCAAATTGCGTCGGCATTGATCGCACGCCTGCGCGGTGCTACAGACCGACTGCACCATCGAATCTGATGGCGTAACTGGCATAGCTGGCATGCGCAGACCGGATGCTTCCGGCGATTGCGCAGCCTTGGTGTTGCCCGGTGTCGGCTGGTTTATGCGGCCAGGGCTGTCCAGCGCTCCAGCGACGTCATCAACGCTTCCTCTATCTCGCCAGCCCGTGCGGTCATGGCTGTGGCCTTTGCAGGATCGGTGCTGTACAGCCTTCCATCGGCCAAGGCCGCTTGCAGTTCTTGCTGTTCTGATTCCAATGCCGCTATTTGCGCGGGAAGTTGATCAAGCTCGCGCTGCTCTTTGTAACTGAGTTTCTTTTTTGATAGCTGCTCAGGCTTATTGGATAAGCCCTGGGCGGTATTTCCATTCAAATTTTCTCTGTCAGCTTTCTTGGTGGTGGGCGCGGACGCATTGAGGGCCCTGCTGCGCTTGGATTGCACAAGCCAGTCCTGCACGCCCCCTTCGTACTCGCGCCACAAGCCGTCGCCTTCAAATGCGATCGTGCTGGTGACCACGTTGTCGAGAAATGTCCGGTCGTGGCTGACGAGGAACACGGTACCTTCGTAGTTTTCCAGTAGCTCTTCCAGGAGATCCAGCGTGTCGATGTCGAGATCGTTGGTGGGTTCGTCCAGCACCAGGACATTCGCGGGGCGGGCGAACAGCCGTGCCAGCAACAGACGATTGCGTTCGCCACCGGATAGGGAGCGGACCGGGGAATGCGCCCGGGCGGGAGAGAACAGGAAATCACTCAGATAGCTTTTGACGTGCTTGCGCTGGTTGCCGATCTCGATCCATTCGCTGCCCGGGCTGATGAAGTCTTCCAGGGTGGCATCCAGATTGACGGCGTGGCGCATCTGATCGAAATAAGCAACCTGCAGGTTAGCCCCTTGGCGGATGGTTCCCTCGTCAGGTGCCAACTCGCCCAGGATCATTTTGAGCAGCGTGGTCTTCCCTGCGCCATTGGGGCCAATCAGTCCTACTTTGTCCCCGCGCAGGATGGTTCCGGTGAAATTGCGAACGATGGTCTTGTCGCCGAACGACTTGCCGACTCCCGTCAGCTCCGCGACGATCTTTCCCTGGTATCCGTTGGAGCCACCGGTCGCCACATCCATGCGAACGCTGCCGACCACTTCGCGGCGTGCTTCGCGGCGCGCACGCAAATGCTCCAGGCGGCTGATGCGGCTCTGGCTGCGAGTGCGGCGCGCTTCGACGCCGCGGCGTATCCAGACTTCTTCCTGTGCCAAAAGCTTGTCGGCTTTGGCGGAAATGACGGCCTCCTGCGCTAGCTGGTCTTCCTTTTGCAGCTGATACTGCGCGAAGTTACCGGGGTAGGATCGCAATTGACCCCGGTCCAGCTCAACGATGCGGGTGGCGACGCGATCGAGGAATGATCGATCATGGGTGATGGTGACAACGCTGCCCGGAAAATCGAGCAGAAGGTCCTCCAACCATTCGATTGAATCGAGATCCAGATGGTTGGTGGGTTCGTCGAGCAGCAGTACATCTGGGCGAGCCACCAGCGCCTGTGCCAGTGCGACACGTTTCTTGGTTCCACCCGACAGCGTCCCGATGACAGCGTCGGGATCAAGGTGCAGCCGCTGCAGGGTCTCCTCTACCCGCTGCTCCCAGTTCCAGGCATCGTACGCTTCGATTTCGGATTGCAGTGCGTCCAGGTCAAGCCCTTCCGCGCCCGACAGATACTGATCGCGGATTGCGATAACCCGCTGCAGTCCTTCAGAAGCAGATTTGAAGATGGTGGCCGTAGCGTCCAGCGATGGCTCCTGGGCCACAAAGGCAATTCGCACGCCTTGTTGGACCTGTAGCGAGCCGTCGTCCGGCTTTGCAAGACCGCCGAGAATTTTGAGAAGCGAGGATTTGCCTGCGCCGTTGCGACCGATCAGTCCAACGCGTTCTGCAGTCTCCAAGGAAAAGCCGGCGTGGTCCAGCAATGCAACGTGCCCAAATGCGAGTTGGGCTTCCAGTAGGGTGATAAGTGCCATAAGGGCTGGATTATCGGGGCGAGAGGCTGCGCAGCTCTCCGTTGCCTCTGTTGGACTGGTTTTGGTCGCGCTCTGTTGGCGAGAGTCTCTGCTACTTTTTGTCCTATATAGATAGCGGTGCAGCTGCGCGACAAGTGGTCGCAGCTTGCTGCGCGTAGTGGGCTGACGTGCAGACCCGTGTTCGGGGCGAGTGAGGCTTCCTAAAATTTCCCCCCATCTTTCTTGCCGCCCCTAAAACTAGTGCTATAGTCGAGGGCTTCGCTACTGAGGCGGTTCTGCAGAAATGCAGAGAGCTGGTTGTTCGGGTGGTGATGGGGCTGAGGCCTTGTTGCTGCAGGG
>NZ_JACUZT010000007.1:0-302131 GCF_014851495.1 Acidovorax sp. ACV01 | reverse complement strand
GGTGACAACGTGTCGATCACTGTGAAGCTGATCAACCCCATCGCCATGGAAGAAGGCCTGCGCTTCGCTATCCGCGAAGGTGGCCGTACCGTGGGCGCTGGCGTCGTGGCCAAGATCCTCGCGTAATTGGCAAGGGATACAGGGGTATAGCTCAATTGGCAGAGCGTCGGTCTCCAAAACCGAAGGTTGTAGGTTCGATTCCTACTGCCCCTGCCACTTGAATGTGGCCTAAAACAAGCCCGCCAGGCCCTGGCGGGCTTCGGTGTCTTAAGCGGCGCCGTGAATCGGAAGCAGGAAATACTCAAAGATGGCCACTTCACAGGTTGAAACTGTCAATACAGGCGCAGACAAGGCCAAGCTCGCAGCGGTGGTGGCTTTGGTCATTGCCTCGGTGGCGGGTTTTTATTTGCTGGGAAAACAAGGCGCTCTCGTTCAATGGGCTGCGCTGATCGTCGGGCTGGTTGCGGCTGCAGGCGTATTTCTCGTATCGGAGTCCGGTCGGCAGTTCGTTGCTTTCGCAAAGGATGCATGGCGCGAAGTGAAAAAAGTTGTCTGGCCCACTCGCAAGGAAACCTTGCAGATGACGGCTTACGTGTTTGCCTTTGTGGTGATCATGGCACTTTTCCTGTGGTTCACGGACAAGACGCTGGAATGGGTTCTGTACGACTTGGTTCTGGGTTGGAGAAAATCATGACGACCGCTGCGGAAATCACTGGGGCAGAGGCTCCTGCAGGCGCTTCTGCTTCGGTAAACCCCGATCTGCGCTGGTACATCGTCCATGCCTACTCGGGTATGGAAAAAGCCGTGGAGCGCAACATCCAGGAGCGTATTGGCCGCTCTGGCATGCAGGATAAGTTTGGCCGCATTCTGGTGCCGACCGAAGAAGTGGTGGAGATGAAGAACGGCCAGCGCAAGACGACTGAGCGTCGCTTGTTTCCTGGCTATGTGTTCGTTGAAATGGTCATGGACGATGACACTTGGCATTTGGTGAAACACACCAACAAGGTGACTGGTTTCGTGGGTGGTGCAAAGAATCGTCCCGCACCTATTTCTGAAGAAGAAGTTCAGAAAATCGTCAGCCAGATGCAGGAAGGCACGGAGAAGCCGCGCCACAAGATCGAATTCATGGTGGGTGAGCTGGTTCGTGTCAAGGAAGGTCCTTTCACGGACTTCAATGGCTCGGTCGAAGAAGTCAATTACGAAAAGAGCCGTGTGCGCGTCTCCGTAATGATCTTCGGTCGCTCTACACCCGTTGAGCTGGAATTTGGACAGGTCGAGAAGACGTAAGTCTTCTCGATAAAACCTAGTCCTCCCTGGAAAACCAGGGAAAAAGTTGAATGTCGCACTTTTCGACTCGGTGCGAACATTGTGATAGCGAGTCGTTAACCCCGGGGAGCCAGTTGCTGCGTGGTGCAGCGAAGGCGTTATGACCCGTAAGGAGTAAAACATGGCGAAAAAAATCGTCGGTTTTATCAAGCTGCAAGTCCCAGCTGGTAAGGCCAATCCATCCCCACCCATTGGTCCCGCCCTGGGCCAGCGTGGTCTCAACATCATGGAGTTCTGCAAGGCATTCAATGCGCAGACCCAGGGTGTGGAGCCTGGTCTGCCGTTGCCTGTGGTCATCACGGCTTTTGCGGACAAGAGCTTTACCTTCATCATCAAGACGCCGCCCGCAACGACGCTGATCAAGAAGGCTATCAAGCTTGAAAAGGGTTCTTCGAATCCGCTGAAGACCAAGGTCGGCAAGATCACGCGCGAACAGCTCGAAGAAATCGCCAAGACCAAGATGAAGGACATGAACGCCGCGAACGTCGACGCAGCAGTCCGTACGCTGGCTGGTTCTGCACGCTCGATGGGCGTGACGGTGGAGGGTTTGTAAATGGCCAAGTTGACAAAAAAGCAAAAGGCCCAGCAGGGCAAGGTTGACAGCACCAAGCTGTATGCCTTCGCGGATGCTGTGGTTCTGGTGAAGGAAGCGGCTACTGCCAAGTTCGATGAATCCATCGATGTGGCTGTGCAGCTGGGTATCGATGCCAAGAAGTCCGACCAAGTGGTCCGTGGCGCCGTGGTGCTGCCCAACGGTACCGGCAAGACGACGCGTGTTGCGGTGTTTGCCCAAGGCGCCAAGGCTGAAGAAGCCAAGGCCGCCGGTGCTGACATCGTCGGTATGGACGACCTGGCCGCCATGGTCAAGGCCGGCGACATGCCGTTTGACGTGGTGATTGCCGCGCCTGATGCGATGCGCGTTGTAGGTACCCTGGGTCAGATCCTGGGCCCACGTGGCCTGATGCCTAACCCCAAGGTGGGCACAGTGACCCCTGACGTTGCTACGGCCGTGAAGAACGCCAAGGCTGGTCAGGTGCAGTTCCGCGTGGACAAGGCCGGTATCGTGCACAGCACGATCGGCCGCCGCTCGTTCGACAACGACAAGCTGCAAGGCAATCTGGCTGCACTGATCGAAGCCCTGAACAAGGCCAAGCCAGCAACCAGCAAGGGCCTGTACTTGCGCAAGGTGGCGGTGTCTTCCACGATGGGTCTGGGTGTCCGCGTGGATACGCAAACCATCGCTGCAGCGTAATTGCAAGAAATCTTCGGGCGTGCCTTCACGGGCAGGCCCGATGTGGTGGGCTGGAGCTACGAAAGTAGCGACAGGCCATCCAAGACCGTTGGTGCGCGATCCGGTCGTGCTTAAAGCCAGACAAGGCACCAACGCAGATGGCGATCCCGCTGCAGATGGAAAAATTTTCCGAAACAGTTGGTCGCTGCAACAAGAGCGCGCATGAGGCACTCGCCGAGTGCGCATTTTAAGGAGTAGACCTTGAGTCTTAATCGCAGTGAGAAAGAAGCGGTCATCAGTGAAGTGACCAGCCTCGCCGCTAAAGCTCAAACGCTTGTGATCGCGGAATACCGTGGCATCACGGTCGCCGACATGACCAAACTGCGTGTTGATGCTCGCAGCAAGGGCGTGACCCTGAGTGTTCTGAAGAACACCCTGGCTCGCCGTGCTGTAGCTGGCAGCGCGTTTGACGTGGTGGCAGACCAGATGACCGGCCCGCTGATCTACGGCTTCTCTGAAGACGCTGTGGCCGCCGCCAAGGTGGTGGCCGATTTCGCGAAGACCAACGACAAGCTGGTGATTCGCGGTGGCGCTTTCGGTGGCAAGGCCCTGGATGTCAACGGCGTTAAGCAACTGGCCAACATTCCTTCCAAGGAAGTTCTGCTGGCTCAGATTTGTGGCTTGCTTATGTCCCCCATGTCGCGTACGGCCGTTGTGCTGGGCGCGCTGGCGGCGAAAAAAGGCGAAGGCGTTGCCGAAACGGCCGCCGAACCTGTCGCAGCTTGATCGCTCGGCAGTTAACCAACAAAATTGTTAGGAAATCAAAATGGCATTCGATAAAGACGCATTTTTGACCGCGCTGGACAGCATGACGGTTCTGGAACTCAATGACCTGGTGAAGGCCATTGAAGAGAAGTTTGGCGTGAGCGCTGCAGCCATGGCTGCTCCTGCTGCCGCTGGTGGTGGCGCTGCTGCTGCTGCTGAAGAAAAGACGGAATTCAACGTCGTTCTGACCGAAGCTGGTGCCAACAAGGTGTCCGTGATCAAGGCTGTGCGCGAAATCACCGGCCTGGGCCTCAAGGAAGCCAAGGACCTGGTGGACGGCGCTCCCAAGAACGTCAAGGAAGGCATTGCCAAGGCCGACGCCGAAGCAGCTGTCAAGAAGCTGGTGGAAGCTGGCGCCAAGGCCGAACTCAAGTAATTCGGTCTTGCTCAAGGGCTGGAGTGCTCCTCAAAGGGCCTCCAGCCTTTGGTGCTTTCAGAGAGCACCCGCAAGCCTCGTTGTCAACGAGGCTTGCGAGTGTCTTCTGACAACCCCGACAGCAGAAGACGCCTTGGTTCGGGTGATGTGCAATGCATCACCGTCCGCCATGGTTGGTAGTGGCCAACCGCCAAGCCCGTGAGGACACCTCTCCTCGCGGGTCAGTCGTCGAAGACCCAGGACTCATGTCTTTGCCCGGAGATCTCATGGCCTATTCCTACACCGAACGCAAGCGAATTCGCAAAAGTTTCGGCACCCGCGATAGCGTGCTCGAAGTTCCTTATCTGCTGCAGATGCAGAAGGACGCCTACACCGCTTTCCTGCAGGCTGATAAAGCACCCCAGAAAAGAACCATCGAAGGCCTTCAGGCTGCATTCGACGCTGCCTTTCCTATCGTCTCCCACAACGGTTTTGTGGAGATGAAGTTCATCGAGTACAACCTGGCAAAGCCAGCTTTTGACGTGCGTGAGTGCCAGACCCGTGGTCTGACCTTCGCCTCGGCTGTGCGCGCCAAGGTGCAATTGATCATCTATGACCGTGAGTCTTCGACGTCGCAGTCCAAAGTGGTCAAGGAAGTGAAGGAGCAAGAGGTCTACATGGGCGAAGTGCCGCTCATGACCGATAAGGGCTCGTTCATCATCAACGGTACCGAGCGCGTGATCGTGTCTCAGCTCCACCGTTCGCCTGGCGTGTTCTTCGAACACGACAAGGGCAAAACCCACAGCTCGGGCAAGCTGCTGTTCTCGGCGCGCATCATCCCGTACCGTGGCTCCTGGCTCGACTTCGAGTTCGACCCCAAGGACATCCTGTACTTCCGCGTCGACCGCCGTCGCAAGATGCCCGTCACGATTCTGCTCAAGGCCATCGGCCTGAATCCAGAATCTATCCTGGCGAATTTCTTCGTCAATGACAACTTCCGCCTCATGGACAGCGGTGCACAAATGGAATTTGTGTCCGAGCGTCTGCGTGGTGAAGTGGCTCGTTTCGACATCACCGACAAGTCCGGCAAGGTCGTTGTGGCCAAGGACAAGCGTGTGACGGCACGCCACACCCGCGAACTGGAGCAGTCCGGCACTACGCACATCAGCGTGCCCGAAGACTTCCTGATCGGCCGCGTTGTCGCCCGCAACATTGTGGACGCGGACACCGGTGAAATCATCGCCAAGGCGAATGATGAGCTGACCGAGGCACTTCTCAAGAAACTGCGCAGTGCTGGCGTGCAAGACGTGCAATGCATTTACACCAATGAACTCGACCAGGGTGCGTACATGTCGCAGACCCTGCGCATCGACGAAACGGTGGACGAATTTGCTGCGCGTGTGGCTATCTACCGCATGATGCGTCCTGGCGAGCCGCCCACCGAAGACGCCGTGCAGGCCCTGTTCCAGCGCCTGTTTTACAACCCCGACACGTACGACCTGTCGCGTGTGGGCCGCATGAAGTTCAACGCCAAGATCGGCCGCGACGAATCCACCGGCCCCATGGTGCTGTCCAACGAAGACATCCTGGCCGTGGTCAAGATTCTGGTGGACCTGCGCAACGGCAACGGCGAAGTCGATGACATCGATCACTTGGGTAACCGCCGCGTGCGCTGCGTGGGCGAACTCGCCGAAAACCAGTACCGCACAGGTCTGGCACGTATCGAAAAGGCTGTGAAGGAGCGTCTGGGCCAGGCCGAGCAAGAGCCGCTGATGCCCCACGACCTGATCAACAGTAAGCCGATCTCGGCAGCACTGAAGGAATTCTTCGGTGCGTCGCAGCTGTCGCAGTTCATGGACCAGACCAACCCGCTCGCTGAAATCACGCACAAGCGCCGTGTTTCCGCACTGGGCCCGGGTGGTCTGACCCGCGAACGCGCAGGCTTCGAAGTGCGCGACGTGCACGTAACCCATTACGGTCGCGTCTGCCCTATCGAAACGCCTGAAGGTCCAAACATCGGCCTGATCAACTCGCTGGCCCTGTACGCCCGCCTCAACGAGTACGGTTTCATCGAAACCCCGTACCGCCGTGTGGTGGACAGCAAGGTGACGATGGATATCGACTACCTGTCGGCCATTGAAGAAGGCAAGTACGTGATCGCGCAGGCCAATGCCGTGCTCGACAAGGATGGTCGCCTGACGGGTGAACTGGTCTCTGCCCGTGAAAAGGGCGAATCCATCCTGTGCGGTGCAGACCGTGTGCAGTACATGGACGTGTCCCCCGCACAGATCGTGTCGGTGGCGGCTTCGTTGGTTCCGTTCCTGGAGCATGACGATGCGAACCGCGCGCTGATGGGCGCCAACATGTCGCGCCAGGCTGTGCCTGTGCTGCGCCCTGAGAAGCCTTTGGTGGGCACGGGCATCGAGCGCGTGGCGGCTGTGGACTCGGGCACCGTGGTGACGGCCACCCGCGGCGGTATCGTCGACTACGTTGACGCCACCCGCATCGTGGTGCGCGTGAACGACGCAGAAGCACTGGCCGGTGAAGTGGGTGTGGACATCTACAACCTCATCAAGTACCAGCGTTCCAACCAGAACACCAACATCCACCAGCGCCCCATCGTCAAGAAGGGCGACATGCTGGTCAAGGGTGACGTGATCGCCGACGGCGCATCGACGGACTTCGGCGAAATCGCCATTGGCCAGAACATGCTGATCGCCTTCATGCCCTGGAATGGCTACAACTTCGAAGATTCGATCCTGATCTCCGAACGCGTGGTGGCCGAAGACCGCTACACCTCGATCCACATCGAGGAATTGGTGGTCATGGCCCGCGACACGAAGCTGGGTGCGGAAGAAATCACGCGCGACATTCCGAACCTGTCGGAACAGCAGCTGAACCGCCTGGACGAGTCCGGCATCATCTACGTGGGCGCCGAAGTGCAACCTGGCGATACGCTGGTGGGCAAGGTCACGCCCAAGGGCGAGACCACGCTGACGCCTGAAGAGAAGCTCTTGCGCGCCATCTTCGGCGAGAAGGCTTCCGACGTGAAGGACACCTCGCTGCGCGTGGACCAGGGTTCGCAAGGCACCGTGATCGACGTGCAGGTGTTCACCCGCGAAGGCATCCAGCGCGACAAGCGCGCCCAGCAGATCATCGACGATGAACTCAAGCGCTTCCGCCTGGACCTGAACGACCAGCTGCGCATCGTCGAGGCCGACGCTTTCGACCGTATTGAGAAGCTGCTCAACGGTCGTGTGGCCAATGGCGGCCCGCAGAAGCTGGCCAAGGGCACCAAGATCGACAAGGCCTACCTGGCTTCGGTCGAGAAGTTCCACTGGTTCGACATCCGCCCCGCGGAAGACGAAGTCGCCACGCAACTCGAGTCCATCAAGAACGCTCTGGAGCAGACGCGCCACAGCTTCGACCTGGCCTTTGAAGAAAAGCGCAAGAAGCTCACGCAAGGCGACGAGCTGCCAGCGGGCGTGCTCAAGATGGTCAAGGTCTACCTGGCCGTCAAGCGCCGCCTGCAGCCTGGCGACAAGATGGCCGGCCGCCACGGTAACAAGGGCGTGGTCTCCAAGATCGTTCCGGTCGAAGACATGCCTTACATGGCCGATGGCACCCCTGCCGACATCGTTCTGAACCCGCTGGGCGTGCCTTCGCGGATGAACATTGGTCAGGTGCTGGAAGTCCACCTGGGCTGGGCTGGCAAGGGTATCGGTCAGCGCATCGGCGACATGCTGCAGCAGCAGGCCAAGGCGTCCGAACTGCGCACGTTCCTGGAAGAGGTGTACAACTCGCGCGGCCGCAAGGAGGACTTGTCTCAGCTGAGCGACGAAGACTTGATGGCCATGGCTGCCAACCTCACCACCGGTGTGCCTTATGCCACCCCCGTGTTCGATGGTGCTTCGGAAGAAGAAATCAAGGACATGCTGAAGATCGCCTATCCAGACGACATCGCCGAGCGCAAGGGCCTCACGCCCACCCGCACGCAGGCGTACCTGTTCGATGGCCGCACGGGCGAGCGCTTCGAGCGTCCGACGACCATCGGCTACATGCATTACCTGAAGTTGCACCATTTGGTGGACGACAAGATGCATGCCCGTTCGACCGGTCCTTACTCGCTCGTCACGCAGCAACCGCTGGGCGGTAAGGCCCAGTTCGGTGGCCAGCGTTTCGGGGAAATGGAAGTGTGGGCGCTGGAAGCTTATGGCGCCGCTTACGTCCTGCAGGAAATGCTGACAGTGAAGTCCGATGACGTGGTGGGCCGTACCAAGGTGTACGAGTCCATCGTCAAGGGCGAACACGCCATCGAAGCCGGCATGCCGGAATCGTTCAACGTGCTGGTCAAGGAAATCCGTTCGCTGGGCCTGGACATCGAGCTGGAACGCTCCTAAGCAGAAAAGGAAAGAGTCACTATGAAATCGCTACTCGACCTGTTCAAGCAATTCACGCCGGATGAGCACTTCGATGCCATCCGCATCGGCATGGCTTCGCCCGAAAAGATCCGTTCGTGGTCTTTCGGCGAAGTGAAGAAGCCCGAAACCATCAACTACCGCACGTTCAAGCCCGAGCGCGATGGTCTGTTCTGCGCCAAGATCTTCGGCCCCATCAAGGACTACGAATGCCTGTGCGGCAAGTACAAGCGTTTGAAGCACCGCGGCGTGATCTGCGAGAAATGCGGCGTTGAAGTCACGCAGACCAAGGTGCGCCGCGAACGCATGGGTCACATCGACCTGGCCGCGCCTTGCGCTCACATCTGGTTCCTGAAGTCGCTGCCATCGCGTCTGGGCCTGGTGCTGGACATGACGCTGCGCGACATCGAACGCGTGCTGTACTTTGAAGCCTACGTGGTGACCGACCCCGGCATGACCCCGCTGAAGAAGTTCAGCATCATGTCCGAGGACGACTACGACGCCAAGCGCAAGGAATACGGCGACGAATTCATCGCCAAGATGGGCGCCGAAGGCATCAAGGACCTGCTGGAATCCATCGACATCGACCTGTCGATCGAACGCCTGCGCGGCGACCTGACCGGCTCTGAAGTCAAGGTCAAGAAGAACGCCAAGCGCCTGAAGGTGTTGGAAGCCTTCAAGAAATCGGGCATCAAGCCCGAGTGGATGGTGCTCGAAGTGCTGCCCGTGCTGCCACCGGACCTGCGTCCGCTGGTGCCGCTCGATGGCGGCCGCTTCGCCACGTCCGACCTGAACGATTTGTACCGCCGCGTCATCAACCGCAACTCGCGTCTGCGCCGCCTGCTGGAGCTGAAGGCCCCTGAAATCATCGCCCGCAACGAAAAGCGGATGCTGCAGGAAGCCGTCGACTCGCTGCTGGACAACGGCCGCCGTGGCAAGGCCATGACGGGCGCCAACAAGCGCGCGCTGAAGTCGCTGGCCGACATGATCAAGGGCAAGTCGGGCCGTTTCCGCCAGAACTTGCTGGGCAAGCGGGTGGACTACTCGGGCCGTTCCGTGATCACCGTGGGCCCAACGCTCAAGCTGCACCAGTGCGGCCTGCCCAAGCTGATGGCCCTGGAGCTGTTCAAGCCCTTCATCTTCTCGCGCCTGGAAGCCATGGGCATCGCGACGACGATCAAGGCTGCCAAGAAGGAAGTCGAATCCGGCACGCCGGTGGTGTGGGACATCCTGGAAGAGGTCATCAAGGAACACCCCGTGATGCTCAACCGTGCGCCTACGCTGCACCGTTTGGGTATCCAGGCCTTCGAGCCCATCCTGATCGAAGGCAAGGCCATCCAGCTGCACCCACTCGTCTGCGCGGCCTTCAACGCCGACTTCGACGGTGACCAGATGGCTGTTCACGTCCCGCTGTCGGTGGAAGCGCAGATGGAAGCCCGCACGCTGATGCTGGCCTCCAACAACGTGCTGTTCCCCGCATCGGGCGAGCCCTCCATCGTTCCTTCGCAGGACGTGGTGCTGGGCCTGTACTACGCCACCCGTGACCGTATCAACGGCAAGGGCGAAGGCCTGGTGTTTGCCGATACCGGTGAAGTGCAGCGTGCTCTGGACGCCGGCGAAGTCGAACTCGCCGCCAAGATCACGGTGCGCATGACCGAGTGGACCAAGAACAAGGAAACGGGCGAATTCGTTCCATCCACCTCGCTCGTGGAAACCACCGCTGGCCGTGCGCTGCTGTCCGAAATTCTTCCCAAAGGCCTGCCGTTCTCCAACATGAACAAGGCGCTCAAGAAGAAGGAAATCTCGCGCCTGATCAACGTGTCCTTCCGCAAGTGCGGTCTGAAGGAAACGGTCGTGTTTGCCGACAAGCTGCTGCAAAACGGCTTCCGTCTGGCCACGCGCGCCGGTATCTCGATCGCCATCGACGACATGCTCGTGCCTCCACAAAAGGCCGGCATCATCGAACGCTCCGAGAAGGAAGTGAAGGAGATCGAACAGCAATACGTGTCCGGTCTGGTCACCTCTGGCGAGCGCTACAACAAGGTGGTGGACATCTGGGGCAAGGCCGGCGACGAAGTGTCCAAGGTGATGATGGCCCAGCTCTCCAAGCAGAAGGTCATGGACCGTCACGGCAAGGAAGTGGACCAGGAGTCCTTCAACTCCATCTACATGATGGCCGACTCGGGTGCCCGGGGTTCTGCTGCGCAGATCCGCCAGGTGGCCGGTATGCGGGGTCTGATGGCCAAGCCTGACGGCTCGATTATTGAAACGCCTATCACCGCGAACTTCCGCGAAGGTCTGAACGTGCTGGAATACTTCATCTCCACCCACGGTGCCCGTAAGGGTCTGGCCGATACGGCGCTGAAGACCGCCAACTCGGGTTACCTGACCCGCCGTCTGGTGGACGTGACGCAGGATCTGGTTGTGACCGAAGAGGATTGCGGCACCGCCAATGGTTCGCTGATGCGCGCCATCGTCGAAGGCGGTGAAGTGATCGAATCGCTGCGCGACCGTATCTTGGGCCGCACGGCGGCTGAAGACGTGCTGCATCCAGAGAACCGCTCGGTGCTGGTCCAGGCGGGCGTCATGCTCGACGAAGACATCATCGAAGGGCTCGAAACCGCTGGGGTGGACGAGGTGAAGGTGCGTACCGCACTGACCTGCGAAACCCGCTACGGCCTGTGCGCCAAGTGCTACGGACGCGACTTGGGCCGTGGCGGCCTGATCAACCTCGGCGAAGCCGTGGGTGTGATCGCTGCCCAGTCCATCGGTGAACCCGGCACGCAGCTGACCATGCGTACGTTCCACATCGGTGGTGCCGCTTCGCGTGCCGCCATCGCCTCGAGTGTGGAAGCCAAGTCCAACGGCGTGATCGGCTTCAACGCCACGATGCGCTACGTGAGCAACACCAAGGGCGAGCTGGTGGTGATTGCGCGTTCGGGTGAAATCATCATTCACGACGAGCATGGCCGCGAGCGCGAACGCCACAAGGTGCCTTACGGCGCGACGCTGACGGTGAAGGCCGACCAGACCATCAAGGCTGGCACGATCCTCGCCAACTGGGACCCGCTGACGCGCCCCATCATCACCGAGTTCGCCGGCCAGACCAAGTTCGAGAATGTCGAAGAAGGTCTCACGGTGGCCAAGCAGGTCGACGAAGTGACCGGCCTGTCCACGCTGGTGGTGATCGATCCGAAGCGCCGCGGCGCTGCCAAGGTCGTTCGTCCACAGGTGAAGCTGATCGATGCCCAAGGCAACGAAGTGAAGATCCCTGGTACCGACCACTCGGTGACCATCGGCTTCCAGGTCGGCGCGCTGATCCAGGTGCGCGATGGCCAGGACGTGGGCCCTGGCGAAGTGCTGGCCCGTATCCCGGTCGAAGGTCAGAAGACCCGCGACATTACCGGCGGTCTGCCCCGCGTGGCCGAGCTGTTCGAAGCCCGTACTCCGAAGGACAAGGGCACGCTGGCCGAGATGACCGGTACCGTGTCGTTCGGCAAGGAAACCAAGGGCAAGGTCCGCCTGCAGATCACCGATCCCGAAGGCCACGTGTTCGAAGAACTCGTGCCGAAGGAAAAGAACATCCTGGTGCACGAAGGCCAGGTGGTGAACAAGGGCGAATCGATTGTGGACGGCCCGGCCGACCCACAAGACATCCTGCGCCTGCTGGGTATCGAAGAGCTGTCGCGCTACATCGTGGATGAAGTGCAGGACGTGTACCGCTTGCAGGGCGTGAAGATCAACGACAAGCACATCGAGGTGATCGTTCGCCAGATGCTGCGCCGCGTCGTGGTCGAGAACGTCGGCGAGTCGAACTACATCGGTGGTGAGCAGGTCGAGCGTTCCGAGATTCTCAACACCAACGATGCGCTGCAGTCCGAAGGCAAGATCCCTGCGACCTACAGCAACCTGCTGCTGGGTATCACGAAGGCATCGCTGTCGACCGACTCGTTCATCTCGGCGGCTTCCTTCCAGGAAACCACCCGCGTGCTCACCGAGGCTGCCATCATGGGCAAGCGCGACGAGCTGCGTGGTCTGAAGGAGAACGTCATCGTGGGCCGCCTGATCCCTGCCGGTACCGGCATGGCCTACCACCAGGCTCGCAAGGCCAAGGACGCCATGGACGACGCCGAGCGCCGTGCCATCGCCGACGCCGAAGCAGCCGAGATGGAAGCCCAGGCAGATGCACCGGAAGTCGAAGGCAGCATCTCCACGGCGACCGACGCAGCCGCTGACTAAGCCCTCGGGCTGCCCCTGAAAAGCTCCCGTCCTGTCCTTGGCAGGCCGGGAGCTTTTTTCTGGAGCACGCGCTTCGATCTTTTTTGTCTTTTTCTCTCATTCCCTTTTCGGGCCGGAACACGTGGTGCACGTGAAGACGGCAACAGTGCATGTGGTCATCGCCTCTTTTCTGGATTGTTTTCGCCATTGCCGTCTTTTGGGCCTTGGGTGCCTACAACCGCCTGATGCGGCTGCGTTCGGCCGTTGTGCAGGCTTTTGGCAGTTTTGACGCGCACATGGTGCGGTTGCTGGCGTTGCTGGGGGAGTTTGGTGCAGCGCATGCTGTGCAGCAGCCTCCGCCAGCGGGTGTTATGGCACCGGAAATGGCTGCCCTGCAAGGCGCCACCACCCAGTTGAGCGCATCGCTTGCCATGGCGCGCGCCCGTCCGCTGCAATCAGAGGCTGTGGCGGCCTTGGTGGCCGCACGGGAAGTGCTGCATGCCTCCTGGCAAAAGGCTGTACCCAATTTGCCAGGGGACAACAACGCGCAGATGCCTGCGCTGGCCGATGCCGCAGACTTGTTGCCCCGGCCCGCGTTGCTGTGGCAAATGCGGTGGGACGAGCATGTCCAGCAGAATGACCAGGCCACCCGTGTTTTCAACGACGCGGTGTTGCACTACAACGCAGCCATTGCCCAGTTTCCAGCCAATTTGCTGGCCTGGGTGTTTGGATTCAAGGCCGCCCGCAGGCTGTAGAAAGGTTGCCAGGACCACAATGAACCCTCCATCTGTACCACCACGTGTACGCCCTATGTCCTCCGCAGGCGCCACCAACGGGCCACGGCGTGCCCGCCCTCTCGCCAGCCCCGGCGACGACACCCACCGCGCGGGGGCGGCGGCCAGCCAGCCGGTAGCTCTGTGGCAGCAGCTGGAGGCTGTGGCTGGCGCTTTGCAGGCCGTTCGTGGCGGTCAGTCGGGGACGGCCGCACTGGCGGCCGTGGAGGCAGGCCTGCGCCCTGGCGTGCAGTCCCTGTTGTTCCAGGTGCTGCGCCAGGCAGGGCGCGCCGAGGCGTTGCGCCGTCAAATGGTCGCACGCACCCCCCCGCCGGCGGCGGATGCCTTGCTGTGTACGGCGCTTGCGCTGTGCTGGAACCCCGATGAGTCCCCGTATGAGCCGTTCACGTTGGTGAATCAGACGGTAGAGGCGGCCAAGCGCAGTGCGTCCACCCGTGCGCAGTCTTCGTTCCTCAACGGTTGCCTTCGCCGCTTTCTGCGCGAACGTGATGCGCTGGTCGCCCGTACCGATGGTGATCCGCTGGCCCGCTGGAACCATCCTGTGTGGTGGATTGAGCGGTTGCGCAAGGACCATCCTGGGCATTGGGAGCAGATCCTGCAGGCCAACAACGCCCACGCACCGATGACGCTGCGTGTAAATGTACAAAAAAGCAGCCCAGCGCTTTACCAGAAAGCGCTAGCAGCTATTAATTTGGAAGCGGAGCGGTCTGGTGACGCAGGCCTTGTGCTGGGGCATCCCGTGCCGGTGCAATCGCTGCCGGGGTTTGACCAGGGCTGGGTTTCGGTGCAGGACGCTGCGGCCCAGATGGCTGCGCCTTTGCTGCTTCAAGGCCTTGATCTCACCCAGCCTTTGCGGGTGCTCGACGCCTGCGCGGCCCCCGGGGGCAAAACCGCGCACCTGCTGGAGCTGGCCGGGGCCGATGCGCTGATGCAGGTCATTGCGCTGGAGATCGATTCCACCCGCAGTGCCCGCATTGGCGAAACCCTGCAGCGCCTCGGGCTGCGCGCCCAGGTGGTGGTGGCCGATGCAGCGCGCCCGCAAGACTGGTGGCAGCAGCATTGCGGTGGCGCTCTGTTTGATGCCATCTTGTTGGATGCGCCTTGCACGGCCTCCGGCATCGTGCGCCGCCATCCCGATGTGCGGTGGCTGCGCCGCGAAAGCGATATTGCACAGCTCGCCACATTGCAGGCCCGGCTGCTGAAGACACTGTGGCCACTGTTGCGCCCGGGTGGGCGGTTGCTGTACTGCACCTGTTCCGTGTTCCGTGCCGAAGGTGACGCCCAAGTACAAACGTTTCTTGCACACAACACCGATGCGCAATTGCTGCCATCGCCGGGCCATTTAATTCCCGGCAACGGGGACAAGCCCGGGGCTGTCCCGGACAATCAACCGGGTGACCACGACGGATTTTTTTACGCACTGTTGCAAAAATCGCCTCAATGAGTCCCGTTGGACTCAGTGGGTGGCGATATGCGTACTCTTTCTGTTGATGGGATGGGCCGCAATGGTGCAGCAGGCCATCGCGGGGCAGCCGGTGTCCCCCGAGGTGGGCGAACTTCGTCTGGATCGGGCCGAAGATGGCGTCTACCTCAGCGCCACGCTGCAGTTTGTATTGCCTGAGCTCGCTGAGGACGCCCTGTACAAGGGCATCCCCATGTTCTTTGTCGCCGAAGCGCAGGTGCTGCGTGACCGCTGGTATTGGTCTGACCGCCAAGTGGCTGAAACCACCCGCTATCTGCGCCTAAGTTATCAACCTCTAACGCGCCGGTGGCGTCTGAATATCTCTCCAGTGCCCTTTACCAACAGCGGCCTGGGTGTGGTGCTGGGGCAAAATTTTGACGACTATGCCGATGCGTTGTCTGCCATTCAAAGAATTTCGCGCTGGAAGATCGCTGAAAACGACGTGATTGAGGCCGATGCCCTTCACACCGTCAATTTCCGGTTCAGGCTCGACATGTCCCAGCTGCCCCGACCGTTCCAGATTGGTGCCGTCGGGCGTTCGGGCTGGAATCTGCTGGTCTCCCGCAGCCAGCGCCTGGCTGCGGAGCCTGTGAAGTGACCCCCACGGGCTCATCCAAACCCGAAGCCTCGGCATCGGCCCATGCCGCAGCCCGCCAGTCGCGCGCTGTGCGCTGGGCGGTGGGGGTCGGGGCGGCCATCATGTCGGCGATCGGGATGGTGCTGCTGTTCCTCCTCACCCTGGCCACCAACAACCGCGCGCTGTACGAGCGCAACTACGCCTGGCTCTTTGGCGTGAATGTGCTGGTGGCACTGCTGCTGCTGGCGGTACTGGTATGGGTGGCAGTGCGCCTGGCCATGCGCCTGCGGAAAGGGCGCTTCGGCAGCCGGCTGCTGGTCAAGCTCGCTGCGATATTTGCGCTGGTGGGGCTGATGCCGGGGCTGCTGATCTATGTGGTGTCCTACCAGTTTGTCACGCGGTCCATTGAGAGCTGGTTCGATGTGAAAGTGGAGGGGGCTTTGTCCGCGGGGGTGAACCTGGCCCGTGTTTCGCTGGATTCGCTGGCCGCCGACATGGCCGCCAAGACGCGCAATGCCAGCGCCCAGGTGGCCCAGGTGCCCGATGCGGCGGCTGGGCTGGTACTGGAGCGCATCCGCGATCAGCTGGGAGCCTCCGATGTGGTGCTCTGGAACGCGGCCGGCCAGGCGGTGGCCAGTGCAGGCCAGTCGCGCTTCAGCCTGAACCCCGATCGGCCCGGCGTACCGCTGCTGCGCACCGTGCGGCAGCAGCGCGCCACCGCGCAGATCGAGGGTCTGGATGACATTTCGGACCCCGCCGCAGCACAGAATGCGCGTGTGAAGGTGATCGCGCTGGTTAGCAGCCCCAGCGTGGGGTTGCTGGTGGAGCCGCGGTACCTGCAGGCTACGCTGCCCCTGCCGCCTGCGCTTGTGGCCAACGCTATTGCAGTGCAGGAGGCCAACCGCGAATACCAGGAGCGCGCTCTGGCCCGTGGCGGTCTGCGGCGCATGTACGTGGGCACGCTCACGCTGAGCCTGTTCCTGGCGGTCTTTGGCGCCGTGCTGCTGGCGGTGCTGCTGGGCAACCAGCTGGCCCGCCCGCTGCTTGTGCTCGCCGAGGGGGTGCGCGAGGTGGCGGCAGGCAACCTCAGCCCCAAGGCTGCGCTGCAGGGTAAAGACGAGCTGGGCGGCCTGACGCGCTCCTTCGCGCTGATGACCCAGCAACTGTCCGATGCGCGGCAGGCCGTGGAGCAGAGCATGGGCGAGGTCGATGCCTCGCGCGCCAACCTGCAGACCATTCTGGACAACCTCACGGCGGGGGTCATCGTGCTGGATGCCCAGGGCCTGATCCGTTCGTCCAACCCCGGCGCCACCCGAATCCTGCGCGCGCCAATGGCGGCCTATGAAGGGCGTCCGCTGTCCGAGGTGCCTGGGCTCGCCGAGTTTGCGTCGTCGGTACAGGGGCATTTCGACGCTTTCCTGGGCGACCATGAGCGCCACGGGCTGGACCACTGGCAGCAGCCGTTTGAGCTGCATGCGTCTTCTGGTGGGGTGGGGCAGCACGCAACCAGCCTGGTGGCGCGGGGCGCAGAATTGCCCGACTCGGCCAGACTGTTGGTTTTTGACGACATTTCGGAAATTGTTTCTGCCCAGCGCGCGCAGGCCTGGGGGGAGGTGGCGCGGCGTCTGGCGCACGAAATCAAGAACCCACTCACCCCCATCCAGCTGTCTGCCGAGCGGCTGGAAATGAAGCTCTCCGGCAAGCTGTCCGGCCCCGAGCAGGCCATCCTCGCCAAGTCCGTCAAGACCATCGTGGACCAGGTCGATGCCATGAAACGGCTGGTCAACGAATTCCGCGACTACGCACGCCTGCCTGCCGCAGAACTCCATGCGCTGGACCTCAATGCCCTGGTGTCCGATGTGCTCCATCTGTATGGAGAAGAGAACGCAGCCGTCCGCGTAGAAGCCGAGCTGGACCCGCGCTGCCCTTGTATCGCCGGGGATGCGCAGCAGCTGCGCCAAGTCGTGCACAACCTGCTCCAAAACGCGCAGGACTCCACCGAGCAGGCGCGCGCTGGAACCTCTGAGCCCGTGCCCCCGGTACGCATCACCACCCGCTGGAGTGAGTCCTCGCGCCGCGTGCGGCTCACGGTATCCGACAGTGGCGGTGGCTTTCCGGCGCACATCCTGCAGCGGGCCTTCGAACCCTACGTCACCACCAAGCCCCGGGGCACCGGCCTGGGCTTGGCGGTGGTCAAAAAGATTGCCGATGAGCATGGTGCGCGCATCGACTTGTCCAATCGCACCGAAGATGGCGTGGTGCACGGGGCCCAAGTGTCGTTATCATTCGCCCCTGAACCAGCGGTGGCGTCATAACAACACCGCCCCGCAGCATCCCAAGGCGCTTCAACACACATGGCAAACATTCTGGTGGTCGACGATGAGCTCGGCATTCGTGATCTGCTGTCGGAAATCCTGAACGACGAAGGTCACAGCGTAGACCTGGCAGAAAACGCCACACAGGCGCGCACGGCGCGGGCAGGCAACACCTACGACCTCGTGCTCCTCGACATCTGGATGCCGGACACTGATGGAGTCTCGTTGCTAAAAGAATGGGCGACGGCTGGCGTGCTGACCATGCCCGTCATCATGATGAGCGGCCACGCCACCATCGACACCGCCGTAGAGGCGACCCGGATCGGCGCCTTCTCGTTTCTTGAAAAACCCATCACTCTGCAAAAGCTGCTCAAGGCCGTGGAGCAAGGGCTGGCACGCAACGCGGCTCACCAAGCTGCCCCGGTGGCCGCGGCCCAGGTTCCAGTCCATGCCCCGGCCGATCCCACTTTTTCACAACTGCCCGCCGTGTCGGCCATCATGGCCAGCGTGGACGCCGGGCCCCACGCGCACCAGGGTTTCGACCTGGACCGCCCTCTGCGCGAAGCGCGGGATGGCTTTGAGAAGGCCTATTTTGAATTCCACCTGGCCCGAGAGGGTGGCTCCATGACGCGTGTCGCTGAAAAAACGGGCCTGGAACGCACCCACCTGTATCGCAAGCTGCGCCAGTTGGGTGTCGATCTGGGGCGGGGTAAACGCGGCTAGCCCGCGATAAATTCTTGCCAAGCTCGTCAAAACGGCGGTTTTTTCTGGTTATAATTTGAGGCTCAGGCCCGGTAGCTCAGTCGGTAGAGCAGAGGATTGAAAATCCTTGTGTCGGTGGTTCGATTCCGCCCCAGGCCACCATTCAACAATCCGCAGACGTTCACAGGCGTCTAGCAGATGCAAAAAGCCCTAAGTAAATCAACTGCTTAGGGCTTTTTTCTTGTCCGCAGGTGTTCATGGTGTCCATGCCAAGCCAGCCACTTGTGGGGGCAACTTTGGGGGCAACGGCTCAATTCGGGACAGCTGTCCTCAAAAGTTGCCCCAATGCCTCTGGCAGACACCGCAATTCACCGCGTTCTTCGCGGCATCCAGTACATAAGCCCTTGATCCCTAAAGGATTCAAGGGTTTTTGCATTGAGCGTCTCCCTGTCTGGCCGATGCGGCCACGCATACAGCCAGGCTCGGCATCGGCAGAGGCTGTCGGCGCGCAGTGGACGCCCGCCTCGTTTGCCTTCCCCATGGTGCGGTTTCGCAGACCCTGCCGACCCCCGGGCAGCGCAAAGCCAGGCGTGGCTTGCCGAACAGGTTTCGGGGAGTTGTGTGTAACGGGATCGGACGGGTTTTGAGCGTCGCGAAGCCGCCGGGCAGGGCGGCCCTGGGTGTTGTCTTCCCAGGACCCCATGTCGCCCAAATGGGGGACATACAAATGGACACGACTCAGATAGTCTTTCCCGGCTTTCAAGGGTAGGGCGGGGTTTGGACTTTGTACACGTTCGGCCGTTTGGCGTCCCCTGTTCAATCTCCACATCGCAAGACCATGACGAAACCGACGAACCGCGCAGCCCCAGTCCGCCTCCCCTTCGCCGCCATACGCGCGCCAGCTCCAACTCCCGCGTATCGGCTGGTCCGTCCGGCGAGCCTTGGTCTCGCAGCCCTCCTTTGGCAGATCAACGCCGGCGCTGCCGTGGGCTGGAATGTCGATGCATCCATGGCCGCCCCCAGAGCGCAGCATGCAGGCGCTTTGATGGACGATGGTTCGGTCGCTGTTTTTGGTGGCGTCAATCGGAATGGATTCGTCGGAGGCAGCGAGCGCTATGCCGGGGGGGGGCTTGGACCTCTCTGGGGCTCCATGGGATTCAGGGCAATGTGACGGAGGCGGTCACGCTGGGGACCGGCCATGTGCTTGTCCGATCGGACGGCAGCCTGAGCGCACGGCTGTACGACCCTGTGGCCAACACCTGGGCTCCCGGGGGGACGCAGACTGTATCTCGCAGCCTGCCGTCGATGACGCTGCTGGCCAACGGCAAGGTCCTGGTGGCGGGGGGCACTAACCTCGCCACAGCAGAACTGTACGACCCGCAGACCCGCAGCTGGACGGCGACAGGCAGCATGTCGGTGGTGCGCCGTGGACACGGGGCTGTGCTGCTGCGCGACGGCCGCGTTCTGGTGGCTTCAGGGTTCAATAACGTCGCCGGCGAAGTGCCGGTGGCTGAAATTTATGACCCTGCCACTGGCACTTGGACGGTGGTGGCTCCCCCGCTGGTGCCGCGCCACTATGCCAGCCTGACCCTGCTTCCGGATGGCAGGGCGCTTCTGGCAGGGGGATTCACGGCGGGTGGCGTCACCACGCATGCAGAAATCTACGACCCGTTGTCCAACACCTGGACCGTCACTGGTGCCCTGAGCTTTGCCCGCAATGGTGCAATGGGTTCGCCGCTGGCCCATGCCACGGTGCTTGCCTCAGGCCGGGTGTTGATGGCTGGTGGCTCGGATGGTACGAGAAACACGCAGCCTGCCGCAGAGCTCTATGACCCCGCATCGGGCACGTGGGCGGCCGCTGGGTCGATGGCGACGGGTAGGGAGAATGGCACGGCCAACCTGTTGCCCAACGGCGACGTGCTGCTGGCGGGTGGATACAACAGCAATCCCACCCTGACCTTCCACAGCACGGTCGAACGTTACACACCGGCCGTGCCCCCGGGGCCTGTGCCGGTGCTGGACGCGCTACCGCTGCTGCTGCAGCGCGCCGGTGCTGCGCTGACCTTCACGGGCACCGATTTCAAGGGCGCTACGGGCACAAGCACGCCCCAGCTCCAGTTGCAGCGCGCAGAGAACGGAGCGATCCATACGTGGTTCCCGGTCAGCCATACCGCCAACAGCTTCACATCGCCCGCCCTGGGCACTTTGCCGGCCGGGTTGTACATGGCGCGGTTGGTCGTGGATGGCGTGCCCTCCGTGGCACGGCTGGTCCGGTTTACCGACCCTGTGGGTACACCCATGGGCACACCAGGCGATGGGCAGGCGACCGTGAGCTGGGCGCCGCCCGTCGACACCCGTGGCAATCCGCCGGACGGTTACACCGTTACCTCCAGCCCCGCCAGTGCGGGTTGCACCGCCACGGCGCCTTTGACGGTTTGCACGGTGCCGGGGCTGGCGAATGGCACCCCCTACACCTTCACGGTGCAGGCGCAGCACCCCAATGGCCCAGGGCCCTTGTCGGTGGCCTCTGCGCCTGTGACGCCTGGGACTCGGCAGTACAGTGGGCCTACGCCGGGGGGTGGGGGCACCATCAACGTAGTGGTCGGGGGCGGTGGGGCTACCTGCACCCTGATTGGGGTGGACACCTACGCGACGACACCCCCCGCAGGCGCACCGCCACAGCTTTCTTTTCCGTATGGCGTATTCCGGTTTCGGGCCAGCGGCTGCGTGAATGGAAGCACGCTTCAGGTCGCCATCACCTACCCGAACCCTCTTGCGCCGCAAACGGAGTTCTGGAAGCATGGTCCTGCAACTCCCGCAGCTGCAGCCACATGGTTTGAATACCCCGGGGTCACGCTCAGCCCTGATCGTAGGACGGTGACTTACTCCATCACCGACAACGGGGTGGGCGACAGTGACAGCGCCAGCGGTGTCATCCTGGACCCGTTTGGCGCTGCGGTGCTTGCCGGAAACCCTGTCGCGGTGCCCACGCTTTCTCCCGCCGGGCTTTCACTCACAGCCTTGTTGCTCGCTGCCTTGACGGGCTGGGGCCGCAGGGCGAAGCGCTTCGGAAGATAGCGCCCTCGCAGCGGCCGGGCAATGCTGGCTGCGCGCATGCAAAAGCCCCGGCATCACTGCCGGGGCTTTTCACTGTGAGCCCCAGAACCTGCCCTGGGGCCTCGTTCATGGCATCCGATGCGGTGAGGGCTCTCACAGTTGGTTATCATTGAAGCAGTTTTTTGGAGGCAGCTCTGGGGACCACTGGCTTGTTTTCAAAGTCGTCGTTTTCAGCGTTTGTGCGGGTTCTAGGCGTTCTTTGGTAGAGCCCCCGCCACCCAATAAAAGCCCTTGATTTTTGCCAATCAAGGGCTTTTTCCATTCTGAATGCGGCGCTGGGTTGTGCCTTGGTGTGCTTTTTACAGGGCGCCTCTCCAGCGCCCCGGTTGCTCGAAACGGGTTTTCCCGCGGCGCCGCATTCGATGTTTGTGCCCACCCCACCCAGGCAGTCGCCTGTGCGTGCAGACCCTTCCCCATCGTTTCGACATTTGACCCATGCCCCTTTTGAAGGACACCACCCTCGGTATCGACTTTGGCACTTCCAACTCCGCGATGGCCGTGCGCCAGGGGGCGGGGTTGGCGCGGATGATTTCGCTGGAAGGGAGTGCGCACACACTGCCCACCGCGTTGTTTTTTAATGCCGAGGACCATCGCACGCACTTTGGCCGGGATGCCGTGGGGCAGTACCTGGCGGGCACCGAGGGGCGACTGATGCGATCGCTCAAGAGCCTGCTCGGCAGTGCGCTGCTCCAGGACAAGACGGCGGTGCACAACAAGATGGTGAGCTACCAGGACATCATCAGCCTCTTCTTGCGCATGCTGGTGCAAAAGGCGCGCGATGAGCTGGGCGGCATGCCCGCCCGGGTGGTGATGGGGCGCCCGGTGCATTTCGTGGACGGGGATGCCGACCGGGACCAGCAGGCGGAGGATGCGTTGCGCCAGGCGGCACTGGACGCGGGGTTTGCCGAGGTGTCGTTCCAGCTGGAGCCGATTGCCGCAGCGCTGGACTACGAGCAGCGCATCGCGCACGAGTCGCTGGTGCTGGTGGTGGACATTGGGGGCGGGACGTCGGACTTCACGGTGGTGCGGCTCGGGCCTGAGCGCATGGCGCGCGCTGAGCGCGGCAGCGACGTGCTGGCCACCACCGGCGTGCACGTGGGTGGCACCGACTTTGACCGGCGGCTGAGTCTGGACCTGTTGATGCCCTTGCTGGGATTTCGGCATACCGGGCCCACGGGGCGCGAGGTGCCTAGCCGGGTGTTCTTTGATTTGTCCACCTGGCACCTGATCCAGTGGTTGTACTCGCCGCGCGCGCTGCGCGATGCGCAGAACCTGCGCACGGACTATTCAGACGCACGGCTGCACGCGCGGCTCATGCGGGTGCTGCATGAGCGCCTGGGGCACCGCATGGCCAACACGGTGGAGCAGGCCAAGATTGCGGCCTCGCTGGCCGATGCCGAAGCGCCCATGCCACTGGACTGGATCGAGGCTGGACTTGGCGCCGCCGTGACGCCGGAGGGACTGGCGCAGTTCCTGTTGCAACCCCTCGAACAGGTGGTGGCCTGCGCGCACGAATGCGTGCAGCTGGCGGGCCTGGGTTTGCAGGGGCTTGATGCAATCTATCTCACCGGGGGCTCGTCGGCCCTGCGGCCGCTGCGCCAGGCGCTCAAGGCCGCGTTTCCCGCTACCCCGCAGGTAGAAGGCGATCTGTTCGGCGGGGTGGCGGCAGGATTGGCAGTGTCGGGGCGATAGATCTGGAAGAGGCGCAGCGGCGCCACGGTCGATGGGGGGAGTTCGCCGTAGCGAGTAGGTTTGCTATTGAAAATATAGCTGCTTGCGCTTTCCTATCAAGCGCTAGGTGCCATTTTTGCCTCAAATCCGAGGCTTCGTCAGTCTCCGGCGTCGCCTGCTTCGTCTTCATCGTCTTCATCGTCCGCACCGCTGCGCTTCCACGCCAGTGCCGTGTCGTACAGCACGTTGCGCGATGCACCCGTGATCTCGGCGGCCAGGCGCACGGCGGTTTTCAGTGGCAGCTCCTGCACCAGCAGGCGCAACACGCGCAGGCTGGCGCCATCGTCGCTGGCCACCGCCACCGGGTGCAGCAGCACCACAAACTCGCCGCGCGAGCGCTGGGGGGCGCCGTCGAGCCACGCCGTCAGCTCATGGGCGGGTCGTGTGGTCACTTCCTCGAACTGTTTGGTCAATTCCCGCGCCAGGGTTACCGGGCGATCGCCCAGCACCGCCAGGGCCTGGGCCAGTTCGTTGATGCGGTGGGGGGCTTCGAGCAGCACCACGCAGCGCGGCTCGTGGGCCAGCTGCTGCGCAATCACCGTGGCGCGTTCGGCATTCTTGACGGGCAGAAAGCCCGCAAACACGAAGCCGCCATGTTCGGTGCTGCGGGCCACGGCGCCCGCCACGCTCAGCGCCGTGGTGATGCTGCTGGCGCCGGGCAGGGGCACGGCACGCAGGCCGGCCGCCTGCACGGCGGCCACCAGCCGGGCACCGGGGTCGCTCACGCCAGGCGTGCCTGCGTCGCTCACATACACCACGCGCTGCCCCTGCTGCAGCCGCTGCACCACGTTCTGGGCAGCCTCGGTCTCGTTGTGCTGGTGCACGGCCAGCAACTGCGCGGCACCTTTGTCGATGCCGTAGGCGCGCAGCATGGATTGTGTATGGCGCGTGTCCTCGCAGGCCACGGTGTCGGCCATCTGCAGCACATGCAGCGCGCGCAAGGTGATGTCGGCCAGGTTGCCGATGGGCGTGGCCACCACGTACAGGGCGCCCTCGGGATAATGCTGCGCAGCCGCCGCTTCGCGCGCGGCGCCCTGGGCTGAAGCGAAAGATGCGCTCAATGAAATTCCTTGGAAAGAGAAAACCGGCGGGGGCACCCGGTCTGGCTGCCAAAACCACCACCACGCGTGAACGCGGCAATGTGGCGGAGGACCAAGCCCTGGCCCATCTGCAGGCAGCCGGCCTGCAACTGGTGGTGCGCAATTATCGGACGCCCGGGCGTGGTGGTGGTGAGATCGACCTGGTGATGCGCGAACGGGACGGCACGCTGGTGTTTGTCGAAGTGCGCAGCCGTGCAGGCAGTGCCTTTGGGGGCGCTGGGGCCAGCATCAGTGCCACGAAGCAGCAGCGCATCATTTTTGCAGCCCGGCACTACCTGCTGCGCATGCCTTCCCCGCCGCCCTGCCGCTTTGACGTGGTGCTGGTCGAGGCATCGACGCAGTGGCTCAAGGCGGCCTTTGATGCGCAGTAGGTGCGTCCGTTCCCCATGGCCATTTTGGGCGCCAGCGCAATGCCGGTGACTACGGTTTGCTACAAAAGCTGTAACACGCGGCGGGTATCATCGGGCCCTCATGCTTGAGCAACGCATCCAACAGCATTTCATCGACAGCGCCGACCTGAAGTACCAGGCCGCGCAGGTTCTGAGCCATCCCATCGCCGCCGCCGTGCAGGCCGTCCTGGCCTGTGTGACCAGCGGGGGCAAGGTGATGGCCTGCGGCAATGGCCCCTCGGCCGCCGAGGCGCAGCAGTTCGCCGCGTTCTGTGTGGCCGGTTTCGAGCGTGAGCGGCCCGAGCTGGCAGCCCTGGCCCTCACATCCGACAGCACCTTGCTCACCGCTGCGGCGGGCGGCAGCCATGATGCCGCGCAGCAGTTTGCCCGCCAGGTGCGGGCGCTGGGCCAGGCGGGGGACGTGCTGCTGGCCCTGTCGGTCACCGGCAACGACGCCAACCTGCTGGCCGCCGCCGAAGCCGCCCACGAGCGCGACATGACCGTGGTGGTGCTGGCTGGCCGCACGGGCGGCAAGTTGGCCGCCATGTTGCGCGAGACCGATGTGTTGATCAGCGTGCCCCACGACCGCGCCGCACGCGTGCGAGAAGTCCATGCCCTGGTGCTGCATTGCCTGAGCGACGGCGTGGACGCCCAGTTACTTGGTGAACAGGAGATTCCGCTATGAAGCAAACAACCATGAACCGTACCCAGCGCACGGTGTGCACCGTGCTGGCCGCTGCCGCCCTGGCGGCGGGCCTCTCGGCCTGCGCGCCGTTGATCGTCGGAGGCGCGGTGGTGGGCGGCGTGATGGCCGTGGACCGCCGCACGACCGGCACGCAAATCGAAGACGAAGGCATCGAGCTGCGTGCCGCCAACCGCATCCGCGAAACCCTGGGCGACCGCGCCCATGTCAACGTGACCAGCTACAACCGCCAGACCCTGTTGACGGGCGAGGTGCCCAGCGCCCAGGACCGCCAGACTGTCGAGCAGATCGTGTCGCAGGTGGAGAACGCGCGCGCGGTGGTCAATGACCTGGCCGTGTTGCCCGCCAGCAGCCTGAGCCAGCGCTCCAACGACACCTTCATCACGGGCAAGGTGCGCGCCAGCCTGGTGGACGCCCAGGACATCTCGGCCAACTCCTTCAAGGTGGTGACCGAGCGCAACATCGTCTACCTGATGGGCCGCGTATCGCAGCGCGAGGCCAACCGAGCCACCGAGATCGCCCGGGGCGTGAGCGGCGTGAGCAAGGTCGTGCGCGTGTTCGAGATCGTCTCGGAAGAAGAGCTGCGCCGCATCGCACCGCAGCCCGCGCCAGTGACCACGGACAACAGCGCATCGCCCGGCGGCTGAAAGCAGTCGGTCGGTCAGGCTCGATAGCCTGCACAACCGCTGAACAAAAAATCCCGGCGCGCACCAAGCGGCCGGGATTTTTTGTGGGCGGCTCACACCGAGCGCGGCGGCGAAGAACTGGCGCTGCATGCCCCACTTGGGCTGAGGCCTGCGGCTCCAGGCCTGCCTGCGCAGGCTTGGACAGGCCGAAGAGGCCGCGCCTCTGGCGCGTGTCGCCAAGGCGCCGCAGGCAACTCAGGGGAACCGGCCAGGGAGCCTACTTCAGCCTTTTGACAAGGCTAGACGTATCCCAGCGGTTGCCGCCCATCTTCTGCACATCGGCGTAGAACTGGTCCACCAGTGCCGTCACGGGCACGCGTGAGCCGTTGCGCTTGGCTTCGTCGAGCACCAGGCCCAGGTCCTTGCGCATCCAGTCCACGGCAAAGCCAAAGTCGAACTTGTCGTCCACCATGGTCTTGCCACGGTTGTCCATCTGCCAGCTCTGGGCTGCGCCCTTGCCGATCACGTCGAGGACTTGTTTCATGTCCAGGCCCGCGTTCTGGCCAAACGCCACCGCCTCGGACAGGGCCTGCACCAGTCCGGCAATACAGATCTGGTTGACCATCTTGGCCAGCTGGCCCGCGCCGCTTTCGCCCAGCAGCGTGAAGGCGCGCGAGAACGCCATGGCCACCGGCTGGGCGGCCTCGAAGGCTGCCGCATCGCCACCACACATCACGGTGAGCAGACCGTTCTGCGCACCGGCTTGCCCGCCCGACACGGGCGCATCCACAAACTGCAGGCCCAGGGCCTTGGCAGCTGCGTGCAGCTCGCGTGCCACCTCGGCCGACGCGGTGGTGTGGTCCACGAAGATCGCGCTCGGCTTCATACCCGCAAACGCGCCGTCGGCGCCCAGCGTGACCGAGCGCAGGTCATCGTCATTGCCCACGCAGCAGAACACGATGTCTGCACCCGCAGCTGCCTCGCGCGGTGTTGCTGCATGTTTTGGCGCCTTGGCGCTTGCGTACTCTGCGCACCAAGCTATCGATTTGGTAGCTGTACGGTTGTACACCGTAACCTCATGCCCCGCCAGCGCGAGGTGGCCGGCCATCGGGTAGCCCATCACTCCCAGGCCCAGGAAGGCGACTTTGCGGGAAGGGGTGGCGTCGTAGTTTCGGGGGTTGGTGCTTGGCATGGAAATGGTTCTTGTAAGAAAAGGCCACCATGTCGGCGGCGTTTGAAACTGGCGCGGCCTGGGCCAGTGGACGCCGTGGAACTGGCTTTGCCAGGCCACTGGCATCGGCCCCCTTCCCATCGCGCAGCGATGAGAGAAGGGGGAAGCGGCGCAGCCGCTCAGGGGGTTGTCACACGATCGCGAAGTGCTCGGTACCCGACGCAAGGTCGGGCGACTTGGCGCGCTGGCTGTTGAGCTTGATCTGCAGGCGCAGGTCATTGAGCGAGTCGGCGTTGCGCAGCGCATCTTCGTACGTGATCAGGTTGGCCTCGTACAGGTCGAACAGCGCCTGGTCAAAAGTCTGCATGCCGAGGTTGCGGCTCTTCTTCATGATCTCCTTGATTTCGTGGACATCGCCCTTGAAGATCAGGTCGGAGATCAGCGGTGTATTGAGCATGATCTCCACGGCGGCTGCCCGGCCCTTGCCGTCCTGCTTGGGGATCAGGCGCTGCGACACCATGGCGCGCAGGTTGAGCGACAGGTCCATCAGCAGCTGTGGGCGGCGCTCCTCGGGGAAGAAGTTGATGATCCGGTCCAGCGCCTGGTTGGCGCTGTTGGCGTGCAGCGTGGCCAGGCACAAATGGCCGGTTTCCGCAAAGGCCACGGCATGCTCCATGGTTTCGCGGTCGCGGATTTCGCCCATCAGGATCACGTCGGGCGCCTGGCGCAGCGTGTTCTTCAGGGCCGCTTCCCAGCTGTCGGTGTCCAGGCCCACTTCGCGCTGCGTGACCACGCAGTTCTTGTGCGGGTGCACGAATTCCACCGGGTCTTCCACCGTGATGATGTGGCCGAACGAGTTCTCGTTGCGCCAGTCCACCATGGCGGCCAGCGTGGTCGACTTGCCCGAGCCCGTGGCTCCCACCAGGATGCACAGGCCGCGCTTGGCCATCGTCACTTCCTTGAGCACCTGGGGCACGCCCAGTCCGTCGATGGTGGGCAATGTGAGCGGAATCGTCCGCATCACCATGCCAACCTTGCCCTGCTGGATGAACGCGTTCACCCGAAAGCGCCCGATGCCCGCGGGCGAGATGGCGAAGTTGCACTCCTTGGTGCGCTCGAAGTCCGCCACCTGTTTGTCGCTCATCACTGCGCGCGCCAGCGTGAGCGTATGGTTGGGCGAGAGTGGCTGGGGCGACACTTTGGTCACCTTGCCGTCCACCTTGATGGCGGGCGGAAACTCCGCGGTGATGAACAAGTCGCTGCCGTTGCGACCCACCATCAACTTGAGCAGGTCATTGATGAATTTACTGGCCTGATCGCGTTCCATCAGAGTTTCTCCCGGGTCTGTTCGTCGGTCGGTCGACCGTGGGTCTTGGTTCGCCGCATCATTACTTCTGGTTGTCGCTCAGGCGGGCACTCACTACACGCAGGCGCAGCGACAGTTTGCGGGCCAGCAGCGCAATCAGGCTGGCGGCCAGCTGCGGGTCCTTGGTCATCATGTCGTCCATGGCTTCGGCGCTCAGCACGGCAATTTCGCAGTCAGTGAGCGTGGTGCAGGCCGAAAAGCGGATGCCGCTGTCGAGCAGCGACATCTCGCCCAGGATATCGCCCGGCCGTGTCTCGGCCAGGCGCAGCTGTTCACCCCAGGGCTGCACGCGGTCCACCGCAATGGTGCCGGTGAGCAGCACCACCATGAAGTTGCCGTACTCATCCTGGCGGATCACGTCGCGGTTGGAGGGGATGGCCGCGAATTCGAAGAAGCGCTCCATGCGCTCCACGGCGTCCTTGTCCAGGTGCGCCATGTATTTGTCCTTGGCCCACAGCCCCTGCAGCAGCTTGCCGCCACGGCTCGTGGGCAGGCGCTTGGCGCCCACTTCCACCGCACGGGCTTCCCAGGGCACCAGCATCGAATCGTCCACGCCCTGGCCGGCAAAGGCCGTGGAGAACAGCACGGAATCCGTGTGATCCTCCGCGGGCTTGCCACCCCGGGTTTTCATTTTCAGAAGGCTCAGAATGCCTTTCATACAGTGCTCCGGTGTGCGGCACATCGTGAGGCCGCTAGGTACATGGGTGGGCGCAGATCAGCCAGGGAAATTCTCAGGAATCTTGGCCTTGGCGCGCGCCTCGGCGGGGCTGATGATGTTGCGCCGCACGAGGTCGGTGAGGTTCTGGTCCAACGTCTGCATGCCGACGCTGTTGCTGGTCTGGATGGTGGAGTACATCTGCGCCACCTTGGCCTCGCGGATCAGGTTGCGGATGGCGCTGGTGCCCAGCATGATTTCGTGTGCCGCCACGCGGCCCGAGCCATCCTTGGTCTTGCACAGCGTCTGCGAAATCACGGCCTGCAGCGATTCGGAGAGCATCGCGCGGACCATTTCCTTTTCTTCGGCGGGGAACACGTCGATGATCCGGTCGATGGTCTTGGCGGCGCTGGACGTGTGCAGCGTGCCGAACACCAAGTGGCCCGTTTCCGCCGCCGTCATGGCCAGGCGGATGGTTTCCAGGTCGCGCATTTCGCCCACCAGGATGGCGTCCGGGTCTTCGCGCAGCGCGGACTTCAGCGCGGCCGCGAACGACAGCGTCATCGGGCCCACTTCACGCTGGTTGATCAGGCACTTCTTGGACTCGTGCACGAACTCGATCGGGTCTTCCACCGTGAGGATGTGGCCGTACTCGGTTTCGTTGAGGTAGTTCACCATGGCTGCGAGCGTGGTGGACTTGCCCGAGCCCGTGGGGCCGGTCACCAGCACGAGGCCGCGAGGTTTGAGGGCCAGGTCACCGAAGATCTTGGGCGCATTGAGCTGCTCCAGCGTCAGGATCTTGCTCGGAATGGTCCGGAACACGGCGGCCGCGCCGCGGTTCTGGTTGAAGGCGTTGACCCGGAAACGTGCCAGGCCTTCGATTTCGAACGAGAAGTCGACCTCGAGGAACTCTTCATACGTCTTGCGCTGCGAGTCGCTCATGATGTCGTACACCATGGCATGCACCGTCTTGTGGTCGAGCGCATCGACGTTGATGCGCCGCACGTCGCCGTGGACCCGGATCATGGGCGGCAGGCCTGCGGAAAGGTGCAGGTCGGAGGCCTTGTTCTTGACGCTGAACGCGAGCAGTTGGGTAATGTCCACGGAGTCCCTCTATCGTTTGGTACGCTTGCCAAACATTATGACCACGATTGCTAACAACCTCCAACAGGTTCTGGGCAGGATGGCGCAGGCATGCAAAGCTGCCGGGCGCGATCCGGCCGGCGTTTCCCTGCTGGCGGTTTCCAAGACCTTTGGCGCCGACGCCGTGGCCGAGGCCGTGGCCGCCGGCCAGCGCGACTTTGGCGAGAACTACATCCAGGAAGGGGTGGACAAGATCGTCGCCCTGCGCACTGCCCAGCCCGGCGTGGCGCTGCAGTGGCACTGTATCGGGCCCATCCAGAGCAACAAGACGCGCCTGGTGGCCGAGCACTTTGACTGGGTCCACACGGTGGACCGCCTGAAGATCGCCGAGCGCCTGTCGGCCCAGCGCCCGGAGCACCTGGCGCCGTTACAAATATGCGTGCAGGTCAACATCGATGGCGGCCCTACCAAGTCGGGCGTGGCGCCGACTGAGGCCTTGGAATTGGTCCGCGCTGTCGCGAAACTGCCACGACTGGTGGTGCGCGGGATCATGAGCATTCCGGACCATGCTCCTGAATTTGAAGCACAACGCGCCCTTCATGCGAGCGCCAAGGCGCTTTTCGACCAGATAGCGGCGCTGCAGGAACCCCGCCTCGAGCGCTTCGACACCCTGTCCCTGGGCATGACGGCCGACCTGGAGGCCGCCATCCACGCCGGCAGCACCCTCGTGCGCGTGGGCACCGGCATCTTCGGCGGGCGGGCCTACCCCGCCGCCTGAAGCGCGAGAAGGCCGATCAGCCCGGCAACTGGAACCGCGCCACGCAATCCAGCGCCGCTGTTACATCGGCCTCGCTCACATCCAGATGCGCCACCCAGCGCAGGCGGGTGGCGCCGCCATAGAGGCTGCTCGTCACCCGCACGCCGTGCTCGGCCAGCCAGGCCGTGAAGGCCGGGGCCACATCCGCGTGCAGGTCGGTGAAGAGGATGTTGGTCTGCCAGGGGTGGACCGTGATCTTGCCCTGCAGCACCGGATGGCTCTGGTTGATATCGCTCAGCCCCTGGGCCAGACGCGCCAGGTTCGCGTGGTCGTCGGCCAGGCGGCGCACGTGGTGCTCCAGGGCGTAGTGGCCCGCAGCAGCCAGCACCCCGGCCTGGCGCATGCCGCCGCCCAGGATCTTGCGGGTGCGGCGCGCCTGGCGGATGAAGTCGCGCGAGCCCAGCACCAGCGAGCCGACCGGTGCGCCCAGGCCCTTGCTCAGGCACAGCGACGCTGAATCGAAATGGCTGCACAGCGCACGCGCCTCGTCATACACATCGGTGCCGTGGCGCGCCGCATTGGCCGTGGCGGCGTTGAACATCCGTGCGCCGTCCAGGTGCATCGCCAGCCCCCGGCTGCGCGCCAGCTGGGCCACGTCGGCGATGTAGGCGGGCGGCAGCACCTGGCCGCCGGTCGTGTTCTCCAGCACCACGAGGCGGGTGCGCGCGAAATGCGGGTCGTCCGGCTTGATGGCGGCGGTGATGTCGCTGACGCGCAGCGTGCCATCGGGCTGGGTTTCCACGGGCTGCGGCTGGATGGAGCCCAGCACCGCCATGCCGCCGGCCTCCCAGCGGTAGGTGTGCCAGCTCTGGCCCACGATGGCCTCGTCGCCGCGCTGGCAGTGGCCCCACAGCGCAATCAGGTTGGTCTGCGTGCCCGAGGGCGCGAACAGCGCGGCCTCGAAGCCCAGCAACTGCGCCGCATGCTCCTGCAGTGCGTTCACCGAAGGGTCGTCGGCAAACACATCGTCGCCCAGCGGGGCCTTGAACATGGCCTCGCGCATGGCGGGCGTGGGCTGGGTGACGGTGTCGCTGCGAAAGTCGGGCATGGGCGCGGTCCTTGTGGGTCGGGTCAATGAATGCAATGACCGGCCATGGTAGCGGCGCTCCGTGGCGGCTGCCGCTGTGGGGTTACGGCCCCTTCCCAAGCCGCGGCGTCAGGGCCGGTTCATCTTGCAGTCGGTGCCTTGCGCCAGCTCATTGCCGGTGTAGGCCGCATCGGTGCGAAAGCCGTAGTTCGTGCCTTCCCAACCGGCCTTGACCGTCTTGCCGTCCACCGGCGCGATGGTGTTGACCACCTGCGGCAGCAGCAACTGGTGGTCCTCGCCGCGCATGCGCACGGGGCCCACCACCGAGTCGATGGTCAGGTCTTCCAGCGCGCGTGCCACCTTCACCGGGTCCGTGGACTGTGCCTTGTTGATGGCCGCCGCCAGAAAGCGTGGCGTCATCTCGATGCGTGGTGCAAGGAAGTCCTTGGTCGTCTTGGCCTTGTAGGCCTTGGCGAGCGCATCCACTTTGGGCGTATCGGCCTGGCCCGGGTGCCATTCGGCCACCCAGGTCAGCTGGCCCTGTTTGGCCTGCGACACCGCCAGCACCGTGCCAGGAATGGAGCCCGCGCTGTGGTTGAAGTAGCGCAGGTTGTAGCCCGCGTCGCCCGCGGCTTTCAGCAGCAGCGTCATGTCCTGCCCCCAGTTGCCGGTGATGATCGAATCGGCCTCGCTGCTCTTGACCTTCGCCAGGTAGGGCGCGAAGTCCTTCACGCGGCCGATGGGGTGCAGCGCCTCGCCCACGAACTGGATGTCGGGCCGCGCCAGGCCCACCATTTCCCGGCCGTAGTGCGCCCACTGCTTGCCGTGCGCGTAGTCCTGGTTCAGCAGATACACTTTCTTGATGTCCGGCTGCTTCTTGATGTAGTTGGCAATCGCCTTCATCTTCATGGCCGTGTTGGCTTCAAACTGGAAGTGCCAGAAGTTGCACGCCTTGCCCGTCAGCTCGGGGTCGATGGAGGAGTGGTTCAGCACCAGGATCTCCTTGCCCGGGTTGCGCTGGTTGTGGCGCGCCGCGGCCTGCACCAGCGCGGTGACCACCGACGAGCCCGAGCCGCCGGTCACGATGGCCTTGGCCCCCTGGTCGATGGCGGCCTGCAGCGCGCTCTGGCTCTCCTGCGCCGAGAGCTTGCTGTCGAACTGCAGCAGCTGCAGCTTCACGCCCTTGAGCACGCCACCCTTGGCGTTGATGTCCTCGATGGCGTACTGCGTGTGCGTGAGCATCAGCTCGCCCACGTTGGCGAACGGGCCGGACAGCGGGTCGATGTAGGCGACCTTGAAGGTCTCCTGCGCGCTGGCGGCCGTGCCGATGAGCAAGGCTGCCGCGGCGGCCAGTGGGGTGGTGAGGAAGGCGGTATTCATGGTGTCTTTGTCTCCTGTCGTAGTAAGGCTTGTCTTGGTCTGACGGGGCGCCGCCGCAGAGGGGCGTGGGGTGCTATGCGGTTTCCCGCTTGCGTGTGCGCCGCAGGCCCAGCACGCGCCAAGCCAGTTGTGCCAGCTCCTGCGCCACCTCGTCCTGCGACAGGCGGCCGTCGGGCCGGTACCAGTTGTAGAGAAAGCCGGGCAGGCTGCATGCGGCCAGCGCGGTGATCTTGGTGTCGTTGAACTCGAACATGCCGTCGTCGCGGCCCTGTTCGAGCAGCGCGCACAACTGGTCGTAGAAGTGGTTCGCTAGATCCTTTTGCGCCGCCAGGTACTCGGGCCGGTAGACCTGCGGTTCGCGGTACGGGAAGAACGCCGACGGGTGGTGCGCCAACGTGGCGCGGATCAGCCGCTCGATGCCCTCCGTCACCTTCACATGCGCAGGCCGGTCATCGTCCGCCGCAAAGTCCATCGCAGTGAAACACGCTACGGCAGGCGCCCACGACAGCGTCTCGAAGATCTCCTGCTTGTTGCGGAAGTAGTAGTACACAAAGGGCTTGGTCACGCCCAGCCGCTGCACGATCTGCTCGATGGTGGTGTTGGCGTAGCCCTGCGCATCGAACAGCGCCTCGGCTGCGCGCAGGATGCGTTCGCGCTTTTCGTCCGAGCCGGCCGTGGCGGCCTTCTGGCGGCCGCTGGCCTGCACGGGGGGCTGCTGTTTCATGGCTGTCCTTTGCGCGACGTTTGATTTATACCCATGGGTAGCATTGTTCTACCGAGCGGTATATATTGGCAAGACGCTGGCGGGTGCGGCCACCCAGAGAAAACCCTGAGTGGCCGCCAAGAACCAGCGATTCCAGACACCTCGGAGACAACGCCATGCCTTCTGCCGCACCGCAGCTGCCGCTGCACGAAAATCTGCGCCGCCACGCGCGCGAAACGCCCGACCGCATCGCCTACCTCTGGTACGGCCAGCCCCTCACGTGGGCGCAGCTTGATGCGGCCAGTGATGCATTTGCCGCGCGCCTGCAGGCGCTGGGTGTGGCCAAGGGCGAGCCCGTGGCGCTGTTCATGAACAACTGCCCGCAGTACGTGATGGCGCACTACGGCATCCAGAAGATCGGCGCCATCGTCTGCCCTTGCGGACCGCTGAACAAGGAGCATGAGCTCGAATACCAGCTCACCGACCTGCAGGCCCGCGTGATCGTCGCGGCCGACGTGCTGCTGCCCGTGGTGGACAAGGTGCGCGCGAAGACCGCGCTGGAGCACGTGTTTGTGGCGCGCTATGCCGAGCTGCTGCCCGAGGGCGCGCCCAGCATCGACATCCCTGCCGAGCTGCTGGCCATGCGTGCAGCAGCGACTCCAGTGCCCGCAGGCTGCGAAGACTTTCTGGCCGCCACCCGCACAGGCGCGATGCCCACGCCCGTGGCGCTGTCGATGGACGACGTCTCGCTCATGACCTACACCTCGGGCACCACCGGCCTGCCCAAGGGCGCGATGCTGAGCTACGGCAACGCTACCTTCAAGACCGCCGCATCGGCCGACTGCAACGGCATGACACCGCACGAAACGCTGCTGGCGGTGGCGCCGCTGTACCACATCGCCGGCATGGTGATGGGGGTGAACCTGCCGGTCTACACCGGCGCTACCGCCGTGCTGCTGTACCGCTTCGACCCGCTGGGTGTGGCCCAGGCGCTGGAGCGCCACCGCGTCACCTGGTGGTACAGCATCGCGCCCATGAACGGCGCGCTCATGCAGGTGCCCAGCGCGCGCGGCATGGACTGGAGCGCGCTGCGCCGCAACCCGGTCACGAGCTTCGGCATCACCTTCACCGAGGCCCTGGCCCAGCAGTGGCAGCAGTTTGCGCCGCACTGCATCTCGCACGAAGCGGCCTATGGCCTGTCGGAGACCCACACGGTGGACACCGCCATGCCGGTGGACGCCATCCGCTGGGGCACGCAGGGCAAGCCCGTGCCGGGCAACACCATCCGCATCGTCGACCCCGACACCGGCGCGCCGCTGCCCACCGGCGAGGTGGGCGAGATCACCATCCACGGCCCCGGCAACTTCAAGGGCTACTGGAACAAGCCCGACGCCACGGCCAAGACCCTGCGTGACGGCTGGGTCTACACCGGCGACATGGGCAAGATCGATGCGGACGGCTACCTCAGCTTCATCGGCCGCTTCAAGGAAATGATCAAGGTCTCGGGCTACAGCGTGTTCCCCGAAGAGGTCGAGACCCTGCTCATCAAGCACCCCGCCGTGGCCCAGGCCGCCGTCATCGGCGTGCCCGATGCGGAAAAGGGCGAGGTGGTGCGCGCCTTCATCGTCAAGAAGCCCGGCCAGGACGTGGACGCCACTGCGCTCGTAGCCTGGTGCCGCGAGAACATGGCGCCCTACAAGGCTCCCCGCGAGGTGCGTTTCATCGACGCTTTGCCCGCCACGGGCGCGGGCAAGGTGCTGCGCCGCCTGCTGCGGGATATTGCGTGATCTGACGAGAATTAGACTGCTGGCGCCGGATGAATATGCGCTGGCAGCTATACAAAATATAGCGACTGCCCCATGCCATCTTCTGTTCTGTTCACCAAAGTGCTGGTTGCCAATCGGGGCGAAATCGCACTGCGCACCGTGCGCGCCTTGCATGACCTAGGCATTGCCAGCGTGGCCGTGTTTGCCGACGACGACGCCGCCAGCCCCCATGTGCAAGCGGCCACCTCCGCCGTGGCGTTGGGGTCGACCGGCTCGGCGGCGTACCTGGACGGCGCACGCCTCATCGCCATTGCCCAGGCGCAGGGCTGCGATGCCGTGCACCCGGGCTACGGCTTTTTGAGCGAGCGCGCCGACTTCGCCCGTGCGTGTGCCGAGGCGGGGCTGCGCTTCATCGGCCCCACGCCTGCGCAGCTCGCGCTGTTCGGCGACAAGGCGCAGGCCCGTGCGCTGGCGCAGCAGCAGAGCGTGCCGCTCATGCCCGGCACGCAGGCGGCGGTGACGCTGCAGGAGGCGCAGGCCTTCTTCGCGCAGCACGCCCGTGCCGGCATCGTCATCAAGGCCATCGGCGGTGGCGGCGGGCGGGGCATGCGTGCGGTGGCGTCGGCCGATGACTTGCCCGCTGCCTACGCGCGCTGCCGCAGCGAGGCGCAGGCCGCCTTTGGTGTGGACGGCGTGTACGCGGAGCGCCTGATGGGCAACGCCCGCCATATCGAGGTGCAGGTGCTGGGCGACGGGCGCGAGGTGATCGCGCTGGGCGAGCGCGAGTGCACGCTGCAGCGGCGGTTTCAGAAGGTGGTGGAGATCGCGCCCAGCCCTTCGTTGCCCGCGCCGCTGCGCGAGCGCATCACCACCGCCGCACTGTCCATGGCGCGGGCGGTGCAGTACGAAGGCCTGGGCACCTTCGAGTTTCTGGTGAACTTGGCGTCGAGCGACCTGCCGTTTGTCTTCATCGAATGCAACCCGCGCCTGCAGGTGGAGCACACCATCACCGAAGAGGTCACCGGCGTGGACCTGGTGCAGGCACAGATCGCGCTGGCCGCGGGCCGCACGTTGCAAGACATCGGCCTCGACCCTGCCGCACCGCCTGCCGTGTTGGGCTTTGCCGTGCAGTGGCGCATCAACGCCGAGACGCTGGACGCGCAGGGCGGTGCCACGCCCGGCAGCGGCACGCTCCTCCGCTTCGACCTGCCCACGGGCCCCGGCGTGCGCGTGGACACGCACGGCGCAGCGGGCGCCACGCCGTCGCCGCACTACGACACGCTGCTGGCCAAGCTCATCGTGCACACGCGCAGCCCGCGTTTTGCCGATGCACTGCGCCGCTCGCAGCGCGCACTGGCCGAATGCCGCATCGAGGGCGTGGCCACCAACCTGGCGCTGCTGCAGGCCCTGGCCGCGCGGCCCGAGATGGAGAGCCAGCAGGTGCACACGCGCTGGCTGGAGTCGGTGCTGCCGGAGCTTTTGGTTGCTACTAAAAATATAGCTATTAAGGCAGATTCGACTAGCGCTATAGGGCAAGAAGACCCGCATATCGCCTCTGACACCACTGACGGCGCCGTGCTGGCCCCCATGCCCGCCCGCCTGGTGCAGCTGAGCGTGGCCGAGGGCGACGTGGTCGCTGCCGGCGCCGAGCTGGCCGTGCTGGAGGCCATGAAGATGGAACACGTGCTGCTGGCCCCGCATGCGGGCCGGGTGGGCACGCTGTGGGCCGTGGCGGGCAGCTACCTGGCGCAGGGGCAGCCGCTGCTGGTGCTGGAGGCGGTCGCAGATGCGGCGGCTGTGGAAGCGCCGGGCAGCGCCGCGTTCGACCCCGACCACATCCGCGCCGACCTGCAGCGCGTGATCGACCGCCACGCCTTCACGCTCGACGCCGCGCGCCCCGAGGCGATCGCCAAGCGCCACGCGCAAGGCGGCAGCTCCGCGCGCGAGAACATTGCCGACCTGTGCGACGACGGCAGCTTCATCGAATATGGGGCGCTGGCCATCGCCGCACAAACACGCCGCCGCAGCCTGGACGACCTGATCGCCAACACGCCGGCCGACGGCATGGTCACGGGCATCGGCGGCATCAACGGCGCACTCTTCGGGCCCGAGCAGTCCCGCGCCGTGGTCATGTCGTACGACGCCACCGTGCTGGCCGGCACCCAGGGTGCACGCAACCACGCCAAGACCGACCGCATGCTGGGCATCGCCCTGGCGCAGAAGCTCCCGGTGGTGCTGTTGGCCGAAGGCGGCGGTGGCCGCCCGGGCGATACCGACATGCCCATCGTGGCAGGCCTGCATGTGCACACGTTCGCCAGCTACGCCGCGCTGTCGGGCCAGGTGCCGGTGATCGGCATCGCGGCCGGGCGCTGCTTTGCCGGCAACGCGGCGCTGCTGGGCTGCAGCGACGTGATCATCGCCACGCGCAGCAGCAACATCGGCATGGGCGGCCCGGCCATGATCGAAGGCGGCGGCCTGGGCGTCTTCAAGCCCGAGCAGATCGGCCCGAGCCGCGTGCAGCATGCCAACGGCGTGATCGACGTGCTGGTGGAGGACGAGGCCGGTGCGGTGCAGGCTGCGCGCCACTACCTGTCGTTCTTCCAGGGCCGCACATCGCAGTGGTCTGCACCCGACCAGCGCCTGCTGCGCGCCGTGGTGCCAGAGAACCGCCTGCGCGTGTACGACACCCGCACGGCGATGGAGGGCCTGGTGGACGAGGGCAGCCTGCTGTTGCTGCGCACCGGCTTTGGTGCCGGCATCCACACCGCGCTGGCGCGCATCGAAGGCCGCCCCGTGGGCATCCTGGCCAACAACCCGCAACACCTGGGCGGCGCCATCGACGCCGACGCGGCCGACAAGGGCGCGCGCTTCATGCAGCTGTGCAATGCGCATGGCTTGGCTCTGGTGAGCCTGGTGGACACGCCCGGCTTCATGGTCGGCCCCGAGGTCGAAGCCACGGCCCAGGTGCGCCACGTGAGCCGCCTGTTCGTCACCGCCGCCAGCTTGCGCGTGCCCACCTTCAGCGTGGTCCTGCGCAAGGGCTACGGCCTGGGCGCCATGGGGATGACGGCCGGGGGCTTCCATGCGCCCGTATTCACGGTGGCCTGGCCCACGGGCGAGTTCGGCGCCATGGGCCTCGAAGGCGCGGTGCGCCTGGGCTTTCGCAAAGAGCTGGAGGCCCTGCCCGAAGGCCCCGAGCGCGACGCGCTGTTCGCCAAGCTGCTGGCCAAGTCTTACGCCAACGGCGAGGCGCTGCACATGGCCGCCACGCTGGAGATCGATGCGGTGATCGACCCGGCCGACACCCGGGCGTGGCTGGCACGGGGCCTGGCGTCGGCGAAGGTGGCGCCGCTGGGGCACCGTTTCGTGGACACGTGGTGATAAGCTGACCCGCTGATTTGTTCAACGGAGAGACTGCCCATGCCCGGCCTTTTGCCCGATATCGACCCTGATGGCCTGCTCGAATTTTCGGTGGTCTACACCGACCGCGCGCTCAACCACATGTCCAAGCGCTTTACCGGCGTGGTGCAGGACATTCTGGGCACGCTGAAAGAGGTCTACCACGCCCACACTGCCGTGCTGGTGCCCGGCAGCGGCACCTTCGGCATGGAGGCCGTGGCGCGCCAGTTCGCCAACAAGGAAAAGGTGCTCATCGTGCGAAACGGCTGGTTCAGCTACCGCTGGAGCCAGATCTTTGATGCCGACACGGGCCTGGGCGGTGGCGCGGTGGTGTGCAAGGCGCGCCGCCAGGGCGATGGCCCGCAGGCACCCTGGGCACCCTGCCCAGCTCATGAGGTGGCGGCCACCATCCGCGCCGAAAAACCCAAGGTGGTGTTCGCGCCCCATGTGGAGACGGCCAGCGGCATCATCCTTTCGGACGACTACATCCGCACGCTGACAGCCGCTGCCCATGAGGTGGGCGCGCTGTTTGTGCTCGACTGCATTGCCTCGGGCGCGATGTGGGTGGACATGCAGGCCACCGGCGTGGACGTGCTCATCAGCGCCCCGCAAAAGGGCTGGAGCGGCTCGCCCTGCTGCGCCATGGTGATGTTGAGTGAGCGCGCGCGACAGGCCATCGACGGCACCACGAGCAGCAGCTTTTCGTGCGACCTCAAGAAGTGGATGCAGATCGCCGAGGGCTATGAAAAGGGCCAGCACGCCTACCACACCACCATGCCCACCGATGCGCTGGTGCGCCTGGCCGAGGTGATGGCCGAGACGCGCGCCTACGGCTTTGCCAAGGTGCGCGACGAGCAGATCGAACTGGGCGCCAAGGTGCGCGCACTGCTCGAATCGCGTGGCTTCCCCAGCGTGGCCGCCGAGGGCTTCAAGGCCCCTGGCGTGGTGGTGAGCTACACCACCGACCCCGGCATCCAGAACGGCAAGAAGTTTCTGGAAGTGGGTTTGCAGACCGCTGCGGGCGTGCCGCTGCAGTGCGACGAAGGGCCCGAGTTCAAGACCTTCCGCATCGGGCTTTTTGGCCTGGAGAAGTGGCACAACGTGGACCGCAGCGTGGGTCATCTGTCGAAGGCGCTGGACCAGATTGCGGCGGCTGCCTGACGGCCAGCCGTCGAAGTCGGCGGGTCAGGCCTGATGAGCGCCGAAGCTGACAGCGCAACCCTCGCCTTGCGGCGTGCCAAGCGGCAGGCCCTGGGCTTGTTGCTGCTGGTCACGGCGGTGTTCGTGGCTACCAGCGTGGTCGACCGCGGCCTGTGGCTCAACTGCGTGAAGGCCATGGCCGAGGCCGCCATGGTGGGCGCGCTGGCGGATTGGTTCGCGGTGGTGGCGCTGTTCCGCCGCCCGCTGGGTTTGCCCATTCCGCACACCGCGGTCATCGCGCGCAACCAGGCGCGCATTGGCCGCAACCTGGCCACATTTGTGCGCGACAAGTTTCTCGATGTGCCCTCGCTGGTGGCGCTGATCCGCCGGCACGACCCCGCCGAGCGGCTGGCGCAGTGGTTGACGGCGCCCGGCAACGCCGCGCTGCTGGGGCACCAGGCCACGCGCCTGGCGTCGGCCGCGCTGGAGACGGTGCAGGATGCGCAGGTGGAGCGCTTTATCCAGAAGGCGGCGCGTGCGCTGATCGGTCAGGTGGACATGTCGCGCGCGCTGGCAGCGGTCCTCGACACCCTCACGCACAACGGCCGCCATCAGGCGCTGCTGGATGATGTGTTGGCAAAACTCATCGAGCTGCTGCAAAACGAGCAGACCCGCGCCTGGGTAGCCCAGACCATCGTGGCCTGGCTCAAGAAGGACCACCCGCGCACCGAAAAGTTGTTGCCCAGCGACTGGCTGGGTGATAAGGGCTCGGCCCTGCTAGCCCGCGCGCTGGAGAGCGTGATGGCCGACGTTGCCGCCAACCCGCAGCACGCCCTGCGCGCGCAGTTTGATGCGGCGGTGCAGCGTTTTATCGAGCGGCTGCGCAGTGACCCCGAGTGGGCGCGCAAGGGCGAGGAGATCCGCACCTGGTTGCAGACCGACGCCACGGTGGGCGGCTATGTGCAGACTTTGTGGCTGGACCTGCGAGGTGCGTTGCAGCGCGACCTGGCTGATGCCGACTCGGTGCTGGCGCGGCAGGTGGGCAAGTTGGGGTTGTGGCTGGGGAAGTCTCTGGCGGGGGATGCGGCGCTCAGGCAGTCGTTCAATGATCGGCTGGAGCGTTGGGTGGAGGATCTGGCGCCGGATGTGTCGGCGTTCATTGCGCAGCACATTGAGGAGACGGTGCGGCGGTGGGATACCGAGGAGATGACGCAGCTGATTGAGCTGAACATTGGGAAGGATTTGCAGTACATCCGTATCAACGGCACCGTGGTGGGCGGGCTGATCGGACTGGTGCTGTTTGCGGTGTCGCACGCGGGGGAGATTGGGCGGGCGGTGGTGGGCAGTTGACCACCCGTTCGGGCTGAGCTTGTCGAAGCCAGGGCGTGCTGGTTCGGAAAGCATGCTTGTGTTGAGTGCGGAAGCCGGGACTCGCCCCGGCGGGCGAGGTACTTGTTCTTTGCTTCGCCAAAGAAAAGTACCCAAAAGAAAGGCGACCCCCAGTCTGCGACCCCTTCGCTGCGCTACGGGGCAAACCTGCGTCGGGGCGGTTGCGGGGTGCGCCGTGGAACTCGCTTCGCTGCTGCGCAGCGCCGCTCGGACAACCACGGCGAGTCAGTTCACGAGGCATGCGCGCTCCGACGCGCATGCTCACCCCGCAACCGCCCCGCCGCAGGCGCAGCCAGCAGGGGTGGGGGAGCCGAGCAGCCACACGGGCCATCGCTTTGCTCGGCCGCGCTCCGACCGCCTGGGGCTGGGCCTAGCGTGCCGCCTCATCCGCCGCCATGTTGGCCGCGTGTTCTTCCTGCAGATGCTGCGCAATCTGCGCCCAGGCCTGCTTGGCCTCCGCGTCTTGTGCCCAGGCGTAACAGCTGGCGATGTGCATGGCCGTCACCGCATGGTGCGGGTCGAGCGCAAAGGCCACCTCGCACTGCAGCGCTGCCTGGCGCCACATAGCAGTCGCATCTTCAGATCCTTCTTTTTGCAGCGCATGGGCTTCTGCCACCCACGCCTGCCCCAGCCGAAACGCCGCAGCGTGCTGCCCGGGGTCGGCGTCATGCGCCCGTTGAAACAACACCCCCGCCTGCCGCCACAACGCCCGCGCTGCGGCAAAGTCTTGCGTGGCTACGGCTTGCGCTTGGGCTACGAGGGCGTTGCCGGATTGGAGGAGGGTGGTGGGGGAGTCGCTGGGCATGAGGTCGGATGAAAGAACGCGAGGACCTGCAGATTGTCGGGGTTTTGCAGGGCGCAATTGTCCAGAGGAGCCGGTGGCTGCTATGAAATTGGACGCTCAGCGTTGGCAGTGAAATGCACGAAACGGCTTGGTACTGCGAGGCATGCGATTGCCAGCACCTCGCGGGAGCCAAGCTGTTGCGTGTCGGTCTCGACCATTCGTCATTTCCGCGTTTCGAGCTCGTTAAGGAAGTGAGGCATTTGGCGCAGCAGATAGTGGGCCCATTCATCCACATGTTCAGCGGTGTAGTACCGCATCCACGTATCGTGCTTTGGATTGATCGAAGGCACTGGTACGAACTTTTCCAGATACCAATCTCTCGTTGCTGTATCAAGGTCTCGTACGCGCTGGTGGTCGTAGGGAGGTGCGGTCAGTGAGTTGATTACGCGATTTTGTATTAGGCGCAGCTCTTCCCGCTGAGCGTCCGTTAGCAAGTAACAAAATCGAAAGCACCGATTTTTCAGATCGTCGTTCCCTGGCTTTCCAATCTGGAAATCCAAAACAAACTGAGATCCTGCAAATTGATCCCAATAGTCCCTGCGCGCAACGCCGAAACCAAAAATTAAGGCCTCACTACCGTGAGGCCGACTCCAAGAGACGCCTCGCTCTAATGGGCTAAATCCATGCATCTTGGTCCAAGCGCCGAAATGGCCTTTCAGTCGCTTTTATACGTCGGTGGCGTTCATTCTTTAAAACCGCGGCAAATCCGGATGCTTGATCGCCCCCCCGCGCACCAGCATCTTCCCGTACTCCGCACACCGGTTCAGCGTAGGAATCACCTTCCCCGGGTTCAGCAACCCCGCCGGGTCGAACGCATGCTTGAGCCCGAACATCTGCGCGTTCTCCTCGGCCGTGAACTGCACACACATGCTGTTGAGCTTCTCCACGCCCACGCCATGCTCGCCCGTCACCGTGCCGCCCATGGCCACGCTGGTCTCCAGGATGTCCGCGCCAAACAGCTCGCAGCGGTGCAGCTGGTCAGCATCGTTTGCATCGAACAGGATGAGAGGATGCAGGTTGCCGTCGCCCGCATGGAACACGTTGGCGCAGCGCAGCTGGTATTTCTTTTCCATCTCCTGGATGGCCAGCAGGATGTCGGCCAGGCGCTTGCGCGGGATGGTGGAGTCCATGCACATGTAGTCGGGGCTGATGCGGCCGCTGGCGGGGAAGGCGTTCTTGCGGCCGCTCCAGAAGCGCAGGCGCTCGGCCTCGTCCTGGCTGACCGAGATGGCGGTGGCGCCGGCAGCGCGCAGCACCTCGCTCATGCGGCCGATTTCTTCTTCCACCTCTTCGGGCGTGCCGTCGCTTTCGCACAGCAGGATGGCCTCGGCCGTGAGGTCGTAGCCTGCGTGCACAAAGTCTTCGACGGCGGCGGTCATGGGCTTGTCCATCATCTCCAGGCCTGCGGGGATGATGCCGGCCGCGATGACGGCGGCCACGGCGTCGCCCGCCTTGCGCACGTCGTCGAAGCTGGCCATGATGCAGCGCGCCAGCTGGGGCTTGGGGATGAGCTTGACCGTCACTTCGGTGGTCACGGCCAGCATGCCTTCGCTGCCGATCACGGCGGCTAGCAGGTCGTAGCCGGGGGCGTCGAGTGCCTCGCTGCCGAATTCGACGGGCTCGCCTTCCACCGTGAAACCCTTCACCTTGAGCACGTTGTGCACCGTCAGGCCGTACTTCAGGCAATGCACGCCGCCCGAGTTCTCGGCCACGTTGCCGCCGATGGTGCAGGCGATCTGGCTGCTGGGGTCGGGGGCGTAGTACAGGTTGTAGGGGGCCGCGGCCTCGCTGATCGCCAGGTTGCGCACGCCACACTGCACCACGGCCGTGCGGCTTTCGGGGTTGATGTCGAGGATGCGGTTGAACTTGGCCAGCGACAGCGTGACGCCCATGGCATGCGGCATGGCGCCACCCGACAGTCCCGTGCCCGCACCGCGCGCCACCACCGGCACCTGCAGTTGGTGGCACACCTGCAGCACGGCCTGCACCTGGTCGTACGTTTCGGGCAGGCAGACCACCAGCGGGCGCTGGCGGTAGGCGGTGAGGCCGTCGCATTCGTAGGGCGTGGTGTCTTCGGTGTGCCAGAGCAGCGCGTGTGCGGGCAGCACGCGGCCCAGGGCCTGGACAACCTCGGCCTGGCGTGCGGCGCGTTCGGACAGGGCTGTGGTGGGTTGGGCGGCAGTGTTCATGGCTGCCACTGTAGAGGAAGGCTGCGTGCGGGAGCGTGAGTTTTCTTGCAGCAGTCTGTGAAATGGCCTGGATGTGGCTGTTTGCTATGATTTATATAGCTTTTGGCGCTTGTGGATAAAGCGCTGAAGGCCAATTTGACTAGAAATTTTGTTGTGAGCAGAGCCCGCAGCCCCCTCACACCGGCCCGGGGCTGACCGGGCGCTGGCTGCCTTCCAGAAGCCACAGGCGTTTGCTGGCCCGCGTCATAGCGACATAGAGCATGTTGCGTTCACGGTAAGCGTCTTGCAGGGCGGCGCTGCGCGGAAAGCGTCCGCGCTCTACCAAGGGCACCGCCACATAGTCGTATTCATGCCCCTTGCAGCGCTCCACCGTCAGCAGTTGCAGGCTGGAGGCTTCCTGCTGGGTGTGCTGCTGGATGCTGGCCTGCACCATGAGCGCCAGCCGGCCCAGGAATTCGTCCACCGACAGCCCGGCGCAGATGCGGGCCAGCGCGCCGAGGCTGTCCGTGCAGTAGCGCAGCTCGCCGGGGCTGATGGGCGCCTGCGCAAAGAACTGACGCACCAGCGGGTGCCCGCACAGTTGCCCGGCGTCGGCACAGGCTTCAGGCGGCAGGGCCAACAATTGTTCGCACAGGGGCGACGCCACTGGGGCCTGAGGGTTGAAGCTGGCGCGCACCAGAAACCGGCGCATCAAGTCCTGCTTGCCCACGAGTTCTGCGGCCACGGCGCGGGTGTCGACTTCGACGGGGGAGTCTTCCACCAGCGCTTGCATGTCGAAAGCGCCATTGGCCAGTACATCCTGGTCGGGCTGGCTGCCGCGCCGCACGTAGCGCAGCAGGCCTTCCATCGCGCTGCTCAGGATCCCTTGGGTCAGCCGCACGTTGTCGCTGCAGCCCTGCATGGCGCCCATGATGGCCAGCACCAGTGCGATCTCGCGGCGCTGGTAGAAGCGCTTCATGCCTTTGCAGGCGTAGTGCACGCCTTCATGGGCAAACATCCATTCGAGCAGGATCGAGTCTTCCGGCGACCGTAGCACCACATTCAGGCACGGTGCCGTCTGGGTGGCGGGCGACTGGGGCGACTGCGACGGTGGGGGCAGCTGGTGCAGCACGGCGTCGTGGATCGCCAGCAGTTGCCGGGCGCAATCCTCGTCGTCGGTATAGCTGCGCCGCTCAAACGCGGCAGGCTTGGTGGGGTAGTGCGCAGAAAACTCCACGCCGAACAAGGGGTTGAGCCCCTGGCAGATGGCGTTGCCGAAACGGTAAGTGGTGTTGAGGGCGACGACCTGCGTGTCTGCAGGCAGCTCTTGCCGGATGCGGGCCAGGCTGTTGCCAAAGACGGAGAATGCGCCGGGCAGGATGTGCTGGTTGAAGTCTCCCGCGCCGACAAAAAGACCGTTGCCGCCCTGCACCAGCGTCCGCAGCACCCGCATGGCAGCCTCGTCCAGGTCCTGCAGCTCATCGAACAACACCGCATCAAAGCGCCCCTGCAGCGGCGCAAAGGCATCGTCGAAATCCAGCTCACCGAGCTGTGTGGCGATTTCATAGGTGCAGTCGCCGGGTGCGTAAAACTGCGGCTCGTTGTTCAGCCCCCTGCGCAGGCGCTCGTACTTGACCAAGAGCTGGTAGAGCCCGTAGTCGAGCTGGTGCTCGCGGCAATAGGGCCCGGCGCCCAGCTCCGACTGTTCGATGGCGCGCAGCAGCAGCCGTTGCTTGGCCTGGGCTTCAAAGTCGATGAAGGCCTGCACGTCCAGATCGCGCGAGCGGAAGTCGCCGACTTCGGGCGAGCTGTCCAGCGCGTCGTCCTGGAGCAGCGCGGCGTGGGCCTGGCGCACGAGCAGGCTCTTGTGCAGGGGCTCGGTCACACGAAAAAGGGGGTCGCCCTGTTCCTTGAGAACGGTGGCGCACAGCTGCTCCACGGTCATGATCTGCACCTGGCGGGGAATGGTGGGAACGAACTTTTCAAGCCGCTGCGCAATGGCGGCCAGCCCGGCCTCCGAATACGCGAGCATCAGGATGCGGCTCGCCCCCTGGGTGCGGATCAGGTCCGCAGCCTTGATGGCCAGGGTGGTGGTCTTGCCCGTGCCGGCCAGCGCGTTGACCAGCACCGCGCGCGCCGTGGCATTGAGCACCGCGTTCTGCTCCAGTGTGGGGTATCTCTTCTTGAAGTGGGCGTCTTGCGGCACGGCGTGGTGAGGGGGTGAAGGGGTCAAGAGACAGGCGAGATGTGAAAGGCGCGTGCCCGGTGGCTGCGGCAGGCGGGCTCTGGGAATCTGGAGTCCTGAGCGCCACAGGTGAAGGCTGGATACTTCAGGAATGCTATTGAATTTATAGCTTTTTGCGCTTTATGGGCAAGCGCTAGCGGCCAAAATCACCAATAAATGGGTGTTCAGGCCATGGTCTTGCGCAGCCACTCGGCAAACGCCGCGCACTCCCAGCGGTCCATGGTGCCAGTGCGCCAGCACAGGTAGTGCGCGTGGGGGCTGGCGGTGTCGGTGGCAAACAGGCGCACCAGCGTGCCGTTCTCCAGCCAGGGTGCGCCGAGCTTGAGGCGCACCAGCGCCACGCCCATACCGGCGGCGGCGCCGTCGCACATCAGGCCGATGTCGTTGAACTGCGAGCCCTCACTGGGCTCGGCCCAGTCCAGGCCCGTGGCGGCAAACCAGGTGCGCCAGGGCTCCAGCGGGCTGCGCAGCAGGGCCACACCTTCGAGGTCTTCCGGCCGGTCAAACGGGCCGTGTTCGCGCACGAAAGCGGGCGAGGCCAGGGGGGTGACCACATCGCGGGCCAGCTCCACATGCTCCACGTCGGCATAGTGGCCGGGGCCAAAGCGCACCATCAGGTCGGCGTCCTCGGCCACCACGTCCAGGAGCGGGATAGACACCTGCAGGGCCAGGTCGATCTCGGGGTAGGCCTCGGTGAACTGGCGCAGGCGCGGGATCAGGATGGTGCGCGCGAACGTGGGCGTGACGGCCAGCTTGAGCCGCCGCCGCCCCGGCGCCGATGCCGCACCCGGGAACCGCTGCAGCGCGCCCAGCCCTTCGCGCACGTGGGCCAGGTAGGCGCTGCCCTCGGTGGTCAGCGAAAAATCGGCGCGGCCAAACAGCCGCACGCCCAGGATCTGTTCGAGCTGCTTGACGCGGTGGCTCACCGCGCTGGGCGTCACGCACAGCTCCTCGGCGGTCTGCGTCACGCTGCGCAGGCGGGCCAGGGCTTCAAACGTCAGCAGGCACTGGATCGGCGGAATGCGCCTCGCCGCGCTGCTGAGGAAGGAGGACGGTGCTGCCGTGGCCATGGGGCAGAACGGGCTAGCGGAAAACCACGGTCTTGTGCCCGTTGAGCAGCACGCGGTGCTCGCTGTGCCACTTCACGGCGCGGGCCAGCACCTGGCTTTCGGTGTCGCGGCCGCGGGCGGTCAGGTCTTCCACCGTGTCGGTGTGGTCGGCGCGGGCCACGTCCTGCTCGATGATCGGGCCTTCGTCCAGGTCGGCCGTCACGTAGTGGGCCGTGGCGCCGATGAGCTTCACGCCCCGGTCATGGGCCTGGTAGTACGGCTTGGCGCCCTTGAAGCTGGGCAGGAAGCTGTGGTGGATGTTGATGGCCCGTCCGGCCAACTTTTGACATAGGTCAAGAGAAAGCACCTGCATGTAGCGGGCCAGCACTACCAGTTCGGCACCTTCGGCCTCGATAATCTCGAACTGCTTTGCCTCGGCCTGGGCCTTGGTGGCAGCGGTGACCGGGATGTGGTGAAACGGCACGTTGTAGCTGGCCGCCAGTTGGTAGAAGTCGCGGTGGTTGCTGATGATGGCGCGGATGTCGATGGGCAGCAGGCCACTCTTCCAGCGGAACAGCAGGTCGTTCAGGCAGTGGCCTTCCTTGCTGACCATGAGCACGGTTTTCATGGGCGCAGCTGTTGCGTGCAGACGCCAGTGCATGTTGTAGGGTTCTGCAAACGTGGCCAGGCGGGCCTTGAGGGTTGCGTGGTCGTGCTGGTCGCAGGCAAACTGAACGCGCATGAAGAACAGGCCGGTATCGTGGTCGTTGTACTGCGCGGCTTCTTCGATGTTGCCGCTGTGCTCCAGCAGAAAGCCCGAGACGGCATGCACCAGCCCCAGGCGGTCGGGGCAAGACAGGGTAAGGATGTAGGCGTTGGTCATAGCTGCCCAATTGTCGCAGCATGGCTGGGGCTGTGTGGACGACCCCTTCGAGGTCGAACTTTCGGTCTACGGGAATGGGGGAAATCGATGGTCAATCCGGGCGAGGCCCCGCGTTTTGCCCCCTGGCGGGGGATGCTGCTGTACCTGGTGCTCGGGGTGGCCTGGGTGTTTGCGGGCGACGCGCTGCTGGCGCACTGGGTGACCGACCCCGCACAGCTTACGCATTGGCAGACGTGGAAGGGCTGGGGCTATGTGCTGCTGACCAGCGTGCTCGCCTGGTGGATGCTGCGGCGCATGCGCCGTGCCGAAAAGGTGCGCTGGGCCGTGGCGCGGGAGCTGTCGCAGGTGGTGCGCCATGCGCCGGCCGGGTTTGCGCGGGTAGCACCGGACGGGCGCTTCCTGTGGGCCAACGCACGCTTGTGTGACCTGCTGGGCGCATCCCTGGAGCGGGTGTGCACCCTGAACTTTCGCGACGTGATGCTGGCGGTCGATAGTGACTGGGCGGCGGCACAGCTGTCGCGCCTGCTGGCGGGCGAGATCGACCACTACGTGGGTGAGCGTGACTGCCTGCGGCCGGGCGATGGCCGCAAGGTGGCGGTGCTGTGCACCGTGACGCTGGTGCCCGAGTCGGACGCCGAGCCCGCCCACCTGGTCTGCGTGGTGCAGGACCTGGACGAGATCAAGGCCGCACGCGCGGCGCTGAAGCACAGCGAGGCCCGCCAGCGCCTGGCCGCCACGGTGGTGGACAACACCATCGAGGGCGTGGTGGTGACCGACGCGCAAAGCCGCATCCTGTCGGCCAACGCCGCGGTGACGCGACTGCTGGGCTACACCGAGGACGAGTTGCTGGGCCAGACGCCGCGTGTCTTCAAGTCGGGCCGGCACAACAAGGCGTTTTACGAGGCCATGTGGGGCACGCTGCGCCAGACGGGCCACTGGCAGGGCGAGATCTGGAACCGCCGCAAGAACGGGGAGATTTTTCCGGAGCACATGTCCCTGTCGGCCGTGCGCGACCCTGCGGGGCAGATCACGCACTACGTGTGCATGTTCACGGACATCTCCGAAGAAAAAGTGCAGCAGCAGCGGCTGGAGTTCCTGGCCCACAACGATGCGCTCACGGGGCTGTCCAACCGAGCCTGGTTCGGGCACCAGCTGGAGCAGGCCGTGCAGTCGGCGCGCGCCAGTGGCGAGCACCTTGCGGTGCTGCTGCTCAACCTCGACCGTTTCAAGGATGTGAACGACAGCTACGGCCATGCCACGGGCGACGAGGTGCTCAAGCACATTGCGCGGCAGGTGCAGTCGGCCCTGCGGCCGGGTGACGTGATGGGGCGGCTGGCCGGGGACGAGCTGGCCGTGGTGGCGCGCCACCTGCGCCATTCCGACGGCGCTGCTGCCGTGGCGCGGCACCTGATCACGGCCGTGGCCGAGCCCTGGCGTTCGCCCGACGGTTTCGAGGTGGTGGCGGGGGTGAGCGTGGGCATCTGCATGTTTCCTGAACATGCGGGCACCACCGAGCTGCTGCTGCAGGGCGCCCACGCGGCCGTGTACGGCGCCAAGGCGCGGGGCCGGGGCGCGTGGTGCTTCTTCCATGAGGCCATGACCCAGGCCGCGCGTGAGCGGCTGGCACTGGAGTCACGCCTGCGCCTGGCACTGGCGCAGGGCCACCTGCAGATGTACTACCAGCCGCAGGTGGACATTGCCACAGGCCGCATCCAGGGGGCCGAGGCGCTGGTGCGCTGGAACGACCCCCACGAGGGCCTGATCTCGCCCGCGCGCTTCATCCCGGTGGCCGAAACCTCGGGCGTGATCGGCCCGCTGGGCGAATGGGTGCTGCGCGAGGTCTGCCGCCAGGGTCAGCAGTGGCGCCTGGCGGGCCTGCCGGACCTCACGCTGGCGGTGAATGTGTCGCCGCGCCAGTTCCACCTGACGGACCTGGCGGGTTGCGCGTCGGGCGCACTGGCCGATTCGGGCTTCCCGCCCGAGCTGCTGGAGCTGGAGATCACCGAAACCGCCCTGGCTGAGCGCACCGAGGAGGCGCGCCAGGTGCTGATGCGCCTGCGCGCCCTGGGCCTGCGCATCGCGGTGGATGACTTTGGCACGGGGTACTCGTCGCTGGCGCAGCTCAAGCGGTTTCCGATCGACGTGCTCAAGATCGACCAGGGCTTCATCCGCGACATTCCGCAAAGCGAGGACGACATGGCCATCAGTGCCGCCATCATCGCCATGGGGCACAGCATGGGGCTGTCGGTGCTGGCCGAAGGGGTGGAGACCGACGGCCAGCTGGCCTTCCTGCGCGAGCGGGGCTGTGATTCGTACCAGGGCTACCTGTGCAGCCGTCCCGTGCCCGCCGATGACTTCGCGGCGCTGCTGCGGGCGCAGCCGCTGCCAGCCGTCCCATAGATCACCTCAAGGTGCTGAGGACGCCGGGCGCCATTTTGCGCGCAGTTCAGCACAGGCATCGCGCGGGGGCAGGGCGGGGGTGTTGATCACCGTATCTGCATCATTTTTGATAGCTGTTGGCGCTTGTCCTGCTTGCGCCAAGGCCACTTTTGATACCAAATTTTCAGGCCAGTGGGTGGGCACGCCCAGGCCACGCAGCACATGGCCGCCCCCGGCCACCAGCAGCACCGTCTGCCCGGGGCGCAACGCCTCCTGGGCGGTGCGCGCCATGCTCGCGTCGCGGGCGATCTGGATACGGGCCATGGGCGTGATTTGCAATTCGGGCAGCAGGCCGCAGTGGCCGTCGCGCAGCGCCTGGTGCTGCAACGCCAGTGCGGGGGCCGGCAGGTGATGGTCCCAGGCGGTTTCGCCCATCGCGGCGCGCATCTGGGCGCGGGGCAGGTTGCCACCCAGCACCGGCACACCGGCGGCCACGGCCGCCATGACCACGGGGCCATAGGCCTTCCATGGCCAGGCGGCATCGTTCCACTGCAGTGCGGCCTGGGCCTGGGCTTCGGTGGCGTCGCGCGCCAGCGCCCGGGTGTGGTGCCCGCTCTCGGCCATTTCCAGGACCACGGCGGCAAGCTGGCCCCGGGCCGCCAGCCACAGCACGGCTTCGCGCTGCAGGCGCTGGTGGTCGGGCGCATCGTGCTGCTCACCCAGCAGCAGCACATCGGCGGGAAGCAGGGCCTGCAGGCGGTCGGGCCATGGGGGGGCAGGCTGGGTGGCGGTCAGGGTGCCGGTCAGGGTGCTGGGGGGCGGGGCTCCCGCGCAGCCCGCCAGCGCCATCAGGGCGCCGCCGAGTGCCAGCCAGGTCCGCAGGGGGGAGCGTGTGGGTCGTTGCATGGCGCCATGCTACGCGGGCCAGTCTTGACCTAGGTCAAGAGTCGGCGCAAGCTCGGTGCCTACACTGCCCTGCATGCGCACCAAGCCCACACTGACCACCAAACTGCTGGCCATGGGCGCGGGCTTTTTGCTGGTGGCGCTGGCCTCGATCAGCCTCACGCTGTGGGTGACCTGGAAGCTCGAAGGCGGGGCTGCCGCCGTCAACGAGGCCGGGCGCCTGCGCATGAACATGCTGCGCATGGTGCTGGTGCTGCAGACCGAACCGGCCGAGGCTGTGCAGGAGCGCGCCCGCCTGTTCGACGCGAGCCTGGATTTGCTGCGCACGGGTGATCCGTCGCGCCCGCTATTCGTGCCCTGGAGCGACGAGACCCGCACGCGTTTTGAGGCCATTCGCACCCAATGGGCGCAGGCGCGCAGCGGCTGGGTGGCCACGCTGCCGCCCGACCGCGCGCAGACACTGGCGCAGGCCGATGCGTTTGTGCAGCAGGTGGATGGGTTTGTCGATGCCATCGAAATCCAGATCGCAGGCTGGACGGCGGCCTTGCACCTGTTCCAGCTGTTCATGATGGCGCTGGCCATCGTGGCCGCCGTGACCTTCATGGCCGTGAGCTATCTGCTTGTCATCAACCCGGTGGCGCGCCTGCAGCAGGCCCAGGCGCGGATGCGCCAGGGCGAGCTGGGCACGCGCCTGCCGGTCGATACCGATGATGAGTTCGGCCAGCTGTCGGCGGGCTTCAATCTCATGGCGCACGCGTTGCAGGCATCGCACGACGATCTGGAGCACAAGGTGCGCGAAAAGACCGCCAGCATCGCCGTGCAGAACCAGCGCCTGGCCGCACTGTACGAGGTGAGTGCGCTGGCCTCCACCGCCAGCAGCCTGGAGCTGCTGGCCCAGGGCTTCGTGCAGCAGATCCGCCGTGTGGCCGGGGCCGATGCGGCCGCCGTGCGCTGGTCCAACGAGGCCAACGAACGTTATGTGCTGCTGGCCGCAGACGGCCTGCCGCGCTCCATGGCCGAGGGCGAGCACTGCCTGCACACCGGCAGTTGCCTGTGCGGCCAGCCTCAGGCCCAGGCGCGCACGCGGGTCATCCCCATCACGCCGTCCACCCACGTCGCGCTGCCCCACTGCCGCGAAGCGGGTTTTGAAACCATGGTGACCATCCCCGTGCAGATGCAGCAGCGCCTGTTGGGCGAGGTGGACCTGTTCTTCCGATCACCCGTCGAGCTGACCGACGAGCTGCGCGACCTGCTCGAAGCCATGACGCGCCACCTGGCCAGCGCCATGGAAGGCCTGCGCGCCAATGCCCTGGAGCGCGAAGCCGCCGTGGCCGAAGAGCGGGGCATGCTGGCGCGCGAGCTGCACGACTCCATTGCCCAGTCGCTGGCCTTCCTCAAGATCCAGACGCAGCTGTTGCGCGACGCCGTGAACCGTGGCGACGAAGCCAAACGCGACCGCAGCATGGGCGAGCTGGATGTGGGCGTGCGCGAGTGTTATGCGGACGTGCGCGAGCTGCTGGTGCACTTTCGCACCCGCACCAGCGAGGAAGACATTGAATCCGCCCTGCGGGCCACGCTGTCCAAGTTCGAGCACCAGACCGGCATGGCCACCACGCTCGGCATGGTGGGCCATGGCCTGCCGCTGGCGCCAGACCTGCAGATCCAGGTGCTGCACATGGTGCAGGAAGCACTGTCGAACGTGCGCAAGCATTCGGGCGCCACGCGGGTGGACCTGCTGGTGCACCGGCACCCGCGCTGGCGCTTTGAGGTGCAGGACAACGGAAAGGGCTTTGACGTGGCTACGGTGCCGCCCGATTCGCTGCATGTGGGCCTGGGCATCATGCGCGAGCGGGCCCACCGCGTGGGTGCCGTCCTGCAGGTCGAATCCACCCCGGGCCAGGGCACGCGCGTGTGCATCGAACTGCCTACAGTGACTTCCGCCACCACCCTGCCTGCACAGCCTGCGCCGCGTCCTGCTGCGGAGCCCATCGACCAGGGCACCGCTTCTGGCGGCGAATTCCATAGCGCCTTGGCCGACGGCCGGGTGGCAACACTTACTCCATGACGACCTCCACCATCCCTTTCGCAACATCTGCTGGTGTGGCCCCCCACGTCCCGGCGCCACCGCCGGTGACGCTGCTGGTGGTGGACGACCATACGCTGTTCCGCCGGGGGCTGATCGCGCTGCTGGGGCAGGACGCGGGCCTGCAGGTGGTGGGCGAGGCGGGTGACGCTGCCGAGGCGCTGCGCCTGGCGCCCCAGCTGCAGCCCCAGGTGATCCTGCTGGACAACCACCTGCCCGGCGTGATGGGCGTGGACGCCATCCGGGGCCTGCGCGAGGTGTCGCCTGCGTCGCGCGTGCTCATGCTCACCGTGAGCGAAGACGGGCAGGACCTTGCCGCCGCGCTGCGCAATGGCGCGCAGGGCTATTTGCTCAAGACCATCGACGGCGACCTGCTGGCCCAGGCCATCCGCCGCGCGGCCCGTGGCGAACCGGTGGTGAGCCCCGAACTCATGGGCAAGCTGGTCGCAGCGTTCCAGTCGCAAGGTGTTGCCGAGGCGGCAGCGCTCATTGCGCCCAATATGTCTGCCGCGCCCGCAGCGCCTGCAGCGACCGCGCAGCCGCCCGAGGCCGTCCATGGCGCAGCGCCCCTGTCGCCGCGCGAGGAAGACGTGCTGCGCGAGATCGCGCGGGGTGCCAGCAACAAGGAAATCGCGCGCACGCTCGACATCGCCGAGACCACCGTCAAGATCCATGTGCAGCACATCCTGCGCAAGCTGGGCCTGAGTTCGCGCGTGCAGGCTGCGGTCTACGCCTCAGACCGCCAGCGCGCGGAGTAGCCGAATAGCGGATTCGCTGCGCGCACGGCCGTGCGGTCGCCTGTGCATGGTGTTTGCTATATTTTTAATAGCTATTTTCGCTTTCCTATCAAGCGCTGGCGGCACTTTTTGCTGAATTTTTGCGGTGCGGAGCCCGTCGCCGCTGCAGCATGGCTCCCATGGCCCTTGGTGCGCCGCCCCTCTCCTGGATTTCCTCTCACGAACCGGCCCGCCGCTGCGCGCGCCTGCCTGGTCATCCATCCATAGTTCTTTCGGACGATGGGCCGGTGCGGTAGCGTAGGCCCGGACTAGTCCTTCTGCCGCGCCCCAGGTGTCCTTGCGAAGGATAGGCAGTGCATGCCCAAAGCGGGACGATACCGCCATACGCAAAGAGAAGAGGAACCGCGCAATGGCACACACCATTTTGCCCCCGGGCGACAGCCCACAGCGCACCCGCCAGGCCTGGTCGGTGCTCATCGTCAGCACCTTCGCATTCACCGTCTGCTTCATGGTCTGGATGATGTTCGGCGTCATCGGCATTCCCATCAAGAAGATGCTCAACCTGAACTCCACGCAGTTCGGGCTGCTCATGTCCATGCCCGTGCTCACGGGCTCGCTGGTGCGGGTGCCGCTCGGCATCTGGACCGACCGCTTCGGTGGCCGCATCGTGATGACTGCGGTGATGGCCACCACCGTGCCTGCCATCTGGATGATGGGCTACGCCACCGAATACTGGCACTTTCTCACCATCGGCCTGTTTGTGGGCCTGGCAGGTGGCTCGTTTTCGGTGGGTACGCCCTATGTGGCGCGCTGGTTTCCGAAGCACCGCCAGGGCACGGCCATGGGGGTGTATGGCGCGGGCAATTCGGGCGCAGCCGTGAACAAGTTCGTGGCTCCGGTGCTGCTGGTGGCCTTTGGCTGGACCATGGTGCCGCAGGTGTATGCGGCCATCATGCTGGGCACCGTGGTGCTGTTCTGGCTCTTCAGCTACAGCGACCCGGCCCACCTGGTGCCCAGCAGCGTCAAGTTCACCGACCAGCTCAAGGCGCTCAAGGACCCCAAGGTGCTCAAGTACTGCCAGTACTACAGCATCGTGTTTGGCGGCTACGTGGCGCTGTCGCTGTGGATGGTGCAGTACTACGTGGGCGAGTTTGGCCTCGACATCCGCGTGGCGGCTTTGCTGGCGGCCTGCTTCTCGCTGCCGGGCGGTGTGCTGCGCGCCATCGGCGGCATGCTCTCTGACAAGTACGGCGCCCACAGCGTGACCTGGTGGGTGATGTGGGTGAGCTGGATCTGCCTGTTCCTGCTGAGCTACCCACAGACCGATTTCACCATCCTCACCGTCAACGGCCCCAAGACCTTCCACCTGGGTCTCAACGTCTACGCGTTCACCGGCCTGATGTTCCTGCTGGGCATTTCGTGGGCCTTCGGCAAGGCCAGTGTCTTCAAGTACATCAGCGATGACTATCCCAAGAACATCGGTGCCATCAGCGGCATCGTGGGCCTGGCCGGTGGCCTCGGCGGCTTCATCCTGCCCATCCTGTTTGGTGCGCTCATGGACCTCACCGGCATCCGCTCCAGCGCCTTCATGTTGATGTATGGCGTGGTGTGGGTCTCGCTCATCTGGATGTACTTCACCGAAGTGCGCAACACCCGTCTCATGGGCTCGCAGGGCGCTGTCGCACAGCCTGCCACCCGCTGATTTTTCAAGGAAACCTCACCATGTCTGCCACCACCAACAGCGGGCGCCAGGGGCGCCTGCTCACCCTCTGGACCCCGGAGGACAAGTCCTTCTGGGAGCGCGAAGGCGAAGCCGTCGCCAAGCTCAACCTGTGGATCTCGGTGCCCGCGCTGTTCCTGGCCTTTGCCATCTGGCAGGTCTGGAGCGTGGTCGCCGTGAGCCTGCCGGGCCTGGGCTTCAAGTATTCGACCAACCAGCTGTTCTGGCTGGCGGCAGCGCCCGCGCTTTCGGGCGCCACGCTGCGCATCTTCTACTCGTTCATGGTGCCGCTCGTGGGCGGGCGCCGCTGGACGGCGATCTCCACCGCCTCGCTGCTGATCCCTGCGATTGGCATCGGCTTTGCGGTGCAGGACAACACCACCGCGTACCCCACCATGCTCATCCTGGCGCTGCTGTGCGGCCTAGGCGGCGGCAACTTCAGCTCCAGCATGGCCAACATCAGCTTCTTCTTTCCGAAGGAGCGCAAGGGCTCGGCGCTGGGCGTGAACGCGGGCTTGGGCAACCTGGGCGTGTCGGTGGTGCAGTTCCTGAGCCCGCTGGTGGTCACGGCCGGTATCTTCGGCATCTTTGGCGGCGAAGGCCAGACCATTGTGAAGAACGGCCAGACCGTGCAGGTGTGGACGCAGAACGCCGCCTTCATCTGGGTGCCATGGATTGCGCTGACGGCGCTGGCCGCCTGGTTCGGCATGAACGACATCGCCGACGCGCGCGCCTCGTTCGCCGCCCAGGCCGCCATCTTCAAGCGCAAGCACAACTGGCTGATGTGCGTGCTGTACCTCGGCACCTTCGGCTCCTTCATCGGCTATGCCGCAGGATTCCCGCTCCTCATCAAGAGCCAGTTCCCTGGCGTGAACCCCCTGGCCTACGCCTGGCTGGGCCCGCTGGTGGGCGCGGTGATCCGCCCGTTTGGCGGCTGGATGGCCGACAAGCTCGGCGGTGCGCGCGTCACGCTGTGGAACTTCATCGTCATGGCCATGGCGGTGGTGGGCGTCACGTTCTTCCTGCCCTCGACGGGTAACGAAGGCCAGTTTGCAGGCTTCTTTGTGTGCTTCCTGGTGCTGTTCCTCACCACCGGCATCGGCAACGGCTCCACCTTCCGCATGATCCCCGTGATTTTCCTGACCGAAGCCATGCGCGGTGTGGACCCCCGCAACACCGCCGCCGTGGCACAGGCCAACAAGGAAGGCAACACGCTGGGCGCTGCCACGCTGGGCTTCACTGCCGCCATGGCCGCCTATGGCGGGTTCTTCATCCCCAAAAGCTATGGCAGCTCGATTGCCCTGACTGGCAGCCCCCATGCGGCGCTGTGGACATTTTTCGCTTTCTATCTCGTTTGCATCGTGATCACCTGGTGGTACTACGCACGCAAGCACGCCGAGATGCCTTGCTGATCACCCCTGGACAGAACAGAAAAAGGAGCCCCCGATGAGCCATTTCCTCGATCGCCTTTCGTACTTCTCGCAGCCCCGCGAGACCTTTGCCCAAGGCCACGGCGAAACCAACGGTGAAGACCGCACCTGGGAAGATGCCTACCGCGACCGCTGGGCGCACGACAAGATCGTGCGCAGCACGCACGGCGTGAACTGCACGGGCAGCTGCAGCTGGAAGATCTACGTCAAGGGCGGCATCGTGACCTGGGAGACCCAGCAGACCGACTACCCCCGCACCCGCCCCGACCTGCCCAACCACGAGCCCCGTGGCTGTGCGCGTGGCGCCAGCTACAGCTGGTACCTGTACAGCGCCAACCGCGTGAAGTACCCCATGGTGCGTGGCCGCCTGCTCAAGCATTGGCGCGCTGCCATTGCCCTCGCCAAGAGCCCGGTGGACGCCTGGGCCAGCATCGTCGAGAACGATGCCTCCAAACGCGAATGGCAAAAGCAACGGGGCCTGGGCGGCTTCGTGCGCAGCACCTGGGAAGAAGTGAACCAGATGATCGCTGCGGCCAACGTGTACACCATCAAGAAGCACGGGCCGGACCGCATCATCGGCTTCTCGCCCATCCCGGCGATGTCGATGATTTCGTACGCCGCGGGCAGCCGCTATCTCAGCCTGATTGGTGGCGTGTGCATGAGCTTTTACGACTGGTACTGCGACCTGCCCCCGAGCAGTCCGCAAGTTTGGGGTGAGCAGACCGACGTGCCCGAGTCGGCCGACTGGTACAACAGCTCGTACATCATTGCCTGGGGTTCCAACGTGCCCCAGACGCGCACGCCCGATGCGCACTTTTTGACCGAGGTGCGCTACAAGGGCACCAAGGTCGTGTCCATCACGCCCGACTATTCTGAAGTCGCCAAGCTGGGCGACCTCTGGATGCATCCCAAGCAGGGGACGGACGCCGCCGTGGCCATGGCCATGGGCCATGTGATCCTGAACGAGTTCTACTTCAAGGACGGCGGCAAGGGCCGATCGGCGTACTTCGACGACTACGCCCGCCGCTACACCGACCTGCCGCTGTTGGTGGTGCTGAAGGAAAAGACCCTGCCCGATGGCCGCACGGTGATGGTGCCCGACCGCTATGTGCGCGCCAGCGACTTTCCGAACAAGCTCGACCAGTCGAACAACCCCGACTGGAAGACCGTGGGCTACGACGAACTGGGCCAGGTCACGCTGCCCAATGGTTCCATCGGATTTCGCTGGGGGGCGGACGGCCGCCCCGACCAGGGCCTGTGGAACCTGGAGAACAAAGAAGCACGCACCGGCAACACCGTCAAGCTCAAGCTCTCGGTGATTGAAGACGGCGAGCAGGCGCACGACGTGGCTGATGTGGGCTTCCCGTACTTTGGTGGTGTAGCCACGCCCAACTTCACGGCCAACGAACAAGGCGGCGACGTGATGGTGCGCCGCGTACCCGTCACCCACCTGGAACTGGAAGGCCACGAAGCCCGGGGCCGCGTGATGGTGGCCACCGTGTTCGACCTGCTGGCAGGCAACTATGGCATCGACCGTGGCCTGCCGGGTGAAGAATCTGGTGGCAGCTACGATGCCGACCGCCCCTACACCCCCGCATGGCAAGAGGCCATCACCGGTGTGCCGCGCGAGCAGATCATTGCCGTGGCGCGCCAGTTTGCCGACAATGCCGACAAGACGCACGGCAAGTCCATGGTGATCATCGGCGCGGCCATGAACCACTGGTATCACAGTGACATGAACTACCGCGGCATCATCAACATGCTGATGCTGTGCGGCTGTATCGGCCAGAGCGGTGGCGGCTGGGCGCATTACGTGGGCCAGGAAAAGCTGCGCCCACAGACGGGCTGGACGGCGCTGGCCTTTGCGCTGGACTGGATCCGTCCCCCCCGCCAGATGAACAGCACGAGCTTCTTCTATGCCCACACCGACCAGTGGCGCTACGAGAAGCTGGGCATGGAAGAAATCCTCTCGCCCCTGGCTGACAAGAAGGCCTACCACGGCGCGCAGATCGACTACAACGTGCGTGCCGAGCGCATGGGCTGGCTGCCATCGGCTCCCCAGCTCAAGACCAACCCGATGCAGGTGGCCAAGGATGCCGCTGCCAAGGGGATGGATGCCAAGGACTACGTGGTGCAGTCGCTCAAGGACGGCAGCCTCACGATGAGCTGCGAAGACCCGGACCACCCTGCCAACTGGCCGCGCAACATGTTCGTGTGGCGCTCCAACATCCTGGGCTCGTCGGGCAAGGGGCATGAATACTTCCTCAAGCACCTGCTGGGAACCACCCACGGCGTGCAGGGCAAGGACCTGGGCAAAGACGAAGCCAAGCCCGAGGAAGTGCAGTGGCACACCAATGCGCCCGAGGGCAAGCTGGACCTGCTGGTCACGCTCGACTTCCGCATGAGCACCACCTGCCTGTACTCCGACATCGTGTTGCCCACGGCCACCTGGTATGAGAAGAACGATCTCAACACCAGTGACATGCACCCCTTCATCCATCCGCTGTCCACGGCGGTGGACCCTGCCTGGCAGGCCAAGAGCGACTGGGAGATCTACAAGGGTTTCGCCAAGGCCGTGAGCGAGGTTAGCGTGGGCCACCTTGGCGTCGAGAAGGACGTGGTGCTCACGCCCATCATGCACGACACCCCCGGTGAAATGGCCCAGCCTTATGGCGTGCGCGACTGGAAGAAGGGCGAGTGCGAACTCATCCCCGGCAAGACCGCGCCGCAGGTCACGGTGGTCGAGCGCGACTACCCCAACCTCTACAAGCGCTTCACCGCCCTGGGCCCATTGATGGACAAGGCGGGCAATGGCGGCAAGGGCATTGGCTGGAACACGCAGACCGAAGTGGGCCAGCTCGGTGACCTGAACGGCCGCGTGAAGGAAGAGGGCGTGACGCAGGGCATGCCCCGCATCGTCACCGACATCGATGCCACCGAGGTGGTGATGATGCTGGCGCCTGAGACCAACGGCCACGTGGCCTGCAAGGCATGGGAGGCCCTGGGCAAGCAGACCGGGCGCGACCACGTGCACCTGGCGCTGCACCGCGAGGACGAAAAGATCCGCTTCCGCGACATCCAGGCGCAGCCGCGCAAGATCATCAGCTCGCCCACCTGGTCGGGCCTGGAAAGCGAAAAGGTCAGCTACAACGCCGGCTATACCAACGTGCACGAGTACATCCCGTGGCGCACCCTCACGGGCCGCCAGCAGTTCTACCAGGACCACCCGTGGATGCGTGACTTTGGTGAAGGCTTCGTGAGCTACCGCCCACCCGTGCACTTGAAGACGCTGGAAGAGGTCGAAGGCAAGAAGCCCAATGGCAACCGCGAGATCGCGCTGAATTTCATCACGCCGCACCAGAAGTGGGGCATCCACAGCACGTACAGCGACAACCTGATGATGCTCACGCTCAATCGCGGTGGCTCGGTGGTGTGGCTGAGCGAAGACGACGCCAAGAGCGCCGGCATCGTGGACAACGACTGGGTCGAACTCTTCAACGCCAACGGCGCGATCGCAGCCCGTGCCGTGGTGAGCCAGCGTGTGAACCCGGGCATGGTGATGATGTACCACTCGCAAGAGAAGATCATCAACACCCCTGGTTCCGAGATCACCGGCACGCGCGGGGGCATCCACAACTCGGTCACGCGCATCGTGCTCAAGCCCACCCACATGATCGGCGGCTATGCGCAGTTGAGCTACGGCTTCAACTACTACGGAACCATTGGCACCAACCGCGACGAGTTCGTGCTGGTGCGCAAGATGGACCGCGTGGACTGGCTCGACGACGAGCCCGTGTCCAGCACGGCAGCCCACGCCTGAAGCCGAAGACAAGGAGAAACACGATGAAAATTCGCGCACAAATCGGCATGGTGCTGAACCTGGACAAGTGCATCGGTTGCCACACCTGTTCCGTCACCTGCAAAAACGTCTGGACCAGTCGCCCGGGCGTGGAATACGCCTGGTTCAACAACGTCGAGACCAAGCCCGGCATCGGCTACCCCAAGGAATGGGAAAACCAGGACAAGTGGAACGGCGGCTGGGTGCGCAACCCGGACGGCTCCATCGCCCCCCGCCAGGGCGGCAAGTGGAAGCTGCTCATGCGCATCTTCGCCAACCCCAACCTGCCGCAGATCGACGACTACTACGAGCCCTTCACGTTCGACTACGACCACCTGCAGTCCGCACCTGAAAGCAAGGCCGCACCCACGGCCCGCCCGCGCAGCCTGATCACCGGCAAGCGCATGGAGAAGATCGAGTGGGGCCCGAACTGGGAAGAAATTCTGGGCGGCGAGTTCAGCAAGCGCAGCAAGGACAAGAACTTCGACGATGTGCAAAAGGACATCTACGGCCAGTTCGAAAACACCTTCATGATGTACCTGCCGCGCCTGTGCGAGCACTGCCTGAACCCGGCGTGCGTGGCATCGTGCCCCAGCGGCTCGATCTACAAGCGTGAGGAAGACGGCATCGTGCTGATCGACCAGGACAAGTGCCGTGGCTGGCGCATGTGCGTCTCAGGCTGCCCCTACAAGAAGATTTACTACAACTGGCAATCAGGCAAGGCTGAGAAGTGCATCTTCTGCTACCCCCGCATCGAAGCGGGCCAGCCGACCGTGTGCTCCGAGACCTGCGTGGGCCGTATCCGCTACCTGGGTGTGCTGCTGTATGACGCAGACCGCATCCAGGAAGCCGCCAGCGTGGAACGCGACCGCGACCTGTACCAGGCGCAACTCGACATCTTCCTGGACCCGAACGACCCGGACGTGATCAAGCAGGCCCGCATCGACGGCATCCCTGACAGCTGGATGGACGCTGCCCGCAACAGCCCGGTCTACAAGATGGCCGTGCAATGGAAGGTGGCCCTGCCGCTGCACCCCGAATACCGCACGCTGCCCATGGTCTGGTATGTGCCACCGCTCTCGCCCATCACCGCCGCCGCCAACGCGGGCCATGTGGGTGTGAATGGCGACATTCCCGATGTGTCGCAGCTGCGCATCCCCGTGCAGTACCTGGCCAACCTGCTCACCGCCGGCGACACCGGGCCTGTGGTACGGGCGCTTGAGCGCATGCTGGCCATGCGCACCTACCAGCGCGACAAGCATGTGGAGCAGCGCCAGAACCTGGGTGTGCTCAAGCAGGCGGGCCTGTCGATGGCCGAGGTCGAGGAGATGTACCACGTGATGGCGATTGCCAACTACGAGGACCGCTTTGTCATCCCATCGGCCCACCGCGAATATGCCGAAAACGCGTTCGACATTCGGGGTGGTTGCGGATTCTCGTTTGGCAACGGCTGTTCCGATGGCGCCACCGAGACCAGCATGTTCGGCGGCAAGAAGCCCCGCACGATCCCGATCAAAGCCACGGTCTGAAGCTCAGGCAAAGGAATCACCATGTTCAAAAAGAACCCGACCTCCGTGCGCCTGACCCTGCGCGCCCTGGGCTACCTGCTGAGCTACCCCGATGCGCAACTGCGCAGCGTGATGCCGCAACTGATCGACGCCCTGCAGACAGAGCAGGCCCTGACAGCCGATCGCATGAATGAACTGAAGGCTGTGTGCGAGCACCTGGCTGCACTCGACCCTCTCGAAGCCGAAGCCCGCTATGTGGACAACTTCGACCGGGGCCGTCAGACCTCGCTGCACCTGTTCGAGCATGTGCACGGCGACTCGCGCGACCGGGGCCCGGCGCTTATCGACCTGCTGCAGACCTACGACAAAGCAGGCCTGAAGTTCGAAGCCGACGAACTGCCCGACCACTTGCCGGTGGTGCTGGAGTTCGCCTCCACCCAGCCTGTGGAAGTGGCCAAGGAGTTCTTGGGCGAGATGGCCCACATCCTGAACGCGCTGTTCAGTGCGCTGGTGGCGCGCAACAGCCCCTATGCCAGCGTGATTGCTGCGGTGCTCGAAGTGTCGGGCCAGCGCGTGCAGTCGGTAGCGCTGACCCCCGAGCCGCCGATGGACGAGGTCTGGGCCGAGCCCGAGGCGTTTGGCGGTTGCAGCACCCAGGGCCAGTCCAAGCCGGACCAGCCACAACCTCTGCATTTTGTTCGTACCCCCCGCGCCGAGCGGGCACCAGAAGGAGTCTCCGTATGACCACCTGGCTTGACACCCTGTTGTTTGGCATCTATCCCTATATTTGCCTCGCTGTCTTTTTCATTGGCAGCTGGGCGCGGTTTGACCGCGACCAGTACACCTGGAAAAGCGATTCCTCCCAGCTGCTGCGCACCGGCAGCTTGCGCTGGGGCAGCAACCTGTTCCATGTGGGCGTGTTGTTCCTGTTCTTCGGCCATACCGTGGGCATGCTTACGCCGCACTTCTTGTATGAGCACTTTATCGGCGCCGGCGCCAAGCAGCTCATGGCTATGGTGTCGGGGGGGATTGCAGGCCTGATGGGCTTCGTGGGCCTGTCCCTCCTGCTGCACCGCCGCCTGTCGGATGCGCGCATCCGCGCCACCTCCAAGACCAGCGACATCCTGATCCTGGTGCTCTTGTGGGTACAACTGGCGCTGGGCCTGGCCACCATCCCGCTGTCGGCACAACATCTGGACGGCTCCATGATGATGCGCCTGGCTGAGTGGGGGCAACGCATCGTCACTTTCCGCAGTGGTGCGGTCGATCTGCTGGCCGGTGCGGGTTGGATCTTCAAGACGCACATGTTCCTGGGCATGAGCATCTTCCTGATCTTCCCGTTCACCCGCCTGGTGCATGTGTGGAGCGGCTTTGGCACGCTGGCCTATGTGCTGCGCCCCTATCAGGTAGTGCGTGCGCGCCGCCTGAATCTGCCACCCGGCCATATGCAGTCGCAAGACCGCCGTGGCGTTTGAATTCATACCACCCAAGGAGCACACCATGAGCGGATGTGGAACCGGTAGCTGCGGTTGCGGCACCAGCGCAACCAGCCAGAGCGCCCCCCAAAGCACGCTTTCCCCCGAGCAAACGGCCGCCTACGAGGCGCTCTCCGCCACGGTAGGAGCGACGGCCATGGCAGACACGCCCGCCATGGCAACCCCTCAGCCCATAGGGCAGGCCCCGGTGGCGCGCATCAACGGCGTGGCATTGAATTCAACGGCCGAGTGGCTGGATGATGAAGCCTTGCGCCAGCGTGCCTGCACCGAGCTGCTGCGACAGGCAGCCCAGCAAGGCGGCCTGCTGGCGCAGGACGATGTGCCGGGTGTCGAAGGGGCCATCAGCACCAAGGCCTCGAATGCCATCGAGCAACTGCTGGAGCGCGAGCTGCCCATCCCCGACCCGTCGGAAGAAGCCTGCCGCCGCTACCATGACGCCCACCCTGCGGCACACGCCCATGGTGAGCGGGCCCAGCTGCGCCACGTGCTGTTTGCCGTGACGCCCGGCGTGGACGTCAAGCAGCTGCGCCTGCGTGCCGAAGCCATGCTGATTGACCTGCGCTGTGCGGACGACGGTGGCGCCAAGTTTGCCGAAGCGGCAGCGCAGTGGTCCAACTGCCCCAGCGGCCAGCAAGGCGGCGATCTGGGCTGGCTGACCCGCGCCGACTGTGCGCCTGAATTCGCCCGCGAGGTGTTTGGCAGCGCGGAGATCGGTGTGCTGGCACGCCTGGTGCACAGCCGGTTTGGCCTGCATGTGGTGGAGGTGGTGGCGCGCGACCCCGGGCAGCAGCCTTCGTTTGAAGAAGTGCGCCAGGCCATTGCGCTCACGTTGCGCCAGCAGGCCTGGGTGAATGCGCTGCGCCAGTACCTGCAATTGCTGGCGGGCGCTGCCGTGGTGGAAGGCGTGGCACTGGACGCGGCCGACTCCCCGCTTGTACAGTAGTTGTACCACGCTTCAACCGAGTGCCCCATGCCCGACGAGCTGCTTGATCGCCTGCGCCGTTTCCATAACGACGCCTTTCCCCAGTACCGCGAGCAGTTCCAGGCGCTGGTGGACGAAGGGCAGCACCCGACCACCCTGTTCATCGGCTGTTCCGACTCGCGCCTGGTGCCCTACCTGCTGACCGGTGCGGGCCCGGGGGAGCTGTTCTTGGTGCGCAACGTGGGTGCGTTCATCCCGCCGTATGACGGATCTCATGGCCACCATGGCACCACGGCGGCCATCGAGTTTGCGGTGCTCAACCTGCAGGTGCGCCGCATTGTGGTGTGCGGCCACAGTCACTGTGGGGCTATCAAGGCGATGTATGGTGAGGTTTCGCCCGAAGCCCCCAACCTGAACCGCTGGCTGGACCTGGGGCGAGAGGCCTTGTTGCCCATGCAACCCGGACCTGAGGTGCTGCGCCGCACGGAGCAACGCGCTGTGGTGCTGCAGCTGGAGCGGCTTATGGAGTACCCCATGGTGCGTAGCCGTGTGCAGTCAGGGCAGATCAGCCTGCATGGCTGGCACTATGTGATCGAGGAAGGAGAAGTCCATGTGTTTGATGTCAAGACGGGCGGCTTTGTGCCGGCCTCGCGGGCGGACAACAGCGGCACTGGTCCCTACCACCCCTACGTGGAGCATGATGGGCAAGTTCTTCTGGACGAGCTTTGACCTTGTCCGGCATTCTCGCGGCATATCCGTGAGGAATGAGGCCCTCTTGATGGAACGCAAGACCTCACTGGCGTGAAACCCAAATCATCGGCCCCCATGAAACGCGAACCACAGCCCCCCCTTAAGCCCACCTCTTCATTGCAGCCCATCAGCCTGGATGTGTTGCGTGAGAAATACCTCAAACCCGGGGAAACCACCGCAGACGAGCTTTACCAGCGTGTGGCGCGGGCCCTGGCCTCGGTGGAGGCGCCGGAGCTGCGCGACAAATACGAAGCCCTGTTCCTCGCCAACCTGAAGGCGGGCGCCATCGGAGCGGGCCGGATCATGAGCGCGGCAGGCACCGACATCCAGGCCACGCTGATCAACTGTTTTGTACAGCCCGTGGGCGACTGCATCCAGGGGGTGGACGACGAGGGTTTTCCAGGCATCTACGAAGCCCTGCGCGAGGCTGCAGAAACCATGCGCCGTGGGGGCGGCGTGGGCTACGATTTCTCCCGCATCCGGCCCAAAGGCGCGCAAGTGAAGGCCACGGCCTCCATGGCGTCGGGGCCGTGCAGCTACATGAACGTGTTCGACCAGTCGTGCTCGACCGTGGAGAGCGCAGGCGCGCGCCGGGGGGCTCAGATGGGTGTGCTGCGCATTGACCATCCCGATGTGCACGAGTTCATCACCGCCAAGCGCACGCCGGGCCGCTGGAACAATTTCAACGTATCGGTGGGCGTGTCGGATGCGTTCATCCACGCCGTGCAGAACAACGCGCAGTGGGAGTTGGTGCACAAGGCGAAACCGGGTGCCGCTTTGCTGGCCCTGGGCGCTCGCCAGCGTGCCGATGGCCTGTGGGTCTACGCCACCGTGCCCGCGCGCGAACTGTGGGACACGATCATGAAGTCGGCCTACGACTTCGCCGAGCCCGGCATCCTGTTCCTGGGCCGCATCAACGAAGACAACAACCTGCACTATTGCGAAGACATCGCGGCAACCAACCCTTGTGGCGAGCAGCCATTGCCGTCCTACGGGTGTTGTGACCTGGGCCCTATCATCTTGACCCGCTTTGTGCGCCACCCCTTCGGTTTTGGGGGCATGGCTGCGTTTGATTTCGATGACTTCACCAAAGCCGTGGCGCTGCAGGTGCGAGCGCTGGACAACGTGCTCGATGTGACCTATTGGCCGCTGCCGCAGCAGCGCGACGAGGCCATGGCCAAGCGCCGCATTGGTGTGGGCTTTACCGGCATGGGCAACACGTTGGCCATGCTGTGCCTGCGCTATGACCTGCCTGAAGGGCGCACCATGGCGGCACGCATTGCCGAGTGCATGCGCGACGCCGCCTATGCCGCGTCGGTGGACCTGGCGCGCGAGAAGGGGGTGTTTCCCAAGTTCCAGGCGGAGCCCTACCTGTCGGAGGGCACGTTTGCCAGCCGCCTGCCCGAATCGCTCCAGGCGGCCATCCGCCAGCACGGAATCCGCAACAGCCACCTGCTCTCCATCGCCCCTACGGGCACGGTGAGCCTGGCCTTTGCCGACAACGCCTCCAACGGCATCGAGCCGCCGTTTTCGTGGATGTACAAGCGCAAGAAGCGTGAATCCGACGGCACTACCTCGGAATACGCCGTCGAAGACCACGCCTGGCGGCTGTACCGCGAACTGGGCGGTGACGTGGGTGCTTTGCCGGACTATTTCGTCTCGGCCCTCGCCATGCCCGCCGAAGGCCACATTGCCATGATGGAAGCTGTGCAGCCCTTCGTGGACACGGCCATTTCAAAGACGGTGAACATCCCCGCCGATTATCCCTACGAAGGTTTCAAGGACCTGTACCTGCAGGCCTGGCGCGCCAAGCTCAAGGGCCTGGCCACCTACCGGCCCAATGCCATCCTGGGATCGGTGCTGGAAACCCATGCAGCGCCTGAACCCGCAGCCGTTGCAGCACCTGTGGCACCCCCCGCACCTCCGGTGGACCCCATGCGTACCGTGATCGAAAGCCGCCCGCAAGGCGGCCTCTCGGCGGTGGCCGAAAAGCTCGAATACTGGACGCAGGAAGGCCACAAGACGCTGTACCTTATCGTCTCGTTCTTGCCGGTCCCCACGGGGGTTGGCAATGGCACGGTGGACCGGGCCATCGAGTTCTTCATGCCTGTAGGTCAGAGCGGCGAGTCGCAGCAGTGGATCACGTCCAGCATGCGCATGTTGTCGCTGGCGGCGCGCGGCGGCTTCCTGGAGCGGGCGCTCTCCGACATGCGCAAAGTGGCCTGGGACCGTGGGCCCGTGCGCCTGGGCACCCACCGCAAGGACGACGGCACGCTGGTGCCCATGTGGCATGACTCCGAAGTGGCGGCCATGGCCTATGCCATCCAGAACATCCTGGCGCGCCGCGTGGCGGACCCGGTGCAACAGCAACTGCCGCTGGATGAGCCCGCGCCCGCGCCTCTGGCGGTCCCGCAGGCCATGGCGGGCAAGAAGTGCAGCGAATGTGGCGCCCATGCAGTGATCCGCAAGGATGGTTGCGACTATTGCACGCAGTGTGGGCACCTGGGGACCTGCGGGTGACGTCTCGTCCTGTCATCCCACTGCGTACCGCGTCGGGAAAACCTTCGCCCGAAGTGCTGGCGTCGTTGGACAGTCACTGGCGTTGGCGCTATCTGATGCTGGCGCCGCACCGGTTGGGGTTCTTCCTGGCCATGGTGGTGCTGGTGGCGTCGGGGGGGTGGTGGGCATTGGTGCAGGTGGCGCGGTCTACCGGTGGGTGGGGGCTCTATTACGCGGTGTCTCCCACGCTGGTGCACTCGACCGTGATGGCGTTCGGATTTATTCCACTGTTCTTTTCGGGCTTCTTGTTCACGGCAGGCCCCAAATGGCTTGGGGTGGAGCCTTTGCCCGTGCAGGCGCTTCGCACACCCCTGGTGGCGCAGGCGGTGGGGTGGTTGCTGTGGCTGGCAGGCGCGCACCTGTGGGTGGGTGTGGCGCTGGGCGGGCTGGCGGTGGCGGTGGTGGGCCTCGTCTGGATGACCGTGCAGTTCTGGGGGCGTGTGCGAAAAAGCCAGTCCGAGGACCAGTTGCATGCTCGCACCATCGCCTGGGCTTGCACGCTGGGCTGCGTCAGTCTTGCAGGGCTGTGGCTGAGTCTGGCGGTGGGGACCCATGCGCTCGCGCGTGTCTGGGTATTCACCGGTCTGTGGGGATTTGTTGTCGTGGTGTATGTGACGGTGGCGCATCGCATGATTCCGTTTTTCACCTCCAGCGCCATGCCCATGGTGAAGGCGTGGAGGCCTTTCTGGGTGCTGTGGTTGATGCTGGCAGCGGCCCTGCTGCAGGTGCTGGCTGCATGGTTGGAATGGGCCGGATTGCCTGCCGGTGCTGCAGGGACGGTTTGGGGGCTGGTATACGGCACGCTGCAATTGGCCGTGGGTGGCGTGCTGGTCTGGCTGGCCTGTGTCTGGGGCCTGGTGCAAAGCCTCAAGAACAGGCTGCTCGCGATGCTGCACATTGGTTTTCTATGGCTCGGCCTGGCTTTTCTTCTTGGCGGGCTGTCACCGTGGCTGGCCTGGGGCTTTGGCATGGGAGCGCTGGGCCTGGGAGCACTGCACGCGTTGACCATGGGCTGCCTGGCATCGCTGATGCTGGCCATGGTGACGCGAGTGTCCTGTGGACACAGTGGCCGTGCGCTGGTGGCAGACCGCACGGCATGGACGCTGTTCTGGATCCTGCAGGTGGCCACGGTACTGCGCATTGCCGCGGCGGTGCCGGGGGTATTTGGCGTTGCGTGGGTGTCGCTTTTGCCGCTGGCGGCATGCCTGTGGGCCGCCACCATGGGCGTGTGGGGTGTCCGGCTTGGCAGGTGGTACGGCTGCCTGCGGGCTGACGGTCGCCCGGGCTGACGGCGGCTCTTTCAAGGATCTGCGATGGCTGTCATTCCCTGGCCTTTGAAGCATGCACAACGGCGCATGCCCGCTGCGGCGACCACCTCAGACGACACTGCCGCGATGGCTGCTGCGCTGATCCAGTCGCGCCAGACCATCCTGCCCAAACGCTTGGCCGCCCCAGGGCCTAGAGGGGGGGAGCTGGCCCAGATTCTTGGCGCTGCGGCCCATGCCCCCGACCATGGCAAATTGACGCCCTGGCGTTTTGTGCTGGTGTCCGACGCGGCGCGGCCAGCGCTGGCAGACGTGTTTGCTCGGGCTCTTCGTGAGCGCGATCCAGCCGCCACACCAGAGCAGGCCGAGCAGGCCCGCGAAAAAGCCTACCGAGCCCCGGTGCTCATGCTGGTGGTGGTCGACGGCCAATGCGGGGACCCCGCCATCGACCTGTCCGAACGCCTGGTGTCAGCAGGCTGTGCCGTGCAGAACATGCTGCTGATGGCCACTGCGCAGGGCTATGGATCCGCCCTCACGAGTGGCAAAGCGCTCAAATCAGCTGGATTGCGCGGCTTGTTCCAGCTGGCAGCCTGGGAGCAGGCGCTGTGTTTTATCAGCATCGGTACCGTGCAATCGCGCAAGGCCGTGCGGGCGCGGCCCGTTGCAGATAGTTATGTGAGCACGTTGGACGCGCAGCAGGGCGTGGTGCCTGGTTTCTGAGCAAGCCAGAAAGAACCCGACAGCATTTTTTATTTCACCAAGATTTTTATGAACATTTCCAGCTTCGACGATCTGTTGCAGGCAGCCCGCATGCAACCCGAACCTCAGCGTCTCTTGTTTGTGTTTGCTGCCGTTGAACTCCCCGACGACGCCACCCCCGCGCAGCGCGCGCGCTTTGAAGCCGGGCAAGGCGGTGCCCTGGTGCCGCTGATGTGCGTGGACAAAACGCCGCAGGAACTGCCATCATTCGACGCGCTGGTAGGAGAGGCGCGCCAGTTCACGGCCCCTGGCCACGACTGGGCCATGGTGTTTGCAGCCGCGATGTCGGGCACGCTCAACAAGGCGCCCACCAGCGCCGATGCCGAGGCGCCTTTGCAGCGCATGGTGGATGCGATCAAGGGCGGCGCGCATGGTGCCTACATTCCCTTCGACCGCCAGGGCCAGCCCGTGCGTTTTGGGTGAGGCGAGGATGGCGTCCTCTCCTGCACCCGCTCGCCACATTCCTGGCTTCAGCGCGCCCGCAGTAGGGTTCGAAGAGCCCTTTGCCATGCTGGAAGCCTGCCACGAACGCGTGCAGCGCACACTGGCACTTCTGGGCCGCCTGCGTGAACATGTCCGCCAGCAAGGTGCCGACGAGAGCGCGCGCCAGGCCGCACGCGATGTGCTGCGCTACTTTGATGTCGCTGCGCCATTGCACCATGAGGATGAGGAGCTGCATGTCTTCCCGCTGCTCCTGGCCCAGGCCTCGCCTGAGGTGAAGGTGCTGGTGCAGGCATTGCAAAAGGACCATGTGGACATGGTGGCTGACTGGGAGGCGGCGCGAGTTCCGCTACAGGCGCTGGCGCAAGGGTCTATCCAGGGATTCTCGGAATCGATCGAGGCGCTCTTTGATCGATTTGCGGCACGCTATGCGAGCCATATCCACCAAGAGGAACATCTGGCCTACCCGGCTGCGCTGCATCTGCTGGAGCCCGCTGTGCTTGGCCGGATGGGGCAGGAGATGGCGCACCGGCGGGGCGCTGCCTGAGGCGCAGGCAGGTTCCATCAGCGCGCTCTGAAACAGGGCGTCACGCTACCCGCTTTCCATGGGGTTCGCTTGACGGTGAGTGCTTGGCTGTTGGCCCGGGAGCCGCCCGGCTAGCGCCGGACGGCGGTTTGGTACTGCGCAGGTGTTTACCATGAGGGGATGTCAACCTCTCATCCGTATCGGGAAGCACCTTGACCGACGCAAAGAAACCCCATTTCGGCCAGTCCTTCAAGCCTGGCGCCATACCATCCAGCCAGCCCAGTTTCAAATTCGGAATCAATTACGGAACGGGCTTGGTTGCGGGCGGTAGAGCTGTGGAGTCGCCCCTTCCCGATGATGCGACGGCGTGCAACACCCGGGGCAATGAATGGCTGCTGTCCAACCGGCCCGCAGACGCCATTCGCGCCTACGACCGGGCCATCGCTCTCAAGCCCGACTACATTGATCCCTATTTCAATCGTGGCAACGCGCTGCTACGCCTGCAGCGCAACCAGGAAGCGCTGGCGTCGTTCGACCAGGCCATCGCGCTGTCGCCCGCATTGGGGCTCGCGCATTACAACCGGGGAACGGTCCTGCAAACCTTGGACCGGTTGCCGGAGGCCATGGAAAGCTACCGCAAGGTGCTGGCGATAGATCCTGCGAATGTTCAGGCGCGTTTCAATCTGGGCTGCATTCACCTGCAGATGAAGCAGTTTGATGAAACCCTGGAGTGCATGGACCAGGTGATCGAACGCGCACCCCAGATACCGGAGCCGCACAACAACCGGGGCACGGCCTTACTCAGGCTGGGCCGGTATGCAGAAGCGGTCGCTGCCTTCAGTCGGGCGCTGGAGCTCAATCCGCAGTCCGCCGAGGCGTACAACAACCGTGGCGAGGCGCAACTGCAATTGAGAAATCTGGAAAGTGCACTGGCGGACGTTAGCCGGGCGATCGAGCTTCGGCCCCAGCAAGCGGAGTCCAGGTTTCTTATGGGCCGGCTTTTGCGGGAGATGAAGCGGTACGACGAGGCTTTGCAGCAGTTCTATGTGGCCCAGCGCCTGCCTGCTCCTTTGGCGATGCTGCAAAGCGAGATAGTTACCGCCAAGGTCCATGGTTGTATTTGGGAAAACCTGGATGAGGAGTTACTTCAACTCCAGCAAGAAATCAGGGCTCGGAAGCCTGTCCTTGAGCCTTTCTCTGCCCTGTCCGTGTTCGACCAGCCTGCCCTCCACAAAGAGGTTGCACGCCTTCTTGTAGAACGCGATCTGCCTGCGTCTGCGGCGTTGGGCGCGATTCCTGTTCGTGCAAGGGGCGAGAAGATTCGCATCGGTTACTACTCCGCAGATTTTCGCAACCACCCCTCTGCGTACTTGATTGCAGAGCTGATTGAAGTGCATGACCGCGAGCGATTTGAGTTGTTCGCGTTTTCGGTCAGTCCCCAAGTGCACGACAGCATGCGCGAGCGACTGGTGGTGGCTTTTGACCATTTTCTGGATGTGCGTGAGCGTACCGATCTTGATATTGCGAGGCTTTCGCGAGAGCTTGGTATCGACATTGCCGTGGATCTGATGGGCTTTACGCAAGCGACGCGTTTGAGGTGTTTTTCCTACCGATGTGCACCCGTTCAGGTCAGCTACCTGGCTTACCCCGGCACCACCGGCGCCAGCTACATGGACTACGTGATTGCCGACAAGGTGGTGATTCCTCCCCATGCCCAGGCCGACTTCACTGAAAAAGTGGTCTATCTGCCGCACAGTTATCAAGTCAACGACTCCCAGCGGAAAGTAGCTGACCGCAGCTTTTCCCGCGACGAACTGGGTTTGCCCGCTACTGGTTTTGTGTTTTGTTGCTTCAACAACAATTTCAAGATCCTGCCGTCCACATTCGACGGCTGGATGCGCATCCTCCACGCTGTTGAAGGCAGCGTCTTGTGGCTGCTGGAAGACAACCCGATTGCGGCCCGGAATCTGCGCCGAGAGGCGCAGGCCCGGGGGATTTCTGCAGACCGCCTCGTGTTTTCCGGCCGTGTGCCCATGGATCAGCATCTTGCCCGCCAGCGGATGGCCGACCTTTTCCTTGACACGCTGCCCTACAACGCGCACACCACCGCGAGCGATGCATTGTGGGTAGGGCTGCCAGTTCTGACGTGTTCAGGGCAGTCGTTTGCGAGCCGAGTGGCTGCAAGCCTGTTGCATGCTGTCGGGTTGCCCGAGCTTGTCACCGAGACGCAGTCTGCATTTGAGTCCCGAGCCATAGAGCTTGCCCGCGATGTGGCGCAACTCAAGAGCATTCGGGACAAGCTGGAGGAACAGGGGCCCCGGTCGCCCTTGTTCAATGCCCGGCTCTTTGCGCGGCATATCGAGTCGGCATACACCACAATGGTCGAACGCGTGCACCAGGGGCTGCCTCCCGATGTGATTGAGGTGTGAAACTTCACGGCGCCCTTCACGTGGGCGCGAGCCTCATGTGTTGTATTTCTCATTTTTTGCCCCCTTCATGAATCTCACCTTGTTCGGAACCGGTTACGTGGGGCTCGTTACGGGCGTATGCCTTGCGGAGCTGGGCAATGATGTCCTGTGCATCGACACGGATGCCGACAAGATCGCCACACTGCAGCGCGGAGAGGTGCCAATCTATGAGCCCGGGCTGCAGGAGTTGATCGTCGGCAATGTCCGCGCCGGCAGGCTGGCGTTTTCCACCGACATGGCGCGCGGTGTTGCCCACGGTGATGTGCAGTTCATCGCGGTGGGAACACCCTCTGCGGACGATGGCAGTGCGGACTTGAGCCATGTGTTTGAGGTGGCGGGTGCCATCGCGACCCACATGACCAGCTTCAAGGTGATCGTCAACAAATCCACCGTACCTGTGGGCGCGGGCGAAGCGGTGCACAAGGCCGTAGCCACTGTGCTTGCCCAGCGTTGGCCCGGTGCCCGACCAGCACCTGGCTTTGCGGTGGTATCGAACCCAGAGTTCCTCAAAGAGGGCAGTGCGATCAACGACTTCATGCGGCCTGACCGCATCATCGTTGGGTTGGGCGACGCGCCCGAAGAGCAGCGTGCCGGTGATCTCATGCGTGCGTTGTATCGGCCATTCGGGCATGGGCATGATCGTGTCATCTGCATGGACCGTCGCAGCGCCGAGTTCACGAAGTACGCGGCCAACGCCATGCTCGCAACGCGCATCAGCTTCATGAATGAAATGGCCAATCTGGCCGACCGCCTGGGTGTGGACATCGAGCCAGTGCGGGTTGGCATTGGCGCCGACCCCCGCATTGGGGACAGCTTTCTTTACCCGGGCGTGGGCTACGGCGGCAGCTGTTTCCCCAAGGATGTGACCGCGTTGCAGCGGATGGGAAATGACGTGGGGCTGCCGCTGCGGTTGCTTGCAGCGGTGGCACACGTCAACGATGGCCAAAAGCGGCTGCTGGTGGACAAACTCGTACAACGGCTCGGACCGGATCTCTCCGGCCGCCGGCTTGCCTTGTGGGGTCTGGCCTTCAAGCCCAATACCGATGACATGCGTGAGGCTCCCAGCCGGGTGCTGGTGCGCGAATTGCTGGAGCGTGGGGCCGTGCTTCAGGTATTCGATCCGGTAGCCATGCAGGAGGCTCGCCGCTGTCTGGAGGACGACCTGCGCGACAGGCCTCGCCTGCTGGAGCGTATCTGCTATGCCCAGGGCCCTATGAAGGCGGCGCGCGACGCAGACGCCTTGCTGATCGTGACCGAATGGCAGGTTTTCCGCAGTCCCAACTTCGATGCCCTGCGGGCGGCCCTGCGGCAGCCGCTGATCGTGGACGGGCGCAATCTTTACGAACCACGTTCCATGCGAGCCCTGGGTTTTGACTATCTGACCGTGGGCCGTAACGCGTTGGAGGCACTGGGATCCACCACACCATGACGACGGCGAAGAAAATCCTGGTCACCGGGGGCGCGGGCTTCCTTGGCTCCCATCTGTGCGAGCGCCTGCTGGGCGATGGCCATGCGGTGTGGTGCATGGATGACTTTTCGACGGGCTTGGAAAAAAACATCGCCCACTTCCAGGCTTTGCCGGGCTTTCGCTTGCTTCGCCATGATGTCACCCAGCCGCTGGATGTCGAGGTGGATGAAATCTACAACCTCGCCTGCCCTGCATCACCCGTGCATTACCAGGCCGATCCACTGCGGACCCTGCGCACCAGCGTGATCGGTGCGATGAACCTGCTGGAGCTGGCCCGTAAGTGCGGGGCCTTTATTCTGCAGGCTTCCACCAGCGAGGTGTATGGCGACCCCAGCGTGCATCCGCAGCCGGAGTCCTACTGGGGCAACGTCAACCCCATCGGGGTGCGTGCCTGCTACGACGAGGGCAAGCGCTGTGCAGAGACCCTGTTTTTCGACTACCGGCGCCAACATGGTGTGCGCACGAAGGTGGTGCGGCTGTTCAATACCTATGGCCCCCGCATGCGCCCCGACGATGGCCGGGTTGTTTCCAACTTCATCGTCCAGGCTCTCAGCGGCGCGGACCTGACGGTGTATGGTGCGGGGGCGCAGACCCGCAGTTTTTGCTATGTAGACGACCTGGTGGAAGCCCTGGTGCGCACGATGGCCACGCCCGACGAAGTGGCGGGCCCCATCAACCTGGGCAATCCGGATGAGTTCACCATCCTGGAGCTGGCGCAAAAGGTTCTCGCGCAGACTGGGTCCTCTGCCCGGATCACCCACCATACCCTGCCGGGAGATGACCCCCGTCAGCGCCAGCCCGACATCGCGCTGGCGCGGCAGCTGCTGGGTGGCTGGGAGCCCCGCATTGATCTTGACGCCGGTTTGCGCAAGACCATTGCCTATTTCAGGGCGGAGGGCACTGGTTGAGTTGAAAAGGCGCGATGGGCACCGGGTGGCATGGAGTGTCGTGGGATCTGGCTCTCGGAGTTTGCGGTGGCATTCCACGATGCCCCCCGTTCCATTTTCCTCCGGTGGTTTGAGTCCAAGTGAGGGTATGGTCCCCGTGGGAGGCGCCGCCTTGTGCTCCGTAAGCATCCCAAACCCATGCCTGTGAATTTTCTGCTTCGCGTCCTTTTCACCCTTCTTCTCGCCCTGGTTGCCGCCGGGGGCTGTGTCGCGCTGCACACGCCCTTGCCGTGGATGATCGGTCCATTGCTGGCCACGTCCATCGTGTCGATGGCGGGTGGCCCTACGTACAGCTGGGGGCCGCTGCGCAATGCGGGGCAATGGGCCATTGGTGCGGCGCTGGGTTTGTATTTCACCCCGCAGGTGGTCGTGCTGATTGGGGGGCTCTGGTGGGCCATTGCGCTGGGTGTCATGTGGGCGTTGTTCCTGGGCTGGCTGTTCGGGGCCTGGTTGTACCGTGTGCATGCACCGCGTATGCATGGTGTACCTGCACCCATGCTGCGTGCCACGAGCTATTTTTCCGGGGCCATTGGTGCGGCATCTGAAATGACATTGCTGTCCGAGCGTGAAAACGCCCGGACGGACCTGGTTGCGGCCAGCCACAGCCTGCGCTTGCTGATCGTCACCTTGACGATCCCGTTTGCCCTGCAGTGGAGTGGCTTGCAGGGGCTGGACATGCTGCCGCCGATGGCCCGCGTGGTGAGCTGGCCCGGGCTGGCGCTGATGGCGTTGCTGACGGGGGCTGGGGCTTTGTTGATGGACCGGCTGGACCGGGCCAACCCCTGGTTCATGGGGGCCATGCTGGTGTCCATGGGGCTCACCATGGCGGGCATCACCTTGTCCGCCGTGCCGCAGTCGATGGTGAATGCAGCGCAACTGGTGATCGGCATAAGCCTGGGCGTCCGGTTTCGCGCAGATTTCCTGCACACGGCGCCGCGCTGGCTCGTGTCTGTGTCTGCGGGCACCGTGGTGTTGATGGGGGCGTGTGCGCTGTTTGCGGTACTGCTGGCCTGGGCCACCGGGCTGCCATGGGTCACGTTGCTGCTGGGTACCTCGCCAGGAGGCATCACCGAGATGGCCATCACCGCCAAGGTGCTGCAGCTGGGCGTGCCGGTGGTCACTGCGTTTCAGGTGTGTCGGCTGATGGCCGTGCTGATGCTGGTCGGCCCGCTCTACCGGTGCATCTACCCTGCCACCGTGGCCTGACCGGTTGCGGGCGCGTCACAATCCCACCTCTGTCGACGCTGATGGATTGTCCTGGCGACGGTCTGTGAGCGTTCCCATCCGTTGCACATCCCCGACCATGAGCATTCACTACAACTTCGGCGTACGCCCTCCCCAAGCAACGAAAGCCCAGCTGGCCGCTTGGCTGGAGCAGGCCATGCAAGCGCACCAGCAGGGAAGCCTTGCGCAGGCCAACCAGCTCTACAACACCATTTTGAAGAATGATCCGAAAAACGTTGGTGCCCTGCACATGCAAGGTGTGCTGGCGTACCAGGCGGGCCATCTGCAAATGGCGGTGGATCTGATCGGCCAGTCCATCAAGCTGGTGCCAGAGGATGCAGCTCCCCATGTCAATCGCGGGCTTGCCTTGGGGGCTTTGAAGCGCCATGATGAAGCATTGGCGCACTTTGAGCGGGCCATCAGCCTGCGCCCTGGTTTCGCCGAGGCCTATGTCAACCGGGGGATCACCCTGAAAGAGCTGTCGCGGCCCCTGGATGCCATTGCGAGCTACGACCAGGCGATTGCCCTCCATCCCCGTCTGGCGGCCGCGTTCAACAACAAGGGCAATGCCTTGCGCCAGCTCGACCGGTTGGAAGAGGCGCTGAAATGTTATGAGCAGGCGTTTGCCCTGGACAGCGACGACGTGGATGCGTGTCAGAACATGGGCATGCTGCATGCCGACGCAGGCCGTCAGGACGAGGCTTTGCAGTGCTTTGACCGGGTAATCGCTCTGCGGCCGCAGCATGCGGAAGCCCACAACGGCAAGGGCGCGATCCTGGCGCAAAGGGAGCAGTGGACGCAGGCCATTGCGCACTTCGAGGCCGCCATTCAGGGCAATGAAAAACTGGTCCAGGCCCACAAGAACCTGGGGCTCGCGCAGCGCAGTCTTTTCCAATTGTCAAATGCCGTGACGGCTTTTCAGAAGGCTGCGCAGCTGAGCCCGCAAGATGTGGAGATCCTGTCGTTTCTGGCCCTTTCATTGCTGGAGGCGGGGATGTATGCAGAAGCACTGGCCGCCTACGACCAGGCGATCCGGTTGGCGCCTGAAAGGCCGGACCTATACTACAACCGCGCAAATTTGCACATCCGGTTCAATCGGCATGAGGATGCCGTGGCCGACTACATGGCGGTGTATCGCCTCAAACCAGATGCCAAGTATCTGCTGGGGTATCTTGCGAGCAGTCGGCTCAAGACCGGTGATTGGAGGCACCTGACGGACGATATGGCGCAATGTGAGCAGAGTATCCGGGCCGGTGAGCTGGGTGTGAAGCCCTTCATCGCTCTTTCGCTGTTCGACGCGCCCGAGCTGCACAAGCAGGCGGCACAAGCTTCCGTGCAGCAGGATTTCCCAGAGTCCACCGCCCTGGGCACCATCCTTGCGCGTGCTGGCGGAGGCAAGATCCGGGTCGGCTACTACTCTGCGGATTTTCACGGCCACCCCACTTCGTATCTGATAGCGCAGCTTTTCGAAGTCCATGACCGTGAACGCTTCGAGTGGTTTGCGTTTTCGTTTGGACCTCCCGCGACGGATGCCATGCGCGCGCGTCTGGTCGCAGGTTTCGACCATTTCATCGACGTGCGCGAGCGCAGCGAGATCGATATCGCCCGCTTGTCGCGGGAGCTGGGCATTGACATCGCCATTGACCTGATGGGTTTCACGACGGGCTGCCGATTTGGCATTTTTGCCCACCGCTGCGCACCCATCCAGGCCGGTTATCTGGGCTACCCGGGGACGACCGGTGCGAACTATATGGACTACGTGATTGCCGACAAGGTGGTCGTCCCAGCCCAGGCGCAGATCCATTTCACCGAAAAACTCGCCTACCTGCCGCACAGCTACCAGGTCAATGACTCGCGGCGCGCAATCAGTGATCGGGTCTTCACCAGAGAGGAGGCACGGTTGCCTGCGACAGGGCGCGTGTTCTGCTGTTTCAACAACAACCAGAAGATCCTTCCGCAGGTCTTTGACAGCTGGATGCGCATCCTGCAGGCGGTTCCGGACAGCGTTCTCTGGCTTTTGGCAGATAACCCTGCTGTGGAGGGCAGCCTGCGGCGTGAGGCGCAGGCGCGCGGCGTGGCGCCTGCGAGGCTGGTGTTTGCACAGCGCCTGCCTCTGGATCAGCACCTGGCGCGCCACCGGCTGGCCGACCTGTTTCTGGATACCTTGCCCTACAACGCCCACACCACGGCCAGTGATGCCTTGTGGGCGGGTCTACCGGTGCTTACGCGGCTGGGAGAATCGTTTGCGGCCCGTGTGGCGGCGAGCCTGCTGCATGCCGTGGGCCTGCCGGAACTCGTGACCCACAGCGCCGCAGAGTATGAAGCTCTGGCGATCTCACTCGCGCGGGATCCTGCGCGCCTGAAAGCGCTGCGCGACAAACTCCAAGCGGAAAAAGCCCAGTCCCCACTGTTCAACACCCGTCAGTTTGCGCGCGACATCGAGGCCGCCTACGTGGCGATGCATGGGCGGTACATGCAGGGCCTGGCGCCTGAAGTGATCGATGTATAGAGCCGAAGGCGGGGAGGGCATGCTCCCCCGGCCCCGGGTTTTGGCGAGGTCCTTGGGGCCTCCGGGTGTGCCGCTACCGTTGCAGTAGAAACAGCTGAAGCGCAGGTGGATCAGTGAACGACCACGGGGTTCTGCGCCAGGCCCGCATAACGGTCCAGCGCGTCTTCCACTTCTTCTTGCGTGGGGGTGTCGCGCTGCCAGGCCAGGATCTGCTCCTGGAACATCTCGGCCCAGGAACCGTCCAGGTACACCTCTTTGCCCGAACGCTTGTCCACGATTTCAAAGCCATGGCGTGCGAGCTGGGGAACTGCGGGGGCGGTGTCGTTGAGCGCCTGGGTGCTCTTTTTCTCCACGGCGTCGGGCAGCATGTGGACCACCACGAAGGATTCTGAGTCGTAGAGCATGTGCATCGTGTTCCCCTTGTCGATATAGATGTCAGATGACAGCGGGTTCGCAGAGTTCAAGGCCCAAGGCAGCTTCCAGGAAACGCTGGCAAGGTCGTAACGCCTTGTCCTACGGATCGGTTATCAGGGGAAGCCCGCTCTGGGCTTGGTTCTCTGCTGCGTTCCAGTATTTCATGAAAAAGTGATGCGACCGGGTTCGTGCGGGTTTTTTACCGCTCCAGGGCTCGGGTGGCGTTCGGGCGCAACACTTTGATGCAGGAGGGGGTGTCGCAGCCGTCCGCTCTGCCGCCTTCTCTCTCGCGGAGCCCAGCTTCAGTCGGCCTTGCCCCGACCACGCCTCAAGGTGCGCCACTGCTGCGCAGTAGCAGGTCCGCAAAGTCGCTGTTGGCCTGGGTCAGCTTGATGCGCACGGGCAGGTAGTTGAGGCTGGGCGCCACCCACAGCTCGGCCTTCTGGTCGTAGTCCTTGCGGGGCAGGCGCAGCAGCTTCAGGGCGGGGGTGGGGCCTGCAGGCAGATCCAGCGTTTCCGGGCCCTCCACGGTGAAGGTCCAGCGGTCGGCGGTGCGGGCGCTCACGGTGGTGATGGTGACCTGGGTGCCGGGCACAAAACGGACGGGGTCGGCGGCCAGCATGGCGCCCAGCTGGATAAACAGGCTCAGCCGGTCCTGCGCGCCAGGGCCCACGGCGGCCTCGGGCGTGTTGGCGCTGAAGGTCACCCGGCCCTTGGCATGGTCGAAATGTGCAGCCTGCTCGCTGCGGGACTTGTCGGAGAACTTCTCGGGCAGCAGGCCCTGGGCCGTGATGGCGCCCACGCTGCGCTGCGTACGGCTGCCCACCAGGAAGGCGCTGACCTCCTGGCGCGCTTCGTAGCGGCTGCCGTCGTGTTGCCAGAGCAGCTCGGCACGGGCGTTGTAGGCGAACTTCTTGGCCTGCCCGCTCACGTCAAACACCAGCCGGGTGGGGGCCGGAATCCGTACGGGGGGCGGTGGGGCGCCTGCAGTGCGGCCTGTGCCGGAGCCAGGGGGCGCGATGTCGATCCCGGCTGCAGTGGTTTCTTCTGCAGACGGTGCCGAAGCCCCTGACGCCGGCACCTCGGCCGGGGGGGCTGATGCTGGGGTGGCTGTGCTTGGCGTGGCAATGTCTGGTGCTGGCGCCGCGGCGGTGGAGTTTGCGCTGGGCTCTGCACCCGCCACCTGCACAGAGGCCTCGGGCGCCGCAACCGTCGGATCTGCTGCAGCCGGGGAGGGGGCGGGTGGCGCCTGTCTTCTGCGCACCACGGGCTTGGCCGCTATGGCCGCAGGCGGGGTGGGCGCGGCTGTTGGGGCCACAACGGGGGCTGGTGCGGGTGGCGCGGCTGCCACGCTGCGCGTGCTGAAGACGCGGCCCGCCATCGGCTGCTGAGGGCTGTCCCAGGCCAGGGGCACGCCGTGCAGCACCAGCCAGTGCAAGGCCAATACCAAGGCGGTGATGAGAACCAGGGCCTGCCGTGGCATCCAGTCGGTCGCTGTACGGTGGCGGGTGTCAGGCGCTGCCTGCGCCCAGATCACTGGAGAGCTGGGCGGCAGCCGCGCGCAGCGGTACGTCAATGGCGCCGCCCCACTCGGGGTCGAAGGTGGCGATGGAGCCCAGCGTGGTGATGCCCAGCTCCAGGTGTCCGTCCGAATCGAACACGGGCGCGCAGAACGCCACGATGCCTGGCAGCAGGGTGTCGACCACGCGGGCGGCACCGCGCGTGCGCACCTCGGCCAACAGGGCGTTCACCTCGGTCATGGTGGAGGGCAGGTCGGTGCGCCGCATCTTCACGGCGCGGGCCAACTCGTCCTTGAGCAGCGGGGCCACCACATCAGGCGCCATGTGCGCCGCAAAGCAGCGGCCGGTGGCCGACGACAGCAGCGGCATCACGTCGCCCAGCCGCAAGTTGGCAGTGACAGCCTGAGGCGATTCCTCCCAGTGCACGATGGTGGGGCCGTGGTTGCCCCACACCGCCAGCGCCAGCGTGTGGCCGATGCTTTCCATGAGTTCGGGCATGCGCTCGCGGGCCAAGCGCACGGCGTCGAGCCGGGCCAGCGACGCCAGCCCCAGCTTGAGGGCGGCGGGGCCCAGGTCGTAGCGGGCGTTGCGCGGGTCCTGCGTGACGAGCCCCAGGCGCTGAAAGCTCACCAGATACCGGTGCGCCTTGGCTGCGCTCATGCCAGCCGAGGCCGCCACATCCTTGAGCATCAGCGGCCCGCGCGAGCGTGTCAGCCCCTCCAGCAGGGCAAAACCCACCTCGACCGATTGAATTCCTGCACGTTCTTTGTCCATGTGCACTAAAATTTGCGAGTTTTGTTTAGTTAAATCAATTTACCCAAGCGTAATTCGTGTTGGGTGAAGACTTTCAACCCCTTGAGACAAAGGTCCTGCCACCATGAAACTCGCTACCTACAAAGACGGCTCGCGCGACGGCCAACTGGTTGTCGTCTCCCGCGACCTGGGCGCAGCCCATTATGCGACCGGCATTGCCAGCAAGCTGCAGCAGGTGCTGGACGACTGGGGCTTCCTCTCGCCCCAGCTGCAGGACCTGTACGACCAGCTCAACAGCGGCCGCGCGCGCCACGCTTTTCCCTTTGACCCAGCCCAGTGCATGGCGCCACTGCCCCGCGCCTACCAGTGGGCTGACGGCTCGGCCTACATCAACCACGTCGAACTGGTGCGAAAAGCGCGCAACTCCGAGGTGCCCGAGAGTTTCTACACCGACCCTCTGATGTACCAGGGTGGCAGCGACGACTTCATCGGCCCCCGCGACGACGTGGTGGTCCCGAGCGAAGCCATGGGCATCGACTTCGAGGCCGAGATCGCCGTCGTCACCGGCGACGTGAAGATGGGCACCAACGCTGACCAGGCGCTGGACGGCATCCGCCTGGTGATGATTGCCAACGACGTGAGCCTGCGCAACCTGATCCCGGCCGAGCTGGCCAAGGGCTTCGGCTTCTTCCAGAGCAAGCCCGCCACCGCCTTCGGCCCCGTGGCCGTGACGCTGGACGAGCTGGGCGACGCCTGGGAGCACGGCCGTGTGAACCTTACCGTGCAATCCACCTGGAACGGCCGCAAGGTCGGCATGTGCGACGCCGGCCCCGAGATGACCTTCCACTTCGGCCAGCTGATTGCCCACGTCGCCAAGACGCGCAACCTGCGCGCCGGCTCCATCATCGGCAGCGGCACCGTGAGCAACAAGGGCATCACCGACGCCAACGGCCGCACCGAGTGGCCCAAGGGCTACAGCTGCATCGCCGAAAAGCGCTGCATCGAGACCATCCAGGACGGCAAGCCCAGCACGGACTTCATGAAGTTCGGCGACACCATCCGCATCGAGGTCAAGGGCAAGGACGGCGCGAGCATCTTCGGCGCCATCGACCAGACGATTGCAGCGCCTGAAGCCTGAGCCGCCACGGCAACTGCAACCGTCGCCACAGCCGGTGGTTGCTGGTAGCGGGCGCATGTGCAGCGGCCTTGTCGGGAAGGGCGGGCCCCGCGCACCGCTCGTTCTACAGGTCGCGCCTGCCAGCCCACCCCTCACCCGTTCGGGCTGAGCCTGTCGAAGCCGGGGCCGAGCGATGGAACACCGTGTTCAGCCCCCAGGCTCCCGCAGCAGGTGCAAAATATCAATAAAAACAGCCTCTACCGCTTGATGGTAAAGCGCTAGAAGCTATCAAATTAATAGTAATCACAAGGAGACAACCCCATGCAACGCAGAACGCTCTTGTCCGCCCTGGCCGCCGCAGGCGCCACCTCCGCCGCCCCGTGGGCCGCTGCCCAATCTACCTGGCCCGACCAGCCCCTGCGCTGGGTCGTGCCGTACCCGGCCGGCGGCGGCACCGACGTGCTGGCGCGCACCGTGGCCGAGGCCATGCGCCAGACGCTGGGCCAGCAGATCATCGTGGACAACCGCCCCGGCGCGTCCACCAACATCGGTGCTCAGATGGTGGCCACCGCCAAGCCCGACGGCAACACCTTCATGTCGGCCGACAATGCCGTGCTGGCCTTCAACGAGCACCTGTTCACCAAGCTGCCGTTCAACCCCGAGAAAGACTTCACCTACGTGGGCGGCATCAGCCGTTTTCCGCTGGCGCTGGTGGTCAACCCCGCGTTCGAAGCCAAGACGGTGAAGGAATTCCTGGCCTACGCGCGCGCCAACCCCGGCAAGCTCAACTACGCATCGCCCGGCAACGGCTCGCCGCACCACCTGGCGATGGAGATGTTCAAGAACCGCACCAAGACCTTCCTCACGCACATCCCCTACCGGGGCGCCGCGCCTGCACTGCAGGACGTGATGGGCGGGCAGGTGCCCTGCATGTTCCTGGACCTGGCCGCCGGCCTGCCCGTGATCACCTCCGGCAAGGTGCGCGCCCTGGCCATCGGCTCGGCCCAGCGCGTGGCCGCGCTGCCCGACGTGCCTACGCTGGCCGAAGCCGGCGTGCCCAGCACCGAGGTGTTCGCCTTCCAGGGCATCCTGGCGCCCGCCGGCCTGCCCGCGGCCATCACCGCGCGCTTGAATGCCGACCTGAACAAGGCCCTGCTCAACCCCGCCGTGGTCAAGCGCATGGCCGACTTCGGCATGGAAGCCCTGCCCGGCACGCCGGAGCAGTTCCGTGCGATGGCGCGGGTGGAGTCCAAACGTTGGGGCGAAATCATCAAGACGGCGGGCGTGAAGCTGGACTGATGCATTCATGCCCGGTGTGAGCGCCGCGCCACTCGGTGCTCGCTCCAAACGAGGGATCTTCTATCTGTCCATGCCTGCGCGGCAGACTGCGGTTGCAGGCTTCAGCCCAAGGGCTCGTTTCCAGTGTGCGGAAAAGCCAGTTCCGCGGGGTACGCCCAGGTACTTGCCGCGCCGTTCCAAGCGCAAAAAGGCCGCCTACTCTGGCAGATGGCACACCGCTTCCACGTTGTTGCCCTCGGGGTCGATCACAAAGGCGCCATAGTAGTGCTCGTGGTAGTCGGTCCGCAGGCCGGGGGCGCCATTGCCCTTGCCGCCGGCGGCGATGGCTGCGGCGTAGAAGGCATCCACCTGCGCCCGGTTTGCTGCCTTCCACGCCAGGTGGCAGCCCGCGGTGGCCGGCGGGCCACCGTACGGCGACGGTCCGTCGATGAACCACACATCGGCTTTTTTGCCATCGGGCTCGGACGCATCGGGGTAGGCGAAGCCCAGCATGTTCGAGCCGTAGTTGCCCTCAAAACACAGGCTGTAGCCGAGGGGCGCAAGGGCTGCGCCGTAGAAAGCCTTGGCGCGGCCGATGTCGGTCACGCGGAAAGTCATGTGATCAATCATGGGGAAATTTGCTCCTCTGGGTTGTTCTGCATACATTCGGAGACTGTATTTAAATACAGTATTTGTGGCAAGCGAAAACGGATGGGCGTTGTGGGCGCGAGAACCCTGCCACTGGCTCCGCACGCGGACTGCCGTGGCGTTTGGGCAGGGCGCGGCCTCGATTTTCGGACGCCGGGGTACAGTGCCCCAACGCGGATGCGTCCGCGGTGCGGCATTTCTTCACCCGCGCCCACCAAAGCTTTCCCCGATGTCCACTCCCACAGCCCCCGAATGGGCCGACGTATTGCATCGCGCCCTGCCCATGGCCGCCCTCGTGCCAGCCGAGGTCCGCTATTTTTTCGTCAGCCCCAACGGGCAGTACGTGGCCTGCACCACCAGCGCTCTGCGCTCGGTGCTGATCGACATGCAGAGGCGGCGGTACGCAGCGTTTGCCGACTGGAGCGTGCGGGCGCTGACTGATGAGGCAGTGGAGCTTGAGTCCGACGAAACCCGCATGCAGGCGTTCCCGGTCTATGCCGACCTCTGGCAGATGGCGTTGACTGACGCCACGCTGCCGTGGCAGCCGGCCCTGGTTGACCGATGAAGCCTAGTCATTCCTCCTCTGCTCCTGCGGTGCCGGCTCCCGTTGGGGTCGGCCTGGCGGTCCTGCTGGTGGGCCTGGGGGCGGCGGCAGCCGCACTCAGCGGCTTTGGGAATGCGGCGGGTTGTGGCACCTTTGGCATGACCTGCATCGGGTCGGCCTTTGCCATTGCGTTGGGCACTTTGTGTGTTGCGGTGGTGCTGCTCCTGTGGGGCTTGCGGTCGATACCGGTGGCCGGGCCGGGCCGCTGGCGCTGGGCGGTCAAGGCACTGGTCGTTGGCATCACGGCCCTTGCGGGGATTGCGGCTTTGGTGCTGGGCGGGTTTGCGGTGCTGGTGTTGGCGCGTTAGGGCGCCGTTTAACCTCCCCGAGCTTAGAACGCTTGGGGTGGCGACCGTTGCCCTGCACGCCAGCACGGGCTCTGTTGCCAAGGCGACCGGCGGCCGGCGCAATCGCGACACAATCTCAGGACCAACCTGGCCGCCGAGGGTGTCTACGGAGCCGTGGCGTGCAGAGCGTGTGGCGTTGCAGATGCTGCGCGCATCGCCTCCATGCCCGGGCCGTTTGGTCTTTTCGGACCACGGGCGCCAGCGCCGCCTGCGTTGCAGGTTGACCGGCGCCTGCCAATGACCCATTGGTCTCGCTTCCACCATCAAGGATCCCCATGCTGAACTTCGACTTCCACAACCCCACCCACATCGCCTTCGGCCAGGGCCGCATCGCCGACCTCGACAAGCTCGTGCCCGCCGCCGCCAAGGTGCTCATCCTCGTGGGCGGCGCCAGTGCCGAGAAGACCGGCACGCTGGCCGAGGTGCGCACGGCGCTGGCCAGCCGCCAGCACGCCACCTTCAGCGGCATCGAGCCCAACCCCAGCTACGAAACCTCGATGAAAGCCGTCGCGCAGATCAAGGGCGGCGGGTTCGACTTCCTGCTTGCCGTGGGCGGTGGCTCGGTGATCGATGCAGTGAAGTTCATCGCCGCGGCCGTCAAGTTCGAAGGCGGGGACCCCTGGGCCATTCTGGAAAAGCACGGCCGCAACGTCACCGCCGCGCTGCCCTTCGGCGCCGTGCTCACGCTGCCCGCCACGGGCTCCGAGATGAACAACGGCGGCGTCATCACGCACCGTGCCAAAGGCGCCAAGCTGGCCTTTGGCAGCAATCACACCTACCCCGTGTTCTCGGTGCTCGACCCGACCAAGACCTACACCCTGCCGCCCCAGCAGCTGGCCAACGGCGTGGTCGATGCGTTTGTGCACACGGTGGAGCAGTACCTCACCTACCCGGTCAACGCGCCCGTGCAGGACCGCTTTGCCGAGGGCATTCTGCAGACGCTGATCGAGATCGGCCCGCGCCTGCTGGCCGCCCCCGAGCCCGTGTACGACGACCGCGCCAACCTCATGTGGGCGGCCACCATGGCGCTCAACGGCCTGATCGGCGCGGGCGTGCCGCAGGACTGGGCCACGCACATGATCGGCCACGAGCTGACCGCGCTGCACGGCATCGACCACGCGCGCACGCTGGCCATCGTGCTGCCCGCGCTGCTGCACGAGCGCCGGGGCCCGAAGCGCGCCAAGCTGCTGCAGTACGGCGAGCGCGTGTGGGGCATCACCACCGGCACCGACGACGATCGCATCACCGCCGCCATCGACCGCACGCGCGCATTCTTCGAAAGCATGGGCATCGCCACGCGCCTGTCGGGCTACGGCCTGGGCGCCGACACCGTGGGCGCCGTGGTGGCGCAGCTGGAGGCGCACGGGATGCTGCAGCTGGGCGAGCAGCGCGAGATCACGCCCGCCGTCAGCCGGCGCATTCTCGAAGCCGCGCTGTAAGCCAACGCCGCAACGTGCGCCGCACCAGGGCGCATCTGCGCAGATTGCGGGTACGGTGGGCGGCTTTACGTTTCACCTCACCCCCAGAAAGGGATCGCTATGGCCCACATCCTCATGGTTCTCACGTCCCACAGCGAGTTGGGCGACACCGGCAAGAAAACCGGCTTCTGGCTCGAAGAGTTTGCCGCCCCGTACTACGTGTTCAAGGATGCGGGGGCCGAGGTGACCCTGGCATCGCCCCAGGGCGGCCAGCCCCCGCTGGACCCCAAGAGCGATGCGCCCGACGCGCAGACCGATGCCACGCGCCGCTTCAAGGGCGATCCCGCCGCCCAGGCGCACCTGGCCAGCACCCTGAAGCTGTCCGAAGTGAACGCGGCCCAGTTCGACGCCGTGTTCTACCCCGGCGGCCACGGCCCGCTGTGGGACCTGGCGTACGACACGCTGTCCATCGCCCTCATCGAAGCCACCCTGGCCGCTGGCAAGCCCCTGGCCGCCGTATGCCACGCGCCTGGCGTGCTGCGCGGCGTCAAGGCGGCAGACGGCACGCCGCTGGTGCGCGGCAAGAACGTGACAGGCTTCACCAACGGAGAGGAGGCCGCTGCGGGCCTGACGGACGTCGTGCCCTTCCTGGTGGAGAACATGCTCATGTCCCACGGCGGCCTGTACACCAAGCAGGCCGACTGGCAGCCGCACGTGGTCACCGACGGGCTGCTGATCACCGGGCAGAATCCGGCGTCGTCGGAGCCTGCGGCGCAGGCGCTGCTCAAAGCGCTGGGTTGATGCCCACCGGGCGGCTGGCAGGCCGGCCACCCGCACGGGCCACCACCCGCCCACCCAGCGCGCGTTAACGCCCGGTTCGCGCACGGCTCGCGCACGGCTCGCGCCCCTCGCCTGCCGTTTCGCGCCACGCCCTTGCATTTCGTCGCATGCCGCTGCCGCTGCCGGCCCGCGGTGCCTACAGTGCCGCCATGCCGCACCGATCGTCACTCCACGGTCGCGGCCCCTGGCACTTCAAGACGAAAGGCGCACCGTGATCCTCCTCATTCTTCTTTCCCTCGCCCTGCGGTGGGCAGCACGGCGCATCCGGCCCGTGGCGGCCACCGCCTTCGTGGCGGCCACCGCCTTCGTGGCGCTGGCCGCACTGGCAGGCCCCGCCTCGGCCCAGCACGCCGGCCTGCGCACCCTGGTCGTGCCGGGCGACGAGCCGATCAACGTCGCGCTGTTCTACCCCACCGTGCGCAGCGCGGGCGTGGTGCAGCTGGGCCCCTGGCGCCCGGTGGTCGGCCTGGGCGCACCGGTGTCGGCCGAGCCGCTCAAGGGGCTGATCCTGGTGTCGCACGGCACGGGCGGCAACGAACTGGCGCACCACAACCTGGCCACGCGCCTGGCCGCCGAGGGCTACCTGGTGGCCGCCGTGCGCCACCCGGGCGACAACTGGCAGGACCGCTCCATGATCACCTCGGGCCGCTACTTCGGCGAGCGCCCTCGCCAGGTCAGCCGCGTGCTCGACGCACTGCTGGCCAGCCCCGAGTGGGGGCCCCGCATTCCGGCCGGCCGCATCGGCGCACTGGGCCATTCGGCCGGCGGCTACACAGTGCTGGCCCTGGCCGGCGCACAGGCCGAGCCCGCCCGCGCCGCGCAGCACTGCCGCAGCGTGCAGGACGACCCCGGCTTCTGCGGCCTGGCCCAGGGCCCTAAGGCGCCGCAGCCGGTCGCCGCTGCCAACACGGCCACGCCCTCCAACGTGGTGCCGGACGGCGCCCTGGTCTCCGTGCCCGACCCGCGCATCCGCGCCATCGTCGCCCTGGCGCCCATGGCCGTGGTGTTCACCCCCGAGAGCCTCAAAGCCGTGACCGTGCCGGTGCTGCTGCGCGTGGCCGAGCAGGATGCCGTGCTGACAGGCCAGCACCACGGCGGGCTGGTGGCCGCCAATCTGCCCACCGCGCAGGCGGACACCGTGCCGGGTGCCGGCCACTTCGCCTTCATGGCCCAGCCCAGCCAGAGCCTGCCGTCCGACGCGGGCGACGCCGCCGCCAACCCGGCGGGCTTCGACCGCGTGGCCTACCACGCGGTGCTGGAGGCGCAGGTGGTGCAGTTCTTCGCGCAGCAGTGGCGCTGAGTCTGAATTATCAAGATAAAAAAGCTGCCTACCGCTTGTCTGGCAAGCGCAAGCAGCTATCAAAAGTGTAGTGCCGGCTTCCGCCGGGCCCGCTAGTACGGCAGGATTCCGGGCAGCAGCGGCCGGGCCAGCCGCTCGCACCACCACTTGAGCGCCTCGCCCCGGTGCTCGGGCTTCCAGGCCAGCCAGAAGGTCTCATCGGCCCGAGGCTCCTCCACCGGCACCTCCACCAGGATGCCGTTTTCCAGCTCCACCCGCACGCAGGCGCGCGGCACGAAGCCGTGGCCCAGCCCGGCGGCCTGGCAGGCGATCTTGGCCTGCATCGACGGCACGGTGATGCGCCGCTGGCCCGACAGCAGGCCCACCGTGCGGTCCGACAGCGTGCGCGCCCCGTCGCCCACCACCACGGCCGTGTGCTCCAGCAGGTCGCTGCGCGTGAGCGGCCGGCCCAGGCGCGCCAGCGGGTGCGACGCAGTCACGCAGAACACGAAGTCCAGGCTGCCCACCGCCACGGCCTTGTAGCCGCCGCCTGCGGGGCCTTCGCCCGCCGCCACGATGATGTCGGCGCGCCCGTCGCGCAGCGCCTCCCAGGTGCCCGTCAGCGCCTCGCAGCCGATGCGCAGGCGCGTGCCGCAGTCCAGCCCCTCAAAGGCCGCGATGTCGTCGTTGAACGCGCTGGTGGGTATCAGCGAGTCGTGCACCAGCCGCAGCTCGGACTCGAACCCGGTGGCGATCTGCCGCAGGCGCGATTCGAGCTGCCGCGCCGAGGCCAGCAGCCAGCGGCCTTCCTTGAGCAGCTCGTGCCCCGCGGGTGTGAGCGTCACGCGCGGGCCGTTGCGGGTGAACAGGGCCAGGCCCAATTGCTCCTCGAGCTTGCCCACGGCGTAGGAGATGGTGGACGGCACCTTGTGCAGCCGCTCCGAGGCGCCCGCGAACGAGCCGTAGCGGGCAATCGCATCCACCAGTTCGATGGCTTCGAGGGAGAGTTTCAGCATGGCAAAAGGCCCGGAATTTCAATCATCGAAATTATCGATGATGGATGGCCAAACCTTTCAACCTGATGCCCTGCCACGCGCCGGATACTTCATCCATCGCAGCACTGATGCCCCATGAAATCCAGCAGATTTCAAACCGTGCGCCCAGTGTGAAATTCATCGACAGACTTTGAAAGGAAGACACCATGCTCGACATCCGCAAGGCCCAACACCGGGGCAACGCCAACCACGGCTGGCTCCATTCGCGCCACACCTTCTCGTTCGGCCACTACCACGACGCCAATCAGCAAGGTTTTTCCGACCTGCTGGTCATCAACGACGACCGCGTGGCCCCGGGCAAGGGCTTCGGCGCCCACCCGCACCGCGACATGGAAATCTTCTCATACGTGCTGGAAGGCGCGCTGGAGCACAAGGACTCCATGGGCACCGGCTCGGTCATCCGCCCCGGCGACGTGCAGATGATGAGCGCCGGCACCGGCGTGCGCCACAGCGAGTTCAACCACTCGGGCGAAGAGCCCGTGCACTTCCTGCAGATCTGGATCGTGCCCAGTGCCCGCGGCGCCGCACCCCGCTATCAGCAGGTGCACTTCAGCGAGGCCGACAAGCGCGGCCGCCTGCGCCAGATCATCTCGCCCGAAGGGGCCGACGGATCGCTGGCCGTGCACCAGGACGCCCGGGTCTATGCCGGCTTGTTCGACGGCAGCGAAGAAGCGGCCGATCTGGACGTGGGCCCGGGCCGCAACGTGTATGTGCACGTGGCCCGCGGCAGCCTGGAGGTGAACGGCGAGCGGCTGTCCGAAGGCGACGGCGCCCGCATCCGCGACGCCGGGGCCCTGCGCTTTGCCCACGGCGAAGGCGCCGAGGTGCTGGTGTTCGACCTGCGGCCCAACGAGCTGCCCACGATGCCGCACTGAGCGGATGGGGCGCCGCTGAGGAGCGGGGTGGGCGATGCCGCCCATCCCTTGCGCCCCGGCCCGCCGCATTGCCTTGTCTCGTTTTTTTGTTTGTTCTTCTTCTCGACGCACTTCACCTTCAATTTCCAGGGAGTTCACCATGACCCACGCCAACACGACAACGACCACGACTGCCAGCGCCAACGCCGCCCGCCCCGTCGCCTACGCCAAGCCCGGCGCCACGCTGCTGAACGCCGGAGACCACACCCTGGTCATGATCGACTTCCAGTCGCAGATGGCCTTTGCCACGCATTCCATCGACGCGATCACGCTGCGCTCCAACGCCGGCCTGGTGGCCAGCGCGGCCGCCGGGTTTGGCGTGGACACCATCCTCACCACCGTGGCTGAGAAGAGCTTCAGCGGCCCCATGTTCGAGGAAGTGACCGCACCGTTCCCGGGTCAGGCGCTGCTGGACCGCACCTCCATGAACACCTGGGAAGACGAGGCCGTGATCGCCCGTGTCAACGCCATCGGCAAGCCGCGCATCGTGCTGGCCGGCCTGTGGACCAGCGTGTGCATCGTGGGCCCGGCGCTGTCGGCGTTGGACCAGGGCTTCGAGGTGTATGTGATCGCCGACGCCAGCGGCGACATCTCGGCCGAAGCCCACAACCGCGCCATGGAGCGCATGGTGCAGGCCGGCGCGCGGCCCATCACGGCCCTGCAGTACCTGCTGGAGCTGCAGCGCGACTGGGCGCGAGGCGAGACGTATGACATGACGACGGGCATCGCCAAGAAGTTCGGCGGCGGCTATGGCCTGGGCATCACCTACGCCAAAAGCATGTTCAACGCCCACGAGGGCTAAAAAGGGCGCATCAGCCTACTGCGCGGCCGGATCCCGCACCTGTGGTCCTCACCGTACAAGAGTACGGTTGCGGTCCTCGGCGCAGGCTTCGGCCGCTCGCTACGGCTGCTGCACCCTTTTTGCGCTCTGCCATGCTGAAATCCTTTGAAGCCCGAAGACCATGACACAACCTGCCATCACCCCCGACCTCATCCTGCGCAACGGCCGCTTCACCACGCTGGACCGCGCCAATCCCACGGCCAGTGCGGTCGCCATTGCGCAAGGGCGCTTTACCAAGGTCGGTGACGACCGCGAAGTGATGGCGCTGGCTGGTGCGGGCACGCGGGTCATCGACCTGGGCGGGCGCAGCGTGTTGCCGGGGCTCATCGACAACCACCTGCACATCATCCGTGGCGGCCTCAACTTCAATATGGAGCTGCGGTGGGACGGGGTGCGCAGCCTGGCCGACGCCATGGCCATGCTCAAAGCGCAGGTGGCGGTGACGCCCGCGCCGCAGTGGGTGCGCGTGGTGGGCGGCTTCACCGAACACCAGTTTGCGGAAAAGCGCCTGCCCACGCTGGCCGAGCTGAACGCCGTGGCGCCCGATACGCCCGTGTTCATCCTGCATTTGTACGACCGCGCGCTGCTCAACGGCGCCGCGCTGCGCGCCGTGGGCTACGGCAAGGACACCCCCGCGCCGCCCGGTGGCGAGATCGTGCGCGACAGCGCGGGCAACCCCACGGGCCTGCTGCTGGCCAAGCCCAATGCGGCCATCCTGTATGCCACGCTGGCCAAGGGCCCCAAGCTGCCGCACGACTACCAGGTCAACTCCACGCGCCACTTCATGCGCGAGCTCAACCGCCTGGGCGTGACCGGCGCCATCGACGCGGGCGGCGGCATGCAGAACTACCCGGATGACTACGACGTGATCCAGGAGCTGGCCGATGCCGACCAGCTCACCATCCGCCTGGCCTATAACCTGTTCACGCAAAAGCCGCAGCACGAGAAGGAAGACTTCCTGAACTGGACGGCCACGTCGCAGTACAAGCAGGGTACGGACTACTTTCGCCACAACGGTGCGGGCGAGATGCTGGTGTTCTCTGCCGCCGACTTCGAGGACTTCCGCCAGCCCCAGCCCGAGCTGGCGCCCGGCATGGAAGGCGAGCTGGAAGAGGTGGTGCGCATCCTCGCGCAGAACCGCTGGCCCTGGCGCATGCACGCCACCTACGACGAGACCATCGAGCGCGCGCTCAACGTGTTTGAAAAGGTCAACCAGGACACGCCGCTGGCCGGCCTGAACTGGTTCTTCGACCACGCCGAAACCATCTCGGAAAAGTCCATCGACCGCATCGCCGCCCTGGGCGGCGGCGTGGCCGTGCAGCACCGCATGGCCTACCAGGGCGAGTACTTCGTGGAGCGCTACGGCGCCGTCGCGGCCGAGGCCACGCCCCCGGTCAAGCGCATGCTGGAGAAGGGCGTCAACGTGTCCGCCGGCACCGACGCGACCCGCGTGGCCAGCTACAACCCCTGGGTGTCGCTGTCCTGGCTCGTCACCGGCAAGACGGTGGGTGGTCTGCAGCTCACGCCCCAGCGCAACTGCCTCACCCGCGACCAGGCCCTGCGCATGTGGACCGAGAACGTCGCCTGGTTCAGCAACGAGCAGGGCAAGAAGGGCCGCATCGAGGCGGGCCAGCTGGCCGACCTCGTCGTGCCCGACCGCGACTTCTTTGCCTGCGCCGAGTCCGACATCGCTGACACCACGGTCCTGCTCACCGTAGTGGGCGGCAAGGTGGTCTATGGCGCGGGCGACTTCGCGCGCTTCGACGACGCGGCCCCGCCGCCCGCCATGCCCGACTGGTCGCCCGTGCGTACCTTCGGCGGCTACGGCGCCTGGGGTGCCCAGGGAGGGCCGGACGGCGCGCCGCTGCAGGCCGTGCTGCGCAACGCGGCGGCGAACTGCGGCTGTGCCAGCGACTGCAACCTGCACGGCCACGCCCATGCCACGGCCTGGAGCAGCAAGTTGCCAGTGTCTGACCTGCAGGGCTTCTGGGGTGCGCTCGGCTGCGCCTGCTGGGCGGTGTGACGGTGTTGCACGCATTGCAAACCGCCGCCACCGCGCCCTGGGTGCAGACGCTGGCGCTGCTGTGCCTGTGCGCCGCGTACCTGCCGGGCGGCATCGGCAAGGCCCGCGACTTTACGGGCGCCGTGGCCGAAGTGCGCTCGCTTGGCCTCGCGCCCGCCGCGCCCATCGCTGCTGCCACGCTGGTGCTGCAGCTCGGAGCCTCGGCGCTCATTCTGTCGGGCTGGTACCGCAGGATCGGGGCGCTGGCGCTGGCGGGTTTCACCGTGCTTGCCGCCTTGCTGGCAGACCGCTTCTGGGCCGCGCTGCCGGCTGATCGACAGCGCAGCGCCAACGCATTTTTTGAACATTGGGGCCTGGTGGGCGGCATGCTGCTCGTCGCCTGGCACGACCTCGGAGGCCACCATGCCGGATAACCAACACGATCACCATCACCACCAGAACCCTGCTGCTGCAGCGCCCGCGCCGGCCTCGGCGGCTCCTGCGGTTTCCGGCAGCTTCGCGCCGCTGGCCATCCCCGTCTTCGCGGTGCTCTGGGCCGCCACCGTGCTGGGCAACATCGGCAGCTTTATGCGCGACGTCGCCAGCGCCTGGATGGTGACCGAGCTCTCGTCCAGCCCCACCGCGGTCGCGCTGATCCAGACCGCCGCCACGCTGCCGGTCTTTCTGCTCGCCATCCCTGCGGGTGTGCTGTCCGACATCCTGGACCGCCGCCGCTTCCTCATCGGTGTGCAGGTGCTGCTGGCCGCCGTCAGCGGCACGCTGCTCATCCTGGCCAACACCCACACGCTGACGGTGGAGTGGCTGGTGGCGTTGACCTTCGTGGGCGGCATCGGCGCTGCGCTCATGGGCCCCACCTGGCAGTCCATCGTGCCCGAGCTGGTGCCGCGCAGCGAGCTCAAGAGCGCCGTGGCGCTCAACTCGCTGGGCATCAACATCGCACGCGCCATCGGCCCCGCGGCGGGCGGCCTGCTGCTGGCCAGCTTCGGCGCGGCCATGGCCTACGGCCTGGACGTGCTGAGCTACGTGTTCGTGATCGCCGCGCTGCTGTGGTGGAAGCGCCCGAAGGCCGAGGCCTCGGGGCTGAACGAGCAGTTCTTCGGCGCCTTCCGTGCCGGCGTGCGCTACGCCCGCGCCAGCCGCGAGCTGCATGTGGTGCTGCTGCGCGCAGCGGTGTTCTTCCTGTTCGCCAGCTCGGTCTGGGCGCTGTTGCCACTGGTGGCGCGCCGCATGCTGGGCGGCTCGGCAGGCTTCTACGGCGTGATGCTGGGCGCCGTGGGCGCGGGCGCCATTTTGGGCGCCGTGCTGCTGCCCCGCTTGCGCCAGCGGCTCGACACCGACGGCCTGGTGCTGCTGGCATCCCTGCTCACCGCTGCCGTCATGGGCGTGCTGACCGTGGCCCCGCCCCAGTGGGCCGCCGTGGTGCTGATGCTGGTGCTGGGCCTGGGCTGGATCATCGCGCTGACCACCCTCAACGGCGTGGCCCAGGCCGTACTGCCCAACTGGGTGCGGGGCCGCGGCCTGGCCATCTACCTCATGGTCTTCAACGGCGCGATGGCCGCCGGCAGCCTGGGCTGGGGCCTCATCGCGGGGCAGGCCGGCTTGCCGGTCACGCTGCTGATGGGCGCGGCCGGGCTGGTGGTGGCATCGCTCATCTTTCACCGCGTGAAGCTGCCCACCGGCGAGGCCGACCTGCAGCCCTCCAACCACTGGCCCGAGCCCCTGCTGGCCGAGCCCGTCGCGCACGACCGGGGCCCGGTGATGGTGCAGATCGAATACCGCATCGCCAAGCCCGACCTACCCGCCTTCCTGCAGGCCATGCAGCGCCTGTCCCAGGAACGCCGCCGCGACGGCGCCTACGCCTGGGGCGTGGCCGAACACACCGGCGAGCCGGGCCGGGTCATCGAGTGGTTCCTGGTCGAGTCTTGGGCGGAGCATTTGCGCCAGCACCACCGCGTGTCCAAGGCCGATGCGGACCTGCAGGCAGAGGCGCTGCGGTTTCACCAGGGAGCGGAGCGGCCCGTGGTGCATCACTTTCTGGCGTTGACTGCGGGGGACGCAGGCCGCGCCCATGCCATGCAGGCGCAGTGAGAGGTGGTTTTTAGTGAAAATAGCTGCTGGCGCCTGTCCAATAAGCGCCAGAAGCTATCAAAAAATGAGCATTCTGCGTGTCTGGCAGAGCGCGGTCAGCCTGCTATTGCCGCTGCCTCCACAGCCTCCACCTCCACCAAACAGTCATAAAACGTCGGCGCCCGCCCCAGGTCCGTCAGTGCCTGGCTCGTCACCTCGTTCACGTTCGTCCCATCGAGCCCCAGTTTGCGCCACCAGATGCCCAGGCCGTTGACCACGCCGGGCCGTGCGCGGCTCGAGACGGTGGCGTGGCACTGGTAGCTGCCGCGGTCGTTGAACACGCGCACCACGGCGTCGTTGCCGATGCCGCGGGCTTCGGCGTCGTCGGGGTGGATCTCCAGGATCGGGCGGCCTTCGATATTGCGCAGGCTCGTCACGTTCACGAAGGTGGAGTTCAAGAAGTTGCGCGCAGGCGGCGAGATCATGGCCAGGGGGTAGCGTGCGTCGGTGCCCTGCAGCTCGTAATTGGGCAGGTGGTCGGGCAGGCCGTCCAGGCCCTGGGCGGCCAGGCGGGCGCTGTAGAACTCGCACTTGCCCGACGGTGACGGGAAGTTGCCTTCGGCAAACAGCGCATCGGGAATGGCGACCGTGGCAAAGCCCTGGGATTCGAGCAGCGCGTAGTCCACCGCATCGCCAAAGGCCTGGCGGCACAGCACCTCGTCGGTGTCGGCAAAACAGGGGTCGGCAAAGCCCATGCGCGCAGCCAGGTCGCGGAAGATCTGCGCGTTGCTGCGGGCTTCGCCCAGCGGCTGGATGGCAGGACGGTTGAGCACCACGTCGGTGTGGCCGTACGACAGGTGCACGTCCCAGTGTTCGAGCTGCGTGGTGGCGGGTAGGATGTAGTCCGCGTAGTCGGCGGTGTCGGTCTTGAAGTGCTCCAGCACCACGGTGAACAGGTCTTCGCGCGCAAAGCCGCGCACCACCTTGCCCGAGTCCGGGGCCACGGCCACGGGGTTGCTGTTGTAGACCACCACGGCCTCGACCTTCGGGCCGAAGGCGGGCGATGCCTCGCGCAGCAGGTCGTCGCCGATGGTTGTCATGTTGATCGTGCGCGGCACGCGCCCTGAGGCCGCCTGGGGCATCAGGTCGGGCCGCTGCAGCACCGCGCGCTGGGCCGGGAACTGGCCGGAGCTGGACAGCAGCAAGCCGCCGGCGCGGTGGCGCCAGGCACCGGTGAGGGCGGGCAGGCAGGCCACGGCGCGCACGGCATTGCCGCCGCCGCGCACGCGCTGCATGCCATAGTTCAGGCGGATGGCGGCGGGCTTGGTGGTTCCGTAGTCCTGGGCCAGCTGGCGGATCTGCTCGACCGGAATGCCGCAGATCTCGGCCGCGCGCTCAGGCGGCCACTGCAGGGCGCGTTCGCGCAGCTGGTCCCAGCCCAGCGTGTGGCGCGCGATGTAGTCGTGGTCCAGCCAGTCGTGGGCGATCAGCTCGTGCATCAGCGCCAGGGCCAGCGCGGCATCGGTGCCCGGGCGCAAGGCGATGTGCTCGTGGCACTTGTCGGCCGTCTCGCTCTTGCGCGGGTCGATGCACACCAGCTTGGCGCCATTGCGCTTGGCCTGCTGCGCGTAGCGCCAGAAGTGCAGGTTGCTGCCGATGGAGTTGCTGCCCCAGATCAGGATGAGCTGCGATTCGGCGAAGAACTCCACCTTCATGCCCACCTTGCCGCCCAGAGTCTGCGTCAGCGCTTCGGCCCCGGCCGATGCGCAGATGGTGCGGTCCAGCAGCGATGCGCCCAGCTGGTGGAAGAAGCGCCGGTCCATGCTCTCGCCCTGCACCATGCCCATGGTGCCGGCGTAGCTGTATGGCAACACGGCTTCGGGATCGCGCGCGGCGATGGACTGCAGGCGCTGCGCGATGTCGGCCAGGGCTTCGTCCCAGCCCACGGGCGCGAATTGGCCGCTGCCCTTGGGGCCTGTGCGCTTGAGCGGAGTGAGCACGCGCTCGGGGTGGTAGCTGCGCTCGGTGTACTTGCTGACCTTGGCGCAAAGCACGCCGTCGGTGTGGCGGTGGTCGGGGTTGCCCTGCACGCGGGTGGCCACGCCGTTTTCCACCGTGGTGATCAGGGCGCAGGTGTCCGGGCAGTCGTGCGGGCAGGCCCCGCGCACCTGAATCGGTACAGACAGAGGGGAATTGGCGGCAGAAGACGTGTGCATTCTGTGGGTTGATCGTTAAACTGCAAGCAGGGTTGGAAACGGCGTGCATAGGTTGCCGCAGTTCCAAGGAGGCTGCCTGAAGGCAGCGCAGAGGGTTCACCCTCTTTTACAAGAGCAGAGATTTCACCATGAACCAACCGGTATTGGGGCGCAGGCAGTTTTCCGTGGGCTTGGGTGCGGTAGCCCTCGGGGGCTTCCATCTGGCACACGCGCAAAGCGAAGGCCGGATTGTGTTGGGGCAGTCTGCAGCCTTTACCGGCCCTGCCGCGCAGCTGGGTGTGCAGTTCAACCTGGGCGCCAAGCTCTTTTTCGACCAGCTCAATGCGCAGGGTGGCGTGGGCAAGCGCACGGTGGAAATCCGCACCATGGACGACGGCTACGAGCCCGACCGCTGTGCCGAGAACACCAGGAAGCTCATTGCCGAAGACGTGTTTGCCCTGTTTGGTTACATCGGCACGCCCACCAGCTTGGCGGCGATGCCCATCTTCACCAAGGAAAAAGTGCCGTTTTTCGGCCCCTTCACCGGTGCCGAGGCGCTGCGCCAGCCTTTCAATCGGCTGATTTTCCATGTGCGTGCTTCGTACTATGACGAGACCGCGCTCATCGTGCGCCAGCTCACCAACCTGGGACTCAAGAAGATTGCGGTTTTCTACCAGAACGATGCCTATGGCAAGGCCGGGCTCGACGGTGTGACGAAGGCGCTGACCGAGCTCAAGCTCGCGCCCGTGGCCACAGCCACGGTGGAGCGCAATTCGACCGACGTGAAAGCGGCCGTCGACAAGCTGGTGCCGGCCAAGCCGGATGCCGTGGTGCAGATCACCGCCTATGCCTCGGCCGCAGCCTTCGTGCGCGCAGCGCGCAAGGCGGGCTTTGGCGGCACGTTCTACAACGTGTCGTTTGTGGGCACCCAGGCGCTGGCCGATGAGCTGGGCAAGGATGGCGCTGGCGTGGTGGTGTCGCAGGTCGTGCCTTCCCCTTACCAGCCGTCGCGCCAGATCACCCGCGAGTTTCTCGAAGCCATCAAGAAGGGTGGCGACAAGGTGCAGGCCAATTACTCGAGCATGGAAGGCTACTTGGCAGCCCGGGTATTCACGGAGGGCCTGCGCCAAGCCCAGGGCAGTGGAAAACCCACGCGCGAAGGGCTGATTGCTGGCATCGAGTCCTTGGGCAACCAGGTGGTCTCGGGCTTTCCCATTGCGTTCAGTGCCACCAGCCATGCGGCATCGAAATTTGTCGAAATGTCGATGCTGACCGGTGATGGGCGAGTGAGGACTTGATATCCCCCTGAGCCGCTTCGCGTCTTCCCCCAAGGGGGACGCCACCCGTGGCCTGGCGGAGCCAGTTCCACGGCGGCGCTGGCCTTGGGGCGCGCCAGTTGCGGGTGGGCCGGGCGTTGTCTACCGTCTGTCGAATGTCTGTGTTTCAGCCAATGGCCGTGGTGCGCGCCAGGCCCTGCATGAACGCCTCGCACCGGCCGAGCTGTTCCAGGCTCACGTACTCGTCGGGCTGGTGCGCCTGCTGGATGCTGCCGGGGCCGCAGACCACGGTGGAGATGCCGGCGTTCTTGAACAGGCCGGCTTCGGTGCCGAAGGCCACGAGGGTGGTGCTCTTCTCGCCCGACAGGGTTTGCGCCAGGCGCGTGACCGGGTCGTCCTTGCTGCCCAGAAAGCTCGGGATTTCGCAGATGGTTTCAAACGAGAAGCCGGCTGCGGGCGCCACCTGTTTCATGCGCGGCTCCAGCGATTTGGCGTACGCCACCACTTCTGACTGCATCTGCGCGGCGTTGGCCGTGGGCAGGTCGCGGAATTCGTAGCGGAACTCGGCGTCGCGCGGCACCACGTTGTCGGCGATGCCGCCGTGAAACTGCCCCACGCTGGTGGTCGAGAACGGCACGTCAAAGCCCTCGAAGCGGGGTTCGTTCTTTTCAAAATCTTCTGCCATGTCGCGCACCCGGCCCACCACGCGGGCGGCCATCTCGATGGCGTTGACGGAATGTGGCGTGAGGGACGAATGCGCCTCCTTGCCCCGCACGCAGCACTTGTAGCGGTACACGCCCTTGTGGGCGATGGCCGGCACCATACTGGTGGGCTCCCCCACGATGCACGCCAGGGGCTTGATGTTCGCGTCGCGCAGGTCGGCGATCAGCTCCTTCACGCCGAAGCAGCCGATCTCTTCTTCGTAGCTGAAGGCCAGGTGGATGGCGAAGGGTGCATTGCTGTTCAGGAACTGCTCCGCATGTGAGACGGCAATGCCGATGAAAGCCTTCATGTCGGCACTGCCGCGCCCGTAGAGCCTGTCGTCCTTCACGAGCGCGCTCAGCGGGTCCATGCTCCAGTCCTGGCCATCCCAGGGGACGGTGTCGGTATGGCCCGACAGGATCACCCCCGCCGACTTGCCCTCGCCCAGCGTGGCAAACAGGTTGGCCTTGGTTTTGTCGGCATTGAAGGTCAGGCGGCTTTTGACGCCCAGCCGTGCCAAGTGGTCACGGATGAAATGGATCAGCTCCAGGTTGGACTGGTCGCTGACGGTGTTCATGCGTACGAGGGTTTGCGCAAGTTCGAGGGCGTGTGGGGAAAGCTTCATGTTGCAGTGCAAATAAACCCCGGGTGGCGCAAGGCAGGCCAGCGGGCTAGACTGTGAGATCGTAAGGACACATATCATGAACGTTATCGACTCCATCGTCACCCAGGCGGCCAGTATTGCAGCGGTGCGCCGGGACATTCACGCGCATCCCGAGCTGTGCTTCGAAGAGGTGCGCACCGCCGACGTGGTGGCCCAAAAGCTCACCGAATGGGGGATTCCGATCCACCGCGGCCTGGGCAAGACGGGCGTGGTGGGCATCGTCAAGGGGCGCGACGGCGGCGCCAGCGGCCGGGCCATCGGCCTGCGCGCCGACATGGACGCCCTGCCCATGCAGGAGTTCAACACCTTCGCCCATGCCAGCAAACACCAGGGCAAGATGCACGCCTGCGGCCACGACGGCCACGTGGCGATGCTGCTGGCCGCGGCGCAGCACTTTGCCAAGCACCGCAATTTCGACGGCACCGTGTATTTGATCTTCCAGCCCGCGGAAGAGGGCGGCGGCGGTGCCCGCGTGATGATCGAGGACGGCCTGTTCGAGCAGTTCCCCATGCAGGCCGTGTACGGCATGCACAACTGGCCCGGCATGCCGGTGGGCACCTTTGCCGTGAGCCCCGGCCCGGTGATGGCGTCGACCAGCGAATTCAAGATCGTGATCCGCGGCAAGGGCGGCCATGCAGCGCTGCCGCACACCGGCATCGACCCGGTGCCGATCGCCTGCCAGATGGTGCAGACCTTCCAGACCATCATCAGCCGCAACAAGAAGCCGGTGGATGCGGGCGTGATCTCGGTCACCATGATCAACGCGGGCGAGGCCACCAACGTGGTGCCCGACAGCGTCGAGTTGCAGGGCACCGTGCGCACCTTCACCGTCGAGGTGCTGGAGCTGATCGAAAAGCGCATGCGCCAGATCGCCGAGCACACCTGCGCGGCGCACGACGCCACCTGCGAATTCGCCTTCGTGCGCAACTACCCGCCCACCGTCAACTCGCCCGCCGAGGCGGAGTTCGCGCGCAAGGTCATGACCGAGATCGTCGGCGAAAGCCATGTGCTGCCCCAGGAGCCCACCATGGGCGCCGAAGACTTTGCCTACATGCTGCAGGCCAAGCCCGGCGCGTACTGCTTCATCGCCAACGGCGACGGCGCGCACCGGGAGATGGGCCATGGCGGCGGCCCCTGCATGCTGCACAACCCGAGCTACGACTTCAACGATGACCTGATCCCGCTGGGCGCCACCTACTGGGTCAAGCTGGCCGAGCAGTGGCTGGCCCAGCCAACGACGGCTGCGACGGCCTGAGCACCACCACCGCTCTGCAACCGTTGATTCTGGTTCTGTCTTGAAACCCTGGGCGCCCTGTGTGCCCCGGGTTTTCTTTTGTCCCCCTCCCCCCCCGACCCCTGAAAGCCCCGCCCATGATCGGCATCCCCAGCGCCTTTTCCTCCAGCTACGCAGAGGCCCGCACCAAGCTCCTCGAAGCCGCCGCCGCGGCCGGCCTGCCCATCGAGTCGCACGCCCACCCGCTCAAAGGCCGTGACGGCGAGGACCTGGCGATGGACGTGGTGCGGGACGGCCCGGCGGATGCGAAAAAGCTGCTCATCGTGAGCAGCGCCTGCCACGGCGTGGAGGGCTACTGCGGCAGCGGCGTGCAGGTGTTCGCGCTGCACGACCAAGAGTGGCGCGACAAGGCACGCGCCGCTGGCGTGGCCACGCTGTACATCCATGCGCTCAACCCCTACGGCTTCTCGCACGTGCGCCGCTTCACGCACGAGAACGTGGACCTGAACCGCAACTTCCAGGACTTCAGCCAGCCCCTGCCTGTGAACAAGGCCTACCGCGAAGTGCAGCCCCTGCTGCTGCCCGAGCAGTGGCCGCCCTCGGCCGAGAATGCCGCCGCGCGGCAGCAGTACATCGACGCCCACGGAGAGGCCGCCTGGCAGGCCGCCATCTCGCAGGGCCAGCACGAGTTTCCGCAGGGCGTGTTCTTTGGCGGCACCGAGCCCACCTGGAGCAACCGCACGCTGCGCCAGGTGCTGCGCCAGCACGGCGCCAACGCATCGCACATCGCCTGGATCGACCTGCACACGGGCCTGGGCCCCAGCGGCCACGGCGAACGCATCTACGCCGGCAAGGACGACGCCGATTCCGTGGCGCGCGCCCGTGCCTGGTGGGACGGCGGCGGCACCACGCCGGTCACGTCGATCTACGATGGCTCCTCGACGTCGGCCTTCCTCACCGGGCTGATGTGGAATTCCGTCTACGACGAGTGCCCCCATGCCGAGACCACGGGCATCGCGATGGAATACGGCACCGTGCCGGTGCTGGAGGTGATGGACTCGATCCGCGCCGAGCAGTGGCTCAACCTGCACCCGGAGGCACCGGCCGAGCAGCATGTGCAGATCAAGGCGCAGATGCTGGCCGCGTTCTACACCGACACTGAAACGTGGAAGGGCCAGATCGTGAGCCAGGCGCGCCAGTCGATGTTCCAGGCGGTGGATGGCCTGGCCCGATAGATAGGTCTAATCGACCTCTAGCGCTTAACCATTAAGCGCAAGGCGCTATAAAAAATATAGTTTCTGGTGGATGTGAGACCGTTTGCGATGCGGCGTGCGGGGCGCACGGCGGCGCGGGTGCACGCTCTGCGCGGGCCGGGGGCGTCGGCGTCGTGCGCGCGGCGGCTACCATCGCCCAAAAACCAGGAGACCGCGCCATGGCCATTGCACCCACCTCGCTGCGCGCAGCGCAGCACCCGCTCCGATGAGCGTCGCAGGCCCCCAGCCCGGCGCAGGGCCGCACCCCGATGCCGTGCGGGCGCTCAGCCGCAGCCTGCTCGCGCTGGGGCAGCTGGCGCGGCACACGCAACCCCAGGACATGCTGCACCAGGCCCTGCAGACGCTGCAGGCGCTGGTGCCGTTCGACTCGGCCTGGTGGGGCGAGATGTCGGCAGGCGATGTGCACACCAGCCCTCGCAACTGGCTGCATGGCAGCATGGGCCTGAGCCAGAGCTTCGCGCAGGAATGGAATGAACTGTCTGCCGTGGACGAGTTCGCGCGCCAGTCCATGAGCCGGCTCGGCGTGGTGATCCGCGAACGCGACGTGACCGGCGACATCGCCGAACACGCCGAGGTGTTGGCGTTCAGCGAGCGCCATGGCCTGTACCACTGCATGGCGCTCACGGCCGAGCTGCCGCACAGCGGCCTGCTGTTCTTCGTCTCGGTGTACCGCCCGCAGACCCGCACCGAATTCACCGACCAGGAGACCGTGCTGTTCGGCGAGTTTGTCGTGCACCTGCTGCAGCACTGGCACCACCGGCTGCAGGCGCTGCAAAGCGATTCGCCCAGCCGCCCGTGGGACAGCTTTGCGCTCGCCGAGCCTTCGGGCGATCTGCTGTTCGCGGGGCTGCGCATCAGTCTGGCGCTGGGCGAGGCCCACCCCGACTGGGCCGGCACGCGGCTGCCGACGGCGGTGGTGCAAGACCTCGCGCGCGCGCCGTGCACCGTGGCCGTGGGCAAGGCCTGCCGCCTGCGGATGGAGCCCTGCGGTTCGCTGGTGGCCATCAGCATCGCATCGCGCCACCCGAAGTCGCCGCTGGCGCCGCGCGAACTGAGCGCGGCCATGCTCTATGCGCAGGGGCGCTCGCACAAGGACATCGCCGCCACGCTCGGGCTCACGCCCGCCACCGTGCGCACGTACCTGCGCACCGCCTATGCCGCGCTGGGGGTGAGCAACAAGCTGGAGCTGGTGGCGGCGCTGCGCACCGCCTGAGGGCGTTCAGCACACTTGGTACCTCGGTCTTCCTGCCGAGTGTTGGTGGCCGTGCGGGTCGATCCCGGCGCTCGGTAGTTTCCCGGGCCCTCTGCATTTGCAGAGGCTGCAACCGCGGCTTCTTTTTCTATCGTCCGCACCGGAGCCGAAAGGGCTGCGTTGGCGGTGCTGCCGCGCACAGCCCTTGCGGCTCCTGAAGAACCATCATCACAGGAGACGCATCCCATGTTCCCGAGCACATCCCGCGCCACCGAGGCGCACCGCCGCAGCATCCCCGGCCCTGTACACGCAGGGCGATGGGCCGCCCGAACCCTGGGCGCCAGCGCGGCCCTGGCGCTGGCGGCCTGCGGCGGTGGCGGCAGCGACGCCCCGCCCCTGGCCGCCAAGCCCCTGGCCGAAGCCTGCGCCGCCTACACCTCGGCCGCGCTGCCCCATGGTGCCAAGGTCACCCGCACCGAGGTGCGCAAGGCCGACAGCACGCTGCCCGACGCCTGCATCGTGCGCGGCGAGATCGTCTCGTCGCCCGAGTCCACCATCAACTGGGCGGTGGAGCTGCCCACGCTCGCGCAGTGGAACGGCAAGACGCTGACCATCGGCGGCGGGGGCTTCGACGGGTTCATCCCCACCGACGACCCCTGGTACCAGCAACTCGTGGGGCCGTCCGCCCACGCCTACGTGAAGATCAGCTCCGACTCGGGCCACCAGATTCGCGGCTTCGCCTGGGGCAAGAGCGATGTCGCGCTGCGCAACCATGCGTTCGACGCGAACCATTTCGTGCTCGAGGTCGGCACGGCGATCGCCACCGAGTTCTATGGCAAGCGCCCCGCGCGGCGCTACCACATGGGCCATTCCAACGGCGGGCGCTCCGGCCTCATCGCCACGCAGAAGTACCCCAAGGACTACGACGGCGTGGTGGCCATGGAGCCCGCCATCAGCCAGCAGGCGCACCAGGTCAACCTGGGCCCCACGGTGCTGCGGCACATCTTCAAGAGCCGCGACAACTGGCTCAGCCCCGCCAAGATCGCGCTCTACGCCACGGCCGAAACCGCAGCGTGCGACGGCCTGGACGGCCTGAAGGACGGCATCATCGGCAACGTCGAGGCCTGCAGCTATGTGCCCACCGACCTGCTGTGCAAGGGGGCCGACAGCGACACCTGCCTCACCGCCGGGCAGATCGAATCGATCCGCCTCATCTACAGCGACCATAAGACGCCCGTGACCCTGTCGCGCGGTGCGGTGGGCTATCCGCGCTACGGCCGGGGCGGGGCGTCCACCTCGGACTGGCAGTCGTACATGTTCGGCACCAGCTTCGACGCCCCCGATTCGTTCAACCACATGGCCGTGACGGAAGCCGCGCGGCTGGTGGAGGGCAACCCCAACGCCAACATCCTGACGCACGACCCCACGCAGTACCAGGCGCAGTACGCGCGGCTGGCCGAGATGATCGACGCGACCGACCCCGACATCTCCGCCTTTGCCGACAACGGCGGCAAGCTGCTGATCTGGTATGGCCTGGGCGACACCTGCGTGTCGGTGTACCGCACGGCGGACTATTTCGACTCGGTCAAGCAGCGCCTGGGCGCCAGCAAGGTGCAGGGCTTTGCGCGCATGGTCACCTCGCCCTCCAACGGGCATGACCTGGACGGCGCGGGCACCGAGCCGCGCTCCATCGACCTGCTGGCGGCCATGGATGCCTGGGTGGAAAAGAGCACGGCGCCCGACAAGCTGGTGGCCACCCGATTCGCGGGCGACGGCACCACCCCCGTCGCCCAACGCCCGGTCTGCGAGTTTCCGAAGTTCCCGCGCTACAACGGCACGGGCGACCCGGCCAAGGCCGAGAGCTTCACCTGCTCTGCGACGTAGGCACCGCGGTGCGGGCCAGTTCGATGAAGGCCCGCACGTAGTCAATGGCGGTGTCCGTCTCGCGTGCCCCGAGGAAGATCTGCTTGGCGATGCCGCGCACGCCCAGCCGGACAGGCACCACATCCATCTTGGCCGCGTACTCTTGCACCAGCCAGCGCGGCAGGGCGGCCACCCCGCGGCCGCTGGCCACCATCTGCAGCATGATGTCGGTGGTTTCGATGGCTTTGTGGCGCTTGGGCGTGACACCGGCCGGCAACAGGAACTGGCTGTAGATGTCCAGGCGCTCGATGTCGACGGGGTAGCTGATGAGCACTTCCTGTGTCAGCTGCTGGGGCTTCACATAGGCCGCCGAAGCCAGGGCATGGCCCTTGGCCACCACGAGCACCTGCTCGTAGTCGAACACGGGTTCGAACTTCAGCCCTGGCTTGAACAATGGGTCGGGCGTGACCAGCAGGTCGATCTCGAAGCCGAAGAGCGCGCCGATCCCGCCGAACTGGAACTTCTGCTTGACGTCCACGTCCACGTCAGGCCATGCGGCCAGATAAGGGGATACCACCTTGAGCAGCCACTGGTAGCAAGGGTGGCATTCCATGCCGATGCGCAGCGCACCGCGTTCGCCCTGCGCAAACTGGCCCAGGCGCTCTTCGGCCAGGTCCAGCTGCGGCAGCACGCGGTTGGCCACTGCCAGCAGGTACTGGCCGGCCTGCGTGAGGCGCAGGCTTCGACCTTCGCGCAACCACACGTCGGTGCCCAGTTGCTGCTCCAGCTTCTTCATGCTGTGGCTCAGCGCCGACTGGGTGAGGTTCAACACGCCCGCGGCGGCCGTCAACGATCCTTGCTTCTCAACCTGCTGAACGATGCTGAGGTGAATGCGTTCGAGCATTTTTAATGAACCGTATTCATGGATTTATGAAATAAGACCATTTTACTTCATGGTTTGCAGCAACTAGCATCCCCTCTCATGAACGCACATACAGCACATCCCCTGCGCATCGTCGCAGTCTCCGGCGGGCTGCAGCGCCCCTCCAGGTCCGCTGCCCTGGCAGAGCACCTGCTGGACCTCATCGCCGACGAGCGTCCCTGCGAACAACGCCTGATCGACCTGGGCCAGCTCGCACCGATGTTCGCTGGCGCGGTCTGGCGCGATCAACTGCCCAACGCCGTAGAGCGGGAATTGGCGGCGGTCGAGCAGGCCGACATCCTGGTGGTGGCGACACCGGTGTACCGCGGCTCTTATGCGGGGCTGTTCAAGCACTTCTTCGACTTCGTTCACCAGGACGCCTTGATCGACACGCCTGTGCTGCTGGCCGCCACCGGCGGCAGCGAGCGCCATGCGCTGGTGATTGACCACCAGCTGCGGCCGCTGTTCAGCTTCTTCCAGGCGCGCACGTTGCCGCTGGGCGTGTATGCGACCGACAAGGATTTTGTGGACTACCGGTTGCAGAACCAGGCCCTGATCGACCGGGCCAGACTGGCCGTCCAGCGGGCATTGCCGCTCATGCCGTTGGCGCGCCCCGCCCAGCCCTCGCTGGCCGACGAAGTGGCCCTGGCCTGAAACAAGCACCGGCCTTTCCCTCCATCCATTCAAGCCACTGGACCGCCATGAACGACGAACTCAGCTTCAGCCTCAAAAGCATATGTTTCGATGAAAACTATGAGCCATCGGACAGCACACGCATGACCACCAACTTTGCCAACCTGGCCCGGGGAGCCAGTCGGCAACGGAACCTGCGCAACACGCTGAAGATGATTGACAACCGCTTCAACAACTTGGCGCATTGGGACAACCCGACGGGGGACCGCTACTGCGTCGAACTCGAGATCATCTCGGTCGAGATGAGCATAGATGCCAAGGCTGGCAATGCTGCCTTTCCGCTGATCGAGATACTGAAAACCTGCATCCTCGACAAGAAGTCGGACCAACGCATCCCTGGCATTGCAGGGAACAATTTCTCCTCCTACGTGCGCGACTACGACTTCAGCGTGCTGCTTCCTGAGTACAACGCCCACCGCGCGCAATTCAGCACGCCCGATGATTTTGGCGACCTGCATGGAAAGCTGTTCCAGCAGTTCGCCAATTCGAGCATCTACAAGGAGCGCTTCGGCAAGCCGCCCGTCATCTGCATCAGCGCTTCGACCAGCAAGACCTATCGACGCACCGGCAATCAGCACCCGGTACTGGGCATCGAATACCAACAGAGTGGGCTGTCCTCAACCGACCAATACTTCGCAAAAATGGGGATGCAGGTCCGCTTCTTCATGCCCGCGAATGGCGTTGCGCCGCTGGCTTTCTACTTTCAGGGAGACCTGCTGGGCGACTACACGAGCCTGGAGTTGATCGGCACCATCAGCACGATGGAAACTTTTCAGAAGATCTACCGCCCCGAGATTTACAACGCCAATTCAGCGGCAGGGCAACTCTACCAACCGAGCCTGAAGAACGAGGACTATTCGTTGACGCAGATCGTGTATGACCGGGAAGAGCGCAGCCAGCTGGCGGTCAAGCAGGGCAAGTTTGCGCAGGAGCACTTCATCCGGCCGTACAAGAAGGTCCTGGCGCAATGGACTGGTGCTGCTGCTGCTGCTGCAGTTGCCCAAGCCCACGCCCACTGAATACTCGGCTTCCATCGCCGGGCCAAAGTCCCGGAATATGCTCACCCACCCCTCTTTTGCTTCAAAGGAATTGTCAGATGTTTGAAACCTCCATCGCAGGCAGCCTGCCCAAACCCGCCTGGCTGGCTGAAACCAACAAGCTCTGGCCCCAGTGGATGGCCGAAGGCGATGCGCTGCGCCAGGCCAAGGCCGACGCCACCCTGCTGTGGATCAAGGCCCAGGAAGACGCGGGCCTGGACATCGTGGGCGACGGCGAGCAATCGCGCCAGCACTTCGTGCACGGCTTCCTCGAGCAGGTCGAAGGCATCGACTTCGAGCACAAGGTGAAGATGGGCATCCGCGACAACCGCTACGACGCGATGGTGCCTCAGGTGGTCTCGGCCCTGCGCCTGAAGGGCCGCGTGCATGCCTTCGAGGCACAACTGGCGCGCGCGCACACCAGCAAAAAACTGAAGTTCACCCTGCCCGGCCCGATGACCATCGTCGACACCGTGGCAGACCGCTTTTACGGAGACAAGGTCAAGATGGCCTTCGCGTTTGCGGAGCTGCTCAACCAGGAAGCGCTGGCGCTGCAGGCCGATGGCGTGGACATCATCCAGTTCGACGAACCCGCCTTCAACGTCTACATGAAGGACGCCGCCGACTGGGGCGTGCAGGCGCTGGAGCGCGCAGCGCAGGGCCTGACCTGCACGACGGCGGTGCACATCTGCTACGGCTACGGCATCAAGGCCAACACCGACTGGAAGAGCACCCTGGGCGATGAATGGCGCCAGTACGAGGCAGTGTTCCCCGCGCTGGCCAAGAGCAGCATCGACCAGGTGAGCCTGGAATGCATCCATTCCCATGTGCCGCCCGACCTGATGAAGCTGCTGGCCGGCAAGGACGTGATGGTCGGCGTGATCGATGTGGCGAGCGACGTGGTCGAAACCCCCGAGGAAGTGGCGGACACCATCGCCCGGGCACTGGAGTTCGTGCCCAAGGAGCGGCTGTTCCCTTGCACGAATTGTGGTCTGGCGCCCATGGGGCGGGACGTCGCCTGGCGCAAGCTGAAAGCGCTGGCAGAGGGCACAAAGCTGGCCAAGGAACGGCTCGCCGCGGCGTAACGCCAGCCAGGTTGTCTTTGGTGTTGCGCCCGCTGGATGACTCCGTCAGGCATCGGAAACTGAAGTGGCCGCCAACGCGGCCACTTCAAATTTCATAGCTGCCAGCGCTTGCCTAAAAAGCGCTGGAGCCCCATTTCACTGTCAAGACGCCAGCGCGCGCATCTCCGCGATCAGGTCCGACTTGCCCTCGAAGCCGATGCCCGGCAGCGGCGGCAGCGTGACGTAGCCGTTTTCGACCTTCACGCCATCGGGGAAGCCGCCGTAGGGCTGGAACAGGTCCGGGTAGCTCTCGTTGCCGCCCAGGCCCAGGCCCGCGGCAATGGCCAGCGACATCTGGTGGCCGCCGTGCGGGATGCAGCGGCTGGGGGACCAGCCGTGTTCCTTGAGCATGTCCAGCGTGCGCAGGTACTCCACCAGGCCGTAGCTCAGTGCGCAGTCGAACTGCAGCCAGTCGCGGTCCTTGTGCATGCCGCCGTGGCGGATCAGGTTGCGCGCGTCCTGCATCGAGAACAGGTTCTCGCCCGTGGCCATGGGGCCTTTGTAGACCTCTCCCAGCTTGGCTTGCAACTCATAGTCCAGCGGGTCGCCGGCTTCCTCGTACCAGAACAGCGGGTACTGCGACAGGGCCTTGCCATATGCGATTGCGGTGGCCAGGTCGAACCGGCCGTTGGCGTCCACCGCCAGCTGCTGGCCCGGGCCCAGGATCTTGAGCACCGACTCGATGCGCTCGCAGTCCTCGGCCAGCGTGGCGCCGCCGATCTTCATCTTGACCACCGAGTAGCCGCGCGCCAGGTAGCTTTCCATTTCACGCTGCAGCGCTTCGAGTCCCTTGCCGGGGTAGTAGTAGCCGCCCGCCGCGTAGACGAACACGCGCGGGTTGGGCGTGCCGTTGCCGTAGCGCTCGGCCAGCAACTGGAACAGCGGCTTGCCCGCTATTTTTGCCGTGGCGTCCCACACCGCCATGTCGATGGTGCCCACGGCCACCGAGCGCTCGCCGTGGCCGCCGGGCTTCTCGTTGATCATCATGCGGGCCCAGACCTTGTGCGGGTCGATGTTCTCGCCGGTGGCGTCCAGCAGGCTGGCGGGCTCCGCCTCGAGCACGCGCGGGATGAAGCGGTCACGCATCAGCGCGCCCTGGCCATAGCGGCCGTTGGAGTTGAAGCCGTAGCCGATCACCGGCTTGCCGTCGCGGATCACGTCGGTGACCACGGCCACCAGGCTGAGCGTCATCTTCGAGAAGTCGATGTAGGCGTTGCGGATGTCCGACTTGATGGGACGGGTCGATTCGAGGATGTTGACGATCTTCATGGTGGTCGTGGTGGTGGATGAAACAAAAAAGAACGGAGTCGAAGCGATCAGCGGGCGAGCGACGAGCCCCCGCAGATCGCGATGTCCTGCCCCGTGATGGCGGCGGCAGGGTCGGAAAGAAGAAAGCCCACCAGCGCGGCGATCTCGGCCGGCTCGATCAGCCGGCCGATGGGCGGCAGGCGCGGCGCACTCCCGGCGCGCGCCGGGTCGTTCAACATGCCGGTGGTCGTAGCCGCGGGGGAGACCACGTTCACCGTCACGCCCTGCGCGGCCACCTCGGCCGCCCAACTGCGCGCCAGCGCGATCAGCGCGGCCTTGGTCGCGGCGTACTGCCCACGCCCGGCCATGCCCTGCGCCACACGGCTGCCGATGAACACCACACGCCCCCGGCCGCGCTGCGCCATGCCGGGCACGATGGCGTCGGCCAAGCGGGTGGCGGCGTCCACATGCAGGCGCCACATCAGTTCGCCGCCCGCATGATCGAGCTGACCCAGCGGCCCCACGCGCAGCACGCCGGCCGCATGGACCAGCGCGTCTACTTCAGGCAGTGTGGCGGCCACGCGGGCGATGTCGGCACCATCGGCCAGGTTGACGGGCGTGTGGGTGAACGACGGATGGACGACCGTCGCCTGGGCCACGTCAAGGCCTGTCACGCGCCAGCCGTCTGCTAGCAGCGATTCGGCGATGCTGCGGCCTATGCCGCTGCTGGCGCCGGTGACGAGGGCGTGGCGGGTGTTACTCGACACGGATGTTCCCTTCGGTCACGATTTTTTGCGACCGCTCCATGTCGCTACGCTGGAACTTGGCGAAGTCCTCGATGCTGCCCGGCGTGGTGAGCAGCCCCTGCTCGCGCAGCTTGGGCGTCATTTCGGCCAGTGCCTTGTTCACCTCGGTGTTCAGCCGCTGGGCGATGTCCGCCGGCAGCTTGGCCGGGCCCCACAGGCCGTACCAGCTGTAGAACTCGTAGCCCGGGATCGTCTCGCCCACCGTGGGCACGTCGGGCAGGCTGGCTGCGCGCTGCGCGGAGGTGACGGCCACCACGCGCAGCATGCCGCTCTTGTGGTACTGCAGCGAGCCGAGAATGGGGTCGATGAAACCGTCGATCTGCCCGCCGATCAGGTCCTGGAACGCAGGCGCCGTGCCCTTGTACGGCACGATCAGGTAGTCGAGCTGGCCAGCGCGCTTGAGCAGTTCGGTCGACAGGTGCCCGGCCGACCCGATGGAGCCCACGGCAAACGTCATCTTGCCGGGGTTGGCCTTGGCATAGGCCATCAGCGACTTGATGTCGGTGACGGGCAGGTTCTTGTTGATGGCCACCGACAGCGGCGCCTTGGCCACCAGCGCCACGGGCGTGAAGTCCTTGACCACGCCGTAGGGCACGGACTTCATGGTCATGGGCGCGGTGGTGAAGGTGGATGCGTTGAACAGCAGCGTGTAGCCGTCGGCCGGCGCCTTGGCCACCACGTCGCCGCCGATCACGCCGTTGCCGCCGGGCTTGTTCTCCACGATGAAGTTCTGGCCCATCTGTTCGCCCAGCTTCTGCGCGAGTTGACGGCCCACGGTGTCCAGCGTGCCGCCCGGCGGAAAGGGGATGACCACCCGCACCGGCTTGGTGGGGTAGGCCTGCGCAAAGCTGCTGGCTGCCATTGCCAGCGCTGCGGTGCCCAGGGCTGTGCGCAGGACTGTTCGAAGGAATCGATTGCGTTGCATGGTGTCTTGTCTCCTTGTCGGTTTTCTTGTGTTCTCTCCAGGCGCGGGGGACTCAAGAGTCCCCTACCTTGCAGGGGCCGCTCAGCGCGTGAGCAGACCCGCCTGCTTCACCGCCGCGCGCAGGGCCTCGACTTCCTTCGCGTTGGGCGCCTCGGTCGGTGGGCGCACGGTGGCGTCGTCCAGCACGCCGGCCAGGTACATGCCGCCCTTCATGCGGGCGTGGGCCTCGCCGGTGGGCTCGCCACCGCCATACACCGCGTCCTTCAGCGGCGTGATGACGGCCTGCACCGCCATGGCCTTCTTCAAATCACCGGCCTTCACGGCGTTCCACAAATCGATGATGAGCTGCGGGATGAAGGTGGCAAAGCCCACCAGCGCGCCGTCCACGCCCTGCACCATCGAGGCCAGCAGGTACTCGTCGTGGCAGGTCAGGATGGCCTTGGACGCATCGGCCTCGCGGATCGCCTGGATGTCGCGGGCGTACTTGTTCATATCGCGCTGGCCCACCTTGAAGGCCTGCAGGTAGGGCAGCCGGGCCAGGTCGGCCAGCAGCTGCGAAGAGTACGAGGCGCGCGTCCAGGCGGGGTAGACGTGGCAGACCAGGTCGGCACTGGGTGCGGCCTTGTGGATGGCCTCGAAGTACTGCAGCGCATGGCCGGGCGTGAAGCCAAAGCGCAGCCAGTGGTGCGGGGGCATCACGTCGAGCGCCACGGCGCCCGCCTCGACGGCGGCGCGGGCATGCTCGGCCGCATCGGCCAGGCCTTCGCAGACGATGGAGGAGATCACAGGGCAGCGCCCCTTGAGCTCGTCGGCCACGATGCGGGTGACCTGGGCGCGCTCGGCCGGCGTCAGCGAAAAGACCTCGCCCGTGTGGCCGTTGGTCATGATGGCCACCACGCCCTCGTGGCCCGCCAGCCAGGCGGCGAGCTTGCGCAGCGCGGGCTCGTCAATGCGGTGGTCGGGGGTGAAGGGGCACGAGATGGCGGGGATGATCCCGCGATAATTCGAGATGGCAGGCATGCTTTTTTGTCTCCGTGTTGGAAGGCTGGTGAACTACGGGGTGGATCATTTCCCACCCCGTGCCCGCGGTCCAATACTTCAATCGCATACAACTATCGCAAGGCGGGAACGCACCCATGGGCCCTGGCAACCGACCGCTGGATCTGGAGTGGCTGGAGGACTTTCTGGCCCTGGCCGAGACCGGCAATTTCTCGCGCGCGGCCGAGGCGCGCTCGATTGCCCAGCCCGCATTCAGCCGCCACATCCGGGCGCTGGAGGACTGGGTGGGCGTCGAGCTGTTCGACCGCAGCGCGCACCCCGCGGCGCTCACGCCCGCAGGCCAGCGGTTCTTGCCGCTGCTCGAGGCCATCCTGGCCAACCTGGAGGCCGCGCGCATCAAGGCCCGCGCCGCGCACGACGTGGCCGCGGCCAGCCTGCGCTTTGCGGCCACACACGTGCTGTCGCTCACCTTCTTTCCGCGCTGGCTGGTGGGCATCGAAGCCCGGTTGCAGATGGGCCCCATCCAGACCATGTCCGACAGCTCGCACGCCTGCGAGGACCTGATGCTGCAGCGCCGCGTGCAGTTCGTGCTGTGCCACGGCCACCCGGACGTGCCGGGCCGGCTGGACGAGGCGCAGTACCCGGTGCTGCGCCTGTCGGACGATGTGCTGCTACCGGTGAGCGCGCCCGTCCCAGCGTCGCCCGGCCAGCCGCTGCACGCCATCGTGCAGCAGGACGCGGTGCCCGTGCTGGCCTACAGCGAGGCCTCGGGCCTGGGCCGCATCATGCGGTCGCGCATGCGCCACCTGTTCAGCGAAGGCCCGGACGCCGCCATGCCGCAAGGGGTGTCGGTGGTGTTCACCGCGCACCATGCGGTGCTGCTCAAGACCATGGCCCTGGAAGGCCGCGGCGTGGCCTGGCTGCCCGAGAGCCTGATCACCGATGAACTCAAAGCCGGCACGCTGGTGGCCGCAGGCGGCAGCGACTGGAGCCTGCCGGTGCAGATCCGCCTGTACCGCCAGCGCGCCGAGATGTCGCCCATGGCCGAGGCGGTGTGGGAGCTGTCCGCATCGCTGGCGGCGGCCTGAGGCCTCTGCCGCCCACGTGCGCTGCGGGTGCCGAGTGCTGCGTTACGCAGGCTGCGCGTACTGCGCCAGGCCGTGGCCGAAGGACCAGTTCTCCTTGGCCACTTCCACGATGTTCACGAACACGTCTTCGGGCCGGAGGCCCGGGCTTTCGCCCAGCAACTGTGCGATGCGCGCGAACAGCGCCTTCTTCTGCTCCAGCCCGCGCGTGTTGTTGGCGGTGATCTGGATGAACACCACATCGTCGCTGCGCGCCACGCCCAGGTAGGTGGGGCTGTAGCGGAAGTTCGCGGCGTCGTGCTCGGTGATGGTCATGAACTGGTCGTCCTCGGGCACGTTGAAGGTCTCGCGCATCGCGCGGTACAGCGTGTCGAAAATGGCCTGGCGGTAGGCTGCGGGCTTGCCGGCGCGCATGGCAATGTGGATGAGGGGCATCGCAGGGTCCTTGGTGAACAACAACAAAAAGGAAGAGGCTGGCGAAATGCTATCCATATGAATATGCTATGGATATCTATTTCAGAAATGTCGAAATCAAATGGTTGAGCGATCCCTGGACCTGGATGCCGTCGAGGCCTTTGTGCGCATCGCCGAACTGGGCAGCTTCACCCGCGCGGCAGAGGCCATGGGTACGGCGCAGGCTGCGGTCAGCCTCAAGCTGCAGCGGCTGGAGGCGCGCCTGGGCTGCAGGCTCATCGAGCGCACGCCGCGGCATGTGCAGCTGTCGGCCCGGGGCGCGGCGTTTCTCGAACATGCCCGCGAGCTTTTGGCGGTACACGACCGGGCACTGGCCTCTTTCGTCCAGGCCCGCCAGCGCCTGACCATCGGCATCAGCGACCACGTGGCCGGGCCCGAGCTGCCCGCGCTGATCGCCCGCATGAATGCGCAGGACCCGCAGCTGTTGATCGAGATCCGCATCGGATCGTCCGGCGATCTGCTGCAAGCCTACGACCGGCGCGAGCTCGATGCGGTGCTGGCCCGCATGCACGTGGGCCGCAGCGATGGCGAGCTGCTGGCCGAGGAGCCGTTCGGCTGGTTCGCGGCCCCCGGCTGGCAGCACCGCTCGGGCGAGCCATTGCCGCTGGCCACGCTGGCCGAGCCCTGCGGTGTGCGGGCGATGGCGGGTCGGTCGCTGGATGCGGCGGGCATCGCGTGGGCCGAGGTGTTCGTGGGCGGCGGTGTCGCTGCCGTGGCGGCCGCGGTGATGGCCGGGCTAGGCGTGGCGGCGCTCGCGCCGCGCATGCTGCCGCTGGGTGCGGTGGAGGTCGGTGCGCGCCTGCGTTTGCCCGAGTTGCCGCGCCTGCCGGTGCTGTTGCACACGCGCATCACGGACGGCCGGCCCTACGCAGCGCTGGCGGCGCTTTCGGCGGCATTCCGCAGCGCGGTACGGGGATAACGCACAAGCCTGCTTGCTTGGTTAGTTCGTTCTTGGCTGGCTCACTCCAGCTTGGCGCCTTGCGATGCTCCGTGCCGCGTGTCGCGGTCGTACTGTTTCTCGCGCTCTGCATGTTCGCGCAGCAGACGGTGGCCAAGCTCATTGGCCTGGCGCTCCAGCGCCGCGCAATCGGATGCGGCAGGAAGTTGTGCAATGCCTTGGTCGACGGCACGGGCGGCGTCGCGGCCGAACTGCACGTGGCCTTGCTCGTGGCGTGACAGGGCTGGCACGTATCGGTCAAACACCGCCTGCTGGGAGGGGGTGGCGCGCCGCAACTCAGGCAACTGCACTTCGGTGCGCAAACGTGTGGTGACCTCCGTGATGCGGCACTGGCCTGATGCTTCGCTTTGCCAGCGGAAGGTCCAGCGGACATTCCACCGGGTGTGGCCGTGAAAGCGCTGCCCGTTCGTGGTGATGGGGGTGGCTGCGTTGAGCGCCTGCCGCAGCGTTTCGGAGGGATGTGCATTCACGGCATACGGGCGCTCTGCATGCTCCTCGATCACGGCCGCCTGCGCACAGGCCCCCGCCGTCCATAGCGCAAGCGGCAGGGCGGTGTTTTTCACCAGAGATCGCCGCACAGGGGCGACCAGGCCGCGAAGTGCCGCAGGGCTCTCAGCGGATCGCCGCCTCATTCGCCCCAGGGCAGCATCAGCGTGAGCAGCGACAGCTGGTCGAACTCGGGCGCAAAGGCGTCGATGATCCGCTGCGGCTCGGGGCACAGGGTGGTGTCGGTGATCACGCCAAATTGCACGCCGCCACCATAGCTCAGGATGGAGACCCCGAGGCCGATGTCGCCCGACTGCGGCACCCAGAACATGCACTGCGTGACGCGCGAGCCGCACAGCGTGAGCTGCTCCTTGGGGCCGGGCACGTTGGTCATCACGGCGGTGGTCTTTCGGCCAAAGAGGTTAAGCAGCGCGTCCTGCGCGGGCTTGATCATCAGGCCCGCCACTGCCAGCATGGCAAACGCCAGGATGGGCTGGGTGCTGCCCTTGAGCGCGTTCATGCGCTTGCGCACCTCGTACACCCGCTCCACCGGGTTGGCCATGCCGATGGGAAGCACCAGAGGCACCAGGCCGAAGCGGTTGCCCAGCTTCCAGGCCTCTTCCATGGGACGCAGGTTGACGGGGATCATGGCGCGGATCTCCTGGCCTGTGGGGTCGTCGCCCTGGCTGCGCAGGTAGCCGCCGATGGCCCCTGCCACGCAGGACAGCAGCACATCGTTGATCGAGCAGTTGAGCGCCTTGCCGATGGCCTTGACCTCTTCCAGCGGAATGGGCGGGCACCACGCCACGCGCTTGGCGCTGCCCGGCTGGCCCTTCAGGCGCGTGGGCGAATCGTCGGGCATCAGCGCCAGAGCGGCGGCATCGCTGACCAGCTGGTAGGCCACGCGCGCCATGTCCATGGTGCCGGCCAGCCCGTGGTGCATGGCCTTTTCTGGGTCGCCCAGCATCTGCAGCGACTTGGCCGCGCTGTCGCCTGCCAGGTCCAGCGCCTTCACCGTGAGGCCAGTAAAGGGCTTGATCAGTGCGTCGGCGATCCAGTCCTCGGCCGTCGCGGCCTCTTTGTCCGCGCGCGGCTTGCGTTTGGGTGGCTCGGAGCCGCCATCGACCAGCGACATGGTCACCGAGATCAGCGCGATGCCATCCGCAATGCAGTGGTGGATGCGGACGATGAGCGCACTGCCCGGCTGACCGTCGTCGCCCACGAAGTCTTCGATCAGGTGCATCTGCCACAGGGGGCGGCGCGCATCCAGCGGCTGCATAGCGAGTTCGCCCACACGGTCCTGCAGCGCGCGCTGCATGCTGTGGCCTTTCTGGTGGGGCAGCTTCTCCCGCAGCACGTGGGCAGCGATGTCGAAGTTGTGGTCTTCCACCCAGGTGGCGCCCGCCGCGTCTTCCACCACACGCTGGCGAAAACGCGGGTACTGCAGCAGGCGCTGCTGTACGCGTTCGCACAGCGCGTCCCAGCCGATGCCGGGCGACAGCGTCCACACCCCGTTGATCATCATCAGGTTGCTGTGCGAGTCCATGCGCAGCCAGGCGGTATCGACCTTGCTCATGCGCTCGCCCGACAGGCCCAGCATGCCGGTGGCGGCGCGGCGCACGTTCTTCTGCACCACGGTGGCGGCCTTGCGGGCGGCCGGGGGCAGGGCCTGGGCGGCTCGGCGGGCCACATCGGGGGCCTGGGCGCGCACCTTGCGCAAGGTGGGGGCTACGCCTTCGAGGGCGGTGGCGCTGGGGGCTGGAATGCGGGTCACCATCAGATGTACACCTGTTGTGTTTGTAAGGACTGGCGCAAACAAGGATGAATCGCCCGTTTCCTGGCAAGGAACCAGCACGTGGCTTCATCCCGGTTGGCACAAGCCGTGCTTTTTGGGGGCTTGCCTCTATGGATCGCACCGCTTGGCGCGGCGCGCAGCCCGTAAGATACAACGCAGCAACCTCTTGCCAACACCGTTCTTTCCCTCCCCCTTCCTCATCTTTCGATTTCCATCCAAGGAGCAACCGACATGGCCGACCTGAACGCCACCTTCGAAGCCGCTGTGGCCAATTCCAAGAACCTCAGCGAGCGCCCCGACAACGCCACGCTGCTCAAGATCTACGCGCTGTACAAGCAGGCCACAACCGGCGATAACACCGAGAAGAAGCCCAGCTTTTCCGACATGGTGGGCCGTGCCAAGTGGGACGCCTGGAACAACCTCAAGGGCACCGAGGCCGATGCAGCCAAGCAGCAGTACATCGACCTGATCACCTCGCTGAGCTGACACCCACGCGTCTGGCCACCTGGCCATAAAGACATAAGGCGACCGAGGTCGCCTTTTTTGCATTCCAGGACAACAGCCTCAACGGCGCATTGCGCCGGGCGCCCACCCTTTGGGCAACCCCGCCTCTGGCGTCATGCCATAGATCGGCTCGCCCGGCAGCCCCGCCTGCAGTGGCGCACGTGCGGCCATAAGGCGCTCCAGGTCGACGCCTGTGGCAATGCCCATGGCCTCGAACATGAATACCAGGTCTTCTGTCACCACGTTGCCCGATGCGCCCGGCGCATAGGGACAGCCGCCCAAGCCGCCCAGCGACGCATCGAACGTGCGCACCCCCACGTCGTAGGCCGCCAGACAATTGGCCAGCCCCAGGCCCCGCGTGTTGTGCATGTGGGCCGCCCCGGCCCGGGTGCCCAGCTCGGCGCGCAGGCGCGTGAACAGGCGGCGCACCTGCGCCGGGTTGGCCATGCCCGTGGTGTCGGACAGACCCACCTCGTCGGCCCCAGCCTCGGCGCACAGGGCTGCGAGCCAGATCACGTCGTCCTCGGGCACCTTGCCCTGCAGGGTGCAGCCAAAGGCCGTGGACAACCCCACCTCCACCAGCATGGCGGGAGCCTGTGTATCGCGCAGGTGGGCCACGGCACGCACTTCCTCGACCATGGCCTCGCGCGTCTTGCGCACATTGGCCAGCGAATGCGCGACGCTGGCCGACACCGGCAGCGTGACCTTGTGCACACCCGCCGCCAAGGCCGCCTCGGCGCCGCGCAGGTTGGGCGCCAACGCCATCACGGCAATGCCGGGGTGGGTCAGCGCGTGGCGCACCACCTCGGCCACATCGGCCATCTGGGGCAGCAGGCGCGCGGGGACAAACGAGCCAACTTCGATCTCGCGCAGGCCGGCCGCCACCAGCGCATCAATCCAGCGCAGCTTGTCGGCAGTGGGCATGGTGGCCTTCACGGACTGCAGGCCGTCGCGTGGACCGACTTCGCTGATGAGGATGTCCGAAGGCGTCATGGTGCGGAATGTTGTCGGAAGGGCATAGATTGCGCCCGGTATGGGGAGGATAGCGCGCCCACGCCACCAGGGTGTGTGCGCCGGCTATTGTGCAAAGTGGCAATTTTCCTTGCCATACCGGCAAACCGGCCTGCAATATGCGGCAGTTTGGGCGATTCCCATTGCTGCGACGCTCCAGGACACTGCTTCTATCCCACCCGGAGACAAGCACCATGCCTTCCAAAAATCACTTTTCCACCCTTTACCTCAGTGCGCCCGATGTCATCGCATTGGTGCAACGCAAGGGCGTCGAGGCCTGCCTGCGCGGCATGGCCGACTACCTGCATGCCGACTACCTGCGCTGGAACGCCTTCGACAAATCGGCGCGTGTGGCCAGCCATTCGCGCGACGGCGTGATCGAGCTGATGCCCATTGCCGACGACCAGACCTATGCGTTCAAGTACGTCAACGGCCACCCCAAGAACACCCGCTGGGGCTTGTCTACGGTGATGGCGTTTGGCGTGCTGGCCGATGTGGCCACGGGCGCGCCGCTGCTGCTGAGTGAGCTCACCCTCACCACCGCCCTGCGCACCGCCGCCATGTCTGCCGTGGCCGCCCGCGCTCTGGCGCGCCCCGGCGCACGCACCATGGCGCTGATCGGCAACGGCGCCCAAAGCGAGTTCCAGGCGCTGGCCTTCCACCACCTGCTGGGCATCGACACCCTGCGGCTGTTTGACACCGACCCGGCCGCCACCACCAAGCTGCAGGCCAACCTGCAAGGCACGGGCCTGCGCACCGTGGTCTGCACCAGCACGGCCGAGGCCGTGCGCGGCGCCGACATCGTCACCACGGTGACGGCGGACAAGACCAATGCCACCATCCTCACGCCCGACATGCTGGCGCCCGGCATACACATCAACGCGGTGGGGGGCGATTGCCCTGGCAAGACGGAGCTGCATGCCGATGTGCTGCGCCAGGCGCAGGTATTTGTCGAATACGCGCCGCAGACGCGCATCGAAGGCGACATCCAGCAACTGCCGGCCGACTTTGCCGTGACCGAATTGTGGGAGGTACTGGCGGGTCAGCGTGCCGGCCGGGCCAGTGAGGCGGCGGTGACGGTATTCGATTCCGTGGGTTTTGCGCTGGAGGACTTTTCTGCGCTGCGGTTCCTGCGCGACGCGGCCACCGAGCTGGGCATGGGCCAGCCCATCGAACTGATTCCCGAACTGTCAGACCCCAAGGACCTGTTCGGGGTGCTGCGCACGCGCAGCCCCTTGTTGCGCGCTGCCGCCTGATATCCGCTCGGTCAGTCCCGCCACACCACGCTGCCCGCCGGATCGGCACGCGTGGTGCGGAAACGGTTGGCCGGATGTTCCGGGTCCGCCATGCCGAACGAGATACCGCAGACGATGGTGCGGTCCTCGCCAATGCCCAGCACGTCGCGCAGCACGCCGGGGTAGGAGGCGAGTGCGGCCTGCGCGATGGAGCCCACACCCAGGCTGTGCGCGGCCAGCATGAAGTTGCTCACATACGCGCCGCAGTCCACCGCACCATAGACGCCCAATGCCTCGTCGCTGGTGACGATGGCCACATGCGGTGCGCCAAACATCGTGAAGTTCTGCGCCGCCTGGCGGGCCGAGGCTTCGCGGTCACCCTTGGCAATGCCCAGGGCTTCGTACAGGCCCCAGCCACATTCGCGCCGCCGCTCCTGGTACACCCCCCGGTATTCACGGGGCCAGGGCAGGTCGGGCGCAGGGGCGGCTGTGGCCATGTGGGCCAACAGGGCGCTGCGCAGGCGCTCCAGCGTGGCGCCACTGGCAATGGTGAGCTGCCAGGGCTGCGCGTTGCACCACGAGGCCGTGCGCTGCGCGGTGGCCAGGATGCGCTCGATGGTCGCGCGTGGCAGGGGTTCGGGCAGAAAGGCGCGGCAGCTGTAGCGGGTGTTGAGCAGCGCGGCGAGGGTGTCGAACGCCGGGCTGTGGGCGGCAGTGCCCGTGGCAGTGGATGTCATGGTCAGGGCCCCGGCGGCTACGCCTTCCTGGCCTTGGGTGCAGGTTTCGCCGCTGCTTTGGTGGTCGGCTTGTCTGCACCCGCCTCTGCCGCGTGTTTCTTCTTGTCGGTGGCGGGTTTCTTGGCGCCGGGGTGGGGCGCATTGAGCAGGGCGTCGAGCTGTTCGCCAATTTCGGCCTCGATGCGGTCCTTGAACGCGCCGAACAGAAAACCGAGCTGTGCCTTCATCTCGAACTGGTGGGCATCCACCAGCAGCGTGCCCTTGACGCCCGAGCGGGTGAAGGTCAGCAGGTCCTCCTTCTCGCCTTCTTCGTAGGTGCATTCCATGTCGAATTTTTCTTCGGCCTTTTCGGCCCAGGAGAAGGCGACCTTGCGGGCTTCCTTGAAGCCCAGGTGGTGGTCGCGGTGGATGTGGATGTCGGGCATGGGTCGTCTCCTTAGGGCGTTGTCTGGGAAGGCCGCAGTGCGCGCAAGGTCTCGTGGCGTTGTGGCTGGGGCTGCTGCGTCAGTTGTCGTACGGCATCATAAAACCGGGGCCAGTCGCGGCCTTCGCGCTCAAACAGGGCTTCGAATGCGGGCACCAGCTCGTCGTAGGCGGCCTGGGCGGCAAAGCTGGCGTTGTTGGCCTTGGCCACCCAGCGGTCGTAGCCCGTCACTTGGGCCGTGGTGGCCTGGGGGGCGGGGCCGCCCGGGGTGCCCAGCCAGCGTGCGCGCAGGGCTGCGTAGTCGGTGCGAAAAGCCTCCATTGCTTCGCTTTTCATAGCTGCTAGCGCTTTACTATCAAGCGCTGTAGCCTCTTTTTGTTCGTAAATGGCTGCCAGCCGGGCGCGTGTGGCGCGCGTCAGCGCGCGGAAGGCGCTGCGCCGCGCCTCGCTGGTGGCAAACGCCTCGCGCGCCTGCGGGGTGGACTGGGTTGCCAGCCACTGCGCAATGCCGATGCGCTCCACGGCCGTGGCGAACGACTCGTTGAATAAGGTGTCGTTCTTGGCATAGGCCACCTGGTGCGCCAGCTCGTGGAACAACAGGCGCACAAAGTCGCCCTCGGGCCAGGCGATGAAGGTGGAGAGCAGCGGATCGCCCCCCGCCCAGTTCATGTAGCCCAGCGTGGAGTACGCGGGCACGCCATACACCTCCACCTCCAGGCCCTGTGCAGCCAGTTCAGCCGCCTCGGCCTGCGCGGCGCCCTCGGTGAAGTAGCCCCGGTAGCCAATGCAACCCGTGACCGGGAAGCACCAGGTGTGCAGCGTGAGGGAGTACGGCGGCGCGGCCACCACATTCCACACGGCGGCGGGGCGTTTGAGGTCCGCATAGCGGCGGTAGCTGGCGTTGTCGGGCAGGCCCAGCTCGGCCACGGCAAAGGTGCGGGCACGCTGCGCCAGCTGCAGCCGCTCGCGCAGGGCAGGTGGGATGTCGGTGCGGGTGATCCAGCGGTCAATGGGCTCGGCCGCCTGCATGATCTGCATGTGCCCCTGCACCGACTGCCAGTAGTAGCCCAGCATGCTGGCGGGGCCGGTGGTGCTGGCGCAGCCCGCCAGGGCAAGGCTGATCATCAGGGGGGGCAAGGCTCGCAGGCGGGGGAGAAACTGGCGCATGCGGGCAGTTTATGGGCAGATCGCGTGGGGCGTCCGAAGGGGTGTCAGCAGCGTGGCCGGTGCAGTTTCTAGAATGCCACGCATGACCGTTGAACCCACCTCTCCGCCGCGTGACCTGCCTGACTTGCCTGAGGGCCTGTTTGCCGACGAGGCCGACTGCCCGCGCTGCACCTGGTGCCAGGCCACGCCGTTTTACCGCCACTACCACGACCAGGAATGGGGCTTTCCGGTGGCGGACGACCGGCGGCTGTTCGAGAAGATCTGCCTGGAGGGCTTCCAGTCGGGCCTGAGCTGGCTGACCATCCTGAACAAGCGCGAGGGGTTTCGCGCAGCGTTTGCGAACTTCGATGCTGAGCAGGTTGCCGCTTTCGGCCCCACCGATGTCGAGCGCCTGGTGCAGGACGCGGCCATCGTGCGCCACCGGGGCAAGATCGAGTCCACCATCAACAATGCACGGCGCGTGCTGGAGCTGCGGCGCGAGTTCGGCTCACTCGCACACTACGCGTGGCGCTACGAGCCCGCCGCCGCCGACCGGCCCGAGCGCCTCACGCGCGAGGTGGCACGCACCCTGTCCACGTCGCCCGCGTCCATCGCCATGTCCAAGGACCTGAAAAAACGCGGCTGGAGTTTTGTGGGCCCCACCACGGTGTATGCCTTCATGCAGGCCATGGGGCTGGTGAACGACCACCTGGAGGGTTGCCATTCGCGCGCCCCAGCGCTCAAGGCGCGGGCGGAGTTTGTGGCGCCGCGCGGTTGATCAGCGCTGCGCCACGGGCCGCAACACCCACAACGCTCCCAGCGCTGCCAACCCCAGCAGCGTGGTGGCCCACAGGGCGGCAGCGCCCAAACCATCGATCAGCATGCCGAACAGCACGGGGGCAAAGGCCTGTGCCACGCGGGCAGGCACCATCATGAGGCCCTGGCGGGCGCCGTAGCCTGCAGGCCCAAACAGCACCAGCGGCAGCGTGCCCTTGGCAATGGTCAGGATGCCGTTGCCGGCCCCGTGCAACACCGTGAACACCGCGGCTGCGGGCCCGCCCACCACCATCAACAAGGCCGCGCCCACCGGGTGGGCCACCGCCGCCAGCTGGGCTGACAGCAATGGATGCAGGCGGCGCAGGAAGCCAAACTCCAGCAGCCGCGCCGCCACTTGGGCCGGGCCCACCAGCGCCGCCATAGCCACCGCCGTCTGCAACGATGTGCCACTGGCCTGCAGCAGGCGCGGCAGATGGGCCGCCATGGCAGTGCTGGTGAACCAGGTGACGGCAAACACGAAGGACAGCAGCACGGTGGTGCGCAGCGCGTGGTCGGGAGCGGGCGATGCAGGTGTGGCTGTTGTGGCTGCGGTGGAAGAGTGTGTACCGGCTCCTGTGGTTGGGCCCTTCTCTTCGGACGCGATGCGCGGCAACCAGCCGTTCAGCGGTAAGCCCACCAGCAAATGCAATGCTGCCCATCCCACACATGCGCCGCGCCAGCCCCATTGCACTTCCATCCAGGCCGACAGCGGCCAGCCCACGGTGCTGGCAAAACCCGCAATCAGCGTGATGCCGGTGATGGCACTGCGTGCGCCCTGGCCGTACAGGCGCACCAGCGTGGCAAACGCGGCCTCGTACAGGCCGGACCCCATGGCCACGCCCATCAGCACCCAGGCGGCAAACAGCAGGTTGGTGCCCACCAGCACCGGTCGCCCGCCATGGCGGTCGATGGTCCGACCCGCAACCGGCCCCAGCAACGCCGACACGATGAGCGCCACCGAGAACGCCGCGAACACGGTGGGGGTGGCCACGCCCAGATCGCGCGCCATGGGCACGGCCAGCATGGCGGGCAGGTAGTAGGACGAGGCCCAGGACAAGGTCTGGGCCGTGCCCAGGCGCGCCACGGTCCAGCGTTGTGAGGCGGCGGTCATGCGCCGCAGTGCGCTACGGCCTCAGACACGCTGGCCCTGGGCATTGGTCACGACTTCGCCATCTTCCTTGGTAAAGGCGTCTTGCTGGGGGGCGGGCAGGATATCCAGCACCTTCTCGGACGGGCGGCACAGCCGTGTGCCCAGGGGCGTGACCACGATGGGGCGGTTGATGAGGATGGGGTGCTGCAGCATCGCTTCGACGAGCTGCGCGTCGGTCACGCCCGGCGCGTCCAGTTGCAGCTCGGTGAAGACCGCTTCCTTGGTGCGCACGGCGTGGATCACCGGTTCACCCGTGGCGGCGATCAGCGCCAGCAGGGTGGCGCGGTCAGGTGGGGTCTTGAGGTATTCGATGACCTCGGGCTCCACGCCGCTGTTGCGGATCATGGCGAGCGTGTTGCGGGACGTACCGCATTTTGGGTTGTGATAGATCGTGACGGAAGGCATGGCGGGATCGGTGGTGGTCATTGAATTGGCTGTGGGCGGGTGGCAAGCCTGTGCCAGGCGCTGTTCCGAGGGCTAAGGGGCCATCTCCACGTGATCTAGCAGCACAAAGTCCGCGCCCGGCGTGGGCTCGGCAAACAGGGCCAGGCTGTTGAACTTCAGCGGGGGCAGGTCAGAGAAATATTCCTGCGCGGCATCAAAAACCAAGGCCTGCGTCTGCGCATCCACCTGCTGCAACGGGCCGGTGAGGGGCAGGTGAAAACGGAACGCCTGCTGCGCCAGCGGATGCGCGCTGCGCAACGGTTCGATGCCGGATGGCGGCGCGGCCAGGCGGTGCAGTGCGGCATGGCCGGCTGCAGCGGTTTCCTGCAAGGCGCTGTTGGCGGCGTGGGACGCAGGCAGCACCAGCGCCAGAACGTCGCCCACACGCTCCACATGCAGGGTTGGCAATACACAGGGCATGAGGCTGTGGGCCAGCGCCTGTATGGCCTGGTGCAGCGTGAGCCAGTCCGTGCCGGGTGCCAGCGCAAAAGGCGCCAGGAGCGGGGCCTGCCAGCCACGGCGGCGCGGTGCGGCCGTCAGCCGGTGCAGGTCGTCAGCGGAAACCCCTGCAATACCCAGTTGCTGCAGGGGCTGCAGCAAGGCGGCGCAGCGGCCCAGCCAATGGCTGCCGGCCAGCCAGCCCAGGCTGCCGGGGTTGGGGGCAAAAGACACCGCATACCGATAGGCGGTGGAGGGTGCATCGTGGGCCATTGCGAGTGTTAGGAGCCTGTCGGACTTGGAAATCGTCGGCTGCAAATCGACCTCAGCGGTCCATTTTTCACCGTCTTTTTGCCCCATAGCTGGGCGATGGGGCTGCAAATCCGGCAAAAACTGTCCTCGCTGAGGCCGATTTTCGCTTTCGACGCTCCAAGTCTGACAGGCTCCTAGGCGCTGCGCCTCAGCCACCCTTGTCCCCGCTCATCCAGCCCAGGTCCAGCGGCCGGTCCTCGAACTCGGTGTTGAGCACCACGGTGCTGGTGGTGCGGGCCACACCGGCAATGGCCTTGATTTCGTAGATCACATCTTCCAGTGCGCGCGCATGCGTGGTGCGCACCTTGGCCAGAAAGTCGTATTCGCCCGCCACGCTGTGAAGTTCTTCCACCTGGGGCATGGCGCGCAGGCGCGGTGCCACGTCACGGCAATGGATGCCGCCGTCGTTGCGGATGGCCACGAAGGCGGTGAAGTTGAGCCCCACGCGCTCCGGGTCCACGCTGATCGAAAAACGGCGGATCACGCCCTTGTCCAGCAGCTTCTTCACGCGTTCGTGCACGGCGGCCGTGGACAGTCCCACTTCGGCCCCCACGTCGGCATAGGAGCGTCGGCCATCCGCTCCCAATGCCGAAATAATTCTGGCGTCCATGTCGTCTGTCTGAATATTTGCTTGCATATCCGATTGATTTTGGTAAAAATTCCGAAAACCTCACGGTTTCCATAAATTATTCGGTAAGGTGAAGAATATGCCGGCAATTTTCAACGCGCAACCCCGATCACAGCGAAGTTGGGCCGTCGCCATGGCACTGCTGCTGGTCTATGTGGTGTGGGGCACCACCTATTTCGCCATCGGCATTGCGGTGCAGACCATGCCGCCGCTGCTTATGAACGCCATCCGTTTTCTGTGCGCGGGCGGCGTGATGTTGCTGATTGCGCTGTGGCAAGGCCATGCACTGCCCACGCGGGTGCAGTGGCGCAATTCGGCGGTGGTCGGCGGCTGCATGGTGTTCCTGGCCATGAACCTGATGGGCTTTGCGCAAAAGCTGGGCATTGGTTCGGGCCTCATGGCCACGGTGGTCACCACCATGCCGATGTGGCTGGCGCTGTGGTCGCGTTGGGGCGGCGAGCGGGTGCCTTTCACCAGCTGGATCGGCCTGGCGCTGGGCGTGGTGGGCGCGCTGCTGCTGGCGCTGGAGGGCGATTTTTCGGCCACCTGGCTCGGTGCGCTGCTGGCCTTTGGTGCGCCGCTGTGCTGGAGCATCGGCTCGTATGCATCGCGCAAGCTCTCGTTGCCCGCACCTGCCATGGCCTCGGCCGCGCAGTGGTTTGCGGGCGGTGCGATGGGGCTGGTGGTGGCGCTGTGGTTCGAGCCGCTCTCGGCTCTGGGCCAGGTCAGCGCCAAGTCGTGGGCGGCGTGGGTCTATCTGCTGGTGTTTGGCACGCTGGTGGCGCTCAATGCGTATCTGTGGTTGCTGCAGAACACGTCGGCGGCGCTGGCGGGCAGCTATTCGTTCGTGAACCCTGCGGTGGCGCTGCTGGTGGGCGTGGCGCTGGGCGGCGAGCTGCTGACGGGCTGGGTGTTTGCCGCGCTGCCATTGATTGGGGCGGCGCTGGCGTTCATCCTGTACGGGCAAGCGCTGCAGCGGTGGCTGGAAAAGCTCAGTCCGGGATTACGGCGGTTGCTTCAATCTCGATCTTCGCGCGCTCTTCCATGAGCCCCGCCACTTGCACACACGCCATCGCCGGGAAGTTCTTGCCCAGCACCTCGCGGTAGACAGCACCCAGCTCCTTCAGGCGGCTGTTGTATTCGTTGCGGTCGGTCACATACCAGGTCAGCCGCACCAGGTGCTCGGGGCTCGCGCCACCGGCCTCCAGCACCGCACGCACGTTCAGCAGCGTCTGCCTGGTCTGGGCGATGAAGTCGTCGCTCTCGAACTGCTGCTGCGCGTTCCAGCCGATCTGGCCGCCGGTGAAGACCATGGTGCCGCGTGCGGCCATGCCGTTGGCGTAGCCCTTGGGGGCCACCCAGCCCTCGGGTTGCAATACTGTGTTCATCATCATGTTGTTTTTGTAGAGGAAGGAGCCGTAGCGCCCTGGCGCAGCTTGAAGCGCTGGAGCTTGCCGGTTTCGGTGCGGGGCAGTGCCGCGACGAACTCCACCACGCGCGGGTACTTGAACGGGGCGATGGTAGCTTTCACATGGTCCTGCAGCGTCTTGACCATGGCCGCATCGCCCGTGTGGCCGGGTTTGAGCACGCAGATGGCCTTGACCACCATGCCGCGCTCCTCGTCGGGCACGCCGATCACGCCGCACTCGGCCACGGCCGGGTGGCGCAGCAAGGCGTCTTCAACCTCGGGGCCGCCCACGTTGTAGCCGGCGGTGATGATCATGTCGTCGTCGCGCGCCTGGTAGAAGAAGTACCCGTCGGCGTCCTGCGTGAACGCGTCGCCCGGGTAGTTCCAGCCGTCTTTCACATACTTGGCCTGGCGCGGGTCGTCGAGGTACTTGCAGCCCGTGGGGCCGATCACGGCCAGCTTCCCTACCGTGCCCAGCGGCACCTCATGGCCACCGCCGTCGACCACCTTGGCGGTGTAGCCGGGCACGACCTTGCCGATGGCGCCAGGGCGGCTTTCGCCGCCGGCCGACGATACAAAGATATGAAACATCTCGGTGGCGCCGATGCCGTCCGTCATGTCGATGCCGGTGGCGTCCTTCCACAGCTGGCGCGTGGCGTCCGGCAGGCCTTCGCCGGCACTCACGCTGATGCGCAGCTGCGGCAGGCCGATCTGCTGGGCGAACGGCGCCATCTGCCGGTAGAAGGTGGGCGCGGTGTAGCAGATGGTCACCCCCGCGTCGCGCATCAGCGTGACCATGGTCTGGGGCGTGTAGGGCTGGTCCGGGAAGTACACGCTGGCCCCCGCCCACATCGGGAACACCAGCAGGCCGCCCAGCCCGAAGGTGAAGGCCAGCGGCGGCGAGCCCGCCACGATGTCGTCGGGCGTGGCCTTGAGCACGTGGCGCGGCCAGGCCTCGCAGGCGGCCAGGACGTCGCGGTGCGTGTGCACGGCGGCCTTGGGTGCGCCGGTGGTTCCGGAGGTGAAGGCCATCAGCGCGATGTCGTCGGCCGCCGTGGGGCAGGGCGGTGTGGTGCCCGGCTTGGCCTGGGCGCGCTGGATCAGGTCGGCCGCGTCGGGTGCGGTGTGAAACGGCACGATGGCGGCCAGCACGGGGTGCTGCGTTTGGGCGGCCTGCAGCTCGGCCAGCAGGCGACCGTCGCACAGCGCCAGCGTGGGTTGTGCGCGTTCGATGATGCTGGCCAGCTCGCCCGCGCGCAGCAGCGGCATGGTGGCCACTGCCACCAGCCCCGCGTAGACGGTGCCCAGCCAGGCCAGCGCCATCTCCACCGTGTTGCCGCCGCGCAGCAGCACGCGGTTGCCGGGCACGAGGCCGTGGTCCTGCGTGAGCACTTCGGCAATGCGCGCGGCCTCGGTCCAGGCGTCGCGGTAGGTGTACGTGCGGTGCGGGCCGCGCAGCAGGGGGCGGTCGATGTGGCCGGCGCGCTCGGCCTGCTCGAACAGGGCTTGCACCAGGTTGGCCTGCGCGGCGATCTGCTGCTCGGGCAGGTCGTAATGCAGCGTCGGCCAGGCCTCGGGCGCGGGCAGGCGGTCGTGCACGAAATGGTCGGGCTGGGCGGAGTGTGCGGTGCTGCTGCTGGTGCTGCTCATGTCGTGTTACTCCTGCAGGGTGGCCTTGCCGATGATGAGTTGCTGCACTTCGGTGGCGCCTTCGTAGATGCGCAGCGAGCGGATGTCGCGGTACAGCGACTCGACCTTGCTGCCCACTTCCACGCCGCACCCGCCGTGCAGTTGCAGCGCCATGTCGATGACGCGTTGAGCGTTTTCGGTGGCGGTCATTTTTGCCATCGCCGCCTCGGCCGTGACGCGGGTGCCGCCACGCTTTTCCCCCTCGTCGCGCAGCCAGGCCGCGCGGTAGGTCAGCAGCGCGGCGCTGTCCACCAGCGCGGCCATCTCGCCGATCTTGGCCTGCGTGAGCTGAAAGTCCGCCAGCGTCTGGCCGAACATGCGGCGCTGGCGCGCGTGGTGCACGGCCTCGGCCAGCGCGCGGCGCGCCATGCCCAAGGCCGCAGCGGCGACCGACGCGCGGAAGATGTCGAGTGTGCGCATGGCCAGTTTGAACCCGCCGCTCTCTTCACCGAGCAGTGCGGTGGCGGGCACGGTGCAGCCGGTGAACTGCAGCGTGGCGAGTGGGTGCGGCGCCATCACGTGGATGTGGCGCGAGGTGTCGAGGCCCGGCGTGTCGGCATCGATGATGAAGGCGCTGATGCCGCGCGTGCCGCCCGCCGGGTCGGTCTTGGCGAACACGCAGTAGAAGTCGGCGATGCCGCCGTTGCTGATCCAGGTCTTGGTGCCGGTGAGGGAATATGAGCCAATTTGGCCACTAGCGCTGGATGGATAAGCACCGGTGGCTATTGTTTGCATAGCGCCTACGTCAGAGCCCGCTTCGGGCTCGCTGAGCGCGAAAGCCGCGATCAGCTCGCCGCGCGCCACGCCCTGCAGGTAGTGCGCCTGCTGCGCCGGGCTGCCGGCCAGCGTGATGGAGCCGCTGCCCAGGCCCTGCATGGCAAACGCAAAATCCGCCAGCGGCGAGTGGTAGGCCAGTGTCTCGCGCAGCAGCACCAGTGCGCGCGAGTCGAGCGCGGGCAGGGCGCCGCCGTGTGCGGCGGGCACGCAGTAGCGCAGCCAGCCGCCCGCGCCCAGGCGCTGCACCCAGTCGCGGCAGGCGGCGCGGTCGTCGGTTTCATCGACCTGCTGCGCGGCAGCCCAGGGCACCAGGCCCTCGGCCAGCGCGCGGTGGGCGTCGTCAAAAAAGGGCAAGGCCAGGTGCGCCGTAGAGGGCGGGCAAGGCGCGGGGGGCGTGGCGACATGCATGCGCTCAATCTCCTTGGAACACGGGCTTCTGCTTGGCCGCAAACGCTTCGTAGGCGCGACGGAAGTCTTCGGTCTGCATGCAGATCGCCTGGGCCTGCGCCTCGGCCTCGATGGCCTGCTCGATGGTCATGCTCCACTCCTGGCTCAGCATGGTCTTGGTCATGCCGTGGGCAAAGGTGGGGCCGTCGGCCAGCGTGCGCGCCGTGGCCTGCACGTTGGCCAGCAGGTCGGCGCTCTCATACAAATCGTTGAAGAAGCCCCAGGCGAGACCCTCGTGCGCCGTCATCGCGCGGCCGGTGAACAGCAGCTCGCTGGCGCGGCCCTGGCCGATCATGCGGGGCAGCAATGCGCAGGCGCCCATGTCGGCCCCGGCCAGGCCCACGCGGGTGAAGAGAAAGGCGGTCTTGGTGGCCTCGGTGCCGTAGCGCATGTCGCAGGCCAGCGCCATCATGGCGCCCGCACCGGCGCAGATGCCGTCGATGGCGCCCAGGATGGGTTGCGGGCAGGCGCGCATGGCCTTGATCAGGTCGCCCGTCATGCGCGTGAACTCCAGCAGCTCGGGCATGGTCATGGTGGTGAGCGGGCCGATGATCTCGTGCACGTCGCCGCCCGAGCAGAAGTTGCCGCCCGCACCGGTGACGACGATGGCCTTCACGTCGGTGGCAAACCGCAGCGCGTAGAAAAAATCACGCAGCTCCGAATAGCTCTGGAAGGTGAGCGGGTTCTTGCGGTCCGGTCGGTTGAGCGTGACAGTGCCCACGCCAGCATCGAAGCTCCACGCGAAATGCTCGGCCACATAGCTGGCCTGGGGGTTGAACTGCTCGCGCATGGGGTTGCTCGCGCCGATGAAATGCTTCATTCCGTGGTCTCCAGAGAGTTGTCTTGTGTGTGTTCCTTGACCCTGCCCAACAGGCGGTACAAGGTGGCGATGTCGCGTTCGCCCAGCGTGGCAAACGCTGCTACGATCCACTGCTCGTGCTGGCGCGCCATGTCGTTGAACTGCTGGCGGCCTTGTGGCGTGAGGCGCACGAGGTACGCGCGGCGGTCGCCTTCCACGTCCAGGCGCTCCACCAAGCCTTCCGCCACGAGCTGGTCGGTGATGCCGGTGATGTTGCCGCTCGTCACCATCATGCGGCGCGAGAGCTCTTTCATCTTCATGCCGTCCGGCGCGCGTTCGAGCTGCGCCATCAGGTCAAAACGCGGCAGCGTGGTGTCGAACTGCGCGCGCAAGTTGCTGCGCACCTGTTTTTCGATGAGCTGCGTGCAGGTGAGCAAACGCAGCCACAGGCGCAGCGCTTCGGGGTGCTCGCTGGGGGCGGCGCCGTGCAGGCGGGCTTCGAGGTCCATGGCTAGCCTTCTTCCTCGGATGCTCTATTTTTTGTAGCTGATGGCACTTTTGCAGCCAGCGCTGCGACCTGTTTTTGTTTGGCGATCTCGCGCAGCATCTGGTCGCGGCCGCTGGCGTACTGCACCGGCCAGTCGGTGTGCGCGGCGGCCACGGGGCTGAGCTGGGCTGCTGCGTGCAGCGTCCATGCCGGGTCGGCCAGGTGGGGGCGGGCAATGGCGCACAGGTCGGCGCGGCCGGCGGCAATGATGCTGTTGGCGTGGTCGGCCTCGCTGATCGCACCCACGGCCATGGTGGCAATGCCCACTTCGTTGCGGATGCGGTCGGCAAACGGCGTCTGGTACATGCGGCCGTACACCGGCTTGGCGGCGCGCGTGGTCTGGCCGGACGACACGTCGATCAGGTCGGCGCCGGCGGCCTGGAACAGGCGGGCGATCTGCACCGCATCGTCGGGCGTGGTGCCGCCCGGCGCCCAGTCGTGGGCCGAGATGCGCACGGAGAGCGGCTTGTCGGCCGGCCACACGGCGCGCACGGCGGCGAATACTTCGAGCGGGTAGCGGCAGCGGTTGTCGATGCTCCCGCCGTATTCGTCGGTGCGCTGGTTGGTGATGGGGCTAATGAAGCTGGCCAGCAGGTAGCCGTGCGCGCAGTGCAACTCCAGCCAGTCGAAGCCGCAGGCGACGGCGCGCTCGGCGCTGGCAACGAACGCGGCGGTCATCCCGTCCATGTCGGCGCGGGTCATGGCGATGGGCGCCTGGTTCTGCTCGCCGTAGGCCAGCGCGCTGGCAGCCAGCAGCGGCCAGTTGCCGTCGGGCAGCGGCTCGTCCGTGCCCTCCCAGCCCACGCACGTGGAGCCTTTGGGGCCGCTGTGGCCCAGCTGCAGGCCGATCTTGGCGGTGCTGCTGCCGTGCACGAAATTCACGATGCGCGTGAATGCGGCCTGCTGCGCATCGTTCCACAGCCCCGTGCAGGCGGGGGTGATGCGGCCCTCGGGCGTGGGGCTGGTCATCTCCACCATCACCAGTGCCGCGCCGCCGAGGGCCCGGGCGCCCAGGTGCACCAGGTGGAAGTCCTGCGGTACGCCATCGACCGCGCTGTAGGTGGCCATGGGCGAGACGACGATGCGGTTCTTGAGGGTGACGCCCTTGAGTGTGAACGGTGTGAGCATCGGCGGCACCGCAGCCTTGCCGCCCGCCAGCCACGCTTCATAGCCCTCCAGCCACGCCGCGTCGCGCAGCCGCAGGTTCTCGTGGCTGATGCGTTGGCTGCGCGTGAGCAGCGAGTACGCGAATTGCTCGATGGGCATGCCGGTGTAGCGGCCCACGTTCTCGAACCACTCGGTGCTGTTGCGCGCGGCGTTCTGGATCTTGAGCACCTCGACGCTGCGGCGCGCCTCGTAGTGGGTGAGCACCTCGTCGATGGGCAGCCCGGTGGCGAACTCGTTGGCCAGGTCGATCGCGTCTTCGAGCGCGAGCTTGGTGCCGCTGCCGATCGAGAAGTGCGCAGTGTGCGCTGCATCGCCCATCAGCACGATGGGCACCCGCTTGCCTTGGATGGCCTCGCGGTGCACCCAGGTGTTGCAGATCACGCGCGGAAAACGAATCCAGTTGGCCGAGCCGCGCAGGTGTGTGGCGTTGCTGATGAGAGCGTTGCCGTCGAGATACTTGGCAAACAGCTTCTCGCAGAACGCAATGGCCTCGGGTTGTTCCATGGCGTCCAGACCATGCGCCTTCCACACCGCTTCGGGCGTCTCGATGATGAAGGTGGAGGTGTCGGCATCGAACTGGTAGGCGTGTGCCTGAAACCAGCCGTGCTCCGTCTGCTCGAAAGCAAACGTAAAAGCATCGAGTTTTTTGTGAGTGCCAAGCCAGACAAATCGGCACTCACGCAGGTCGATGTCGGGCTGGTAGGTGGCGGCGTAGCGGGTGCGGATGCGGCTGTTGAGACCGTCGCTGGCAATCACCAGATCGGCGTCGTACTGCGCGGCCAAAGCCTGGTCGTCGGCCACATCGGTTTCGAACACCAGCTCCACGCCCACGGCCAGGCACCGGTCCTGCAGGATGTTGAGCAGCCGCTTGCGCCCGATGCCGCAAAAGCCGTGGCCGCTGGAGCGCACGCTGCGGCCCTTGAAGAACACCTCGATGTCGTCCCAGTGGTTGAACGCGTCGCCGATGAGCGCGGCCGAGGGCGCATCGGCCGCGCGCAGGTTGTCGAGCGTCTGGTCCGACAGCACCACCCCCCAGCCGAAGGTGTCAAAGGGCCGGTTGCGCTCCACCACCGTGACCCGGTGGGCAGGGTTTTGCTGCTTCATGAGCAGTGCGAAGTACAGGCCTGCGGGCCCGCCGCCAATGCAGAGGATGTTCATGGGAAAATAGTTTAGGCTTAAACAAAATACTGTCAATGGGGGCGTTCCCGGCGAAACCCTGCTGCCGGCGCGGGGTGTTGACGCAGTGCAGCAATCTTTTCAAGATGTGTTGCATGAAGCACTTGCTGCACACCTTGGAGGGGCGGCTGGCGACCTTGCCGGTGCCCATGGCCGTTCAGTTGCCCGCGGGCCAGCAACTGGGCGCGCCCGAGCCTGCCGTCACCTTGCGGTTTCGCGACCGCATGGCGCTGGTGGCGCTGGCTACGGGCGAGATCGGCAATGTGGGCGCGGCCATCGTGGAAGGGCGGGTAGCGCTCGAAGGGGGCATGCGCGACCTGATGGCTGCCGCTGCAGGGCTGCTCACGCGCGACCCTGCCCGCGACCAGCACCACGGCTGGTGGCAGCGTGTGCTGGCCCGTGCGCGTTCCATGGCGGTGCACACGCTGGCGCACGATGCGCGCCATGTGCAGTTTCACTACGACCTGTCGGACGACTTCTATGCGCTGTGGCTGGACCCGCGCCGCGTCTACTCGTGTGCCTATTACCGTTCGCCGGACCTGACGCTCGCCCAGGCCCAGGAGGCAAAGCTCGACCACATCTGCCGCAAGCTGCAGCTGCAACCCGGGGACCGCTTTCTGGACATTGGCGCGGGCTGGGGTGGCCTGCTGCTGTGGGCGGCTGAGCACTACGGCGTGGATGCCACGGGCATCACGCTCTCGCGCAACCAGCATGCGCATGTGCAGCGACTCATTGGCGAGTGCGGGCTGCAGGGGCGCGTGCGCATGCAGCTGGTGGACTACCGCGAGCTGCAGGCGGAACAGCCCTTCGACAAGATCGCCTCGATCGGCATGTTCGAGCACGTGGGCCGCGCGCAGATGCCGCGTTACTTCGAGACGGTGGCGCGCCTGCTGCGGCCCGGTGGACTGGTGCTGAACCACGGCATCACGGCGGGCGGCGCAGACAACGCGCAGCTGGGTGCGGGCATGGGTGATTTCATCGAGCAATACATCTTTCCTGGGGGGGAGTTGGTCCACGTGGGCGCGGTGCTGCACGACACGGCCCGCGCTGGCCTGGAGATGGTGGACACCGAGAACCTGCGACCACACTACGCCCGCACGCTGTGGGCGTGGTCTGACGCGCTGGAAGCCCAATTGCCTGCGGCGCGCGAAGTGCTCGCCGCACAGTCCGGCGCAGAGCAGGGTGATAAGGTATTGCGTGCGTACCGCTTGTACCTGGCGGGCAGTGCCCTGGGGTTCGAGCGTGGCTGGATGGCCCTGCACCAGATGCTTGCCGCCAAGCCCGACGGCCAGGTGGCCACGGGGGCCATGCCCGGCGCACAATCCGACTATCCATTCACCCGCGACTACATTTACGCGGGCTGAAAACCGCACCAAGGAAAACGCTTCGCCATGCTCTACAAATTCAAGTCCCGCGCCGCCGCCGATCTGATCATGCTGGAGCCACAGGGCCGCCAGATCCTGCAGATCATCGGCAAGGCGCCCGGCGCCAATGGCATCGTGACCGCTGCGCAGATTCCTGGCGCCATTGCCGCACTGGAGGCCGCCGTGCTGGCCAGCGAGGCCCAGCCACCGGTGGCCGAGGGCCAGGAAGACGAGGACGAACAAGGCGGCGGTGTGGAGGCGGTGCGGCTGCGCCAGCGGGCTGCGCCGTTCATCGAGATGCTGCGCAAGAGCGCCGCCGAAGAGGCGGATGTGGTCTGGGGGGTGTGAGCCTGCGAATGGCGACCGGGGGCCATCAACCGTCGGGACTCAGCGCGATGTTCACTTCGGTTTTCTTGAAAAGGGGGCGGCCTCCAAAAAGAAGCGGACGCATCGCTGAAAAACTCAGGCGGCGTTTCTGGCGCACCCGCACCCATGGGCCGAGCAAGTGTCAAAAATTGACTTGAAAAAAGAACTGAAGTCTCTGTACCAACCCTCGCACAAGAGCGTGGTGGAAGTGGAGGTGCCCACGTTCAACTTCCTGATGATCGACGGCACAGGGGACCCCACCACGTCGGAGCCCTATGCGCAGGCCGTGGAAGCCTTGTTCGCGGTGTCGTACACCGCCAAATTCATGGTCAAGAAGGGTGTGGACGCCGTTGACTATGCGGTGATGCCGCTGGAAGGCCTGTGGTGGGCGGATGACATGTCAGCCTTTGTTGCCAATGACAGGGCCCAGTGGCAATGGACGATGATGATCATGCAGCCTGCGTTCGTACCGCAGGACGTGATCTCCGAGGCCATGGCCGAGGTGAAGCGAAAGAAGAAGTTGCCGGGCGTGGATCGCATGCGGCCGGAGGCCTTTGCTGAAGGGCGTTGTGCGCAGGTGTTGCACATTGGTCCCTTTTCGGAGGAGGGGCCGGTCATCGAGCGCCTTCACGGGTTCATCGACGCGAAAGCGGTGAGGGCGGGCAAGCACCACGAGATCTATCTCAGTGACATTCGCAGGGCTGCCCCCGAGAAATGGAAGACCATCATCCGCCATCCCATGGCGTGACAGACGCAATCTTGTGGGCATGGAATTCATGGGCGCACGCGGATCACAAGGCCTGGGGCGTCTCCTTGTGATGCCCTGTGGCCAGGTATCTGCGGGCCCGATGCGTGGGGTGCAGACGGGTTGTGGCGTCCGCTAGTCCACTTTCGCGCCCGACGTTTTCACCACCTGCGCCCACTTCTTGTGCTCGTTGTCGATGTGCTTGGCGAACTCGGCCGGCGTATTGCCGCCCGGGATCGCCCCCTGGGCCAAGAGCCGTTCCTTCATCGTGGGTGTGGCCAGCGACTTGGCCACCTCCTGCTGGATACGGTTCACGATATCCTGCGGCGTGCCAGCGGGGGCCAGAAGGCCAAACCATGAACTCGCCTCGTAGCCTTTGAGCGTCGGGCCACCGGCCTGCTCCACGGTGGGCACATCCGGCAACGCGCTGGAGCGCTGCGAACTGGTCACTGCCAGGGCCGTTAGCTTGCCCGCCTTGATCTGTGCCATGGACGAAGGCAGGTTGTCGAACATCACGTCCGCGTTGCCTGCCACCATGTCCAGCAGCGCCGGGCCCGAGCCCCGGTAGGGCAGGTGCAGCATGAAGGTGCCCGTCATGCTCTTGAACAACTCGCCTGCAAGGTGGATCGAGGTGCCGTTGCCGCTCGATGCCATGTTCATCTTGCCCGGGTTGGCTTTGGCCACGCGGATGAAGTCCTGCACGCTGGTGATGCCCTGGGCCTTGGCCTTGTCGGCGTTCATCACCATCACGTTGGGCACGGCGGCCACCAGCGTGATGGGCATAAAGTCCTTGATGGGGTCGTAGGGCAGCTTGGCATACAGCGCGCGGTTGATGCCGTGGGTGCCTACAGTGCCCATGAGCAGGGTGTATCCGTCGCCGGGTGATTTGGCCACGATCTCGGCACCCACATTGCCACCGGCTCCGGCACGGTTGTCCACGAAGAACTGCTGGCCGAAGGCGCGCGTGAGTTCCGGTGCCATGGCGCGTGCCAGGATGTCGGTGGTGCCGCCAGGGGCAAAGGGCACGACGATGCGCACGGGCTTGGTGGGCCAGGCCGCTTGGGCATGGGCGCCGTGCAGCCCGGGTGCTGCGCAGCCCAGTGCGAGCATGCCCAGGGAGGCAAGGGTGCGGCGGCGTTCACGGGCGAGCCATGTCATGCGGGGTCCTTTCGTCGGTCGTGTGGGGGTGCTGTCTGTTCTACGCGGTGCCTGTGAATTGTTGCAGGTGGATAACCCCAAGGCCGACCATGGCGTGTGGCGGATTTCATCCGTAAAAAAGCCGCCTCAACCCTGGGGGCCGAGGCGGCTTGTGAATCAATTACCTGGTGATCTGCAGCGAGAAGAGGGATCAATCTGCGTAGGTGCCTGCAGCCTTGATCACCGCGCCCCATTTGTCGATCTCGGCCTGCACGAACTTCTTGTGCTCGGCAGGTTCCATGCGCTTGTCGGTGACGACCACAGCGCCCAGGCCTTCCTGCTTCTTGATGAAGTCGGGGTCTTTCAGGGCGATCTTGAGGGCTTCATTGATCTTGGTAACGACCGGTGCGGGCGTGCCCTTGGGGGCGTACAGGCCGTGCCAGATGCTGACGTTGAAGTCCTTCAGGCCCGACTCCGCCAGGGTGGGCAGATCCTTCAGGACCGGGGTGGACAAGCGCTTGGTGGTGGTCACGGCATAGGCCTTGACCTTCTTGCTCTCGATCTGCGGCGTGGTGTTGGTGGTCTGGTCACACAGCAGGTCGATCTGGCCGCCGATCAGGTCGGTGATGGCGGGGGCAGTGCCCTTGTAGGGCACGGGGGTCATGTCCACCTGCATGGCGCTCTGGAACATCAGGCCGCACAGGTGCGACGCTGCGCCCAGGCCCGCGTTGCCCAGGTTGATCTTGCCCTTGTTCTGCTGAATCCAGGCCGTCAGTTCCTTGAAGTTGTTCGCGGGCATGGTGGGCCGTGCGATCAGCGTCATGGGCACATCGTTGACCATGCCCAGGTATTCAAAGTCGTTGGGTACGCTGAAGGCGAGCTTGCGGTACAGCGCGGGCATGGTGGACATGCCGATGTGATTGAGCAGCAGGGTGTAGCCGTCCGGTGCGGCGCGGGCGACGCGTGCAGCGCCGATCGAGCTGCCGGCACCGGCCGTGTTGTCCACCACCACAGTGGCGCCCAGGGGCTTGCGCAGGGCTTCGGCCAGATCACGTGCCACGCGGTCGGTCGGGCCGCCGGCAGCAAAAGGAACCACGATAGTGACGGTCTTGTCCTTGGCGGGATAGTCTTGGGCGCTGGCGCCAAAAGCGGTGGCTGCGGCCGCGGCGATCAGTGCAAGTTTCAGAGTTTTTTTCATGGGTTGCTCCTGTGAATGACGGGCCATGATAGCGAGGGGGGTTTGCGGGAACATTGCGGATATTACGTAGCACACCGGTGGCATGGTTTTTAAGAAAAACAGGCTCGCATCGCTTATCTGTAAAGCGTTGTTTGCTATTAATATGTGAGCAATGCTAGGGTAAACACTGCGGCCTGGCGCCGCGCGAAGTGGGCACTTCTTGCGCTGCCGCAAACCACCGGATGGAGCGGAAAGGACCCACGTTTGCGCGCATTTGCAGCGCGCCCATACCCCTCATCGTCGAAACAGGCGTGGCCCAACGCCAGCGCCACCGTGGAACTGGCTTTGCCAAGCCACGGGTGGCGTCCCCCTCCGGGGCTGAGGAGCTGCGGTTCCGAGCCTGCCTGCGCGGGCTTGGACTGCTCCGAAGGGCTGCCGCATCTGGTGGCTGCACCGAGGCGCCGAAGGCGGCACAGGGTGGCTGCCTACTTATAACTGCGTGCGTCCTCAATGACCTTGCCATCGTTGGGCAGAGTGCCCGGGGCCACCATCTGCACGTCGCCACGCAGCTTGGTCACTTCGCGGATGGCGTCGCCCAGCTGGCGCGCCAGGCCTTCGGCGGTCTCCACGGTTTCCACCTGCAGCACCATCTGGTCGTTGGCCATCTCGCCGCTGACCACCAGGCGTGCGCGCAGCACCTGCGGAAAGCGCCGTGCGATGGTCGCGATCTGGCCGGGGTGCACGAACATGCCGCGCACCTTGGTCGTCTGGTCGGCGCGGCCCATCCAGCCTTTGATGCGCGTGTTGGTGCGGCCCGTGGGGCAGGTGCCGGGCAGCACGGCCGAGAGGTCGCCGGTGCCAAAGCGGATCAGTGGGTAGTCGGGATTGAGCGTGGTCACCACCAGCTCGCCCACCTCGCCCTCGGGCACCGGGTCGCCCGTCCCGGGGCGCACGATCTCGACGATCACGCCTTCGTCGAGCACCAGGCCTTCCCGCGCGCTGGTCTCGTACGCGATCAGGCCGAGGTCGGCCGTGGCGTAGCACTGGTAGCCCGCGATGCCGCGCTCGGCAAACCAGTCGCGCAGCGACGGCGGGAAGGCCTCCCCCGACACCAGGGCCTTGGTCACCGTGGGCAGGTGCGTGCCCAGCTCGGCCGCTTTCTCCACGATGATTTTCAGGAAGCTCGGCGTGCCGATGTAGCCCGCAGGCCGCAGCTCGGCCATGGCCTGCACCTGCTGCTCGGTCTGGCCCGTGCCGCCCGCAAACACGGTGCAGCCCAGCGCGTGGGCGCCGGTTTCCATCATCGAGCCGGCGGGCACGAAGTGGTAGCTGAAGCTGTTGTGGATCAACTCGCCGGGCCGAAAACCCGCCGCGTAGATGGCACGGGCCATTCGCCAGTAATCGCGCCGCGTGCCCTCCGGTTCGTAGATGGTGCCGGGGCTGGCGAACACGCGCGGCATGCCCGCACCAAAGCCCAGCGCCGAAAACCCGCCGAATACATTGCTCGCGCGCTGCGCTTGCTGGCGCTCCAGCAGCTCGTACTTGCGCGTGACGGGCAACTGCGCCAGCGCCGCGCGGGTCGTGACTGCCGACGCATCGACGCCGGCCAGGATGCCCGCAAATGCGGGCGACGCCGCCTGGGCGTGGGCCACCTGGGTGGGCAGAGCGGCGAGCAGTGCGGCCTCGCGCGCTGAAGGGTCGCGGGTTTCCAGGGCGTCGTAGAACGTGCTCATGCCATGGGTTCCTATGCGGTGGTTGTGAATGAAATGGGCCTCTAGCGCTTGTCCATAAAGCGCAAGCAGCTATGAAAAAAGGAGTTCTGATCTATCTTTGCCATCTGTGGCGCAATCGTTGCCATCGTCGTGGCCCCCTCCCAGCGCACCCGTGGATCTGGCTCTGCCAGTCCACCGGGTGCGTCCCCCCCGGGGGAGGCGCGCCAGCGCCTCAGGGGGCACCTCAAGCCAGCCAGCGCTTGCGCCGCTTGTAACTCTTCACGTCCTTGAAGCTCTTGCGCTCGCCGCCGCCCACGCCCAGGTAGAACTCCTTGACGTCCTCGTTGTTGGCCAGGTCGCTCGCGGCGCCGTCCATCACCACACGGCCGCTTTCCATGATGTAGCCGTAGTCGGAATATTTGAGGGCCATGTTGGTGTTCTGCTCGGCCAGCAGAAAGGTGACCTTCTCCTTGGTGTTCAGGTCCTTCACGATGTTGAACACCTCTTCGACGATCTGCGGCGCCAGGCCCATGGAGGGCTCATCGAGCAGCACCATGCTGGGGTTGGCCATCAACGCGCGGCCGATGGCGCACATCTGCTGCTCGCCGCCCGACGTGTATGCCGCCTGCGAGGTGCGGCGCGTCTTGAGGCGCGGAAAGTAGTTGTAGACCTTCTCCAGGTTGGCCGCGATCTCGGCCTTGCTGGTGCGGGTGTACGAGCCCGTCATCAGGTTCTCTTCGATGGTCAGGTGGGCAAAACAATGCCGCCCCTCCATCACCTGCACCACGCCGCGATTGACGAGGTCGGCAGGCGAGAGGTTTTCGATGCGCTCGCCGCGCAGCTCGATCGAGCCCTTGGTGACCGCGCCGCGCTCCCCCTGCAGCAGGTTGGAGATGGCGCGCAATGTGGTCGTCTTGCCCGCCCCGTTGCCCCCCAGGATGGCCACGATGGAGCCCTGCGGCACCTGCAAGGAGACACCCTTGAGCACCAGGATCACGTGGTTGTAGATGACCTCGATGCCGTTGACGTTGAGAACGATGTTTTTCGGTTCCATGATGTTGCCTTCGCTGTGCCAATCCAAAGAGCTGCTGTTGCACAACCCTTTGGATTGGCGGCTGTCCTGCGTGGGAGCAACCGCTTCGTCACCGGCCGTTGATACGGTCGCCGCCCAATGCCAGGGCCACCGTGCAAGGGCCGCCCCGCCGCACCGGTGGCGTCCCCCTTCCCGAATCGCGCAGCGATTTGAGAGAAGGGGGAAGGCGCGTCAGCGCCTCAGGGGGATGTACCGAATCAAGACTGGCAGTCCGCCGGAGTGCGCGGCGTCAGCTTCTTCTCGGCCGCGTACTTGGCCGCGATGGACTTCACCAGCGGCTTGAGGATCTGTTCATCGGCCTGCAGCCAATCGGACGTGAACTTCCAGGCCTTGCCGTCCCAGGTGTGAATGCGGGCCCAGGCGGCGCCCATGTGGTCGGTGCACGAGGTGCTGATGGGGCGCATCACGCCTGCGAAGCCCAGGGCATCCAGCTTGGGTTGCGTGAGGTTCAGGTTTTCCAGGCCCCAGCGCACTTGTTCGCCGTTCATGACCTTGCCCTTGCCAAAACGGTCCTGCGCAGCGCGGATGCCTTCCACCCCCAGCATCGCGCTCATGGCGCCACGCATGTACAGCACTTGCCCGACTTCATCCTTGGGTCCCGTGCCCTGGCCCTTGTCGTGCAACTGGGCCAGCACCTCCTTGACCAGCTTGGACTGGGGCTCCGCACCGTGCTGCATGGCCACAGCGTTGTAGCCCTTGGCACCGTCGCCCAGGTCCTTCACATCGGGTTCGGCGCCGGACCACCACGCTCCATACATCTTCTCGCGCGGGTAGCCAGTGGCCTGTGCTTCCTTGATGGCGGTGGAGTTCATCACGCCCCAGCCCCACAGGGCGACATAGTCAGGGCGCGACTGGCGGATCTGCAGCCAGGTGGATTTTTGTTCCACGCCAGGAGCGGTCACGGGCAGCAATTGCAGCTCAAAGCCGTGCATCTTCGCCCGTTCCTGCAACATGGGGATAGGCTCCTTGCCGTAGGGGCTGTCGTGGTAGACTAGGGCAATCTTCTTGCCCTTGAGCTTGTCGAGGCCGCCTTCCTTTTTGCCAATGTCCTGCACGATGGCGTCGGCAGCTACCCAGTAGTTTCCGGCCAGCGGAAAATTCCATTTGAAGATGGTGCCATCGGCCGCTTCGCTGCGGCCGTAGCCGATCGTCACCAGAGGGACCTTGTCGGTAGGGGCCTTCTCGGTAATCGCGTAGGTTGCGCCAGTGGACAGGGGCTGCACCAGAGCGGCACCGCCGTTTTTACCCTTCAAGCGCTCATAGCATTCCACGCTGCGTGCTGTGTCGTAGCCGGTTTCGCACTCTTCAAACGTCAGCTTCACACTGTTGATACCGCCACGGGCGTTCACCAGCTTGAGGTAGTCCACGTAGCCATTGGCCCAGGGCGCACCGTTAGGGCCGTAGGGGCCGGTTCGGTACGACAGCACGGGAATGAACTGTTCTTTGGGCTGCGCGAAAGCGCTGGTGCTCACCGCCGAGGCGCCTGCAGCGACCACTGCGGCAGCAATCACGAGTTTCGAAAGCTTCATGGATGTCTCCTTTGGATGAATGTGTTGAAGCACGAGGGAAATCAGTGGGGGAAAGGCCAAAGACGCAGCTTCTGCTTACCCATGGACCACAGCTTGGCCAGGCCATGGGGCTCCACGATGAGGAACCACACGATCAGGCCGCCAAAAATCATCAGCTCGGCGTGCGATATGCCGGCGGTGGAGATGCTGATGCCAAAAAGGCCCAGGAACAGGGGCAGAAACTGGTTCAGCGCAATGGGCAGCACCACGATGAAGGCCGCGCCAAAGAAGCTGCCCATGATGGAGCCCATGCCGCCGATGATCACCATGAACAGCAGCCGGAACGACATGTCTACCGAGAACGCGCCGGGCTCCCAGGCGCCCAGGTAGACGAAGGCCCACAGGCCACCGGCCACGCCGACGATGAAGGAGCTGACGGCAAACGCGCTGAGCTTGGCGTACATGGGGCGGATGCCAATCACCGCCGCTGCCACGTCCATGTCGCGGATGGCCATCCACTCGCGGCCAATGGCGCCGCGCACCAGGTTTTTGGCAAGCAAGGCCACGATGACCAGGATCGCCAGGCAGAACAGGTACTTGCTGGTGGCGCTCTCAATGGGCAAACCAAACATCTGCAGGTTGGACACCGAGATCGCGCCCGAGGGCGTGTCGAGCGTGAACCACTTGATGCGCAGGAACATCCAGTCGCTGAAGAACTGCGCCGCCAGGGTGGCCACCGCAAGGTACAGCCCCTTCACACGCAGGCTGGGCAGTCCGAACAGAATGCCGAAGAACGTGGCACACAGGCCGCCCAGGATGAGCGCGGGGATCAGCGGCAAGCCCGGCAGCCGCATGAAAAAGTTGTAGGCGCCATAGGCCCCCACCGCCATGAAGGCACCCGAGCCCAGCGAGATCTGGCCGCAGTAGCCTACCAGGATGTTTACGCCCAGGGCCGCCAGCGACATGATCACGAACGGGATCAGGATGGCGCGAAAGAAGTAGTCGCTGGAGAGCATGGGCACAGCCACAAAGGCCACGGCCAGCAGCAGCGCGATCATGATGCGGTCCTGCGCGATCGGGAAGATCTGCTGATCGGCCCGGTAGCTGGTTTTGAACTGACCATTTTCACGGTAGAGCATGTGGTTCTCCTTGTTGTTCTTGCTATGGGTTACACACGATCAATGATCTTCTCGCCGAATAGCCCCTGAGGCCTGAACAGCAGGAACACCAATGCAAGCGCATACGCAAACCAGATCTCGATGCCCCCGCCGACAAACGGCCCCAGGTACACCTCGGACAGCTTCTCGCCCACGCCGATGATCAGCCCGCCGATGATGGCGCCGGGTACGGAGGTCAAGCCGCCCAGGATCACCACGGGCAGTGCACGCAGCGCCACGGTGGCCAGCGAGAACTGCACCCCCATCTTGCTGCCCCAGATCATCCCGGCCACCAGGGCCACCACACCGGCCACACACCACACGATCACCCAGATGCGGTTGAGCGGAATGCCGATGGACTGGGCGGCCTGGTGGTCGTCGGCCACGGCGCGCAGGGCGCGGCCGGTGGAGGTCTTTTGGAAGAACAGGGAGAGGGCCACCACCAGCGCAGCGGCGATGGCGGCGGCGATCACGTCTTCCTTGTTGATCAGGATGCCGCCGGGGAACAGGTTGTCCAGAGCGAACAGCGGCTCCTTGGGCATGCCGATGTCGATTTTGTAAATGTTGCCGCCAAAGAGGGTCTGGCCCAGGCCTTCCATGAAGTAGGCAATGCCCAGTGTGGCCATGAGCAGCGTGGCGCCTTCCTGATTGACGAGGTGGCGCAGCACCATGCGCTCGATCACCCAGGCCACCACAAACATCACCGCGCCTGCCAGCACAAAGGCGATCAGGTTGGCTGCAATCTTGTTGTCCAGTCCGGTCCACTGGGGGATCCACTCGGCAAAACGTGCCATGGCGAGGGCCGCAAACAGCACCATCGCGCCCTGCGCAAAGTTGAACACGCCCGAGGCCTTGTAGATCAGTACAAAGCCCAGCGCCACCAGCGAATACAGCATGCCGGCCATGAGGCCGCCCAGCAGTGTTTCCAGAAAAAATCCCATGTCTTAGTCTCCTGCGCCGTCTGTGGCTTCAGTGCGAGGTGCCGAGGTAGGCACTGATCACGTCTTCGTTGTTGCGCACTTCGTCTGGCGTGCCGTCACCGATCTTCTTGCCATAGTCGAGCACCACCACGCGGTCGCTGATGTCCATCACCACGCCCATGTCGTGCTCGATGAGCACGATGGTGGTGCCGAACTCATCGTTCACGTCCAGGATGAAGCGGCACATGTCCTGCTTTTCTTCCACGTTCATGCCGGCCATGGGCTCGTCGAGCAGCAGCACCTGCGGCTCCATGGCCAGGGCACGGCCCAGGTCCACGCGCTTTTGCAGGCCGTAGGGCAGCTGGCCCACGGGGGTCTTGCGGTGGGCCTGGATTTCCAGGAAGTCGATGATGTGCTCGACCTTCTCGCGGTGCGCGATCTCCTCGCGCTCGGCAGGGCCCCAGCGCAGCGCCTGCAGGAACAGGTTGCTTTTGATCTTGAGGTTGCGGCCGGTCATGATGTTGTCGATCACGCTCATGCCCTTGAACAGCGCCAGGTTCTGGAAGGTGCGCGCCACGCCCATTTCGGCCACCTGGCGCGAGTTCATGTGCGAGAACGTCTTGCCGCGGAAGGTGATGGAGCCGTCCTGCGGCGTGTACACGCCGTTGATGCAGTTGAGCATGGAGCTCTTGCCCGCGCCGTTGGGGCCAATGATGGCGCGGATCTCGTGCTCCTTGACGTTGAACGAGATGTCGGTCAGCGCTTTCACGCCGCCAAACCGCAGGCTGATGTTCTTGACGTCCAGGATGACGTCACCGATCTTCTTTTTGGTCATGGTGGGGTGTTGCTGCTCGGGCGGGTAGAGAGCGGGTTTCATGCGGCGGCCTTGACGGGCGAGAAGGTCTTGGTGTCCGACAGCTTGAGCGTCGCGCTCACGCTGCCGGTGCGGCCGTCCTCGAACTTGACCTGGGTCTCGATGAACTGCTCGGTGCGGCCTGCGTACAGGGCCTCGACCAGCACGCCGTACTTGTCGGCGATAAAACCGCGGCGGACCTTGTTGGTGCGCGTGAGTTCGCCGTCATCGGCATCCAGTTCCTTGTGCAGCACCAGGAAGCGGCTGACCTGGCTGCCCGCCAGCATGGCGTCGGTGGCCAGGTCTGCATTGACCTTTTCCACGCACTCGCGGATCAGCTCGTACACCTCGGGCTTTTGCGCCAGGTCGGTGTAGCCGGCGTAGGGCAGGTTGCGGCGCTCGGCCCAGTTGCCCACGGCGTCGAAGTCGATGTTGACCATCACGCACACCTTCTCGCGGCCGTCGCCCAGGGCGACGACTTCCTTGATGTGCGGGAAGAACTTGAGCTTGTTCTCCACATACTTGGGCGCGAACATGGCGCCGTCGTTGGCGCCGCCCTTGATGCGGCCCACGTCTTTCACGCGGTCGATGATCTTCAAGTGGCCGTGTGCGTCGAGAAAGCCGGCGTCGCTGGTGTGGTACCAGCCGTCGGCGGTGAGCACCTCGGCCGTGGCCTTGGCGTTCTTGTAGTACTCCTTGAGCAGGCCGGCAGACTTGACGAGGATCTCGCCGTTGTCGGCCACCTTGATCTCGACGCCCCGGATGGGTACGCCCACGGTGTCGGCGCGCGCCTGGTTGTCAGGCTGCAGGCAGACAAACACGGCGGTCTCGGTGGAGCCGTACAGCTGCTTCAAATTGATGCCGATTGACCGGTAGAAGGTGAACAGATCGGGGCCGATGGCCTCGCCCGCCGTGTAGGCCACGCGCACGCGGCTGAACCCGAGGTTGTTGCGCAGTGGGCCGTACACCAGCACATTGCCCAGCGCGTACTTGATGCGGTCGAGGGTGCTGACGGCTTCGCCGTCCATGAGGGCCGGGCCCACGCGCTGCGCCACGGCCATGCAGGCCTGGAACATCTTGCGCTTGAGGGTGCCCGCGTCTTCCATGCGGATCATCACGCTGGTGAGCAGGCCTTCAAAGATGCGCGGGGGGGCAAAGTAGTAAGTGGGGCCGACTTCCTTCAGGTCGATGGTCACGGTGCTGGCCGACTCGGGGCAATTCACCACGTAGCCGCAGGCCAGCCATTGCGCGTAGCTGAAGATGTTCTGGCCGATCCATGCGGGAGGCAGGTAGGCCAGCACCTCTTCGCTGCCCGTGAGCTTGTCGAACTCAGCCCCGGCGGAGGCGCGGTCGAGCAGCGTGCTGTGGGTGTGCACCACACCCTTGGGGTTGCCCGTGGTGCCGGAGGTGAAGAACATGGCAGCCACGTCGCCGGGCTGGGCCTTGGCGACTTCGTTGTGGAACCACTGGGGGTTCTTGGCAATATGCGCCTTGCCCGCTTCGATCAGGGAGTCCAGCGACGCGAGGCCTTCTTCTTCATAGTTGCGCAGGCCGCGTGGGTCGTCAAAGTAGATGTTTGAAATCTGGGGGCACTGCTCGCGGATCTCCAGCAGCTTGTCGACCTGCTCCTGGTCTTCCACCAGGCAAAAGCGCACCTCGGCGTTGTTGAGCGGGAACACGCATTCGGCCCCGACGGCATCCTGGTACAGCGGCACCGGAATGGCGCCCAGCGACTGGGCGGCCAGCATGGTGGCGTACAGGCGCGGGCGGTTGGCGCCGATCACCACCATGTGTTCGTGGCGTGCAAGGCCGGCCAGGTGCAGGCCGGCGGCCACCTGTTCCACCAGGCGTGCCAGGTCGGCCCAGCTGTGGGCCTGCCAGATGCCGTATTCTTTTTCGCGCAGGGCCGGGGCCGTGGGGCGCTCGGCGGCATGCTTGAGCAGCAATTGCGGGAACGTGGTCAACATTGCAGGTTCCTAAAGATAAGAGGTGTCCGTCCGGTGACTGCCGGGATCGCGGCCTTGTGGCTGCGTATGGGTGTATGGATCGGATGCTAGGACTGACTTTGACGCCATCTTGTCTTGCCGACGACAATTTACGGGAAACTACTCCTCGGGTCTAACCCTGATCCCTGGCCGGGGCCGGCTTGGCAGCAGTGGCGGGCAGGGTATCGGCGGGCCCTTCACGCGGGGGCGGTATCCTCACGGCATGTACGCCCCGTTCTTCGGTCTCCAGCACCCGCCGTTCTCCATAGCACCCGACCCGCGCTATCTTTTCATGAGCGAGCGGCATCGGGAGGCTCTGGCGCATCTGCTCTATGGCCTGGATGCGGGGGGTGGCTTCGTACTGCTCACGGGCGAGGTGGGGGCGGGCAAGACCACGGTGTGCCGCTGCTTTCTGGAGCAGATCCCGTCGCATTGCAACGTGGCCTACATCTTCAACCCCAAGCTCACGGTGCGGGAGTTGCTGCGCTCCATCTGCGACGAGTTCGGGGTGCCGCACAAGCCCACCGTGCCGGGTGGGGTGGAGACGGTCAAGGACTACATCGACCCGCTCAATGCATCGCTGCTGGCAGCGCACGGGGCCGGGCGCAACACGGTCCTCATCATCGACGAGGCACAGAACCTCTCGGCCAACGTGCTGGAGCAGCTGCGCCTGCTCACCAACCTGGAGACCAGCGAGCGCAAGCTGCTGCAGATCATCCTGATCGGCCAGCCCGAACTGCGCGCCATGGTGGCGACGCCTTCAATGGAACAGTTGGCGCAGCGCGTGATTGCGCGTTTTCACTTGGGAGCACTGAGCTCGCAAGAGACACAGCAGTACATCGCCCACCGCCTGGCCGTGGCCGGGCTCACCGGACCGCTGCCATTTGACCGGCGGGCCATGCAGCGTGTGCATGCGCTCTCGCATGGCGTGCCACGGCGCATCAATCTGCTGTGCGACCGGGCGTTGCTGGGGGCCTATGCGGCCGGGGCACGGCAGGTGACCCGGGCCATCGTCAACCGCGCCGCGCGCGAGGTGTTTGACGCACCGGCATCCGCCGCTGCAGCGCGCAGTACGGGGCCTCGGGCGCTGCCGCGCTGGGCCTTGGCGGGCCTGGGGGCCGTCGCGGGCGCTGCGGCGGTGGCGGCTGCGGGATGGGGCATGGGGGTCTGGCCCGCGCACCGTGGCGCGCAGGTGGCCACCACAGGTCCTGGCGCCACCGTGGCGCAGCGTACGGCATCCAGCCCGGCCACCAAACCCCCGGCAGCCGTGGCGCCTGCTGCGGTGCTGCCAGCGTCCGCCGCGTCATCCTCTGCTGTGGCCATGGCCCCTTTGGCTGCTGCGTCGGTGACCCCAGCCCCATCGGGCACGCCCGCTGTGCCCTCTGCGCAAGTAGCTCCGCCTTCCGCGCTGGACCAGTTTGTGCTGGCCCAGCCCGCGACCGATGCACCGGCCTGGCAGGCGCTGGCCTCGGCCTGGGGGGCGGCGTTGCCTGCGGGCGCTGACGCCTGCACCACCCTGCCGCGTGAAGGCCTGCGGTGCTACCGCAACCGCCGTGCGGGCCTGAACCTGGTGCGCCAGATTGACCGGCCTGTGCTGCTGGCGCTTTATCCGTCGGAAGACGCAGAGGCCCCCGTCTTGGTGGTGCTGCGCGGCCTGGACGGCGACAACGCCGCGCTCGAAGGCGGCGGCCGCACCTTGCGGGTGCCGGTGGCCGAGCTGGCCCAGGTCTGGCGCGGCGAGATTGCGACGCTGTGGCGCGCACCGGTGGGCATGCCCGACCGTGGCGAGATCACTGACTCACCGGCAGGCGCCGCCTGGCTGGACCAGCGGCTGGCCAGCAAAGCCGCGGGTGGCTCGGGCCTTGGCAGCAAGCCGGTGACACCCGCCCAGCGCCAGTCGCGCATCCACCGGTTCCAGCTGGCTCAGGGCGTGACGCCCGACGGCCGCGCGGGCCCCCTCACTCTCATGCTGCTCAACCGCGCCACTGGCGTGAACGAGCCGCGTCTGCGGAACACGCCTTAACCATGTCCTACATCCTTGATGCATTGCGGCGTGCTGATGCCGAACGCGGCCGAGGCGCCGTGCCGGGGTTGCACACGCAGGCGGCGCCTGCCACCGGAGCTTCCCCTTTGCCCGGTCGGGCCGGGCCGACCAACCTGTGGCTGGTCGCTGCGGGCGTGGTGGGTGCGGCCGTGTTGGCGGCTGGTGGTACCTGGTGGGCCCTGCGGCCCCAGGCCCCGGTGGCGGATGCGGTGGTGGCGGCGGCCCCTGCTGCGCCTGCGCCCGCCGCCGTGGCACCAGCCCCCGCCACGTTGCCCCCACCGGCACCGCTGCCGCCCCCGTCACCCGTGCCAGAACCCGCACCAAGCCCGGCCCTTGCGCCGCTGGCTCCCTCCGAGCCCCGCAGCGCAAGCAAGCGCCCGGCAGACAAGTCCGGTGCCGCACCCCAGCGTGAACGCGAGCGGTCGGTCGCTGCCGTGGTGGTGGCCCCACCCCCGGCCGCTCGTGCGCCTGCGGCCGAGCCGCCCGTACGCCCGCGCAGCCCGGTGGCTGCGCCAGCGCCCCTGGCGCCCGCGCCACGCCCGGCGCCGGAGGCCGGCGTGGCACCGCCACCCGCCAGCCCCGTGTTTGCACAGGCAGACCTGCCCGAAGCCTTGCGCACGCAGTTGCCCGCGCTCAAAGTGACGGGCGCCACCCATTCGAACAACCCGGCGTACCGCATGGCCATCGTCAACGGGCAGGTGCTGCACGAAGGCGATCAGGCGGCTCCCGGCCTGGTGCTGGAGCGGATCGAACCGGGCCGCACGGTCTGGTCGTTCCGAGGCTACCGGTATGGGGTGGCGGCGCAGTAGGCGCCTGGGTGCCAGGATTTGAAGCCAAAAAAGGCTCCAGCGCTTTTCTGTTTTTATTTGTGTGCTATTGAAACTATAGCGTTTGAGCTGAGCCTCCGGGCCTGCGCGCGGCAGGGTCCACTCCGCGCTGTCATCTCGGGTTTTCATGGCAGTGCTAGCGTCCCGCAACGTGGTGCCGGCCCCGCACAAGCCAGGCACGCCCCGCAGTGACGCAGCGGGCGCCGCCCCTGGGAAGGGCGGCACGGGGAAGCATGTCAGCGCAGGAATCTTCCGTCGCGCCCCACCAGCGTCAGCTCCACAAAACGTGACGCATTGCGGTCCGGGGTGCTGGCGTTGACCTCGAAGCCGCCCAGGTCCCATTTCTTGAGGTTCCAGGTGGCGTCGATGAAAGCGGCGCGTGTGGGGTTGCGTCCTGCGCGCTGCAGGGCCTCTGCAAAGACGCGGGCGTTGATGTAGCCCTCCAGCGCCAGGTGCGATGGGTCGGCCGTGGCGCCCGACGCCTTCCAGGCGGCCTGGAAGTCCCGCACCACCGGCATGACCACGTTGGAAGGCAGGGGCACGACCTGTGAGATGGCCATGCCCGTGGCATCTGCGCCCAGGGCTTTCACGGTGGCGGGGGTGCCCATCACCGACAGCGCATACAGCGTCACGCCGCGCTTGATGGCGCGAAACGCCTTCACGAATTCCAGCGTGGGCTTGCCCGCCAGGCCGATCACGATGGCTTCGAGGTCGCCGCCCGCCAATTTGGTGGCAGCGGCGCCCGCATCCGATGCGTTGTTCTCGACCGTCACCGTCAGCGCCTCGGGTAGCTTGAGGCGGTCCATCGACTGCTTGGCCGAGCTGAACACCTCTTTGCCGAATGAGTTGTTCTGGTAGACGATGCCGATGCGCTGGATGCCGATGGTGGACAGGTGCTGCACGAGCTTTTCGGCCTCGTCCGCATAGCTGGCGCGGATGTTGAACACGTTGCGGGCGCTTTTGGTGCGGCTTAGCTGCGCTCCGGTGAAAGGCGCGAAGAACGGGATTCCGCTGTCGATCACCTTGGGCAGCATGGCATCGATCATGGGCGTGCCCATGCAGTTGAACAGAGCAAAGGTGCCCGGGTCGGCCAGGAACTGCGTCACGTTGGCCAGGGCCTTGGGCACGTCGTAGGTGTCGTCCTGCGTGACCAGTTCGATGGCCTTGCCGTGGATGCCTCCCCGTGCATTGATGCCCGAAAACGCTGCCTTGGCGCCCTGGTGCATGGCCGAGCCCAGATCACCCAGCGGGCCGGTGAGGGCAGTGGACTGCGCAATCCGGATGGCCCCTTCCTGCGCGCGGGCGCTGCCCAGGCCCAGCCAGGGCAGGCCGATGGCAGCGGCCGCCAGCAGCTGGCGCCGGGCAATGCGGGATGGGGGGCGGGGGGCAGTGTGGGCAAGGTCGGCGGGCATGTGGGTCTCCTCAAAGGGCCCGGGCCAGCACATGGGCTGCCTGGGGAGGCGACATCATCCCGTCACGATTGGCATTTTTTTGTCATTCTGACGACAATCTGGGTCGTGGTATTCCCGCATCCCCTTCGCCCTTTTGAGCAGATTCTCAGGGCCCGAACCCCCAACCCTTGTTGATATTGCACTGCCATGGACTCACGCATGAACCAGGATTTGTCACTGCACCAGCGGCGGCGCCCCCCCACGGCGGACGAGCTGGACGGCATCCCCTGGCTGCGCCTGCTGCTGCCTGTCGAGCGCGAGCGGGCCGTCGCCTCGCTGCTGGTGGGGGATGCCAAGGCGGGCGATTATGTGTGCCGCGTGGGGCGCCCGGTGACCTACTGGTTTGGTGTGGTCGAGGGCCTGCTCAAGATGAGCACCGACAACGCGCAGGGCCAGACCATGACCTACGCCGGCCTGCCCCCGGGTGGCTGGTTTGGCGAGGGCACCACCATCAAGCGCGAGCCTTATCGCTACAACATCCAGGCACTGCGCAAAAGCGTGGTGGCGGGCTTACCCATCGACAGCTTCCATTGGCTGCTGGACCACTCCATCGGCTTCAACCGCTTTGTGATGAACCAGCTCAACGAGCGGCTGGGCCAGTTCATCGCGGCCCGCGAGATCGACCGCCTGAACAACCCCGATGTGCGGGTGGCCCGCAGCCTGGCGTCGCTGTTCAACCCCGTGCTGTACCCGGGGGTGGGCGAGGTGCTGCGTATCACGCAGCAGGAGCTTGCTTACCTGGTGGGTTTGTCGCGCCAGCGCGTGAACGAGGCGCTGGCTGCGCTGGAGGCGCAGGGCGCCATCCGTGTGGAATACGGTGGCCTGCGCGTGCTGGACCTGGCCGCGCTGCGCTCCAGCATCTTTCAACTCCAAGGCGGCGGCTGACCGGGGCGCTGCCGGGGTGCCGCTAAAGCTCAGCGGGGCAGGGACGGCAGCTTGCTGCGGAGTTGGTGCGAGGCCTGCAGGCTGGCGCGCTGTGCAGGCGCGGGGACGGGGGATGCTGCCGGAGCCGACGCGCTCCAGCTGTTTTCTGCACTGCCTTCGCGGGTGAGGCGGAAGGTGCCCACCATCTGCGTCAGGCGCCCTGCCTGGTCCTTGAGGCTGTCGGCGGCGGCAGCGCCTTCTTCCACCAGGGCTGCGTTCTGCTGGGTCATTTCCTCCAGCTCGCCCACGGCGTGGCTCACGTGGCCGATGCGCTGGCTCTGTTCCTGTGTGGCAGCCGTGATTTCGCCCATGATGTCGGACACACGGCGCACGGACAGCACCAGCTCGCCAATGGTCTTGCCCGCGTGGTTCACCAGGGTGCTGCCCTCCTGCACCTGATCCACACTGGCGCCGATCAGGGCCTTGATCTCGCGCGCGGCGTTGGCCGACCGGCCCGCGAGGTTGCGCACCTCGCCCGCCACCACCGCAAAGCCCCGGCCCTGCTCGCCGGCGCGGGCGGCTTCCACCGCCGCATTCAGCGCCAGGATGTTGGTTTGGAAGGCGATGCCGTCGATCACGCTGATGATGTCGGCGATCTTGCGCGAGCTGGCGCTGATGGTGTCCATGGTGCGGACCACCTGCGACACGACCTCGCCGCCGCGCGTTGCGGCGTCCGATGCGGTGGAGGCCAGCTGGTTGGCCTGGCGGGCCGAGTCGGCACTTTGCGACACCGTGCCGGTCAGGTCCACCAGCGAGTTTGCCGCGCTTTGCAGGTTGTGCGATGTTTGTTCGGTGCGCTGGCTCAGGTCCAGGTTGCCCGATGCCACTTCAGAGCTGGCGACCAGGATGGAGTCTGCCGTCTGGCCGATCTCGCCGACCAGCGTGCGCAGCCGCTCCTGCATGGCGGCGATGGCTTCGAGCAGGCGGCCGGTTTCATCCTGGATGCGCACTTCGACTTGCGAGGTGAGGTCGCCGCGGGCAATGCGCTCGGCCACCACCACGGCACGGCCAATGGGCGCCGTGATGCTGGTGGTGATGCGCCACGCAATCAGCGCGCCGAGCCCGATGGCCAGCAGCACGAGCAGACCGCCCACCACGCGGGCCTGGCTCTGCGTGTTTTCGGCCGACGCCGTGGCTTCGGCGTTTAGCGTGTTTTGCAGTTCGACGAGCTCGCCGAGCTTGCTGCGCCACGCGGTTTCGGCGGGGGCCACGCGGGTCATCAGCGTCAGGGTGGCGCTCACGGTGTCGCCATCGTCGGTGGCCTTGATGGCGGCGTCGAGTTCGGGGCGGGTTTTTTTGCCCATCGCCTGCACCTCGCCCAGCAGCTTGAGCTCGGCGGGGGTGGCGCTGGCGGGGGTCAGCAGTTCGGCCAGGGCGGTTTCCTGGCGGGTGTAGTCCTTGAGCGTCTTGGCCACCGCATCGATCTGCCCGCGCGCCTGTTTGGGGTCGATGTCGTTGAGCATGGCGGCGGAGCGGCTCTGGATGCCAATGGCACTCACGCTCTCCAGCATGCCGTTGACCAGCTTGGACTTGTTGGCGCCGATGCCGGTGATCTGGAGCATCTGGTCATGCACCTTGCCCACCGAGAGCTGGCCCACGGCGGCCACCGCCACCAGCAGCACCAGCATGCAGCCAAAGCCCAGGCCCAGCCGGCTGGAGATCGACAGGGATTTCAGTGACGTTGCGGCCTGCATGGTGTTCCTTGGTGTCTCTGGGGACAGTGAATCGGGTGGGAAGTGCGAAGCAATAACGGTGCCCGTGTCAGCTGCCTGTCTTCCGGCATTGCTTTGTGCGCAGTCCCAAGGCAGTGTAGGCAAAAATTACAAAATGTGTCATGACGCTTGCGGATAGTGGTATGCCCGATGTGCATGGCCCATTTGTTACAAATACCCGGATGGCTGCATGGCGCAACTGCTGCCTGGCTGGCGACAGTTGTATCGCTGAATTGTGGGTAAAAAATGGATTTCGCGCTTTTATTTAAAGGCTATTGTGCTATATAAATAATAGCAAATCGATGATTTGGCAGTGGCCCGTCGCCCCCAAGGGGTGCGACCCATCAGGTATAAACCCGTTACAGATGTGAGGCATTCCGATGAAATCGTTTTCCTTCTCCCTGGTGCGCCCCACGGCTGCCGTTGCGCTGATGGGCGCCTTGCTGGCAGGCTGTGCCACGGCGCCGTCCCCCGAGTCGGGTTTGCGCGAACAGGTCGTCGCGGTGACGGCCTCGCACGAACTCATCACCTTCCATGCCGGCCAGCCGGAGCGCATCCTGGAGCGGCGTCCCGTCACGGGCCTGCCGGCGGGTGAGCGGCTGGTGGGCATCGACTTTCGCGTGGCGCGCGGTGTGCTCTATGCGCTCTCGCAGGCGGGCCGCCTGTACACGCTCGACATCCCCACCGGCGCATTGCGCCCCGTGGGCCCCGCACCGGCCGTCGTGGGCTTGCGGGGCACGGCCTTCGGCTTTGACTTCAATCCCGTGGCCGACCGGATTCGGGTGGTGTCGAACACGGGCCAGAACCTGCGCCTGCACCCCGACACCGGTGCCGCCGTGGACGGCGACCCGGCCGTCGAGGGCGTGCAGCCCGATCCGACCCTGCGCTATGCATGGAGCGACACCAACGCCGGCCGCGCACCCGACATCGCAGGCGCCGCCTACACCTACAACACACAGGACAGCAAGATCACCACCAACTACGCCATCGACCGCGCGCTCGGTGTGCTGGTGATGCAGGGTTCGCGGGAAGGCACCACCCCCGTGGTATCGCCCAACACGGGCCAGCTGCGCACCGTGGGGCCGCTGGGCCTGCCGCCACTCATCGATGTGGCGTTCGATATTTCGGACGTGGGCAACGTTGCCCTGATCGCCGTGCGCACGTCCGCGGACAGCCAGACCCGGCTGCACCTCGTGGACCTGCGCACGGGGGCTGCCAAGCCGCTGGGCAAAGTGGGTGAAGGTGCCCCCCTGCTGGGCATGGCCATCGAACCATGACAACCTGCGGCCATACCCAGCACGCCGGGGCTTCGCCGGCCCTGACCGGCGTGGTTGTGTTGTCTGTGGTGTCTATGGTGTGTTTGGCAGGCCTGTCCACCGCTGCGCAGGCCACCACGGTGCAGGTGGAGGTGCTGGATGCAGCAGGCAAGCCACTGGCCGATGCCGTGGTGTTTCTCGAATCCGCCGATGCGCGCAAGGCGGTCAGGCCGCTGGCCGGCGCGGAGATGGCGCAGGAGAAACGGCAGTTCGTGCCCGGCGTGCTGGTGGTGCCCGTGGGCACCGAGGTGCGTTTTCCCAACCACGATTCAGTGCGCCACCACGTCTATTCGTTCTCGCAAACCAAGAAGTTCGAGCTCAAGCTCTACACCGGCACACCCTCCAATCCCGTGCTGTTCGACAGCCCGGGCGTGGCCGTGCTGGGCTGCAACATCCATGACCAGATGGTCGGCTGGATTCTGGTGGTGGACACCCCGTACTACGCCCGTACACCTGCCGCACCGGGCCGGGCGCAGATCGACAACGTGCCGCCCGGCGCGTACACCTTGCGCACCTGGCACACACGGTTGCCCGTGGGCGCGCCCGCGCAGGAGCAGGCACTCACCGTGCCCGCCACGGGGGCCGCTGCCGCATCGGTGCGTTTGGCGGGGCTGCAGCCTTGATGCAGTTGCGCCTGCTGCGGCGCAGCCTGATCCTGCGGCTGGTCGGGCTCTCGCTGTTGCTGCTGTTGATCGTGCAGGCTGCGGGCTTTGCAGTGGTGCGCGCCACCATCGACCGCAATGCACGCGCGCAGATCGCCCAGGCCCTCGACCTGGATGAAAACGTGTGGCGCCGCCTGCTGGAGCAGAACGCCGACAAGCTGCGTCAGGGCTCGGCCTTGCTGGCGGCCGACTACGGTTTTCGCTCGGCCGTGAATTCGGGCGACGAGGAGACCATCCAGTCGGTGCTCGAGAACCACGGCAGCCGCATCGGAGCGGCGGTCACCGCGCTGCTGGGCACCGACCTGGAACTGCGCGCGGTCAGCCTGGCGGGCAACATGGAGGCGTTTCCGGCCACCTTGCGCGCGCTGGTGCCGCCACTGGCCGCCCAGCCGCAGGGCAGCCAGATCGCGGTGATGGGCGGTGTGCCCTACCAGTTCGTGATGGTGCCGCTGCGCGCGCCGGTGGTGATTGGCTGGGTGCTGATGGGTTTTCCGGTCAACCAGCCGCTGGCCGACGAGATGCGGCAACTGCTGTCGGTGCACGTGGCGCTGGTCGTCCAGGGCGCGGACGGCACCGCCAAGGTGCCTGTGAGCACGCTGCCGCCGGGCCCCCTGGCGCTGCTGCAGCGCCAGGGGGTGCCCTCTGGGGAGCTGCAGACGCCCGAGGGCACCTTGCTGGCCCGCGCCATCCGCCTCGATAGCGTCGTGGGGGGCGAGGTGCAGGCGCTGCTGCTGCGTTCGGTGGACGAAGTGCTCGCCCCCTACCGGCAGCTGCAGGTGCTCCTGGCCATCATCACCGTGGCAGGTGTGCTGCTGTTCGCCGTGGGCACGGGGCTGGTGGCCCAGCGTCTGACCACGCCGCTGCGCTCTCTGCTGGCCGCCACGCAGCGGCTCTCGCGCGGTGAATACGACGTGCCGCTGGAACACACCGATCGCAGCGACGAGATCGGCAACCTCGCGCGCTCGTTCGACCACATGCGGGTGGACATCGGTGTGCAGCAAACCGAGATCCGCCGCCTGGCCTACTGGGACCGGCTCACCGGCCTGCCCAACCGGGAGCGCTTTCGCGAGGCGGTGGTGTTGGCCATTGCGCACAGCACCGGCGGCGAGCCGCCCCAGCATCCGCTGGCCGTGCTCACGCTCGACCTGGACCGCTTCAAACACGTGAACGACGTGCTCGGCTATGCGTTTGGCGACCGCCTGCTGCAGGCCGTGGCCGAGCGGCTGCGCCAGCAGGTGCCATCGCCCGACAACATGGTGGCCCGCCTGGGCGGCAACGAATTCGCCGTGCTGCTGCAGGGCGCCGATGCCGCCACCGCCCACGCCACGGCGCTGCGCATCACGCACTCGTTCGAAGAGCCGCTGGCGTTCGAGGACCAGACGGTAGACCTGAGCGCTGGCATTGGCATTGCCTGCTGGCCCGGGGATGCCGACGATGCAGACACGCTGCTGAGCCGTTCCGAGATCGCCATGTATGCCGCCAAGCGCAGGCTCAGCGGGGCGCTGCAGTACGACGCATCGTTCGATTCGGCCAGCACGCAGACCCTGTCGCTGCTGACCGAGCTGCGCCACGCGGTGGAGCACCACGAGCTGCGCCTGTACCTGCAGCCCAAGGTGCCGCTGCACGGGCAGCCCGGCCGGGCCGCCGAGGCCCTGGTGCGCTGGCAGCACCCGCAGCGTGGCCTGGTGCCACCCATGCAGTTCATCCCGTTTGCCGAACAGACGGGGTTTGTGCGGCAGCTCACGCTGTGGATGTTTGAAGAGGTGGCGCGCCTGCTGGCGGACCCGCGCACCCAGGGCCTGGCATTGCGGGTGTCGGTCAACCTGTCCACGCGCGACCTGCTGGACCCGGAACTCAGCACCCGCCTCGCCGATATTCTGGTGCGCCATGGTGTGCTGGCCAGCGCCTTCTGCCTGGAGATCACCGAAAGCGCCATCATGGACGACCCCCAGCGCGCCGAGGCCATGCTCAACCGCCTGTCGGAGCAGGGCTTCAAATTGTCGATTGACGACTTCGGCACCGGCTATTCGTCGCTGGCCTACCTCAAGCGCCTGCCGGTGGACGAACTCAAGATCGACAAATCGTTTGTGATGGGCATGGAGACGGGCGAGGACGACGCGATGATCGTGCGCTCGACCATCGACCTGGCGCACAACCTGGGGCTCACCGTGGTGGCCGAGGGGGTGGAAACTGCGGCCATTCTGGAGCGCCTGCGCACCCTGGCGTGCGACGAGGCGCAGGGGTACCACATTGCCCGGCCTTTGCCGGTCGATGATTTTCTGGCCTGGCAGGCCCGCCAGGGGTAAGCTTCTGGTGCTTTTCACCGGTCGCGACGACCCTTTGTGCATTGCCGATCCGTTTTCATTTTTGGCACCTTTGGCCCGCAGGCGAAAATACGCGCAATGTCCTCTTCCAGTCCCCGCCCACCTGCTGGCCCCGTTCCTGCCCCTGCTTCCGGTGCAGGCGGCCCAGCCGCCTCTGCCCCCGCAGCATCCCCCACGCGCCCCGTGCTGCGTCGCCCCACCGTGGCGGCCAAGGCTGCGCCCGTTCGGCCCGCACCACCGCCCCGGCCCGCCAGAGCGCCGGCACCCCCCAACTACCGCACAGCATCGGGCCCGTTTGTGGCGCCCATCAAGCAAGCCCCAGAACGAGCGTCCGCGACCGTCACGGTGAACGGCATGGTCAGTTCCCGCCTGAACAAGCGCATGGCCGAGCTGGGCCTGTGCTCGCGGCGCGAGGCGGACGACTGGATCGCCCAGGGCTGGGTCAAGGTCAATGGCCAGGTGGCCGAGATGGGCGTGCAGGTGTTGCCCACCGACCGCATCGACGTGGACAAGGTGGCCCAGGGGTTTCAGGAGCAGCGCGTCACCATCCTGCTGCACAAGCCCATGGGCTATGTGAGTGGACAGGCCGAAGATGGCCACACGCCCGCTGTGGCGTTGATCAACCCCCGCACGCACTGGCGCGACGACCCCAGCCGCAACCGCTTTTCGCCGCCGCAGCTGCGCGGCCTGGCGCCTGCGGGGCGGCTGGACATCGACTCGGTAGGCCTGCTGGTGCTGACGCAGGACGGCCGGGTAGCGCGCCAGCTGATTGGCGAGGACTCCACGGTCGACAAGGAATACCTGGTGCGCGTGGTTTACCAGGCACCGGGTCAGGCAGTGCCACGCCATCCCAGTGAACGCTCCGCGCCGCTGCAGGAGATTGACGAGCGCGATCCTGTCAGCACCAATGTGCAGGCGGTGTTTCCGCCCGAATTGCTGGATCGCCTGCGCCACGGCCTGAGCCTGGACGGCGAGCCGCTCAAGCCCGCCAAGGTCGATTGGCAGAACCCCGAGCAACTGCGGTTTGTGCTCACCGAAGGCAAGAAGCGCCAGATCCGCCGAATGTGCGAGCTGGTGGGCCTCAAGGTGGTGGGGCTCAAGCGCATTCGCATCGGGCGCATCACCTTGGGGAATCTGCCGGTGGGGCAGTGGCGCTACCTGTCTCCCAACGAGCGGTTCTGAGTACCACCAGGCTCCCGCGTCACCGCATCGCATCTTCTGAACGGAGCCTTCTCCATGCCCACTCCACCGCGCCCGCGTGCCGATGCTGCCAACGCCGCCAAACCCCATCCGCTGCGCCAGTTGCGTGCGTCCGACTTGCGGGGAGTGGCTCGGCTGGCCACACAGGCCACCACGGGCATCAGCCGCGTGGCTGAGGGCGTGCACCAGTCGGTGCTGGGCACTCTGGGGTTGCCCGGTGGGCAGCAGCCGGGCCAGGCGCGGGGCCTGACCGGGCTGGTCTACCAGAGCATTCGGGGCGTGACACGCCTGGTGGATGCGGGCCTGCAGGCAGGTCTGGCGCGGCTGGAGCCTTTTTTTGAATCCGATGTGCCGTCTGCCGCAGTGCAGTGGGAGCGCGAGGCCGTGCTGGCTGCCCTCAACGGCGTGATGGGCGACCGCCTGCAACACGACGACAACCCGCTGTGCACCCGCATGGGGTTCTACCGGGATGGGCTGCCGTTGGACCTGCCCGCCCTGGCCGCCAGCGGTGCGGTCACCGGCAAGGTGCTGGTGCTGGTCCACGGCCTGTGCATGAACGATCTGCAGTGGCTGCACCAGGGCCATGACCATGGCGCCACCCTCGCGCAGGCGATGGGCTACACGCCGGTCTACCTGCGCTACAACACGGGCCTGCACACGTCCGCCAATGGTGCCGAGCTGGCAAACCAGCTGGAGTCCCTGGTGGCGGCCTGGCCCATGCCCGTGGAGGAGGTGGCGGTGCTGGCGCACAGCATGGGCGGTCTGGTGGCCCGCAGTGCCTGCCACCAGGCAGCGGCTGCGGGGCAGGGCTGGCTGGGGCTGCTGCGGCACCTCGTATTTTTGGGCACGCCCCACCATGGGGCTCCGCTGGAGAAAGCGGGCCACTGGGTGGACACCCTGCTAGGCAGCACGCCGTATTCCCGGCCTTTTGCAAAGCTGGCGCAGCTGCGCAGCGCGGGCATTACCGACCTGCGCCATGGCCATGTGCTGGAGGCTGACTGGCAGGGACGTGACCGCTTCGTGCGGCACCCTGACCGGCGCACCCCAGTGCCCCTGCCCGAAGGGGTGGCCTGCCATGCCGTGGCCGCCACTCTGGCAGCGCGGCGCAGTCCGGTGGCTGAGCGGCTGGTGGGGGACGGGTTGGTGCCATTGCACAGTGCCCTGGGCATCCACGATGATGCGAGGCGAGGCCTGGGTTTTGCCAAGAGCCGGCAGGCCGTGTTCCACCGGATGGGCCATTTGGCGCTGCTGGGTGATGCGGGCGTGGCACGGCAGCTGGAGCTATGGCTGGAGCCCGCGTGAAGAGAAGAAAAACCCAGGGAACAAGATAGAAGAGGGAAAGCGGCCCGGATGGTCCGTTTTTCCCTGCCAGCGGTCTTGCCGGGTGTGGGGCCGCCGCTACCATGTGACCACAAGATATGTAACAAGGAGAAGCTAGTGAGCGACGTGAAATACCGCCTGGTAACCCGCAGCGACTTTGACGGCCTGGTGTGCGCCGTGCTGCTCAATGAGCTCAACCTCATCGACGAGATCACCTTCGTCCACCCCAAGGACATGCAGGATGGCAAGGTTGCCATCACCAGCCGCGACATCACCACCAACCTGCCCTATGTGCCCGGGGCCCACTTGGTGTTTGACCACCACGAGTCCGAGACCATCCGCAATTCGGGCCGACGCGATGAAAACCACATCATCGAAGCCCATGCCCCGTCGGCGGCACGCGTGGTCTACAACCACTACGGCGGCAAGGCGGCCTTTCCCCGCATTACCGATGAGATGATGGCGGCCGTGGACCAGGCCGACTCGGCCCAGTATTCGCGCCAGGACATCCTCGACCCCCAAGGCTGGGTGCTGCTGAACTACATGATGGATTCGCGCACGGGCCTGGGGCGCTTCCGCGAGTTCCGCATCAGCAACTACGCGCTGATGATGGACCTCATCCAGTACTGCCGCGACCACACCATCGAAGACATCCTGGCCCTGCCCGATGTGCAAGAGCGTGTGACGCTGTACCGCGAGCAGGCGGCCAAGGCCAAGGACCAGCTGCAGCGCTGCGCCATCCGCATCGGCAAGCTGGTCGTGCTCGACCTGCGCGAGGAGGAGACCATCTGGGCGACCAACCGTTTCATGATCTACGCGCTGTTCCCCGACTGCAACATCTCCATCCATGTGATGTGGGGGCTGCAAAAACAGAACACGGTGTTTGCCACCGGCAAGTCCATCCTGGACCGCAGCAGCCAGGTGCACATTGGCAACCTCATGCTGGAGTTTGGGGGCGGCGGACATGCGGCGGCGGGCACCTGCCAGGTGGCCAACGACAAGGCCGACCAGATCCTGCAGTCGCTGGTGCAGCGCATCACGATCGAGGGCTGACCACCCGGAGCACGGCCCGCAGCCCGTGCGGGAGTCGTTTCAGTCGTCGCTGAGCAGCGCGCGGTAGATGGCGGCGCCCAGCAGCGCACCGGCAATGGGGGCGGCCCAGAAGACCCACAGTTCCGACAGCGCATAGGCCGGGCCAAACAGCGCCGGGCCGGTGCTGCGGGCTGGGTTGACCGAGGTGTTGGTCACCGGGATGGAGATCAGGTGGATGAGCGTGAGGCACAGGCCAATCGTTAGCCCGCCAAAGCCGCTGGCCGCGCGTTTGGCCGTGGCGCCCAGGATCACGATGAGGAAGATGGCCGTCAGCACGACCTCCGTCACCACAGCAGCCACCAGCCCATAGCCGCCGGGGGAGTGTTCGCCATAGCCGTTCGTGGCAAAGCCGCCGATGTCTGCGCCTGGCTTGCCCGTGGCAATGAGATACAGCACACCCGCCGCGGCAATGGCGCCCAGCACCTGGGCCACCACGTAGCCGGGCAGCTCGGACGCCTTGAACCGGCCCCCCAGCGCCAGCCCCACCGACACGGCGGGGTTGAAATGCCCGCCCGAGATCGGTCCCAGGGCGTAGGCCCCTGTCAGCACCGTGAGGCCAAAGGCCAGGGACACGCCGACAAAACCAATGCCCAGCTGCGGGAAGGCGGCGGCCAGCACGGCACTGCCGCAGCCGCCCAGGGTCAGCCAGAACGTGCCGAGGAACTCGGCGGACCATTTTTGAAGGGATGTGGGCATGGCAGGAAGGCTCCGAAGGGAAGGGGCAAAGGATTTGAAGGCCGCCCCTCGCAGAGCAGCTTCAGCCGCGTGCATCTTATGGGGTCTAAATGACAAAAAATACTGCCAACTTCCTGCAAATTGTCAACAATCTTCAGCGTTGGCCGGCTTTGGGGGGCGGGCCCAGGTAACGGGGGCGGGTGGTGCGGAGCGGGTGCTGCGCAGGCCTGCCCTTGAAATCAACCAGTCTGCCCCGAGGTGAACACGCGCGAACGCCTTTCCTCGCCGACCTTCGGTGCGCAAAAGGCGTTCTTTTTGCCCCCTACACAGCAACCCCCAAGACACCATGAGCACCAAACAGACCCTGTCGTTCCAGGCCGAAGTGGCCCAGCTGCTGCACCTTGTCACGCATTCGCTGTATTCCAACCAGGAAATCTTCCTGCGCGAGCTGATCTCCAATGCCTCGGACGCCTGCGACAAACTGCGTTTTGAAGGACTGAACAACTCTGCACTGTTCGAGGACGCCCCCAACCTCGAAGTGCGCGTGACCTTTGACAAGGATGCCAAGACGCTCACCATCACCGACAACGGCATCGGCATGAGCGAACAGGAGGCCATTGACCACCTGGGCACCATTGCCAAGAGCGGCACCAAGGACTTCATGGGCAAGCTCAGCGGCGACCAGAAACAGGATGCCCAGCTCATCGGCCAGTTCGGCGTGGGTTTCTATTCGGGCTTCATCGTCGCCGACAAGATTACGGTGGAATCGCGCCGCGCCGGCCTGCCCGCCGACCAGGGCGTGCGCTGGGTTAGCGGCGGCACGGGCGACTTCGAGGTCGAAGCCATCACCCGCGCGCAGCGCGGCACCAGCATCATCCTGCACCTGCGCGATGACGCCGAGGAATACCTCAACGCGTGGAAGCTCAAGCAGGTCATCGCCAAGTATTCCGACCACATCAGCCTGCCCATCCTGATGGAAAAGGAAGAGTGGAAAGACGGCGAGCTCATCACCCCCGGCGACGAAGCCGGCGGCCGCCAGCCCGGCGGCATGGTCAAGACCGGCGAGTGGGAAACCATCAACAAGGCCAGCGCCCTGTGGACCCGCCCCAAGAAGGACGTGACCGACGAGCAGTACGCCGAGTTCTACAAAACCATCAGCCACGACCGCGAAGCCCCGCTGACCTGGGCGCACAACCGCGTCGAGGGCAATACCGAGTACACGCAGCTCTTGTACATCCCCGCCAAGGCGCCATTCGATTTGTGGAACCGCGACAAGAAGGCGGGCGTGAAGCTGTATGTGAAGCGTGTGTTCATCATGGACGACGCCGAGGCGCTGCTGCCGACCTACCTGCGCTTTGTGAAGGGCGTGATCGACTCGGCCGACCTGCCCCTGAACGTGAGCCGCGAGTTGCTGCAGGAAAGCCGCGACGTGCGCGCCATCCGCGAAGGCTCGACCAAGCGCGTGCTGAGCATGCTGGAAGACCTGGCCAAACATGACAAGCACGACGCGTCGGCCAACGCGGATGGCGTCACCGACGTGGTGGATGCCGACGACAAGGCCAAGGAAGGCAAGTACAGCCAGTTCTACGCCGAATTCGGCGCTGTGCTGAAAGAAGGCCTGGGCGAAGACTTTGGCAACCGCGAGCGCCTGGCCAAGCTGCTGCGTTTTGCGTCCACCACAAGCGATACCGCCACCGTGGGCTTTGCCGACTACAAGGCGCGCATGAAGGAAGGCCAGGAGGCGATTTACTACATCACTGCCGACACCCTGGCCGCCGCCAAGAACAGCCCGCAGCTCGAAGTCTTCAAGAAGAAGGGCATCGAAGTGCTCTTGATGACGGACCGCGTGGACGAGTGGGCGCTGAACTACCTGCACGAGTTTGATGGCACCCCGCTGCAAAGCGTGGCCAAGGGCGCGGTCGATCTGGGTACGCTGCAGGACGAAGCCGAGAAGAAGGCCGCCGAGGAAGCCGCCGAAGCCTTCAAGCCCGTGCTGGCCAAGCTGAAAGAAGCGCTCAAGGACAAGGCCGAAGACGTGCGCGTGACCACGCGCCTCGTCGATTCACCCGCCTGCCTGGTGGTGCAGGACGACGGCATGAGCACCCAGCTGGCCCGCATGCTCAAGCAGGCTGGCCAGCAGGCGCCCGAGACCAAACCCGTGCTGGAGGTGAACGCCGAACACGCGCTGGTCAAGAAGCTCGACGGCAGCGTGCACTTCCACGACCTGGCACACATCCTGTTTGACCAGGCTCTGCTGGCCGAAGGCGGCCTGCCCGAAGACCCCGCTGCGTACGTGAAACGCGTGAACGCCTTGCTGGTGTAAAAGTTGAGGTCAAATGGGCCGCTGGCGCTTGTATATCAAGCGCTGTAAGCTACTGAAATGATAGCAAACCCCGATGGTGCCTGGCGCCATCGGGGTTTTTTTATGGGGCTTGCCGAGGCTGTTCAGTCTTCGGGCTGTGCCTGCTCCAGGATGCGGCTGTGCGCTTGGTTGCGTTCCTGCGGGTCGGTGTCGATCAGCTCCTTGAACGCGCCCTCTGGTACGCGCTGTCCCTTGCGCCGGTCGTTCTTGACGGGCAGGTTGCGCCAGCCCGAGAGCACCAGCCAGTCCCACAGCTCCCGGGGCACCGGGTGGGTGATGGCCATCTTGACCTGCCCCCGCAGGATGACGGTGCCCACGGCAGGCAAAGGCCCCACGGGGGCGGGCCTGCGCTTCTGGCGAATGGAGAGGAGCGTGCGAAACATGTCCTTCATGGGTGGGCCAACTCGCGGTGGATCAAAGATGGCGCAGCATAGCCCAGGGGTCCCCAGCCGGTCCACCACCTGTGTCGCCCGCAGGGATGGTGTGCACCCGTGGTGCAAACAATACGCAATACCGTTCACAACTGTTAACGATTGTTGCTGGGCGGATTGCGCACCCGTCCGTCGATAAATTCCAACCCAGCCTTGGTCCGTGGCGGCCACGGCACATCCACGCACTCCCATGCATTTTTTGCCAGCCCCTTGGGGCCTGGTGAGGTTGCGGCGTGGCCGGAAGTTGAAGCCATTCACCTCAGGAGAATTTTGATGCTCTATCGATTGACGCGACCCTGGATGAGCGCATGCGCCTTCTGGCGCGCGCAGACATCCAGCGGGTCCGTGCAGCCGGCCACAAGCCCTGCCACCCCGCAGGCGCGGGTTGCCCCGCGCCCTGTGCAAAGCGCGGTACGCCGCTTTCGCTGGCTCTTGCTGGCCGGTGGCCTGTTTGCGGGGGCTGCCATGGCGCAGTCCGCGGACCTGGTGGTCAACCATGCAGACTCCCCCGACCCAGGGCCCGCGGGCGGCATCTTCACCTACACGCTGCGCATCGACAACAACGGCCCCAACGGCGCTACCGGCGTCACGCTGGCAGACACCCTCCCGGTGGGCTCCACGTTCATCGACGTGAACACCACGGCGGGCACCTGCAACCAAGCGGCCGGGACCGTCAATTGCGCGCTGGGCAACATTGCGTTCAACACCAACCAGACCGTGACCATCCGCGTGCGGCTGCCCTCTGCCGGGGTGTGGACCAACACGGCCACGGCCTCCAGCGCCACGTCCGATCCCAACACCAGCAACAACGTCAACAGCGTGCAGGACACCACCGCCACGCAGGCGGCTGACCTGGCTCTGGTGGCCACGCCTTCGGCCGCCAACGTGGTGGCCGGCCAGGCCTACAGCTATGCGCTGCAGGCTGCCAACAACGGCCCGAACGCGGCCGATGGCAGCCAGCGCATCACCTTCACCGTGCCCAGCGGCGCGTCGATCACGGCAGCGCCTTCGGGATCGGGCTGGTCGTGCACACCGTCCAGCGGGTACCCGCTGAGCAGCGGCACGGTCACCTGCACGCGCACGGGCACACTGGCCAACGGAGCGTCCGCCTCGGTGCTGACGGTTCCCGCCGTGTCCAATGTCAATGGCACGGTCACGGCGGCCTTTGCCATCGATGGCATCAAGCCCGACAACTCCGCCATGCCCGATGGCAATACGTCCAACAACACCACCTCGGCGGACGTGACGTCCGCTTCGGGTGCCGACGTGTCCATCACCAAGACAGCCTCCAGCTCCAACGTGGCCCAGGGCGCCAACGTGGTGTACACACTCACACCGCGGCTCAATGGCGGGGTGTCGCTGGTGGGCCAGCCCGTCACGGTGACCGATACGCTCGGCGCGGGGCTCACCTTCGTGTCCGCTGTGGGCACGGGCTGGACCTGTGACGCCACGATCACCTGCTCGCGCACGGAATACACCGGCGCCAACTTCACCAACATGCCCGTCATCACCGTGACCGCCACGGCCAACAGCGCAGGTACGCTGGGCAATACGGCGGGCGTCAGCACGCTGCTGACTGACCCGGTGCCCGGGAACAACTCGGCCTCGGTCAACGTGACGGCCAGCAACGATGCGGACATGCAGCTGACCAAGACAGCCAGCATCAACCCTGTGGTGCCGGGCCAGGCGTTCAACTACACGCTGACGGCGCGCAACACCGGCCCCTTGGCGGTACCCAACGGCCAGGCCATCACCATCTCCGACGTGGTGCCTGTCGGTGTGACGCTCAACAGCCTTGTCAGCGCCACGGGCTGGACCTGCGATGCACTGCCCTTTATCGGCAACGGCGTGGCAGCCTGGAACTGCACCCGCTCCACGGGCCTGAACGCGAACTCCAATGCGCCTGCCGTCACTGTGTCCGCCGTGCTGGCCAGCGCGGGTACCGTCACCAACAATGCCTGCGTGGCGCTGGGGGTAGGTGCGCGAGTGGACAGCAATGGTGCGAACAACTGCGTGGGCGTGGGCGTCACAGCCACGGCCATCCAGGCTGACCTGCGCGTCGTGTCCAAGACCGCTGCGCCGGATCCGGTAGTTGCGGGCCAGAACCTCACGTATGTCATCACGGTGGACAACCAAGGGCCAGATGCGGCCTCCAATGTGGTGGTGTCAGATGTACTGGCCAGCCTGGTCAATACCGGCGGCTTTCAATCGGCCGTCGCTTCGCAGGGTAGTTGCACTCCCAACAGCATTACCAACGGCACGTCGCAGAACCTGAGCTGTAACCTAGGCACGCTGAACTCGGGTGCACAGGCCACGGTGACCGTGGTGGTGCGTCCCAGCATCGCCATCTCCGGACCGCGCACCAACACCGCCACCGTGCGCTCCATCGACGTGGGCGACCCCAACCAGGCCAACAACAGCGGCAGCGTGACCAGCCAGGTCACGGCCATCGTGGATGTGACAGCTGCCAAGACGGCCACCCCGTCCACCGTTGCGGCCGGGGCGCCCATCACGTTTGTGGCGACGATCGGCAACACGGGACCTTCCACCGCGCAGACCGTGCAGATGGTGGACACCCTGCCGTCCAATGCTGCCTTTATCGACGTGGTGAGCGTGAGCGGGGGGGGCAGCTGCGCGCCCATCGCCGCAGGCACGGTGGGCGGAACGCTCACCTGTAATTGGGCCAGCATCAATTCCGGCACGCAGCAGACGGTGAACTACCGCATGCGCCCCCTGGGCAGTGCAACGGGCAGCACGGTGGTCAACAGCGTGGCCGCCACCACGGCCACCACCGAGTCGAACACCGCCAACAACAGCGCCACGACTTCCACGCCCGTGACGGCGGCGCAGCTGGACATCCTGGTGAACAAGGTGGACAGCTCTGACCCGGTGGACCTGGGGCAATCGACGACGTACACCATCACGGTGAACAACAGCGGACCGTCCTTTGGTACCAACGTGGTGATGACCGACGTCTTCCCCGCGCCGGGCTCCTCGCCCACGGCCACCTTCAGCTACCAGGGCGCGCTCACGGTGAATGCCGGCGGCGCCTGTACCGAACCCTCCGTGGGCGCGACCAGTGGCACGCTGATCTGTAGCTTCCCGGGGCTGAGCAGCGGCCAGAGCGCCACGATCACCTACGCCATGCGCGCCGAGACCCTTACCGTCAATGGCGCCACCAGTGGCACGGCCTTCAACCAGGCGAGTGTGGTGGTGGACGAAACGGAGACCACGCTGGCCAACAACGTGGTGACCCATGACACCACCGCGCGTCGCTTTACCGTGGCCACGGATCTGGCACTGAACAAAACAGCGCCTGCAGGTCCTCTCGCGCCCGGTGCTGCGCTCGCCTATACCTTGGTGGTCACCAACAATGGCCCGCTGGCCAGTGATGGGGCGCAGGTCGTGGACGTGCTGCCTCCTGGTGTGAACTTTGTATCAGCGCCGGGTTGCGTCAACGCGGCCGGGACCGTCAGCTGCGGCGTCGGAGCGCTGGCGGTGGGGGCATCGCGCACCTTCACGATCAACACCACCCTGGCCACCCCCTACAGTGGTGCGCGTCCTCTGGTGAACTCTGCCACGGTGGATGCACCGGGCGACACCAACCCCAGCAACAATACGTCCAGCGCCTCGACCACGGTGACGGGCAATACCAGCAACATTCCCACGTTGTCGGAATGGGGCCTGATCCTGCTGGCGGCCCTGCTGGGCCTGATGGCCTGGCAGCACCCAGCCGTCGGCCGCCGCCGGTAGCCCTGGGCGCAGCCGCCGTCGCGATCACTTCGCGGCGGCCGGTGGAACGCCAAAAGGCCAGCACGCTGCAAAGCGTGCTGGCCTTTTTTGTGGTCAGGGTGGGGCGGATGGCGGCTGATGCAGCGCCTTCCGCGTGGCCGTTCAGGGGCGTAGGTTCGCCAGGTCCACCGTGTCCAGCCGGTAGCCCATGCCGTAGATGGCGGTGATCGTGTAGCCGTGGGCCTGCTGCGCCAACTGCAGCTTGGCGCGCAGGCGCGAAACGTGGGTGTCGAGCGAGCGTGAAGGCGCTTCGCTACGTTCGCCCCACACCGCTTCGCGCAGGTGCGCGCGTGACAACAGTCGCCCCGCGTTGCGGAACATGAAAAGGGCCAGCTCGTATTCCCGGTTCTTCAGTGTCAGCGGCTCCCCTTGCAGAAACAGCAACCGTTTCTCTGGGTCGAACCGGTAGGGGCCGAAAGCCAGCTGCTCGCCCATGGCCTGCGGGTACGCCCGCCGCAGCAGGGCCGCCACGCGGGCGACCAGCTCACCCACCCGCAGGGGTTTGACCATGTAGTCGTCCGCGCCACGGTTGAGGGCCTCGATCACGTCGCGTTCTTCGTTGCGACGTGTGACCAGCAGGATGGGCAGTTGCTGGCCGGCCATCTCGCGCAGGCGCTGGATGACCTCGATGCCGTCCATGTCCGGCAGGTGCCAGCCAGAGATCAGCAGGTCAAAGGTTTCGTGCCGTGCGTCCTTGAGCAGGCTCGCACCGCTGGTATAGAAATGGCACACATGGTGGTGGCGCTCAAGGGCGCCCCGGATCATGTCGGGCAAAAGGGGGTCGTCGTGCAGGACGGCAATGCGCATGATGTGAGTCTTCGGGCAAAGCTGCCCCTGGCAAGTCAGAGAAGCGCCCTATCTGATAGGTCGTTTTTCTGATGTTGCGCGACATCGCGCCCCTGTGCACACGGGTTGACAATCGTTTGCAATGGGCGGTGCGCCATCGCGCCCTCCCGCCCGGTCCCCAGCGCCTAAGGCGGCGCAGGGAGAGTTCGTCTCACACCGCCAGGGGCTCTTCCTGCATGGCCTCGATCTGCTCGATCAGCATGTCCACCTGCCCGCGCCAGTAGTCGCTGGTGCCAAACCACGGGAAGTTCACCGGGAAGATCGGGTCCTGCCAGCGGCGCGCCAGCCAGGCGCTGTAGTGGATCAGGCGCAGCGTGCGCAGTGGCTCGATGAGCGCCAGCTCGCGGCGGTCGAAGCTGCGGAACTGTTCGTACCCGTCGATCAGTGCGCTGAGCTGGTGGGTGCGCTGGCGCCGGTCGCCCGACAGCAGCATCCACAAGTCCTGCACGGCCGGCCCCATGCGCGCGTCGTCCAGGTCCACGAAGTGCGGGCCACCCCGGCCCCATTCGTCGAGGGGGGTCCAGAGGATGTTGCCGGGGTGGCAGTCGCCATGCAAGCGGATGGGGGTAACGTCTTTCAAGCCAAATCGGGCTCCAGCGCTTGATGAATAAGCGCTAGTAGCTATCAATTCAAGCGCTTTTTCGCACTGAGCCTTCCAAGTCGCCTGCATGTCGAGCGGGATGATCTCGTTCGTGAGCAGCCAGTCGTACGAAGCCGTGCCAAAACTCTGCGCGTCCAGCAGCGGGCGGTGCACAAAGGACTGTGCTGCGCCCACGGTGTGGATGCGGGCCAGAAAGCGGCCGATCCATTCCAGCACCTCGAAATCATCCAGCTCGGGCTGGCGGCCACCGCGCCAGGGGCTGACAGAAAAAGCAAACCCGTCATGCTGGTGCAAGGTGCTGCCGTTCAGCACCAGCGGTCCCACGGCGGGTACCTCGGCGGCCATCAGCTCGGCGGCAAAGGCGTGTTCTTCGAGGATCTGCGCTTCGCTCCAGCGGCCCGGGCGGTAGAACTTGGCCACCACGCGCTCGCCATCTTCCAGCGTGACCTGGTACACCCGGTTTTCGTACGACGACAAGGCCATCAGGCGCCCATCGCCATACAGGCCCACACCGGCCAGTGCGTCCAGCACCTGGTCGGGGGTGAGGCGGGCGTAGGGGTGTTGGTCGGCGGCGGCGTGGGTGTCGGGCACGGGTTCAGGGGGCAATGGGGTCATGCCCCATTGTCGCTGCCTGCCCCGCCCTCAGCTGCACGTGAACTGTCAGCCCGGCAGCATGGTGGCGATATGGCCTGCACGTGGGTCGCCGCTGCCGGCCAGCACGGCGGCAAACAGCGCCTGCGTGGCCTCGGGCCCCGTGTGGTGCTGCACCACCAGCCAGGGGGTGGAGGCGGTCTGTACGGCGGCGCTGAACTGGTTCCAGGCCGCCACCAGGCGGTCGTTCAAGCCCTGTGCACCCCAGTCGGTGTGGCGCTTCTTGACCTGGGCAGGGGCAAAAAACATCACCGGGCGCGGGCCGGGCAGCTGGCCCGCGCCGCCCAGGTCCTGCACATGGCTGGCACCCACCGAGCAGCTGTAGGACAGGCCCGTGAAGTGGGCGTGGATGCGCTGGCGCAGGCCCACGCTGCCCGCAAAGTCGATGTACACGCTGGGCGTGGCTCCGTCGATCTGCGATTCCAGCGCGTCGTAGGTGACCACGCGGTCGTAGCAGCCCAGGCTTTCGCAGAAGGCCACATTGCCGGGCGAGGTGAGCCCCACGACCTCGATGCCGTCTCGCTGCGCGAGCTGGAACGCGGTGCCGTAGGCCGTCTTGCTCGATGCGCTGGACAGCAGCATGCGCTGGGCGCCGAAGAACTGCTGGTCCTCCAGAAAGTCGTCGATGAGCCACGAGGTGATGAACAGCGGCCGCAGCAGCGCCTGCACGTCCTCGTTGTCGGTGCGGTACAGCGGGTCGGTGCTGGTGCGCAGGTAGTGGTTGTAGACGGCGTGCAGGCCCGCGCGATGGGGCGCGCCGTCGCTGAAACCGGCCGCGTTGGCGCGGTGGGGCGAGAGCACCGCCTGGGTGCCCATGGGCCAGTAGCCATAGAGCCGCTCGCCCACGGCCACGTCGGGGTGCATTGACTCGGTCACCGTGCCAAAGCCCCACACGGGCACGATGCCCCAGCCGGGCTCACTGGTGGGGAAAAACTGCCAGTAGTTCAGCATGTCGCCCAGGGCGGCATAGGTGATGTTGTTGGACGTGAGGGCGAACGAATCGACCCGCACGCGGACCTGGCCTTCGGTGAGGGCGGAGTCTTCGGCGGCCGACAGGCGGGTGGTGGCCAGGTTGTCCTGGCGCACGAGGAGGGTGGTGGTGCTCATGCCACCACGCTAAACGAAAGCCCGGCGCGGCTCAAGGGGCCCACGCCACCTCGGCGACAGCGTGGCCCATCCTTTGAACAGGTTCTTAGAACCTGTTCAAAATCTTCTCGGGGATCGCGTTGGAGTGCAATCGGGATGAGTGGATGCTTCGGATGCGCCGCATGGGCTCATGCCCATGCAAGCGGCCGGGGCGTCCAATCGCCCGATTTCACCCCAACCCTTCGGGCAAGTGCCTTGCCGGGCGGTCTGCGGCGTTGCGGCGCTTGCCAATAGCCGAGCTATTGGCTGCGCACCGCGCCTTGCATCTCATCCCGGCAAGGCGCTTGCGCGACCCCGAAAAGATCTTGAACAGGTTCTTAGCCCGGGAACGACTCGCCCAGCTGCTCAAAGGGCAGCGCCTGCTTGACCAAGATGACAGTGCACGGTGCATCGCGCGCCACGCGCATCGGCACGGTGGCAATGAAGCGCTGCATTTGCAGGCCGTGCGTGGCGGCGCCCAGGATCATCATGCTCACATGGTTGCTGGCTGCGTAGCGCACCAGCGCGTGGGCCACGTCACCCGATTCGAGCACGTGGTAGCTCACATGGTGGCTTGACAGGTCCAGGCCCTGAGCCCACTGGCGCAGGCGTGCGATGTGGTGCCGGTGCAGGGTGGTTTCGCTGCGGTCGTGGCTGCTGGTGCTGCTGGCCGAGGGCGACAACACCGTCACGCAGGCCAGGCGCGCGCCCGGGCGGATGCCCAGCGAACGCGCCACGGCCTGGCGCAGCGAATACAGCGTGGCGTCCGTCACGCCGGCATGGGGCACGGCCACCATGAGGATGGGGGTCTCCTCGATCTGCTGCGCGGGCAGGGGGCTGGGCGTGTAGTGCATGCCGGCCGCCCGCAGCCAGCGCCGCAGGTGGGTGCGCAGGGATGTCCCCTGTGTGCGCTCGCCGCGCTCTGTGATGAGCACCTGGTCGGGGTGCGCGAGGTCAAAGGCGAGGTGGGCGGCCGAGGGGTAGCGGTGGGAGGCCTCGGGCTCCAGGCAGCGCAGGATGATCTCCTGCAGCCAGGGCGGGATGTCGGCGCGGTGCTTGCGCGGGGGCGCGGGTGTCATCCACAGGCGCTGGCGCATGCCACCGCGGGTGGTGGGGGCACCAAACGGCAGCTCGCCCGTGGCCAGCTCGTACAGCATCACGCCGATGGCGAAGATGTCGCTGCGCGGGTCGCCGCGCACACCCACCACCTGCTCGGGCGCAATCCAGGCGGGCGAGCCCACGGCCTGGCGCATTTCCTCGGCCAGCAGGTCGGGGTAATGGGCGTGGCAAGAGAGGCCAAAATCCAGCAGCACGGCGTTGCCGTCGGCCTTGATGAGCACGTTGGCGGGCTTGAGGTCCAGGTGGCAGACGTTCTGCTGGTGCAGGCTGTGCGCCGCATGGGCCGTGGCCGCGCCCAGGCGCGCGATGGTGGCCGTGTCGCAGCGTTCAGGCGCATCCACCCAGTGCTGCAGCGTCTGGCCGGGGATGTACTCCATGACGAGGAATGGCAGGCGCACGAGGTCGCCCGCCGCCACAAAACGCGGCACATGCGGGCCGCTGAGCACGGGCAGGATCTGCAGCTCCACCTCGAAGCTCACGATGTTCTCTGCCCCATCGCCCGCCGTCATGCGCGGGATCTTCATCGCCATCGGAAAGCCGGGGCTGCGGTCGGCCTGCGCGTACTCCACGGCGTAGATGTGCGCCATGCCGCCTGCGTGGATGCAGTCCACCACGCGAAAGCCGTCGATCTCGGTGCCGGCGGCCAGCAGCTTCATTGGCCGTGCTCCAGGCGGTCCGCGTAGAAGCCCGGCAGGCCTGCCGCGCGGATGGCGGCGGCGGCGGCCAGGTGGTCATACGGCACGCGGTAGAAGGTGATCTGCCGTGCCGTGTCGTCAAACAGCGCGTACATGGCGCGCGCGTCACCATCGCGCGGTTGGCCCACCGAACCCACGATGGCGAGCCACTGGCGGTGCGGTGGCACGGGCACGGGCACGCCGGGCTCGGGCGCAAAACGCATGAGCTTGGCGGTGGGCGTGAGGAAGTACAGCGCCTGTGCGTGCACATGGCCGCAGAACACGTAGCGGATGGCCGGGTCGATGGCCTGGGCGGCCGTCATGCTGCGCTCGGCGGCGTTGGAGTCCTCCACATAGCGCCATTGCTCGGGCGCATCCACGCTGGCGTGCACCAGCAGCGCACTGGTCCCCAGGCGCGCGGTGAGGGGCAGCGATTGCAGGAAGGCGATGTGGCTGTTGCCGAGCTGGTCGTGGGTCCACTGCGCGCCCATTTCGCTGCGATTGCGTGGTGCGGCGGGTGGTGCCAGCGCCATGGCGTCGTGGTTGCCCAGCACGCAGAGCGCGCCTTGCTGCGCGAGCGCTCGCGCCTGTTCGACCACCGCCACGGGTTCGCCACCATAGCCGACCAGGTCGCCCAGCAGCGCGAACTGCTCTGCACCCTGGGCGCGGGCGTGCTGCAGGCAGGCGTCCAGGGCCTGGCGGTTGGCGTGGATGTCGGACAGCAGGGCGATCTTCATGGGTTGTCTCCAGCCCCATCATCGCGCGTGTCGCTGAATGCCAGCTTGCAAAGGCCGATGGGCCTGTGCGGATTTCAACAAAAATAGCTGCCATCGCTTACTGAGTAAGTGCTGGCAGCTATGATTTTTGATGTTTATTGGTTGCGCTGTGTGGCGGGCTTGTCAAAGGCCAACACCAGGCCCAGCGCAATGATCGCGGGCAATGCCTGGCTGAAGAAGATCTTGGGCGCTGCCGTGGCGGCGCCAAACACCCCGGCTACGATCACGCAACCCAGGAAGAAGATCTTGAACAGCCGGTTGCTGGTGAACAGGCCCCAGAACAGGCCGGCCGCCAGGAATCCGTTGTACAGACCCTGGTTGGCCGCCAGCGTGGTGGTGGCGTCGGCCAGCTCTTGCGTCAGGTTGAACGTCTTCATCCCCAGCGGCTTGTTCCAGAAGAACATCTCCAGCACGAGGATGTACACATGCTCGATGGCCACCAGGGCCACCGCGATGCGGGGAATCAGCAGGCGGCCCATGGTCTTAGACGATCGTGATGGTCACGTCGATGTTGCCGCGCGTGGCATTGGAGTAGGGGCAGACTTGGTGGGCTGCGTCCACCAGCTTCTGGGCGGTTTCCTTGTCCAGGCCGGGCAGGCTGATGGCCAGGCGGGCGGCGATGCCGTAGGCGTTCGGGATGGGGCCCAGGTCCACTTCGGCGTCGATGGACACGTCCTGGGGCACAGGAATGCCGATCTTGCCGCCGACGGCCTTCATCGCGCCGATGAAGCAGGCTGCGTAGCCGGAGGCAAACAGCTGCTCGGGGTTGGTGCCGGTGCCGGCCGTGCCGGGCGAGGACAGCTTGACTTCCAGGCGGCCGTCATCGGTCTTGGCGGCGCCATCGCGGCCACCGGTCACGTGGGACTTGGCGGTGTACAGGACTTTTTCGAGCTTGGTCATGGTGTCTTCCTTGCGGTTGTTGCCCACTGGCGGGCGGTGGAGGGAATCGGTGTTTGCGTTGTCTGCAGGCCGTCAGCGTTGCTCGCTGAGCCGGTCTCGCAGCTGCTTGAGTTCGGTGGTCAGGGCCGTCAGCTCGGCAATCGAGCACTGGCTGCTTTGCAGCACACACGGCGGGATGGCCTCGGCCTGGTCGCGCTGTGCGCGGCCTTGCGACGTGAGGGTGATGCGCACGCGGCGCTCGTCCTGCACATCGCGCAGCCGGGCAATGTGGCCCTGCGCCTCCAGGCGCTTGAGCAGCGGCGTGAGCGTGCCGGAGTCGAGAAACAGGCGCTCGCCCAGCTCGGACACTGTGACGCCGTCCTGCTCCCACAGCACCAGCATCACGAGGTACTGGGGGTAGGTCAGGCCGATCTGGTCGAGCAGCGGTTTGTACAGCTTGGTCATCGCCAGCGAGGCGGAATACAGCGCAAAGCAGACCTGGTTGTCCAGCCGCAGGATGGCGGGGCTGGGGGTGTGGGGCGTGCTGTGGCTGGGCATGGGGTGAATTGTGAGCGTGAATTCAATTGTGTGCAATTGAATTGTGAAAAACTTTGTTAATGAATGGGATTGTGCCGATGGGGGAGAGGCGCCGCGCCATCGGTGCTATTCGCGCGCTCCGCTGGCGCATGCGGGGGTGCCGCATCTACGTCGCCCTTAGGAGGTGCTATCAATAGTGAAGCTGCTAGCGCGTGATTTATCTGCGCTGGCGGTCAATTGGGCTTGAAATCTGGCGCGTGGTGGCTCTGGCGGCGACGCACCACCAGGACCTCATCGCCCGCTGAACTGCGCGGGCCGGCGCTCGACAAAAGCGCGCACGCCTTCGGCCGCATCCTCGCTGTTGGCCAGTTCCTTCTGCACCGGGATGAAGTCCGCCACCGCAGCCGCCTGGCCTTGCTCGATGGCCTTGAGCACATTCAGGCGCGTGGCCACCACCGCGCGCGGCGCCTGGGCCTCGATGCGCCGGGCGATGGACAGGGCCTCGTCGAGCACCTGTGCTGCGGGCACCACTTTCTGCACGAAGTTCAGGCGCAGGGCCTCGGCGCTGCCGAACTCGTCGGCCGTCAGCAGGTGCAGCAGGGCATTGCCGGTGCCGGCGCGCTCGGCCATGCGCAGCGTGGCGCCGCCCGTGGCCATGATGCCGCGCTGCACCTCCATCTGCGCAAAGCGGCAGTCATCGGCCGCGACCACGATGTCGGCGCCCAGCATGAGCTCGATGCCCACCGTGAAGCAGATGCCCTTGACGGCCACCACCATGGGCTTGGTGCGGCGCCGGTAGCCTGGCAGGCCGTAGTCGTGGGGCTCCACCAGGCCCTCGGGAATGGCCTTCTCGCCGCGCTGCATGTAGGCGCTGACGGCGGGCAGGTCCAGCCCTGCGGTGAAGTGGTCGCCAAAGGCGTGCAACACGCCCACGCGCAGCGCGGGGTCGTCGTCCAGGCGCGTGTAGGCCTCGGCCAGTTGGCGGAACATGGGCGGCGTCCAGCCATTGCGCTTGGCCGGGCGGTTGATGCCGATGAGCAGCACATGGTCGAGCACCTGGGTGTCGATGCAGCCTTCGGCCGGGGGCGTGGTGGGGGTGATGTCGGTGGTCATGGGCGCGGAGGTCTCCTTGCCCACGATTGAAAACCCAATGGAAACAGTGCGCCGTCCCGAGGGGGACAGCGCACAGGCTGGTCAGTAGGTGTAAACGCCCTGGCCGGTCTTGCGGCCCAGGCGGCCGGCCGCCACCATTTCCTTGAGCAGCGGGCAGGGGCGGTACTTGCTGTCGCCGAACTCGGTCAGGTACACGTCCATCACGGCCAGGCACACGTCCAGGCCGATCATGTCGGCCAGCGCCAGCGGGCCGATGGGCTGGTTGCAGCCGAGCTTCATGCCCGCGTCGATGTCCTCGGGCGTGGCCAGGCCCTCGGCCAGCACGAAGAAGGCCTCGTTGATCATGGGCACCAGGATGCGGTTGACCACGAAGCCGGGCGCGTTCTTCACGGTGATGGGGCTCTTGCCCAGGGCCTCGGCCAGGGCCTTCACGGCGTCGTGCGTGGCATCGCTGGTCTGCAGGCCGCGAATGATCTCCACCAGCGCCATCATGGGCACGGGGTTGAAGAAGTGCATGCCGATGAACCGGTCGGCGCGGCTGGTGGCGGCGGCCAGCTTGGTGATGGAGATCGAAGACGTGTTCGATGCGATCAGCACCTCGGGCGCCACGATGGCGTCCACCTGCTTGAGGATCTTGAGCTTGAGCTCGTAGTTTTCGGTGGCGGCCTCGATCACGAGCTGCGCGGCTTTCAGGTCGTCGTAGCTGGTGGAGGTCTTGATGCGCGCCAGCGCCGCATCCTTGTCGGCCGCGCTGATCTTTTCCTTCTTGATCAGGCGGTCCAGGCTGCCGGCCACGGTGGCCAGGCCCTTTTGCACTGCCGCATCGGAGATGTCCACCATCACCACATGGATGCCGGACACCGCGCAGGCCTGCGCAATGCCGTTGCCCATGGTGCCGGCGCCGATGATGCCAACGGTTTGAATCGTCATATAGAGAGCTCTCTTCAAAGTGAAACGGATGGATGGAATGGTAAAGCGAATCGCACGACCGTTCGGTTATCGTGCCTTCACCCTGGACAACCAACCCGCTGCACAGCATGGCGGAGGAGACAACACAACATGTTCGACTACATCGTCATTGGCGGCGGCTCTGCAGGCTCGGTACTGGCGGGGCGGCTCACCGAAGACCCTGCCGTGCGGGTCTGCCTTCTGGAGGCGGGGCCCGCCGACAAGAGCGTGCTGATCCACTGCCCCGCCGGGCTGGCCGTGATGGCCAAGTTCGAGCTTAACGGCTGGGGCTTCAACACCACGCCGCAGTCCGCGCTCAACAACCGCCAGGGCTACCAGCCACGCGGCAAGGTGCTGGGGGGGTCCAGCTCCATCAACGCCATGGTGTACATCCGTGGCCAGCATGCCGACTACGACCACTGGGCCGCCCAGGGCAATCCTGGCTGGGGCTGGGAAGATGTGAAACCCTATTTTCTGCGCGCCGAGCACAACGAGCGCGGCACCGATGCCTGGCACGGCCAGGGCGGGCCTTTCAACGTGGCGGACCTGCGCACGCCCAATCGCTTCAGCCGCCACTTTGCCGAAGCGGGCGTGCAGGCCGGGCATCCGTACAACGCCGACTTCAACGGCGCCTCGCAAGAGGGTGTGGGCCCTTACCAGGTCACGCACAAGAATGGCGAGCGGCACAGCGCCGCCAAGGGCTACCTCACGCCGCATCTTGCGCGCCCCAACCTGCAGGTCATCACCGGGGCGCATGCCACGCGCATCCTGTTCGAGGGCACGCGCGCCGTGGGTGTGGAATACCGCCAGGGCGGCGCGCTGCACCAGGTGAAGGCGAGCCGCGAGGTGCTGCTGAGCGCGGGCGCGTTGCTCTCGCCGCAGCTGCTGATGCTGTCGGGCGTGGGGCCGGGCGCGCAGCTGCGGCAGCACGGCATCCCGGTGCTGCACGCCCTTCCGGGCGTGGGCGCGCATCTGCATGACCACCCCGACGTGGTGCAGGTGCTGGATGCCCCCGAACTCAAGGACCTGTTCGGCCTCTCGCTCTCGGGCATGGCGCAGACGCTGCGCGGCATTGCCGAATGGCGCAAGCACCGCACCGGCATGTTGACCACCAATTTCGCCGAGGCGGGAGGCTTCATCAAGAGCGATCCGTCGGAGGCCGTGCCGGATCTGCAACTGCACTTCGTGATCGGCAAGCTCGTGGACCACGGGCGAAAGACCGTGTTCGGCCATGGCTACTCGGCCCACGTGTGCCTGCTGCAGCCCAAGAGCCGGGGCTCGGTCACGCTGGCAAGCCGCGACCCCATGGCGTTGCCATTGGTAGACCCGAATTTCCTCGCGGACCCGGACGACATGCTGCGCATGGTGCGCGGCTTCCAGCGCACACGCGAGATCCTGGCGCAGCCAGCGCTGGCGAAGTTCGGCGCCAAGGAGCTGGCGGCCTCGGCCAATGCGCGCACCGATGCGCAGATCGAGCAGTTCATCCGCCAATACGCAGACACCATCTACCACCCCGTGGGTACCTGCCGCATGGGGCCGGGGCCTATGGACGTGGTGGATGCCGAACTGCGCGTGCACGGCCTGTCGGGCCTGCGTGTGGTGGACGCGTCGATCATGCCGCGCATCGTGAGCGGCAACACCAATGCGCCCACCGTGATGATTGCGGAAAAAGCGGTGGACCTGCTGCGCGCTGCCGCGTGAAGGAATTCACGTTTACTGCGCGGAACGCCGGTTTTAAGGTTTGTGGAAGGTCTGTTTAAGGAGTTTTTAACAGGCAGGAACGCGGCGCATTCCTAGACTTCTTTTCATGGAAACGGGCGCATGGTGCACCCGGCCCGGCGCCAGAAACATGGCGCTGACAGAGCCCAACGGGGCCATGAAAGAACGTGATGAAAATTGATTCCCGCGAAATCGCCGCACTGGCCCAAGCCCAGCCCTCCGCCCCCCGCATGGACATGTACGCAGGCATTCACAAGGCCCTGCGCGCCTTCATGGCCGACACGCTGCTGGGCCTGGGTCGCATGGATGTGGACGACGACCTGGAGTTTGCGCAGACCTGCGACCGGGTGATGCAGATGCTCGACTTCTGCCGATCGCACTTGCGCCACGAGAACCAGTTCGTGCACGCGGCCATGGAGGCGCGGCAGCCTGGCTCCAGCCAGCGGGTGGACAGCGAACATGTCGAGCATGAGCAGGCCATTGCTGCGCTGGCGGCCGGTGTGTCGCATTTGCTGTCTTTCGCGCGGCCGTCGCGTCCCGCTGCCACACAGGCCTTGTACCGCCAGCTCGCGCTGTTCATCGCCCACAACTTTGAGCACATGCACGAAGAGGAGACAGCGCATAACCAGGTGCTGTGGGACCGCTACAGCGACGAAGAGCTGGTGCGCATCCACGACGAACTGGTTGCGTCCATTCCGCCCCAGGAAATGCTGACGACGGCCCGGTGGCTCGTGCCTTTCATGTCACCTGCCGAACGCACGGCAATGCTGTCGGACATGCAGCAACATGCCCCCAAGCCGGTGCTGGCGGCGGTGCTGGCCCACGTGCAGCCACACCTCACGCAGCAGGAATGGACGAAGCTGGTTCGCAGCCTGGGGCTGCCTCCGGTGCCCGGGCTCGTGCACTGAAGCTCAAGCGTCTTCCAGCACCAGGGGGCGCAGCACACACAGCCGAAAGCGCCCACGCCCGGTCTTTTCGATGTGGATGTGCGGGCTGTTTTCCTGCAGGCGGCGCTGCAACAGCAGCAGCCGGGCTTCGAGGTTGTCGGCCACGTCGGGCAGGCGCAGCGCGGGGTCCAGGCGCAGTTCGCGGTTGGTGAAGTCCACGCGGCCACTCGCCATGTGGTCGCGCAGCAACTTGCAGAAGATGGCGCCCGCCACGCCTTTGATCAGGTAGTCGTCATTGATGAAAACGCTGTCGTTGGCGGCGAAATGTCGCACGCGCAGGGCTGCGCCGCTGAGGGCGGGTGGGTGGGCTGTCGCTGGTTGTGGCTCTGCCGTGACTTCGGGCGCCGCCTGCAGCAGGTCGATGGCGGCGGCCAGCTGCCCGGCGATGGCCACGAGCAGGTCTTCGTCCTCGAAGCCAAAGCGCATGTCCTCGGGGCTTTCGGCAAACAACACGCCCAGCAGGCGCCCGGCCGACACCAGCGGCACGGCGACCTGGCTGTGCGGCTCCGCGAGGCCCGGGTAGGGAATGTCCATGCCGCGCTGCAGCGGCGCGCCGGCATCGGCATGGGCGTCCAGGCTGTCGCGGATGGCATGGCTGTAGCGCGCGGCGTTGGTCACGTGGCTGATGCGTACCGGTGTGCGCTCTTGCGCGGCCACACCGATCACGCCCTGCCCGAGGCGGATCTCAGACCCCACGCCGGAGGTGGCGTAGCCATGGCTTGCCACCGTGTAAAGCTGCTCGGCCGTGGCATCCAGCATGAGCACCATCGCGTGGCCGATATCGAGCTGCTCTTGCAAGGTGCTGAGCGTGCAGGCCAGCAATTCGTCCAGCCCCACGCAGCGGGCCATGCGTTCACTGCCCGTGCGCAGGGCATGCAGCAGCCCAGGGCGCTGCGGTGGGGGTGGCAGACTGTCGCCCGAGACGGCCTCGATCCGCTCCACCAGATAGATGTCTGCGCCCTTGAGATCAAAGACGCCCGCCATGCCGGCATGCGAGGCGATGCCCGCCAGTTGCGCGCGCATGCTCTCGAACACCGGGCCATGGTCCTCGGTGCGCTCGTAGTACAGGTGCAGCCGGTAGAAGCTGGCCGTGCGCGGGTCCAGCACCAGCACGGCGGCGCGCGGATTGCGCAGGATGTTCTGGCGGGTCTTGTTGAAGAACTGGAACGAGAGCGCGACATGCCCCTCGTCCACATAAACGGCCTGCGAGATGTAAGCCACGTTGGGCGTACCGTCCGCGTCGCAGGTGGCCATGATGGCAGGGATGGCACCTTCCAGGCAGGGGCGGATGGCGTGCAGCGACAGGCCCACGGTGCTCATGCGGCCTGCGGTCCTGTCAGGGCGGCGCCGGCGCGGGGGCCTGGCGTCTGGTCGAAAGCCGCGGTGGGTGTGAAGCTGACCGCCACCACATCGGCCAGCGGCGCGGCCAGCATGGCACCCACGTAGCGCGGGCCATAGCCGACCAGGCCCACCTCGTGCTCCATGGAGCGCAGGTAGGCCTGCAGCACAGGCAGGTCTTCCTCCGTGGCCGCGCGTTGATGCGCCTGGAGGGCCTTGAGCTGGAGCGTGCGGTGGGTGGCGGGTTCGCTGAACACCACGGCGATCCGCCCGGTATCCGCAATGTCCTGCAGCAACTGGCGCGACTGGCTGCGCCGCAGGTACACCGTGACGCAATGCCCATCGGCGCTGAGGTGGCTGCCCACCGCCCGCATGATGCTGGGCTGCAGCGCCGCGCTGCACGACGCCACGATGGCGGAGACACCCTTGGACACCATCGCGGTGCGGCCAGGGTCGAGCAGCAAGGTCATCGGCGGGCCGGTAAAAGCGCGGTCATGCCTTGAAGCGCTTGCGGGTCAGCGCCAGCGCCACCCAGAACGCAGCCACGGTGGTCACCACCAGCACCAGCCCGTGGCGCCACGGGTGGGCGGGCCACTGGTCCATGAACAGCGGGCGCACCAGCTCGACCGCGTTGGTCAGCGGTAGCCAGTCGGAAATCGCGCGCACGATGGGTGGCAGCTGCTCGCGCGGGAAGAACACGCCCGAGAGGAACATCATCGGCGTGAGCACCAGCGTGAAGTAGTAGGTGAAGAAGTCATACCCTTTGGCCAGCGCATTGAAGATGAGCGCGATGCTGGAGAACATCACTCCCACGAACAGCAGCACCGGCCAGGCCACCAGCAGCTTGGGGCTGTGGCTGATGCCCAGCGCCAGCATCACGCCCAGGATGGCGGTGACAGTGAACAGGGCCTTGAAGGCGGCCCACAGCATTTCGGCCAGCACCACGTCGTCCAGGCTGATGGGCGCATTCATGATGCCGTCCCAGGTCTTTTGCACATGCATGCGTGAAAAGGCCGAATACAGCGCCTCGAAGCTCGCTGCGTTCATCGCGCTCATGCAGATCGAGCCACTGGCCAGGAACAGGATGTAGGGCACTTTGGTGTCGCCACCCGCCCCCGCGACGTTCACCTGCCCCACCAGTGCCCCCATGCCGTAGCCAAAGGCCACCAGCCACATCAGTGGCTCGGCAATGTTGCCCACCAGGCTGGGGATGGCCAACTTGCGCCACACCAGCAGGTTGCGCATGAACACTGGCCAACAGCGCGCTGACAGGCTGGGCGCGCGCCACACGGATGGAGGAGGTGGGGAGACGGAGGAGACTGGCGGGGAGGGGGGGGCGGTCTGCATGCGCTTATTGTGCGGCGTCGGGTTCGCGACAGCCAGCACTTGTCGTGCACCAGGGCAGGCATGGGCATTGCTTGTGCCACGGGGGTACCGATCTTTGTCCTTACAACACCCCCAGGAGACTGCATGAACCGCACCGACGTCACCGAGAAAATCATCAGCACCAAGGTCGCCAAAGGCCTGCAGTGGAGCGCCATCGCCAAGAAGGTCGGCCAGTCCAAGGAGTGGACGACCGCCCTGTGCCTGGGCCAGATGACCGCCACCCCCGAGCAGGCCAAGGTGCTGGGCAAGATCTTCGGCCTCACGGCCGAGGAGCAGAAGTGGCTGCAGGTGGTGCCCTACAAGGGCTCACTGCCCACGCCCGTGCCTACCGACCCGCTCATCTACCGCTGGTACGAGGTCGTGAGCGTGTACGGCACCACCATCAAGGAGCTGATCCACGAGGAGTTCGGCGACGGCATCATGAGCGCCATCGACTTCAGCATGGACATCACGCGCGAGGCAGACCCGAAAGGTGACCGCGTGAACGTCGTTTTGTCGGGCAAGTTCCTGCCCTACAAGCAGTATTGATCGGGAGGAGCGGGCGCTACCCGCTCCTCGTGCGCCCTCAGGCGGCCTTCCAGAAGATGTAGTCGGCCTGGTACTTGACGATCTGGCGCTCGCCCTTGTTGGCGGGCGCACAGGTCGAGGCGGGCGCCACGCCGCCCTTCAGGGCCACGCGCTGGATGAAGGTCACACCTGTCATGGCGCCGGTGCCCATGGCAGGGTTGGCCTTGACCAGCTGATACGGCAGGTTGCCTGCACCCGATGGCGCCACGGCCAGCTGGGTGGCGGTCAGCTTGGAGCCATCGCCCGACTCCCAGGTGGCGGGTGGGCCGTAGTAGGTGCCCACTTGTTTGCCGCTGCGGTCGTTCAGTACCGCCTTGGGGCCGACGAACACCCATTCTGTCTGGCCGGGCGCGTTGGCCTTGTCGCGGCATTCGTAGGTGATTTCGCCCACGCCCACGGTTTCCATGGCGACCTTGTTGCCTGCCGGCACCTTGATGGTGTCGGGCAGGCTGTCTTGTGAGTACATGGGGCTGGCGGAGGGCTTCATGGCGCCGCAGGCCGCCAGCAAGGTCGCGGCGGCAAGTGCGCAGGTCAGGGGAGCGAGGCGAGAGTGCATGGGCTGGGTGTGCATGGTGGTTCCCTTTTTCTTCAATGGGGTTGAGAGCACAGCGGCCACGGAAAGACCGGCTGCAACAGGGAGTACGTGCGCAAGCGCGGCCTGGATGTGCCCCGTGCAAAATAAAAATGACTTACGCAAAACAGGGTGCAGGCAGGCGGTTCACCCCAAGGTGAGGCGGTTGTTGCATCTCAATTTGCGTAATTCCTGGTCAATTTGGGCGGACTTGTTCCGCGCTGGCGCTCCCTGTGGTTTCGCCCGGAACCCATGCATTAAAGTCGCCAGATGGCGGTGGCCGGTTCACCGCCTTCCGCTGCCCTTGCCCTCACTTTTTCTGGAAAACCTCCCATGACCACCCTCGGAACCCCCCTGTCCCCCCATGCCACCAAAGTCATGCTGCTGGGCTCGGGCGAGCTGGGCAAGGAGGTGCTGATCGCGCTGCAGCGCCTGGGCGTGGAAACCATTGCGGTGGACCGCTACGACAACGCCCCGGGCCAGCAGGTGGCCCACCATGCGCGCACCATCACCATGAGCGACCCGGCCCAGCTGAAGGCCCTGATCGAGGCCGAGCGCCCGCACCTGGTGGTGCCCGAGATCGAGGCCATCGCCACCCCCATGCTCGAGGAGCTGGAGGCCGCAGGCACCGTGCGCGTCATTCCCACCGCCCGCGCCGCCCGCCTGACGATGGACCGCGAAGGCATCCGCGTGTTGGCCGCCGAAACGCTGGGCCTGCCCACCAGCCCCTACAAATTCTGCAATTCGCTCGAAGAACTACAGGCCGCGATTGATGCGGGGATTGGCTACCCCTGCATCGTCAAGCCCGTGATGAGCAGCTCGGGCAAGGGCCAGAGCAAGATCGACGGCCCGGCTGACGTCAAGAAGGCCTGGGACTACGCCATGGCCGGCGGCCGCGTGAGCCGCGGCCGCGTGATCGTCGAGGGCTTCATCGACTTCGACTACGAAATCACCCAGCTCACCGTGCGCTCGGTGGGGGCGGATGGCCAGATCGCCACCAGCTTCTGCGACCCTATCGGCCACGTGCAAATCAGCGGCGATTATGTGGAAAGCTGGCAGCCCCACCCCATGCACCCGGCGGCGCTCGAGAAGTCGCGCCAGATTGCGAAGGCCGTGACCGACAACCTGGGCCAGGGCTTTGACGGGAAGCCCTCCGGGCTTGGCCTTTTCGGCGTGGAGCTGTTCGTCAAGGGCCAGGACGTGTGGTTCAGCGAAGTGAGCCCCCGCCCCCACGACACGGGCCTGGTCACTTTGTGCACCCAGCACCAGAGCGAATTCGAGCTGCACGCCCGCGCCATCCTGGGCCTGCCGGTGGACACCCGCCTGCGCAACCCCGGCGCGAGCGCGGTGATCTACGGCGGAGTGGACGCCGTGGGCATCGTTTTCGACGGCGTGGAAGAAGCCCTGCGTGTGCCCGACACGGACCTGCGCCTGTTTGGCAAGCCCGAGAGTTTCACCAAGCGCCGCATGGGTGTGGCGCTGGCGCGTGCGGCCGATGTTGAGACGGCGCGCGGCAATGCCAAGCTCGCGGCCTGCAAGGTCAAACCGCGCAAGGTGTGAAGGCGGGCCGCCGTTCCGACGGCGCTGCATACTGTTGGAAATACGTGGCACCGGGGTTGCGGTGCCGCCAGATCTTTCAAGAGGTCTCTTTTGAGCTTGCGTGCGCGTATCCTGTGGCTGGTGTTGGCGGCGTCGCTGCTGCCGGTGCCTGCCATTTTGTGGCTGTTGCTGGAGATCCGTTCGGTCACAACTGCACAGGCGCGTGAGCGGCTGGTTGCGCGCGCCGGCATCATCGCCAGCGACCTCGATGACAAGATCGCGGGCACCGGGCAATTGTTGTTTGGCCTGGGCCGGGTGCCCCTGCTCAGCGGGAATGACAAGGCGGCCTGTTCCGACTTTCTGGCCGACGTGCTCAAGGAGCACCCGCAGTACACGGGCCTACTCACCATCCGGCCGGACGGATCCCTGTTTTGCGATTCGCTGCGCAGCGGCCGCCAGCTCGATCTGCGGGACCGACACTACTTCCAGCGTGCCCTGACGGCCACCAAGCCCGTCATGGAAGCCGTCATCGGGCGCCTGACGGGCAAGGGCGTGCTGCAGGTGGCCTACCCGGTCCGCGAGGCCGATGGTGCGCTGCGCTACATCCTTCTCGCATCGCTCGATATGCAGGCCTATGGCAGCGCGATGGTGCAGGCCCAGCGCTACGAGCGCATGCACCTTCAGGTGTGGAATGGAGATGGTTCGGTGGTCATGGACTTCCAGCGCGCCGGCGGCAGCCCGCTGTCTCTGCAGTCTGTTGAGCGCGACTTCATGGGTCGCCCCGAGGGCGGGCACGATCTGATCGAAGGCGCTGACGGAGTGCGCCGCGTCTGGGTGCGCGCACAGCTTCCCCGCTCGCACGATGCCGAGCTGCGCCTGGCTCTGGCCGTTCCCGAGGACGACCTCCAAGGTCCGGTGGAGAGCCAGTTCCGCTGGGCGCTGGGGGGCTTGCTCGCACTGGCTGCCGTGGTGTTCGCGGCGGCGCTGCTGCTGGTGGAGTTTGCGGTGCGCCGCTATGCCACTCGTGCGATCCGGGCGATCGGGAGGATGGATGTGGGCAACTATGCCGAACCCATCGGTGCGCCCTATCCCCCCGGCGAACTGGGCGAGGTGGCGCGGGCCCTGGACCGCATGGCCGCCTCGCTGTTGCGCCAGCAGCAGACCATTGCCCAGCACACCGAGACCCTGGAGCGCCAGGCCCGCGTGGACCCGCTGACACAGCTGGCCAACCGTTATTGCCTGTCCGAGCGCCTGGACGCCGCCCTGGTCAGGGCACGCGACACCGGCCGCATGGTGGGTGTGCTGGTGATGGATCTGGACCGCTTCAAGGGTGTGAACGACAGCCTGGGCCACAGCCGGGGCGATCTGCTGCTGCAGGAGGTGGCGACGCGGCTGCAGGCGTGTGTGGGCGATGGCGGCATCGTGGCGCGGCTGGGCGGGGACGAGTTTGTGGTGGTGCTGCCCGACCTGCCTGGGGTCTCTGCCGTGGAGCCCATGGCCCAGCAGATGCTGCAGGCGTTGACCCTGCCTGTGGAGACGGGCTCCACCAGTTGGCTGCTGAGCACCAGCCTGGGCATTGCGATGTTCCCGCGCGACGGCGAGTCGGGCGATGTGCTGCTGCGCAACGCCGATGTGGCCATGTACGGTGCCAAGAACCAGGGAGGCAATCGGCTGGCGTTTTTCAGCCAGCACATGACCGAAGCGCTGACCGAACGTTTGCACATCGAAGCGGGCCTGCGCCATGCCATCGAGCACGGAGGCCTGCGTCTGCATTACCAGCCCATCATAGATGCGCGCACGGGTCACGTTTCTTCCGTCGAGGCGCTGGTGCGCTGGCAGGATCCCGAGCGGGGCCTTGTGTCACCGCTGCAGTTCATTGGTATCGCCGAAGAAACGGGCCTGATCGTCCCACTGGGAGACTGGGTGCTGCGCGAGGCCTGTGCGCAGGCCCGCGGCTGGATGGAGGCGGGTTGGGGTGCAATTCCCGTGGCAGTCAATCTGTCGGCCCGCCAGTTCCAGGAGCCTTCACTGGACCAGACCGTGGCGCACGCCCTGCAGTCCACGGGGTGCCCGCCTGGGTTGCTGCAGATCGAAATCACCGAAAGCTCGATCATGGACCCCGTGGAGCAGGCCCTGCAAACCATGGACCGGCTCACAGCACTGGGGGTGCAACTCGCGATTGATGACTTTGGCACCGGCTATTCGTCGCTCAGTCAGCTCAAACGGTTTCCGGTGCGCAAGCTGAAGATCGACCGGTCTTTCGTGCGGGACCTGGGGCACGATGGTAGTGGCGAGGTGCTGGTCGATGCCATCGTGGCGTTGGCCCAGAAGCTGGGCCTGCGCACTGTGGCCGAAGGGGTGGAGACCGAGTACCAGGCGGCTTGGCTGGCGCGGCAGGGGTGTGACGAATTCCAGGGCTATCTGTTCTCCCAGCCGTGCACGCCCGAGGCACTGGAACAAGTGCTGCGTGAGCGCAACCTGCCACCGGCAGGCGGACTCACTCCCGGATCTGCCGCCCCGTGAGTTTGAGGAACAGATCTTCCAGATTGGCAGGCCGGTGCAGCGTGCGCAGGTGGCCGTGGGTGGCCAGCGCCTGCAGTAGCGGCTGGGCGTTCTGGGTGTAGAAAAATACGGTCTCGCCGCTGATTTCCACGCGGGCGGCCAAGGCGCGCAGCGCGGCATCCTCGGCCATCTGGACGGCGCCCACCCCAAACACCTCCACCACATCGGGCTCCAAGTGCTGGGCGATCAGCTCGCGCGGGCGGCCTTCGGCGATCTTCTTGCCATGGTCCAGTACCAGAAGGCGCGAGCACAGGCGCTCGGCTTCGTCCATGAAGTGTGTGGTCAGCAGAATCGACTTGCCTTGCTGCAGCAGGAGTTGCAGCCGCTCCCACATCAGATGGCGGGCCTGCGGGTCCAAGCCGGTGGTGGGCTCGTCCAGCAACAGCAGGCGCGGGTTGTTGACCAGCGAGCGAGCCAGCGACAGGCGCCGTTTCATGCCGCCCGACAGCTCGCCCGGCTTGGCATCTGCCTTGTGGGTGAGGGCAGCGAACTCCAGCAACTGAGGCACTCTTTCGTCCATCACCGTACCCTTGATGCCAAAGTAGCGGCCGAAGACGCGCAGGTTTTCGGCGCAGGTGAAGTCTGGGTCCAGTGTGTCGAACTGCGTGACCACGCCCAGCTGCGCCTTGATGGCCAGCGCATCGCGCGGCATGTGCAGCGGGGTGCCACCCGCTTTCGGATGGAAGTGCACCGCACCTCCATCGGGCGCCGCCAGGCCCAGGCACATGCGGATGGTGGTGGTCTTGCCTGCGCCGTTGGGGCCGATGACGCCCAGGCATTCGCCGGGGGCAATGGCAAACGACACGTCGTCGACCACGGTGGTTTCGCCATAGCGTTTGCGCAGGTTCAGGGCTTCAAAGAGTACGGTCATGGGTTGATTGTGTGCGATGCTGGCGCTCCCAGGGCGGCGGGGTGCCAAGAGCCCATTGGCCGGTTGCCGCGCCATGGTGTGGGGCAAGGCTTTGTCGCGCAAGGCGCATGACGGAACGAAAGGGGATATGGGAATTGCTGTGCTGGACAGCGGTTATGTAGAGCTGCCGTTGGGCACACTGGATGCCACCCGGATCGAAGCGGTGTGGCGCTATGGCCTGGCTGCGGGGGAGCCGCAGCGGGTGCTGCCAGACGGCCGCATGGACCTGGTCGCGCATTGTGTGCTGCATCCGGACAGCTCTGTGGCGTCGGTCCGGCTGGTAGTGGCGGGCCCCGCCGACACGGCCACGCAGGTGGTGTTGCGCGCCAACACCGTGCTGGTGGGCGTGCGCTTTCACATGGGCTGGGGCGGTGTGTGCCTGGGAGTTGTGCCCCACACGCTGCGCAACCAGGCCCTCACGGGGCCATGTGCCTTGGCGCTGCTCGGTCCGCTGGCCGATGCGGTGGTGCGCGCAGACACCGTGCCGCGTGCCCAGGCCGCCTTGTGTGCTGCGGTCAGTGCGTTGGCTGCGCGGGCGGTGGTCACTGCCGCGCATGGCCGGGCACTCCAGGCCATCGCGCAGATGAAAAGGCGCATTCAGGCGGGAGCCTATGGCGATGTGCCGGGTGCAGAAAGTTCGTCGCGCACCCTGCGCCGGGACATTGTGGCGGTGGCCGGCTTCCCCCTTCGGACCCTATCGGGTGTTTTGCGTTTCCAGCGGGCCCTGGAGCTGCTGGATGCCGGAGGTGGCCCGCTCAGCGGGGTGGCCGTGGCGGCTGGTTACACCGATCAGGCGCACATGACCCGGGAGTTCCGCCGGTTTGGCGGCTTTACGCCCACAGTGCCGTCACCGGCTCCGCTGGTCCGCTTGTTCGGATAAAAACGGCTCCTAATCGGTAGGGCCTTCCTCGGGCTGCGATTGGAGCGTGGCCGAAACGTTCAAGACGCAAACCTTGCCCAGGGCCAGACTGTGGGTTTCTGATTGCCCCAATGCCATGCACAGCCAACCCCTTTTCCAGCTGGAAGACCCCCATGCCATTCACCACCTCATGCGCGCCTATCCATTGGCCACGGTGGTGGCCGTGACGCGCCAGGGGCTGGAGGCGAATCTGCTGCCCCTGGAACTCTGCACCGAAGAGGGTGGACCCACACGGCTGCGGGGGCATGCGGCGCGGGGGCACCCGCTGCTGCAGCCGGGGATGGACGGCGCCGAGGTGCTGGCCGTTTTTCAGAGTCCCAACGCCTACATTTCACCGCGCTGGTATGTGAATGGCCAGCGCAGCGGCCGCCTGGCACCCAGCTGGAACTATGCGGCCGTCGAGGCGCGGGGGCGCCTGCGCTGCGTCGATTGCCGTGACTGGCTGCAGGCCCACCTGCAGGCGCTCACGCTCTCGCAGGAGGCCCGGCGCGACGCGCCGTGGCTGCTGGAGCATGCCGACTCCGGGTTTGTGGAAGAGGCCGCCCGGCGTTTGCGGGGTTTTGAAATCGATATCGATCATCTGACGGGAAAACGGTTCCTGTCGCAGCAACGCACCGAGGTGGATCGGCGTAGCCTGATCGAACACCTGTCCAAGGAGGGCTCGGGCGCCGCGCACGATGTGGCCCGGCTGGTGGTTCCGTGAGGGGCATGAAAAAATGGCTGCTAGCGCTTATTTGTCAAACGCTCTTTGCTATTCAAAAAATAGCATTCACCTGCTGGTGCAAGGCTCAGGATGCCGCCATCAACCGGCCGCGGCCTGCGGTTTTTGCCTCGTACAACGCGCCGTCGGCACGGGCCATGAGTTCGGCCAGGCCCGATTCGCCAGGCTCCATCACGGCCATTCCGGCGCTGTAGTCCAGCGCAAAGCCCAGTTCTGCCACGCTGGCCGCATGCAGACGCCGACGAAGGCGCCGGTCGAACGACAGGCCTGCCGGGGCGCTGTTGTGCAACAGCAGCACGCCAAACTCCTCGCCGCCCAGTCGTCCTACCAGGTCGCCGCTGCGGCTCGTGTCGCCCAGCAGCCGCGCAAATAGCTGCAGTGCTCGGTCCCCGGCCTCATGTCCTTGGGTGTCGTTGACGCGTTTGAAGTGGTCCAGGTCCAGCATCAATGCAGTCATGGGCAACTGGTGGCGGATGGCGTGGGCCAGAAGGCTGCCCCCCTGCGTGGTGAAGCCGCGCCGGTTGAGCAGGCCCGTCAGGCCGTCGGTCATGGCCAGCGTGCGCAGCTTCTGCTCGGCCTCGTAGCGCCAGGCCACCAGCACGGCGACGGTGCCAAGCACCAGGCTCACATTGGTGGCCAGGGCTGCGGCCAGGTTGATTGGGTGGGGGGTGCGGAAACTCGGGTATTGGTCGGTAAAGGCACCTAGCAACCCGCGCGCCAGCGTGAAAGCGGCCGACGTGAGCAGGCAGCCCAGCAGCAGCGCGCGCCAGCGCCCATCTGCCAGCACGCGCGGGTACAGCGTGGCGCGCGCCACGATGCACAGAATGACCGCCATCAGCCCGTTGGCCCAGCCCACGCGCCATGCGTAGTGGCCAAACCCCAGCGTGTAGCCCAGTGGTGCCAGGACCACCAATGCCAGCAGCACGCGCCGCAGGGGGCGCGGGCCCAGCCACTCTTCCAGGGCCCGGTACAGCATCCACTGCGCAGCTGCATTGCAGGCAATCGACACGGTGGACAGCGCCTGGTCCCACAGGGTGGACGAGGCAATGATGGCCGCCCAGGCCACGGCCTGCAGCAGCATGCTGGCCTGCACATGGCGGGCCGCGCGGCTCACATCCCGGCCCATGATCATGGGCAGCGCGGCCGAGATCATGAACAGGTTGGCCGCCATGACGGCCATCAGCGTCAAAAAATCCAGTGGCATGGGTCGAATCGGCCCCGTGATTCGGGGTGTTTACTGGAAGGCGACTTCGGCAAAACTGCGCAGCTTGCGGCTGTGCAGCCGGTCCACGCCACCGTTGCGCAGGATTTCGATGGCGCGCATGCCGATGCGCAGATGCTGGTCCACACGCTCGCGGTAGAAGTGGTTGGCCATGCCGGGCAGTTTGATCTCCCCATGCAGGGGCTTGTCGCTCACGCACAGCAGGGTGCCGTAGGGCACGCGAAAGCGAAAGCCGTTGGCGGCGATGGTGGCGCTTTCCATGTCCAGCGCCACGGCGCGGCTCTGGCTGAAGCGGCGCTGGGGCGTGTTGTCGGGCAGCAGCTCCCAGTTGCGGTTGTCGGTGCTGGCCACGGTGCCGGTGCGCATCACGCGTTTCAAGTCCGCGCCGCTGATCTGCGTGATGTCGGCCACGGCCTGCTGGAGTGCCAGCTGGATCTCGGCCAGCGCCGGGATGGGAACCCACAGCGGCAGGTCTTCGTCGAGCACATGGTCTTCGCGCACGTAGGCGTGGGCCAGCACGTAGTCGCCCAGCCGCTGGCTGTTGCGCAGGCCCGCGCAGTGGCCCAGCATCATCCAGGCGTGCGGGCGCAGCACGGCGATGTGGTCGGTGATGGTCTTGGCGTTGGCGGGGCCGACGCCGATGTTGACCATGGTGATGCCGCTGCTGTCCGCGCGCACGAGGTGGTAGCCGGGCATTTGCGGCAAGCGCGGCGGGGCCACGCCCAGTTCGTCGCCGGGCTGGGCACTCAATCCCACGCGGCGGGTCACGACATTGCCCGGCTCGATGAAGGCGATGTATTCGCTGTCGGGTTTGGCCATCTCGGCATGGCCCAGGCGCACGAATTCGTCGATGTAGAACTGGTAGTTGGTGAACAGCACGAAGTTCTGGAACCACTCGGGTGCCGTCCCGGTGTAGTGGCGCAGGCGGTGCAGCGAGTAGTCCACGCGTGGTGCGGTGAACAGCGACAGGGGTTGTGCCTCGCCCGGGCGGGCTTGCCAGGTGCCGTTGGCAATGCCGTCGTCCATGGCGGCAAGGTCGGGCAGGTCGAACACGTCGCGCATCAGCATGCGGCGCTCGGGTGTCAGCGTGCCCTCGATGTGGTCGTGCTCGGCAAATGAGAAGTGGATCGGAATGGGGTGGGCACTGGTACCCACTTCCAGCTCCACATTGTGGCTGGCACGCAGCAGACGGAACTGCTCGGCGTAGTAGTGGGCAAACAGGTCGGGCCGGGTGAGGGTGGTTTCGTAGCGCCCGGGGCCCTCCACAAAGCCATAGGCCAGCTTGGTATCGGCCCGCGCCACCGTGGTGGTGTGCACCCGCACAAAGGGGTAGAACGCGCGCACGGCGCCTTCGGGCGTTTCACCCGCCACAAAACGCTGCATGGCATCGCGCAGGTGGCCAATCTGTTGCTGATAGATGCGCTGCACCTGGGCCAGCGCGTCGGCCGGGTCGGTGTGGCGGGTGGGGGCGATGAAGTCGGGGATGAGGGGCATGCCCCTATTGTCCACAAGCCGGGAACGTGTTTGTGTGACGGACCTCGGGAAAGGGAGCTGAACAGGTCCTCACGCCGAAAAATCGCGCATCCAGCGCTGGAGCGCCTCGGCGTCCAGTGGCACGGACACCACATGCCCCTGGATCAGGTCGCACCCCAGGTCCTTGAGCAATTGCACCTGTGCCGGGGTTTCAACCCCCTCGGCCACGGTCTTGAGCTGCAGGCTGCGGGCCATCTGGATGATGGCCGTGACAATGGCCACGTCGTCGGGGTTGCCGGGCGTGTCCACCACAAAAGACCGGTCGATCTTGAGGCTGTCGATGGGGTAGCGCTTGAGGTAGGCCAGCGACGAATACCCCGTGCCAAAGTCGTCGATGGAGATGCCCACGCCCAGCGCCTTGAGGGCGTTGAGGGTGTCCAGCACCTGGCCGGTCTGGTGCATCAGCACGGATTCGGTCAGCTCGATGCCCAGGTACTGCGGCGCCAGGCCGGTATCGCGCAGCACGGCCGCGATCTCGCCAGCCACATCGCGCTGGCGAAATTCGAGCGCCGACAGGTTGATCGCCACCGGCACCAGGGCCAGGCCCTTGTCCTGCCAGGCCTTGAGCTGGCGGCAGGCTTCGCGCATCACCCAGCGGCCAATCGGGGTGATGAGGCCGCGCGATTCCGAAAACGTGATGAACTCGTCTGGCCCCACCAGGCCGCGCTGCGGGTGGCGCCAGCGCACCAGCGCCTCCAGGCCCTGCAGGGAGCCGTCTTCCAGGCAGATCTGCGGCTGGTAGTGCAGCACAAAGGCGTTGTCCACAATGGCCTCGCGCAGCAGGCGCTCGTGCTGCAGCACGTCGATGGCGCTGGCCTCCATGCTGGGGGTGTAGAACTGGCGGTTGCCGCGCCCGCTTTCCTTGGCGTGGTGCATGGCCGCATCAGCGCAGCGCAGCAGCGCATCACCGGTGGCGGCATGTTCCGGGAAAAGGCTGATGCCGATCGAGGGGGATACCGTCAGCGGCACCTGGCCCAGGGTGAACACGCCGTGCATGGACTCCAGCAGCTTGTCGGCCACCCGGGCGGCATCGTCGGGGCCTTGCACATCGGTCAGTACCACCACAAACTCGTCGCCGCCCAGCCGCGCCACCACGTCGGCGTCGCGCACGCCCTGGCGCAGGCGTTCGGCCACATTGCACAGCAACTGATCGCCCGCATGGTGGCCCAGAGAATCGTTCACCGTCTTGAAATGGTCCAGGTTCACAAAAAGTACGGCTGCACGGCCATGGCGCCTGCGGGCCAGCGAAAGCACCTGCGACAGCTGCTCCATCAGGAAGTGCCGGTTGGGCAATTGCGTGAGGGTGTCGTGCAGCGCAATGAAGGCCTCGCGCTCCTGCGCCTGCTTGCGCGCGGTGATGTCCCTCACCACCACGATGCGGTAGTCCGCATGGTGCATCGGCATGGTCTTGCCCACCACTTCCACGGGAATGGCGTGGCCATCCTTGTGGCGGATGGTGACCTCGTAGGAGTCTTCGCGCCCGGTGCGCGTGTAGTCGAGTGCCACGGCCCGCCATTCGGGGCTGATGAAGTGGAAGATCGAGACGCCCACCACCTCCTGCAGCGCATAGCCTGTCAGGCGGGTGAGTGCCTCGTTGCCGTCGGTGATGATGCCGTCGCGGTGGAACACGATGGCCTCGTCCGTAGCCTCGGTGAACTTGCGCATGCGCTCTTCGCTCTGGCGCACCTGGCGTTCCGCGCGCCAGCGTTCGGTGATATCGGTGATCAGCACAAACGAACCCAACTGTGCCGAGGTGGCGTCGAAGTGCGGGATCAAGTTGACCTCGATCATGCGGACCTCGCCGTTGGGAAGCGTCTGCTCGCGCGTGTACTTCACGTGTTCGCGGCGGGTGGACCGCTCCACATGCGGCTGGATCGCCTGCCAGGCTTTGTCGCCAATGGCCTGCTGCACCGTGAGGCCCAGGATGGATTCGGTCGTGTGGCCGTTGTAGGCCGCGTAGCCCTGGTTGGCGAACTGGCAGCGCAGTGCGGGCACATCGTAGTAGGCCATCAGCGCGGGTATGGAGTCGGCGATCAGGCGCAGCAGCGAGTCGCTAGAGCCCCCTTGCCCGGGGGGATTGGCTGCGTTGGTTGAATCTGGCATATCCCACCCGATGCTGAGAGCGTGTCCCATCCCGATTGCACGTCAAAGCGGCCCCGTGCAGGCCGAAAATACGTTCTTTCGGTTATAGCCGATACGCCTTACGCGTGCGTAAGGTAGTTGCCCGGATACCGGGGCCTCAATCGCTGGGGCCGGATAATCGGCCCATGACCTCCAAAGAAAACCAAGCCAGCACTGATTTCAGCGCGCTGGCCCTGAGCCCCGCCACGCTGGCCAACCTGCAGCAGCTGGGCTACACCACGATGACGCCCATCCAGGCGGCCAGCCTGCCCCCTGCCTTGCTGGGCAAGGATTTGATCGCCCAGGCCAGCACCGGCAGCGGCAAGACCGCGGCCTTTGCTCTGGCGCTGCTGGCCAACCTCAATCCCCGCCGTTTTGCGGTGCAGGCCCTGGTGCTGTGCCCCACACGCGAACTGGCCGACCAGGTCACCAGCGAAATCCGCCGCCTGGCGCGGGCCGAAGAAAACATCAAGGTCGTGACCCTGTGCGGCGGTGTGCCGCTGCGTGCGCAGACGCTGAGCCTGGAGCATGGCGCGCACATCGTGGTGGGCACCCCCGGCCGCGTGATGGACCACCTGGAGCGCCAGCACCTGAGCCTGGAAGCCCTGAACACCCTGGTGCTCGACGAGGCCGACCGCATGCTCGACATGGGCTTCTTCGACGACATCGTCGTGGTAGCCAAGCAGTGTCCCAAGGAGCGCCAGACGCTGCTGTTTTCGGCCACGTACCCCGAGGGCATCGCCAAGCTCAGCGCCCAGTTCATGAAGTCGCCCGTGCAGATCACCGTGCAGGCCCAGCATGCCGAGGGCAAGATCGAGCAACGCTGGTACGAGGTGAAAAACAGCGAACGCCTGCACGCGGTGTCGCAGCTGCTCAACCACTTCCGGCCTGAATCATCCATTGCCTTTTGCAATACCAAGCAGCAGTGCCGCGACCTTGTGGGCGTGCTGCAGGCCCAGGGCTTCAGCGCGCTGGCGCTTTTTGGCGAGCTGGAACAGCGGGAGCGCGACCAGGTGCTGGTGCAATTTTCCAACCGCAGCTGTTCGGTGCTGGTGGCCACCGACGTGGCCGCGCGCGGCCTCGACATTGCCAACCTGGCCGCCGTGATCAACGTGGACGTGACGCCCGACGCCGAGGTGCACATCCACCGCATCGGCCGCACGGGCCGGGGCGATGCCGAGGGCCTGGCGCTCAACCTGGCCAGCATGGACGAGATGGGTTTTGTGGGCAAGATCGAAGTGCTGCAGGGCCGCGAGTCGCGCTGGTTCCCGGTGGCGGAACTGACACCCACCGGCAGCGGCCCGCTGGTGCCGCCCATGGTCACCATCCAGATCATCGGTGGCCGCAAGGAGAAGATCCGTGCGGGCGACGTGCTGGGCGCGCTGACCGGAGAGATGGGCTACACCCGCGAACAGATCGGCAAGATCAACGTGAACGACTTCTCCACCTACGTGGCGGTGGACCGCGCCATCGGCGCGCAGGCGGCGCAGCGCCTGAACCAGGGCCGCGTGAAGGGCAAGACCGTGAAGGCGCGGCTCGTCACGGACTGAGTCGCCAACGTGGGGCCAGCGCCGCTGCGCGGAGGCTGGCTGCGCTGGTAGTAGGTGAATATTTGGGTGAAAACGGCCTTCAGCGCTTGATGGTCGTCATTTGTTGCTATCTATTCGATAGTAAATAAGTCCTGCCCGGCGACGGATCATTCCCGCAGCTGTTTTTTTACACCGTCTGCGGTATTTACGCGTTGCATCAAGACCTATAGAGGACTATGGTTCTTGGTATGACCACATCCCACAAAGTTGTTGCCTTTGACCGTGCCCCGGGCCTGAGCCGCTACGCCGCCCTGGCTGCTGCACTGCGTGCCCGCGTGGTGGCCGGGGAATGGCCGCCCGGCTCGGCCCTGCCGGCAGAAAGCCTGCTGGCCACGGAGCACCAGGTGGCGCTGGGCACCATGCGCCGTGCACTGGAACTTCTGGTGGCGGAAGGCCTGGTCGAGCGCGTGCACGGCCGGGGCACCTTTGTGCGCCAGGGCATTGCCGGTGCGTCGATGCTGCGGTTTTTCCGGTTTGACAGCGGCAGTGGCGAAATGCCGCGCTCGCGCATCCTGTCGCGCCAGCGCGTGGCGGCACCGGCCGCCGTGGCCCGCAGGCTGGGCCTGGCCACGGGCGAGATGGTGCTGCGGTTGCAGCGTTTGCGCCTGCTGGCCGACCTGCCTTGTCTGCTGGAGGACCTGTGGCTGCCGCTGGATGTGTTCGCGCCCCTGGCCGAAGGCAGCACCGCCGACTGGGACGACCTGCTGTACCCCATGTTCGCGCGCCGCTGCGGCGTGCATGTGCACCGCGCCGTGGACGATATTGGTTTTGCTGTGCTGACAGCCCCGCAGGCCAGCCACCTGGGGCTGGCCGCAGGCCATCCGGGCGTGGTGGTGCAACGGGCCGCCTACGACCTGGGAGGGCGCTGTGTCGAATGGCGCACCACGCGCGGCGATGCACATGCCTTTCACTACACCGTGACCATTACGTGAGCGGCAACCCCTGAGCACTGCCCGGGCCTGGCAAGCCACTTCCACAGCCCCTACTGGCTTGGGGTTCCCCAGCTTCAGGTGCGGCCCCCCGAACGACTGAAGACTCAACCAAGGAGACCTGTATGCACCGTCGATCCGATCCTCTGAACTCCCCTGGCCTGTCGCGCCGCGCGGCACTGGCTGCCGTGGGCGCCACCTTGGCCGCCCCCTGGGCGCACACCCGCGCAGCGGGCGTTGGCGGCGGACGCACCGTGACCCTGGTCGTCTCCTACCCGGCAGGCGGCGGTGCCGACCTGATGGCCCGCATCATCGCGCCCCGCATGGCCGAAGCGCTGGGGCAGGGCGTGGTGGTGGACAACAGGCCCGGCGCCAGCGGCCAGCTGGCTGCATCGGCCGTGGCCCGTGCCACGCCCGATGGCACCACACTGCTGCTCGATGCGTCGTCGTTCGCCGTCAATCCATCGCTGTATCCCAAGCTGCCCTACGACAGCAACACCGCCTTTGTGCCGCTGGCCGTGTTGGCGACCTTTCCGAACGTGCTGGTGTGCCATCCAGGCTTCGGCGTCAACTCCGTCAAGGAGGTCATTGCACGCGCCAAAGCCAAGCCCGAGGACGTGGCCTATGCGTCGTCCGGCAATGGCTCGGCCCAGCATCTGGCCGGGGCGCTGTTTGAAGAGCGCACGGGCGTGCGCCTGTCCCACATTCCATACCGTGGAGGCGGCCCTGCCATGAACGACGTGATGGGCGGCCAGGTGCCGCTGTTCTTTGCCAACGTGGCCTCGTCCCTGGGCCACATCCAGGCGGGCAAGCTGCGGCCGCTGGCAGTGACCAGCGCCGTGCGCGCCCGTTCGCTGCCCGATGTACCCACCATGGCGCAGGCCGGCGTGGCCGACTACGAAGTGCTGGAGTGGAACCCCGTGCTGGCTCCGGCGGGCATTGCGCCCGAGGTGCGCACGCAGTTGGTCAACGCCATCCGCAAGGCGCTGGCAGACCCTGAGGTGCTGGGCCGCATCCGCGCGCTGGGCGGCGATGCCTTTCCCGATGCCACCCAGGCCAGTGCGGGCAAGTTCATCCAGGCCCAGCAAGCGCAGTGGGGCAAGGTCATCCGTGAGCGCAAGATCGTGGTGGGCTGACCCATGGGTGCGCTGGCCACATCCGCACCGTTGCGGGATGCCCTGGAGGGATGGGATACGCACGTCCATGTGTTTGATGCCGCCGCCCCGGTCCAGGCTGGGCACTACCAGCCTGCGCACCAGCCCCTCGAACGCATTGAGGCAGAAGCCGGGAAGCTCGGTGTGGGCCACCTCGTGTTGGTGCAGCCCAGTGTGTACGGCACCGACAACCGGCTGGTGCTCGACGCCCTGGCGCGCGAACCGGGTCGGCACCGCGCGGTGGTGGTGGTGGATACCGACATTGCCGACAGCGAACTGCACTCCATGCACGCACTGGGCGTGCGCGGCGTGCGTTTCAATCTGGTGTCCCCCGTGGGCAACGGGGCGCAGGCCATGCAGGCGCTGGCGCCCCGCCTGAAGGCGCTGGGCTGGCATGTGCAGTGGTATGCAGCACCCGCCCAACTGGCGCAGATTGCCCAGCTGCATGCGCAAACGGGCCTGCCCTGCGTGCTGGACCATCTGGCCGGAATGCATGCGGCCCTGGCGCAGGACGCTACGGCCTGGCGGGCGCTGGCAAGGCTGGCCGACCTGGGCGCGTGGGTCAAGCTGTCGGGCTGGTACCGCTTGCAGGCCGCGGCACCCTATGCTGAATTGCACGGTGCGATCCGCCGCGTGGCCGGGTTAATGGGCGAGCGGCTGGTGTGGGGTTCGGACTGGCCACATACTGCATTTGCACCGGACGCGATGCCCGCCTACACGAGTGTGTGGGAGCCGGTGGTGAATGCCCTGGGCGCGGCGCGCGCCGGCAGGGTGCGCATTGCGGGCGCAGAGTTGTACCGCTGAAGTGGGGGAGTGCATCGGCGCGGACGCGTCCCGCAAACCTACCTGGCGCCTGCTGCTTCCAGCATTCGTACCATGGCGCTGAAACCCCGCTGGCGCGCCAGTTGCAGTGGCGTGTTGCCCTGCCGATCGGTCAGCGTGTGGCTGGCACCCGCTTGCAGCAGGGCCTGCAGGGTGGCCTGGTGGCGCGGGCCGCCGTTGCCCAGCACGATGGATTCGATCAGTGCCGTCCAGTGCAGGTTGTTCACATGGTCCAGCGGGGCGCCGGCGGCAACCAGCTGCCGCACCACGCCGTCGTGCCCCAGGTGCGCCGCCGCGATGAGGGCGGTGCCGTCGTAGCGGCTGGTCACCTGCTTCGCGCTGGCGCCCAGTTGCAGCAGCAGCCGCAACGTGGCTTCGTCGTCGGCCACGGCCGCAATGGTCACGGCGTCGTAGCGGTCGTTTTCCAGCAGGTCCAGCTGGGCGCCGGCCTTGGCGAGGGCGCGAACCGCCTCGGCCTGCCGTGCGTACGTGGCCACTTGCAACGGCGTGCGGCCCTGCGCGTCGCGGGCGTTCAGGTCACCCTTTGCGGCAATCAGCTTGTTCAGCGCGGGCAAGTCGCCCCGAGCTGCGGCTGCATGCAGGCCCTGGTAGGCCGCTGTTTCGGCAGCCGTGGGCGGCACCTGGGCGATGGTGGGTCCGGCGCAGGCCAGCGTAATGGCCAGCGCGTATGCAAGGTTCCAGTGCTTCATGGGTGCTTCCGATGGCGTGCGTTGTAGATGCGGGTAGGAAATTACTTCAGCAGATCCTGCACCTTGGCGATACCCGCCACGGCACATTGCTCGTCCAGGTGGCCGCCGGGCGCGCCGCCCACGCCCACGGCGCCAATCACTTCATTGCCCACCTTCACAGGCACGCCGCCGCCCAGCAGCAGGTAGCCGGGGATCTGGCCCAGGTTGGCGGCTGCGGGGTTCTTCTGTGAGCCTTCCATGATGGCCAGCGTGGTGTTCTTGGCAGATGCCGAGGTGTAGGCCTTCAAACGGCTGGCTTCCAGCGTGTGGGGGCCTGCGTTGTCGGCGCGCTGCACGGCGCGCACGGTGCCTGCACGGTCCACCACGGTAGCGGTCACGTTGTAGCCGTTGGCGCTGCAGGTGGCTACGGTCTGGGCGGCGATCTGTGTGGCCAGGTCCAGCGACATGTTCTTTTCGGTGCGCACGCCTTCGGCATGGGCTGCGGCGGTGGCGATCAGGGACAGGGTGAGGGCGGCTACGGTGGTGAGGCGGTTTTGCATGGTGTTCTCCGGTGTTTGTGTGTCGGCGCCACCCGTTGTGGCGCCGTGGGAGAACTGTAGAAATTGCCGCCGTTTCCGGCTATTCGTGCCGCTACGTTCACCCCTCCGTAGAACTACGCAGTGCTGGTGGGGTCAGGACGCATCCACCAGCGCCGCATAGCGCCGGATGAGCTGTGCCAGCGACTCCGCCCCCAGCTTGCCAAACAGGTTGGCGCGGTGGGTTTCTACCGTGCGGGGCGAAAGCTCCAGCGCCCGGCCGATTTCCTTGTTGGTCAGGCCCTCGACGATCAGGCCCAGCACTTCGCGTTCGCGGGCCGACAGTTGCGCAAAGCGCTCGCGCGCCTGCTGGTCGGCCTGGTGGCGCTCGCGGGATCGCACATGCTGGCGCACCGCGTTCTGCAGGGCTTCGATGAGCACTTCGTCGTCCACGGGTTTTTCCAGAAACTCCGCCGCCCCGGCTTTGAACGCGCGGCGGCACATCTCCACCGTGCCGTGGCCGGTCAGCAAAATCATCGGCTGGTCCACGCCCTGCGCCAGCAACTGCTCCAGCACCGTGAGGCCGCTGATACCGGGCATGCGCACGTCGAGCACGATGGCGCCAATGCTCGCGCGGTCAAACCCCGCCATGAACGATTGCGGGTCGGCCCAGGTCTGCACGCGCAGGCCCACGGTGCTGATGAGCAGGCCCAGGCCGTCGCGCACGGCGGCGTCGTCGTCCACCAGGTGGATCAGGGGCGAGAGGGAGGGGGCGCTATCGGTCATTGGTGGGCGGCGCTGTGGGCAAGGTCAGCACAAACTCGGCGCCCCGTTGGGCTTGGGTGGGCACAGGTGCTTCAGGTGCCAAGGTCAACTGCGCACCCATGGCCTGCGCCAGGCTTTCGCACAGTGTCAGGCCCAGCCCCAGTCCACCGGCGCGCGTGGTGTAGAAAGGTTCGAACAGGTGCTGGCGTGCCTCTGGCGGTATCCCAGGGCCGTGGTCGCGCACCGACAGGGTCACGTGCCCGGCATCCGCGCGCACCATGGTGATGTGCAGCTGGCGTTCGGCGGGCGGCACCTGCTCCAGCGCCTGCAGTGCATTCATCAGCAGGTTGTGGACGATCTGCTGCAGGGCCACGGGCTCGGCCAGCGCGGTGGGCAGGTCGGTGGCAGTGGCTATGTCGGGCACCACACCGCGTTGTGTCAGCTCGGGCTCCAGCAGGTGCAGTGCGTCGTGCACCGCCGCAGGCAGGGCCAGTGGCTGGGCCTGGCCCGCCAGATCAGGGCGTTCCACCAGGCGGCGCAGGCGGCCCACCACGGTGGAGGCGCGGCGCGCTTGCTCCACGGCACGGGCCATGGCGGTCTGGGCGGTGTTTAGATCGGGCGGGTCATCCGCCACCAGGCGTTGGGCGGCCTGGGTGCTGGACAGCAGGGCGGTCAGGGGCTGGTTCAGCTCGTGCGCCATGCCCGCTGCCAGTTCGCCCAGCGTGTTCAGCCGCGCCACCTGGCCCAGGCGCAGCAGTTCTTCCGCGCGCTGGCGGGCCACGCGCTGGCGCCACAGGGCGCGGCCTGCCGCCCACAGGGCTGCCGTCAGCAGGCACCAGCCGAGCATGCCCCACCAGGGCAGCTCAGGCGGGCCCACGCTGCGGCGGGCCACCACGTCCAGCGGTTGGCTGGGCGCGGCCAGCAGTTTGTGGAAGTCGTAGGTGCGGATGCCGCTGTCCAGGTCTCCCCGGCCCGGCTGCACAACAAAGGCATCGCCACCACGCTCCAGTGTCACGCGCACGGGGCTGGTAGTGATGTCCATGGGCCACTCGTCGGCCGGAGTGGTGGTGCGCAGGTCGATGTACAGCGCATAGCTGGCGGGCACGCCTGCCAGCACCAGGTAGTAGTGGCCCGCAGCCAGGTTCAGCCCCGCCATGGCGGCATGGCCGGTGCGGCGCGAGGTTGCTTCTGCCGTAGCCAGCTCCGCCTGCAGCGCGTCGGGCCAGTCGCGTTGCGCCGTGCGCTGCAGCACCGCCAGGATCTGGGGGTACACCGAGGTCAGGCGAGGCAAGGGTGATGTGCTGTTGTCACCTGCTGCTGCGGCAGGCTGCAGCAGCGCCAGCGTGGCCATGATGGCGTCGTGCTGCACCACCCGCTGGCTCAGAAGCCGGTGCACGATGCGGGCGTCGGTCTCGAACGCTGCCTGCAATTGCTGCAATCGGGCCACCGCCAGCCAACTGGCCCCCGCACAGGCGACCACGACCCACAGCAACAGGCTAGGGAGGTGCAGGGTGCGGTGCGAAAGAAGGCTGCGCCATGCCGGGGTCATGCGCGGATTCTGGCATGGGGATGTTTTGGAGAGCTTGTGGTGCCAACGGTTAAAGCAGTTCTTAAGACGGCTCTGGTGTAATTCTCAATCCGGTTCCTTGCGCTCTTCAAATACTTCCAATGGCTCCTTCCCCCACCAAGTCACACCACTGGCTCACACCTCGCAACTTGCTGTGGGCGTCGATTGCGGTGGCGGTGGTCACCATCGCGCTCAAGACGCTGGCCTGGGTGGTTACCGGCTCGGTGGGGTTGTTGTCCGACGCCATGGAGTCGTTTGTGAATCTTGCCAGTGCCATGTTTGCGTTGGCGATGGTGACGGTGGCCGCAAGGCCTGCGGACGACGACCACCCCTACGGCCACCACAAGGCCGAATATTTTTCTTCGGGGTTCGAGGGCATCCTCATCGTGGGGGTGTCGGCGGGCATCTTGTGGGCGGCGGGCCATCGGCTGATGGACCCACAGCCCATCGAGCAGGTGGGTTGGGGTCTGGGCCTGTCGGTGCTCAGCTCGGCGCTCAATGGCTTTTTGGCATGGCTCATGTTCCGCTCGGCGCGCGAGTACCGCTCCATCGCGCTGGAGGCCGATGCCCGCCATCTCGTGACCGACGTGTGGACCTCGGCAGGCGTGCTGGTAGGCATTGCCGGTGCAGCCGTCACGGGATGGCTGTGGCTCGATGCCCTGGCGGCGATCGCTGTGGCGCTCAATATCCTGAAAGAGGGCCTGGAGCTGGTCTGGCGCTCGTCCCAGGGCCTCATGGACTCGGCGGTGGAACCCGAGGTGCAAGCCACCATCGACGCCACGCTGCAGCAGTTCGTATTGGCGCAACCGCCCGGCGCCGTGCGGTTTGACCATGTCTCCACCCGCCGTGCTGGCCAGCGCCAGTTTGTAGACATGCACCTGCACATGCCCGCCCACTGGACCCTGGGCCACGCCGCCGAACTGCGCAGCCAGGTCGAGCGCGCGCTGATGACGGCCGTGCCTGGCTTGCGTGCCACCATCGAGCTGCTGCCCACCGATGTGGAAGCGCATTTTGACGACCCGAAGGATGAAATGAAGTGATCAGTGTCTTGCAACGTGTGCGCGAAGCGCGAGTCGACGTGGAAGGGCAGACCGTGGGCGCCATTGGCATGGGCCTGCTGGTGCTGGTGTGTGCCGAGCGCGGCGATACCGAGGTCGAGGCCGACAAGCTGCTGGCCAAGCTTCTCAAGCTGCGCATCTTTTCGGACGAGGCAGGCAAGATGAACAAAAGCGTGCAGGACGTGGCGGGCGGCCTGCTGCTGGTCAGTCAGTTCACTCTGGCGGCAGATACCACGGGCGGTAACCGCCCGAGCTTCACACAGGCCGCTGCGCCCGAAGAGGGGCGGCGGTTGTTTGACTACTTGGTGGAGCGTGCCCGCGCCGCGCATCCCGTCGTGCAGACGGGCCGGTTCGCCGCCGAGATGCAGGTGCACCTGATCAATGACGGGCCGATCACCATTCCGTTGCGCATGGCACCCGCCGCTGTGGCATGAGAGTGGCCAGCTGCTGCATTCCTGCAGCGCACATACCCCTCGTGAAAGGGTGCGTGTTCGGGGCGCCGCCGGTGCGTCCTGCGCAATGTCTGTAGGCTCGGGCAACCGCTTTTCCTATCTTCTGAACCATCTGCCTGCCCAGCCGTGACTGAATCCACCACTCACCCGTCTGTCGGGCCTCTGCCGCCTCCGCGCACCTTATGGGCCATGTACCTGTGTCTGCTGTCGGCCTTTGCGCTGAGCCAGGCTTACCGCACTGTGACCAGCATCATCGCCACGGGCCTGCAGGCAAACTTTGGCATTTCACCGGACTCTTTGGGCGCGTTCGCAGCTTTGTTTGGCCTCTCCTTCGGCGTGGCCCAACTCCTCATGGGTATCGGTATGGACCTGTATGGCCTGCGCCGCACTGTGCTGGTGGCTTTCCCTCTGGCGGTGCTGGGGGCAGCAATGTCGGCCATGGCGCCCAGCTACGGCTGGCTGATGTTGGGGCAACTGCTGATCGGTGTGGGCTGTTCTCCCGCGTTCCTGGCCTGCACTGTTTTCATCTCGCGCCACTTTCCCGCGCAGCGTTTCGCATTTTTCTCGGGTGTGGGCATGGGCGTGGGCGGGTTGGGGCTTCTCTTTACCGGCACCCCGCTGGCCTGGATGGTTCAGCATTGGGGCTGGCGCGCGGGTTTTGCGGTGCTGGCGGTGCTTTCGCTGCTGTCGTGGCTGCTGATTTTTCTGCGTGTGCATGAGCCCACATTGACGCTTGCATCGGAGCGCCCCCGCGAGTCATGGGCGCAGGCGGCGGGCCGATTCGGCAGCTTGTTCAAGGTGCCGCACACCTGGGGCATCCTGGTCCTGGGCATGTCCTGCTACGCGGCCTTCCTGACTTTGCGGGGTTTGTGGCTGGGACCTTTGCTGATGGGGCGCTACGGGTTTTCGCTCATCGAAAGCGGCAATGTTGCCCTGGTGCTGTCGTTGATCGCGCTGTTCGTGCCTGCAGCGTTCGGTCGCATTGATCCGGGGCCTGCCCGGCGGCGGCGTTGGATCACCAACTTCTCGCTGCTCATGGGCAGCCTGTTCTTGCTGATGGCCTTTCTGCACCATGCCACCGCCAATGTAGCGCTTATCTTCCTCATGGGGCTGCTGTCTGGCTATGGCGTGTTGCAGTATGCGGACGTGCGCTCCTCGTATCCCGCTGAAATGACGGGGCGTGCGCTGTCGCTGTACACCATGTCGATGTTCCTGGGCGTGGCGCTGATGCAGTGGCTCACCGGCCTGCTGGCCGCGTGGGCGCAGCGCCATGGATATGAGCCTTATCAAGCTGTCATGATCGGCATCGCCAGCATGCTGGCCGCCGCTTCCACCGCTTTTCGCTTCTTGCCACGCTCGCCGTTGTTGCAGCGCGCCGCCGTGTAGTTCCTCAGCCGCGCAGGAAAAACAGCCCCGCCATCACCAGCCCCGTGGCCACAATCCCCCAGCGCAGCCACTGCGCCGGAATGCGCCGCGCCACCCGCGCGCCGCCGTAGCCGCCAGCGGTTGCTGCCACCATCATCATCAGCGCCTGCTGCCACAGCACCACGCCGCCAGCAGCGTAGATCGCCACGGCAATGGCGGTGAGCAGGGCCGACACCCAGTTCTTCAGGCCATTCATGGCGTGGAGGTTGGTCTGCCCCAGCAGGCCGAACAGCGCCAGCAGCAGGATGCCCAGCCCGCCGTTGAAGTAGCCGCCATAGGCCGCCACGGCCAGCACCCCCACGGTGGCTTTGGTGGTGGAGGGGTGGCCACCCGCCATGGCCTTGCGCAACTGTGGCCCGAAGGCAAACAGCGCCGTGGCCGCCAGCAGCAGCCAGGGCACCACGCGGCGGAAGGTGGCGTCGGGCGTGACCAGCAACAGCGCCGCACCCGCCGCGCCCCCGATGAGCGAGAGCACCACCAACAGGCGCATCGACAGCCCCGGCGGCGGGGCCGTGTCTTCGCGGAACCCCCATGCGCCTGCCATGTAGCCGGGCAGCAGGGCCACCGTGCCCGTGGCATTGGCCACCACAGGCGGCACGCCGGTGAAGACGAGGGCGGGCAAAGTCAGAAAGCTGCCGCCTCCGGCGACGGCATTGAGGGCGCCGGCGACGAAGGCAGCGGTGAGCAGCAAAGGGGTGTCGAACATCCACCGATAGTAGGTGGTGGCGCCGCCCCCATTGGCGACGGCGCGGGTGCAATACTTTTGCCTTCCCTGGCTTCTGTCAGGTACCGGGGCTGGTCAATGTGAGAGGGCTACCGTCAGCGCAATCAGTACAGATAGGCTGCATTGGGCGCGGCGGGTGTTACGCCATCCGTAGCGCTGCTGGTGCCTACGGCCAAGGTGCTGGCATCACCGGAAAGCGCTACGCCAGCGCCGAAGCGCGCGAGTGCGCGCGGCTGGGGGGCCTTGAGGTAGGCCCTGTGCACCCAGGTGGTGCCGTCGCGGCGGTAGACATTGACGGCTCCGGCTGAATATACGGCTTGGTTGTTGGGGTTGCCATTGATGCCAGAGGCGTTGCTAGCATCGTCGAGGTTGCCCACGGCGAGCATGCGGCCGTCCGCAGAAAGCGACAACATGACACTGTTTGTAAAGATCCCGCCGGCAGCCTTGACCGGCAGTGCGGGCTGCTGCGTCCAGGCGTCCCTCGTGCGTGTGAATGTTCGCAGCTGAACGTCAGTACCTGCAGATCGGTCCAAGACAGCCAGTGTGCCTCCGTCTCTGGACATTGCAAAGGGATTGTGCGAACCCGTCAGCGCACCGGCGGCGGGAACGCGCCACACCTGTGTTGGTGCACTCCAGGCACCGCTGAGATGTGTCAGGACGGAGACGTCCTTGTCGGTGTTCGCCGCAAGCACGGTTCCGTCGCTGGACAGGGCTACAACCGCCCCGAAGCGGGCCATGGTCGGGTCGGCGCTGCTGCCTGGCAGGTGCGCCTGCTCGGCCCAGCCGCTGCTGTTGCGGGCAAAGGTGTGAACGGCTCCCACGCCGCCCCCAAAAATGGTTTCGCTGGTGAAGGAGAGCCCACCCAACACGGCGGTAGACCCCGGGGTGAAGTTAGCGCCTTCTTCAGGCGCTCCCACCGCCAGCAGGTTCCCGTCGGCCGACAGCGCTACGCTGAAGCCGAAGTGCTGGGGGGTGCATGGAAATACAGCCGTGCCCGTGATGTCCAGGTGGCTGCAGGTCTCGACTTTCGCAGGCGTGTTCCGGGCTTTGATGTAGGCCTGCTGGCTCCAGGTGCTGCCGTTGTCCATGAAGATATACGCAGCCCCCGCGCCATACGCGTCGCGGTTGGCCGCATCGCCGTTGATGCCGCGTGCATTGCTTCTTTCCTCTGGTGCACCCACTGCCAGCGTGCGACCGTTGGCCGACAGTGCGAGGCTGGCGCCAAAGGCCATCTTTGCGGCCGGACTGCTGCCTTCCAGTCGCGCCCGCAGACCCCAGGCAGGGGTTGGCATGCCAACCCCTGGCATGCTGCGGCTGAAGATGTACACCGCGCCCGCCCCTGCCAGGTCACCCGAACTGCCCTCGCGGGGGGAACCTACGGCCAGCGTTAAACCGTCGGCCGACAGGGCCATTGCGTTTTCGTAGGCTCCAAATCGCTTGGTCGGATCGCCGCCAGCAAGCTCGAAGCGCCCTATGGCCTGGGTGAGGTCGGGTGTTACCGCAGCAGTGAACGGGCCGCAGCCACTTGCGTCGCAGGCGCGCAGCCGGTAGCTGGCATTCACCCGCTCGTGCAGCGGCACCTGAATCTGTACAGGGAAGCTGGTAACGTTGTTGGCGGCGCCGACGCCGAATAGCGATTCGGGTTGGGGGCCTCCCGCGCCATCAGGGTCCTCGAACAGTTCGTAGCGCATCGCACCCGGGGTGACGGTCCAGCCCAAGTTGTAGGTCTTGGGGCCGTAGCTCGCCACGCTGAAGCCGGAAGGGGCCGGGAGTCCGGCGGGCTCCGATTCGCCACTGCCGCCCCCGCAGGCCACCAGAACGAGTGGCACTGCCAGCAGCAAAGCGCGATGCAAGGATGGCAGGCCCGAGTTCGCCACGGGGGCAGGGTGTCGCTGGGAATTGGTCACAGAGAAGACTCCTGAAAGCAAGGGGTAAGACAGGCAGGGCGCGCGGCGGGAGTGCCAACAGGTCTGCGAGACGCGCACTGGAGGAGTCAATCGTCGCTTATCAAGACAACGCCGAGCCCCGGCAGATGCGAGCACTATGTACCAAATAGTAAAAACTGCGCCACTGCCCTCGGCAGTCGGGATGGCGTTCAGGAGGTCGCGTAAGGGTCGGCAAAGCCCAACTCCTGCAGGATGTCGGTTTCGTACGACTCCATTGCCTGCGCATCTTCTTCACTGGTCTCGTGGTCCCAGCCCTGCGCATGCAGTGTGCCGTGGACCAGCATGTGGGCGTAGTGCTCTTCCAGGCTTTTGTTCTGCTCTTTGGCCTCGCGCTCGATCACCGGGGCGCACAGCACTAGGTCGGCGGTCACCACGGGTTCCTGCGTGTAGTCGAAGGTGAGCACGTTGGTGGCGTAGTCCTTCTTGCGGTACTCGCGGTTGAGCTGCTGGCCTTCTTCGGTGCCCACGATGCGTACGGTGATCTCGGCATCGGTGGCCAGCGCGTGGCGAATCCAGCGGGTGACCTTGTGGCGTGGCAGCACGGCGCGGTGCGCGGCCGCACCGTCAAACGTGCCGAACTGCAGCGACAGGGAGAGTTGGTTCAAGGACATTTTTGCTTTTTCTGCCGCCAGCGCTTGATGGATAAGCGCTGAAAGCTATCAAAATGATAGTTTTAGTCTCGACTGCGAGAAGCCGGGGCGCGGCGCGGCGCGTCGTAGGCATCCACAATGCGCGCGACCAGCGGGTGGCGCACTACGTCAGCCGTGGTGAAGCGGGTCACGGAGATGCCTTTGACCCGCTTGAGCACCCGCTCGGCATCGATCAGGCCACTCATCGACCCCTTGGGCAGGTCGATCTGGCTCACATCCCCTGTGACGACCGCCTTGGCGCCAAAGCCGATGCGTGTGAGGAACATCTTCATCTGCTCGGGCGTGGTGTTTTGCGCCTCGTCCAGGATCACGAAGGCATTGTTCAGCGTGCGCCCGCGCATGAACGCCAGCGGTGCGATTTCCAGGGCATTGCGCTCGAAGGCCTTCTGCACCTTGTCGTAGCCCATCAGCTCGTACAACGCGTCGTACAGCGGGCGCAAATACGGGTCCACCTTCTGCGCCAGGTCGCCGGGAAGGAAACCCAGGCGTTCGCCCGCCTCGACTGCCGGGCGGGTCAGCACGATGCGCTGCACGGCGCTGCGCTCCAGGGCATCCACGGCACAGGCCACGGCGAGATAGGTCTTGCCGGTGCCGGCAGGGCCGATGCCGAAGGTGATGTCGTGGCTGGCGATGTTTTCCAGGTACAGGTTCTGCGTGGGTGTGCGGCCCCGCAGGTCGGCCCGGCGGGTGTTGAGCACGATGGCGCCCTCGGGCGCCTCCACCAGCGCGGTGTCGCCCGCCAGCATGAGCTGCAGGTAGTCTTCCGTGACGGGGCGCTCGGCCATCTCGTACAACGCTTGCAGCAACTCCATGGCCTGGGTCGCCTTGGCTTTGGGGCCGTCCACTTTGAACTGCTCATGCCGGTGCGCAATGCTCACCTGCAGGGCCACTTCGATGGTGCGCAGGTGTGCGTCGGCCGGGCCGCACAGGTGGGTGAGCCGGGTGTTGTTGTGGGGGGTGAAGGTGTGGCGCAGGATCACGCGGATAATTCCCGTTGGATCGCCGCAGTGCGCGGCAAAGGACATCAATGATAGGCAAATTGACCGGCACCCTGCTGGAGAAGAATCCCCCCGAGGTGCTGCTGGACTGCCATGGCGTGGGCTATGAGGTGAATGTGCCCATGAGCACGTTCTACAACCTGCCCGCCGTGGGCGAGCGGGTGAGCCTGCTCACCCAGTTCATTGTGCGGGAGGATGCGCAGCTGCTGTATGGCTTTGCCACGGCGCCCGAGCGCCAGGCGTTCCGCGAGCTGATCAAGATATCGGGTGTGGGCCCGCGCACGGCACTGTCCATACTGTCGGGCATGGGGGTGGCCGATCTGGCCCAGGCCATCACGCTGCAGGAGGCGGGCCGCCTGGTCAAGGTGCCGGGCATCGGCAAGAAGACGGCTGAGCGGCTGTTGCTGGAACTCAAGGGCAAGCTGGGCGCAGACATGGGCGCTGCCCACGGCCCCGCCGCCAGCGATGCGCAGGCCGACATTCTGCAGGCACTGTTGGCTTTGGGCTACAACGACAAGGAGGCCGCTGCGGCCCTCAAGGCCTTGCCCTCAGAGGTGGGCGTGAGCGATGGCATCAAATTGGCACTGAAGGCGTTGGCCAAGTAAGGCGTACGCGGGTTTGTTGTAGCAGTTGTTTTCGTGTTCAATGGCGGTTTTGACCGGAGTGGGGGAAAGAAATGAAATTTAGAGTGATGTTGCGCATGGGTGTCGCCTGGATTGCGGCGATTGCTTTGCTGGCGGGGTGCGGCGGAGGCGGGACAGAAGGAAGCGCGCAGAAAGCCGCCTCTGTGCTGATGGTGGATGGCTGGGTGCAGCCCGCCAGCGTGGACCAGGGCGTGTCGAACGTCAAGTCCCGCAGCGCGCTCGTCGCGGCGCCCACGCCTTCGAAGGTGAGTCTGGGTGCCTTGGAAGAGTCCAAGACCGCATCGCTTGGCGGTGGCATTGGGCCACGCCAGGTGGGGATGGCGCGCGATGTGGCGGCCACACGTACTGTGGAGCAGACCCTGCAGCAGTTGCAGTGGAAGCCGACCCCCAGCGGCGGCCAGGTGGCTGCCATCAGTTTTTCTGCCGAAGGGGCGCATGGGTTGCGCCTGGGCGTGGTGGCCCGCGCGCTGCCCCCGGGGGCCGTGCTGCGTGTCTACAGCCAGGCGGATACGACCACGGTGTTCCAGATTTCCGGCCAGGAAGTGCTGCAGCGCATTCAGCGCAATGCGCAGGCTGGCGACACCACCCTGGACGGTCAGACCTGGTGGACGCCAGACGTGGGGTCGAACGAGGCCACGCTGGAGCTGGAGCTGCCTGCGGGTGCTAACCCCGGCACGGTAGACCTTTCGGTGCCGCGCGTCTCGCACATCTTCGAGAACCTGTCTATTCCCACCGAGGAAGAGCTTTCCACCAAGATCAACGAATCGGCATCCTGCCACTTGGACGCCAGCTGCTACGAAGCCTACGCGAACCAGCGCAATGCCGTGGCCCGCATGATCTTCACGTCCGGAGCCAACTCCTTTCTTTGCACCGGTACACTGCTCAATGACAGCCAGTCGTCGGGCACGCCGTATTTTCTGACGGCCAACCATTGCATTTCCAAGCAGGCCGAAGCCTCCTCGCTGCAGACCGACTGGTTCTACCGCGCCCCTGTGTGCAACAGCCGCACCCTGTCGAGCACGACCACCAAGCGCGTCAATGGCGCTTCGCTGCTCTACGCTTCGGCGGGTACGGACACATCCTTCCTGCGGCTCAACGACACGCCTCCAACGGGCGCTGTCTTTGCCGGGTGGGATGCCGGCACCCAGGCACTGAGCTCGTCGGTGGTGGGCCTGCACCATCCCCGGGGCGATTTGCTCAAGGTGAGCCTGGGCTCGTTGACGAGTCTGACTTCCTGCACGGCCACCAGTGGCACCGAGTTTCAGTGCAGCGGTTCGTCGGGTAACTTTTACCGCGTGAGCTGGAGCGAGGGCACCACCGAAGGCGGCAGCAGTGGCTCCGCCTTGTTCAGGGATGGCACCTATGTGATCGGCACGCTGTATGGCGGCAGTTCCAGCTGCGCGGCCATTGCGTCGCCCGATTTCTATGGCCGCTTTGACGTGGCGTTCAATGCTGCGCTGAAGAACTGGCTGTCGTCCGCCACGCCGCCCACCGGCCCCACGGGCCGGGTGCCTGTCTATCGCTTCTACAACATCGCGGGGCTGGAGCATTTCTATACCAGCAATGTGGGCGAGCGGGATCTGTTGATCAACCAGTTTGCGTCGAACTTCGTCTATGAAGGTCCGATCTTCTATGCGTACCCCATTGAGGGGTCGAACCTGTTCCCGGTGTACCGCCTGGTGGATTTGGCGCGCAAACTGCATATCTACACGGCAAACCCTGCGGAGCGTGACGGTCTGCGCCAGGTCTTCCCGTCCGTGGCTCTGGAAGGCACGGCATGGTGGGGCCAAGCTGCGCCGGGCAATGGAGCCGTGCCGGTTTATCGCTACCGCAACCGCACTGTCGGAACCTACCTCTACACGGCAAGCCCTGCCGAGCGCAGCTACCTCAATGCCAACATGAGTCAGCAGTACGTTGAAGAGGGCATCGGCTTCTACGTCTGGGCTGACAAATAACAGGGCTGCATGACCATCCAGACCGACGACTTCGCCCCCGCACCCGCCAAACGCGTCATCTCCGCCGTGCCTGCATCGCCCCAAGAGGAGGCGATCGAGCGCGCCCTGCGCCCCAAACTGCTGCAGGAGTACGTGGGCCAGGTGAAGGCGCGCGAGCAGCTGGAGATCTTCATCGGCGCGGCGCGCAAACGGGGCGAAGCGTTGGACCATGTGCTGCTGTTCGGTCCGCCAGGCCTGGGCAAGACGACGCTCAGCCACATCATTGCGGCTGAGCTGGGTGTGAACCTGCGCCAGACCAGCGGCCCTGTGCTCGAAAAGCCCAAGGACCTGGCGGCGCTGCTCACCAACCTGGAGAAGAACGACGTTCTTTTCATCGACGAAATCCACCGCCTCTCGCCCGTGGTCGAGGAAATCCTCTACCCCGCGCTGGAGGACTACCAGATCGACATCATGATTGGCGAAGGGCCGGCTGCGCGCAGCATCAAGCTCGACCTGCAGCCCTTTACGCTGGTGGGTGCCACCACGCGCGCCGGCATGCTGACCAACCCGCTGCGCGACCGTTTCGGCATCGTGGCGCGGCTGGAGTTCTACACGTCCGAAGAGCTGGCGCGCATCGTCAAGCGAAGCGCCGGTTTGCTCAACGCACCCATGGACGATGAAGGTGGCTTCGAGATCGCCCGCCGTTCGCGCGGCACGCCGCGCATTGCCAACCGGCTGCTGCGCCGCGTGCGCGACTATGCCGAGGTCAAGGGAGACGGCCGCATCACCAAAACCATCGCCGACAAGGCGCTCGCCATGCTGGACGTGGACCCGCAGGGCTTTGACGTGATGGACCGCAAGCTGCTCGAAGCCGTGATCCACCGCTTTGACGGCGGCCCCGTGGGGCTGGACAACATCGCTGCCAGCATCGGCGAAGAGGCCGGCACCATCGAGGACGTGATCGAGCCCTACCTCATCCAGCAAGGCTTCCTGCAGCGCACGCCGCGCGGGCGCATTGCGACGCTGGCGGCGTTTCGGCACCTGGGCGTGACGCCGCCCAGCGCCGGAGCGCCAGGGCTTTTCGGGGCCTGAGAACCCTTTCTCCACGCCCGTTGCCGCTCAGGCCACGCAGCACCGCCATGGCCCCACCGCGCAAACCGTCCAAGAAGAACGACCGCCGCCGCCAGCTGCGCGCCGCGCGCGGCGGGGCCGGGTCGGACGGGCGCGTGACCGTGCCCGAGCAACAGTTCCTGCGGTCCTGTGCCGTGGCCTTGCTGGCGGGCACGGTGGCCTTGCATGCGCTGGGCGCGCTCGTCTATGGCCAGCTCTCGGTGTTTGTGCTGGAAGGCTTTGCCGACCTGCGCGGCCGCGTGGCCGTGTGCGGCGCGATCGCCGAAGCCGCGTTGGCGGCGGGCCTGGCATCGCACCTGATCGGCGGCCACAGGCAGGGCGGGGCGACCACCGCGTGGGCGCACCGCCTGTTGGTGGGCCGCGCCAGTGCGTACATCCTGTTCGCCGTGCTGGTGCCGGTGACATTCGTGCTGGCCATGGTGGACCGACCGCGCTTCTCCATGGACCTGCCCCCACAGCGCTGGCCGGGGCTGGCGGCCCCATCGGAATGGCTGCTGACGCCCTTGCCCTGGGCCTGGCACTGGCTGCTGCCGGTGGCCAGCGACCGGATTCAGGGCTTGTCGGTGGCCGTTGCGGTGCTGGCGGGCTGCCTGGGCGTGTGGTGTACGGCGGGCAGCACCAAGCGCTGGCGCACCGGGTATGCGTTCTATGGCCTGGCGTGCGTGCTGACCGGGTTCTGGGCCCTGGGCGGCGCCGTGTACCACTACACCGCAGGGCGGGGCTTGATCGCGGTGCAGGAACCAGCCCTGGTCGCCCTGCTGCAGGCGCGGCCCGGCTGGTACAACGCCGACACGCTACTGTGGCTGCTCAGTGGGGGCTTTTTCACCCTGGCGGGCGTTCTGTTCATTGCGGGTGCGGCGTATGTCCCGTCTGCAGCGCTGGCCCGCACGTGGTCGCATTAGCCACGGCAGGAACAGGCGCAACGACTGGCAGGCCGTCAGGCGCCGTTGCCGCCTTCAACACCCCCGCCACGATGCACGCCTGCGCCGCGTAGTAGGTGCCCAGCACCCACACCTGCGACCACGGCAGCGGCGACACGAAGCGGTGCGTGGCCAGCAGCGAATCGCTGAGCATGAAGAACGCCGCCCCCACCGCCACCAGCACCGCACCTCCATCGCACAGCACGCTCGCGCGCCCGATGGCCTGCGCGGCCATCAGCGCGATCACCAGCACATAGGCTGCCACCGGCGCCCGCAGCGCGGCCGGTAGCCCGCTCGTCCACAAGAAGGCATACATCGCCACGCCCACGCCCAGCGTGGCCGCGAGAGCCCCGCGGTGTGGAAACCACCGCTGCCCGGTCTTGAACAGCGCCACGTAGAACAAGTGGGCGATCAAGAAACTCACGAGCCCCGGGATGAAAAAGCCCTCGACCATCAAGAACACATCGCCCGCCAGCGACCCCGCCAGTGCGGCGCCCAGCAGTACCCAAGTTTTTGAATCAAATCGGCTTCTACCGCGCAACTGGTAAGCGGTAGAGGCTACCAAAACAATAGCAATCACCATGGTGAGCGGCTTGAATACCCAGTGCCACTGCACGAATCCCAACGCACTGGTGGCCGTGGCCAGCGCGCCGCTTTGCAGTACCAGCGCCATCAGCATGCCGATGCGTCCCTGCATCGCCGCGCCCAGCGCCCACTGCGCGACCAGCAGCGTGGCAAACCAGACCGCGTTCTCGGCCAGCGGGGCGCTGTCGGCCCGCCACAGAAAAGCTGCCACGCCCGCGAGCATCAGCGCGAACTGCACCAGCGCAAACCACTGCACCGTGCGCGACATCGGCGGGTGGTAGGGCACCATCTGTGCCATGCTGAATGCGGGCTTCGGAAAGCGCGCTGCCACATCAGTCGGCCGCCAGCCCGGGGGCTTGATCCACACCCGGAGCTTGTCGGCCCAGCTGCGCGCATGCCAGCTGTCGTGCGCCAGGCCCGCGTACACCTGGGCGTTGGCCCACAGCGGGTCCCAGCTGTTGAGCAGGCCGCGCGTGCCGTACACGCAGCGGTCCTGGTCGTCTTCTTCCTTGAAGGTGCCGAACAGCCGGTCCCACACGATGAGGATGCCGCCGTAGTTCTTGTCCAGATACGCGTCGTTCACGGCGTGGTGCACGCGGTGGTTGCTGGGGCTGCAGAACCAGCGGTCGAACCAGCCGAGCTTGCCCACCTGTTCGGTGTGCACCCAGAACTGGTAGAGCAAATCGACCAGCGCCACCACCGCAAACACCAGCGGTGGCACGCCCGCCAGCGCCATGGGCACATAAAACACCCAGCCCAGCAGCGCGCCCGAGCTGGTCTGGCGCAGCGCGGTGGACAGGTTGTAGTCCTGGCTCTGGTGGTGCACCGCATGCGCCGCCCACAGCACCGCCGACTCGTGCCCCATGCGGTGCAGCCAGTAGTAGCAAAAGTCGTAGAACACCAGCGCCAGCAGCCAACCCGGCAGGCTGGTCCAGAACGCATCGCTGCGCCACAGTGCCACGTGTTCGAACAACGCGGTGTAGATGCCGATGCGCAACAGCCGCGTGAACACCGCGCTGGTCTGGCTCAGCATCCCCAGGCTGATGCTGCTGACCGCGTCGGCCAGCCGGTAGGTGTTGCGCCGGCGCTGGTAGCCGACCGCCAGTTCGATGGCGATCAGGACGAAGAAGACGGGTGTGGCAAGGACGATGATCTGGCTGGGGCTCATGGGGGACACCAAAATGTCCGCCAATTCTTGCCTTGATCAGGTCAGCGCGCCTCTGGCATCAACCCTGATGATGCGCTCCACCGTGCCCAGGGCCAGCCCCCCGCGCACTCCGATGAGGAAGTCGTGCAGGTTCACCGTGGGGTCGCAGTGGCCGGGGATGAGCCACAGCATGCGGCCCAGGGTGGGCAGGCGGGCCTTGGGGCCGTCGGCGTAGATCAGGCCGTGCTCGTCGCCGCCGTTGGCAAAGCGCAGGGCGCGGTCGGCTGGCAGCAGGGCCACGGTGGGCAGGCCGGAGTCGATGGCGTGGCTTTTGTGGCCCGCGTCGCACACGGCATGGCTCTCGCGCACCGACACCACCTGGGTCTTGACGAACAGCGCGTGTTCAAAGGCAGGTTGCGCCGGTTCGCGTTCGTTGCGTGCGTAATCCGCGTCCATGAACAAAAACGAGCCTGCCTGCAACTCGCCAAAGATGCCGCTGGCGGCCTCGTGCACCAGCGTGCCGGTGCCCGAGCCTGTGATCAGCGGCACGGGCACCCCCGCCGCCTCGATCAGCTGCCGCGTGTGGCTGGCCGCACGCACGACCTGCGCGATGGCTTCCTTGCGGCCCACGGTGCTGGCCATGTGCTGCGCGCGGCCATGGTAGGCCTGGATCCCCGCAAACCGCAGGCGGGGGCTGCGCGCCACGGCCAGCGCCAGTGGCAGTGCGGCCTTGCCGGGGGGCACGCCGCAGCGGCCCTGGCCCACGTCGATCTCCACCAGCACATCGATGCCGGCATCGCTGCCGGTTTGCGCCATCGCCTCGGCCAGACGCTCGATGCCCTCCACGTGGTCCACGGCCACGCCCAGGCGCCCGCCGCGTGCCGCGAGCTGCGCAGCCAGCCGCGCCACACGGTGCAGCTTGGGCATGGCGATGACCTGGTTGGTGATGGTGATGTCATCCACCCCGCCGGCCGCCAGGGCCTCGGCCTCGGAGACCTTCTGCACACACACGCCCTGGGCGCCAGAGCGCTGCTGCAGCAGCGCGAGTTCGGCGCTCTTGTGCAGTTTGGCGTGGGGGCGCCAGCGTACCTGGTGCTTGCGCGCAAATTCGGCCATGCGCTGGATGTTGCGGTCCATGGCGTCCAGGTCCACCACGAGGGCCGGGGTGTCGATCAGGTCCACACGTTGGCCGATGCAGGCCTGGAGTGCTTCAGGAATGGGTTTCATCGCGGAGGGCGTTGTTGTCAAGGTGCTGGGTGTCAGCCCAGCCGACCAGGGTCAGGCCGTCGGGTGTCCACAGCAGGCGGTTGATGGCGGCGTTGGAGAGTTGCCAGGTGCGCGGCGCCTGGATGTCCTGGCGCGTGGCCAGGCGGTACAGCACGTCGAGTACGCCGCCGTGCGCCACCATTACCACCTGCTCGCCCACATGCTGCTGCGCCAGGGCGGTCACCGTGTGTTCGATGCGCTCGCGCAGTGTGACGAGCGACTCTCCACCTTCGGGCGTGTAGTGCGGATCGCGCTTGCGCCAGCGCAGCGCGTCTTCGGGCAGTTCGGCTTCGATCTCGGCAAACGTGCGGCCTTGAAAGTGGCCAAAACTGCGCTCGCGCAGGCCGGTATTGGTCACCAAAGGCGCGCCCGTAGTGCGGGCCACGGCCTGGGCCGTGGCGTGCGCGCGTTGCAGGTCGCTGGTGTAGATGGCGGCAATCGGCTCACCCGCCAGGGCCTGTGCCACCTGATTGGCCTGCCACAGGCCGGTGTTGTTGAGCGGGATGTCCAGGTGGCCCTGGATGCGGGTGTCCACGTTCCAGGCGGTTTCGCCGTGGCGGATGGCAACGATGCGGGTGGCGTGCATGCAGGTGATGAAAAGGGGAGTGGGGCGATGTCAGGGAGCGGCATGCACCAGCGGCAGGCGCACTTGCCGGGGCCCCTGGGGCGGCTTCGGGAAGCCATTGAGCGCGGCGTCGAACAGCACGCCGTAGACGGCCGGGTCGCTCACCCACACATCCTCGTGCACGGCAGAAGTCTCGTACACCACGGCCTGGGTGCTGGCGTCGCGCATCACGATGCTGACCGCGCGGCGGTGCAGGGGCGTGGGCTCGCCAAAACGCCACATTCCATGCACGCCCCAGCCCCGGCCCGCCCAGCCGCCAAAGCCCCAGGGGCCCGGGCCGTATGCGCCGTATGGCCGGAAGGGGTCATTGCGTGGCACGGCATCGGCCTGGACGCCCAGTTGGACCAGCAGGCGGGGCGCGGCATCGTCGCGCTGCAGGCCGGCGCGCGCCAGCGACTGTTCTGCCAGCGTGGCGATGGCGTCAAACGAGGGGGTCTGCTGCGATGGCAGGCGTTCGATGCGGTAGGTGGCTGGCGCGGGCACGGCAGTCAGTGTCGAGAAGCTTTGCACCTGGCCGTCCACCAGGCGCGTGGTGCTGCAGCCCGCGAGCAGGGCTGCGGCAAGGCCCAACAAAAGGACGGGAATCCATCGGCGTTGCGTCATGGTCAGAGGCTCCAGAAAAAGAGATCTCTGTGAGAGTGCCGAAGCCCGTCAGGGTTCACGACAGCTGCACCACCTGTACGCCCGGCAGCGATGGCGAAGGCGCCACGAACTCTTCCTTGTCAAACGCCTTGTCGCCGTCTTCGCTGGCGATGCCCGTGGCCCTGGCGTTCTTGAAGTCGTACAGGCTGCCGTCCAGCAGGTGCGAGGGCACCACGTTCTGCAGCGCGTTGAACATGTTCTCCACGCGGCCCGGGAACCGCTTTTCCCACTCGCGCAGCATCTCGCCCACCTGCTTGCGCTGCAGGTTCTCCTGGCTGCCGCACAGGTTGCAGGGAATGATGGGGAAGTTGCGGTGTGCAGCCCAGCGGGTGGTGTCCTTCTCGGCCACGTAGGCCAGCGGGCGGATCACCACATGCTTGCCGTCGTCGCTCACCAGTTTGGGTGGCATGCTCTTCATCTTGCCGCCAAAGAACATGTTGAGCAGCAAGGTCTGCAGGATGTCGTCCCGGTGGTGCCCCAGCGCGATCTTGGTGCAGCCCAGCTCATCGGCCACGCGGTACAAAATGCCCCGGCGCAGGCGGCTGCACAGGCTGCAGGTGGTCTTGCCCTCGGGGATCAGCTTCTTGACGATGCTGTAGGTGTCCTCGTTCTCGATGTGGAAGGGCACACCGGTGCTGGCCAGGTACTCGGGCAGCACATGCTCGGGGAAACCGGGTTGCTTCTGGTCCAGGTTCACCGCCACCAGATCGAAGTGGATGGGGGCGCGGGCCTTGAGCTTGAGCAGGATGTCGAGCAGGGCGTAGCTGTCCTTGCCGCCCGACATGCACACCATGACCTTGTCGCCTTCTTCAATCATGTTGAAGTCGACGATGGCCTTGCCAACCTCGCGGCACAGGCGTTTTTCGAGCTTGTGGGTTTCGCGCTCGATTTTCATGCGGGCGGCGCCGCTCGTCGCATCAAGGGGCTCTTCAGTCCATCCGACAGACTGTGCCGAGGTGGGGGCTTGGTTCAATACTGCGCTCATGGGGTCACCACTGTCCTGTCTCGATGCGAATGGCCACTTCGCAGTCGTCAAAAATTTCGAGTTTGGCAATCTTCACCCGCACGCCCAGCACGCCGGGCAGCTGCATCAGGCGGTTGGCCAGCTTGCCGATCAGGCTCTCCAACAGGTTCACATGCTCTGCGGTGCATTCGTCAATGATGATCTGGCGCACACGCCGGTAGTCCAGCACATGGCCGATGTCGTCGTCGCGCGGGGCCAGCGGCTGCACGCCCAGGCTCAGTTCGGCATCGACCTGGATGGGCTGCGGCGCGGTTTTTTCGTGGTCGAGGATGCCCAGGTTGGCGTCAAAGCGCAAACCGGTGAGCGTGAGGATCTGGGTGCCTGCAGCGGTGGTCATGAATAGGTCCTGGATTGAGTGAGCGTGTGTGCGTGCGCTCACATCAACGAGAAATCTCGGTCAAACTTCATCAGGTGCTGGCCGCCATCCACCAGCAGTGTGGTGCCGGTGATGGACCGATTTTCCAGCGCAAACTTCACGGTGGCGGCCACATCCTCGGCGGTGGACGAGCGGCCCAGCGGGGAGAGGGCGTGCAGCTGGGCAAACTTGTCGTCGCTGAGCATGTGGCTGGTCAGCGTGAGGCCGGGTGCCACGCCCACCACGCGCACCCGCGGCGCCAGGGCCAGGGCCAGCATGGTGCCAGCGGCTTCGAGCGCGGCCTTGGAGAGCGTGTAGCTCACAAAATCGGGGTTCTGGTTCCAGAGCTTCTGGTCCAGCAGGTTGGCCACGGCGCCCTGTGCGTCGGCCTCGCCCTGGGCGACGCGGTCGGCCACGTGCTGGTGCAGCGCCTGGGCCAGCAGCACGGGGGCAGCGGTGTTGCTGCGCAGGTGCTTTTCGAGCGCGGCAAAACCAAAGGTGGCGGCATTGTCATGCTCGAACAGCGAAGCGCTGTTGACCACCGCATCCACACGGCCAAAGTGCGCCACCACGCGGGGCAACAAGCCGCGCACCGCAGCCTCATCCTCAAAATCAGCATCAAAATGAGCACTAGCGCTTGTCAGTTGTGCGCAAGCAGCTACGGTATCGATAGCATCCTGCTCCGATGAGCGATAGTGCACCGCCACCTGCCAGCCGCCCGCTGCCAGGGCCAGCGCAATGCTGCGGCCCAGGCGCTTGGCGGCGCCTGTGACCAGAACGGTGCGTGGATGGGAGGGGGCAGACATGTGGGGTGGGAGACAATGCGGGCCGTGACCCAAAGACCCGACAGTTTAACGACCGCCCTGCACCAGCACATTGCCCAGGCCATTGCCGCCGAGGGCGGGTGGCTGGGTTTTGACCGCTTCATGGCGCTGGCCCTGTACACCCCGGGCCTGGGCTACTACGCCAACGATTCCACCAAATTCGGCGCCATGCCCGAGTCCGGCAGCGACTTTGTGACCGCGCCCGAGATGACCCCGTTGTTCGGCCAGACGCTGGCCGTGCAGGTGGGCGAGGCCCTGGCGCACACCGGTACCGACGAGGTGTGGGAGTTTGGTGCGGGCTCGGGCGCGCTGGCGCTGCAACTGCTGGACGCCCTGGGCGACCAGGTGCAGCGCTACACCATCGTCGATCTGTCGGGCAGCCTGCGGGCGCGCCAGCAGGCCAAGCTGGTGGCGCATGCCCACAAGCTGCGCTGGGTGGACGCACTGCCCGAGCAATTGAGCGGTGTGGTGGTGGGCAACGAGGTGCTCGATGCGATGCCCGTGCAGCTGCTCGCCCGCCACGGCGGCCAGCAGGGTGGGGTGTGGCACGAGCGCGGCGTGGTGGTGCAAGGCGATGGCAGCTTTGCCTGGGCCGACCACCCCACCGGCCTGCGCCCGCCCGTGGACATCGAAGGCCCGCAGGACTACCTGACCGAGATCCACGCCCAGGGCGAGGGCTTCATCCGCACGCTGGCCGACCGGCTCACGCGTGGCGCGGCCTTTTTGCTGGACTACGGTTTTGGCGAAAGCGAGTACTACCACCCCCAGCGCCACATGGGCACCGTGATGTGCCACCAGGGGCACTTGGCCGATGGCGACCCGCTGGTGGCGGTGGGGCTCAAAGACATCACCGCCCACGTCAACTTCACCGCCATGGCCCTGGCCGCGCAGGACGCAGGGCTGAACGTGCTGGGCTACACCACGCAGGCCCACTTTCTCATCAACTGTGGCCTGCTACCAAAAATGGAGCTGCTGCCGCAAGCACAGCGGGCGACAGCGGCCAAATTGATCATGGAACATGAAATGGGCGAGCTTTTCAAGGTGCTGGCCCTGGGCGCGGGCGAGGCGTGGGAACCTGTGGGGTTTGTGCACGGGGACCGGTCGCACCGGCTGTAGCCGCCAGGCGTGCGCCACGCGGCGTTTTCCTGCCATATCTGTTCGGCGCATAAGGGTCTGCGAGAAACTTCGTTGGTGGGCGGCGGGGCGCTGCCTACGCTCGGTGGCTTCTTGCTTCCACGGCCGGTGCTCCACCGGCGTCCGCCATGCGCGCTTTGTTCCGCCCCCTCCTGCCGCTGTGCCTGCTGGCCAGCACCGTGGTTTTCACATCGGCCCACGCCGATGGCTACCCCAACAAACCCATCCGCGTGCTGGTGCACAACACGCCGGGCAGTGCCCTCGATGTGGTGACGCGGCGTGTGGGCGCCCGCCTGGCAGAAAACCTCGGCCAGCCGGTGGTTGTGGACAACCGCGCTGGTGCGGGCGGCGTGATTGCCGTGGATGCTGTGGCCAAGGCGGCACCCGACGGCTACACCCTCCTCGCAGGGGCCGATGGCCCCATCACCATCCTGCCCACGCTCTCGGCCAGCCTGCCCTACGACCCCCGACGTGATCTCGTGCCCGTGGTGTCCCTGGGCGAGACGGACTTTTTGCTGGTGGCCCACCCCAAAACAGGCTTCAAGACCGTGGCCGACCTGGTACGCGCCGCCAAGGCCCGCCCGGGCCAGTACAACTACGCCTCTGCGGGCAACGGCAGCCCCCAGCACTTTGCGGCCGAGCTGCTCAAGCAGCAGGCCGGCATCTACGTCACACACATTCCCTACCGGGGTGGCCCGGTGGGCCTGGCCGACGTGGTGGCGGGGCAGGTGGATGTGATGTTTATCGCCGTGGGCCCCGCGCTGGCCCACGTGCAGGCGGGGCGCCTGGTGGCCCTGGCCAGCGGCGGGGAGGCCCGCCACCCGCTGCTGCCGGCCGTGCCGACCCTGGAGGAAACCTACCCCGGCCTGCGCGCTGGAACCTGGTTCGGGCTGTTTGCACCTGCGGCCACGCCGCCGGCCGTGCTGGAAGCCATGGGCGCCGAGGTGGCCCGTGTGCTGGCCGAGCCCAAGGTGCGCAGCGATCTGGCCGCGCAGGGTATCCGGGCCACCGGCTACCCGCAGGGCCGCTTCACGGCGTTTGTGGGCCAGGAGTCCCGCAAATACGCCGCGTTGGTCAAGACCGCGGGCATCCGGTCGGAGTAAGCAACATGCGTTCAGTGCCCCCCGCCGACCTTCTTCTTTCTGTGCCGCAGCAGGACCCCCACATCCCCGCCGCCGGGCCGCACTTTGCACCCACCGGCCTGTATGCCCACAGCAAGGCGCAGCCGTTCATCGGCCGCGTCACCTGCCACACCACGGCCGTCGAGGCGGGCAGCTGGCAGGAAATCATCCTGGACTTCGAGGTTGGCGCCTCCGGCGTGGCCGACGGCGCATGTATCAAGGCCACGTTCAAGTTCTATTCGGACTGGGCGCTGTTCCAGACCAGCGACCCCACTGGCGCCAACTTCATCAGCGCCGAATACCAGGCCGGCCCGCTGCTGCCGGGCCAAAGCCCCGCATCCGTGCAGTCGCTGGCCGTGCGCTTCGACCAGAAAGGCCACGAGCGCCCGTACCAAAAGGCCGTGATCGTGGACGTGGTGGACGGCTACCTCAACGCTGGGGACCACATCATCATCCGCCTGGGCGACCGGCGCCGGGGTGGCCCCGGAACGCGGGTACAGACCTTTGTGGAAGACGCTTTCCATGTGCGTTTCTACGTGGACCCGCTGGGCACCTCGCGGTTTGTGGCGGTGCCCGACGACGTGGTGCTGCGCGTCGCGCACGGCCCCGCCTCGCAGCTCTTTTTGAACGCGCCACGCTACGCCCAGCCCGGCCAGCCGCTGCCGCTGCGCGTGTCGGCACTCGACCGCTGGGGCAACATCGTGCGCGACTGGCCGCAGCCCCTGCAGGTGCGGGTGCTGCAGGCCGGCGCCACGGTGCAGGAGGTGCCGCTCGCCTTTGCCGCCGACGGCTGGGCTAGCACCGGCCTGGCGGGCGAGCAGGCGCTGCGCCTGCCCGAGGGGCGCTACGAGATCGAAGCGCACCTGCCCGGCGCACGCCAGGTGCCGGCCGCGCGGTTTGCGGTGGATGTGTCTGCCGCCTTCCCCACGGCACGGCCTTTTTATGCCGACCTGCACGTGCATGCCCACGACACCGTGGGCACCAACAGCCCGGGCTACAACGCGGCCTACGCCCGCGAGATCGGCGGCGTGGACATCTTTGGCTACACGGCCAACGATTTTCAGATCACCGACCACAACTGGCGTGTGGGTCTGGAGGCCGTGCAGGCCGCCAACGTGCCCGGCGAGTTCGTGGCCTATGCGGTGCAGGAATGGTGCGGCAGTTCCACGGCGGGGGGTGACCACAACGTGGTGTTCCTGGGCGATGCCACGCCAGGCTTTCCGCACAACGAACGCGGCGAGCACAACCGCACCTTTGTGTGGAACGAAGACATGAAGGGCACGGGTGTGAGCCTGGGGCGCTGGCCGGTGCAGGAGCTGTGGGCCGCGTACGCGGACGATGCGGAAAACCACCTCGTCATGCCCCATGTGGGCGGGCGCCGCTACATCCCCGACTGGCACCACCCGGGCCTCGAACGCCTGGTGGAAATCGCCTCCACCTGGGGGCATTTCGGCTGGCTCTACCAGGACGTGATCCGGCGCGGCTACCAGCTGGGCGTGGCCGCCAGCAGCGATGAGCACCGGGGGCGCCCCGGCGGCGGCGCCCCGGGGGTGCAGGTGTTTGGCGTGCACGGTGGGCTCACCGGTGTGCTGGCCGACCAGCTCGACCGCGCCAGCGTGGGGCGCGCCCTGCGCGCGCGCCATACCTGGGCCACCACGGGCGAGCATGCTGCGGTCATCACCCGCGTGGGGCCGCACCGCCAGGGCGATGCGTTCGACTGGCAGGGCGAGGCCCCGGTGGAATACCAGTTCCTGGGCCAGAGCGGCTGGGAATACCTGGCCGCCTACGACCACACGGGCCGCATCTGGGAGCGCGACCTGCACCGCGAGCTGGGCTACTCGGAGCGGCGCATCCGCCTGCGCTGGGGCGGTGCACGCATCCCCGACCGCTACCGCTGGGCCGCGTGGCAGGGGCGCATCCAGGTGCTGGGCGGCACGGTGCTGGGCTTTCGCAGCCACGGCTTCGAGCATGCCGAAGAATCGGCCTGGCGCGCAGGGCCCACGGAACTGGGATTTCGCAGCGACACCTATGGCGACGCCGACAGCATCGAGATCGAGGTCAGCCAGCTGGCGAACCTGCGCATCGTCGTGAGCGGCACCATCGACAGCTTCATCAAGGTGGGTGATCCGCTACAGCGCAACCCGTTCGTGCACCGCCCGGATTTCCACTGGGAGGTCTCGGGGGCCGAGCTGGTACAAGCCGGGCGCCTGCAGCTTGACCTGGGCGGCACCGAACTCTTTGTGGCGCTGGAGCGCCTGACCGATGTGACCCTGCCGCAGTCGGTGGAGGGTGTGGTGCCGGTGTCGCCCGACAACGCCGCCTTTGGCTTTCGGCCGGTGTACTTCCACGGGCGCCAGCGCGACGACAGCAAGGCGTGGTCATCGGCGCATTTCATCCGCTTCACGTAACCGGATCGCAGCCCTGGTCGCCCGGTGCGCCCAGTGCGCCAGGAACGCCCGCTGCCGGGATCGTCACCGCATCACTGCGGTCTTTAAGGCCCACGCCCGTCAGGGCAAGGCGCCGGGCCTCCTGGCACAGCCACCACAGGCGGGCTGCGGCAGCCGACGGCGCCAGCCCCTCGGCCCGCACGTTGGAGATGCAGTTTCGCTCGGCGTCGCTGCGGCCCACCTGCGGGTGCCAGGTGAGGTAGACGCCCAGGCTGTCGGGCGAGCTCAGGCCCGGGCGTTCGCCGATCAGCACCGCGACCATGCGTGCGCCCAGCAGCGCGCCCACCTCGTCCCCCAGCGCCACGCGGGCCTGGGTGGCGACGATCACCGGACCGATCTGCCAGCCCTGCGGCGCGGTGCGCACGATGGTTTCCACAAGGGGCACGGCGTTGCGTTCGACGGCCAGGGACGAGAGCCCGTCGGCCACGACCAGGAGCAGGTCGCAGCGTGTGTGGCCGTCTCCCAGATTGCGCAGCCGCTCCGCATCCGCATCGCCAAGCCGTCGGCCGAGGTCGGGCCGCAGCAGGTAGGTGGCGCGGTCGGGTGCGGCACTGGCGACCTGTAGCGTGCTGCAGCCCAACTCCCTGAGTTGCGCCGCCAGCGCGTCCGCGTCGAGCTGCAGGTGCACCGCATCGCGCGCTTGGGCGTGGGCCAGGCCAAAGCTGAGCAGCTCGCGCGTGGGGACGGCCGTGCCCGCGCGGCCCAGCGCCAACCGCGCGGCGGTGTGGGCGCGCAGGTCATCCCAGGGGTCGGGTAAAGGGCCGGTGATAGGGGTTGACTCGCTCATCTCTGCATCCCGATCTGCCGCAGCTGCGCAATGGCCGCCCGCTGCTGTGCGGCGGGCAGCAGCCGGCCCGTGCCATCGGCCAGGTGCATGCGCGCAAGCCAGGCCTCGAACTCGGGCGCGCGCTGCAGGCCCAGCACCTCGCGCAGGTACAGCGCGTCGTGGAAGGAAGTGCTCTGGTAGTTGAGCATGATGTCGTCGGCCCCGGGCACGCCCATGATGAAGGTCAGGCCCGCCACGCCCAGCAGCGTCATCAGCGTGTCCATGTCGTCCGAATCGGCCTCGGCATGGTTGGTGTAGCAGACGTCGCAGCCCAGCGGCACGCCCAGCAGCTTGCCGCAGAAATGGTCTTCCAGGCCGGCGCGGATGATCTGCTTGCCGTCGTACAGGTACTCTGGCCCGATGAAGCCGACCACCGTGTTGGTGAGCAGCGGCGAGAACGTACGCGCCACGCCGTAGGCCCGGGCCTCGCAGGTCTGCTGGTCCACGCCATGGTGGGCGTTGGCCGACAGCGCGCTGCCCTGGCCGGTTTCGAAATACATCACGTTGTCGCCCAGCGTGCCGCGCTTCAGGGACAGGGCGGCCTCGCGCGCCTCGTGCAACAAGGCCAGGTTCACGCCGAAGCCGGCGTTGGCTTTTTCGGTGCCGGCGATGGACTGGAACACCAGGTCCACCGGCGCGCCCTGCTCGATCATCTGCACCGTGTTCGTCACGTGCGTGAGCACACACGACTGCGTGGGGATCTGCAGCTTGGTGATGACTTCGTCCAGCATGTGCACCAGCCCCGTGAGGGCTGCAATGCTGTCCGTGGCCGGGTTGATGCCGATCACCGCGTCGCCCGCGCCGTACAGCAGGCCATCGACCATCGACGCCGCGATGCCGCGCAGGTCGTCGGTCGGGTGGTTGGGCTGCAGGCGCACGGCCAGGTGGCCCGGCAGGCCGAGGGTGTTGCGAAAGCGCGTGACCACGCGGCAGTTGCGCGCCACGGCGATCAGGTCCTGGTTGCGCATGAGCTTGCTCACGGCGGCCGCCATCTCGGGCGTCAGGCCCGGTGCCACGGCGGTCAGGGCGGCCGTGTCTGCGGCCAATAGCCAGTCACGCAGCCCGCCCACGGTGAGGTGGGCGATGGGCGCAAACGCCATCGCGTCGTGTGTGTCGATGATAAGGCGCGTGACCTCATCGACCTCGTAGGGCACCAGCGCTTCGCTCAGGAAGCGCGCCAGCGGCACATCGGCCAGACACATGCGCGCCGCCATGCGCTCCACCGCCGAGCCGGACGCGATGCCAGCCAGTGTGTCGCCCGAGCGTGCGGGCGTGGCCTTGGCCATCACCTCGCGCAGGTCGCTGAACGACCAGTGCTGGCCGCTGACGGTGTGGTGGTAGGTCGCAGGCATCGGCAAGGATGGAAGTGGGCCCAGTGGCGATGATGGCATGTGCGAACCGCAGAGCGCCAGAGAGGGTGGTGTCCCTGTGGCAGGTGTTAGCTGTTTTGGTTGTTAACAACTGAGAAAACCTTCGTTCTCTGAATAAGCAACGCGGCCTAGAGTGCAGACCTCGGGGCACACCTGCCCCCATTCCCCACGAGGTTCCCATGTCGGCCGTTCTGTCTTCTCCGCCCCCTACCGCCACAGCCACCGATGGCGACGCGCCGCCGCAAGGCCTGGTGATCCGCACTGTGGCGGGCGCAGCCGGCCCACTGGGCGCTGAGGTGCTGGGGCTGGACCTGTCGCGCCCGCTGGGCCGCGAGGACTTTGCCCGCATCCACCGCGCGCACCTGGACCACCACGTACTGGTGTTCCGCGACCAGCGCATCACACCGCAGCAGCACATCGATTTCAGCCGCCTGTTCGGGCCGCTGCAGATCCACGTGCTCAAGAACTTCCAGCTGGCGGGCCACCCCGAGATCCTGATCGTCTCCAACATCAAGGACGCTGCGGGCCAGCCTATCGGCCTGGGCGACGCGGGCCACTACTGGCATTCTGACCTGTCGTACAAGGACAAGCCCAGCCTGGGCTCGCTGCTGCACGCGCAGGAGCTGCCGGGCGAAGGCGGCGACACCTTGTTCGCCGACCAGCACGCCGCCTACGACGCCCTGCCCGAAGCGTTGAAGGCGCGCATCGCGCCGCTTCAAGCCGAGCACAGCTACCTGGCCAAGTACGAAGAACTGCGCGCCAGGAGCCCCTGGCGCCCAAAGCTCACCCAGGCGCAGATCGACGAGGTGGCGCCCTCCATCCACCCCGTGGTGCGCACCCACCCTGAGACAGGGCGCAAGGCCCTGTTCGTGAGCGAGCACTTCACCACGCGCATCGTCGGCCTGCCCGAGGACGAAAGCCAGGCCCTGCTGGCCGAGTTGTTCGCCGCCAGCGTGCGCCCCGAGTTCACCTACCGCCACCCGTGGCAGCCGCACGACCTGGTGTTCTGGGACAACCGGTCTGTCATGCACCTGGCGGCGGGCACGCCAGACACCGAACGCCGGAAGCTGTACAGAACCACGATCGAGGGCGACCGGCCTTTCTGAGTGCGCTCTGTTTTCGATAGCACTCAGCGCTTAGTAGATAAGCGCTGGGGCCATATTTTGTTTGATTTTTGACTTGAAGGGCTTCCATGATCACCTCCACCCACCACCGTTTTGACCGCCGAAGCCTCGGCCGCAAGACCGCCGCGTGGCTCGCTGTCACGGGCCTGCTGCTGGCCGGCGGGTTGAGCGCTACTGCCCATGCCGCTGAAGGCCAGCTGCGCATTGCGCAGCAGTTCGGCATCGTCTACCTGCTGCTCAACGTGGCGCAGGAGAACAAGCTCATCGAGAAGCACGGCAAGGTCGCGGGCGTGGACATCAAGGTCGAGTTCCTGCAACTGTCGGGCGGTTCGGCCGTCAACGATGCGCTGCTGTCGGGCAACATCGACATCGCCGGTGCCGGCGTGGGTCCGCTGTTCACGCTGTGGGACCGCACCAAGGGCCGCCAGAACGTCAAGGGCGTGGCCTCGCTGGGCAACTTTCCCTACTACCTGGTGAGCAACAACCCGGCCGTCAAGACCATTGCCGACTTCACCGACAAGGACCGCATCGCGCTGCCGGCCGTCGGTGTCTCGGTGCAGTCGCGCGTGCTGCAGATGGCCTCGGCCAAGCTCTGGGGCGACAAGGAGTTCAACCGCCTGGACAAGAACCAGGTGGCACTGCCGCACCCCGATGCGGCGGCGGCCATCATCAAGGGCGGCACCGAGATCACGGGCCACTTCGGCAACCCGCCCTTCCAGGAGCAGGAACTGGCCGGCAACCCCAGGGCGAAGATCGTCCTCAATTCGTACGATGTGCTGGGCGGCCCGGCATCGGCCACCGTGCTCTACGCCACCGAGAAATTCCGCGCCGAGAGCCCCAAGACCTACAAGGCCTTCGTCGATGCGCTCGACGAGGCCGCCAAGTTCGTCGCCGCCAACCCCGAGAAGGCGGCCGACATCTACCTCAAGGTGACTGGTGGCAACACCGACCGCGCGCTGCTGCTCAAGATCATCCAGAACCCCGAGGTGCAGTTCAAGGTGCGCCCCGAAAACACGCTGGGCATGGGCCAGTTCCTGCACCGCGTGGGCGCCATCAAGAACCAGCCGACCGCGCTCAAGGACTATTTCTTCGAAGACGCGCACACGGCGTCGGGCAACTGAGCGTAGGGCATGAGCGAGCACACCATCCGCATGGGGCCTTTCTCGCCGCCGCTGCAAAGCGAGCGTGCGGCGCTGCAGGACGGCGAGGCGCGAGTCCCGGGCCACCCGGCGGCGGGTGTTGATGCCCGCGTGGTGCCCGGCCCTGTACCCGCCGCCCTGCTGCAGGTGCAGGGCGTCAGCATCGACTACCGCACGCGCGAGCGCGTGGTGCGCGCCACGCACCGCGTGGGCTTCGACGTGCATGCGGGCGACCGGTTCGTGCTGCTCGGGGCCTCGGGCTGCGGCAAGTCCACCTTGCTCAAGTCGATTGCCGGATTCATTGCGCCCAGCGAAGGCCAGATCCTGCTGGATGGCCGCGCCGTCACGCGGCCCGGCCCCGACCGGGTGGTGGTGTTCCAGGAGTTCGACCAGTTGCCGCCCTGGAAGACGGTGCGCGAGAACGTGATGTTCCCGCTGCTGGCCTCGCGCAGCGTGGGCCGCAAGGAGGCGGGCGAGCGCGCGGCGCTCTACATCGACAAGGTGGGCCTTACAAAGTTCGCCGACGTGCACCCGCACCAGCTCTCGGGCGGCATGAAGCAGCGGGTGGCCATTGCGCGCGCGCTGGCCATGCAGCCCCAGGTGCTGCTGATGGACGAGCCCTTTGCCGCGCTCGACGCCCTCACGCGCCGGCGCATGCAGGAAGAACTGCTCTTGCTGTGGGACGAATTCCGCTTCACGCTGATCTTCGTCACTCATTCCATCGAAGAGGCGCTGGTGGTGGGCAACCGCATCGCCATCCTGTCGCCGCATCCGGGACGGCTGCGCGCCGAGGTCAACAGCCACCAGTTCGGCCTGCACAGCTTGGGCGGCACCGAGTTCCAGGCCACGGCCCAGCGCATCCACCGGCTGCTGTTCGACGAGCCCGATGCCGGGGCCGTGCCGGGGTCGGTACAGGCCGATGCCGAGGCCCTGGCGCCCGGCCGCCAAGGTGGCGTGCCGCTCATCCTCCCCCAGCGGCCCGCGGGCGCGCTGCCTTTCCAGATTTCCGTATGAGCGCTTCGTTGTTGACCCCTCCCGTGCGCCCCGAGTTCGAGCGCAGCCTGGAGCCGCTGGGCGGTATCGCGCCCGTGCAACCCTTGCCGCTGGCGGCGCGCATCTGGCAGCAGGCCTGGGTGCGCAAGCTCGTGATCCTGGCGGTGCTGGCCGTGCTGTGGGAGGTGGTGGCGCGCTGGCAGGACAACGACCTGCTGCTGCCCACCTTCCTGCAGACCGCCAAGGCGCTGGTGGAGGGCCTGGCCTCGGGCGAGCTGATCGCCAAGACGGCGATCTCGCTGTCGGTGCTTCTCAAGGGCTATCTTGCGGGCATCTTAGGGGCCTTCGTGCTCACCACGCTGGCCGTGTCCACCCAGTTCGGGCGCGACCTGCTGTCCACGCTGACCTCCATGTTCAACCCCTTGCCCGCCATCGCGCTGCTGCCACTGGCGCTCTTGTGGTTCGGCCTGGGGCAGGGCAGCCTGGTGTTCGTGCTCATCCACTCGGTGCTGTGGCCGCTGGCGCTCAACACCTACGCAGGCTTCCAGTCCGTGCCCGAGACGCTGCGCATGGCCGGGCGCAACTACGGCCTCGCCGGCATCCGCTACGTGCTGCAGATCCTGGTGCCGGCCGCGCTGCCCTCCATCCTGTCGGGTCTGAAGATCGGCTGGGCCTTTGCCTGGCGCACACTGATCGCGGCCGAGCTGGTGTTCGGCGCTTCGTCGGGCAAGGGCGGCCTGGGCTGGTACATCTTCCAGAACCGCAACGAGCTTTACACCGACAAGGTGTTCGCGGGCCTGGTGCTGGTGATTTTGATCGGCCTGGCGGTGGAGAGCCTGGGGTTCCATACGCTGGAGCGGCTGACGGTGCGGCGCTGGGGCGTTCAGCGCTGAAAGAACGAAGGCCCCTGATTCGTTTGTGGGGCTTCCTTCCTCAAGGGGGAAGACCCCAGTGCGGCAGCGCTGCGCCTGCATGTGCGTCGAGAGGCGCTGAAAGGACCTGCCGCCCTACACTGTGGGCATGATCCGCTGGCTTCTTGTCGTCTTTCTGGCTCTGATGTTGCTGAGCTGGCTCTCGCCCCTGCTCCGGCGCATGGGGTTTGGCCGCTTGCCTGGCGACCTGCGCTTTCGCTGGCTGGGCCGGGACTGGGACGTGCCTTTGGCTTCGACGCTGCTTCTGAGCTTTGTGTTGAGCCTGCTGACGAAGTTGCTCTGAGCCTCGCTGCGCGCGACGGGGCTAGCCTGGCGGCGCGTGGAGGTCGTCAGTCGTCTGCCGCCTGGAGTGCGTTCAGGAACGACTTTCGCCACCAGTGCACGTCGTGCTCGCGCAGGCGAGCCATGAGTTTCTGGTGGCGTGCCTGCCGCTCGGCCAGTGGCATCTGCAGCGCCTGCTGGATGCTGTCGGCCATGCCTTGGGTGTCGTAGGGGTTCACCAGCAGCGCTTCTTTCAGTTGCTCGGCCGCACCCGCGAAGCGGGACAACACGAGCACGCCCGGGTCGTCTGGGTCTTGCGCCACCACATACTCTTTGGCCACCAGGTTCATGCCATCGCGCAGTGGCGTGACCAAGCCCACGGCGGCGGCGCGGCACAGACCCGGCACCCGCTTGCGCGCCACCATCCGGTGGATGTAGCGCACCGGCATCCAGTCGAGTTCGCCATAGTCGCCGTTCACCGCGCCGCACAGGCCCTCCAGCTCCTGACGCAGGTCGGCATAGGCGTTGACGTCGTCGCGCGTGGGCGAGGCGATCATGATGAGTGTGGCGCTGTCGCGGTTTTCCGGGTAGCGGTCCAGCAGCTCGCGGAACGCGCGCACGCGGTGCGGGATGCCCTTGGAATAGTCGAGCCGATCAATGCCCAGCAGCAGGCGCCTGCGTGAATACTCGTCGCGCATGTTCTCGTACGTTTCGACCGCATCGGGGGCGTGCGTAAGGCGCGTGAATTCGTCCACGTCGATGCCGATGGGAAAGGCCTGCACCTGCACCGTGCCGCCGAACGCGCGAAGCCGCTGGGCGTCCACCTCCTCGGCGCTGCCTTCGTTGCGCACGTAGCGTGTGAAATGCGACACGTCGGCCTCGCTCTGCAGGCCCACCAGGTCGTAGGCGAACAGCGAACGCATCAACCACTCGTGCTGCGGAATGGCCGCCATGATGAGCGGTGGCGGCATGGGAATGTGCAGAAAAAAACCGATGCGCTGCTTGCAGCCCATGGCACGCAGCTCGGCGGCCAGCGGAATCAGGTGGTAGTCGTGCACCCAGAGGATGTCATCGTCGCGCAAGAGCGGCAGCAGCTTGCGCGCAAACATCTGGTTCACGCGCCGGTAGCCCGCGATGTAGCTGGCATTGAAATCGGCCAGGTCCAGGCGGTAGTGAAACACCGGCCACAGCACGCTGTTGCTGTAGCCATGGTAGTAGCTGTCATGGTCTTCGCGGCACAGGTCTACGGTGGCCAGGGTGACGGCACCAGCCTGCCGCGTGTGCAGTTCTCCCTCGCCGGGTGTCCCGCCTTCGACCACGTTGCCGCTCCAGCCAAACCACAGCCCGCCTGTCTGGTTCAGGGCCTCTCCGAGGGCGACGGCGAGGCCGCCAGCAGCGGGTTTGCGGGGATCGGCGAGGCGGTTGGAGATGACGACAAGGCGGCTCATGGGTCGATCATCGTTGTGGATCGCCCCAGGCCGTTGTCGGACAGGACCTCAAATCACGCTGTCCCAGGGGGCTGACAGGCGCACGGCAGCGTTGATCACGCCCACCATCGAATAGGTCTGCGGGAAGTTGCCCCACATCTCGCGCGTTTCGGGGTGCGTGTCTTCGGACAGCAGGCCCAGCGGGTTGCGGGCGGCCAGCATGGTCTCGAAGATGGCGCGCGCCTCGGCCTTGCGGCCAATGCGCGCCAGGGCATCGATGCGCCAGAAGGTGCAGATGTTGAAGGCTGTTTCGGGCTTGCCGAAGTCGTCGGCCGCCTCGTAGCGGCGCATGTAGGGGCCGTCGCACAGGCTCTTTTCCATGGCCTCCACGGTGCTCACGAAGCGCGGGTCTTTCGGGTCGATGAGGCCGACCTCGGCCATCAGCAATACGCTGGCATCGAGTTCATGGCCGCCAAAACTTTCGGCAAACGCCTGGCGCGCTTCGCACCACGACTTGTCGAGGATCTCGGCGCGCATGCGGTCCGCATGCTGCTGCCAGTGGCTGGCGCGGTCGGCCAGCTGCAGGGTGGCGGCGATCTTGGCCAGCCGGTCGCAGGCGGCCCAGCTCATCAGGGCGGACGACGTGTGCACCCGGGCACGTGTGCGCAGCTCCCACATGCCTGCATCGGGCTGGCCGTAGACACGCACCGCGTTCTCGCCCACCTGTTCCAGCCGCGTGAATTCGGCCAGGCCCGCGCGGTGCAACAGGCGGTGGTCGTGAAAGGCCTGGGCCGCGCCCAGCACGATGTTGCCGTACACGTCATGCTGGAAATGCTCTGCCGCCTGGTTGCCCACGCGCACAGGGCCCATGCCCCGGTAGCCCGCCAGCTGGGGCACAAGGCTCTCGGGCAGTTCTTGCTCCAGACCAATACCGTACAGCGGCTGGATGTGGCCATCGCCGCCTTCCACCACCACGTTGCTGAGCCAGCGTAGATAGTCCTCCATGGTGCCCACTTCGGAGATGCTGTTGAGCGCGCGCACCACGAAGAACGCGTCGCGCAGCCAGCAGTAGCGGTAGTCCCAGTTGCGGCCGCTGTGGGCGGACTCGGGGATGCTGGTGGTCATGGCGGCCACGATGGCACCGGTGTCCTCGTACAGTGAGAGCTTGAGCGTGATGGCCGCACGGATGACGGCTTCTTGCCACTCCAGCGGCACGGCCAGGGCGCGGGTCCAGCTGCGCCAGTAGGCCGTGGTCTCCTGCTCGAACAGGCGCGCGGTGTCGGCAATGCCCTCCACCAGCGTTTCGTCGGCCCCCAGCAGAAAGTTGTGTTCGCGCGTGAGTACAAACGCCTGGCCTGACAACACGTGCGAGACCGGTGCATCGGTGGACAGGCGCAGCGTCATGCCCTCGCCCACATAGCGGATGTGATTGCTGCCGCGCGTGATTTCGGGCGTGGTCTGGCCCCAGTCGTAGCGCACCTTGAGCGCCACACGGATGCGAGGCGCGCCCTGGATGGGGCGCACCCGGCGTACCAGCGTCATGGGCCGGAAGTAGCGCGAGCGGCTGTAGAAGCGCGGGGCGAAGTCGGTGATCTCGATGCCGTGGCCGGCCTTGTCGAACAGCTGCGTGCGCAGGATGGCGGTATTGGGCTCATACCACTGGTGGGCCGAGGCGAGGTCTTCGAGTTCGATCGCGAAGTGGCTGCCTTCGTCGCCGGGCTGCAGCAGGGCGTTGAACACCGGGTCTCCATCAAAACGCGGCAGGCAGCACCACACCATGCGGGCGTGGTTGTCGATCAGTGCGCTGATGGCGCAATTGCCGATCATCCCCAGGTTGAGCGATCCCGCTTGGGGGTCGTTGGCGGCTGTGTTCATGGTTCGCGCTCCGGGTTCAGGTGGTTCCAATGGGTTCGCGTGGCCGACAGCCAGCCACGCAATGCAGCGGGTGTCATGCAGCGGTGTTGTGCCATGGTCGGCCCTTCGCCCACCTTGATGCCCCAGCCGCCCAGCGCCTGCACGGCGGCAAAGCCAGCTTCGTCGGTGACGTCATCGCCCACGAAGACTGGCAAACGTCCTGCAAAGGGTGCCTGGGTCATGAAATCAGCAATGGCCTGGCCCTTGTCGACGCCACGGGGCTTCACTTCAAAGACGCATTTGCCATGCAACAGTTCCACGCCCTCCACATGGCGCATGGCGCGCACCAGGGTGTCGTGGCACAACGCGGCCAGTTGGGGGGCCTGGCGGTAGTGCAGGGCCACGCTGACGCGCTTGGGCTCCACCAGCAGCCCGGGGTTGCGCGCTGCAAGGTCGTACGCAGCCCGAAGAACGGGCTCCAGATCCGGCGGTAGAACGGCCGGAAGCGAGGTGTCGGCCAGGCGGTATTGGGCTCCATGCTCACTCGCCAGCGGCAGGCGCAGCGGCGCCAGGAATCCGTCGATGTCGGCCTCAGGTCGTCCGGTCACGATGGCCAGTGCGCCCTCCAGGTGGGTGTACAGCGATAGCAGCGTAGGGACCAGCCCGGAGGCGACGCGCACCGCCTCGGGGCGTGGTGCCAGCTCGGTAAGCGTGCCATCGAAGTCCAGAAAAAGCGCGTGGGCAGTTGTCAGTAGGGGGAGCAGCTGCATGGGTCAAACCTTAGCAGACGCCGTGAAACTGACCGGGGGAAAAGGGTGATTCAGCGTTGGTAAACGCGCGCAAGGTGTGCGACCCATTGCAACATCGGGCCGCCATTGCCATTGGTCTGGCAGGACCACCCTTGAAACGCAAAGCTTCTGCCGCAATGTGTAAAAACCCGCTCTTGCTCTTGCTTGAACCTGATCTCACCCCATGACCGAAGCCCTGCACATCGTCTGCCCGCACTGCCACACCACCAATCGCGTGCAAAGCGCAGATCTGGCCCATGCACCCGATTGCGGAAAGTGCCACCAGGGGCTTTTTGTGGGCGCCCCGCTGGAACTGGATGGGGCGAGTTTTGACAAACATGTGGGGCGCAGCCACATTCCGGTGCTGGTGGATTTCTGGGCGCCCTGGTGTGGGCCGTGCCGCCAGATGGCGCCCGCCTTTGCCCAGGCGGCCCGTGAGCTGGAGCCGCGTGTGCGCCTGGCCAAGCTCAATACCGAAGAACACCAGGCCATCGCAGCGCGTTATGCCATCCGCAGCATTCCGACCATGGTCCTTTTTCAGCAGGGGCGTGAGGTGGCGCGTATCTCGGGCGCGCTGGGTGCTGCGGACATCGTGCGCTGGGTGCAGACGGCCGCGGGCTGATGCAAGGGTTTCAGCGAATTCCCAGCACGCGGTCCAGCGACACATTGCCCGCACCGCGCCCTGCTAGGTACAGCATCAGCCCTGCCCACGACAGGTGCGTGGGCCAGGCATCCGGATACACAAAAACCTGAATGACCAGTGTCATGCCCAACAAGGCCACAGCCGACAGGCGCGTGAACAGACCCAGCACGAGCAGGATGGGAAACACATGTTCGGCCGCGGTGGCCATCTGTGCCGCCAGCTCGGGCGGCAACAGCGGCAATTTGTATTCTTCGCGGAACAGCGCATAGGCGCTGTCGGAGATCGTGAACCAGCCATCGACCTTGGTGCGGGCAGACAGCCAGAAGATGCCCGCGATGGCCACGCGGTTGACCAGGGCCAGCAGGCTGTGGGGGGTGAGCCAGGCAGCGGCATCGGCCAGGCGGGCCAGCAGAACGCGGGGGCCTTTGGTGGGTGCTGTGGGGAAGTGGGGGGATTGGGTGTGGGTGGTCATGGGGCCTCCTCAGCCTGTGGATGTGAATGTGGATGTGAACGGGGTGGGACCAGGGCCCCCGCGTCCAGCAGGTTGCCCATGAGCGCGGCAAAGTCAGTGGCGGGATCGGTGTCTAAGGCGCGGGTGGCGGCGGCTTCCAGGGCCAGGCCCTCTGCGCACGCGTCCATCAAGGCAACCCCGGCGCGCGAAAGCGGGCGCCAGGTCACTTCCGCATGGGGCCGGGTGAGCAGGCCGCCATCACCCGCCCAGGCCATCGATTCGGGCAGGGCCAAGCCTTCACGGTGGCTCTGCCACAGGCGATAGGCCGGATGCCCATTGCACCAGGTCCAGTGCGCAGCGGGGTGGGGATGCAGTTGCAAGGCGGGCAGCGTTTCGGGCGCTTGCCGGGCCCACCAGGCTCGGTCCACGGCGGTAGCGTCGGCTGCCAGATGGCACTCGGTCCAGCCGCGGTCCAGGCGCGCTATGGCGGGCAGGTAGGGCAACCCGGCCGCAGGTTCAAACCCGGCCAGAAAGTCGCCAAACCCAGCGCCGTAGTCCACCAGCAGTCCGTCACAAGGCGGTTGCTGGCGCGCATACACCGCTGCGGCGGCGCGGAACCAGCCTTCGCCCACCAGCTGGCATACCGTGGGGTAGCTGGCCTGCAGGGCATCGACACAGCCCTTGAGCACGGTGTTGCGGTACACGGCAAAGCCGGGCTGGGCCTCCAGGGCCACTAGCCACGCAGTGGTTGGGGCATGGCCCGCGCCGAGCAGAGCGGCCGAGAAACCATCCTGAAAGTCGGTCAGCTGCATGCGGACTCCTCGGTGTGCGCAGCCATGAGTACATGGTGAGCCTGGCCACGCTCGCCCAGCAGTTCACAGAAGTCGGGCAGGTTGTCATCACGCTCGATAAGGGTGGGGATGGGACCTGCGCGCTCGATCACGCGTTGGTACAGCGCCCACACGGCGGGCGCCACCGGGGCGTCGTGGCTGTCGATGAGCAAGGCGTTGCCATGCACCGGGTCGGCATGGTGGCCCGCCAGGTGGATCTCGGCCACGGCGTGCAGGGGAAACGCATCCAGGTACGCCTGCGCGCAAAAGCCCAGGTTGTTCGCGCTGATATGGACGTTGTTCACGTCCAGCAGCAGGGCACAACCGGTGCGCCGCACCAATTCGGCCAGAAAGTCGGTCTCGGCCCATGCGTGGCCATCGATGTGCAGATAGTGCGTGGGGTTCTCGATGGCGATGGGCCGTTGCAGCACATCCTGTGTGCGGGCGATGTTGCTTGCAATGCGGTGTAGCGCCGCGTGCGTGCGGGGAAACGGCAGCAGGTCGGGCAGATACTGCCCGCGCCAGGTGGACCACGCCAGGTGCTCCGAGATGATCACAGGCTCCACGCGCCGCGCCAGTGCCGCCAGGCGGTCCAGGTGCGCCGCATCGGGCGGTGCATCGGCCGCAAGGGACAGGGACACGCCGTGCAGCGCCATGGGGTGGCGTGCGCGGATCGCATCCAGATACGCCAGGCGCGGGCCGCCATCGGCCAGGTAGTTCTCGGGGTGCACCTCCCACCACAGGCCGGGGGCGGTGCACTGCAGCGCCTCGCCATAGTGCTGGGGCTTGAGGCCCAGACCAGCGGTGAGGGGGCGCGGAGTCATGGCATCAGCCTCTTAGGCCTTGGCGGGTGCCAGCGAACCCATGCCCTTGGGCGTCTTGATCGACGCGCAGGTGCCTGCGGGCACGAACTTCCAGGCGTTGCCCTGGTAGTCCATCTTGGAGGTGCCGGCGCAGGTGGTGCCGGGGCCTGCTGCGCAGTCGTTCTTGCCAGCCATCGAGACGCCGTAGCACTTCTCCCTGGCGGGCTTGGCTCCTTCCATGGGGGCGGTCTGGGCCATGGCGGCGCCAGAAGTCAGGGCAACGAGGGCGAGTGCGCCGAGGCTGAGGGTGCGAGTGGTCATGGTACGGTTCTCCAAGAGTTGGGTAGTGGTTGAATCCGACCGGGTTGCGACACAGAGGTCGCGTTGAATGGCCCGATCTGCGTTGTAATTCGCGCTGTGCAGCAGGCGGGTTACAGCGCTGCGCAAAAAAATCGTGGCGGCATGGCGTAAATATTTTTTCTGTTGCCTGTAACCCATTGGCCTCGGAGTACGAATTCCTTGCAGGGAGACACCATGGAGATAGTGGAAGAGCGCCTGCGCGGTTTGCTGCTGCAAGGGCTGGACGCCGACGCAGCCGCCTACCAGCGCTTTTTGAAAGAGCTGAGCGCACACCTGCGTGCGTTTTTGCGCCGCCGCCTGATGCAGCGGCCCGACGAGGTGGAGGACCTGGTGCAGGAGACGCTGCTGGCGGTGCACAACCAGCGCCACACTTATCGGCCCGAGATGCCGGTGACGGCCTGGGCGCATGCGATTGCGCGCTACAAGCTCATCGATTGGCTGCGCTCGCACGCCGTGAAGGAAGGGCGCAACGACCCGCTGGACGATGCCGATGAGTTGTTTGCCAGCAGCGACAGCGAGGCCGCCGAAGCCCGGCGCGATCTGGGGCAGTTGTTGCGCACCTTGCCCGACAAGCAGCGTCTGCCGATCGAGTGCGTGAAGCTGGAAGGTTTGTCGGTGGTCGAGACGGCGCGCCTCACGGGGCTGTCGGAGTCGGCCGTCAAAGTCGGCGTGCACCGGGGGCTCAAGGCCCTGGCCGCCAAGATCAGGGACATGACTTACGCGCAACAGGGGTCAGGGAAGCCGCCGGGTACAGAAGGCCGGTCGTTGTTGCATTCTGATGTGCGTAAGTCCCAGGGGAAATAGCATGAAAACCGATGAATTGATCCACCTGCTCGCCGCCGATGACCGGCCGGTGCAGCACAACGCGATAGAGCAACGGTTTGCCGTGGCCGCCGCAGTGGGCATTGCCGGTGCCGGGGTGCTGATGCTGGCCCTGTTCGGCCTGCGCCCCGACCTGCTGGCGACCATGGCGCTGCCCATGTTCTGGGGCAAGCTGGTGTTTGCCGCTGCACTGGCCGCAGCCGGGCTGGCGCTGCTGCGCCGCATGGCCCGCCCCGGCATGGCGGTGGGGCCTGCGGCGCTGCTGCTGGCAGTGCCGCCGCTGGTGCTGTGGGCCATGGCATTGTGGGCGTTGTCGCAGGTGACTGCGGCAGAGCGTGTGCCGCTGATCCTGGGCAGCACCTGGCGCACCTGTCCGTTCAATATTGCGGCGCTGTCGGTGCCTGCGTTGGCTGCGGGCTTCTGGGCCCTGAAGGGGGCCGCGCCCACGCGCCTGGCCTGGGCGGGCGCGGGCGCCGGGTTGCTGGCGGGCGCGTTGGGTGCTTTGGTGTATGCCCTGCATTGCCCCGAGATGGCCACGCCGTTCCTGGCGGTCTGGTACCTGGTGGGCATGGCCATCCCGACGGCGCTGGGGGCCGTACTGGGGCCGCGCCTGCTGCGCTGGTAATGGCTATCTGGGCAGCGGCGAGGTGGCGGTCAGGTCAGGCCGCTACCCGCCTGTTGTAGGCGCGAAAGACGGTGTCCAGCGTCCAGCCCAGCGATTCGTAGAGCGACTGCGCCGTGGTGTTGGTGTGTGCCGTGGTCAGATCCATGCGCACCTTGCCGTGCGCGCGGGCCGTGGCTTCCGCCGCCACCAGCAAGCTGCGCCCGGCGCCGGTCTTGCGTGCTGCGGGGGCCACGAACAGGTCGTACAGCGTGTAGATGGGCGCTGCCTCCACCGAGCAGAAGGTTGGGTAAAGCTGGCAAAAACCTATCGCTGCTCCCGATGCATCCAGTGCCAGCAGCACCACGGACTCCCCGCGCTCCAGCCGCTGTGCGATGAATGTCCGGGCTCCAGCGAGGTCTGGCGCCTGCTCGTAGAACTGCCGGTAGGCATCAAACAGCGGCGCGATGGTGTCGGCGTCGGCCGGGGCGGCGGGGCGGATGTGCACAGCGGTCATGGAGGCGTTGGAATGGCTGTAGGGCGCGATCATGCGCCAGGAACTTGCAAAGGTGCACCCCGGGGCGGGGCGCAAGCGGACGCGGATTGTAGGAAGTTTTGCCCTCGGTTTTTGACGGGTGTGCCTTGTTTTCCGCGGCCCTGGGTCAGGTGGCGTTGTTGTTGCCTGTCCACTGCGCCACCGCTTCCACCCGCGCCTGGTGGATCAGCGTGCCCACCTGCGGCCCGCTCATGCCCTTGGCCGCTGCCCGCGCTGCAATGTCGCGCGTGACCACCGACTGCACCGCCGCCAGCACGGCGGCCAGCCGCTGGCGCTGGGGGTAGGCCGATTCTTCAAATCCCAGCCGCCCGCGCGCATCGCATTCGCATGCCAACAGTATGTCGGCAAAACGCTCGGGCTTGCGAATGGCATCGCAGCGCTCCAGCAGCCGCACCAGGGCGGCGGCCGACAGTTCGTGGCTGCGGTGGATGTGGCCGTGCTCGCGGGCCACCACATCGGCTGTCTCGCGGCAGTCCACCGGCACGCGCAGGCGCTCGGCCACGTCCTTCAGCAGCTCGGCACTGCGCTCCTCGTGCCCGATGTGGCGCGGCAGCACGTCGGTGGCCGTGGTGCCCTTGCCCAGGTCGTGCGCCAGGCAGGCAAACCGCACAGTGAGTGGCGCCTGCAGCCGCGCGGCCATGTCCAGCACCATCATCAGATGCACGCCCGTGTCCACCTCGGGGTGGTACTCGGCCCGTTGGGGCACGCCCCACAGGCGCGCCACCTCGGGCAGCAGCACCTGCAGCGCGCCGCACTCGCGCAGCACCTCGAACATGCGCGAGGGTTTTTCTTCCATCAGCCCGCGCGCCAGCTCCTGCCACACGCGCTCGGCCACCAGATGGTCCGCCTCGCCGTGCTGCACCATCTCGCGCATCAGCTGCATCGTCTCGGGCGCCACCGTGAAGTCGGTGAATCGCGCCGCAAACCGCGCCACACGCAGGATGCGCACCGGGTCTTCGCGGAAGGCGTCGGTCACATGCCGCAGCACCCGCGCCTCGATGTCTTTGGCACCAAAATAGGGGTCAAAAATGCCTCCAGCGCTTATCTCATAAGCGCTGGTAGCTATCGCATTGATAGTAAGGTCGCGGCGCGAAAGGTCTTCTTCCAGCGTCACATCGGGCGAGCTTTCCACCACAAAGCCCCGGTAGCCGCGCCCGCTCTTGCGCTCGGTGCGGGCCAGTGCGTACTCCTCGCGCGTGTCGGGGTGCAAAAAGACGGGGAAGTCGCGCCCCACGGGCAGATAGCCCAGTTCCAGCATCTGCTCGGGCGTCGCGCCCACGACCACCCAGTCGTGGTCGTTCACGGGCCGGCCCAGCAGCTTGTCGCGGACGGCGCCGCCCACCATGTAGATTTGCATCGGTGTAGTTTAGGCCGGGCCCCCGGCCGTATATTCCAGCCCACCATGCCCCTATCGTCTGACCTCACCATTGCCCAGCTCAACCCCGACGGCAGCGTGCCCGTGCCTACGGCGCCCGACGCAGCCGCCAACGCTGCAGCGGAAGCCCTGCAGCGCGAGGCGCAGTTAGAAGCTTTGAAAGCCAAGGTGGACGACCTGCAGGAGATCCTGGCCAAGCCGCTGAACGAAATCCTGGCCGATCGCGACAAGTTCAAGGAAGCGATGGCCGCGTGGGATGCCTTTGGCGCCATGTGGATGCTGTCGCAGCGCGCCATGAAGCGCGTGGCGCTGGACCTGGCCGCGCAGCAGGGGGTGAGCGAGGAAGAGGTGGTGGCGCGTGCGCTGGCCTATGCCAACCAGGTGCTCAACGCGGAAGAGGAAGACCTGGGCGGCACCGTGGCCCCCGCCCAGTTGGCGCACATCGCGCGGCACAAGCCGTTTTTGCGCAAGCAGTTTCGGTAGCGTGGCCGGGCTGCCCGTGCCCCTTCAGCCAAACACCGGCCTGAAAAAACTCCGCTCGTAGCTCGCGATGCACCCCGTCTCCTCGGCATAGCGGAACGCCGCCTGGCATTCCGCATCCTGCATCGACTGCTGGCGGTACACCTCGTAGGCCGCAAGGCTGTCAAAGGTGAACAATGCCAGTGCGATGTTGTTCGCGCCCTCGCTGGGCATGAAATAGCCGTGGTGTTTACCGCCGAACTTCTCGACCAGCGGTATCCACAGTTTTCCGTAGTGCTCAAACTCCTTGAGCTTGCTGGTGTTGAGCACGTAGCGCAGGTAGATGGTGACGGCCATGGTGGTGCTCAGCCTTCGGTATGGCGCAGGCGATAGGGTTCTTCGAAGTCCAGAAAGTCCTTCTCGGCCAGGGCGTCGTCGATCCAGGCCTTCACGCCGGGCAGGGCGCGCACGCGCTGCACATAGGCGGCGATGTGGGGTGGCACGGGCAGGGCGTAGGTGTGCAGGCGCATGCACACGGGGGCAAAGTAGGCGTCGGCCACTGTGAACTCGCCAAACAGCATGGGGCCGCCATGTTCCTGCAGCAGCGCGCTCCACATGTCCACCAGGCGTTGCACGTCGGCGCGCACGCCGGCCTGGTCGCGCCAGATCAGGGCGCCGGTGTCTGCCAGGTTCGCCTCGATGTTCATGGGGCAGTTGCTGCGCAGGGCGGTGAAGCCGCTGTGCATTTCGGCGCAAATGCTGCGGGCGCGCGCACGGGCCTTGGCGTCCGTGGGCCAGAGCTTTTTGTCAGGGTGGGTTTCAGCCACGTATTCGGCAATCGCCAGCGTGTCCCACACCACCAGGTCACCATCTGCCAGCACGGGCACCTTGCCCGTGGGGTTCACGGCGCCAATCGCGCGCTTGAACTCTGAATCGGCGTCGAAGCTGTCAAAGCGCACGCGCACTTCTTCAAACACGATGCCCGCCTGTTTGAGCAGCACCCAGGGGCGCATGGACCAGGAGGAGTAGTTCTTGTTGCCGATATAGAGCTTGAGCATGGGGCACCTGCCGATGGAAAACAGAGAAAAGAAAGTCAGCCCGCCATGCTAGCGGCAGTGGCGCGCGCCAGCGATGCGAAAACACGGCCTGAATGATGCGTGGCACGCATCACGGGCAATGGCGCAGCGGTTCAGACCGGCCAGACCACCCCGTTGTCGTTCAGGATGGCATCGAGCGGCAGGTCGAACTCTTCGGGCTCGAAGTCGTCCAGGTAGCCATTGGTGAAGCCCAGACCCACCGTGAACGGCTTGGGCTGCAGGGTGGCCAGCGTGCGGTCGTAAAAGCCGCCGCCATAGCCCAGCCGATAGCCCCCGGGGGCGTAGCCCACGCAGGGCACGAACAGCAGGGTGGGCACGATGACCTCGGTGTCCTTGGGCTTGGGGATGCCGTAGGCGTCTTCCTCCATGGGGCAGCCGGGGTACCAGGCGTGGAAGGTGAGGGTTTTGTGCAGCTTGTTCACCACCGGCAGCCCGATGCGGCGCAGTTGGGGTTCGTCCAGCAACTCGCCATCTTCCTTCCAGCGGTGCAGCGCGGGCAGGGGGTCAAATTCGCCCTTGATGGGCCAATAGGCTCCAATGACCGTATCCGGCCGGTTCACCAGCCAGATGCGCATCACCTGTTGTAACAGGTCGGCCCGCTGTAGGCGGTCGGGCAGATTGAGGCGTTCTTCTATCAACGCGCGCCGAAGGGCTGCTTTGTCCATCAGATAATTCCCCCATGCAATTTCTCAGAGCGATTCTGACACCCCTTGTCGCCGCCACCGTGCTGGCAGCCACCGCGCCCCTTGTCATGGCGCAAAACCGTGGGGACGATACCCTGCTGGAGATGCAGCAGGCCTTCCGCAAAGGCGACCGCAACAAGCTCGCGCAGCTGCTGCCCACTGCGCGTGGTCATGCACTGGAGCCCTGGGCCGCCTACTGGGAGCTGCGGGTGCGCCTGGGCGAGGCGTCACCACAGGAGATCCAGTCTTTCCTGCAGCGCTACGCCGGCAGCTACCAGGAAGACCGCCTGCGCAATGACTGGCTCTTGTTACTGGGCCAGCGCCGCGACTGGAGCCAGTTCGCCGAGCAGCACCCGAGCTACCGCATGTCGGACGACCGCGAAGTGCGCTGCTACGCGCTGCTGATCGACCAGATCAAGGGCACAGCCAGCCCCACCGTGGCCGAGGATGTGCGCAGCAACTGGTACGCCCAGCGCGACGGCGACGACGGCTGCACCCACGCCGCACGCGAGCTGCATGGCTACAAGAAACTCTCAGCCCTGGATGTGTGGCGTAAGGCCCGCCTTGGGGTAGAGGCCAATCGCCCCCGCGTGGTGCGCGCGGCGGTCGAGATCGTCTCGCCCGAATCGTTGCCGCAGGTCAAGGACGTGCTGGATGCGCCGAGCAAATACCTGCTGTCGCGCGCCACGGCCGCCGGCAAGGCCAAGCAGGAACTGGTGCTGCTGGCCCTGTTGAAACTGGCCACCGGCGACCCGGACGGCGCGGCCTATCAGCTCGACAGCAAGTGGAGCGTGCACCTCTCGTCCGAGGAGCGCAATTGGGCCTGGGCCGTGATCGGCAAGACCGCTGCGCAAAAGCTGGCCAGCAATGCCCACAGCTACTTTGCCAATGTGACCAAGGACAGCGACCTCAACGACGACCTGCTGGGCTGGAAGGTGCGTGCCGCCCTGCGCGCCGGCCAGTGGAAGGCCGTCGGCAAGGCGGTGGACGCCATGGGCCCCGAAGCCCGCCAGGACAGCACCTGGGTGTACTGGAAGGCGCGCTCGCTGCTCACAGGCCGCGTGACCGACGCCGAACGCGCCGAAGCCCGCCAGCTGCTCGAAGGCATCGCCAGCACGCGCGGCTTCTACGAGCAACTGGCCCTGGAAGAGATTGGCCAGCGCATCACCGTGCCGCCCGCGCCCGCACCCCTCACCGCCGAAGAAAAAGCCGCCGCCCGCGCCAACCCGGGCCTGAACCGCGCGCTGTACGCCATCCTGCTCGGCCTGCGCACCGAAGGCGTGCGCGAGTGGAACTACACCACCAACCTGCACCAGAGCGGCGGCATGCCCGACCGCGACCTGCTGGCCGCCGCCGACTTCGCCTGCCAGCGTGAGGTGTGGGACCGCTGCATCAACACCAGCGAACGCACCAAGAGCGTGGTGGACACCACCCAGCGGTTCCCCACACCGTTTCGCAGTGCGGTGGTGGAGCGCGCCAACGGCATCGGCCTGGACCCGGCGTATGTCTACGGCCTCATCCGCCAGGAAAGCCGCTTCATCATGGACGCGCGTTCCCATGTAGGCGCCTCGGGCCTGATGCAGGTCATGCCCGCGACCGCGCGCTGGACGGCCAAGAAGATCGGTTTGAACAACTTCACCGCCGACCAGATCAACGACCGCGACACCAACATCACCATCGGCACGGCCTACCTCAAGCTCGCGCTGGACGACTTCGCGGGCTCCATGCCCATGGCCGCCGCCGCCTACAACGCCGGCCCCGGCCGCCCGCGCAGCTGGCGCAACGGCCCGGTGCTCGACGCCGCCATCTGGGCCGAAAACGTGCCCTTTGCCGAAACGCGCGACTACGTGAAAAAGGTGCTGGCCAACACCACCAACTACGCCGCCATGCTCACCGGCCAACCCCAGTCGCTCAAGAGCCGCCTGGGCACCATCGGCCCACGCGACGCGGCGGCGCCCGAGGTGAACAAGGATCTGCCTTGAGTCTTTGTGCCACGTTTGTAAAAAAATTGCTATAAAAATAATAGCTATTACCGCTTGTTGAGTAAGCGGTGGATGCCTTTTTGACCATGAATGGAGGGATGGAGATGATGAAGAAGCTGTCGTGGCTGGCGATAGCCGCCCTGGTGTCGGGGCTGGGGGTGGGCGTGCAGGCGCAGCCCGTCTACAAATGGGTGGATGCCGAGGGCAAGACCCACTACGGTTCGCAGCCCCCGCCGTCCAAGGCAGACGCTGAGCCGCTGAAGCTCCAGGGCAGCAACGGCACGACCACGAGCTCGTCATCCTCGTCCGGCAAGCCGGGCCAGCAGTACAACGCCGACGGCACCAAGAAGATCTCGAAGGACGTGGAAGAATTTGGCCAGGGCATGAAAAAGGCCCTGGAGACGGTGGACAGCAAGCCGGTGACGCTGAACTGCTCCGCCGCCGTGGACAACATCCACTACCAGGCCGACCAGATGCTGGAGGTGGGCCAGAAGAACGTGCGTGACGGCTACATGGCCCAGGCCGACTTCGACAAGACCGCACCCAAGATCCGCGAAGCCAAGGGCAAGTACAGCATGTCGGACTGCCAGGGTGCGTCGGGCAACAAGAAGGCGTTTTACCAGTGCATGTCCAGCAGCAACAACCATGTGATGGGCTGCGACAAGCAGCACAAGCATTGAAGGCCTGCTGAGGCGCTGCGGGCCCGCTAAGCCGGGTCCACGGTGACACTGATCCTGGGGGGCTGGCCAGCTGCAGCGGGCAATGCGTAACACCAGGATTCCGGGGGAAGCCGTGTCTAGGTGTTGTGCAGCATGTCGCCCTGGCGGGTGGCCGCACCGGACCGCACCAGTTCGTCGGCCAGGCTGCCGAGCCATTCGGCCTCGGCTTGATCGGCGAAGTGGCGCTCGCGCAGCATGCCGAAGTACGGCGTGGCCTGCGCCCAGCCCGTCAGCTCGGCCATGGGGATCTGCTGCCACTCCAGCAGTTTGTACTTGAGCAGCACCTTGGCTGCATAGAGCGCATGTTTGGAGGGATTGCGCACAAAGCCGTCCAGGCGGCGGCGGGCACCGTCGATGGCGCGCGGGGCATCGGCAAACACCGGCCCGTGGCCCGGTATGACGACTTGCGGCGCCAGCTTTTCGATCACATCCAGCGTGGCTGCAACGTGTGCGAATGCGTCGTCGCCTTCCAGCTCGGGAAACACCACACCAAAGCCGTTTTCCCACAGCGCATCGGCCGAGATCAGTACACGGCCCTGGGGCTCGAACAACACCACCGAATGCGGATCGTGCCCCGGCGCGGCATGCACCTGCCAGGGCTTGTCGCCCAGCAGCACGCAGGAGTCGGGCATGAGCAGCGTATCGGCCCGAAAGGGCGGGCATTCCTGTCCTGTGGGGGTGTAGCTCAGTGCGTAGGCATCCCACTGGCGCACATGGTCGGCCTGGCCGGGCGGAATGGCCGTGAGCACGCCGGGCCAGGCCTTTTGCAGCGCCGCATTGCCGCCGCAGTGGTCGCTGTGCAGGTGGGTATTGAGCACGCGGTCCAGCGGGCGGCCTTGCAGCGTGCCGCGCACCAGCTCCACGGTCTGCTCGGCATGGCTGCAATAGCCGGTGTCCACGATGGCCGTGTCGTGCTGGCCGATGAAAAGGATGTTATTGGCCGACAGCCAGCCGCGTTCGAGGACGGTGATTTCAGGAGGCAGGAGATCGTGGGGCGCGATGGTGGGCATGGGTGCAGGAATTCGGGGCGTCGGTGGCGGGCATCATCCGTGCCGCGCCGTGGGCTGCGGTCCAGCGTACCGCAGGTAGTGCCTGCCCGAAGTCCTCCAAAACCCGCAAACGAAGGTGCAGCCATGGCTTCGCAAGCCCCAAGCTGTATCAGAACGTCACGGCCGGCCCTGTTCGCGCCGGCCGTGAGGGCCGAGGACGCCGTTCGCTACGGGGCCAGCGTCACCTGCGCTACTGCATTGCGTGTCGTGAAGTACAGCTTTGAATCCCGCACGGCAATGCCGATCGGCGTGTGAATGGTGCCCGGAAGATCTCCTCCCAGAAAGCCTCGCCGCCCGGCACGGCCGACCAGCGTGCTGACTTGGCCGTCTGTGGCGATCTTGCGAACCACGCTGTTGACAGGATCAGTGACGTACAGATTGCCCTTGGCATCGATTGCGAGGCTGGCTGTGCCGCCGTTTTCTCCATTGAGAGAACCAAAATCTTGCCCGATGTAAACCCCGCCAGCCGAGTAGCTGCTGTAGCTGGCGGCTGCAAAGCGCGCGCTGCTGGCCGGTCCATCCACCAGACCCGCAGGCAGGTCGGCCCTGCCGGCGACGGTGCTGACCATGCCGGCAGGGGTGATCTTGCGGATGGTGGGGCCAATCCCGGTGAACGCATCATTGAGCCCATCCACCACGTACAGGTTGCCCGTCTGGTCCAGCGTCATATTCCCCAGAATGGCAAAGCGTGCGGCGCTGCCCTGTCCGTCCACGTGGCCCAAAGCGCCGGGACTGCCGGCCAGCACTGTGACCTCGCCTGCAGCGGTGATCTTGAGGACCGCGCCATTGACGCCTGCCGCATAGACAGTGCCTGCAGCGTCGGCGGCAACCCCATTGATGGCGGCGGCATATCTGTAGGTGTTGCCACCATGGACGAATGGGGGAACCCATTTGGACACATCTGCCAGAACCGAGGCTTGGCCGGTGGGGCTGATCCTGAAAACCAGATTGGGCTCACCGGGGAACATTGCCGTGGAGGCCGTGTAGATGTTGTCCCGCCCATCTACCGCCATGGCCCGCCAGGAGGGGTTCGCAAAACCTGCAGGCCATTGGAGCGGGAGTGTGCTTGTGGTGCCGTCTGGGCGGACGATGCGCACCCTGCCAGCGTCGTAGTCGCTCACGTACAGCGCTCCTGACTTCGCCAGAGCCATTGCCTGAGGAGCCTTGAACCGCGCCTCTGTGCCCGGACCGTCTGCAGCGACGGCCTCTGGATTGGCCACCGTGGGCTTCCCGACCAAGGTGGACCGGGTGCCATCGCGGTGGTATTTCTGAATCCACGTGGATTGGAAATTGGCGAGGCTGACGATGAAGTTGCCGCTGCGATCAACGACCAGGCTGCTACCCCCCGAAGCCGCAGGGGCTGTGTGGGCCAGGGTGGACACGGCCCCGCTCTTGGCGATATGGCGAATGGTGACCGGGTCATGTCCATCCAGCGCATACAGCTCGTTGGTGGCATCCAGTGCCAAATCGTGGAGGATGCTGAACCTGGCAGTCACTGCGTCGCCATCGGCAGCACCCTGGATGTCTTGGTTGCCAGCGACATGGGTCACTTCGCCGGTGGGGGTAGATTTCTTGATAGAACTCCCGTGTGTGAAGTAGACGGTGCCGGAGGCATCCACAATGAACTTGGAGCGCTCCGGCTCCGGCAGCTCCATGGGCAGGGTGCCCGTGACGCCGGCAGGGGTGATCCTGCGAATCTTCGGATAGGCGTAGTTGCCCGGGCCGACATAGAGATTTCCGGCGCTGTCCAGCCTTATTTCGCGAGGAGCACAGAGCGTGGAGTCCTGGGAGGGACCGTCGGCATTGCCACACACGCCGGGTTTGCCTGCGATGGTGGTGACGGCACCGATGCTGTCAATCTTGCGCACCAGGTGGTTGGCTGTATCCGCCACGTAGGTATTGCCCGAAGCGTCTGCTGCGACCGCTGATGGATAGAAAAAACGTGCAGCTGGTCCCATGCCATCGGCGTAATGGACATTGACGGAAGGTGCAGGGGCCGGACTTTGGCCGCCTGCGACGGTGCTGACGAGACCAGAGGTTGTCCATTTCCGGACGGCATGGTTGCCTGCATCTGCCATCAGCAAGTCACCTGTGGGTGAAAGCGAGAGCGCGGGTGCCCCGGAAAAAAGTGCGTCGGCAGCGGCGCCATCGAGGTAACCGGAACCGTGGGAGGCACCGGCCAGCAGACTGAGTGCAGGCGTAGGCTCGGGGGCGGGCGTAACTGGGTTGCCTGCGCCCGTACTACCCCCGCTACCACCCCCGCAGGACGTGGCAAAGATGGAAAGGCTGAGTAAACCTGCCAGCCAGAAGCGGGCAGGCCGAGGTGGTCGCGACATGGGTTTCATACGTAGTTCCTCCCTGACGAACTGGAAGCGGACCTGCGCCAAGGATGGGCCTTTCTCGCTGCCGTTTGATTATGCGTACCGAGCATGAAAGTGCGTCTTTGTTTCAACCAGTTGCAAATGCAGCGCCAGCCCCCTGGCCCGTCGTTCCGGGTCGCGCCGACTAACTACACAGGCCAAAGCCAGCCGTGGTGCAAGGCCGCAGGAGCCGGTCGGGAAAAAGGCGCCGCCGCAGTCATGGGGAAGCGTATGGGTTGGCGGAATGTAGGCTGTGCTTTTTTCCGCTGCCGCAACTCCAGCCCGGGTTTAGCGTGTTGGCCTACCGAGCGCCGTAGAGTGGCTCAACGCCATGGCGTCAGAACGTCACGCCCGCCACCAGGATGACGTTGGCATACGGCGTGCACTCGCCGGTACGCACCATTGCGCGGGCCTGCTGGGTGAGGCGCTTGAACTCCTCGTGCGATACGGCCTGGGGCTCCACCGGCAAGTGGCACCAGGCGGGCAGCTGCCCCCCGTTGCGCTCCACGGCTTCGGTGGCGATCAGCGCTTTTTCGACCTGCATTTCTTCCAGCACCACCCGAAGCACATCGGCCACGGCCGGGATGCCCGGGGTGAGCGCCAGGTCGATGCGGCGCGGGCCGGGCGGAATGGGCAGGCCCACGTCGCCGATCACCAGCATTTCGCCATGGCCCAGGCTGGCGATGGCGTGGGAGAGTTCGGCGTGCAGCAGGGAGGTGCGTTTCACAGGGGGCTCCAGGCGGGTGGTTGCGGGCTGTGCGCGACGGCGGCGCGGGCGGGAATGGAGGGCTGGGCGCCGGGCTGCGTGACGCACAGCGCGGACGCGCGGATGCCATCGCGCACGGCGGCATCAAGCGGCTCGCCGCGTGCCAGCGCCACAGCCAGTGCGCCCAGGAAGGTGTCGCCTGCGGCAGTGGTGTCCACGGCCTGCACGACGAGGCCGGGGTGGTAGCGGCAGCCAGTGGCATCCGCCGCCACGGCGCCGGCGGCGCCCAGGGTCACCACCACCTGGGCGGGGCCCTTGGAGCGCAGGGCTTGTGCGACCTGCGCGGCGTCTGCGGGGGTGGCGACGCTTTGGCCTGCCAATGCTGCGGCCTCCACTTCGTTCACGACCAAGATATTGACCAGCGGCCACAGCGCATCGGGCAGAGGCTGGATGGGAGAGGGGTTGAGCAGCACCGGGCAGCCTGCGGCATGGGCCACGTCGGCGGCGGCCAGCACCTGCGACATCGGGATTTCCAGCTGCAACACCAGGCCGCCCGCGCCTTGCACACTGCCGCGCAAGGCCTCTGCATTCAGCATAAACCTGCCATTGGCGCCGGGCACTACCACGATGCGGTTTTGCCCCGTGGTTTCCACGGTGATGGCGGCCACACCGGTGGTGACTTCGGTATCGGTCTGCACGCCACGGTGGTCAATGCCATCGGCGTCAAGCCCGGCGCGCAGCGTGTGGCCGTAGCCATCGTCGCCCACGCGGCCGAACAGAAACACCTGGGCGCCCTGGCGGGCGCAGGCCACGGCCTGGTTACCGCCCTTGCCGCCAGGCACCAGGAGCAGGGCATCGGCCAGCACGGTCTCGCCGGGGCCGGGGGCATGTTGCACCTGCAGCACCAGGTCCATGTTCAGGCTGCCGACCACGGCGATGCGGGGGGGCGGGAGGTTGGCGGTCACAGCAGTCACGGCGGTCATGCAGGCTTCCCTCCACGGCGGGCATCGGGGGCGACCGTGGTGGCGGGGGCCGTGGAAGAGCGCACGCGCAGCTCGGGCTGCAGCATCACCTTGCGCGCGTCCTGGCGCTTCCCGTCGATGCGCTCCAGCAACATGTCCACCGCCAGCGCGCCGATGCGCTGCTTGGGCTGGGCCACGGTGGTGAGCGGCGGGCTGGTGAAGGCGGCCAGTTCAATGTCGTCAAAGCCCACGATGGACAGGGCCTCGGGCACGCGCAGCTCGCGTTCGTGCGCCGCGCACAGTGCGCCCATGGCCATGAGGTCGTTACACACGAAGACGGCGGTGGGCGGCTCGGGCGCGCGCAGCACCGCGTGCATGGCTTCATACCCGCCCTGGCTGGTGAAGTTGCCATGCCACAGCAGGCCGTCGCCCGTGCCGCAGCCTGCGTCGGCCAATGCGGTGCGCCAGCCTGCAATGCGCTGCTCGCTGGGGGCAATGCCGGCCGGGCCACCAATGCAGGCAATGCGCTGGTGGCCCAGCGACAGCAGGTGCCGCGTGGCCAGCAGGCCGCCTTGCATGTGGGCGGTTTCCACCAGGTCGCAGGGCTGCTGCTCGGCCAGTTCGATCTCGCGGTCCACCAGCACGGTGGGGATGGACAGGCCCGCCAGTTGCGTGGGCAGCGTGGCGTCGTGCCCGGTGGAAACGACGATCAGCCCGTCGATGCGCCGCTCGGCCAGCACCTGCAAATACGTGCCCTGGCGGTGCGCCTCGTCGTTGGTGTTGCACAGGATGAGGTTGTAGCCCGCGCCAAAGCAGCGGTCTTCCACGCTGTGCACGATCTCGGCGAAGTAGGGATTGGAGCTGTTGGGGATCAGCATGCCCAGCGTGCGCGTGTTGTTGCTCTTCAAGCTGCGCGCAATGGCGCTGGGCACATAGCCCAGGGCGCGGATGGCGGCCTCGACCCGCTCGCGCCCCTCGGGGCTCACGCGGCGTGTGCCGTTGACCACGTGCGACACCGTGGTGACCGACACCTCGGCGTGGCGCGCAACGTCCTTGATAGTAGCCATGCAGGAAGAAGAAAAATCGGTGTGTTGAAACAGGTTCAGCTGGCGGCGCGGCGCTGGCGCAGCGTGTCCACGATGACGGCCGCCACGATCACAAAACCCGTGATGATGCGCTTGCTGGGCTCGCTGGCGCCCACCTGGGCCAGGCCTGCCTCCAGCACCGCGATGATGAGCACGCCAAAGGCGGTGTTGATCACCGAGCCGCGCCCGCCCATGAGGCTGGTGCCGCCAATCACCACGGCGGCGATCACCTGCAGCTCCATGCCGGTGCCTGCGTTAGGGTCGGCCGCTTCGAGCCGGGCCGACTGCATCAGCCCTGCCAGCCCCGCGAGCAGGCCGGTCATGGAAAACACGATGATGCGGATGGGGCGCGGGTCCACGCCCGCCAGGCGCATGGCTTCCTCGTTGGTGCCGATGCCCACCACGCAGCGGCCGAACACGGTGCGCGACAGCACCAGCTGCGCCACCACCACCAGCACCACGGCCAGCAGAAACGCGAACGAAATGCCGCCAAAGAAGGGTGCCGACAGCCACGAGATGGCGTCGCCCACGTACTGCGTGCGCGAATCGGTGACCACATAGGCGCTGCCGCGCACGGCTTCGAGCATGCCCAGCGACACGATGAACGACGGCAGCCGCCAGGCCACCGAGATGGCGCCCGTGATGGTGCCGCACACCAGGCCCGTGGCCAGCGCCAGGGCGGCGGCGGCAGGCACGGTCCAGCCCCATTGCAGGATGGCGGCGGCTGAGGTGGCGGCGGCCAGTGCCATCACCGAGCCCACCGACAGGTCGATGCCCGCGATGATGAGCACAAAGGTCATGCCCACGGCCATCACGGCCAGGGCCGGGATCTCGTTGGCGATGGTGATGAAGGTCTCGGCGCTCCAGAAGTAGTCGGACAGCGACGAGAACAGCGCCACCATGCCTGCCAGCACGGCGAGCAGGCCCAGGTAGGTGCCCAGTTGGCTGCGCCAAACCGAGGCGGACGAAGGTGCCGTGGCGGGTACGGCAGACGTTGTGGGGGCGTTCATGCGGTGACAGGAGAAGGGGTGGAAGGGGTTGGCGGGGTTGTGCCGGTGCGGCCACCGGGCTCGGAAAACGCCGCCGCCAGCAGGGATTGTTCAGACCACTCACCGCGCTCGAACACCGCCACCAGGCGGCCGGCGCTCATCACGCCGATGCGGTCGGCCATGGCCATCAACTCGCGCAGGTCGGATGACACCATGAGCAGCGCGCGGCCTTCGGAGGCCATGCGGTCCAGCTCGCCATACAGCTCGGCGCGTGCGCCCACGTCCACGCCGCGCGTAGGTTCATCCAGCAGCAGCACGCGGCCTTCTCGGTGCAGCCAGCGGGCAAACACCACCTTTTGCTGGTTGCCGCCCGAGAGCTGGCCTACGGGCTGCTCGGCGCTGCGGCAGCGGATACCCAGCGTGCGCACAAAGCCTTGCACCAGGCGGTTTTCCAGCCCACGCTGCAGCCAGCCGCCGCGCGAGACGGCCGACAGGTCGGACAGCGTGGCGTTGATGCGAATAGGCTGCGCCAGCAGCAAACCCTGGGATTTGCGGTCTTCGGTGACCAGACCCACGCCTGCCGCGATGGCCTGCAGAGGGGAGGCGAAACCACGCGGGATCGTGCGCGGTGCGGCCTGGGAAGCCCTCAGGTTTTTGTTTGCTATGTTTTTCGTAGCTGATGGCGCTTGTTCATCAAGCGCCAGGGCCTGTTTTTGTTCAAATTCGGGGTGCAGAGTGACGTTGCCCCGGTCTGCCCGGTCGGCGCCAAACAGCAGCCGGATCAGTTCGGTGCGGCCCGATCCGACCAGCCCGGCAATGCCAAAGATCTCGCCCGCGCGCAGTTCCAGGCTCACGTCCTGCACGGCGCTGCCTCGGCCCAAGCCTTCGGCGCTCATCACCACCGGGCCGACGGGGCGGCGTGGGCGGTGGTCCAGGTCGCTCACCACGCGGCCCACCATGCGCTGCACCAGGTCGTCCTCGCTCATGCCGGCCATGGGGCGCACGTCCACCAGGCGGCCGTCGCGCAGCACGGCCACGCGGTCGGCAATGCGGCGCAGCTCTTCGAGCCGGTGCGACACATAGACGATGGCCACGCCGCGTGCGGTGAGGTGTGCGATCTGCTCGAACAGGTAATTGGTCTCGCGGGGCGTGAGCATGGCCGTGGGCTCATCCAGCACCAGGATGCGTGTGTCGTCCTGCAGGTTGCGCGCGATCTCCACCATCTGCTGCTGGCCAATGCCCAGCTGCGAAACGGGCGTGGCGGGGTCGATGCTGTCAAGCCCGATCTTGGCCAGCTGCGCGCGTGCAGCCGTATGCAGCGCATCGCGCTGCAGCCAGCCCAGGCGGTGGGGCATGCGGCCCATCAACAAATTCTCGGCCACGGTGAGCGTGGGCACCAGGCCCAGCTCCTGCATCACCATGCGCACGCCTTGGCGCTCGGCATCGCGGCGCGAGGTGGGCGTGTAAGTCTGGCCGCCGAGCAACATGCCGCCGCGCGTGGGCTGCTCCAGCCCACACAGGATCTTGGACAGCGTGCTCTTGCCTGCGCCGTTCTCGCCGGTCAGCGCCAGCACCTCGCCCGCAAACAGCTCCACATTCACGCCATCAAGCACCGTGGCGGTGTAGTCCTTGCCCACGGCCTGGATGGCGAGCAAGGGCGTGGACTGGGAAGCGGGGGAGGGGATTGGCATGGTGGGGTTCGCTGAGGCGGGCCGCGGAGTGGCGTTCATTCTTTGGGCGGCGAACAAAGCTCAGCGAAACGGTGCTGGCGAGGCACCGTGTCGCAGTCAGTACGGGTAGTACGACAAGACACGGCAACAACGCCAGAAGCGTTTTTTTCGCCGCTCTCTGGCTTCTCTGCTGGTTGCTACTTACTTGCTGCCCTTGGTCACCAGCACCACATCCGTCTTGACGGCTGCAGGCAACTGCGCCTGGGGCGTCTTGGCGGCCAGGGCCTTCTGGGCCAGCTCGATGCCGAACACGGCCTGCTTGGCGGCGTACTGGTCGGCGGTGGCCAGCACGCGGCCATCGGCCAGCATGGGCTTGATGGCGCCGATGTTGTCGTAGCCCACCACCTGCACCTTGCCGGTCTTGCCTGCAGCCTTCACGGCGGCCACGGCACCCAGGGCCATGCTGTCGTTGCCGGCCAGCAGGGCGACAAGGTCAGGGTGCTCGCGCATCATGCCGGCGGCCACGGTGTTGCCTTTTTCGATCTCCCAGTTGCCAGATTGCACGCCCACTACGGTGATGTTCGCGGCCTTCATGGCGTCTTGGTAGCCCAGGGTGCGCTGCTGCGCATTGAAGGTGGTGGACACGCCTTCGATGATGCCGACCTTGTCGCCAGCCTTCAGCGTCTTGGCCAGGTGGTCGCCCACCAACTTGGCGCCCGCACGGTTGTCCGGGCCCACAAACGGCACGGTGATGTTCTTTTCCTTCAGCGCATCGGTATCGAGCTGGTTGTCGATGTTGACCACGATGATGCCCTTGTCGATGGCGGCCTTGACCACGGGCACCAGGGCCTTGGAGTCGGCCGGGGCCAGCACGATGGCACTGACCTTTTGCGCCATGGCCTGCTCGATCATCTTGATCTGCGCGGCGGTGTCGGTCTCGTTCTTGATGCCGTTGGCCACCAGCGTGTATTCGCTGGCGTGCGCCTTCTGGTGCGCCTTGGCGCCGTCTTCCATGGTGCGGAAGAACTCGTTGGCCAGCGACTTCATGACAAGCGCGATCTTGGGCTTGTCCTGCGCAAACGCAGGGCTGGCCAGCAGGCTGCCCACAACGGCAAGGGCGGCGGCGGTCTGAACGGAACGGCGGGTGAACTGCATGGGTTGTCTCCTGTTGGAATGGTGGACGAGAAAGGCGGCCGGACCGCGGCGGGCGCAGTGCGTTGACCGACGAAAAGCACCGGTTTTGCGATCTGGTTGTCTTGTCGCCCGGTGATCATATCTAAAGCAAACGTTTGCGCAAACGTTTGCTAATGGGTAAAAACCCGAATCCGTGGGGCGATCTGAAGAGTGCGGTTCATGTGCAGGCCGGTGGAGGCTCCAAAGAAAAGCCAGTCAGCGGCGGCCTGTTGCGCAGACGTCGCCTGGCGCAGCTGGTGCGGATCGGGTAGACACAAGGCGCTTTTGTCTTGCCAAAACGCTGCGGCCGCTTGCCATCCCGTCGTCGCTCAAACCAAAAGAAGTGCGGCCAGGAAAATTGCCGTACCGATGGACACGAGTGTCCAGGAGGCCTTCTGGTGCGCAAAGACAAAGGTGTTCGGATCAGACGGCAGGTACACGACTTCTACGGGTTTGGATGCCTTGAAGCCCGCCAGAACCTCCTCCGGAAAACTGTGTTTCATCGTGATCTGTCGGCCATCTTCCGTTTTGAAGCGGAACTCGGCTGTGTACGTCGATGAGCCGCCTTTCCTGAATTCCGTGTACTGCGAGATGGAGTCCACGATGGCTCGCTTGCCATGCTTTTGAACGCTGGAGAGCGCAGAGCGTTCGTTGAAGCCCGAGATGATCAAGAACAGGCCGACGATCGCTCCAAGGAGTTTGTAGAGAGTCTTGCCGCGCTGATGGGGTCGCATGAATATTGATGGATCCATGATTCTTTGAGAGGGCACCAGCCGTGCAGCCCGGCGCTGAGCAAGGACGGACGGGTCAGAGGTTGTAGCGGCCCGGGGAAATGATGTTGTCAGGGTCCAGCCACTGCTTGAGGCTGCGGGCCAGGGCCAGCGCGGGGTCGTTTTCCGCTTCCAGTTTGTGGAAGAACTGTGAGCCCATGCGGTAGGGCACAAAGCCGAGTTGGCGCCCTTCGTCGAACAGCATGTCGAAGCAGCGGTGGGCGCGTTCTTTCTGGGCGGCTGAGCGGCCGTCGAAGAGCAGGGGGACAGAGCTGTCGAAGCAGCGGTCAGAAAGGCTGGTAAGGGTGATCAGGGGCTCAAAGCCGTGCAGCAGGCAGACCCGGGTGACCATGACCTGAAAGGCGACGACGGCCTCGGGTGTCATCGGGACCAGCGGGGAATACCAGATCAGGCCACGTTCGCCGCTCAGCAGGGCGCGTGGGAGGTCGCCGGGCAGCGCAGCGCCCGATTTCCAGTAGGGAAGGCGCAGCGCCACATCGTCGGGAATGCCCTCCATCAAATTCAATGCGCTCAGCATGCGCGATGCATGGTCTGGACCCAAGCCCAGGCGCGAGGCGATCCGCGGGAAGCGGCTGGCCAGGCGGCAGAGGATGTCGGCCTTGCGGCGGGTCAGGCTGACGCGGCGGCTGCTGCAATGGGCAAAGCCACGCATGATCGCCGCGACGGCCGCGCGGGCGACGGGCGCTTCACCATAGACACTGCCGATGATCACGTACGCACCCAGACCGTGGGCTTGCAGCAGTCCGGCCAGTTCGTCTGCCTGCAGCGGTGTGCCACGCGCCAGCACGTCCGCAGGGTAGGGGCAGGTCATAGACGCCAGGCGGTAGCCGTTGAGGATGTTCACGCCCCCCATGACTCCGCCAGTTGTGCGCAGCAGCCCGCGCAACGCCAGCAGTGCTGGCTGCAATTGTTCTTCCTTGTTGAGGAAGACGTAGAAAGCTTCCACATGCGGGGGGCGCTGAGCCAGTGCGATCGTCATTTGCGTGACGACTCCGAAGTTCGACTGTGAGAACAGCCCGTCGAGGTAAGGGCCAATGCCCCACTTGTAGCCTTGCCCGATGCGTTTGCCGCCGAGGGCTGCGAGGCGGGGGCGGTAGAGGCGGCCATCCGGGAGGACGGCTTCGATCGTCATCACCGCGTCGAAATGGTCCGCGCGCGGGGTGATTCCATACCCCCGCTCCAGGGCATTGCCCACCAGGCTGGCGCTGGGACCGGCACCGGTGGTGGGAACCATGAAAGGCAAACCCAACCCGTCCAGATGCGCGCGCAGCTGCCCTTGGGTAACGCCGGGCTCTATGGTGACGGTGCCGGACTCTGCGTCCACCGCGATGATGCGGTTGAGTAAGGAGAGATCGAGGATGACGCAGTGCTCCGAAGGGGGGCTGGCGCCCCCATAGCCCCAATTCCTTCCGGTGCTGACGGGATAGAGGCTGATGCGGTGCCTTGATGCAATGCGAACAATCTCCTGCACGCTTTGCGCCTGTGTCGGGCGCAAAGCCGCCGGGATCCTCAGCGCGCCGCCCCCTCCGTACAGTGCGTCCGCGCTCTGTGCTGGCAGCACGCAGTTGGCTCCCAGCAAGGTGCGCCACTCCGCCACGGCCTGCGGTAGCGCACTCATACTTCGTTCTCCAGCCTCGTCAGCGAGGTCTTGATGCGGTTTCGGATGCCCTTTTCTTCCGCATTGGAGAAACTGTGCGAGAAAAACGGCGGCGTCTCGCCCGAGCCGCTGCCGTGGGCATTGCGCGCGAGAAGCTGTTGGCCGATGTGCTGAAAGTCGGCGACCAGCAAGACGCCTGGCGCCTTCACGCGGGGATTGCTTTGTGGTGTGCCATGCGGGGCGAAGCCCAGCACCCGCGTGTAGAAGCTCACGTGCCTGGGGTTGACTTCGACCACCGCGTGCGTGGCGCCGCTGACTTGGTGCGCGAAGATGAATGCCACATGAAACATGGAGGCCAGCGTGGCAGGCGCTGGCGCCTGGGGCGCGGTGGCTAGCTTGGTGAATTCGCACAGGGCCGCGCCGTCGGCGCGGAATCGGTCCAGCTGCTCGCGGAAACACTCGTCAGACAACAAGCCCCGGCCGTGGTCGAGCTGGACCGTGAGCGTACCGATCACTTGTTGGCCTTCATACGCCACGATGGTCATGCGCTCGGGTGACATGGTCAGAGTCTGGAATCCGTAGCCCCGTTGCCGATAGCGGCGATTCAACAAGCCCAGGGCATCCTGCAGCACCGAAGGGCGTCTGGCGATCCTGATCTTGAAGCCTTTGCTCTTGAGCTCCGCCGAGAATCCCGAACGCATGAACAGCGTACTCTGCGGAGCTTCACCAGCGGGGTTGTGGGGTGGGGTGCGTGTAGCGGTGCCCCCCAGCGGTTGCCAGCGCTTCTTGAGGGCGTGGACCCAGTGTTGGAGGGTCATGGTGTCGTCACGGCTGTGCATGCCGTTCTCCCTTGGACGCCAGCCATTCGGCCAAAGGCACGACGAAGCGGCGGCCCAGCACGCCAACCGACGTCCACATCATGAATGACCACAAGGGGATCGGCGTGGACCCTGGATCGGGGTAGGACCACAGACCATTCGCCACGCCGACCCCTTCGACCAGCACGCCGAGCAACACTGCACATACGCCGTAGAACAAATCGCCGCGGGTGTGGAACAAGGCGATCAAGACCGCGCAGGAGACCGAAGTGGCGATGGTCAGGGCGCGGACGTCGCCACCGAACACGGAGAACGCGAGCACGGTGGCCAGCAACCCCAACCATGCGGACCGGCTGAGCGGGACCTCCTGAGCAGGCGGGGCCACGAAGCGGACGATGTGCAGGTACCAGCCCATCCACAGCAGGGGTTCGTGCCAGGGCATGAGCAGGAAATCCTGCTGCTGGAATGCGAACGCGCCCGCGCGCAGCGCCATGTAGTTCTGTGCGATGAAGAAGGGGCCGACGATGGCGAACATGGCCCATTCACTGCGTTCGATGGGACGGAATATCAACGCCCATTGCACCGGCAACACAATGGCCAGCAACCATGAGGCGTGGATGGTGCTGATCTGGAGCAGAGTCAGGGCAAGGCTGGTGGCGACCACCGCGCGCCCGGGAGCGCCGCGCACGCCGCTTGTCATTGCGCGCCGCGCGCTGGTGACTGCGAGGGCAGACACCGGCCCATGGTGTACGTGGGACGTCGACGTGCGCTGCGGTCCCCACCGGTGCCACGCCCTGCGGCTTGTGGGCTGTGCCCGGCAGCGAGGCTCTCGTTCAGAGCGTCAAGTTGGGCAAGGAGGCAGCGGGGCGCGTGGGATGAGTTGTTCATGCCCGCATTTCAGACGAAAGCGGCCTGCGAAACCATTGCACTGAACGGTTACTACTTAAGTCTTAGCCCCCTTGCAAGGCTGAAAAAACAGCCCGACCACGTCATGGCAATGGGCCATCGAGCAAGTGCAGCAGCAGCGCGCGCAGCTTTCCGGGGCGCACTGGCTTGTGAAGGACTGCGTGGCCGCTTTGCGCGGCTTCCCGAAGCCGTTCGGGCGCGGTATCCCCTGTGACCAGCACACCGGGGATGGGGTGTCCGCAAAAGGACACAACCCTGGCGATGGCCTGTGCACCGGTTTCCCCATTGCGCAAGCGGTAGTCGCTGATCACGACTTCGGGCACGATGCCCTCCGCTGTCAACTTTGCCAGTAGCTCGTCCGCACTGGCTGCCGCCGTCAACGAACAGCCCCAGTGCACGAAGAGCTCGCGCATGCTGTCGAGCACGATGGGGTCGTCGTCGATTGCGGCAATCGACCTCCCGCGCAGCGACTGCAGACTGTCGATGGCCTGCGCCATCGGCGTTGCTGCGGCCGCCGGGCCTGGTGCGGAGCGCGGCAGTTCGACCGTGAAGGTCGAGCCGCAGCCGGGGGATGAGCGCAGCGATACCGGGTGGTTCAGCATGCGGCTGAGGCGCTCCACGATCGCCAGGCCGAGCCCCACCCCGTTGCTGCGGTCCCGCTCAAGGTTTTGGATCTGGTAGAACTCCTGGAAGATCTCCTTGTGCAGCTCCGGGGGAATGCCCGGCCCGCTGTCGCGTACCTGGACGAGCACGGTGCCTGCCCGTGGGCGGCAGGCCACGAGGACCGTCCCTTGCCTGGTGTGCTGGATGGCGTTGTTCACGAGGTTGCGCACCATGCGGTCGAGCAGCGCCGGGTCGCTGCGGACGGCGACACCTTGCGCCGGTGCGTGCATCGCGAAACGCAGGCCCTTGCGTTCGGCCACAGGACGGAACTCGGCCTCGATCCGCGCCAATGTGCGATGCAGGAGCACTGCCTGCACATCGCACTGGATCACGCCGGCGTCCAGTTTGGAGATGTCGAGCAGGGCGTTGAACAGGTCCTCCAGCGTATGGATGGTGGTCGTGATGCTCTGCACCAGGTGTTGCGAGGGTTCGTCGGCAATGTGTGGCCGCAATGATTCGAAGAGCAGGCCGAGAGCGTGCATTGGCTGGCGCAGGTCATGGCTTGCGGCCGCGAGAAAGCGGGACTTGGACAAATTGGCGTAGTCGGCCTGTTCCTTCTGCAGCTTCAAGGCGTCGATGAGGTCCATGTTTTCGAACCGCAGCACCAGAGAGCGTTGGATCATGGCGTGCACGTTGTGTGCGAAGGCCAGCGTGGCAAAAGCCAGCGCCAGCGTCAGCCCGATGAAAAGCGGTCTGTTGCCCTCGTCCATGCCTGCCACGCCAACCAGCGTGAGTCCCAACATGGGCACGATGTAGCCATAGAACAGCCTCCGGTCGGTGGACAGGAACGCAGCACCGCCGAAGGCCATGCCTGTGATGGCCGGGAAAAGGACCTGGTGGACGTGGGGGGATGCCACAAGAAATGGCGAGAGGCCGGCGCCCCCCCACATCGCCCCCGTGCACCACGCGATTTCCCCGAAACGGCGCGCTGCGACGTCGACGGCGGTCGGTGTTGGGCCTGAGAGTGCGCGCCGGTAGTGCAGGAAGTCCCAGGCGCCTTTCATGGTGATGGTCCCGCTGAACGCACCCCATCCGAGCAGCACCCCCGCTGGCACATCACCCCACAGTGCTCCGATCATGAGCACGCTCAAGACAAAATTCGCGCTCAGCGTGAACGGGTAGTTTCGGTAAATCAGCCGCACCTGCTCGGCGCGTATCCGTGCTGACCCAGTGGCGTTGTGCATGCCCCGATTTTCAGGACGGGCCATCACCGCGCTGGAACAGCGCCACGATGGCCTGGGCCCGCGAGCTGACGTTCAGCTCGCGCAAAATGGCTGTGACATGTACCTTGACGGTGTTCTCGGCAAGGTTCAATTTGCGCGCGATCTGCTTGTTCGACTCGCCTTGCGCCATCAGCCGCATCACTTGCATCTGCCTCTCGGTCAGGTCGAGTGCGCTGTCCCTCTGCGGGGCGGCTGGTACCTCGAAGTCCGGCATGATGTGCGAAGGTAGGTAGATGCTGCCTGACAGCACCAGTCGCAGGGCATGCTCCATGACCTCGGCAGAAGATGCTTTCGGAACGAAGCCGAGGGCGCCAAGGCGCACCACTTCCATGACTTCGTGCTTGTCCTCCGAAGCCGACACCACCACCACCGGCAAAGCCGGGTGCTGTGATCGCAGTGTTGCGAGGACCTGCATCCCATCCAGCCCGGACAGACGCAGGTCGAGCAACACCAGGTCCACATCGTCGCCGAGCAAAGGCCGCGCCTCGTCGTACGACGCGCATTCGAACACTGTCGCAGCGGGGTCGAGCCGCTGTGTGATGGACTTAAGAGCCTGGCGGAACAGGGGATGGTCGTCCAGAAGAAGGAACTTCACGATGCGGAGACTGCGGCTTGTCTGGCGGGATGGTTCGGGTGGTCGAAGCGGGCTTGATGACAATGCCGGGGGACTCGCCGTCAAGCGTGCGCAATGTAGCATTGGTTGCGCCGTGAGGTGCCGCAGGGGCGTGATTTTGTGAGAGGGGTGGCGTCACTGGAGCCACAAGGACGGGTTTGGCCGCAGCGTCCGATCGGCATGCCCCGGTCTGGCCTTGGCTTCCAACGAGAACCTGTGGTGTTGGCGGGCTATCTTTGGGTGCGAGGTGTCACCTGGGCCGCATGCGGGTTCTCCCCACCAGCTGCAGCGTGGCTCAAAACAAGACCCGCAAACGCCAGTCCGGTCGGGAGGGGGGGCAGTCCATTGCGGCTAGGGGCTGGTGGAGCCCAGCGTGCACTGCTTTGACGATGCCGGGGTAGCCATCTCGCCGACAAGGTCGGCAGGATCAAGCGGTGTGCCTGCCTTCGCCGCTGGGCCTGTTGTGTGGGTCGTGCGGCTGCGGAGTTGGAGCGGTGCAGCCGCTCATCCGTTCAGGAGCTATGCTTTGCGCAGCTCGCGCCGCAAGATCTTGCCCACATTGCTCTTGGGCAGCTCGTCGCGGAACTCGATGTACTTGGGGCGCTTGTAGCCGGTGAGGTTTTCCTGGCAGTAGCGGGCCACGTCTTCCTCGCTGAGCGTGGGATCGTTCTTGATGATGAACACCTTGATCGCCTCGCCCTGTTTCTCGTCGGGGATGCCGATGGCCGCGCATTCCACCACGCCAGGGCACAGGCTGATGACCTGCTCCAGCTCGTTCGGGAACACGTTGAAGCCGCTCACCAGGATCATGTCCTTTTTGCGGTCGATGATGCGGGTATAGCCCTGCGCGTCCATGATGCCGATGTCGCCCGTGCGCATGAAGCCGTCGGGCGTGAAAGCCTTGGCATTCTCTTCGGGCTGGTTGTAGTAGCCCGTCATCACGTTGGGGCCGCGGATGCAGATCTCGCCCGACTCGCCCTGGGCCAGGCTGTTGCCTGCGTCGTCCTTGATGGCGATGTCGATGCCCGGCAGCGGCAGGCCGATGGTGCCGCTGAACTCGGTGTTGGTCACCGGGTTGTTGGTGCCGATGGCGCAGGTTTCGCTCATGCCCCAGCCTTCGATCATGGTGCTGCCCGTGGCCTTTTGCCACTGCTTGGCCGTGCCTTCGCTGGCCGCCATGCCGCCAGCCTGCGACACGCACAGGTGCGAGAAGTCGAGTGTCTTGAACTGCGGGTTCTGCAGCAGCGCGTTGAACAGCGTGTTCACGGCGGGCAGCATGTGGAAGGGGCGCTTCTTCAGCTCGGCAATGAACTTGGGAATGTCACGTGGGTTGGGGATCAGCGTGAGGCTGGAGCCCTGGCGGATGGCCAAGAGGCACAGCGTGAGCGCGAAGATGTGGTACAGCGGCAGCGCGGCGATGGAGTTGGCTTTACTGAGGTCACCCACCTTGGACAGCGCCGGGGTGAACCAGGCCTCGGCCTGCAGCGTGGCGGCTACGATGTTGCGGTGGGTCAGCACCGCCCCTTTCGACAGGCCCGTGGTGCCGCCGGTGTACTGCAGGAAGGCAATCGAATCGAGCGTGGCCTGGCTCGGGGTGAGCGACTTGTGCTCGCCCAGCGACAACGCCTTCTTGAACGTGACGACCTTGCGGCCACCCGTCAGTGGCAGTTCGTAGGCGGGCACCATCTTGGCCAAATGGCGCACGGCAAAGGTGATCCATTTGCCGAACCAGAAGCCCAGCAGGTCGCCCATGGACGCCATCACCACATGTTTGACGGCCGTGTGGTCAATGACCTCGGCCAGCGTGTGCGCAAAGTTCTCCAGGATCACGATGGCCGTGGCGCCCGAGTCCTTGAGCTGGTGCTCCAGCTCGCGGGCGGTGTACAGCGGGTTCACGTTGACGCAGGTGTAGCCCGCGCGCAGCACGGCGGCCATGGTCACGCCGAATTGCGGAATGTTGGGCAGCATGATGGCCACGCGCGCACCGGGTGCGAGGCCCAGGCTTTGCAAGTAGGCACCCAGGGCCGCCGAGTGGCGTTCCAGTTCGCCATAGCTCATCCACTGGTCCATGCAGACCGAAAACGGGCTCGATGCGTGTTTGCGGAAGGACTCTTCCAGCAGGTGGGCCACAGAGCGGTATTGCTCGGGCTGCACGTCGTGCGGTACGCCCGGGGGGTAGCTCTTGAGCCAGATCTTTTCCATGCGCTTGTTTCCTTCGCTTGTGCTCGCCAAATGCCATTGATAGGTGGGCACAGATTGTGGAAGCAGGTGGGGATGATTGGTTACCGGGCTTGTCCTAGTGTGTTTGCGAGTTGGGTCCCGCAGGTGACAGTATCCGCGTCGAACAGCTGTTCCATCAGGCTGCGTTCACGCGCTTCGATGGTGGCCAGGAACTGCTCCACCCCGCCGCGCTGGCGCGCGAGCTGGCCGAAGGTGTCAAACCCCGCCTCCAGAAACCGCTGCAGCGCGCCCATGCCGGCAGCGTTCGCGGGGCCGCGCATCATGCGCAGCATCATCCGCAGGCCCGGCGTGCGGGTCAGCCGCGCCAGGTCGGTGCCCATGGCCAGCACGCGCTGCAGCTGCTCATGGCGCGCATGGCGCTGGCCTACGGTGCGCCAGGCAGCGGTGTAGCGGGCGGCATCGCTGCCTGCGTCGGCGTGGAGCAGCCACGCGCGGCCCATGTCCTGGTCCAGCCCCTCGGTCTGTGCATGCAGCACGGCCAGGGCCATGGCCGTGGCCACCACGGGCTGGGGGAACATGGTCTGCAGCGTGCCTGCGATGCGGCCAAACTGCAGATCGCGGTCGGTGTAGTCGGTGTCGCTGTACAGCTCTTCCAGAAAGAACCGGGCCGCCGGGCCAAACGCGGGCGAGCCCATCAGGTCCGCATAAGTGCCCCGAAAGCGCCGTGCTTGCAGGGTCTTCACGCTGCCCACCGCCGCGCCCAGCGCCGGGTCGCCCGTGCGGTGCAGGCGCAGGGCGGTCACGTCGGCAATGCAGTCGCGGATGGTCTGGGCGGCATCCATGGGGCTGGGTCCTTTCTACTTGCGGGAGGCGCCAGGGCGGAGCCCAGGCAGCACAATGCGGCTGGTGAATTACAACATCTGCCCATCACCACCATGATCGCGCGCTGGCAAAGAGTCCTTCTCCTGTTCATCCTGCTGGCCATGGCCGCCTGGCTGGTGTGGCAATGGCCGCATTCGCCGTTGCGCGCCGTGCTGGGAGCGCTGTTGCCGCTGGGCATTTACCTCTTTGTGATGGCGGTGGAGTTTGTGCTGATGCACCACACCAACCGTGCCGATGCCGCGCCGCGTGCGCGCCCCTCGCAGGTGCTGGACGCTTGGTGGGCCGAGGTGTGGGTGGCGTTGCTGGTGTTCTGCTGGCGCCAGCCGTTTCGCCACCAGTCACTGCCCGACTGGCTGCCCGCCACGCCAACGGGCAAGCGTGGTGTGGTGCTGGTGCATGGCTTCATGTGCAACCGGGGGCTGTGGCTGCCCTGGTTCGCGGGTCTGCGCGCTGGGGGCCATGCCCATGTGGCGGTGAACCTGGAGCCGGTGATGGGCTCGATTGACGAATACGCCGACATCATTGAAGACGCTGTGTTGCGGGTGACGGCCGCCACGGGCCAGGCGCCGGTGTTGTTGTGCCACAGCATGGGCGGGCTGGCGGTGCGGGCGTGGCTGCGGGCGCACCAGGCCGATGGGCGGGTGCATCGGGTGTTGACGCTGGGCACGCCCCACGGAGGCACGTGGCTGGGGCGTTTCAGTCGCGCTGTGAATGGGCGGCAGATGAGCCTGGCGGGGGACTGGGTGGTGGCGTTGCACCGGGCGGAGCCGGCGGGGCGGGCGGTGCTGTTTACGTGCTGGTATTCGAACTGCGACAACATTGTGTTTCCCGCGAGTACCGCCAGTTTGCCGGGGGCGGACAACCGGTTGGTGGAGGGGGTGGCGCATGTGCAGATGGCGTTTGATCCGGAGGTGATGAAGGCTTGTCTTGAGGAGATGGGGCGGGGGTGATTTTTTGATTGTTTTGGCCTCTTCCGCCTGTCTGTAGGGTGTTGATTGCTATCATTTTCATGGCGTATGAACAGCCGTTCTGGCTGAGCATGTCGAAGCCTTGGCATGCTCGTTTGGCAAGCATGTTCGGGTTGAGGGCGGAGGCCGGGCGCACAACCCGGCCTCCGCCCTCAACCCATGCACGCCCTCCAAACGAGCACGCCAAGGCTTCAAGAGGTTCAGCCCGCACGGTCGCTGGGATGCTATGAAAATAGTAGCTTTTGGTCCTTTGTAGAAGGGCGGTAGAAGCCAATTTCATTCGAAAAACTCAAGCCGCCACAGCATCCCGCTCATCCGCCGCAAACTCCGGCAACCCCCGCAGCCGCTCATAGATCGGCGCAAAGTCCGCCGCCGTCATCTCAAACAACTGCTCAAAACTATCGATCACAAAATACGTCTGCTGGTACGTATCAATCTTGTACTTCGTGCGCATCGTCCTCTCCAGCGCCAGCGGAATCCGCTGCGGCTCCGGGCTCTGGACCGAATACGCCAGCTCGCCCGACGAACTCAAAATGCCCGCGCCGTATGCCCGCAGCTCCCCCGCCTCGCGGATCAACCCGAACTCGATGGTGTACCAATAAAGCCGCGAGAGCATCTCGCACGACCCCAGCCCCTGCGCCTTCAGCCCGCCCTGCCCATACCGCTGCACATAGTCCGCAAACACCGGGTTGAACAACAACGGCACATGGCCGAACAGGTCATGAAAAATGTCAGGCTCGACGATGTACTCGAACTCCTCGGGCTTGCGGATCCAGTCCGTCACCGGGAACTTGCGGTTGGCCAGCAGGGTGAAGAAGGGCACCTCCGGGATCAGCCCGGGCACGCCCACCAACTCCCAGCCGGTCGCTTTGTAGAGGCGCTCGTTCACCTCTTCAAACCGTGGAATGCGGTCACTCGCGCCCAGGGAAGGCAGGGCGTCGATGAACGCCTGGCTGGCCAGGCCCGGCAGCAGGGCGCGCTGGCGCTCGTACAGGCGGCGGTAGGTGTCGTGGTCGGCGGCGGTGTAGCTCGCGTAATCCTGCGGGCAGGTGTAGTCCGCGTTGGCGCGCGAATAGTCGCCACGCGGTGGGCGGGTGGATTGGCCATAGACGACAGGGGCTTGTCCCATTTTTTTCTCCTTTGCCGCCATGGTCGGCGCACCGCGACGGGGGTGCGCACCAGCCCACGCGGCTGCTAATCGATCTTGATTTTTGCGGCCCGGATCAGGAACTCGTACTTGCTGTTTTCCGAGCGCACAAACTGCGCAAACCCGTCGAGCGTGAGCTCTTCGGGCGTGATACCCATCTTCTTGAACTTCTCTTTGCCGGCTGGCGAGTGCATGGCAGCGGTGAACGCGTTGGCGTAGCGGCGCGCATCTGCGTCGGGCAGCGAGGCGGGCGCAAACAGGCCGAACCAGGTCGACACGTTGAAGCCCTGCACGCTGTCGTTGATGCTCGGCACGTTGGGCAGCGCCTCGTTGCGGCTCAAGGTGGTCACGCCCAGAGCCAGCAGCTTGCCCGACTGGATCTGCGGCAGCGCCGATGCCAGGTTGTCAAACACCATCAGCACCTGGCCGGACTCCAGCGCAGCCAGTGCGGGCTTGGAGCCCTGGAACGGCGTGTGGCCCATCCTGGTGTTGGTGAGCGACTTGAACATCTCGGCCGAGATGTGGCCGATGCTGCCGTTGCCGCCCGAGCCGTACTTGGCCTGGTCCGGGTTCTTCTTGAGGTACTGCACCAGCTCCGGCGTCGTCTTGATGCCCAGCTTGGCGGCCTGCTCGGCATTCACCACCAGCACGTTGGGCGTGCGTGCCACAAGGGCGATGGGTTTGAAGTCCTTGAGCGCGTTGTAGGGGAAGTTCTTGTACAGCCAGGGGTTGACGGCGTGGGTGGCCACGGCGCCCATCAGCACCTGGTTGCTGGTCTTCCCGGCTTTGGCGACCTGGTCGGCGCCGGTACTACCACCCGCCCCCGGTTTGTTCTCCACGGTAATGGAGCCAAGCTGGGCTGCAGCACCTTCGGCCACGATGCGGGCCGAGATGTCCAGCGGACCACCAGCGGGGTAGGGCACCACGATGGTGAGCGGGGCAGAGGGGCTTTGGGCCATGGCAATGGTGGCCACACAGGTCAGGCCAACACTGAACAGGGTGCTACGGAGCGACATCGGGATCCTTTTGAGTTCCGGGGAGCGCGCAGTATAGGCATCTGTTCAGGGTTAACCCTGGATGTCTGATGTCTTACGTGTTCAGTACGCCGCGGCGGATCTGGTCGCGCTCCAGCGATTCGAACAGCGCCTTGAAGTTGCCTTCGCCAAAACCGTCGCGGTAGTCGCCTTCGCGCTGGATGAATTCAAAGAACACCGGCCCCAGCATGGGGGTGGAGAAAATCTGCAGCAGCAGGCGCGGCGTGCCATCGGCGGTGGTGCCGTCCAGCAGAATGCCGCGCGCCTGCAGTTCGGGCACGGGCTGGCCGTGGCCGGGCAGGCGGGTGTCCAGCATTTCGTAGTAGACGTCGTTGGGCGCGGTGGCCAGCGAGACGCCGGCCATACCCAGCTTGTCCACCACGTCCTGCAGGTTGTCGCAGATCAGCGCGATGTGCTGGATGCCTTCACCGTTGAATTGCATCAAGAATTCTTCGATCTGGCCGCCGCCCTGCTTGGATTCTTCATTCAGCGGGATGCGGATCTTGCCGTCAGGCGCGGTCATGGCCTTGGACGTGAGGCCCGTGTATTCGCCCTGGATGTCGAAGTAGCGGATCTCGCGGAAGTTGAACAGCTTCTCGTAGAAGTTGGCCCAGAAACCCATGCGGCCGCGGTACACGTTGTGCGTGAGGTGGTCGATGAGGTTCAGGCCGTGGCCCACAGGGCGGCGGTCCACGCCTTCGATGAATTCGAAGTCGATGTCGTAGATGGACTTGCCGTCTTCAAAGCGGTCAATCAAATACAGCGGTGCGCCGCCAATGCCCTTGATGGCGGGAAGGCGCAGCTCCATGGGGCCGGTGGGGATCTCGATGGGCTGGGCACCCAACTCCAGCGCGCGGTTGTAGGCCTTGTGGGCGTCCTTCACGCGGAAGGCCAGGCCACAGGCCGAAGGGCCGTGCTCGGCGCCAAAGTAGGCGGCCTGGCTGTGGGGCTCGCGGTTAAGGATGAAGTTGATGCCGTTCTGGCGGTACAGCACCACATCCTTGGAGCGGTGCTTGGCCACGAGCGTAAAGCCCAGCTTCTCGAACACAGCTTCCAGCACGCCAGGGGTGGGCGAGGTGAATTCGACGAATTCGAACCCCATCAGGCCCATGGGGTTGTCCCAGGCTTCGAGCTGGGCGGCGGTTTGTTGCGGCAAGGCGGCGTTCATGGGGTGTCTCCGGCATTCGTTGAGGAATGTCATGGACTGTAGGCGCGCCCTGCCTCATGTTTCTGGCGAAATCAAGAGGCTTTGGCCTCCGCTTTGCAGGAATGTTGTGAATGATCAAATTTCAGCGCAAGACGAGGGCGCTACCCCGGTATGTGGCGGCTGTCTCTTGCGTGGGGCCAGGGGAGCTCAGGAGCCTGACGCAGCAGGTGGCAGGCGCCGCAGCGCCAGGGCGGCGTCGATGCGTTGCTGCTCCTCGGCGGAGAAAAGCTGCTGGCGCAGTTGCTGCAATGCGGGGCCTTCGCCTTGTTGGCCGCGCGCCTGGTTGTACTGGTCAAGCCGCTGCTGCCAGTGTTGTTCTTCCCGGTCGAGCTGGGCCATGGCGTGGGCAGCGGCCTCGCCGTATTGCGCGCTGCGTGCTGCATGGCGGGTGCGCTCGTCGGTGTTTTGTGCGTTGAACGCGGCGGTCTGGGCGGCGGCGTTCATATGTTCGGTGGTCGCGGCGCGCTCGGCGCGGCGTGCTTGGGGCAGTTCGTTCTCTGCATCGCGCAAGGCCTGGGCGCGTTGCTCGGCGGTGAGCTGGGGGTTGCGTTCGATTTCCAGGCGCGCCAGGGTGTATCGGTCCAGTTCCGCCTCGCGGGCGAACAGGGCGTCGTGCTCGGGGCCGTCAAAAAACTGCTGGCGCACCTTGTGGCGCGCTTCCAGCGCCTCGCGCAGGGCAGCGGGGTCGTTCGGGTCCTGGGGCATGCGCAGCTGGCCCAGCGCCACGCGGTAGTCCACGTAGCGCTCGGCCAGTGCCAATGCGCGCGTGGCCAGGGCTGCGGGGAAGTGCTTGCCCACCAGCCCGGCCAGGCGTTGTTTGAGTGCGGCGGGGTCTGTCGCGCCGTCCTCCAGGGCTTCTGTGAGCAGCGCCTCCAGCGTGTCGCGCAGGCCGTGCACCAGCAAGGGGTCTTCACTGCGGTCGGGGTCGGAGGCGCGGCGGGTGGCAAAGAAGCTGCTCTCCATGGGCCGTGCCGACGGGGGCTGGCCCGCCCCGGTGGCCTGCGCGGCAGCGGCGCCGGGCTCCGGGCGCAGGCCCGCCGCGCCCGGCAAGCCTTGCTGCGAACCCAGCCACCAGACCACGGCGGCCGTGGCGACGACCAGGGCCGCTCCTGCCGCGAAGGCACGGGCGCGTTTCACGGCTTACAGGCCCTGCGTCTTGAGGCGGTTGGCCTGCTGGCGGTACAGCGTCACCGGGTCTGTCGAGAACCAGTCGCGCAGGCCCAGCAACTGGTTCACTTCATCGAGGTGGTTCTGGCGGTAGTCGCCCAGGTGTTTTCCCAGGCGCGAGGAGCAGGCCGACACCAGGCCATCGTTGGCTTCGCCGAACACCAGGCCCAGCACGCCCAGCAGCGCGTCGCTTGCATCCAGCACGTTGGTTAGGGTCTTGGTGCCCGTCCAGGAGTAGTAGCGCACGCCGTTGACGAGTTCTGCGCCACTGCCGCAGCCCGAGGTGGGCACGCCTTGTGGAAAGCGGCGGTTGAAAGCGGCGGAGCCGGCCGTGGTAAGCGAGTCCAGCGCTGCGGTGGGCATCTGCGGCAGGCCCGAGCCGCCCGAGGTCAGGTTGATCAGTGCGACCAGCGCCGATGCGGCCCCGCTGGCGATGGTTTCGGAGACTGAACCTGCGGGCGCCACGCCGCGCATGATGTCGGCCACCCGCGATCCACGGTTGACCCCACCGACCGAGGTCACCGAGGCGATCTTGCCCGGTGCCACCCCGGCGACATAGCGCGCCGTGGGCCCACCGTGCGAGTGGCCCACCAGGTTCACCTTGGCCGCGCCCGTGATGGCCAGGATGGTGTTCACCTGCGCGAGCAGTTGCTCGCCCCGGACCTCGGTGCTGTTGGCGGCCGACACCTGGGCCACGTAGACCTTCGCGCCGCCCTGGCGCAGGGCGTCGGGGATGCCGTAGAAGTAGTCGACGCCCAGGGCCGAATCAAACCCGAAGAGTCCATGTACGAGCACGATGGGGTAGCGGGTCTGGGTGGTGCCCGTCTGGGCCTGCGCGCTGGCGCCGACGAGCAGCAATGCGGCCGTCGCGGCCAGAAAAAATCGCCTCGACAAGCGGCTGAGAAATCCGGTCATGCAGTTGTCTCCATAAATATGTTTTTTTGTGCCTACAAAAAAGAACGACCGTTCGTTTTTGCAGGGTTTATTCTTCTTTTCTTCGTGCGGAGTCACTATCGGGACATACCCCAGCCTGCAATTCAAAAAGCGCAAAAAGTAAAAACTTCATAAAATCTTGCGCCATGCAAGCTTTAAACGCACTCGACAAGCTGGACAGGGCCATCCTGCGCCGCCTGCAAGAAAATGGCCGTGAGACGTACGACGTCATCGGAGAACAGGTGGGCCTGTCGCCCAGTGCGGTGTTGCGCCGCGTCAAGCGCCTGGAAGAGAGCGGCGTGATCGACCGGTACGTTGCATTGGTGCCCCCCGAGGCCGTGGGCCTGGGGCTGACCGCCTACCTCAACGTCCGGCTTGAAAAACACACCGAAAGCCACAAGCGCAACCCCATGGACCTGTTCCGTGCCAGCGTGCAAACCTGGCCCGAAGTGGTGGAGTGCGCATCGCTCACTGGCGAAATGGACTACCTCCTGCGCGTGGTGGTGGCCGACATGGCGCACTACAGCCGGTTCATCATGGACACGCTGCTCAAGCACCCCAGCGTGCAGGACTGCAAGACCAGTTTTGTGCTGGACCGTGTGAAGGCGACCACGGCGGTGCCTGTGTGACAATCCGCGCGCCCTCGATGGTGGGGGAGAACCTGTTCAAGGTCTTTTCGGGGATCGCATTGGAGTGCAATCGGGATGAGTGGATGTTTCGGATGCGCCGCATGGGCTCATGCCCATGCAAGCAGCGGGGCGTCCAATCGCCCGATTTCACCCCAACCCTTCGGGCAAAGTACTTGTGCGACCCCGAAAAGACCTTGAACAGGTTCTTACGGATTGTTCATGGTCGCCATCGATAACCTGCAATTCGGCTATGGCCGCCATGCGCTTTACCAAGGCTTTGGTGCGCGGATCGATCAGCCCGGCATCTACGGTCTTTTCGGGCGCAATGGCAGTGGCAAGTCCACCTTGCTCAAGCTGATCTGTGGCCTGCTCACGCCCTGGGCCGGGCAGGTGCAGGTGTTGGGGCAGGTTCCGCGCCAACGTGCGCCGCAGCTGCTGGCGTCCATCTGCATCGTGCCGGAAGAGTTCCACCTGCCCAATCTGACCCCCGGTCAACTGGCCGCCACACAAGGGGTGTTTTACCCTCGGTTTTCTGCACAGCGGTTTGGCGAATACCTGGCAGAGCTGGAGGTCCCTAGCGCGAGCCGCTTCGAGGCCATGAGCCTGGGCCAGAAAAAGAAGGCCGCCATTGCCTTCGCGCTGGCCACCGGCACGCCGCTGCTGCTGATGGACGAGCCCACCAACGGGCTGGACATCGTGGGGCGGAGCCAGTTTCGGCAGCTGATGCAGCGGCCCGAGCATGCCGATCGGGTGGTGCTCATCAGCACCCACCAGGCGCACGACCTGGAGAGCATCCTGAGCCACATCTGGTTCATCGATCAGGGCAGGCTGGCCTTGTCGGCTCGCATGGAGGATCTGGCGCAGTGGTTGCACATGGGGGTTGCCCGCAGTGCCCAGGAGCTGGATGCCATTCGTGGCATCGTTTTCCAGGAGTCCATTGGTGCCCACACGGCCTACGTGGCGGCACGCGGGGCAGAAAGCCCGGGCCCTCAAGGCGCCGTGCAGCTGGAGCTTTTGTACAAGGCGCTCAGCCTGGGCCGCGACGCTTTGCTCGCAGTGCTTCCTGCGGATGTGAAGGAGGCTGCATGACAGCGTCCGCAAAATCGGCGGTCGGAAAAGCCCCGGACCAGGGCACCTCCGCCTTCTTCAACGCACCGCGTTTCTTGCGGCTGGCGCGGGCACATTGGGCCGAGCAGCGCAGGCAGTATCTGGGCCATCTGCTGGTCGTGGGCATTCTTTATGTGGTGGTCTTGTTGTTCATGCTCGCGCTCTCGTCGGGGCGCGAGTTTCAGACCTGGACACAGCAGCTGTTCTATTTTTGGGGCCTGCTTCTCACGGGTTTTGTGTTTGCTGCCCGCTATTTCGACGCGATGACGCGGCGTGAGTCCGCACTGCTGATGCTCATGCGCCCCGCATCCGTGTTCGAGAAATGGCTGCTGTGCATGCTGGTGGTGGGCGTGCTGTACCCGCTGGGCTACAGCGTGCTGTATCTGGCGATCTCGTGGCCCGTCCAGCACATCGTGCTGGCCATTGGCGCGCTGTACCCGCCGACAGGGGGCTTTAGCGCCGCGGACCACGCGCTGTTTGTACCGCTGTGGCCCTCCGACGGGGCTTCGGCTGCGCTGCTGGCGCGCCAGCAGATGGGCTGGTTCATTGGTCTGTGGGCCTTGCAGGCCCTGGCAGTCGCGGGCTCGTTGTACTTTCAGCGTGTGGCCATGCTCAAGACATTGGCCCTGGGTTTTGTGCTTTTCCTGGCAACGCTCCTGATCGCCGCCCTGGCAGGAGCCAGCGATGCGGTGCTTTTTGCGTGGTGGCTTCGCAGGCCGGTGACCTCGCCCGCGAGCGTGCAGATCCTCAACGGCGTGCTGTGGCTGGGTTTGCCCACGCTGCTGTGGCTGCAAGCCTATCTCCACCTCCGTGACAAGGAGCTGCACTGATGGGCTATTGGTTGCAAATCCATGTGCAGCGCCAAAAAGGTGTGTGGCTTTTCGCGCTGGTGCTTGTGGGATTCTGGGCGCTGGTGGCCTTGAGCGGCTGGAGCCGGCTCAAGCCCTCCTCGACCGCCGAGCGGGTGCAGTTGATTCGTGCGGCAGACCTGGTGGGGGTGACGCGCCTGCGCCTGGAGGAAGACGGGGAGGCCGGGGGCTACCGGCCTGACGTTTCGGTGCGGGTGGGGTTCGCCTCGGATGTCAGCATCCACCCCCGCGTATCCGACCGGGATACAGCGCCTGACGCCCCCGAGCCCGCCCGATGGATCACCGCCTTTCGCGAAGGAGAGACGCTGGTGCTGCGGGCCCGTGCGCCGCGCGCAGAGGCCAGGCAGGGCCATCGGGCCCTGGCATGGATTCAAAAAATCGAATTGCCCGCGCATTTCCGGCACCTGCATATCGAGCGGGCCTCCATCGAGGTCCGGGAGCCTGTGGAGAGCCTGGCAATTCTGGGCGAACAGATTACGGTGGCAGGCTTTGTGAGGGAACTGGATCTGCGCTCGTCCCTGTGCGGCCCCAGCGAGCACCGGAACGGGCCGCGCGAGGATGGCCTGGAGGTTCAAGCCGAGAACATGCGGGCCGTGCGCGTGCAGGCGCACACCGGCCGGGTGCGCCTGCAACGGTCCGAAGGGTTGCAGCGCCTGGAACTGCGGCTGGGCGACACCGTGGCACTGTCGCTGGACCGCGTGGCAGCGCTCGATCTGCCTCCCGGGCGTGCGGCCTTGGTGGGTGCCACGGACGCAAAGGCTTGTGCAGACACGGCAGCCATGGCCAGCGCACCGGGCGCGTCCCGCCCCCTGGAGCTGGTTGCCGCCCGCTAACGCCCGGTTGCCTCGTTTTTCAGCTTGTTGCCAAGGTGCCATCGCTATACCCTGGGCACAGAGGGTGGGGATGGGGGCGCCTCTTCCCGGACAGGTCTGGGCCATGCCCCGGGTGCCCCGCAAAAAAGTCGCGGAAGCGACCACGTTCCCCGTGGAGTGGCGGGCTTTGTTATCAAAATGGTAGCTAAAAATCGTTTTCGGATAAGCGCTGGAAGCTGTTTTCTTTCATATTGGATGCCACCCTCTTATTTTGCTGCAACGCAGCAAATTGGACTGGAAATAATGAGGGAAAACCCTTATATTTGTAGCCATGATCGCAACGAAAGACTGGCTCAAGGCTTCCTGGTATGCAGGCAGGGATCTGCTGCGCCCCGTCACAGGTGGCCCGTCTGGCCATGAAATTCGCGTCAAGAAGGAGGTGCCCGTGATGGTCCCCATTCGCGCTTTGGGCCCTTCCTACCGGGAGCGGATCACCCAGCATTTGCTCCAACTGGAGCCCGCAGACCGTTACCTGCGTTTTGGCTATGCCGCCAATGATGAGCAGATCCGCCGCTATGCCGCGCAGCTCGACTTCAATCGTGACGAGATCTTTGGCATCTACAACCGCCGCCTTGAACTCATCGCGATGGCGCACCTGGCTTTCTCGGAGCACCCTGAGTACAAACATTGCGCCGAATTCGGTGTGTCCGTGCTCAAGCAGGCGCGCGGGCGAGGTTTCGGGGCACGCCTTTTCGAGCGGGCCGTGATGCATGCGCGCAATGAAGGCGTGAACATGGTCTTTATCCATGCGCTCTCCGAAAACACCGCGATGCTCAAAATTGCCCGCAAGGCGGGAGCCACCGTGCGCCGCGACGGCTCAGAGTCCGAGGCCTACCTCCAGATCGAGCCAGCCAGCCTGGACACACGCATGGCCGAGATCGTGGAACAGCAGTTTGCCGAGGTGGACTACCAGCTCAAGAAGCAGGCCAAGCAGTTCTGGGACTTCCTGGCCGGTGTGCAGGAAGTGCGCAGTGGCGTGCAGCACGCGCGCCACCAGTCGGCCGAATAATCCATCCATCCCCACGCTCGCGGTGTGCGGGCTGCGGGGATTGCGTAGCGGGCCGTCACAACAATCCGCTATCCTAGGGGACTGATCCACTACCGCACGTCAAGACAGTGTCTGACCCGCACCCCGCGCACCCCGGGCGCCCGCCCGAGAGGGAAGACAAGCGCACCTTCCTGCAGAAAGTGGCCGAGTTCATCCATCCGGGGCCGGACTCCACGGAAGAACTCATCGAAACCCTGGCCGAAGCCGAAGACAACCAGGTCATTGGGGCCGAGTCGCGCGTGATGCTCGAGCGCGTCATCCGCATGGCCGACATGACGGCGGGCGACGTGATGGTGGCTGCACCCCGCATGGACCTCGTCAACATCGATGCACCGTTTGACGAGATGCTGCACCTTGTCATCAACACCGCGCACTCGCGGTTTCCGGTGTACCAGGGCGAGCGCGAGAACATCATCGGCATCCTCATGGCCAAGGACCTGCTCAAGCTGCAGCGGGCGCCCGAGCTGAACATCCGCGCCCTGCTGCGCCCCGCCGTCTTCGTGCCCGAAAGCAAGGGCCTGAACGACCTGTTGCGCGAATTCCGCGGCAACCGCAACCACCTGGCCATCGTGATCGACGAGTTTGGCCGCGTGGCCGGGCTCATCACCATTGAAGATGTGCTCGAACAGATCGTGGGCGAGATCGAGGACGAGTTCGACATCCCCGAGGACGACGGCGACATCTTTGGCCTGGCCGACCGCACCTACCGCGTGAGCGGCGACACCTCGGTGGAGCGGGTTTGCGAGGCATTTGATGTGCTGGTTCAGGGCAGCGACCCCGACGAAACCTTCGAAACCATCGGCGGCCTGATTGCCCACGAAATGGGCCATGTGCCCAAGCGCGGCGAGCACCTGCAGTTGGGCGGCCTGCACTTCGTCGTGCTGCACACCAAGGGCGGCGCCGTGCGCTGGTTCAAGGTGTCGCGGATCGAAGAAGCCAGCGCCAGCGACTGATGACCCGCGCTTCCTCGACGCCGGGGCTGCCACTGGCCCTGCAGGCGCTGCTGGCCGTGGCTGCCGGCGTTGCGCAGGCGGCCTCGCTGGCCTGGCCCTGGGGCGGCGAACCCCTGTGGTGGCTGCAGATCGTATCCATGGTGGTACTGGCCTGGCTGGTGCGCCCACGTGCCACGGTGTCTGTCCCTTGGCAGCGCGGCGTGGTCATCGGAGGCTTGTTTGCCACGGCCTGGCTCGCCGGGACCTTCTGGTGGCTGTTCATCTCCATGCACTCCTACGGCGGGCTGGCCGCTCCCTTGGCCGTGGCCGCGGTGCTGGGGCTGGCCGCGTTCCTGGCCAGCTACTACGCGGCGATGGTGGGGCTTTTTTGCCGCCTGACGCTTGCCAATAGGGTGCTAGCAGCTATCATTTTTGGAGCGTTCTGGCTCCTGGCCGAGCTGGCGCGCGGCATCTGGTGGACGGGGTTCCCCTGGGGGGCTGGTGGCTACGCCCATGTTGACGGGCCGCTGGCGGCGCTGGCGCGCTACGTCGGCGTTTACGGCATCGGGGCCGTGGCTGCGGTGCTGGCGATGTATGGGGTGCAGTTGCGTGGCGCGGATCTTGGTCGCTGGCGCACCTGGGTATTGGTATTGGTTGTGGTCTCCGCTGGGTTAAGTCCGCAGCTACTTTGTGCATGCAGTTCAACTGTCCGCAGCAAGGTGCCCCCGATGACCCTGGAACTGCTGCAAGGCAATATCCCGCAGGACGAGAAATTCCAGTCGGGCAGCGGTGTGCCACTGGCACTGAAGTGGTATGCCGAAGCGCTGCGCGACGCCAAGGCCGACCTGGTGGTGGCGCCCGAAACCGCCATCCCGCTGCTTCCCCAGCAGCTCATTCCGGGCTACCTGGAGGGCATCCAGCAGCGTTATGCACAGGGCCCGCAGGCCGCGCTGCTGGGCATTCCCCTGGGCAATGAAGCGCTGGGCTACACCAACTCGGTGCTCGGCCTGAGCCCCGCCACCCAGGCCACCCCCTACCGCTACGACAAGCACCACCTGGTGCCGTTTGGCGAGTTCATTCCGCCGTTCTTCAAGTGGTTCACGGCCATGATGAATATCCCGCTGGGGGACTTCAACCGGGGCCTGGTGGGGCAACCCTCCTTTGCCTGGGCGGGCCAGCGCATTGCGCCCAATATTTGTTACGAAGACCTTTTTGGGGAAGAGCTGGGGGCGCGTTTCATCGACCCGGCGCAGGCGCCCACGGTGTTTGTCAACTTCAGCAACATCGGCTGGTTCGGCGACACCGTGGCCATTGACCAGCACCTGAACATCAGCCGCATGCGTACCCTGGAGTTCGAGCGCCCCATGGTGCGCGCGACCAATACCGGCGCCACGGCCATCATCGACCACCGGGGTGTGGTGACGCAGCAACTGGCCCGCTACACGCGGGGGGTGCTCAAGGGCGAGGTGCAGGGCCGGGGGCTGGATGCGCAAAGTGGCTGGCACATCACGCCGTATGCGTGGTGGGTGTCGCGCTGGGGGCTGGTGCCCCTGTGGATTTTCGGGGGGGTGGCCCTGTTTTTTGCCCTGGTGGCAAGGAGGCTGCAGACACTGCGCGGAAATTGATCCAGGTCATGCGCCGCCGGGGTGTCCCGGCGCCTTGCCGGGCCAAAACCGGGATGTGTCTTTCTCTGCCTTGATAATGGAGCCCCACAAGCGGGGGCTTGTGTTGACATACAACGATGATTTGAAGCGGGCCCACCGCTGTTCTGGAGCACGACTGAAGATGGCTGATTCCTTTTCCTACGAACAACTGATCGCCTCGGGCGAGGGCCGGCTGTTCGGCGCTGACAGCGGGCGCCTGCCGCTGCCGCCCATGCTGATGTTTGACCGCATCACGCACATCGACAGCGATGGTGGCGCGCACGGGCTGGGAAGGATCCGCGCCGAGCTGGACGTCAAGCCCGATCTCTGGTTCTTTGCCTGCCACTTCCAGGGCGACCCGGTCATGCCCGGTTGCCTGGGACTGGATGCCATGTGGCAGCTGATCGGCTTTTACCTGACCTGGCTGCAGCTGCCAGGGCGTGGCCGGGCGCTGGGTGCGGGTGAGGTCAAGTTCACGGGCGAAGTGGGCCCCGATGTGAAACTGGTCACCTACGAAATCGACATCAAGCGTGTCATCAAGCGCAAGCTGGTCATGGCCATTGGCGATGCCCGCCTGCTGGCCGATGGCAAGGAAATCTATGTAGCCAATGACTTGCGCGTGGGCTTGTTCAAGCGCGAGGAAGACGGCAAGGACGCAGCATGAGCACCAAGAAGCGCGTAGTCATCACCGGCGCGGGCATCGTCTCGTGCATTGGCAACGACCTGGCCACCGTGGAAGCCTCACTGCGTGAAGGCAAAAGCGGCATCAAGGCCGTCGAAAAATTCACCGAGCTGGGCCTGCGCAGCCAGGTGGGTGGCGTGCCCGAGATCGACATCGAGACGCGCATCGACCGCAAGCAACTGCGCTTCATGGGCGATGCGGCCGCGTATGCGCAGATCGCGCTCGAAGACGCCATTGCCCAGGCAGGCCTTGCGCCCGAACAGGTGAGCCATCCGCGCACCGGCCTCATCATGGGTTCGGGTGGGGGCTCTCCCGCCAACCAGATCGAAGCAGCCGACACCCTGCGCGAAAAGGGCATTCGCCGCGTCGGCCCCTACCAGGTCACGCGCTGCATGAGCTCCACCGTGTCCGCGTGCCTGGCCACCAACTTCAAGGTCAAGGGGATCAATTACTCCATCACCTCGGCCTGCTCCACCTCGGCCCACTGCATCGGTGTGGCCGCGCAGCAGATCGCCTGGGGCATGCAGGATGTGATGTTTGCGGGTGGTGGCGAAGAATTGAGCTGGGGTATGTCGCTGCTGTTTGACGGCATGGGCGCCATGTCCAGCAAATACAACGCCACGCCCGAGAAGGCCTCGCGCGCCTACGACGCGAACCGCGACGGTTTTGTGATCGCGGGCGGCGGCGGCGCCGTGGTGCTGGAAAGCCTCGAACACGCCCAGGCGCGCGGCGCCACCATCCTGGCCGAAGTGGTGGGCTTTGGCGCCACCAGCGATGGCGAGGACATGGTGGCCCCTTCGGGCGACGGTGCCATTGCGTGCATGCAGCAGGCCATGGAAGGGCTCGACGCCCCCATCGACTACATCAACACCCACGGCACCTCCACGCCGGTGGGCGACATGCAGGAAGTGCGCGCCATGCGTGCCCTGTTTGGCGACAAGGTGCCTCCGTTCTCGTCCACCAAGTCGCTCACCGGCCACTCGCTGGGTGCGACGGGTGTGCAAGAGGCGATCTACTGCGTGATCATGCTCAACAAGGGCTTCATCGCCGGTTCTGCCAATGTAGAGACGCCCGACCCGGCACTGGGCGATATGCCCCTGGTCACCCAGACGCGCGACGCGCAGCTGACCACCGTGCTGTCCAACAGCTTCGGTTTTGGTGGCACCAACGCCAGCCTGGTGCTGCGCCGCTGGAACGACTGACCGCAGCCTTCCCACACCAAACGGCCTGCCTGTCTCCGGACAGGCAGGCCGTTTTCACGTGGGACTTGCGCAAATTGGGATGTGGCACCAGCCTCGCCCTGGGGCGAACCGCTGGCCTGAGCCCTGTTTTGCACCAGTCATGTCATGGGCTACCGGGCCGTCAGCGCCGTGCGGGCTTGGGGTTGGGTTGCAGGGCTTCGTGCAGCAGGGTGGGCAGCATGGCCAGCATGCGCGTGGCCTGCAGGCCCGGCGGCAAGGCCCGTGCGTGGTAGCTGTACAGCGACATGGGCGCCAGCTCGTGCAGCTCCTGCGCCACCATTTGCGCGGGGTCGAGTCCCTTGGCAGTGAGGAAGTCCACGACCGTCCAGCCCATGCCCCGGCGTACCAGCTCCAGCGCCAAGCGCGAGGTCTGCACCTGAATCCCTGGTCCGGCGGGCGATCCCAGCCGTTGCGCAATCTCGTCAATGGCCTGGCGCATGGGGTCGTCGCCCACCAGGCGGATCACGGGCACTTGCGCCAGCCGCGCCCCCGGGGTGGCGGCGCGGGGCGCGCGGGCCCACACGCTGGTCGCCACCGCCAGATACAGCCTGCCGCTGACCAGCAGGTCGCTGGCAATCTGGGGGTGGGGGTGTTTGTAGAAGCCCAGGCAGAAGTCCACGCTGCGCGTGAGCAGTGCCTGTGTCATCTGGTCCTGGTGGATGGTGCGCACTTCCACGCCCACCTGCGGGTGCTGCTCGGCGTGGTGCTGCAGCAGGCGCGGCAGAAATTCGTGGGTGATCGACGGGATGGCGCCCAGGCGCACATCGCCCGAATCGCTGGTGGCCAGGTTGCGGGCAGTGCGCTTGAGCGCGTCCAGCTGCCGGTAGATGCCGGTGGATTCGGCCGCCAGCACCTGGGCCTCGGGTGTGGGTGTCAGGCCCGAAGGCGTGCGGTTGAACAGCCGGTAGCCCAGCTGCAGCTCGGTGTGCGCAATCGCCTTGCTGACCGCCGAAGGCGTGATGCACAGCAGGCGCGCCGCTGCACTCATGTTGCCGGTCTGCAGCACGGCCTGAAAAACTTCCAGTTGCCGCAGGTTCATTTCGGCGCTGCTCCGGGGTGCTTGCCTGTGTGGCCTAAAAACTGGGGCCCGGCGGAGGCGTCTGGGGTGTGAGTGAAGTTCATAAGGGTGGGTCAATTATTCCGCATGACTGTGTTCTGCTTTCTCATAGGATGCGGCACCGCTTCGACGGCGGGGTTTGCACAGAGCGGCGCAACGCGCGCTGCCAACCCAAAAATCAGGAGACATCTTCATGCGCATTTCCTCTTCCCCCACCGCCAGCCGCTGGCTCGCGGGCCTGTTGCTGTCGGCTGCGTCGGCCGTGGCCATGGCCCAGGCTGCCAAGCCCAATGTGGTCGTGCTGGCCACCGGCGGCACCATTGCCGGTGCGGGCGCCTCGGCCGCCAACAGCGCCACCTATGCCGCCGCCAAGGTGCCGGTCGACAAGCTGCTGGCAGGCCTGCCGGAGCTGGCCAGTGTGGCCAAGGTGTCCGGCGAGCAAGTGTTCCAGATCGCCTCCGAGAGCTTCACCAACGAGCACCTGCTGCGCCTTGGCCAGCGTGTCTCGGCCCTGGCCAAGCAGGCCGATGTGGACGGCATCGTGATCACCCACGGCACCGACACGCTCGAAGAAACCGCCTACTTCCTGAACCTCGTTGTGCGCACGACCAAGCCCATCGTGGTTGTGGGCTCCATGCGCCCTGGCACGGCCTTGTCGGCCGACGGCGCGCTGAACCTGTACGACGCCGTGAGCGTGGCCGCCAGCAAGGACGCTGTCGGCAAGGGTGTGCTCGTCACGATGAACGACGAGATCCAGAGCGGCCGCGACGTGAGCAAGACCATCAACATCAAGACCGAGGCCTTCAAGAGCCAATGGGGCCCGCTGGGCATGGTGGTGGAAGGCAAGAACTACTGGTTCCGCGCGCCCGTCAAGCGCCATACCGCCCAGTCCGAGTTCAACATCGACGACATCAAGGCCCTGCCTGCGGTGGACATTGTCTATGGCTACGGCAACATGAACACCACGGGCATCGAAGCCTATGGCAAGGCGGGCGTCAAGGCGCTGATCCACGCCGGCACGGGCAACGGCTCGGTGGCTGCGCAGGCGGTGGATTCGCTCAAGGCGCTGCGTGCGGCTGGTGTGCAGATCGTGCGCTCGGCCCGCGTGCCCGACGGTTTTGTGCTGCGCAATGCCGAGCAGCCTGACGACAAGTACGACTGGGTGGTTGCCCACGACCTGCGCCCCCAAAAGGCGCGCATCCTGGCCATGGTGGCCCTTACCAAGACCAACGACAGCAAAGAACTGCAACGGATCTTCTGGGAGTATTGAGCCCCCCTGAGTCGCCTTCGGCGCCTTCCCCCCGAGGGGGGACGCACCCGGTGGCCTGGCAGAGCCAGTTCCACGGGTGCACCGGCTTGAAGGCATGCCCTCTGGAAGCGCCATAGGTGATGAACCGCGCAGCGAATATTTGAAACGAGACTTGGCGCACGACAGGTGCGCCGACGGGCTGCCCGCAAAGGTGGTCACCGGTACGCACCGGCTTATAGCCCGCGTGACTGGTTGGGAAGGCTGGGGCTCCAAAAGGGCTCCGGCCTTTTTTCATGGGAGGGCGGATGCTGCTTGTTTGTCGAGCCCTAGCCGCAGCGCCGTAAAATGACCGGTTGCGCGCGCGACGCCCGCGCTTGCAACCTTTGGTGGCTGCAGGCAGTGGGCCTGGCACACGCACCGCTTTTTCTTTCCCCCTTACTTGCCGGCCCTGGCTTGCCAGCGCCACAGACGCCATGTTGACATTCCAGCAAATCATTCTGAAGCTGCAGTCCTACTGGGACGCGCAGGGTTGCGCTCTTTTGCAGCCCTACGACATGGAAGTGGGCGCCGGCACCTCGCACACCGCCACCTTCCTGCGCGCCATCGGACCCGAGCCCTGGAAGGCCGCCTACGTGCAGCCCAGCCGCCGCCCCAAGGACGGCCGCTATGGCGAGAATCCCAACCGCCTGCAGCACTACTACCAGTACCAGGTGGTGCTCAAGCCCGCACCAGCCAACATCCTGGAGCTGTACCTGGGCAGCCTTGAAGCCCTGGGCTTCGACCTCAAGAAGAACGACATCCGCTTTGTCGAAGACGACTGGGAAAACCCCACGCTGGGCGCCTGGGGCCTGGGCTGGGAGGTGTGGCTCAACGGCATGGAAGTGACACAGTTCACCTACTTCCAGCAGGTCGGCGGCATCGACTGCAAGCCCGCCACGGGTGAGATCACCTATGGCCTGGAGCGCCTGGCCATGTACCTGCAGGGCGTGGACAACGTCTACAACCTCAAGTGGACCGACACCCTGAACTACGGCGACGTCTACAAGCAAAACGAGGTGGAGCAGTCCACCTACAACTTCGAGCACAGCGATGCGGACTTCTTGTTCACCGCCTTCAATGCGCACGAAAAGCAGGCCAAGTACCTGATGGAGCAGCAGCTGGCGCTGCCCGCCTACGAGCAGGTGCTCAAGGCCGCGCACAGCTTCAACCTGCTGGACGCGCGTGGCGCCATCAGCGTGACCGAACGCGCCGCGTACATCGGCCGCATCCGCAACCTGGCCCGTGCCGTGGCGCAAAGCTACTACGAGAGCCGCGAGCGCCTGGGCTTCCCCATGGCGCCGCGCGAATGGGTAGAACAGATGGTCAAAAAAGCAGCCTGAGCGGACGAAAGAGAACAAGAACATGACGACCCAAAATCTCCTCGTAGAACTGTTTGTCGAAGAGCTGCCGCCCAAGGCGCTGCAGAAGCTGGGCGATGCCTTTGCCACCGTGCTGGGCGACCAGCTCAAGGCCCAGGGCCTGGCGACGGCTGCCTCGGTGGTCACGCCCTTTGCATCGCCCCGCCGCCTGGCCGCGCATGTGACCTCCGTGGCCGACAAGGCGGCTGACAAGGCCGTGCAGCAAAAGCTCATGCCCGTGACCGTGGGGCTCGACGCCAGCGGCAATGCCAGCCCGGCGCTGTTGAAAAAGCTGCAGGCCCTGGGCGCGGATGTGTCCGACCCGGCAGCCGCCGTGGCGGCGCTCAAGCGCGCGCAAGACGGCAAGGCCGAGGCCCTGTTCTACGACAGCGTGGTGCCCGGTGCCACGCTGCAGGAAGGCCTGCAAAAGGGCTTGCTCGAAGCCCTGGCCAAGCTGCCCATTCCCAAGGTCATGAGCTACCAGCTCGAGACCGACTGCGAACTGCCCGGCTGGAGCAGCGTGAACTTCGTGCGCCCCGCGCACGGCCTGGTCGCGCTGCACGGCAGCGCCGTGGTGCCGGTGAAGGCCCTGGGCCTGTCGGCGGGCAACAGCACGCAGGGACACCGTTTTGAGGCCGCGGTGTCGCCCGTGGTGCTGGCAGACGCCGACAGCTACGCCGCCACGCTCAAGCAGGACGGCGCCGTGATCGCCTCCTTTGCCGAGCGCAAGGCCGAGATCGCCCGCCAGCTGGCCGCGGCCGCCGCCCAGGTGGGCAACGGCGCGCGCCCCATCGAAGACGAGGCGCTGCTCGACGAAGTGACCGCGCTGGTCGAACGTCCCAACGTGGTCACCTGCTCGTTCGAGACCGAGTTCCTCGACGTGCCGCAGGAGTGCCTCATCCTCACGATGAAGGCCAACCAGAAGTACTTTCCGCTGCTGGACGCCGCAGGCAAGCTCACCAACAAGTTCCTGGTGGTCAGCAACATCAGCCCCGAAGACACGAGCTTCGTGACCGGCGGCAACGAGCGCGTGGTGCGCCCGCGCCTGGCCGACGCGAAGTTCTTCTTCGACCAGGACCGCAAGAAGACCCTGGCCTCGCGCGTCGAGGGCCTCGGCAAGGTGGTCTATCACAACAAGCTCGGCACGCAGGGTGAGCGCGTGGAGCGCGTGCGCGCCATCGCGAAGGCCATTGCCACGCAACTGGGTGATGCTGCTCTGGTCGCTGATGCCGACAAAGCCGCACAACTGGCCAAGACCGACCTCGTGACCGACATGGTGGGCGAGTTCCCTGAGCTGCAGGGCATCATGGGCGGCTACTACGCCCTGAACGACGGCCTGGGCGAGACCGTGGCCCACGCCATCGAAGACCACTACAAGCCCCGCTTTGCGGGCGACACGCTGCCGCGCAACACTGCCGGCGTGGTGGTGGCGCTGGCCGACAAGCTCGAAACCCTGGTGGGCATGTTCGGCATCGGCAACCTGCCCACGGGCGACCGCGACCCGTTTGCGCTGCGCCGCCATGCGCTGGGCGTGATCCGCATGCTGGTTGAGAAGGATTTGTCGCTGGATTTGAGAGCCCTGCTGGCGAGCGTTGTGCAAGTTCACAACGACTCGGAAATACAGCTGGCCGCATTTAAAGCATCGATTGGCGATGGTTTGGGCCTTTTTCAGGCACGAGCACCATTTCAAGAGCAAGTTGTCGGTCAAATTGAGGACTTCATCTACGACCGCCTCGCCGGTAGCCTGCGCGAGCAGGGCTACCGCGCACAGGAGGTCGACGCTGTCATGGCCCTGCGCCCGCAGCGCCTGGCCCTGGTCGAAAAGCAGCTCGCGGCCGTGCGCGCCTTTGCCGCACTGCCCGAAAGCCCGGCCTTGGCCGCGGCGAACAAGCGCGTGGGCAACATCCTGAAAAAGGCCGAGGTCGAAGGCCCGGTGGATGCCCACGTCAACCCCGACCTGCTGCAGGAAAAGGCCGAGCAGGACCTCTACGCCGCGCTGCAGCGCTTCGTGCCCGAGGCCAATGTCCAGTTCGACGCAGGCGACTACACCGCCAGCCTGCAGACCCTGGCAGTGCTGCGCGCACCGGTGGATGCGTTCTTTGACGACGTGATGGTCAACGCCGAGCAGATGGACCTGCGCCTGAACCGCCAGGGTCTGCTCAAGAGCCTGCACGAGGCCATGAACCGCGTGGCCGACCTTTCGCGCCTGGCGGTTTGACCGGTTTGCACAAGCTGCTAGGCTGGCGGTTCTCACAAGGCAAACCCCTCCTATGAAACTCGCCATTCTCGACCGCGACGGCACCCTCAACCCGCTGGCGGACGACTATGTCACCGCTGCCGACGAGTGGACCGCCGTGCCGGGTGCGCTCGAAGCCATTGCGCGGCTCAACCATGCGGGCTGGCATGTGGTGGTGGCCACCAACCAGCCGGGCCTGGGCCGGGGCTTGTTTGATGTGGTGGCGCTCAATGCCATCCACGCCAAGATGCACCGGCAGGTGGCGGCGGTGGGCGGGCGCATCGACGCCGTCTTCTATTGCCCCCACGCGGCCGATGAAGAATGTGCGTGCCGCAAGCCCGCCCCCGGCCTGCTTGAGCAGATCAGTGATCGCTATGGGGTCGAACGTGACGATGTGCAGGTGGTGGGTAGCTGCATCGCGCACTTGCAGGCAGGCGCCGCACTGGGCGCACAACTGCACCTGGTGTGCACGGGGCAGTCAGCGCAGGTGCACCCGGGCGGACCCCTGCCTGCGGGGGTCCCGCCGGGCACGCGGGTGTATGCCAGCCTGAGGGATTTTGTGGACCAGCTTTTGCCCGCCGTGCAGTTCGCCGCGCCACCGCTGGCTGCGACGCCCCTGCCCACGCCGGGTGGCGCCACTTCTTGATGCTATTCATTTAATAGCTGTTGGCGCTTGGTAGAAAAGCGCTGGCGGCCAAAATAACCATAAAAATGGCCTTTATCCGTTCTGTCATTCACCTTCTCTGGATGGGCATCACCGTGGTGCCCTACGCGCTGACCATCATGCTGGGCACGCTGCTGGGGGTGCGCGGCAAGCCGCTGTACCGCATCGCGCGCGCGTGGCTTTCGCTGTGCATCAGCGGTGCCCGCGTGATCCTCGGCATCCGCACCAACGTGATGGGCATGGAGAACCTGCCGCAGGGCGAGAACGCGGGGGCGGTGCTGCTGGTCAAGCACCAGTCCACGTACGAGACCTTTCTGATGCCCGCGATCATGCCCCACCCCCTGGCCTACGTGTTCAAGAAGGAGCTGCTGCGTGTACCGTTCTTCGGCTGGGCCATCGGCCGGCTGGACATGATCCACATCGACCGCGACCAGCGCACGCAGGCTTTCCACAAGGTGGTGCAGCAGGGCAAGGACCTGCTGGCCCAGGGCATCTGGATCATCATGTTCCCTGAAGGAACGCGCATCGAGCGCGGCCAAAAGGGCAACTACAAGACCGGCGGCACCCGCCTGGCTATCGACACCGGCGCACCCGTGGTGCCGATTGCCGTTACTTCGGCCAAGGTCTGGCCGCGCAAGGCCTTCATCAAGCGCCCGGGCGTGGTGGATGTGTCCATCGGCAAGCCCATTCCCAGTGCAGGCCGCAAGCCCGACGAACTGATGCGCGAGGTGGAGGCCTGGATCGAGGCCGAGATGCGCCGCCTGGACCCTGATGCATACCCCGCCGTGGTCATCCCGCCCGCCCGGGCCACCGACGCGGCCAACGGAAAGTAAGCCCACCGTGATGCAGCGGCTTGTGCAGTTGGCGCTCGACCTTTTCGACCCGCCCCTCTCACCGGTTGTGGCTCCGGCAGCAGCACCGGTCGTGAATGCTGCAGATCTCAAGCAAAAAATGCCACCAGTGCTGGATGGACAAGCGCTGGTAGCTCCTAAAACGATAGTGAATCGGCCGGCGGCGCCCGCAGTGCCTCGGCCCTCGCTGCTGTCCCCCGCCGAATTTCGCCACCCGCAGGCCAGCCGCGAAGTGCTGCTGGGCGACGCCGTGGTGGCCTATGCACTGACGCGGGCACGCCGCCGCACCATCGGCTTCACCGTGGGGGCCGATGGCTTGGCGGTGCGTGCGCCCAGCTGGGTCACGCTGGGTGCGGTGGATGCTGCGCTGCGCGAGAAGTCCGACTGGATCTTGCGCAAGCTGTCGGACGCGCGCGAGCGCCAGCAGCGCCTGGAGGGCGGGCGCATCGTCTGGGCCAACGGAGCCGTGCTGCCTTATTTGGGTGAACCGCTGACGGTGGTGCTGGACCCCAGCCACGGCTTTGCGGGCAAGGGCGGGGCGCTGGTGGCGGCTGCCGAGCCAAGTGGTGCCGCCATGCCCACCCTGCAGATCGGCCTGCCCCACAGTGCCAATCCGGTGCAGATCCGCGACGCCGTGCAGGCCTGGCTGATGCGCGATGCACGGCGCCACTTCACGGCCCGGCTGGACCACTTTGCCCCGCTGCTGGGCGTGCGTTGGGCCAGCCTGCGGCTGTCGAGCGCGCAGACCCGCTGGGGCAGCGCCAAGGCCGATGGCTCCATCCGCCTGAACTGGCGCCTGTTGCACTACCGCCCGGCTGTCATCGACTACGTGGTGGCGCACGAACTGGCCCACCTGCGCGTGATGGACCACAGCCCGCGCTTTTGGGACACCGTGGCCACCGTGGTGCCGGACTATGCGCAGCTGCGCAGCCGCTTGCGTGACGAACCGGCCCCTTTGTGGGATTGAAAGGACCATGACGATGACCGAACCAACGATTCCCCCGGCCGAAGGCTATGCAGGCGACATCACACCCCAGCAGGCCTGGCAATGGGTGCAAAACGGCCAGGCCGTGCTGGTCGATGTGCGCAGCGATGCAGAGCGCGAATGGGTGGGCCAGGTGCCCGGCGCCGCCGCCGTGGCCTGGAAACAATGGCCAGGCATGGCGATGAACGCCGACTTTGATGCGCAGATGCGCGCCGCCGTCCCTGCCGGCACTCCCGCCGTGCTGCTGTGCCGCAGCGGCGTGCGCTCCATCGCCGCCGCCCGCCGCGCCACGGAACTGGGCCTGACCGCCTACAACATCCTCGAAGGCTTCGAAGGCGATGCGGACGCCCAGGGCCACCGCGGCCAACGCGGCGGCTGGCGCTTCCACGGCCTGCCGTGGAAGCAGGGCTGATACTCCTAAAAAAATAGCTGCCAGCGCTTGTCTATCAAGCGGTAGCAGCTATTTTGATTTAAATTTTGCCTTGCGACGGCATGGGAGCCGCATTCGTTGCAGTCCCTTTTCCACAGGCTGTCACGTCACCCCCGTCCCCGCCAGTGCACCCGTGGAACCGGCCACGCCGGGCCACCGGGTGCGTCCCCCTCGGGGGAAGGCGCCGAAGGCGACTCAGGGGGATCACTTAAGCGCCGGGATGCGCAGCTTCTGGCCGGGATAGATCTTGTCGGGGTGGCTCAGCATGGGCTTGTTGGCCTCGAAGATCGCAGGGTATTTGTTGGCGTCGCCGTAGAACTTCTTGGCAATAGCGCTGAGCGTGTCGCCGCGCACCACGTCGTGGTACTGGGCTTCGGGCTCAGGATTGGTCACCTCCATCAGGTTCTCGACGCTGGTCACGCTGGCCACGTTGCCGCAGCACAGGGTGACTTTTTCCTTGGCGGCCTGCGTGGGGGCCGTGCCCTTCACGGTGACTTTGCCTTCGGGGCCTTCAAAGGCCACCTGCACATTGCTGGCGCCCAGGTTCTGGGAAGCGATGTAGGTCTCGATGGCCTTGGACGCCTTGGCGTTGAGTTCATCCCGCGTGGGGGCGGCTGCCGTGGCGGCCTGTGCTTCTTTGCCGCCGAACAGCTTTTCGCCGGCTTCCTTGATGAAACTGAAAAGACCCATGTCGTACCTCCTAATGTTGCAGAAACAGGAAGGACCACTGTAGCGGCAATGGGCGGCTGCAACGTGTCGGACGTGGGCGCGACACGATTTTTCACAATTTGTGGACGGGGAGGAGTAATGCGGCGGTGGGCTGTCGCCCTCGGGCAGGGTCGCATCGCAAAACTCGGGATAATCCGCCGCATGACTTTTCTGGCCATCGACGTCGGTAACACCCGTCTCAAATGGGCGTTGTACGACGCTCCCCGCCCCGGGGCTGTGCTCATTGCGCATGGCGCCGAGTTTTTGGACCACATCGACCGCCTGGCCGAAGGCAGCTGGGCGGCGCTGCCCCACCCCGAACGCATGCTGGGCTGCGTGGTGGCGGGGGACGCCGTCAAGCGCCGTGTGCAAGAGCAGATGGAACTCTGGGACGTCGCACCTTCGTGGGTGGTGTCGTCGGCGCAGGAGGCCGGGCTGACCAATGGCTACGACCACCCCTCGCGCCTGGGCTCCGACCGCTGGGTGGCGATGGTCGGCGCGCGCCACCGTGTGTTGGCCCAGGGGCCTGCACGGCCGCTGGTGGTGGTGATGGTGGGCACAGCGGTCACGGTGGAGTGCATCGACGCCGAGGGACGCTTCATGGGCGGGCTCATCCTGCCGGGCCACGGCATCATGCTGCGTGCGCTCGAATCCGGCACTGCTGGCCTGCATGTACCCACGGGCGAGGTGCGCATGTTCCCCACCAACACCAGCGATGCGCTCACCAGCGGTGGCACCTATGCCATCGCGGGGGCTGTAGAGCGCATGGTCCAGCACGTCATCCAGCACTGCGGCGAGGAGCCTGCCTGCCTGATGACCGGCGGCGCGGGCTGGAAGATGGCGCCCAGCATGACGCGCCCGTTCGAGCTGGTGGACAACCTGATTTTTGATGGGTTGCTGGAGATTGCCTCGCAGCGGTTTGGGGGTTGAGGGCTCAGGTCAGCGCCAATGCAGTGTTGTGACTACCGCTGATTCAGTGGTTGCTCTTGGCGCTGCTGCATAAACTGGCGCGGCCCAAGCCAGCGACCGCCGCGCAAGGGCCGCCCCGCCGCGCTGGCGGTGTCCCCCTTCCCGCATCGCGCCAGCGAGGCGAGAGAAGGGGGAAGGCGCGAAGCGCCTCAGGGGGATGTACCGAATTTACTCTTCTTCCAGCTCCGCCCGTGCCATCTCCACATCCAGCCGTTCCATGGCGTCCATGGGTTCGGCGGCGGCGGCCTTTTCATACAGCGCGGTGGCTTCCTTCATTTTCTTGTCGCCTTCCAGCATGACGAGGGCATTGGCGTACTCGATCATCGCAATGGCCGAACCCGGGTTGAGCTTGAGCGCCTCCTGGAACAGCTTGAGGCCGGTGTCCTTCTTGGCGCCATAGGTCATGCCGCCAATCAGCGAGCCCACCTTGTCGATCACTTCGGCATGGAAGGCCCCCAGCGCAATGCGCGCATCGGCATGTTTGGGTGACAGGGTAATGGCCTTTTCCAGGGATTCCTTCACTTTGCCGCCCAGGCCCTGGGCCAGGGCCTTGGCCACGCTGATGCCCTGGCTATAGCGGCCCAGTGCATAGGCGTGCCAGTACCAGGCGTTGGCGTTGTCGGGCTCTTTGGCGGCCTGGGTCTCGGCACGCTCGGCCACCTGGGTGAAGAAATCGAGACGGGTTTTTTCCTTGGGCTCCAGGTAGTTGGCGTAGATGGAGGTGGCCTTGTTGGCTGCGGTAATGCCTGCGCCTCCGGCCGCCAGGCCCGCTGCGGCGGCTTTTTCAAAATCACCGTTGTGGAACAGTGCCCAGGCTTCCAGCACGGCAGCGTCCTTGGGGCAGGGTTCGGCATCACCGCCATGCAGCCGTGCCCAGTGCTTCTTGACGCCCGCAGCGTCGAAGGTGTAGTCACCTGCGTGGGGGAAGGGGGTCCATTTGGCCATGGTGTATGTCTCCGGAAGTTTTTGTTGGCGAGTGGCTTGGGGGCGCAGCTGCGCACGCCGTCAGCTTGGCGTGGTGGCGTAGGCGCCCACCAGCTCCAGCAGGTGGGCCCGCTGGCCGCTTTCGAGGTAGGGCATGAGCAGGTTGAGCACGTGGTGGGCGCCACGCAGCAGCGCCGCCTGTGCGCTTTCGGGCTCCAGCGCGCGGCGCGGGTCGCGCACGTACTCGAAGCTGAGCCAGTAGGTGAGCACCACGACCATGCTGGTGGCGGTGGCTTCCAGCTCGCGCGAGTCGATGTGCAGGGTATCCGCGCGGCCCATGCCATCGAGCATGGCGCGCACGGCGCGGGTCTTGTTCTTGAGGATGGCCTGGAAGTGGGTTTCCAGGCGCCGGTTCTTGGACAGCAGGTCGTTGAGATCGCGGTACAGAAAACGGTACTGCCAGATCAGCTCGAACAGCGAGTGCATGAAGAACCAGGCGTCCTCCACATTGCGCACACCATCGGCGGCGGCCAGCAGTTCGGTGAGCGAGCTTTCGTAGCGATCAAACAGCGCGTTGATCAGCTCGTCCTTGGCCGGGTAGTGGTAGTACAGGTTGCCGGGGCTGATGCGCAGCTCGGCCGAGATCAGGGTGGTGGAGACGTTGGGTTCGCCGAACCGATTGAACAGGTCCAGCGTCACTTCCAGAATGCGTTCTGCGGTGCGGCGTGGCGCTTTCTTCACCATGTGTGCGGGCCCCTTCGCGTCGTTTGACGTCGTTGTTGCGTTGTCTCTGATGGCTACTCTAACCCACGCGGTCATGCTGCAGTGCGACATGAACGTGGGGTGCGTATGCAGTACCTAGGCTGCTTGTAGCGCACTTCATGGAGGGTGTAGAAGAAATCTATTTCAATCGCCCCAGCAGCATCCGGGCCTGCGCGAGCCAAACCCATGCCTGTGCATAGAACGGCTTGCGGTCGTGGTGCATCACAAGCCTTCTGTTGCGCTCCAACC
>NZ_JACUZT010000006.1:0-454093 GCF_014851495.1 Acidovorax sp. ACV01 | reverse complement strand
GCTTTGTGCTGCAGCCCGGCCGCTTCGACGTGGTGGCCGCCACCAACTTGTTTGGCGACATCCTCTCCGACCTGGGCCCGGCCACCACCGGCACCATTGGCCTGGCACCCTCGGCCAACCTGAACCCTGAGCGCACGTTCCCGAGCCTGTTCGAGCCCGTGCATGGCTCGGCCCCCGACATCTACGGCAAGAACATCGCCAACCCGATTGCCATGATCTGGTCCGGCGCGCTGATGCTGGACTTCCTCACCCAGGGCCAGGGGGCGGGCAGGTTGGCGCACGATGCCATCGTGGCGGCGATTGAAGACACCCTCAAGAGCGGGCCGCGCACGCCGGACCTGGGGGGAGCGGCCAGCACCACGCAGGTGGGACAGGCCATTGCACAGCGGGTGGCCAACGGCTAGGCCGGTGGCGCGCCGTTGCTCCTAAAAATATAGCTACTCACGCATGATGGATAAGCGCTGGCAGCCATTTTTGTTCAAATTTTTACCTTCCCGCCATGTCCCTGACCCTCACCCGTTCCGACTTGATCCGCAGCGCCAACTTCATCGCTGGCGAATGGACCGTGGCCACCGGCGCCCGCCTTGACGTGACCGACCCCGCCACCGGCGACACCATCGCTTCCGTGCCGGACTCCGGCGCTGCCGAGGCGCTGGCGGCCCTGGACGCCGCGCACGCCGCATTCCCCGCGTGGCGCAAGGTGCCTGCCAAGCAGCGTGCCGCCATCATCAAGCGCTGGAACGACCTGGTGCTGGCCCACCAGGACGACCTGGGCAAGCTCATCTCGCGCGAGCAGGGCAAACCCCTGGCCGAGGGCAAGGGCGAAGTGGCCTATGCGGCCAGCTACATCGAATGGTTTGGCGAAGAGGCCACGCGCATGAACGGCGAGGTCATTCCCGCCCCGGTGCAGGGCCGCCGCATGTTTGCGCTCAAGGAGCCCGTGGGCGTGGTGGCGGCCATCACGCCCTGGAACTTTCCGGCGGCGATGATCGCGCGCAAGATCGCCCCGGCCCTGGCGGCCGGCTGCACCGTGGTGTGCAAGCCCGCCGAAGACACCCCGCTGACCTCGCTGGCCCTGGTGCTGCTGGCGCACGAAGCCGGGGTGCCGCCGGGTGTGCTCAACATCGTCACCGCCTCACGCCAGAACACGCCCGCCGTGGTGGATGTGTGGCTCGACGACAGCCGCGTGCGCAAGATCACCTTCACGGGCTCCACCCCTGTGGGCAAGCACCTGGCGCGCCGCAGTGCGGACACGCTCAAGAAGCTGTCGCTCGAACTGGGTGGCAATGCCCCCTTCATTGTGTTTGACGACGCGGATGTGGATGCGGCCGTGGATGGCTTCATGGCCGCCAAGTTCAGGAACGGCGGCCAGACCTGCGTGTGCCCCAACCGGGTGTTTGTGCAGCGCGATGTGTTCGATGCGTTTGCCACCCGGCTCACGGCCCGCGTGGCGGCGCTGAAGGTGGGCCCGGCGAGCGACCCGGCCTCCCAGATCGGCCCCATGATCAACGACCGCGCGGTGGAGAAGATCGAGCGCCATGTGAATGACGCCGTGGCCAAGGGGGCGAAGGTTCTCACGGGTGGCAAGCGCCTGGCCGAACTCGGTGCTACCTACTACGCACCCACCGTGCTCACTGGCGCCGACGCCACCATGGCCTGTGCCTGCGAAGAGACTTTTGGCCCCGTGGCACCGCTGACCGTGTTTGACGACGAGGCCGAAGTCATCGCCGCCGCCAACGACACGCCGTTTGGCCTGGCGGCCTACTTCTACAGCCAGAACGTGCGCCGCATCTGGCGCGTGGCAGACGCGCTGGAGTCCGGCATCGTGGGCATCAACGAAGGGGCGCTGGCCGCAGAGGCGGCGCCGTTTGGCGGGGTGAAGGAGTCGGGCTATGGGCGCGAAGGCTCAACGCATGGGCTGGACGACTACCTGCACACCAAATATGTCTGCCAGGGACAGCTCGATTGACGTTCGTCAGGCGTTGCAGAACCGGTTTTCAAGCGGGCTGTGCAATGGGTTTTGCAACGGGCTTGGCGGCCGCTTCAGCCGCCAAGCCGCGGCACAGGGTGAGCATGTCCAGGTCGGGGTTGTAGGCGCCCGTTTTTACATCCATGAGGCCCAGCACCGAGTGAAAGTAGTGGTCGTGCGTGACGCGCCGTTCGGCCAGGTCCCGCTGCAGGCAGGCCGTGGGTGCGCCTGTGCGCGCCTGCATGGCAGGCGACAGCCAGGTGATCCAGGGCACGTGTTTTTGCACGTCGGGCGCAATGCTGTAGGGCAGGCCGTGCAGGTAGAGGTTGTTCTCGCCCAGTGATTCGCCGTGGTCTGCTACATAAACCATAGCTGTCTGCGCTTTTTCTTCCTGCGCTGAGAGCCATTTGAGCACCGAGTCGAGGAAAAAGTCCGTCTCGAGGATGCTGTTGTCATAGGCGTTCACCACCTGCTGACGCTCGCATTCCTGCAACGCGGTCGAGGTGCACTCGGGCAGGAATTTCTTGAGGTCCTGCGCAGAGCGTTTGGAATACGCCGGTCCGTGGCTGCCGATCTGGTGCAGCACCACCACGGTGCCGCGCTGGCGTTGTTCGGCGGGCAGTGCGGCTATGCGCGCATCCAGGTCCTTCAGCATCACGCGGTCCAGGCATTCGCCGCTGGTGGGGCACAGGGCGGGGTCTTTCAGCGTGGATGTGTTGACGTCGCCAAGGCGGTCGCACACGCCCTTGCAGCCGGACTGGTTGTCCACCCACAGCACGGCCAGGCCCGCGTGGTGCAGCACGTCGATCAGGCTCTCGAAGTTGGCGGCGCGCGCCTCGTAGCCCGTGCGGCCCAGGTGCGAGAACATGCAGGGCACGGATGCGGCGGTGCTGGTGCCGCACGACCAGGCGTTGCGGGCGCTGATGAGGTCGGCGCGGGCCGCGAGCAGCGGTGTGGTGTTGCGTTCGTAGCCGTTGATGCCGAAGTTGCCGCTGCGGCCGGTTTCGCCCAGCACCAGCACCACCAGCGGGGGCTTGGCCTGGCCTGCATAGCTGGCGCCCAGCTGCGCATCGCGCCCCAGGGGCAGCAGCTTGCTGGTGTCCATGCGCAGGGGCTTGGTGGCGATGTTGCCCAGCGCGTACACGCTGTTGAGCGGGTTGATGAGGTAGCGCAGCTTGGTGTGGTTGCGCATGGTGGAGGCGAAGTCCTGGAACACCAGCAGCAGGCACACCACGATGATGGCGATGGAGCCCGCCAGCAGCAGCCCGTTGTGCGCCGCGTGGCGCAGCGGGCTCAGCCGCTGCACGCGGCGGCGCAGCAGCCACAAGAGCGGCGGCACCGCCAGCGCCAGCACGGTGGCCAGCATGCGTGCGTTGAGCAGGTCGCCTGCCTCGTGCACATCGGTTTGCAGCACGTTGGTGAGCATGCTGGCGTCGATGGCCACCCCGTAGGCCAGCATGAAATACGCGCCGAACGCAGCCATCACCACCAGCACGGCGGCGGCAGGCTTGAGCGTCCAGCGCCAGGCCAGCAGGGTGAGCAGTGCGGCATTGCCCGCGGCCACGATGAGCGCAAACGCGATCGCAAAGCCCCAGCCGCGCAGGCTGCCCTGGCCGGGCAACTGCGCCACTTCGCGCCACAGCGGCACGTTGCAGGCCGTGGCCAGCCAGGTGCTGATGAGCACCACCACCCAGGCGGGGTGCAGGGCGCGTGTTGCTGTGGAAGCAGGCTGGGGCGGGGCGCCCGTGGCCAGGTGGGGAAGCAGCAGGCGCTGCAGGATCAAAGGCATGGGGCGCACTGTGGCGCCCGAGGCTTAAGGCCGCATTAACATTTGCTCAGAAGTGGGGGAACTGAGGCCCCGCAGAGCCCTGCCGCCCTTGAAGGGGGCCCGATCTGCCGCTGTTGGTGGGCCAGCCTGCCTATGCCAAGGCAGCAGCGTGGTGCTGCAGGTGGTCGGCCACGAAGCTCTGCACAAAGTAGTAGCCGTGGTCGTAGCCCGCGTGGCGGCGCAGGCTGAGTGGCTGGCCGATGGCCTGGCAGGCGGCTTCGAACAGGTGCGGATGCAGTTGCTCGGCCAGAAACTTGTCGGAGAGGCCCTGGTCGATGAGGATGCCCGCAGGGTAGGGCGCGACCGGCTGGTGCTGCATGAGCACCGTGGCGTCGTGCTCGATCCATCCCGTGCGGTCTGCGCCCAGGTAGCCTGTGAAGGCTTTCTCGCCCCACGGACACTGGGTGGGCGCGCAGATGGGCGCAAAGGCCGACAGGCTCTGGAATCGGCCCGGATGGCGCAGCGCCAGCGTGAGCGCGCCATGCCCGCCCATCGAGTGGCCGGTGATACCCAGGCGGGTGCCGTCGATGGGCAACTGGGCCGAGGCCAGCGGCAGCAGCTCCTTCAGAAGGTAGCTCTCCATGCGCCAGTGGGTGCGCCACGGCGTTTGCGTGGCGTCCAGATAGAAGCCCGCGCCCACGCCGAAGTCCCAGCTGTCGGCCTCGCCCGGCGCGTTGGCCCCGCGTGGGCTGGTGTCGGGTGCGATGAGTGCGAGGCCCAGTTCGGCGGCCAGGCGCTGGGCGCCGGCCTTGACCATGAAGGTTTCTTCGGTGCAGGTCAGCCCCGCCAGGAAGAGCAGGGCGGGCACGGGACCTTGCTGCGCCTGGGGGGGCAGGAACACCGAGAACCTCATCGGCAGCCCGATCTCGGTGGAGGCGTGCTGGTAGAAGCGCTGCTCGCCGCCGAAGCAGGCGTGGCTGCTGAGGAGTTCCAGGGAGGTGGTCATGGTGGGTGCTCTGAAATGAATAGCTGTTGGCGCTTGTTGTACAAGCGCTGGAGGCTGTTTTTGCCTCAAACGTCCGCCCGCTGTGCAGGTTCAGGCCGCGTACTTGACCACGGAGCGGATGGACTTGCCTTCGTGCATCAAATCAAACGCTTCGTTGATGTCCCTGAGGCCCATGGTGTGGGTCACGAAGGGCTCCAACTGGATCTTGCCCGCCATCGCGTCTTCGACCATTCCGGGCAGCTCGCTGCGGCCCTTGACGCCGCCAAACGCCGTGCCCAGCCACTTGCGGCCGGTGACGAGCTGGAAGGGGCGGGTGCTGATCTCTTGCCCCGCCCCGGCCACGCCGATGATGACCGACTGGCCCCAGCCGCGGTGCGCGCATTCCAGCGCCGCGCGCATCACGTTGACGTTGCCGATGCACTCAAAGCTGTGGTCCACGCCCCAGGTGGTCATCTCGACGATGACCTGCTGGATCGGCTTGTCGAAGTCCTTCGGGTTCACGCAGTCGGTGGCGCCAAAGGTGCGGGCCAGGTCGAACTTGGAGGGGTTGGTGTCCACGGCGATGATGCGGCCCGCCTTGGCCAGCTTGGCACCCTGGATCACGGCCAGACCAATGCCGCCGAGGCCAAACACGGCCACCGTGTCGCCCTCTTGCACCTTGGCGGTGTTCTTCACCGCGCCCAGGCCCGTGGTCACGCCGCAGCCCAGCAGGCAGACCTGCTCGGGGTTGGCCTGGGGGTTGATCTTGGCGAGCGACACCTCGGCCACCACGGTGTATTCGCTGAACGTGCTGCAGCCCATGTAGTGGTAGATCGGCTGGCCGTTGTAGCTGAAGCGGGTGGTGCCATCGGGCATCACGCCCTTGCCCTGCGTGGCGCGCACGGCCACGCACAGGTTGGTCTTGCCGCTCTTGCAGAACAGGCACTCGCCGCATTCGGCGGTGTACAGCGGAATCACATGGTCGCCCGGCTTCACGCTGGTCACGCCTTCGCCCACTTCCACCACGATGCCGGCGCCTTCATGGCCCAGCACGACGGGGAAGAGGCCTTCGGGGTCGTCACCGCTGAGCGTGAAGGCGTCGGTGTGGCACACACCGGTGTCGGTGATCTTGATGAGCACTTCGCCTTTCTTGGGGGGGGCCACGTCGATTTCGACGATCTGCAGGGGTTCTCCGGCTTTGAAGGCGACGGCGGCGCGGGATTTCATGGGGTGGTCCTTTCAGTCAATCGGTAGGGGGTGGGCTGTCTATTTGAGGTACGAGCGCAGTAGCGACAGTGTTTCGTCCACGGCCTGCTGCGATGGCGCAGGCTTTTCCGCCAGGATCTCGCGCACATGGCTGTCCAGCAGGTCGGCCATCAGCCCGTGCACGGCGCCGCGCATGGCTGCGAGCTGCTGCAGGATGGGGGCGCATTCGCTGCCGGCTTCCACGGCACGCTCCAGTGCCTCGGCCTGGCCTTTGATGCGGCGCAATCGGGTGACGGCGCGTTGCTTGTCTTCAGCGGTGTGGGGCATGGGGAACAGGGGCGTCAGGCTGGCGCGCGGCGCTTGCTGTCTGCGGGTGTTGAATGTACTGGGGTGTAGTATAAATCGATGGTGCTTATGGATAAAGCGCTAGTGGCCATAAATTCCTATTTACTAGGGGGTAGTATGGGTTGGTCTGTTCCTTGAGACTGATTCCCAGGTGCATGCAAAATTGCCCACTGCGAGCCGATTCGCCATGAAAAAAGCCCGCAGGCACTGCCTGCGGGCTTTGTGGGTGCGGTGGACGGCGCGGGGCGCCGTGCCGATCAGCGCTTGGCCAGTGGTGGCACGTCGCGGCGCTCGGAGCCGGTGAACAGCTGGCGTGGGCGGCCGATCTTGTATTCGGGGTCGCCGATCATTTCGTTGAGCTGGGCGATCCAGCCGACGGTGCGGGCCAGGCTGAAGATGCCGGTGAACAGGTTCACAGGGATGCCGATGGCGCGCTGCACGATGCCGGAGTAGAAGTCCACGTTCGGGTAGAGCTTGCGCTGCACGAAGTAGTCGTCTTCCAGGGCGATCTTTTCCAGCTCTTTGGCGAGCTTGAACAGCGGGTCGTTTTCCAGGCCCAGTTCGGCCAGCACTTCATTGCAAGTCTCTTGCATGAGCTTGGCGCGCGGGTCGTAGTTCTTGTACACGCGGTGGCCAAAGCCCATCAGCTTGACGCCGGAGTTCTTGTCCTTGACCTGCTTGATGAAGTCGCCGATCTTCTCCACGCCGCCTTGGGCCTGGATGTCGTACAGCATGTTCAGGGCAGCTTCGTTGGCGCCACCGTGGGCGGGGCCCCACAGGCAGGCCACGCCAGCTGCGATGGCGGCAAAGGGGTTGGTGCCCGACGAGCCGCACAGGCGCACGGTGGAAGTCGAGGCATTTTGCTCGTGGTCTGCGTGCAGGATGAAGATGCGGTCCAGCGCGCGTTCCAGCACGGGGTTGACCTTGTACTCTTCGCAGGGCGTGCCAAACATCATGCGCAGGAAGTTGCCGGCGTAGGACAGGTTGTTCTGCGGGTACATGTAGGGCTGGCCCACACCGTACTTGTACGCCATGGCCACCAGGGTGGGCATCTTGGCGATCAGGCGGATGGCTGCGATCTCGCGGTGCTGCGGATTGTTGATGTCCGTGCTGTCGTGGTAGAAGGCCGACAGGGCACCGACCAGGCCGGTCAACACGGCCATCGGGTGCGCGTCACGGCGGAAGCCACGCAGGAAGAACTGCATCTGCTCGTTGACCATGGTGTGGTTGGTCACGCGGCTGGTGAAGTCGGTCTTCTGCGCTTCGTTTGGCAGGTCACCGTACAGCAGCAGGTGGCAGGTTTCCAGGAAGTCGCAGTTCTGGGCCAGCTGCTCAATGGGGTAGCCGCGGTACAGCAACTCGCCCTTGTCGCCATCGATGTAGGTGATGGCCGACTGGGTCGCTGCCGTCGACAGGAAGCCCGGGTCGTAGGTGAACATGCCCGTCTGCGCATACAGCTTGCGGATGTCGATGACGTCCGGGCCGATGGTGCCCTGGTAGACCGGCAGGTCCACGCTGGGGCCGCCGTTACTGAACGACAGGGTGGCTTTGTTGTCAGCTAGCTTCATTGTTACTTTCCTTGGGTGGGTTGCCGATGATGATCCGGTCTTGGGGCATGCAGACGGGGGTGTCAGGCGTGAACCGCCAGAGCGCCGCCACTTTGTCGGAGCATGCCAAGCACTTCGCGCGCTTCTTCCGTGTCTTGCTCGCCTGCGGGCTCACGCCGCCGCAGCAGCAGGTCCAGCAGGTCGTTGTCCGCCAGGTCCATGAGCTCGCGCATGCCCTGCGCATGGCGCTGGGTCAGCATGGGCTCGTAGCGGGCGAAGAACTGTTCGATGAACAGATCGTTCTCCAGCAGGCCGCGCCGGCAGCGCCAGTGCAGCTTGCTCAATTCACGCTCGTCCAGCAGCGGCGAGGCTGCTGCTGGGGCAAGGGATATGGTGGAAAGGTTTTCCATGGCTGGCCTGGCGTTGCGGTGCAGATCGGGGTCAGACGGCGCGGCGCACCATCAGTTCCTTGATCTTGCCGATGGCCTTGGTGGGGTTCAGGCCCTTGGGGCACACGTCCACACAGTTCATGATGGTGTGGCAGCGGAACAGGCGGTACGGGTCTTCCAGATTGTCCAGGCGCTGGGCCGTGGCGTCATCGCGGCTGTCGGCGATGAAGCGGTAGGCCTGCAGCAGGCCGGCAGGGCCCACGAACTTGTCAGGGTTCCACCAGAAGCTGGGGCAGCTCGTGGAGCAGCTGGCGCACAGAATGCACTCGTACAGGCCGTTGAGCTCGTCGCGCTCTTCGGGGGACTGCAGGCGTTCGCGGTCCGGGGCCAGTTCTTCGTTGATCAGGTAGGGCTTGATCGAGTTGTACTGCTTGAAGAACTGCGTCATGTCCACGATCAGGTCGCGGATGACTGGCAGGCCGGGCAGGGGCTTCAGAACAATGGTGCCCTTCAGGGTGTTCATGTTCGTCAGGCAGGCCAGACCGTTCTTGCCGTTGATGTTCATGGCGTCCGAGCCGCAGACGCCTTCGCGGCACGAGCGGCGGAACGACAGCGTGGGGTCTTGTTCCTTGAGCTTGACCAGTGCGTCCAGCAGCATGCGCTCATGGCCGTCGAGTTCGATCTCGATGGTCTGCATGTAGGGCTTGGCGTCCTTGTCCGGGTCGTAGCGGTAGATTTGGAATGTGCGTTTTTGCATGGTTCTTCTCTCGTGGGGCTACTGTTTAGAACGTACGGACCTTGGGGGGCACGCTGTCCACCGTCAGGGGCTTGAGGTTGACCGGCTTGTAATCGAGGCGGCTGCCTTCGCTGTACCACAGGGTGTGCTTCATCCACTCCTTGTCATTGCGGCCCAGCGGGAACTCTGCATGGTCTGCAGGGTGCTCGTAGTCATACACGGTGTGGGCGCCACGGCATTCCTTGCGGGCAGCGGCCGAGACCATGGTGGCCTGCGCCACTTCAATCAGGTTGTCCACTTCCAGTGCTTCGATGCGGGCGGTGTTGAACACCTTGGACTTGTCCTTCAGGGTCACGCTGCCCACGCGGCTGCGGATATCGGCGATCTTCTGCACGCCTTCGTCCATGCTGACCTGGGTGCGGAACACGCCAGCGTGCTGCTGCATGGTGGCGCGGATGTCGCCCGCCAGGTTCTGCGCGTAGATGCCTTCGTTCGACTTGTCGAGCTGGTTCAGGCGCTCCAGGGTGCGGTCGGCCGCATCCTTGGGCAGGGGCTTGTGTTCCTTGTTCTTGTTGTTGAACTCGACGATGTGGCGGCCAGCGGCCTTGCCAAACACCAGCAGGTCCAGCAGCGAGTTGGTGCCCAGGCGGTTGGCACCGTGCACCGACACGCAGGCGCATTCGCCCACCGCGTACAGGCCGTTCACCACGGAGTTGTTGATGCCATTGGCCTGCGTCACCACCTGGCCATTGATGTTGGTCGGCACGCCGCCCATCTGGTAGTGGATGGTGGGCACCACGGGGATCGGTTCCTTGGTGATGTCCACATTGGCGAAGTTGACGCCAATCTCGTACACCGACGGCAGGCGTTTGTGGATGGTGTCCGCGCCCAGGTGGTCGAGCTTGAGCAGCACGTAGTCCTTGTTGGGGCCGCAGCCACGGCCTTCCTTGATTTCCTGGTCCATCGAGCGGGACACGAAGTCGCGCGGGGCCAGGTCCTTCAGGGTGGGTGCATAGCGCTCCATGAAGCGCTCGCCATTGCTGTTGAGCAGGATGGCGCCTTCGCCACGGCAGCCTTCGGTCAGCAGCACGCCCGCGCCGGCCACGCCGGTGGGGTGGAACTGCCAGAACTCCATGTCCTGCAGCGCGATGCCAGCACGTGCCGCCATGCCCAGGCCGTCACCGGTGTTGATGAAGGCGTTGGTCGATGCCGCAAAGATGCGGCCCGCACCGCCGGTGGCCAGCAGCACGGTCTTGGCTTCCAGGATGTACAGGTCGCCAGTTTCCATTTCCAGGGCGGTCACGCCCACCACGTCGCCGTCGGCGTCGCGGATCAGGTCCAAGGCCATCCATTCGACGAAGAAATTCGTCTTGGCCTTCACGTTCTGCTGATACAGGGTGTGCAGCATGGCGTGGCCGGTGCGGTCAGCGGCGGCGCAAGCGCGTTGCACGGGCTTTTCGCCGTAATTGGCCGTGTGGCCGCCAAAGGGGCGCTGGTAGATGGTGCCGTCGGGGTTGCGGTCGAACGGCATGCCGAAGTGTTCCAGCTCATACACGACCTTGGGTGCTTCGCGGCACATGAACTCGATGGCGTCCTGGTCGCCCAGCCAGTCGGAGCCCTTGATGGTGTCGTAGAAGTGGTAGTGCCAGTTGTCCTCGGACATGTTGCCCAGGGATGCGCTCACGCCGCCCTGTGCCGCCACGGTGTGCGAACGGGTGGGGAACACCTTGGACAGCGAGGCCACGTTCAGGCCTGCGCGGGAGAGTTCAAGCGCGGCACGCATGCCGGAGCCGCCTGCGCCGACGATGACGACGTCGAACTTGCGCTTGGTGATGTTAGCGTTGGTGTAGCTCATTATTTTTTGCCTTCAGTCGTGGGATTCAGAGACGCCACAGAACCTGGATACCCCAGCCAGCACAGCCGACCAGCCAGACGATGCTGAACACCTGCAGCGCCAGGCGCAGGCCCACGGGCTTGATGTAGTCCATCAAGACTTCACGCAGGCCGATCCAGGCGTGCCAGGCCAGCGCAATGATCACGGAGAAGGTCAACACCTTCATCCACTGGGCCGAGAAGATGCCGGCCCATTTGTCGTAGCCGATGGGGCCCTTGGAAAAAATGACCTGGGCCAGCAGGGCCAGGGTGAACAGGGCCATCAGGATGGCCGTGACGCGCTGGCTGAGCCAGTCGCGCAGGCCATAGTGGGCGCCGACGACGACGCGCTTGGAACCGTAATTGACGGACATGGGAATTTCCTCTCGTTCTTCGGTGGGCACTGCCTGGCAGCAGCCACCGTTTTTATGGGTTGATCAGTACAGGCCGAAGAGCTTGGCGCCCAGCACCAGAGCCAGCGTGATGCTGATCGCGAGCACCGCCAGGGCCGAGGTCTTGCCGAATTCCTTGTTCACTGCGCTGTGGCTCACATCCATCCACAGGTGGCGCAGGCCGGCGGTGAAGTGGTGCAGGTACGACCAGATCAATGCCAGTGCCACCAGCTTGATGAACCAGCCGGGCACGAAGCCGATGCCGATATTGAAGGCCGCCGTGAATCTGGCGAACGAGATTTCGGACGACACCGAGGTGTCGAACATCCAGATGATGAAAGGCAGCAGCAGGAACATGATCAGCCCGCTGCCGCGGTGCAGGATCGAAACCCACGCTGCAGGCGTCATGCGGTAGGTGGTCAGGTCCTTGAAGGCATTGATGTTGCGGAATTCAGGCCGTTTTTTGGCGAGTTCTGTCATGTTGTGTGCTTTCGTGGATGTAACTGCTTTGTAATTTGAAGATGCAAAGAACGCAAAATTCTATTGCAACGCAACAAGAAGAGTTTGCTCTAGCCCCAATGTTCTACGTTTCCGCTCGGTTGCCAGGGTGGTGTCAGCTCAATTCGTTACGGTAGTGGTGGGTGTCGGTCAGGTACAGGCCGCGCCGTAACTCCATCGGAACGTCGTTGTAGGTGTAGGCAATGCGTTCCACGCTCAGCAGCGGCGTGGCCTGCGGGATCTGCAGCATGGCCGCCTGTTCGGCGTCAGGCAGCACGGCGCGTATTTTCTCCTCGGCGCGCACCATGCGCACGCCGAAATCGAGCTCGAACATGGCGTACGTGGGGCCCTGGTAGTTCGCCAGCTGGTCTGCCGTCAGCCCTTTGAAAGCCTGGCCGGGCAGCCAGATGTCTTCCAGGATGGTGGGCACGCCCGCAAACGATAGAACCCGCCGTGCCTGGACCACCGGGTCGGCACTGCGCAGCGCCAGCGCACGCGCCACGTCGGCGCTGGCACGCATGCGCCGGCAGTCGATCACCTGGCGCTGTGCGGGACCCTCCACGCGGACGTCGCCGGTGTCGGGCATGAGTTTGAGGAAACGGTACTGCACATGCTGCTCGGCATGGGTGGCCACGAAGGTCCCCTTGCCCTGGCGCCGCATCACGAGGTTTTCGGCCGCCAGCTCGTCGATGGCCTTGCGCACCGTGCCCTGGCTCACCCGAAAGCGGGCGGCCAGCTCCATCTCGCTGGGGATCGATTCACCGGGTTTCCATTCACCCTGCTGCAGGCTCTGCAGGATGAGCCCCTTGATTTGCTGGTACAGCGGGCTGAACGCGGGCGTGGCAGAGCCTGCGCCCGCCGAAGGCTGCGCAGGGTTGTCGGCGTTGAGCGGAAGCGAGGACATGGCGATCGGGAAAAGGGCGGGCCGCACACGAGGTGATGTGCGGGCTGTGTCAGGGTGTTAATCATATCTTATATAAGACATAAGACAAATTGACCGAGGTGCTCAATCAGCGGTACACTCCAAGGCTGTTTTGCGGGGCACGGGCTGCTGGTAACAGGCGCTGGTGCTTGCGTTGCACTCACACCTGTTTTCCTCACTTCCCTGGAGTTTTCACCATGAGCAAGAAGCCTGTTCGCGTCGCCGTCACCGGTGCCGCTGGTCAAATCGGTTACGCCCTGCTGTTCCGCATCGCCTCCGGCGAAATGCTCGGCAAGGACCAGCCCGTCATCCTGCAATTGCTCGAAGTGCCGGTTGAAGGCCCCCAGAAAGCGCTCAAGGGCGTGATGATGGAGCTGGACGACTGTGCATTCCCCCTGCTCGTTGGCATGGAAGCCCACAGCGACCCCATGACCGCGTTCAAGGATGCCGACTATGCCCTGCTGGTGGGTTCGCGCCCACGTGGCCCAGGTATGGAACGCGCCGAGCTGCTGGCCGTCAACGGCGCCATCTTCACGGCACAAGGCAAGGCACTGAACGCCGTTGCCTCGCGCAACGTGAAGGTGCTGGTGGTGGGCAACCCTGCCAACACCAATGCCTACATCGCCATGAAGTCGGCACCTGACCTGCCACGCAAGAACTTCACCGCCATGCTGCGCCTGGACCACAACCGCGCTGCCAGCCAAGTCGCTGCCAAGACCGGCAAGGCCGTGGCCGACATCGAAAAGCTGACCGTCTGGGGCAACCACTCGCCCACGATGTACGCCGACTACCGTTTCGCCACCATCAACGGCGAAAGCGTCGCCAAGATGATCAACGACCAGGAATGGAACGCCAACACCTTCCTGCCCACCGTGGGCAAGCGCGGTGCCGCCATCATCGAAGCCCGTGGCCTGTCTTCGGCTGCCTCGGCTGCCAACGCCGCCATCGACCACATGCGCGACTGGGCCCTGGGCACCAACGGCAAGTGGGTCACCATGGGCATCCCATCGGACGGCCAGTACGGCATTCCGAAGGACACCATGTTCGGTTTCCCCGTCACGTGCGAAAACGGCGAATACAAGATCGTTGAAGGTCTGGAAATCGACGCTTTCTCGCAAGAGCGCATCAACATCACGCTGGCTGAGCTGCAAGGCGAGCAAGACGGCGTCAAGCACCTGCTGTAAGCCAGGTGAGCGCAATGCAGCCGACGCTACAGGCATCGGGCCTTCGGGCCGCCCGGGTCCCCGCGCAGGGGCAGGGCGCTGCGCCACCCCATCCCCGCGATGTGCTGCTGGGCGCCCAGGCGCAGACAGGCTTTCTGCCGGTCTGTGACCACTACAGCGGCGTGGAAGCGCGCATGCGCAAGAGCCTGCAACTGCAGGCCGAAATGATGCAGGAATTCGGTACCTGCGTCTTTGATGTCACCCTCGATTGTGAAGACGGCGCTCCCGTCGGGCTGGAGTCCGACCACGCACGGCTGGTTGCCAATCTGGCGCTGGGGGCTGCACCGGGCGCCCGAGTGGCCGCACGGGTCCACGCGGTGAACCACCCGGCTTTTGCCAATGATGTCGCCACGATAGCGGGCGAAGCGGGCCACAGGCTCAGCCACCTCATGGTGCCCAAGGTGGAGTCTGTGGACGATGTGCTGCAGGTGGAACGCGCGCTGGAGCAAGCATCAGCGGTCCAGGTGCCGATCCACGTCCTCATCGAATCCCCTGCGGCGGTGCACCGTGCTTTCGAGATTGCCGCCCACCCCCGTGTGCAGAGCCTGAGTTTTGGCCTCATGGACTTTGTGTCGGCCCATGGTGGCGCCATCCCTGCGCAGGGCATGACTTCGGTGGGACAGTTTTCGCACCCGCTGGTGGTGCGTGCCAAGCTGGAGATTGCTGCCGCCTGCCATGCCCACGGCAAGGTGCCATCGCACTGTGTGGTGACGGAATTTGCCGATACGGCGGCCATGCAAGGCGCTGCCAGCCGGGCCGCGCGCGAGCTGGGCTACACCCGGATGTGGAGCATCCACCCCGCACAGATCCGACCCATCCTGCAGGCGTTTGCGCCCCAGCAGGATGACATTGAAATTGCTTCAAAAATAATAGCTTTTGCCGCTGATTCTGATTGGGCTCCCATCAGTTTTGAGGGCACTTTGCATGACCGTGCCAGTTATCGCTTTTACTGGCAGGTGCTGGAGCGCGCCCACCGTACCGGGCGCGCACTTCCTCTCGCCGTCCGCCATTGGTTTGGCGCGTCGGCCTCCGTTCCGTTGTGAACATTCCTGAACTCTTCGACGCTGGACCTTCCATGAAATCTTTTATCGCCTCTGCCCTGATGCTGCTGGCTCCGGCCCTTGCCATGGCGCAAACCCCCGCCAAGACCGAACCCAAGCCAGAGACCAAGGCCGCTGCAAAACCTGCGGCGAAGTCCGCCCCAAAGGCTGAAGCGAAGTCTGCCAAGACGGCGGACAAGGCCTCTGCCACCAAAAAATCCACCGAGGCCAAAACGGAAGGCACCAGCAGCCGCACCCAGCTCAAGAGCGCAACCAACCAGGTGGCAGCCGGCATCATCGCCGCAGAGGCTGCTCTTTCGCCTGCTGAGCTGGCCATCGCCGAACGCGTGCATGTGGGCCGCATCCCCTGTGAGCTGGGGGCCTTCGTCACTGTCACGGCCGAGCCCGCAAGCCCCGGTCACTTCCATGTGGAAGGCAAGGGCTTCAAGTATTTCATGGCCCCGGTGACCACCACCACGGGCACGGTGCGCCTGGAGGACCAGAAGGGCGGCGCGGTCTGGCTGCAGATCGCCAACAAGTCCATGTTGATGAACCAAAAGCTGGGCCAGCGCCTGGCCGACGAATGCATGAGCCCGCAGCAACTGGTGGTGGCTGAGGCCATCAAGAAGAACCCGCCTGTGAGCGTGCTGGAACCCCTGAAGTAAGCAGTCGCCTGGCGCCGCACCACCGAAGAAAAAATCGCACAACCTTTGCGCACGCAGGCGACCCGGCCGTTGAAATCGCCACCGCACTGCGCGCCGCCCCACTTTAGAACGCAACCGGAGAAAAATGATGTTGAAAGCCTACCGTGACCATGTGGCCGAGCGCGCTGCCCTCGGCATTCCACCCCTGCCGTTGAGCGCCAAGCAGACCGCGGAACTGATCGAGCTGCTCAAGAACCCGCCTGCCGGTGAAGAAGCCACGCTGGTGGACCTGATCACGCACCGCGTTCCCGCCGGTGTGGACGATGCCGCCAAGGTGAAGGCCAGCTACCTGGCTTCCGTGGCCCATGGTACCGAGGTGTGCACGCTGATTGGCCGCGAGCGCGCCACGCAGCTGCTGGGCACCATGCTGGGTGGCTACAACCTCACCCCCCTGATCGACTTGCTGGACGATGCGGCCGTGGCCTCTGTCGCCGCCGAAGCGCTCAAGAAGACGCTCCTGATGTTCGATCAGTTCCATGATGTCAAGGAAAAGGCCGACAAGGGCAACACCTTCGCCAAGTCCGTGCTGCAAAGCTGGGCCGATGCCGAGTGGTTCACCAGCCGTCCCGAAGTGCCCCAGAGCATCAAGCTCACCGTGCTCAAGGTCACCGGCGAAACCAACACCGACGACCTGTCGCCCGCCCCCGACGCCTGGAGCCGCCCCGACATCCCGCTGCATGCCCTGGCCATGCTCAAGAACAAGCGCGACGGCATCACTCCCGAAGAAGATGGCAAGCGCGGTCCCGTGAAGTTCATCGAAGACCTGCGTGCCAAGGGCAATCTCGTGGCCTATGTGGGTGACGTGGTTGGTACGGGTTCGAGCCGCAAGTCCGCCACCAACAGTGTGCTGTGGTTCACGGGCGAAGACATCCCGTTCGTGCCCAACAAGCGCTTCGGCGGCGTGTGCCTGGGCAGCAAGATTGCCCCCATCTTCTACAACACCATGGAAGACGCCGGTGCACTGCCCATCGAGCTGGACGTGAGCCAGATGAACATGGGCGACGAGATCGAACTGCTGCCCTACGCTGGCAAGGCGCTCAAGGATGGCAACGTCATCGCCGAATTCGAAGTCAAGAGCGAAGTGCTGTTTGACGAAGTGCGCGCTGGCGGCCGCATTCCGCTGATCATTGGCCGTGGCTTGACCACCAAGGCCCGCGAGGCCCTGGGCCTGCCTCCTTCGACGCTGTTCCGCCTGCCGCAAGTGCCTGCCGCCACTGGCAAGGGCTTCACCCTGGCGCAGAAGATGGTCGGCCGCGCCTGCGGCCTGCCCGAAGGCCTGGGCGTGGTGCCCGGCACGTACTGCGAACCGCGCATGACCTCGGTCGGCTCGCAGGACACCACCGGCCCCATGACGCGCGACGAACTGAAGGACCTGGCCTGCCTGGGCTTCAGCTCCGACCTGGTGATGCAGTCCTTCTGCCACACGGCCGCCTACCCCAAGCCCGTGGACGTGAAGATGCACCACGAGCTGCCCGACTTCATCAGCACGCGCGGCGGCATCTCGCTCAAGCCCGGCGACGGCATCATCCACAGCTGGCTCAACCGCATGCTGCTGCCCGACACTGTCGGCACCGGCGGCGACTCGCACACCCGCTTCCCCATTGGCATCAGCTTCCCCGCCGGCTCCGGCCTGGTGGCGTTCGCTGCCGCCACGGGCGTGATGCCCCTCGACATGCCTGAATCGGTGCTGGTGCGCTTCAAGGGCAAGATGCAGCCCGGCGTCACGCTGCGCGACCTGGTGCACGCGATTCCGCTGTACGCCATCAAGGCCGGCCACCTCACCGTGGCCAAGCAGGGCAAGAAGAACATCTTCTCGGGCCGCATCCTGGAAATCGAAGGCCTGCCGGACATGAAGGTTGAGCAGGCGTTCGAGCTGTCCGACGCATCGGCCGAGCGCTCTGCCGCCGGCTGCACGGTGCGCCTGAACAAGGAGCCCGTGATCGAGTACATCAACTCGAACATCGTGCTGCTCAAGAACATGATCGCCCAGGGCTATGCTGACCCACGCACCATCGGCCGCCGCATCAAGGCCATGGAAGCCTGGCTGGCCAACCCCCAGCTGCTTGAACCCGATGACAACGCCGACTACGCCGCCATCATCGAGATCGACCTGGCCGAGATCACCGAACCCATCGTCTGCTGCCCCAACGACCCCGATGACGCCAAGACGCTGTCGGACGTGGCCGGTGCCGCGATCGACGAAGTGTTCATCGGTTCGTGCATGACCAACATCGGCCACTTCCGCGCAGCCTCCAAGCTGCTCGAAGGCAAGAAGGACATCCCCGTCAAGCTGTGGATGGCCCCTCCCACGAAGATGGACGCGCACCAGCTCACCGAAGAAGGCCACTACGGCGTGTTCGGCGCGGCCGGTGCCCGCATGGAAATGCCCGGCTGCTCGCTGTGCATGGGCAACCAGGCGCAGGTGAAGGAAGGCGCCACCGTGATGTCCACCAGCACGCGCAACTTCCCCAACCGCCTGGGCAAGAACACCAACGTCTATCTGGGCTCGGCTGAGCTCTCGGCCATCTGCTCCAAGCTGGGCCGCATTCCTTCCAAGGAAGAGTACCTGGCCGACATCGGTGTCATCAACCAGAACGGCGACAAGATCTACCAATACCTGAACTTCGACAAGATCGCCGAGTTCAAGGATGTGGCGGATGGCGTGACCGCCTGATCTTTTCCGTGCGGGATTGATCAATCCAGAAAAGCGGCTCCTCGGGGCCGCTTTTTTCATGGTATTGCACACGCGCCTCGCCGTCTGTCTTGTCACGTCTTTGCTGCGGAAATGACATTTATTTGTCATGCAAATGACATGATTGGCTCCCATGCTTTGCCCATAACAACAAAAGAAATGGAGGGACATCCATGGCAAGAGAGAACAACCCCGAAAAGGCAGATACGTTGGGCAAGCGCTTGGGGATGCTGTTGTTCAGCGCGCTCTTCGCGCTGGCCTTTGGCCTGGGGGGATACTTCGCGGGGCTTCAGCCCCTGGTGCAAACACTCCGTGCGGCGCTGGAGGTGCACAGCTGGCAACCGGTGGTGGCACAGGTGCTGGGCTCCGAGCTCAAGCGCCATACGTCCAGCGATGGCACCACCTACCAGGTGCACGCCCGTTACCGCTACGAATTCGGGGGACGGCAGTACGAAGGCAACCGGGTGGGGCTCGACCCCGAAGTCGGTGCCGACAACATCGGCGACTGGCACCAGCGCTGGCACGGGCTGCTGCAAAGCGCCCAGTCCCGTGGGCAGCCCATCACCATCATGGTCAACCCGCAGGTGCCCTCGCAGGCCCTCATCGATCCGTCCATCCGCTGGGCGCTGCAGATGTTCCGCGTGCCCTTTGCCCTGGTCTTCACCGGCGTGGGGCTGGCGGCGGCCTGGATGTTCCTGCACACCCTGCTGCGCCTGGTAAAGGGGGCGGAAGACGTGGAGGAGGGCGCCTCGCCCACGCCCCTGCCAAAGGCCTCTGCCGGCACCTCGGCGGGCGCCGCCTGGTTTTTCACGCTCTTCTGGTGTGGCATCGCCTTCCCCATGGCTGGCATGCTCTGGACCAGTGGCAGCGCCCCCTGGTACGCCAAGGCCTTCATTTCGATCTTCGTCATGGTTGGCCTGGGGCTGGTGGCCTTGTCGGTGCGCCAGACCCACCTGGCCTGGCGCTATGCCGGTGCGGCCCTCAGCGTGCAGCCCGCGCGGCCGCGCGCGGGGCACCCGGTCGAGGTCGCGCTGCTGCTGCCCGAGCGGGCCGCCACCCACCAGCAGGAGCAAAGCCCGCAGTTGCGCCTGGCGCAGTACCGCGTGGACGAGTCAAGCTCGGGCTCGCCCGAGCGCTGCGTGGAATCCTTCACAGAGTCGGCACGCTTGCAGCCCACGGCCGATGGAGGGCTGCGGCTGGTGGCACGTTTCGATGTTCCTGCCGATGCACCCCCGCACGGCGCGCAACGCTCGGGCGAGCGCGTGGACTGGCGCCTGGAGCTGCTGCACAGCCCCGGCGGCACGGCGGAGCTGACCTATGACTTGCCTGTCCAGGCCGCACCACAGACTTTTGCCAGCGAACTGCCCGACCGCTTTGACCGGCGCGCTGCCTGGAAGCTGGTGACGCCGATTGCACCCCTCAGCGAGCACGGGGAGGAAAGCGAAGACTCGTTGCCTCTGCCCCCTTCTGTCACGCTGCAGGAAACGCCCCACGCCTGGCACTACGCATTCAGCCAGACCGGCTGGCGCTGGGCCGCTGGCCTGGTGCTCGCTGGGCTGGCGCTGGAGGCCGCCATCAACGGCCGCCTGGGTACCCATGGGCTGGTACTGCCGCGCTCCTTCGTGGCGGCTACGGCGTGGTGGGTCTTGGTGGCCTTTGTCCTGCATGCCGCCACACGCCGCTGGGCGCTGTCTGTGCAGGACGACGGCATCACTGTGCACCGGCACTCGTGGCTGTGGACCCGCACCCAGACGCTGCCGGGCCAGGCCAGCCGAAGTTTGGTGCACAAGCTGCTGTACGCGACCGGCAGTGGTGCCAGCGAGCACCCTTATTCCGCGGTGTATGCACGCGGAGCCGACGGCACTCTTGTGCGGATCACGCCCGGCCTCAGTGGTGGCGGTGCCGCCACCGCCGTGGGCCAATCCATCGCCCAAGCCTGGGCGCACCGCCGGGTCCATTTCAGCCCCGGGGCACAACGGCGCGCGCGGACTGGGCAGTCGCGCCCGGCTTGGGGTGCACTGCTGCTGGCCGCTGTGCTCGCGGGGTGGATTGGGGGGCCACCGCTTGCAGGCCTGGCACGCCCAGCACCGGCCGGGAAAGTGGCTGCGCCCGCTGCCCCAACGCCACCCACCTCTTATTCCGCTTTAGACGGCCCGCTGCTTGACGCGCAGAACGCGGATGATGCCCGGGCCCTGAGCGCAGCCCTGGCCGCAGGCGCCAACCCCAACCTGCTCGCACCCAGCGGCTCGTCCCTGCTCATGCTGGCGGCCCATCGGGGGCAACTGGAGCACATCGAGCTGCTGCTGCGTGCAGGCGCCCTGCCTGACCTGCGCCAGACGCAGAAAGACAGCGAGCGTGGCGACACCGCACTGTTGCGAGCCTTCTACGGCGGCCACCTCGCTGCCGCCCAGCGCCTGGTGCAGGCCGGGGCCAGTCTGGCAGCCCGCAACCGGTGGGACTGGGGGCCGGTGCACATGGCGGCGCAGAGTGGTTGTGTGCCCTGTTTGCAGTGGTTGTCCGAGCAAGGGCAGTCTCTGGACGAGCCCGCGCCCGCAAGCCGGGGCGAGACGCCAGCGATGCTGGCCGCCGCCAAAGGGCGCATCCAGGCCCTGGAGTGGCTGGAGGTGCGGGGCGTAGACCTTTGGCGCCAGGACCCTTACGGCAAGAACGCGCTGGATTGGGCGCGGTTTGGCAAGCAGCAGGACGCGGAGCGCTGGCTGGTGCAGCGCCAGCGCTGACGTGAGCGCTGGCCTCAATCAAAAGGTGGTCGGGGGAGGGCCCCAGGCGGTTGAGTGCCGCTTCCGTGGTGTTTGCTATAAATTAAATAGCAAACAATGGGTTCCTTCAAGCGCTGGCGGCCAATTTTGCTTGAAATCCTAGGGCTGGCCTGGTTTCGGCAGCCACCTAGCGAACCTGTTTTTTCTCCAGCTTGCGGGTGAGGGTGCGGCGGTGCATGCCCAGGCGCCTTGCTGCTTCCGAGAGGTTGAAACCGGTTTCGGCCAGCACTTCGTTGATGCGCTCCCATTCCAGCGTCTTGATCGAGCTGGAGCGGTTGGTCAGCTCCACCTCGGTGTTGCCCGCCTTCAGGCCGAACGCGGCCTCGATGTCGTCCGTATTGGACGGCTTGGCGAGGTAGTGGCAGGCGCCCAGTTTCACGGCCTCCACGGCGGTGGCGATGCTGGCAAATCCGGTCAGCACCACGATGAGCATGCCCTCGCTGGCGGCATGCAGCTTCTGCACGCAGGCCAGGCCCGACGCTTCCCCCTTGAGCTTGAGGTCCACCACCGCAAAGCCGGGCGTGTGCTGTGCGAGCAGGGTTTCGACCTCGGGCAGGCTGGCGGCCTGCTGCACGCTGTAGCCACGCCGTTCAAACGAACGGGCGAGCGTGCGGGCAAAGGCCTCGTCGTCTTCCACGATCAGGAGCAGGCGTTGCGCGGGTTCTTCTTCGTCGGTAGGGCTCATGGCGTCAGGCTTTGGCTTCAGGCAGTGTGATCGCCGCCAGCGGCAGCTCGATGGTCACTTCGGCGCCCCCTTCAGGACGGTTGCGCGCCGCCACGCTGCCACCCAGCGTGCGTGCCACGTTGAGCACAAGGTACAGGCCCAGCCCACCCCCGGGGCGGTTTTTGGAGGACTGGTAGGGCGTGCCCAGCTTGGCCAGCATGTCGGGGGCAAAGCCGGGCCCTGCGTCGGTCACCGTGATGCGCAGTGCATCGGCGTTGCGGGTGATGGCCAGGCGCACCCAGCCGGGCGAGGCATCGCGTGCATTGTCCAGCACATTGAAAACCATCTGCTGCAGCGTGGTGTCCGACACCATGGGCGTATCCGCGCCGAAGTCGTTGTCGTAGATGAACTGTGGCATCGACCGGGTGCTGTGCCATTCTTCGGCCAGTGCATCGACGAAGGTGCGCACGGTGGTCTGCATGGAGGCTTCGCCACGTGTCTCCCCGGCCGAAAGCAGGATGCCGCTCACGATGCTCTTGCAGCGTTGCACCTGGGCCTGCATTTCGTCGATGTCTTCCTTCAGCGCGGGGTGGGCCGCAAGCTGCTTGTCGTGCTGCCAGTCCCCCAGGATCACGGCCAGCGTGGACAGCGGCGTGCCCAGCTCGTGGGCCGCGCCCGATGCCAGCAGGCCCATGCGCACGATGTGCTCTTCTTCCACGCGGCGCCTGCGTGCTGCGGCCAGGCGCGCATCGCGTTCGCGCAGGTTCAGGTTGATGCGGGTGATGAAGACCACCACCAGCGTGGCGTTGAGCACAAAGCAGACCAGCAGCCCGATGACATACAGGCTCGACAGCCCCTGGTGCAGGTCTTGCGGCAGAGCGAGGGGCATGTGGTGCGTGGCCAGCACCCCAAAACACAGCAGCGTGATGATCACGATGGACCAGATGTAGGCGCCGCGCAGCAGCACAGCCCCCAGCGTGATCTGCAGCAGGTACAGAAAGACGAACGGATTGCTGGTGCCACCGCTCAGGTACAGCTGCACCGTGAGCACCGCCACATCGATCAGCAAGGCCAGAAACAGCTCAACATTGCGCACCACCACACCGGTGCGCAGCCGCAGCAGGCTCACCACGTTGAACACCGCCAGGCAGCCCACCACCAGCAGCATCTCGCGCACGGGCAGCGTGAGGTTCAGGCTGTAGTGCGCCATCTCGATGGTGAACACCTGCCCGACGACGGCAATCCAGCGCAGTTCGATCAGCTGCTGCAGGTTCTTGATGCCTGCGGCGGCGTCGGCCGAGCGCGTGTTGCGCTGCGGTAGGGCTGCAGCGGTATCAGGGCGAAGGGTGGTCATCGGAGGTGGTGGTGTGGCCGGCAAGGCTGCGCAGGCGGCGCTCGTAGCGTGCCACATACCAGCCGGCGCCGGCAACCATGAGGGCGAGGCCATACCAGGTCAGCGCATACACGAGGTGGCTGTTGTGAAAACGGACCACGGTCATGCCGGCACGGGGCCACTTTGAGTCCGGTGCCGCGCTGTCCGTCGCCGTGCCCGTGGGGCCCGGAAGGCCCGCATCCACGAAGAAGGGCGCAGCCTGGGGCAGCTTCAGTGCCTGGCCAATGGCCGCTACATCGCGCGAATACCAGCGCTGTTGCACGGGGTCGTTGCTCCGCAGAAATCCGCCTCCTGGCTCCGTCATGCGCAGCAAGCCCTGCACCGTGGTGGATCCGGGCACCGAAGTGGGCGGGGGCGCGGCAAGCCACTGTGCGCGCTGGTCCTGGGGCACGAAACCACGGTTCACCAGCACCTGGCTTCCGTCATCCTGCTGCAGGGGGGTCATGACCCAGAAGCCCGCTCCCAGCTCGGTCACAGCCTGGGTGAGCACGGTCTTGTCGCCCAGCCATTGGCCGTGCAGGGTGACGGGCAGGTATTCATGATCGGCGGCATTCACCCCGGGCCAGTCTTGGGAGGTGGGCGAGGGAGTGGGAGCTGCGTGCACACGCTGCTCGACGCGCTCCATCAGGGTGAGCTTCCACGTGCGGCGCTGAACCTGCCAGGTGCCCAGCGCCAGGAATCCCAGAAACAAAGCGATGCCCACCAGCGCGAGCACCGCCTGGCGCAGCCGCCGGGCCGTGGCGCCCGGGGCAGGGAGCATGCCAGGTGTCAAGGCCTGGAGTGCCCCGGCGCTTCATGCGCCGGGGGCGTGGGTGTTGGATGCTCGGGCATCATGTTCGCGTTCATGTGGAACATGACCCACAGCGTGCCGCTGATGGCGATGGCCACAAACACCACGGTGAAGATGGTGGACAGCAGGGTCCAGCCGCCTTCGGCTTTGCCGTTCATGTGCAGGAAACACACCATGTGCACCAGGATCTGGATCACGGCGAAACCGCCCAGCACCAGCACGGCGGTGTTGCGGTCGGTGATCACCTTGGCCATGACCAGCCAGAACGGGATGGCCGTAAGGATGATCGAGAGCACGAAGCCAACCATGTAGCCCGAGAAGGTGCTGTGTGGGCCGTCATCACTGTGGTGATGGTCGTCATGCCCATGGGCATCGTGTGCGTGTGTTGTGTGTTGTGCGCTCATTTACAGCACCCCCATCAGGTACACAAAAGTGAAGACACCGATCCAGACCACGTCCAGAAAATGCCAGAACATCGACAGGCACATCAGCCGGCGCGTGTTGGCAGGGATCAGGCCGTGTTTGCCGATCTGCACCATCAGCACCACCAGCCAGATCAGGCCGAAAGTGACGTGCAGCCCGTGGGTGCCCACCAGCGTGAAAAAGGCCGACAGGAAGGCGCTGCGCTGGGGCGTGGCGCCCTGGTGGATGAGGTGGGCGAACTCATAGAGTTCGAGGCCCAGGAAGCACAGGCCGAAGAAGCCTGTGACGGCCAGCCACAGCAGCGTGCCTTTCACATCCTTTTGCTGCTTGCGCAGCATGGCAAAGCCGAAGGTGATGGACGACAGCAGCAGGAAGGCCGTGCTGACGGCCACCAGCGTCAGATCGAACAGCTGCGCGCCGGTGGGGCCGGCCGCATAGCTGCGGCCCAGCACGCCGTAGGTGGCAAACAGGGCGGCGAAGATGAGGCAGTCGCTCATCAGGTACAGCCAGAAGCCCAGGGCGGTGCCGTTTTCGGGATGGGGCTCGTGCGCGAGGTGGTAGTCGCGCGGGGCCAGGGCGCCTGCGGCGGCGCCAGCGTTAAGGCGGAGTTCAGACATGGCGGGCCAATTGGAGTGTGCGGGCTTTTTCTGTGGCAATCACGTCGGATGCCGGGATGTAGAAGTCACGCTTGTAGTTGAACGTGTGGATGATCGAAGCCAGCAGCAGCATCGCAAACGACACGCCCGCGAGCAGCCACATGTGCCAGATCAGTGCAAAGCCGAAGGCCAGCGACAGGGCCGAGATCACGGCGCCCGAGCCAGTGTTGGCGGGCATGTGGATGGGCGCAAAGCCGGTGAGTGGGCGCTCGTAGCCGTGCTTCTTCATGTCCCACCAGGCATCGATCTCGTGCACCACGGGGGTGAAGGCGAAGTTGTAGTCGGGCGGTGGCGACGAGGTGGCCCATTCCAGCGTGCGTGCATCCCACGGGTCGCCCGTGTGGTCGCGCAGCTGGTCGCGCTTGAGGTAGCTCACCACAATCTGGATCAGGAAGCAGGCAATGCCCGCAGCAATCATCGCGGCACCGATGGCGGCGATCACGAACCAGATCTGGAGGGACTGGTCTTCAAAGTGGTTGGCACGGCGCGTGACGCCCATCAGGCCCAGCACATACAACGGGCCGAACGCCACCCAGAAACCCACCACCCACAGCCAGAAGGAGCGCACGCCCCAGGTGCGGTCGAGCTTGTAGCCAAAAGCCTTGGGGTACCAGTAGTTGATGCCGGCAAACAGGCCGAACAAAACGCCGCCGATGATCACGTTGTGGAAGTGGGCGATCAGGAACAGGCTGTTGTGCAGCACGAAGTCGGCCGGGGGCACGGCCAGCAGCACGCCGGTCATGCCACCGATGGCAAAGGTCACCATGAAGGCCACGGTCCACATCATGGGCAGCTCGAAACGGATGCGGCCCTTGTACATGGTGAACAGCCAGTTGAAGATCTTCGCGCCCGTGGGGATCGAGATGATCATCGTCGTGATGCCGAAGAAGGTGTTCACGCTCGCGCCCGAGCCCATCGTGAAGAAGTGGTGCAGCCACACCAGGTACGACAGGATGGTGATCACCACCGTGGCGTAGACCATCGACGTGTAGCCGAACAGGCGCTTCTTGCAGAACGTGGCCACCACTTCGGAGAAGATGCCGAAGCACGGCAGGATCAGGATGTACACCTCGGGGTGGCCCCAGATCCAGATCAGGTTCACGTACAGCATGGCGTTGCCGCCCAGGTCGTTCGTGAAGAAGTTGGTGCCAACATAGCGGTCCAGCGACATCAGCACCAGCGCGGCCGTGAGCACGGGGAACGAGGCCACGATCAGCGCGTTGGTGCACAGGGCGGTCCAGGTGAAGACGGGCATCCTCATCAGGTTCATGCCGGGTGCGCGCATCTTGATGATGGTGACAATCAGGTTGATGCCCGAGAGCGTGGTGCCCACCCCCGCAATCTGCAGGGCCCAGATGTAGTAATCGAGCCCCACGCCGGGGTCTTGCGCCCCCAGGTTGGACAAGGCCAGCCAGCCGGAGGTGGAGAACTCGCCCAGGAAGAGCGACACCATCACCAGGATGGCACCGGCTGTGGTCATCCAGAAGCTGAAGTTGTTGAGGAACGGGAAGGACACGTCGCGCGCGCCGATCTGCAGCGGCACGAGGTAGTTCATGAGGCCCGTGACCAGCGGCATGGCCACGAAGAAGATCATGATCACGCCGTGGGCGGTGAAGATCTGGTCGTAGTGGTGGGGTGGCAGGTAGCCCATGTTGTCGCCAAAGGCCATGGCCTGCTGCAGGCGCATCATCACGGCGTCGGCAAAGCCGCGCAGCAGCATCACGAGGCCCAGGATCATGTACATGATCCCGATCTTCTTGTGGTCAATGCTGCAGATCCAGTCGCGCCACAGGGTGCCCCACAGGCGGAACTTGGTGATGGCGGCCATCACGGCCAGGCCACCCAGCACGGTGGCGATAAAGGTCCACAACACGATGGGCTCGTGTGCCATCGGTATGGAATCCCAGGTGATTCGGCCCAGGGCCCAATGGGATGCGGTATCAGGTGCGGAGGACATAGAGGTCTTTGGAAGATGCCAACACCCGCTTGGCACGGGCGCCGACATGGCAAATCAAGGGCGGATCATTGGGCGGAGTTGGCGCGCGGTGCGTGGCGGGCTTCCAGGCTGGCCACCACCTGGGCGGCGTTCTGCGAGGTGCATACGTCCTGCGGCAGATTCAGGCCCACGGCGCGCACATAGGCGTCACCGCCGTTCTCGTCGATGGCCATCATGTGGTGCATGCACATCTTGCCGTCCTCGACGCAGCGGTTCAGCACCTTGTCGTACAGGCCGTCTTCCACGCTGGCAAAGCGCTGCACGGGGTCCCGCTCGCTGGGCTTGGCCAGATCCATGTAGGTTTTGCGCGTGAGTGGCTTGCCTTCGGACTTGTTTCTGGCCACCCACTGCTCGAAGTCGCCCTGGCTCAGGCCGTGGAACTTGAAGGTCATGCCCGAGAAGCCCGCGCCGCTGTAGTGCGAGGACATTCCCTTGTACACGCCTGGTTGGTTGATCACGGCGTTCAGCTCGGTCTGCATGCCGGGCATCGCGTAGATCATGCCCGCCAGGTCCGGCACGTAGAACGCGTTCATCGTGGACGTGGCCGTGAGCTTGAACAGGATGGGGCGGTCGATCGGCGCGGCCAGTTCATTCACCGTGGCAATGCCCAGTTCGGGGTAGAAGAACAGCCACTTCCAGTCCATGGCCACCACCTGCACCTCCAGGGGAGTGGATTGGGCGTCCAGTGGTTTGGTGGCCGAGATGCGGTCCAGGGGGCGGTAGGGGTCGAGCTTGTGGGTGCCGATCCAGGTCAGTGCGCCCAGGGCAATGATGATCAAGAGCGGCACGGTCCAGATCACCAGCTCCAGCGTGGTGGAATGGTGCCAGTCGGGGTCGTAGTCGGCCTCGGTGTTGGCGGTGTTGTTCTGGCGGTATTTCCAGGCAAACCACAGGGTGAGAGCGATCACCGGCACGATGATGATCAGCATCAGCAGCGTGGCCTGGATGACCATGTGCCCTTGCTGGGCAGCGATGTCGCCGGCAGGATTGAGGACGACCGCCTTGCTGCAGCCGGCCAGGCTGCCCAGGGCAGCCATGGCGGCGAGCCAGGCAGGCACGCGGGGTAAAGGTAGTTTGGACATGGGGCAGGCGCAACCGGAGCGTTTAAGGGTAAACGCGGATAACGAAGTGCCGTCGAATGTAATAGCTCTAGCTTTTTTGTACATTGGACATTTTGTCCAAGGTCAACAATAGATGCCCCATTTCGGTGTGCCTTCTCTTTTTGGTTCGGCGCCGTCCTGCAGGCGCCATAGTGAAACTGCACTTGTCCCGAATCAAACTTGCGTGTAGAACCAGAATGTCTTATCCAAACAACGACAAGGAGCCCTGTTCATGAGCAGCCCCGCCTCTGCCACTTACCCTGCGGCCGGCTTTGAAGAAAGCCCCGCCTCTCTCTCGCGGGCTGATACCCATGAAGACGTGACCCCCAGCGAAATTGCGGTGGGTGTGATCATCGGACGGTCGTCCGAGTACTTCGATTTCTTCGTATTCGGGATCGCCTGCGTTCTCGTCTTCCCGCCTTTCCTGTTTCCGTTCCTGTCGCGCCTGGATGGCACGCTGATGTCGTTTGCGCTGTTGGCCGTTGCGTTTGTGGTCCGGCCCATCGGCACGGCCATTTCCATGGCCATCCAGCGGCGCTGGGGCCGGGGCACCAAGCTGACCATTGCACTGTTCCTGTTGGGCGTGTGCACGGTCGGGATGGCGTTTTTGCCGGGCTACAAGGATGCTGGCCTGACCGCTGTGGTGGCGCTGCTGATTCTGCGCATTGGCCAGGGTCTGGCGCTCGGCGGCTCGTGGGACGGCCTGCCGTCGCTGCTGGCCATGTCGGCGCCCAAGGAACGCCGGGGCTGGTTTGCCATGATTGGGCAGCTGGGTGCGCCCGTCGGGTTTGTGCTGGCGGCGGGTCTGTTTGCCTATCTGTACAGCAGCCTCAGCGTGCAGGAATTTCTGGCCTGGGGCTGGCGTTATCCCTTCTTCGTGGCCTTTGCCGTGAACGTGGTGGCCCTGTTTGCCCGCCTGCGCCTGGTGGTGGGGCAGTCGTACGCCGAGCTGCTGCAAGAGCGTGAACTGCAGCCCGTGCCTGTGAGCCGAGTGATACGTGACGAAGGCAGCAATGTGGTGCTGGGTGCTTTTGCCGCGCTGGCCAGCTTTGCGCTGTTCCACCTGGTCACGGTGTTCCCGCTGTCTTGGATCACGCTGTATTCGGACCAGCCGGTGACCCAGATTCTGGGCGTGCAGATCGTAGGCGCCTTCCTGGCAGCGGGGGCCATCATGGTGTCTGGCTGGCTGTCGGACCACCTGGGCCGCCGCAAGCTGCTGGGCGGCATGGCGGTGTTGATCGGCGTGTTCAGCTTCATGGCCCCCGTTCTGCTCAACTCGGGCGAGGTGGGCAGCACCATGTTCCTGCTACTGGGTTTTGTGCTGCTGGGCTTGTCGTATGGCCAGGCGTCGGGCACGGTCACGGCCAATTTTTCGCCCCAGTACCGCTACACGGGCGCCGCTCTCTCGGCAGACCTTGCCTGGATCATTGGCGCCGCGTTTGCACCGCTGGTGGCCCTGTACCTGTCGGCCCAGTTTGGATTGCTGGCCGTGACGGTGTACCTGCTGTCGGGTGTGGCCTGCACTCTTGGAGCGCTGAATTTGAACCGGCGCATGGAGCGCCGCGACCGGTAGGGGGCATATGTTATGCTATTAAATACATAGCTATCTGCGCTTGACTATCAAGCGCTAGAGGTCAAAAAAAGCCAAAAAAAGCGCCCGGTACTTCCGGGCGCTTTTTTTCGGGGCTTTGAACAGGCTCTAGTCCTGTGGCCTGAAACCAATGGTCAGGGAAGACGGCACGCGCCCATCCACATCGCGCGGCAGGGTCTCGGTCTTGTCCAGCGCGCGCAGCACGGCCTCGTCCCAGGCCTTGTTGCCGCTCGACTGCACGAGCCGTTTGCCCACGATGGTGCCGTCGGGCGAGAGGCGCACTTCCACCTCGGCACGCGGGTTGCCCGAGATCGCGTCGGGGTACACGATGTTGGGCTTGACCTTGGCCGCCACCTTGCCGCCGTAGCCGCCTGACGGGCCTGCACTGCGCTGGGCTGTGCCCGTGGCGGTTTCTCCCCCCGTCGCCCCTGCCATGCCCTGGATGCGGCGCAGGTTGGCTTCGCGCTGTTCTGCCAGCTGTTTGGCGTCGGCTTCGGATTTGCGCTTGGCGGCGTCGTCCGCCTTGCGCTTGTCTTCGGCCAGCTTCCTTTGCTTGTCCTGCTCGGCTTTCTTCTGCTCGGCCAGCTGTTTTTCGCGCTGTTCCTTTTCCTTGTCTTTTTCCTTTTGCAGGCGCTCTTTCTTCTCCTGCTCCAGGCGGTCGCGGCGCTCGTCTTCCTTGCGTTCGCGTTCACGCTTGTCGCGCTCTTGCTGCTGTTCGCGCGCCTTCTTTTCCTGTTCCAGGCGCTTTTTCTCGCGTTCGATGGCGATGTCGGCCTCGCGGGTGTCGGGCGGCTCCACAGCGCGCGGGGGCGGTGGTGGGGGCGGAGCAGGCGGACGCACTTCCGGTGGGGCGGGCGGTGGGGGCGGGGGCTCAACGGCACGCGCCGCCGCCTGCTGGGGCACCGCTGCCCACAGTTCGGCTTCCACCGCAGGCTGGTCGGCGCTGTTCTTCCAGTTCACGCCCCAGGTGAGTGCGCCGATGAGCACGACATGCACGAGCACCGCCAGCGTGATGGCACGCAAGCGTGCCGGGGGCCGGGGCGGGGAAAACTGGTCGCGGTCGTTGTGGGCGTGCATGGGCGTGAGAGCGGCTGGCGAGAGTTCGGTTCAACCGCCCTGTTTGACGGAAAGCCCTACGCGTTGCACACCCGCCTTTTGCAAGGCATCCATGGTCTTCACCACGTTTTCGTACTGCACGCCCTTGTCGGCGCTGATGACCACCGCACTGGCGCTGTCGGCCCCCTGGGCCTTCTGCCAACGGCTGGCGGCATCGCCGATCTCGCGCTGGTTCAGGCTGCGTGTGGCTTCGGGCGTCTTGAACTGCAGCGATCCGTCCTTGTTGACGATGACCTGGGCCACTACCTTGGGCATGTTCTTGCCTTTGCCCACGCTGGGCACATCGACAACGCCCGGCGTAAGCATGGGCGCCGTCACCATGAAGATGATGAGCAGCACCAGCATGACGTCGATGAACGGGACCATGTTGATCTCGTTGATGGTGCGGCGGCCTCGGCCGCGGGATGCCATGGCGGGCATGGGAGCCTCCGTGCTCAGTGGCCCGAGGCCGTATGGCCTACGGGCGCGGGCTGGGCGCCCAGGTTGCGCTGAAGAATGTTGGAGAACTCTTCGATGAAGGTCTCCTGGTGCGTGGCCACCCTGTCAATGTCGCGGGCAAAGCGGTTGTAGGCGATCACGGCCGGGATGGCAGCGAACAGGCCAATGGCGGTGGCCACCAGGGCTTCCGCGATGCCGGGGGCCACCGTGGCCAGCGTGACCTGCTCCATGCCCGCAAAGCCGGTGAACGCATGCATGATGCCCCACACGGTGCCAAACAGGCCTACATACGGCGAGACCGAGCCCACCGAAGCCAGGAACGACAGGCTCGACTCCACCACATCCATCTCGCGCTGGAAGCTCGCGCGCATGGCGCGGCGTGCGCCGTCGAGCAGGGTGCCGGGGTCCACGATGCGGCGCTCACGCAGTTTTTGGTATTCACGCATGCCGCTGGCGAAGATGCGCTCCATGGGGCCTGCCTGCCGGGAGTTTTGTGCGGCACTGGCGTACAGGTCATTGAGGCTGGTGCCGGACCAGAACTCGCGCTCGAAGTCTTCGTTCAAGGTCTTGACGCGCTTGAGCGAAAACAGCTTGCGGAAGATGGCGGCCCAGCTGGCGACCGATACGCCGAGCAACAGCAGCATGACGAGTTGCACCACCCAGCTGGCGTGCAGCACCAGGGAGATGATGGACATGTTTTGGGAGTTCATGGTGTGAGTTGTTCCAGGAGGGGGCTCGGAATTCTTGCGGGGCGCATGGTGGCGGCATCGACCCATCCGATGCGGATGGTGCCTTCGGTCAGCAGCAACGGGGCTTGTTCGGTCATCTGCTCTGGTTTCAGGAGCGCACGCTGCACTATTGTCAACGATGCGCGGCCGGTGGCCTGCAGGGCGGCGGTAACAATCAGTTCATCGTCCAGCCGTGCGGGGCGGTGGTAGCGCAGCTGCGCATCGGTTACGACAAACATGCCGCCAGTTTGTTCCTTGAGCTGCTGTTGCCCCACGCCCAGCGAGCGCAGCCATTCAGTGCGCGCACGCTCAAAGAACTTGAGGTAGTTGGCATAGAACACGATGCCACCGGCATCGGTGTCCTCCCAGTAGACGCGAATCGGGAACTCGAACGCCATCGCGCGTTACCCCAGCACGCTGCGCAGCCGCGCCACCGACTCCTGCAGCTGCGCCATGGAATTGGCGGTGGAAAAACGGACAAAGCGCTCCGGCTCGGCGGTGCCAAAGTCGCGACCCGGCGTTACCGCGATGTGCGCGCGGCGCATCAGCTCAAACGCAAAGTCCCAGCTGCAGTTCTTGCCAGAGGTGACGCCCAGGCGCTCGGCGGCTTGCGTGCAGTCCGCCCAGGCGTAGAAGGCCCCGTCGGGCATTACCGGCACCGAAAGGCCCAGCGATTGCAGGGCCGGGATGAAGTAGTCGCGCCGGGCCTTGAATTCGGCGCGGCGGCGTTCGTATTCGGCAATGCTCTCGGCCTCGAAGCAGGCCAGCGCCGCGTGTTGCGACACGGTGCTGGCGCAAATGAACAGGTTTTGTGCCAGGCGTTCGACCACCGGCACCATGGCCTCTGGCACCACCATCCAGCCCAGGCGCCAGCCGGTCATGTTGAAGTACTTGCTGAAGCTGTTGATGCTGATGATGTTCTCATCGATGGCCAGCGCCGTGTGGCCAAACTCTTCCTCGTACGACAGGCCCAGGTAGATCTCATCGATCATCGTGATGCCGTCGTGTGCGCGCACCACCTCATGGATGCGGCGCAGCTCATCGGGCGCAATCGAGGTGCCCGTGGGGTTGGAGGGCGAGGCCAGCAACACCCCCCGCGTCTTCTCGCCCCAGGCCGCGCGCACCTTGTCGGCGCTCAGCTGGTAGCGCTCGGCCGCCGTGGTGGGCAGCAGCACGGCCTTGCCTTCTGCGGCGCTCACGAAATGGCGGTTGCAGGGGTAGCTCGGGTCGGGCATCAGGATCTCGTCGCCCGACTCGATGAGCGCCAGGCATGCGAGTTGCAGCGCGGCCGATGCGCCGGCCGTCACCACGATGCGGCGTGCGGGCACGTTCACGCCGAAGCGGCTCTGGTACCAGCCGCTGATGCGCTCGCGCAAGGCGTCCAGGCCCAATGCATTGGTGTATTGCGTGGCGCCGCTGTGCACGGCGCGGGCTGCGGCCTCCTGCACCAGCGGCGGGGCGGTGAAGTCCGGCTCGCCGATGTTCAGAAAAATCATCGGTTCGCGCGTGCCTGCCACCTCGCGGGCCAGGGCCTGCGCGGCCTTGGCCACTTCCATCACGTAGAACGGTTCGATGCGCTCGGCGCGCGTGGAAAACTTCATGGGAAGGTGTCCTGCCCGAGCGGGTCGGGTGTTGCTCGGAAACTCAAGGGGGAGGGCACCGGGCGTGGCGGCAGATGGCACGCTCCGGAGCGGGCGGCGGTGCGCTCAGGCTTCGTCAACGGGCGCGGAGGGCGCGGTGCCCGAGGCCTTGTCGGCTGCGACTTCCAGCGTGCGCAGCTTGGGGGCCAGGCCGTTGAGCACGGCATTCACGTACTTGTGGCCATCGGTGCCGCCAAACTCTTTGGCAAGCTCAATGCATTCGTTGAGCACCACGCGCCAGGGCACGTCCAGGCAGTGCTGAAACTCGTACACGCCGATCCACATCACCGCATGTTCGATGGGCGAAATCTCGGCCATCTTGCGGTCCAGCAGCGGGGTGATCAGCGCATCCAGGTCAGCGGCGGTGTTGATGCAGCCGTGCAGCAGCGCGTCGTAATGCACCGAGTCGGCCTTGTGAAAGCCCGCCAGGTCGCGCGTGAATGCGTCGATGGCTTCGGGCGTGTTGCCGCCCACCAGGTGCTGGTACAGGGCCTGCAGCGCGAACTCGCGTGCGCGGCTGCGGTTGGACTTGGAGGCTGCCTTGCGCACGCCCGTGCTCTTGAGGCCGGTACGGACTTGCTTGGGAGGGCGTGCCGGCGACGGCGTGGGGGTGTTTTCGCTCATGACAGTTCGTCCAGCAGGTTGGCCATTTCCACCGCAACGCGGGCGGCATCGGTGCCTTTTTCGGTCTGGCGGGCGATCGCCTGCTCGAGGTTTTCGGTGGTGATGATGGCGTTGGCAATGGGGATCTGGTAGTCCAGCGCCAGGCGGGTCACGCCCGCGCCGGATTCATTGGCTACCAGTTCGAAGTGGTAGGTCTCGCCACGGATGATGCAGCCCAGCGCAATCAGTGCGTCGTACTCATCGCTTTCGGCCATGGCCTGCAAGGCCACGGGCACTTCCAGTGCGCCAGGCACCAGCACGTGCTTGATGTGCTTTTCCTGCACGCCCAGGGCCAGCAGCTCGGCACGGCATGCCGCGGCCAATGTGTTGGTGACGCTCTCGTTGAAGCGGGCCTGCACGATGCCGATGTGCAGTTTCTTGCCGTCCAGGCGGTCTGCGGTGCCTTTTTCTGCGCCAAACATAGTGGTATTGCTCTTTATTCTTTGGGGATGAAACCGGTGATTTCGAGGCCGTAGCCGGTCATGCTGGGCATGCGGCGCGGCTGGCCCATGAGGGCCATCTTTTGCACGCCACATTCGCGCAGGATCTGTGCGCCCACGCCATAGGTGCGCAGGTCCATGCGGCCGCGTTCGGGCGCCTGGGCGGAGCGGGCCGTGCCTTCAAACTGCGCCAGCAGCTGGCCCGCGCTTTCGCCACAGTTGAGCAGCACGGCCACGCCCTTGCCTTGTGCGTTGAGGTATTGCAGGCTGGTGTCCAGGCCCCACGAGTGCATGGAGCGGTTGATTTCGAGTGCATCGAACACCGACAGGGGCTCGTGCACCCGCACGGGCACCACGTCGTCGGCGCTCCACTGGCCTTTGACCAGCGCCAGGTGCACGGCCTGGCTGGGCTTGTCGCGGAAGGCATGGGCGGTGAACTCGCCGTAGGCGGTTTGCAGCGTGCGCTGGCCCACTTTTTCGACCAGCGTTTCATTGCGGCTGCGGTGCTCGATCAGGTCGGCAATGGTGCCGATCTTGAGGCCGTGCTCGGCGGCAAACAGCTGCAGATCGGGCAGGCGGGCCATGGTGCCATCGTCCTTCATGATCTCGCAGATCACCGACGCAGGGCTGCAGCCGGCCATGGCGGCCAGGTCGCAACCGGCTTCGGTATGGCCTGCGCGCATCAGCACGCCACCGTCCACCGCCTGCAGCGGGAAGATGTGGCCGGGCTGCACCAGGTCGGAGGGCTGGCTGCCACGGGCCACCGCCACCTGCACGGTGCGGGCACGGTCGGCGGCCGAGATGCCGGTGGTCACTCCCTCGGCGGCCTCGATGGAGACGGTGAAGGCCGTGCTGTATACGGTGCCGTTGCGTGCGGCCATGGGAGGGAGCTTCAGGAACTCGCAGCGCTCGCGGCTCAATGTCAGGCAGATCAGGCCCCGGCCGAAGCGGGCCATGAAGTTGATGGCCTCGGGCGTCACATGGTCGGCGGCCAGGACCAGGTCGCCTTCGTTTTCGCGGTCTTCTTCATCCACCAGGATGACGATGCGCCCGGCGCGCATCTCGGCCACGATGTCCTCGACGGGGGAGATCGGCACGGGGGTGAGGGGGGAGGTCATGGAAGGCTTGGGCTTTCAGAGGGGGCCGCTGGCGATTTGCCTGCTGGCGGTGTGCTGCAGCACAGGTTCCCGTGGCCGAAGGCGGTGGTGCCCCCAAGAAACCAACCCAAAGAACATGCGATGCGGCGCTGCCGCACGTCAAAGGGGCTGAGGGAGCCTCTGCACGAATCATCGCGCTGCGTGCATCTGCGGTCTCGGGCGGTCTGCTGCGTTGCAAATGCTCGCAATAGCCTCGCTATTGCTGCGCTTTGCGCCTTGCAACCCATCCCGATCCGCAGCGCACACTGCCGCGCGATTCATGCAGAGGCTCCCTTGCCCCCGAATGTGTGATTTTAGTGCACCGCGCCCCGGTTCGTATTCAAACGGGGGTGTGCCTGACGCAGATCAGATGGCACTGCCTTGCAGAACGACGTCCGACGCAGGGTATGCCACGCAGGGCAGCACGCAGCCTTCTTCCTTTTCTTCGGCCGTCAGGCCCGGCCATTCGATGGCATAGCGCACGCTGCCTTCCACCAGCTGGCCGATGCAGGTGCGGCAGGTGCCGTTGCGGCAGGAGCTGGGCCAGTCGATGCCGCCTTGCTCCAGCGACAGCAGCAGCGGCTGCTCGGGCCAGGCGTCGCACTGGGTGCCATCGGGCTCGACCTTGGCGATGAAGAAGGGGGCGGCGGTCGGGGTGCTCATGGGGCAGTTCCGTCAGAAGAAAAGAAGTTGGTCAGGCCGCACTGGCGGGTGGGGCGCTGGTCCACACCAGCAGCAGGTTGTTGGCCGGCATTGCATGCCGTTTGGCCAGCTGCAGGCCGGCCTGGGCAGCCACAGCGGCCACGTCGTCGATGTGGCGGATGCCCCAGCTGGCGTCCTGCGCGCGCAGGCTGGTGTCAAAGGCCAGGTTGCCCGAGGCCGTGGGCACGCCGTCTTCCAGGTAGGGGCCATAGGTGACCAGGCAGCCACCCGGCGCCAGGTGCCGGGCGGCGCCTTGCATCAGCCCCGCGCAGCAGGCCCAAGGGGCGATGTGCAGCATGTTGGCGCAGTAGATCAGGTCAAATGATGCGGCGCCAAACGCCGGGCCCTCGCTGGGCCACGGGCTTTGCAGCACATCCAGCTGCAGCGGCGCCCGCACGTTGGCGGCGCCGGCCTGGGTGGCCCAGCCGGTGATCGATGCAAAGTGGGTGGCCTGCTGGTCGGTGGGCTGCCAGGTCCAGCCGGGCAGGGCGGCGGCAAAGTGCACCGCGTGCTGGCCGGTGCCGCTGGCAATCTCCAGCGCGGCGCCGGCGGGCGGCAGCAGCGCCAGCAGCTGCGCCAGGATCGGGGCCTGGTTGCGTTCGGCGGCAGGGCTGTGCTGGAGTGGAGGGATGGGCACGGGAGATTTCTGAGTGTTTTTGGCCGCTAGCGCTTGTCTATAAAGCGCTGGTAGCTATTAAATAAAGAGCATTCCGAAGAGCGCCGACGTGGACTGTACCGCAGGCGCCTTGCCCGTACGGTGCTGCCTGTTTTTTAAGCGGAACAAGGAGTTTCCTTGTAAATCAATGACTTAAGACTGTCATACAAAGCTTGTGCAAGGTTATCCACACCATTGTCCAGTGTCGGCAGGGATAACCGGGGGTTTTGGGGAGGCTCTGCAAGGTGTCGGAGGGCGGATCAGAACAGATATCCGTATTGCCTGTTTTTTAAGCGTTACAAAGATAGCCCTTGTAAATCAATCACTTAAAGCTGTCATACAAGGCTTATCCAAGGTTATCCACACCATTGTCCAGTGCAGGCTGGGATAACCATTGCCATGATTTTGTGTGCTGCCTAAAAATGAGGCATCGCAGGGTGTGCCCTTACAAATCAAGCACTTGGCACTGTCATACAAGGCTTGTCAAAACTTATCCACATGATTGTCCAGTGCTGACAGGGATAACCCGCAGGCCGTGGGCTGCGGGTGGCTCAGGCGGAAACCTTCACGCCCTTCCAGAACGCCACACGGCCTTTGATTTCTTCGGCTTCGGGCTTGGGGTCGGCATAGAACCAGGCGGCGTCGGTGTTCATTTCGCCGTTGACCAGCAGCGACAGGTAGCTGGCCTGGCCCTTCCAGTGGCAGGTGGTCTTGTGGTTGCTGAAGGTGAAGTAGTCGCGGTGGAGCGCACTTTCGGGGAAGTAGTGGTTGCCTTCCACCACCACGGTGTCGTCGCTCTCGGCAACTACCACGTCGTTCCAGACTGCTTTCATGGGAAATCCTTGGTAAAAATGGTCGCTTGCGCTTGATAAATAAGCGCTGATAGCTATGAAATTGTGAGCAATCGGGTGCCGCAACAGGTGCTGCGCCCGAGGAGGGTGTGCGAGGCCAATTATTCCCAATGCGCCGTGCCCGTGCACGCGGTACCTGACCCCGCATGGTTTTCGGCGCAGTGCACGCCCTTGCATTCATTCAGTCGCGTGCGCAACCGGTGACCTGTGCCGCGTGGCTTACAGTGCAGCGCGCGGCGCCAGCACATTGGGGCAGGCTGCCGGATGCTTTTCTATTCCACCGATTGGTGGACCCACCAGACAACAGGAGCACCTTCACCATGGGTATTGATTTCAAAGGCCGCGTGGCCATCGTGACGGGCGCGGGCGGCGGCCTGGGCCGCCAGCATGCGCTGGCGCTGGCGGCGCGGGGCGCCAAGGTGCTGGTCAACGACCTGGGTGGCACGGTGGACGGCAGCGGTGCCACCGTGGGAGCCGCCCAGGCCGTGGTCGATGAGATCCGCGCGGCGGGCGGTGAGGCGTTGGCCAATGGCGCATCCGTCACCGACTTCGCCGCGGTGGAGGCCATGGTGCAGCAGGCCATCGATGCCTGGGGCCGGGTGGACATCCTGGTCAACAACGCGGGCATCCTGCGCGACAAGTCGTTCTCGAAGATGGGCATGGACGACTTCCGCCTGGTGGTGGACGTGCACCTGATGGGTGCCGCCCACTGCTGCAAGGCCGTGTGGCCGCACATGGTGGCGCAGCAGTACGGCCGCATCGTGATGACCACGTCGTCCACCGGCCTGTACGGCAACTTTGGCCAGAGCAACTATGGCGCCGCCAAGCTGGCCCAGGTGGGGCTGATGCAGACCCTGGCCATCGAAGGCGCCAAGTACAACATCCACGTCAACGCCCTGGCGCCCACGGCCGCCACGCGCATGACCGAAGGCCTGATGCCCCAGGAGGTGCTGGACGCCCTCAAGCCCGAGGCCGTGGTGCCCGCCATGCTGGTGCTGGCCCATGAAAGCGCCCCGACGCGCACCATCCTGTGTGCGGGCGCGGGCACCTTCGAGGCGGCCCACATCACCCTAACGCAGGGCATTCATCTGGGCATCGGTGCCGACGTGCCCGAGCAGCTGGCGGCCCGCCTGGCCGAGGTGACCGAGCGCGCGGGTGACCAAGTACCACAAAGTGGTGCAGCCCAAGGAACCAATGAAGTAGGAAAGGCTTTGGCCGCAAGGGCTTGACGCCCCTCTGGGCGGGCCAGCGCCCAACGTGCTAAGTTCCGGGCCGACAGAAGTTGGATCGGTATAAACATATGAGCAAATTGCACGAGAGACTGGCCGCCTACCCGGCGGACGCCCTGGGGGGGATTCGCCGCGGCATTGAAAAGGAAGGGCTGCGGGTGTTGCCCACCGGCGGCCTGGCCCTCACGCCGCACCCGCTGGCGCTGGGCTCGGCCCTCACGCACCCGCTGATCACCACCGATTACAGCGAGTCGCAGCTCGAACTCATCACCGGCGCTCGCAAGGGCGTGCACGAATGCCTCGATGAGCTGACCGAGGTGCACCAGTTTGTGCACCACACCCTCAAAGAGAGCGGCGGCGAGCTGCTCTGGGCGTCCAGCATGCCCTGTGGCCTGCCCACCGACGAGACGATTCCGATTGGCCGCTACGGCAGCTCCAACGTGGGCCGCGCCAAGAGCGTGTACCGCATGGGCCTGGGCCACCGTTATGGCCGCCGCATGCAGACCATTTCGGGCATCCACTACAACTGGTCGCTGCCGGGTGTGGACAGCGAGCAGTATTTTTCGCTGATCCGCAACTTCCGCCGGCACGCGTTTGTGCTGCTGTACCTGTTTGGGGCCTCGCCCGCGCTGTGCCCCTGTTTTGTGGAAGGGCGCGAGCACCGCCTGCAGCGCATGGAGGGCGGCAGCGCGCTGTACCTGCCCCACGCCACCTCGCTGCGCATGGGGCGCCTGGGCTACCAGAGCGACGCGCAGGCCACGCTGGCCGTGAGCTACAACGGCCTCGCGGGCTACGCCAACTCGCTGCACGAGGCGTTGACCAAGCCGTACCCCGCCTACGAGACCGTGGGCGTGCGCAACCCGGGCGGTGATTACAACCAGCTGGGCACCAGCCTGCTGCAGATCGAGAACGAGTTCTACGGCACCATCCGCCCCAAGCGCACCGTGCGCACCGGCGAGCGCCCGCTGCATGCGCTGCGCGAGCGCGGCGTCGAATATGTCGAAGTGCGCCTGATGGACCTGGACCCCTTCGTGCCCGTGGGCATCACGGCGCCCACCATGCGCCTGCTGGATGTGTTCTTGCTGCACTGCCTGCTGTCCGACAGCCCGCCCGACACACCGGCCGAAATTGCCGAGCTCAAGCAGAACCAGCACCTCACGGCCGAGCGGGGCCGCGAGCCCGGCTTGCAGCTTTCGCGCAATGGCCAGAGTGTGCGGCTGACCGAATGGGGCGCCGAAGTGCTGGCCGCGTGTGCGCCTTTGGCTGCGGCGCTGGACGCCACCCATGGCACGGATGACTACAGCGCCGCGCTGCGCGACGCCCGCGCGCTGATGTCTGCGCCCGAGCGCACACCGTCAGCCCGCGTGCTCGACAGCATCGTGGGCGAGCATCACCACAGCTTTGAGTCTTTTGCCCGCCAACAGTCCATCGCTGCGCGTGACGCACTGCTGGGCCTGCCGTGGACGGCAGAGCAGCAGGCACGTTACCTGGCGATGGCGGATGAATCGATTGCCGCGCAGAAGGCCATCGAGGCGGCGGACACACTGCCGTTTGAGGAATGGCGCGAGCAGTACATGTCGGTGAAGGAGCTCGGGTGATGCGGCACGCAGGCTGCATTCACTCCTGATTTGATAGCTTCTTGCGCCTATCTTTAAAGCGCTAGAGGCCGATTTGGCTGAAAATTCAGCCCTCCAGCCGCAGCAGCGCCTCTTGCCGCCAGTATTCGGCGGCGTGCAGAAACCCCTCCCACACGCAGCCATTGCAGCCGCGCCCGCAGCAGGTGGTGGGCTCGGGCGGCGGGTTGCGCAGTAGGATGCCCGCTTCGACAGCCTGTTGCTGAAGGGCCTGGAACATGGCCTGGGCCGTGGCGCCGTCCACAGCGCGCGCCAGGGTGGTGAGGGTCGCCGACATCACGGCTGGCGGCGCGTGGCCTTGGCGCGGCGCATGCCGTACTGCACCCCGAACGCAATGCCCAGCACGAGCGCAAACCAGCCCACCAGGGCCGCCTGGCCCATGAGATCACGCACGCTGGCGGAGCGCGCCACATAGGGCGCCAGCAGGATGACCAGGCCAATCAGTGCGCAGGTCACGCCCTTGAACAGCACTTCCTTATCGGCCTTGCTGGCGGTGGCTTTGCGCGGGGTGTCGAGAGGTGCTGGCATGGAGGTCAAATAACGCGGTGGCGTGGGCAAGTGAGGACCGCGATTATCCTTGCCACCCTCAGACAGTATCGAAAACACAAGAAAGTACCCCCGCATGGCCATCCAGTGGTTCCCCGGTCACATGCACCTGACCCGTAAAGCCATCACCGAACGCATCAAGGACATTGACGTGGTGATCGAGGTGCTGGACGCGCGCCTGCCTGGCTCCAGCGCCAACCCGCTGCTGGCCGAGATCACGGGCCACAAGCCCACGCTCAAGGTGCTCAACAAGCAGGACGTGGCCGACGCAGACCGCACGGCCCTGTGGGTGGACTGGTACAACGCCCAGAGCGACACGCGTGCCTTGCCGCTCGATGCGTCGGACCCGGCCCCCACGCGCAAGCTGATTGACGCCTGCCACCTGCTGTCGCCCAACCGGGGCGGCATGGCCAAGCCCATGCGCGTGCTGATCTGCGGTGTGCCCAACGTCGGCAAATCCACGCTGATCAACACCCTTAGCAACAAACGCCAGGCCAAGACGGGCGACGAGGCCGGCATCACCAAGCTGGAGCAGCGCATCACGCTGGCCGATGACTTCTACCTGTGGGACACGCCCGGCATGCTGTGGCCGCGCATCATCGTGCCCGAAAGTGGCTACAACCTGGCCGCCAGCGGCGCCGTGGGCCGCAATGCCTACGACGAGGAACTGGTGGCGCTGGAGCTGCTGCGCCGCCTGCAGCAGAACTATGCACCGTTGTTGGAGGCGCGCTACAAGCTGGGCCTGCCGCAGGGGGCTGTGGCATCCATGCACGACGAAGAGCTGCTCGAAGCCATTGGCCGCAAACGCGGTGCCATGCTGGGCGGTGGCAGGGTCAACCTGCAAAAGACGGCCGAGATCGTGATGACGGACTTCCGCACCGCCATCCTGGGGCGCGTGACCTTGGAGACGCCAACCGAGTTTGAAGCGTGGAGAGCTGCGGGCTTGGCCGAAGACGCCAAGCGCCAGGCCAAAAAAGACGCGCGCACCCACTCCAAGGGCAAGGGCTCCGGCGTGCGTGATCCGTCGTCTGGTGATGCGCCATAAACCCGGTTCATCGCCCGGCAGCACTGTGAGCGCGCTGAACTGATAGTACAACCCCCGGAGGGTACGCATGGCATCCACAGTCGTTGCCATTGGCCCGCATGGGTCAGTCGGGACAGCTGTGGTCAGGTGTCTTCCAAGGCGCCCGGTCACGGTGAGGGCCAGGGACTGTGCACATCGGTGTTTGCCATGGCAGCTGCCACGCGGGCCGCACCGCGTCCGCACCCACTCCCCCACCAGTGGATATAGGGAAAACCTGCTGGCCGCCTGTTAAGAGATATGACATCGTATCTCTGCTCGCCCGCGTGACGCCCTGATACCTCCGTCGTGAAGCAGGGCGCCACGCACCGGCGCCGCAGTGCTGTGCACCGCCGACTCGCAGGCCCTGCGATCGCGGTGACGATAACAACGACCGGGATTTTGTTCATGCAAACTTTGAGTGCAGTAGCGTGCGTGGTAGCCGCTTTGTCCGTGTGTTTCTCCGCGCCTGCCATGGCGCAGGAGACCTGGCCCACCAAGCCTTTGCGCCTGATCATCCCCTTCCCGGCAGGTGGGAGCAGCGATCAGCTGGGTCGGTTGATGGCCAAGGAGTTGGGGCTCAAGCTGGGGCAGCCGGTGCAGGTGGAAAACACCGACAGCAAAGGCACCAAAGCCGCCGCTGGTGCCGCGCCGGATGGCTACACGCTGGTGCTGTCTGGCGTGGGGACCAATGCCATCAGCCATGCCCTCAATCCCCGGCTCGACTACGACTCCCTCAAGGACTTCGTGCACATCTCCCAGCTGTCCGAAGGCCCTAACGTTTTGGTCGTGGGCGCGGATTCGCCGCTCAAATCCCTGCAGGAGCTGATTACAGTGGGCAAGGCCCAGCCTGGCAAACTCACCTATGCGCAAGTGCATGCGTCGTCAGGGCACCTGGCGATGGAGTTGCTCAAGCAAACCATCAGCACCTGCGTGAACGGAGCATCCGGCACGCGCAACTGCACGACGCTGGGGCTGACCGGGGTGCCGTTCACCGGCGCCAAGCCCGCGTTGGACGCGGTGATGGACAACAAGGCAGGCATGATGTTCACCAATCTGGACGCCGTGGCCCCCCATGTGCGCAGCGGCAAACTCCGCGCGCTGGCGGTCACCAGCCTGTTCAGAAATCCGCAACTCCCTGACGTGCCCAGCATCTCGGAAGTGGGTTATCCGGGCTTCAAGGCCGTGTCGTGGGTGGGCATCTCTGCCCCCGCAGGCACACCCGCCGCCGTGGTGGGGCGGCTGGAAAAAGAGATGGATAGCGCTTTCAAGGCGTCCGAGACCCGCAAGCAGCTGGAGGCGCAGGGCCTGGTGGTTGTCGTATCACGGTCTGCGGAATACACCGATTTCATTCGCAGGGAAATGGAGCGTTGGCGCAGGGTGGTGAAGGTGGCCGGAATTCAGACGCCCTCATAGCACTCGTTGGCATTGGCCTCGGTGGTGCGAATCGAGAACCACCGGTAGCTGTGGGTGGACTGGTACAACGCCCAGAGCGACACGCGCGCCTTGCCGCTCGATGCCTCGGACCCGGCCCCCACGCGCAAGCTCATTGACGGCTGCCACCTGCTGTCGCCCAACCGGGGTGGCATGGCCAAGCCCATGCGCGTGCTGATCTGCGGTGTGCCCAATGTGGGCAAGTCCACGCTGATCAACACCTTCAGCAACAAACGCCAGGCCAAGACGGGCGACGAGAGGCGGGCATCACCAAGCTGGAGGCGCGCTACAAGCTGGGCCTGCCCGAGAGGGCCGTGGCCGCCCACGACGAAGAGCTGCTCGAAGCCATTGGCCGCAAACGCGCGGCGCCATGCTGGGCGGTGGCAGGGTCAACCTGCAAAAGACGGCCGAGATCGTGATGACCGACTTCCGCACCGCCATCCTGGGGCGCATCGCGCTGGAAACCCCGCTGGAGTTTGAAGCCTGGCGTGACGCAGGGCTTGCCGAAGACGCCAAGCGCCAGACCAAGAAGGACGCGCGCACCAAAGCCCAGGGCAAGGGCTCGGGCGTGCGCGAGCCTGCAGCGGGCGACGGCGAGCAGGCCGAAAAAAAAGCGCTTTTGAGGGCGGGCATCGGTCTGTGCCCGCCGGGCGGTGGACATCGAAGACTCGATAGTCGCGATGTATCGGGTTACTATGCCAGCCTGGTTGTCACCGCCTTCACCATGCGCCCTGTTGACCCATCCTGGCCTCCCGAGCGAGACGATGCCACCACTGAGCAGTTGGTGCGGGCCGGCTCCTGGACGGCCATGCTCACCGGCACGCTCATTGCGGCCCTGCTGCTGTTGGACCGGCCCCTGTCCTGGACCCACGTGCTGCTCAATCTGGGCGCGGGCGCCATGGGCGGCGTGGCGGTGCTGCTGGGCCGCTTGCACCGCTGGCACCAGGCTGCGCTGGTACTGATCTGGGGGGTGTGGGGTGTGGTCTCGGTGGTGGCCGCGACCAATGGGGGGCTGCGTGGCCCCAACCTGCTCAATTTCCCGGTGCTGATCGTGTTTGCCGGGTGGATTCTGGGGGCGCGGCCCACACTGATACTGACCGGTACCACGGGGGTGCTGTTCCTGTTGTTTGTCTGGGCGGACCTGCACGGCTGGCTGCCCCCGGCGCGTTATGGCAACCGGCTGGCATATGTGGCCTACCTGAGCGGAATACTGGCGGTCACGGCTGCTGCGACCTTGCTGTCGCGGCGCAGCTACCTGCGCCGCGTGCAGGAGGCGCAGCACACGGCATCGAGCCTGGCCACCACCGATGCCGAGTTGCGCAAGCTGCAGCGGGCCGTGGAGCAGAGCCCCGAGAGCATCGTCATCACCGACCTGGAAGGGCGCATCGAATATGTCAATGCCGCCTTCCTCGTCCGCACGGGGTATGCCCGCGACGAGGCACTGGGCCAGCTGTCGGCCCAGATCTCCAGCAACGGCTTGACGCCAGCGCAGCTCCAGGGGCTGCGCGATACGCTGGCGCGCGGCGAGAACTGGGCGGGGGAGCAGGTCAACCGCCGCAAGGACGGCGCCGAGATTGCCGAGGCCGTGGTGGTGGCCCCCATCCGCCAGCCCGATGGCCACGTCACCCACTATGTGGAGCTCAAGCAGGACGTCACCGAACGTAAGCGCGCTGCGCGCGAGATCCACCGCCTGGCGCATTTCGACAGCCTCACCAGCCTGCCCAACCGCTTCACGCTGATGGAGCGGCTGTCCGCGCTGCAGGGACGCCGGGGCCGGGCGCCCACCACGCAGCACGCGCTGCTGCTCTTGGACCTGGACCGCTTCACCACCTTCAACGATGCGCGCGGCAGCGATGCGGGCGACCGCCTGCTGTGTGCCGTGGCGCTGCGCCTGTCCGAGATCCTTCCTGCCCAGGGCCTGCTCGTGCGCGTGGCGGGCGACGAATTTGCGGTGGTGCTCCACAGCCTGGGCGCAGATGCCTCGCTGGCCGGCCGGCATGCCCTGGCCTTTGCCGAAAAGTTGCAGTCCGCGCTGCTGAGGCCGCTGCGCCTGCAGGACAACGATGCCGAAGAGGCCCAGCTGGGCGCGAGCGTTGGCATCACGCTCTATCCGCAGAGTGCCAACGATGTCGCGCACGATGCCCTGCGCCGCGCGGGCACCGCGCTGCACCGTGCCAAGCAGGCGGGCGGCGGGCGTGCGGCCTTCTTCGAGCAAGGCATGGGGGAGGCGGCCGAGCAGCGCTTTCGCGTGGAGCGCGAGCTGCGCCAGGCCATCGGAGCGAACGAGTTGCGCCTGTACCTGCAGTCGCAGGTGGACGTGCAGGGCCAGCTCACCGGCGCCGAGGTGCTGGTGCGCTGGCAGCATCCGCGCGACGGCCTGGTGGCGCCCGGGGTGTTCATCCCCGTGGCCGAAGAGTCTGACCTCATCGTGAGCCTGGGCGGCTGGGTGCTCACCCATGCCTGCGCACTGCTGGCGCAGCCCGTGTTTCAGGAGCGCCGGTTGCGGCTGTCGGTCAACCTGAGTGCCCGGCAGTTCCGGCAGGCGGGGTTTGTGCCGCAGCTGCGCGCCATCCTGGCCGCCACCGGTGCCGACCCGCGCCTGCTGACGCTGGAGGTGACCGAAGGCCTGGTGATCGACGATTTTGACGACGCGGTGGCCAAGATGCACGAACTGGCGGCGCTGGGGGTGGACATGTCGCTGGACGACTTTGGCACGGGCTATTCATCTCTGGCCTACCTCAAGCGCTTGCCGATCCAGGAGATCAAGATCGACCGCTCCTTCGTGCGCGACGCACCGACCAATGCCGACGATGGCGTGCTGGTGGAGGGCATCCTGTCGGTGGCCCGCCACTTTGGCCTGCGTGTGGTGGCCGAGGGCGTCGAGACCCGCGAGCAGGCAGACTTCCTGAGCCAGCGTGCGCCCGACATCGTGTACCAGGGCTACCTCTTCGGGCGGCCCGAGCCCGATACCGACTGGATCGCCCGTGCGGTGCAGACGGACGCGACAAGCACCCAGAGCTGAAGCAGAAAATCCAAATGAAAATAGCTGCTAGCGCTTGATGGTAGAGCGCTAGCAGCTATTGATGTGATAGCAAGTAGGTTGTGGGCGCATGCGCGCCACTGCGTTACTTGTTCTTTTCTTTGCCACGCGGAATGACGGAGGTCACCGGTGGCATGGGGCGGTCAGAGCCACCGCTTTCCTTGGGCAGCGAATTGTCCTTCTTGGGTTTCTTCGCCATCTTGTTGCTGCGTTGTTCGCCTTTTGCCATAGGGCCTCCTGTAAAGGTCTCGGAATGGGACCGTGCCGGCATGGTACGTCACAAACGGGGCGCTTTCGCGGTCACCTTTGCGGTGCTCACGCGGGCACTACCGCCGTGGCCTCGATTTCTATCAGCATGCCGTCGAGCGCCAGCCGGGGCACCGGGATCAGGGTGCAGGCCGGTGCCGCCCCATCGGGCCACAGGCTGCGCGCCGCCTGGCTGAACAGCGCCAGCCGCTGTTCGGTGTGGTCGACCACCAATACCGTGAGCTTGGCCACGTCGTGCACGCTGGCCCCTGCGCCTGCCAGCGCCATGCGCAGGTTGGTGAATGCCTGGCGCAACTGCTCGCCAAAGTCGGGGACCAGCTGGCCCGCCGCGTTTTCGCCGCTCTGGCCCGCCACAAAGACGGTGCGCGACTGGGCGGGCGCCACCACCACATGGGTATAGCCATTGGCGCGTGGGTCGTACAGGCCGGGAGGGTTGATGAAGCGGAGTTTGGAAGCGGCCGTGGCAGGGCGCAGGGTCGTTGCGGAATCAGGGCGCATGGTGCAGAAGTCCAGAAGTGGGAGATAACGGTGAAACCAAAAGCGGAATTGCCGAGAAAACCTGGGCGGCCGCCGCAGGAGCGGCGGCTTCACCGGTTTCGTGGGCTAGTATCAAACCTCAAGTTAAATTGAGGTCAATCACCATGAAGAAAACCTTTGAAGGAATGGTTGTGAAGCCAGGCAAGCCCAGCATCCCCGTTGCCCGTGAGGTAGCGGGCGCGCAGTCCGAACAATCCGAACAATCTGAGCTGTCGGTGGGCGAGGTCGCCAGCCGCAGCGGGCTTGCCGTGTCGGCCCTGCATTTTTATGAATCGCGCGGGCTGATCGCCAGCGTGCGCAATGCGGGCAACCAGCGGCGCTACCCGCGTTCGGTGCTGCGCCGCGTGGCGGTGATCAAGGTCGCGCAGCGCATGGGCGTGCCCCTGGCCGCCATTGCCGATGCTTTGCAGGCGCTGCCTGCCGGGCGCACGCCCACGGTGGCAGACTGGCGCCGCCTCTCCGCCCGCTGGCGTGACGACCTGGACGAGCGCATCCGCACGCTGACGGCGCTGCGTGACCAGCTGGATGGATGCATTGGCTGCGGTTGTTTGTCGCTCAAGGTCTGCCCGCTGCGCAATGCGCACGACACGCTGGCCCAGGAAGGGCCTGGGCCTCATTTTTGAGGGATGGGGTGTGATTTGCGGCGTCTACCGACGCATGGTCAGCAATAGCACCGGTGAAGGCAGTGTCAAGAACCGACGAGCGGACTTGGTGCTGCAGCAGGCTGGTGGAACGGGTGGCTGCCATGCAGTGATTGCTGCAAGTGGATGGGGTGCGAACGGGGACTGGCCGCCAAAAGCCGCCCAACGCCCTGCGTCTGCAAGTTGACTTTCGTCCGAATGCGCGGTGGTGTGGGGCTTGTCTTGGTGGCACAGAGGTCCGGGGAACCGGGGCAACTCCTGCTCCACGGTTTATCGGTCGGCTCTTTGTGTTTTATGCCCGAATATCAATGCCGATGGCCTGGCCCTGATGCCGCTGGATGATTTGCATGGCTGATTCCAGCATCTTCAGGGACGTTTCGTCGTTGCGCGATAGTGCGCCCTGGATGCCGTCATGCACCTTCTGTGTGAAGTCGTAACGTGTACCGTCGCTCTCGGCTGGCAGCTCGCCGCCCCGGCCGCCGCCGACCGGGATTTTCATGGTCATTGCCATGAAGGGCCGGCTGTCATCGAGCGACATTTCCCCGCTGCGAATCTGGGTATTGACCCAATCACGCATGTCCTGGCGGGTCATGTTGGTGAAGTCTGCCTGCGTGGTGCCCTCTGTCTGGGTTGCGGCCAGCGCGGCCGAAAAGGACGTGGCCGAACGGTCGGCGGCCGAAGCCTGCAGGCGCTGGCCCGTGTGTATGTAGCTTGTTCCTGCATCAACTCTCATGGCATCCACCCTTTTCGATAGGGCAATCACAACACCGTCACCTGCAAAACTTTTGCAAGGATGGCGCCTGCGATCACCGCAACGGACAAATAGTCTTAGTCTTCTCTGAATCGGCTTCCATCGAAGGCAGGAACAACAGGGGAATAGGTCTCGTATTTGGGGAGTTGCCCGGGCGATGGATGGGTGACGTTGGCGGGGGCATTCCGCGTTGGTTCTTGGCCGACTGGCTGTGGAGACAGGCGCGGAGGGCGTTGCAGGCCTACCTGTTTGCACTGCGCATGAAAGAAGGAAAGCCCCTCCAGATAGCGCTCAGCCATGGAGGCTGGTATGCGAGCACTTCGCAAGAGAGAATCCGCCGCTGAGCACAGGCTTCTAATGAACTTCCGATACGGGCCCACAAGAGAGCGTCATCTTTCAAGCGCTAAGCAGTCTGTCACACTGCCGTAGCGATCGTGTAAAGCGGCCCCGACAGCGGAGACTTTCTTGGATCGGTTAAACCTCTCCATCCATTCAGAGCAGAGCAGAGCGCGAGCTCAGGTCCCTGGCGCAACAGCGATTTTCCGCACCGAAGATCCATGCCGGCCTGCATGTGGAGAGCCAGATTTGCCGAACACATCAACGTTAGACAACAGAAGGAAACTCCATGGAAGGCAGACCTACATTGATAGCCATCGACCACGATGACTACCATGCAGAGCACGTTGGTGTCACCAAAGACGGGCGTCAGTTCATTCTGACTACACCGTTTGATTCAGCTCGTGAAAACCATCCTGGATGTGAGTTTGTAGCACTGTATGTGTTCGACGAAACCGGACATCTCCTTGAAGCAAGGATCGATAGTTTTGGCCCACGTGCCAGCTTGGACCACAGTGCCCGTCGCAGCCTGGCCGATCAAAGACTGGCAAGTCTCGGGGACATATCCTTTGAGCGGGTGGAGGTCGTTCCGTTCAAGGTCGAGTATCTCGGAATTGACTTTGGCCTGGTCGTTCGAGAACCAGAAGATGAAGGCGATGTGTGGGCGGTAGAAATGCTGCCCGGGAACTACATGGCATTCTTTGAGCCATGGGACAGCGGCGAGTACGACACATGACGGCACGGTTCAGTGCAGGTTGATCGTCTGGTCTGGCAAATGCGCAATGGCTGCTCCCGGCTGCTTGCCTTGCCGCATTCGCTACCAACACAACGGCGCCGCTTCATCACTCCAGAAAATCCACCGCCGCACTTCCGCATACGGCGACGTACCGATGGAATACGGGTCCATCCCCGTCTCCACGCGCTCCAGGCGCACCAGGTAGCCGCCGTAGCTGGCGGCCCACAGCGTGCAGCCGTCGGGCGACACTTCCAAGGCGCTGATCGTGCTGCCGATGTGGTGGCGCCACAGCGGGCGCCCGTCCTCGCTGAGGGCGTGCAGGTAGCCGTCGGCATCGCCCAGCACCACCATGCCGGGCAGGGTGGCCGAGGCGTAGACGCGGCAGCGTTCGTCGAGTGGCGGGGCGTCCTCGTCCGCAGCATCTTCCGGCGCCCCGCCGATGGGGATCGAGCGGGTGCTGCCCCAGTACAGGTGGCAAGAGTTGGCGAACAGGCGCGCGCTGTCGTGCGAGAAGGTGGCGTGGTGCGGGTAGGACGACAGCGTTTCGTATTCGGCCACCACAGAGCCCTGCGCATCGAGCAGGATGTGCTGGCTGTCCTGGTCGCCCACGGCGATGTGGCGCTCGTCCGGTGACAGGGCCATGTGCAGCATGTCGAGCGCCAGCACCGTGACCTCGGTGCCATTCACCGATTCTTCCTGCTGGTTCTTGGGCCAGGTGTAGGGGCCGTCGTCGTCGAAGGTCTGGGGGTGCAGGCGCTGCACGCTGGGGTTGCCCCCATTGCCCTGGCTGGCCAGGAGGTAGATGCCCGTGGGGTTGCGCAGCAGCACGTGCTGGCCGTCGTTGAAGGGGATGAGCTCGTCGCAGCGCTGGCCCAGCGGGCCCGGCGAACCCTCCACGTGGGGTGGCAGTCCTTCGTTGCCCTGGGGCAGTGCAAACCGGGCGATCACGGGGCCGTCAAAACCGTCGTGGGTGGTGATGTGCTGGCCGTCGCTTTGCGCAAAGCAGCGCCGGTTGGGTGAGCGGCCCAGGCCGTGCAGCGCAGGCAGAGGGGTGTGCCGCAGGCCCTGCAGTGCCACCCAGTGCACCGTGCCGTCGTAGGGGGCGCCGATGCGCGCCAGCACGCGGCCGTCCTCCAGCGCGAGCACCGGGCCGATGAAGCAGCCCGCATCAGCGGCGCGCCGCACGAAAGCATCGGGGGCAAACGCAAAGCGCTGGCGAAAGCGGTCGGCCAGGTCTTCGTCGGCGTGGGTGTTGACCACGCGGGCCAGTTGCAGCACCGTGGCGGCGGTCGCCTTGCGCGGGTCGGAGGGCAGGTCGCTGTCTTCGTTTTCTTCTTCGGTACCTGCTTCGCTACCTTCTTCGGTATGGCCTTCGCTGTCGCCGTTGCCTTTCTGCGCCTCGGTTGCATCCATGGCGAGCTGGTGGGTGCGAATGGCCGCCACATAGCTCTGCCCGCCGGCCTGCCATTGGTCGGACAGGGTCATCAGTTCCACTGGGAAGACCGCTGCATCGGGCACATCGGGCGCCAGGGGCGGTGTGGCCAGCAGGTGCACGGCAGCTTCAATGCGCCGCGCCTCGGCCTGGCGGGCCTGCTCCTGTTCGTGTTGATCGCGCACGCGCAATTGGACCGCACCGTAAAAACGCAGCAGCCGCGTTATGTGGTCGGCGGCGCTGCGGGGCAGGGTGGTGCGGGCATCGCTCTGGCGCTGCGCATAGGTGAACTCCACCACGGCAGGCCCGTCCAGCGCGGCTTCCACGTTGATCTGGTAGGCGCTGTGGGCGTTGTCGTCTTCGTCGCCGGGGGCTTCGTCGCCGTTTTCCCAGCTGAGCTTGAGGGCGCGGCCCCAAGGCTCGCCCTCGTGCATGCAGGGCTGGCGCGCACCCACCCACACATCGCCTTCCCACCAGCCGTTGCGGTCGCTGTCCCACCAGTCGTTGTAGCGCTCGGTGAACACGGGCAGGCTGGTGAAGTCTTCGATGCGTTCTGCGGTCAGCTCGGTCACCAGGCGCTGGTACAGCGGGTAGCGGGCGCGGTGCTGGCCCACGGCCTTGCGCAGGTAGTCCAATACGCCGCGCCAGGCCTTTGTGCAGGCCCGCCAGGCCTCGGTGGCGGTGTCGGGTGCCAGGGGTAGCCACTCGCCGGGCTCGCCGTCGCTGTAGGCGCGGTGCACCAGCGTGAGCTGCGCGGTGGTCGGCACTTTGCGGCCCAGCACGGCGGCGGCCAGGCGTGCCAGCAGCCCCTGGCGTTCGGGCACCTGCGCTACCGACAGGTAGAAGTCCCAGGTCTTCCAGACGGTGATGAACACGTTGTCATCGCGCTGGTCGCCATCGGCGTCCACATGCCGCTGGCACAGCGAAAAATCGGTCTGCTGAAACCACCCGGTGGCCGTGTGATCCTTGGGGCCGATCACGGGCGTGTGCACGGCGGCCAGGATGTTGCGCACGCTGATCGCCTCATCGGCAAACAGGCCTGCCTCCAGTGGCAGGGTGGCCTGGATCTCGGCGCTGCTGCGCGTGGCGTTCTCGCCCGCACGCACGGCGGCCACCACGCGGGGGCGGCTGAGCATGCCGCTGATGCCGCTCTCTCCGTCGCCGCTGGGGTCATGGAACTCGGGCGCGAACACGATGCCCGCGATCTCGCTTGCGAACTCCGCAAGGTGCGGCACGCTGCGCACCTCGTCCATGAGGAACTCCACCTGCTCGGGCCCGGTGATGTCCACGTGGTATTCATCAGAGAACAACGCCACCCGCGCGGTGAGCCCACCACGGATGGTGAGCCCGCCATGGTTGTAGTGGCCCCACAGGAGGTCGGCCACCTGCAGCGCGCCCTGCACATAAAACAGCTGGCCGCCCACCACGGCGTTGTGCATGCGCGCATCGCCCAGCACGACCAGGTGCGTGGCACCATCGGTGTCGTCGCAGGTGAGCGCGCCGTCGATCTGCAGGTGCCCTTCGATAAGGATCAGAAAGGGCTGGCCCTGGAGGGCAGCGCCTGGGGTGCTGCCCTCGGCCAGTGCCCGCAGCGGGCTGCCACTGGCCAGGGGCGCATCCAGGTGCAGCTCGGGCACCTGCACATCGCCCGTGATGCAGAGCACGGTTTCCGTGGCCAGCACGTCCGGGTCCTCTGCAAGGCGCTGGGCGATCCAGCTGTCGGCAGGCAGTCGTGCGGCCACGTCGGCCAGCGGGCAAAGTCGGGCAGTGGGCATGGTGTGTCGGGGCGAGGGGACAACGGGCGGGGCATCGTACACCGCGCGCCATGTGGTTTTTGCTTTGCGCAGAGAATGATGTGTTGTCTTATTAGTTGCCATCCATGACGCAAAACTCTCCCGTCTTTGAAGTCCTTCCCCGTGACCTGTCTGCCTACCGCCAGGGCAATGTGGGTATCGACTACGTGCACCGTTTTGAATCGGGCCAGCCGGGTCCCCACGTGCTCATCAATGCACTCACGCATGGCAACGAAATCTGCGGCATGGTGGCGGCCACGCACCTGCTGGACACGGGCGTGCGCCCGCGCATCGGCACGCTGACCATCAGCTTTGCCAACGTGGCGGCGTACGCATCGTTTGACCCGACCCGACCGTTTGAAAGCCGCCAGCTGGTGCACAACCTCAACCGCATCTGGTCTGCAGGCGAACTGGACGGCACGGCCGCAAGCCCGGAGCTGGACCGCGCACGGGTGCTGCGCCCGGTGGTGGCTGCGGCCGACCACATCCTGGACATTCACTCCACCAGCCAGGACGTGCAGCCTTTCTGGGTGTACCCCGCTTATCCGCGCAATGCCCAGGTGGCGCTGGCCATCGGCCGCCCGCCCGTGCACCTGGTGATGCCCAGCGGGCTTGGCTCGGGCACGCCGCTCATCCAGCATGGCCGCCATGGGCTGGCGGAGAGCGAGGGGGTGGCTTTGGTGGTGGAGTGTGGCCAGCATTTCCGCCAGTCGGCGGCCGACATGGCCACGGCCGTGGCGCTGGATTTTCTGGCGCACTTCGGGCTGGTCGAAGCCGCTCCCAACCGCCCCGTCCCGGGCCCGCAGCGCCGCTATGAACTGCTGGAGACCTGCATGGTGCGCACGCCGGACTTCCGCTTCACGCGGCCTGTGCAGGGCTTTGAGGTGTTTGCCCAGGGCGAACTCATCGCCACCGATGGCCCGCACGAAATACGCGCGCTGTGCGACGACTGCACGGTGCTGATGCCCACCCGCGAGCCCATCGTGGGCCGCGAAGCGGTGTATCTGACCCGGCCGATCTGACCGGCAATCACCGGCAAGCTTAGAAGGACGATCCGGGCTGCGCGAGGAAGGCAATCTCCTGCGCGGTGGACGTGCGCCCCAGCACCACGTTGCGGTGCGGGTAGCGCCCGAAGCGCGCAATGATGTCGCGGTGCGCCACCTCGAACTTCAGGTTGTTTTCCAGCCCCGGCTGCTCAAACAGCACCATCGCCTGGGCGTGCACCACCAGCGATTCGCTGTGCATGTAGGGCATGTAGGCAAAGGCGCGTTCGGTGGGGGCCAGAGCCGTGTCGTGCTGCCCGCCCACCAGCTCTTGCGCGAGGGCCAGCGCCTGGGCGTCCTGCGCAAACGCAAGCGGTGAGCCCCGGTGGATGTTGCGCGAGAACTGGTCCAGCACCAGGATTTCCGCCAGGCGGCCCTGGGGTGTGCTGCGCCAGCTCCACAACTCGCACTGCCGCGCCGTCTCCCAGGTGGCACCGAAGCGGACACGGATCATCGCGTCGATGGCGTCCTCTTGTGCGAAGTGCTGGGCGGGGGTGAGTTCTTCGAACCAGAAATGAAGGATGTCTTCGGCGTGCATCGCGGTTTTTGAATGAAATAGGGCTCTAACGCTTGATCATAAAGCGCTAACAGCTATCAATTTCATAGTGTTCGGTGCTGCCGCACTGTGGGGCTCACCGACTGTCCTGCAGACGGATTTTTCCGTCGCGAACGTACTGGTTGAACTGGTCCTTCGGAATCGCGGCGGAGCCGACGGCATCGTTGTCGGCAGTCCAGCTCAGGGTGGTGCTGTCTTTGGAAGGCTCCAGCTCCACGGGGCCTTTCGGAATGGTCAGGGGGGCTCCGTCACCCGGGGTGTAGGTGACGTGGCCTGCAATGGTGGCGTGCTGGGTCATGGCGAAATCCTTTGCGGCGGTGCCGATGTGATGGAGCTTCCATTGCACTGCGCGCACGCGCACCGGGGTGTAAGACCATGCCGTGCGACGGCGCGGGCAGGTGCCGCCACCTGCAAGGTCGTCGTTGTCCTTGGCTCAGCGCATGAAACTGGCACGGCCCAGGCCAGTGCCACCGTGGAACTGGCTTTGCCAGGCCACCGGTGGCGTCCCCCTCCCGCGCAGCGAGAGAGGGGGAAGGCGCCGAAGGCGACTCAGGGGGAGCTTCACCTTATGGAGGCACCACCGCCTGCGTCCGCTCCTGCCGCACCAGATACAGCCCGCTGCCGATGATGATCGCGCCACCCAGCAACGTGGAAACCCCCGGCACGGCCTGCCACAGCACCCAGTCGAGCCCCATGCCCCAGGCCAGGGCTGTGTATTCAAATGGCGCCACCACCGACGCCTGCCCGTGCCGGAACGCCTCGGTGATCGCCAGCTGCCCCAGAAACCCCGTGACCGCCAGGCCCGCCACCAGCGGCCAGTGCGCCTGCGCCACACCCACCCAGTTGGGCCAGGCCAGCGCGCCCGCACCCAGCGCCAGGAAGGCCGTGGTCCAGAAAACCAGGCTGGCGCTGGAGTCCGTGCGGCTGAGCACGCGCCCCGTGATGGCCGACACGGCATACCCACACGCCGCGCCCAGCACCGCCAGGGCGCCCAGCGTGAAAAAGGCCTCCTGGCTGGGCCGCAGGGCCACCACCACGCCCACCATGCCCAGCGCAATCGCCACCCAGTGCGCGGCGCGCACCTTCTCGCGCAGCACCACGGTCGACAGCGCCGTGATCAGCAGTGGCGCGATGAAGAACAGCGTGTAGGCCTCGGCCAGGCCCAGCTCTTTGAGCGCGTAGGTGAACAGGCCCAGCATGGTCACGTTGAGCACGCCGCGCAGCAGGTGCAGCGGCCAGCGCACCCGGAGCAGGCCGGCCACCTCGCCACGCCACAGCACATACACCGCCACCAGCGGCAGCGCAGCCCAGCCGCGCAGCGCCGCCACCTGCATGGCCGGGTAGCTGGCCGACAGGGTCTTGAGCAGGGCGTCCATCAACGAAAAACACCCCACCGCCGCGACCATGGCCACGATGCCGCGCACGTTGGCCGAGGCTGCCGCCTGCGCTGTGGTGGCCATCGCAGTCGCAGTCGTGGTCGTGGTCGTGGCTGCAGATGCCGCAGGCTGAGCCTCGGAGTCGCTCGTCCGCGTCATGGTTGTACCGCCGCAGGAAGGCCGCAGGCTGTGGCGGGTGGCAGGGCGGCAAACGGCGCGGGGGCTGCGCCGCCAAGGCAGCGGTGCTGCGCTGGAAGACTGTGCATGGGGTAACGGGAGGTGGCTGGCTGCGGCGCGTGGGCCTGCGCTGCAGCCAGAGGGGCGGTGGGCCAAAAAGTGTAGCGCAGCCCGCGCCAGCGGGCTGCCTCAGCTCGACTCGGCTCGGCCTGGATCAGTCCGACTTGTGGTTGGCCGCGTTGCGGCTCACCTTGTCGTGCAGCATCGGTATGGCCCACAGCACCGCCAGCGCCAGCACGGCGCTCAGCACGGCCGTGGCTTCGCGGCCCAGCCCGGCGGCGACGCCGATCGCGGCCGTGAGCCAGATGCCAGCGGCCGTGGTCAGGCCCTTGACCTGGCTTTCGGCATCGCCCTTGAGGATGGTGCCCGCGCCCAGAAACCCCACGCCCGCGATGATGCCCTGCAGCACGCGGCTGTTGTCCGCTGCTTCAATGCCGGCCTGCTGCGCCACCAGCACGAACAGGGCCGCGCCCATGGCCACCAGCATGTGCGTGCGCACGCCAGCGGCCTTGCCCGCGTGTTCGCGTTCCCAACCCAGCAGCCCGCCCAGCAGCGCTGCCATGGCCAGGCGCACCACGATGCGCGTGGCCTGTGCCGCATCGGGCACGTCCGAGAATTCCGAGGCCACCGTGCTGGCGATCTCCTGCCAGAGGTCAGCCATGGCTGTGGTCCTCGCGCCCGGTGAATGGGGTGTGCGGTGTGGAGGGTTGTGTGGTCGGAGGGTGGGGCGCGCGTGGTGGCATGGCGGGGAGTCCGTCGGGTGGAAGGGGCGCAACAACAGTGCTGCCCTGCGACTGTGCCGCCCCGGCAGGGCAGCGTCTACCGGTGGCAGGCGAGCGCGGGGGTAGGACACTGCCGACGCACGCCAACGACGTACTTGGCTGGGTGTGGGCGCCAGGTTTTTATAAAAATTGGCACCTGGCGCATGATGGTAAAGCGCTGGTAGCTATCAAAAGCGAAGCGCCTGACGGTTGCCGCCCGTAGCCACGTTCCTCCCGCGCCTCCCCAGCCCGTCCCTGCGGGTGGCGCCACCTGCTGGGCGCTTGCGCCCCGGGGTGGCGCGTGTCACGATTTGCCTTGGTGCCCCGCAGCGGCCGCCGCTACCGGCGGGCGTGGTTCCGTGAGGAGTGTTTGCCATGACGCCCAAGTGCATTGTTCTGATCCAGGGCCACCCGGATGCGAGTGCGCCCCACCTGTGCCATGCGCTGGCGCAGGCCTATGCGCAGGGTGCCATTGCGGCCGGGCACGAGGTGCGCGAGATCGAGGTGGCCGCCATCGACTTTGCGCTGCTGCGCAGCCAGCACGAGTGGGAGCTGGGCCTGCTGCCTGCGGTGCTCAAGCCTGCGCAGGCGGACATCGGCTGGGCGCAGCACATCGTGCTGTTTTTTCCGCTGTGGCTGGGTGACATGCCGGCCTTGCTCAAGGGTTTTCTGGAGCAGGTGGCGCGGCCCGGGTTTGCCTTCAACACCGAAGGCAGCAACCCCTTTGGCCGCAAGGGGCTCACCGGCCGCAGTGCGCGGGTGGTGGTCACCATGGGCATGCCAGCGCTGGTCTACCGCTGGTACTTCCGCGCGCACAGCGTGAAGTCGCTGGAGCGCAATATCCTGGGCTTTGTGGGCATTGCGCCAGTGCATGAGACGCTGGTGGGCAGCGTGGAGCAACTGGGCGATGATGGGGTTGCCAGGTGGAAGGCGCGCATGCGCGCGCTGGGGGCCAAGGCGGCGTAGGGCCGCCCCGCCACCGCGCTCCAACGGCCTTCAGCCAAACGACCGCGCTGCCGCCAGGGCGCCCATGCGCTGGCTGATCGCAAAGAACTCCGCCACCGTCTCTTCAATGATTTGCTGGGCCGTCTTGACGGAGTCGATGAGACCGGCGGTCTGCCCCGCCAGCGCAGGCGCGGCCTCCATGTCGCCCTCAAAGTACACGCGCTGGATGCCCGCAAAGCTGTCGGCGGGCATGAGGCCTGCCTCGTGGATGGCCTGGGTGCGCTGCGACTTGAGCGCGCGGATGCAGGGGCTGGCCTTGGTGTTGAGCATCCAGGTGCCGGTCACGCCCGCATCGACGATGGCGTTCTTGTAGTTGGCGTGCACCGGGCTTTCGGCGCAGCTCACAAACCTTGTGCCCATCTGTACCGCCTCAGCCCCCAGCGCAAAGGCCGCTGCCATGCCGCGCCCGTCGCAGATGCCACCGGCCGCAACCAGCGGCACATCCACCCGCGCGCGGATGGCCTGCAGCAGCACCAGGGTGGAGACCTCTTCGGGGTTCTTGAAGCCGCCGCCTTCACCACCTTCGACCACCAGGCCGTCGATGCCTGCATCCACACACTTGAGCGCGGTATCCACCGTGGGCACCGCGTGGTACACGGTGATGCCCGCATCCTTGAGCGGCGCGATGAACTTGGCCGGGCTGCCCGCCGAGGTGGTCACAAACTTCACGCCCGATGCGCAGACAAAACGCAGCATGGCGTCGTCTTTCAGAAAACGGATGGGCAGGTTCACGCCAAACGGCAGGCCGAGCGCGCTCATCTTCGTGATCTCGGCCTGGCAGTTGGCCGTCTCGCCGGAGGACGTCTCGATGATGCCCAGCCCGCCCGCGCGGGACACCGCCGAGGCCAGCTGGGTGCGCGCGATCCAGCCCATGGGCGCCTGGATGATGGGGTAGCGCGCGCCGGTGTGGGCGAGGACGCGGTTGGTGGCGGGTGGGGTCATGAACGGAGTCTCCTGATTTTTGGAGAGCCCATTATTTCGACGGGCGTGGGGTCGCCGTGTCGCCCGGGTTACGGTGCTCCGGGCGTCCCCGGTGTCTCTTCCCATGGCAACCGTTCAAACAGGCGTTGCCAGTCGGCGCTGGGGCTGGCGTTTGTATCCTCTGCAGTGGTTTTCCCGGCACCCCATCCAGCAAGCCCTGGCCATGGCAGCCCGCTGTCGAAGGTCATGACCACCCCCGACACCGGGTGCGGCACCGTCAGCTGCCACGCATGCAGCCACAGCCTTTGCTGCCCCAGCCGCTCGGCCCACCAGCGGTTGAGGGGGCCTTTGCCGTGTGTCGCGTCGCCCAGGATGGGATGCGCCAGGTGCTTGAGGTGGCGCCGGATCTGGTGGCGCCGCCCGGTGGTGGGGATCGCCTCGACCAGCGAGGCGCGGGTGGTGGCAAAACGCACATCGCTGGCCTCGTCGAGCGTGAGCTGCGCCAGGCGCTGAAAGCGCGTGTGGGCCTCCTGCACGGCCGCATCGGCCGGGGCATCGTCGGGCTTCAAGGCGTGGTCCACCTCGATGGCCCCGGGCGCCCAGCCGCGCACCATGGCCAGGTAGCGCTTGTGCGTGGCGCCGTGCTCAAAGGCCTGCGACAGCGCGCGCGCCGAGTCGCTGTGCAGCGCCATCACCAGCACGCCGCAGGTGCCCTTGTCGAGCCGGTGCACGGGGTACACATGCTGGCCCAGCTGGTCGCGCAGGGTCTGCATCACAAACCGTGTTTCGCCCGCGTCCAGCCCTGTGCGGTGCACCAGCCAGCCCGCAGGCTTGTAGACGGCCACCAGGTGCTCGTCGCGCCAGAGAATGTGCAGAGGAGGCATGGAAGAAGAGCGAAAAAATCACGCGAGAAACTACGGACGGAGGCCCAACCGCACGACGGCATGGCCGATGCTGGGGGGCTGGGGCTTGTGGGGGGCATCGTTTTTACTACACGGCGGAGGGCAGGGCGCCCGCATGGCCTGGCCTGCACACTGCTGACAGATTCTGGCAGCAGGGGCGATAAGCTCCCGGTCCACCAGAGGGGGCTTCATGATCCATCGCTTTCAATGCCAGTGTGCCAAGGTCGTCGGCGAAGTGGCCGACACGCGCTCCGCCATCCACGCCATCTGTTATTGCCGGGACTGCCAGGCCTATGCCCACCATCTGGGGCAGCCCGACGCGGTGCTGGACGCTCAGGCCGGCACCGAGGTGGTGGGCACGCATGCCCGCAACGTGTCTTTCACCAGTGGCACCGACCAGCTGGCCTGCGTGTCGCTGTCTGAGGCAGGATTGCTGCGCTGGTATGCGCGCTGCTGCAACACCCCTTTGGCCAATACGGGGCGCGACTGGCGCATGCCCTATGTGGGCCTGGTCCACCTGTGCCTGCGCGCGGGCGGCGCACCGCTTGCGCCTGCGTTTGTGCCAGTGCAGATGCACCTGGAGACCGCCAGCGCCAAGGGCACGCCGCCCCGCACGGGCTGGAGCCAGCTGAAGGCGCTGCTGGGCTTCATGCCTCGCATTGCCGCAGCGCGTTTCAATGGCAGCTACCGCCGAACACCTTTCTTCACAGCCGCTGGCGTGCCCGTGGTGGCGGTGCGTGTGCTGTCCGCCGCCGAACGCGAAAGGGCCGGGGCAGCGGTGTAGCAGCTGGGCCGGGTGCAGTAGTTCTTTGCGCCACCAGCCATGCGCCAGGGCGTGCCAGAATGCCGACGGTTTACCGTTGAGCCCCCTGGCCTGGGTGCATGTGCATCGACCCGCGCTGCACTCTTCGCCAAACCGAAAAACAAAACAAGGAGACCCCATGTCGGCAGGAGACTGGAAAGACATGTATGCCGCCGCCGTGGCGGGCGACCTGGCGCTGGTGCGCCACCACATCAGCGCTGGCGTCAACCCCAACTACCAGCATCCCGAGATTTTGTGCACGCCGCTGGTGGCCAGCATCATCCATGGCCACAACGAGATCGCGCACTACCTGCTGGCGCATGGGGCGGACCCAGAGCTCAAGTCCGACTTTGATGACATGACGCCCCTGCAGGCCGCGCGCCGCTACCAGCGCAGCGAGTTCATCGCGCTGCTGCAGGCCCGGGGCGCCCGAGAAGAGCGTAAGCCGTTCTGGTGGCGCTGGCTGCCGGTGTAGCGGTGTCTGTGAATGGCCGAAAGCTTCCAGAGGCTCTTCGATCTGCGTGCAGCGGCTGATGTACGAGAAGCCTGGACAAACCCGACCCGACAGCTAGAAGCTTCCAAGATATCGTCCCAAAGCTGCGTTGAATTGCTGCGGGTCTTCCAGCGCTGGAAAATGCGCTGTGGCTCGAAGCACCATGCTTTGCGCCGCAGGTATGCGGTGCGCGAGCAGCTTGCATCTCTCCTGCAAGTGCGGCAGGTCAAGGTCTCCCCACATCACGAGGGCGGGGGGCTTGATCGCTTCCAGTTGCTCCCATGCCGAAGGTTCTTCGGATGCCATACCAGGATGTGCCGCCCGCAAGGCGGATCCGTTCATCGACAGAAAGAGTTGCCGAATCGCCCCTTCTACTCGCCCCGGTGGGCTCAAGGGGCCGTCCAGCCAAAGACGCGCCTGAAGCTCGTTTTTGGTGTCCAGATCACCCTGATGCGCAGCAGCGCTTATTGCGTTCATTAGGGCGTTCACTGAATCGCAGTGTTGGGGGGCTGGCGCACCACTGACTCCGGGCGCGACAACCACCAGGCCCCTGACTCTGTCGGGTTGAGCCAGTGCGGCGTCAATGGCGACACGCCCACCCATGGAACAGCCGACCAGCACGGCACGGTCATATCCCAAAGAGTCCATCACTTTCCAAAGGTCTGCCACATGAGAGTGTGGCGTGGGGCTCAAGGTGTGTGACTCTCCAAAGCCCCGGCGGTCGTAGCTGATGACAGGATGGGAGGTTGCCAACCAGTCCCATTGCCCTTGCCACATGCGTCGATCCGCGACGTTGGCGTGCAAGAAAAGAACCGGAGTGGCCGTACCGCCATGATTTGCCTCGTACTCCACTGCCAGCAACGCGCCTTCGACTTCAACCAGCTTCATTGTTTTCATGGCGATGAAGATACTGATCGCGGCCTTTGGATGTCAAGACTGTCTACCCGCCGCTTGTGGCTCTTCGCAGTCTTCAAAGGCGTGCTGCTTCCTTCGCTCTCATCTTGGCCGCGATGTATTCACCATGCGTCACATGCAGCAGGCCCGCCACTTTGCTGATGGTGTGGTTCTCGTTGGCGTCGATGTGGGCGTCGGCGTAGGCCACCTGCCACATGGCCTCGACCAATTGCACTTTCTGTGGCTGCGTGAAGTGCTCGTTCAGGCTGCTGGTAAAGCGCTGGTAGTCGTAGGCAGTCTTGGATGTGGTCACGGCCAGCTCCAGCAGGCGCTCCAGTTCATCGTCGCTCAGCGCAAATTTGCTGCGCAGGGCAGTCACCATGGCGGTGCGCTCGGCGTCGTCCATGGCGGTATCAAACCGCACCACCTCCACCAGTAGCACTGCAGCGGCCAGTTGCACGGCGTGGGCGCGCTCCTCGCTGGAGGGGGCTGCGTTGGGCTGGATCAGGCTGTCGAGCAGGTCTTTGAGGGTCTGGAACATGGTGGTGGCCTGGTGGCAAAAGCGAGGTGATGGAGGGTGGAGGCAAAGCGGGCGGGCTTGGTTCCCAGGCGGGCAGGCGGCCGCCTTGGTCATATAGCGCTCGCAGTGCGCCACCACCCCGGCGACAATTGCAGGCCATGACGAAGAAAACCATTCTCCCCCTGCAACTGCTGGTTGCCCCCGACAAGAACGATCCCGCGCCGCTGATCCTGTACCACGGCCGCAACTGCCCGGATGGCTTTGGCGCCGCGCTGGCCGCCTGGCTCTACTACGGCGACAGTGCCGAGTACGTGGGGCTCGACCACGGCGATGTCAAGTCCGTGGACGACCTGCCGCCCCTGCAAGGCCGCGCGGTCTACATCCTGGACTTCTCTTTTGCCAACGAGGTGATGACCGCCATCGACGAGCGCGCCGCCAAGCTCGTGATGCTGGACCACCACAAGAGCGCCGCCGAAAAGCTCACAGGCTTTGCCTGCCGCTGCGGCGTGGTGCACTTCGACATGAGCAAGTCGGGCGCGCGCCTGGCGTGGGAGTTCTTTCACCCGCACGAGCCCATGCCCGCGCTGTTCAAGTACGTGGAAGACCGTGACATCTGGAAGTGGGAATTTGCCGAGAGCGCGGCGTTCCTTTCCGCCCTCGACATGGAAGAGCAGGGCTTTGCCCGCTGGCGCGAGATTGCAGCCTTTACGCCCGAGCAGCTTACCCTGTTCATGGCGCGTGGTGCGGCGATGGATGAGAAGTACCGCAAGCTCTGCGCCGATATTGCCGAAGGCGCGCAGCCGCTGGTGTTCAACGGTATCACCGGGCTGATGGTGAACGCACCCGGCATGTTCCACAGCCTGGTGGGCGACATCCTCTCGGCCAAGACCGGCACCTTTGCGCTGATGTGGAGCGCGGGCGACAAGGGCGTGAAGGTGGGGCTGCGCGCACAGCGCAACTTTGACTGCATCGCGCTGGCCGAAAGCATGGGTGGTGGTGGCCATGCGCAGGCCTGCGGTTTCAAGATGAAGGTCGAGCGCCTGCCTGAACTGCTGACCGGCACCTTCAATGCCTGAAGCTGGGGCGAAAATTTGAGTAGAAATGGCTGTTGGCGCTTGATGAATAAGCGCTGATAGCTATTAAAAATATAGCGGTCGAAGGTAGGGCGCTGGGGTGTGGCTACACAAGCCGAAGATCCGCGCCCTTCGTTCCCGGAAACACCCGCGCCACGGCGGCGGCGTTCAGCCCATACATCTGCGCGAACAGCCCGCCCAGCACGCTGCGGTAGTCGTTGAGCACGGGGTAGTCGCGGTTCTGGAACAGCGTGCTGGCAGTCAGGGCCTGCTGCTCACCCGCAATGCGCCCGCCGCCCACACCGCCGCCCAGCACCCAGAACACGGTGCCGTGGCCATGGTCGGTGCCCCGGTTGCCGTTTTCGCGGAAGGTACGGCCGAACTCGCTGACCACCACCACCACGGTGGATTTCCACGCCGGGCCCATCTCATCGGCAAAGCCGGCCAGGCCCCGGCCCAGTTCCTCAAAACGGTTGGCCAGCGGCCCCGTGGCCGCACCCTGCGCCACATGGGTGTCCCAGCCGCCCACGTCCACAAACCCTAGCTGGTAGCGCGTCTGCATCAGCTTGGCCATGCGCCGCGCCGTGCCCTCGAAACCCTTGGTGGAGAGCGCGTTGCGGCTGGCGGCTTCCATCTCGCCCTGCATGGCGCGCGCCACTTCGCTGCGGGTGGCAAAGCCTTCGTTCACGGGTGTGGCCAGCGCCGTGCCGCGGTACATGGATTCGATGAGTTCGGCCTGCCGCGCATCCACTCCGCTTCGGCCCGCGCCCGCGCTGAGCGCCGTGTTGGGCACATCGACTGTGCCGCGCAGCACCAGCGGCAGGGTGCTGGTAAAGGCCATGGGCTGCAGCGTGGCTGCCGTGTTGCCTGTGCGCGGGTTGAGCTCGGCCACCAGCCGGTTCAGAAAGCCCGATCGGAAGTCGCGCCGGCCGCCCAGCGGCTGGCCCAGCTCCATGCTGTCCTGCGTGTCGAAGTGGCTGCGCGAGAGATCGTCGGTGCCCGCAAACGGGATAAAGGCGAGCTGGCGGTTTTGGTACAGCGGCAGCAACGATGGAGCCAGCGTAGGGTGCAGGCCCCAGTCGGCGCTCAGTTCGAGTGCCCCGCCGTCCTGCCCGGGGCGGGCGATGGCGATGTTCGGGCGTGTCTCGTAGTAATAGCTGCTGGCCGTAGGCACAAGCAGGCTGGCGCAGTCGTAGCCACCGCGCAGGAACACGAGCAGAAAGCGCGTGTCCTGGGTTTGGGGCGCGGCCAGGACGCTCGCATTGATAGCACCGAGTGCGCTGGCGCCCAGGGCTTGTAGAAGGTGTCTGCGAAGCATGGTGCTGTCCTTTCAATCACCCTGGCACAGGGTTTCGCCCGCTGCGGGTGCATTCACGTGTCCTGGGCCAGGGCAGCCGTGCAAGGGCCGCCCCGCCGCACTGGCTGCGTCACCCATTCCCGAATGGCGAAGCTATTCGAGAGAAGGGGGAAGGCGCGAAGCGACTCAGGGGGATGAACTTCATCTCTTTTCCTCATCCGTGCATGAATTCCGGGGATGCCAGGAACAGCAGATTCCATTCGCGTGGCGACGTGGCCTGCGCCAGCGCGTGGCGCGTGGCCGGGGACCAGCCGGGCTCCAGCGCGCGCGCATAGGCGGTCTGCGCCAGGGCCGGGGGTGTGCGCGCGCTGGCCATGGTGGCTGCGTCGTCGCGGGCTGGTGGTGACACTGCGGCACCGGCACCCAGTGCGCGGGCAATCTCGAAGCGTGTGCTCATCTGCCCGGAGCCTGACCAGGACGCAGCGTCCAGCGGGTAGCCGTCGGGCGTGGCGCGGCCATACAGGGGCTCGGCCAGGCGCTGCAGCCAGCCCAACGCAGGCTCGGTGCTGGGCAGCACGGCGTCGCCGTGCGCCAGGCGCAGGCCTGCCAGCACGTAGTGCACCGGGTCGCGAAAACGCTGGCCCAGCGATGCGCGAAAGTCTGGCGTGTTGAAGAGCGTCTCCAGCACGGCAGCAATGTCGCCATCGGTGCGTTCAAAGCTGCGGGCCAGTGCCTGCAGCAGCGCAGGGGGCGGGTTATCACCCACCAAAAAGAGCGCGATCTTGCGCGTGATGAAGCGCGCGGTGGCTGGGGCGCGCGCCAGGCGGTCCAGCGCCTCGTCCACCTCGGCCAGGCCTTCGGCGCGCAAGGGTTGGCCCAGCAGTGTCTTGGGGTCCCAGTCGTGGCGCTGAGGGTTGAACTCAAACAGCCCCTGGCGCACGTAGTGGCGGCGCAGTGCGGGCTTGATGCGCGGGGGCTCTTCGCCGGGCGGGCGCTGCGATACGCCCACGCCGGTCAGCACGCGCGCCAGCTCCTGCACGTCCTGCTGGCTATAGCCACCGTCCACGCCCAGCGTGTGCAGTTCCATCAGCTCGCGGGCATAGTTTTCGTTGATGCGGCCGGCGGCGTTCCGTGCGTTGTCCAGGTAGCGCAGCATGGCCGGGTGGCGCACGGTGGCACCCAGCAGGTCGCGAAATCGGCCCAGTGCATGGGGGCGTACGGCGCGTTCCTCGTAGTCGCCCACCAGCACACGCAGGTTGCCCTTGCCCGCAAACACGCTGAAGTGGTTCATCCAGAACCAGGTCATCTTTTCGCGCAGCTGGGTGGGCGAATACAGCGCGCGCAGCACAAAACGCTCGGCCGCTTCTTGCTGCAGCGCGCGCATGTCCTGCTGCCAGGCCTTGAGCGCGGCCTTGCGCTCGTCCTCGGTGGGCCGGGCCTTGGCCGCACGGTTGCGGGCGTCCATATCTGCCGCCAGCGCTTCAATGGGGGTGCGCGAGATGGCCATGGCGTCGATCTGCGCCTGGGCCTCACGGGGCAGCGCGGCGTTGGCATCCGGGCGCAGTTGCGCCGCCAGATACGCGCTGATGCCCCAGCCGCCAAGCCCCTGCGTGCCCTGTGCCGTACAGCCCCAGGTCACGCGGTCCAGCAGGCGGGCCAGGGTGGGTTCGTCGGCCGCGCTCCAGGCGCCCGGGCCTGTTGTGTTGGGCACTGCGGCTGCGAGGGGCGCGGCTTGTGTGGCAGGTGGGGCGCCAAAGACGGCGCAACCCGCCAGGCCGAGCAGCAGGGTGCGGCGGTGGAGGTGCAATGGGTAAGTGGGGGTCATGGAGCCTCGCGGGCAGCCGGCAAATGGCTGTCCGCATGGTGCCGCTGCCACCACCCGCATGCAAGCCCGCACGGCGGGTTTTACCTGCGCGACACAAACGCCAGGGAGAATGTATCGAGGGGTATCTCCAAACCCCCAGGCACGATCGTCTTAGAACAGGTTCTCAGTGCTATGGCGCTGCGCCCGTGGCCTGTGCGGCCTCTTCAAAACGGTCCACCTTGCGCAGGGTCTGGAACGCCAGCATCCAGCCGCCCACCACCCCCAGCGTGCACAGGCCGCCCACGACGGCAGCGGGCACCACGCCAAACCATGACGCGCTGGTACCGGCGCGGAACTCGCCCAGTTCGTTGGATGAGCCGATGAACAGCATGTTCACCGCATTCACCCGCCCGCGCATGGTGTCGGGCGTGGAGAACTGCACCAGCGCCCCTCGGATGTACACGCTCACCATGTCGGCCGCGCCCGCCACCAGCAGCGCCGCAAACGACAGCCAAAACAGTGTGGACAGCGCAAACACCAGATTGGCCACGCCGAACACGGCCACTGCGATGAACATGGTGCGCCCCACATGGCGGTTGAAGGGGCGCATGCTCAGGTACAGCCCCGCACCCACCTCACCCACGGCCATGGCACTGCGCAGTGCGCCCAGGCCGGCGGGGCCCACGTGCAGCACTTCTTGCGCATAGATGGGCAGCAAGGCCACCACGCCACCCAGCAGCACGGCAAACAGATCCAGCGAGATGGTGCCCAGGATGATGGGCCGGGTGCGGATGAAGGTGATGCCCGCGCCAAAACGCTGCCACATCGTGCCTTGCGCGGGGCCGGGCGCCGTGGCGTGCGCCACGACCACGCGCAGCAGCAACACCACGCCCAGCACAAAACACGCGCAGCACACGGCATAGGTCAACTCGCCGCCGCCCAGTGCATACAGCAGCCCGCCCAGCAACGGCCCGCCAATGCTGGCCACGCGCATCAGCATGCTGTTGGCGGCAATGGCCTGCGCGAGCTGGCCGCGCGGCACGATCTGCGGCAGCAGGCTCTGCATGGCCGGGCCCGAAAAAGCGCGTGCGCAGCCGTACAGCACCAGCACCGCATAGATGCCCGCCACGCCGCTGGCCCCATGGCCCGCCAGCCACCACAGCAACGCACTGCACACCGCGCCCACCGACCAGGCGAGCGCCAGGATGCGCCTGCGGTCAAAGCGGTCGATCAGGTCGCCCGCTGGCAGCAGCAGGCACAGCATGGGCAGGAACTGCGCCAGGCCCACATAGGCCAGCGCCAGCGGTTCGCGCGTGAGGTCATACACCTGCCAGGCCACCACCACGGCCTGCACCTGGGTGGCCACCACGGCCACCACGCGGGCGATCAGAAAGGAAATGAAGCCGGAGTGGCCGTAGACGCTGGAGGTCTCGGCATCGGGTGCTGCGGGGGGGGAATGGGGGACTGTCATGAAAACGGAGCGGGCTCGGCCCGGGGCAGCGCGTGCTGTGGGGCCAGATGGAAAAGACCCTTGGATGCTAGCGGTTGTGCCGCCTGCACGCTGAGCGCTTGGGGAAAGACCCGCAGAAACGGGCCTTCAGGTTTTGCCCCGGCCCGCCGATAAGGCAGAGAGGAAGAAGCGGGTTTCCGGCCTGCGCGCTGCTGCTGCGTGGGGCTGGGCGTGCCGCTTCGCCCGGTTTTTACCGTTTGTCTATTTATTCATCTACTTTGACCAGGAGTCCCCGGGGCGTGCCATGGCGTTGACGATCAACACCAATGTGATGTCGCTGAATGCGCAGCGCCGGCTTGGCGGTGCGCAGAGCGACATGGCCACGACCGTGCAGCGCCTGTCCTCGGGCTTGCGCATCAACAGTGCCAAGGACGACGCGGCGGGCCTGGCGATCTCCGAGCGGTTCACTTCGCAGATCCGGGGGCTCAACCAGGCGGTGCGCAATGCCAACGACGGCGTGTCACTCATGCAGACGGCCGAGGGAGCGTTGCAGAGCGTCACGGCCAGCCTGCAGCGCATCCGTGAGCTGGCCGTGCAGGCAGCCAACGACACCAACAGCGCGGCCGACCGGCAGGCCATCCAGGCCGAGGTCACGCGGCTGGCGCAGGAGATCGACCGCACCGGGCGCACCACGCAGTTCAATGGCATGGACGTGTTCGACCGCTCCGAGGCCAGCGTGGTGGGCGACGAGAACCTGCTGGCCGTGTTCGATGGCCTGACCAGTGCCGGCAGTTGGCTGGAGAGCAGCGAGAACCTCATCCGCAGTTACTACGGCATCGAGGCGGATGGCGCGGCACTGGACATCCGCTACACCGGCTTCACCGACAACGCGGGTGGCGTGGCCGCCTATGTGCAGGTCACCGGCTTTGACGGGCAGGGGCGCGGCAACAACCTGGTGCTGCAGGTGGACATGGCCGACTTCGTGCCGCCCAACATGCCCAATGGCGGCAGTGCGCCGTACTACAACGACCGCATCATCGGCCATGAAATGGTGCACGCCGTGATGGCCCGGTCCACCCACTGGCAGGACATCACCAGCAACCACCTGTGGTTTGCCGAAGGCTCGGCCGAGTTCATCCAGGGCGCCGACGAGCGCGTGCGCGGCGACGTGGCCAACCTCGGCGTGGCGGCCGTGGTGGCGGCCATTGGCGGGCCCACCAACACCAGCGAGTTCTACTCGGCCAGCTATTCGGCGGTGCGCTACATGCACGACCGCATCAAGACCGCGGGCGGGACGGGCATCAAGGACGTGCTCAGCTACATGGGCAACAACCCCGGCGCCACGCTGGATGCCGCCATTGCCGCCGCATCGGCCGGGGCCTTTACCAACGGGGCGGACGTGCTGGCGCAGTTCGCGCTCAACGGTGCGGCCTTCATCGGCACGTTTGATTTGAACAATGCCGACACCGGCGCCATTGGCGGTGCCGACGTGGACGGTGGCATGGTGCGCGATGCCAAGGCGGCCATCCCCAACCAGGGCAGCCGTTCGGGCAAAGACGCGCTGCAGGGCTTTACCGAGACGTACGAAAACATTGCGACCTCTGGCAGCGCGATCAGCACCAAGGTGTTCCAGGTGGGCGCCAATGCCAACCAGACGCTGGAGACCCGCGTGGGCGCTGTGGGCCTGGGGGCCATGGGGCTGCGCAACACGCTGGATGTCACCACGTCGGCCGCGCAGACCATCGTGTCGGTGGACCGCGCGCTGGATTACGTGAACAGCCAGCGCGCTGTCATCGGCGCCCAGTCCTCGCGCCTGGAGTCGGCCATTGCCAACCTGCAGATCGGCAGCGAAAACCTCTCCGCCAGCCGCTCGCGCATTGTCGACACGGATTTCGCGGTAGAGACCGCCAGCCTGGCCCGCCAGCAGATCCTGCAGCAGGCGGGCAACGCCATGGTGGTGCAGGCCAACCAGATGCCCCAGGGCGTGCTGGCGCTGCTGCGCAGCTGATCCACTCTCCAGGAGCCGCCTGTCGTCAACGCTGGCTGTGCCGGTGCCGATAGTCCCACGGGGCCAGTGGGCGCCGCTGCGACCACAGGCCCGCGCCGCCGCTGCGCGCCTGCCGCTGCAGCGGTGCCAGGTGCGGATGCGCGGCTGCATAGGGCGTGTACACCCAGGCCAGGCCCGCGCGCACCTGGGCCGTGGCCACATCGGCGCCACCGCAGCGCACATTGGCCACCGTGCGGCCATAGCTGTCTTCGTCCACCGGTTGCAGCGCGGCGCGCTGCTTGAAGCACAGGCGTGCCAGGTTCTGCCGCGACTTCTGACCGAACGCCTGGCGCGACTCGGGCGCGTCGATGGCGGCGATGCGCACCTTGACCTGGTGGTAGGCGCCGGGCGCGCCGCAGCGCGCCGTCAGGGTGTCGCCGTCGCTGATGGCGACGACCAGGCAAAGCAAGGCAGCGAGTGGCATGGGGTGGTTCAATGAGTGGGCAGCCCAGGCGCGCTTCGGCACAAGGACAGGTGGGTGCCGCCGAAATTTGTGTTAAATCGGGCGCTGGCGCTTTACTATTAATGGATTGTAGCTATCAATAGCATAGCTTTTTGGGTTTCTGCGTGTAACGGTGCCGAGCTGCCGGTGTGCTTGAGTGCATGCCGGATACGGTAGATATCCCAGGGATGCCGCCCCCCAACGCCGTGCGAAAATCCAGCGCCCTCGCCTGGCGGGTGCCTCTGTGAGTTGATCTCTGTTGGTCGATGCATCCAGCGCGCCGCAAGCAGACCGCAAGGGCGCAGGCCAGGAGGCTGCCGTGCCCGACGCCCATCTGGCGGCGCATTTCCCGGTCAGGTTCACGATCGCACGGCGCCGCCACCGTATTCCACCCTCTGAAACTGCCGCAAGGCAAAAAACACTGCAGAAAGAGTTGTAGTTCATGTCCACTCCGCGCGTTCACGCCAGCCAGTTGCTCCTTACCCTGCTTGGAGCCGCCCTGTGGGCTCCGGCCTCGCAGGCGGCAGATGTCACGATCAGGCCTGCGGCTGGCTCGGGCTTCGCCATCAAGGACGCGAGCGGAACGCAGACCCGGTTCCGCGTGGACGAGGCGGGTGCCATCGCGGCCCCTGGCATTGCGGCTTCGCCCGCTGTGTCCAATGTCGTCTGCTACGGTGCGGCGGGCGTGCTGGGGCCGTGCCAGGCCTCGGCCGTGGGGGCCACAGGCCCGGCGGGACCGACCGGACCTACGGGGCCTGCCGGAGCGACCGGCGCCACCGGGGCTGCAGGCGCGGGAGGGGCTGTGGGGCCGCAAGGCCCCGTCGGTCCTGCAGGCGCTACGGGATCGGTGGGATCAGTGGGGGCCACGGGCGCTGCGGGCATTGCAGGGCCGACCGGCGCTACCGGTTCTTTTGTGGGCAGCTACGCAGGCACTTGGTCTGCGGTCACGCTGTATGCCCCCGGCGCGCTGGTGACACAGGGCGGCTCAACCTACCTGCAGATATCCGCCACCGACTCGACCAATGCCGATCCGTCGGTGAGCCCTGCCGTTTGGACCGTGGTGGCTCTGGCGGGCGCCGCCGGGGCGACCGGGGCCACGGGGGCGACCGGGGCAACAGGCGCTGCCGGTACGGCTGGGGCTGCTGGCGCCGCTGGGCCTGCGGGCGCGGTGGGCCCTGCCGGGGCTGCGGGCGCAACGGGGGCCACGGGTGCGACGGGGGCTACAGGCGCAACCGGCGATCTGACGGGTGCGGTCCAGTTCGCGGCAGCTTCGCAGCAGACGGCCAGCACCACCAACGCGCTGGTCAACCTCAAGCTCGTCGGTGCCAATACGCTGGGTTCACCTGGCACCACGCCCCTGCTGTCGCTGTCCGCCAGCGGCAACTACGTAGGCGGCCAAAGCCATGACAAGGAGCGCGTGCGGGTGGACAACGACGGCGCGATCCTCTCCGTGGGTGACTTCTCGGGCGGTGCCGGAGGCGCTCCGGCCGAAGGCAGCGGCACGCGGTTCTTGTGGTATCCGCAGAAGGCCTCCATCCGCGCCGGGCAGATCGACGGCACCCAGTGGGATGACGCCAACATCGGCCTGTATTCCGCTGCGTTTGGCTACAACGTCCGCGCCTCGGGCGACTATGCCTTTGCATCGGGGCAGAACTCGGTGGCGCCCAACGGCAATGCGGTGGCCATGGGCTTGTACAACGTCGCCTCCGGCTTTGCGTCGGTGGCGCTGGGCATGGGTGCGCACACCAACGCGCGGCAGGGTTCGTTCGTGTTCGCGGACCGCTCGTTCACCACCTTTTGCGATGGCGGAGTTTCCTGCTCACCAGAAACCTACTTCCGGGCGCCGGTGAACAACTCCTTCAACGTGCGGGCGGCTGGCGGTTTTCATCTGTACACCAATGCGGCGGCAACGACGGGCTTGCGCATGAGCTATTTGTCCAGCACCAACCAATACGGCAGCTTTGTCTGGGCCGACCGCTCCAGTGACGGCGCGGTGGCGCCGACGGCCCAGAACCAGACCATCTTCCGCTCCAGCGGTGGCTTTACGGTCTACACGGATTCGGGGTTGTCTGCAGGTGTCACGGTAGGCCCCGGAGGCGGGTCCTGGTCATCGGTGTCTGACCGCAACCTCAAAGAGAACTTTGCCGCCGTCGACGGCGACGACGTTTTGCGGCGGCTGCGCACGGTGCCTGTGACCACCTGGAACTACAAGACCGAAGGCCGTGCGGTGCGCCACATGGGGCCCATGGCGCAGGACTTTTCGGCGGCTTTCCACTTGGGGGACAGCGACACGAAAATCGCCACCATCGATCCAGACGGCGTGGCGCTGGCTGGCGTGCAGGCGCTGGACAAGCGCTCGGTGGAGCAGCAGCAAAAGATTGACGCCCTTCAGAAAGACCTGAAAGCGAAAGAAGAAGCCCTGGCAACCCTGGGCCAGCGCTTGCAGCGGCTGGAGGCACTGCTCGCCCTGCCCAAGAGCAACTAACGGGGCTTTTCCGGTCGCAGGGTGGACGCTCGGACTTCTGCGGAGTCGCGTTCTTTCGTGAAGAGGCCCGGTGCAGGTGCGCCTCCATCCTGTATGGTGCATGCTGCGCGCTCCGGCTGTGCCCGATCGCCAATAGGCACTTTTGGAACATGGAACTGTGGCCGGCTTTGCCTCTCACACCACCGTTGGTGCGCAGCCTCTATCACTGGCGCCAACGATGATGACCAATGACCCAGAAGGAGTACCGGTTTTGAGCTTTCCTGTAACAACCAGAAACTCCCTAGGCGCTTGTAGTGTTCTTTGCAAACCATGGCCCCTTCGCCGGTCCTCAGGTTTTCGCGCCGTGCAGGTCTTGGCAGGGGTTCTGGCGGCAGCATGGGTCCTGTCGGGTTGCATGGCCACGGGCGCAAAGACATTCGGGGTGCAGGAGAGTTTTGGTTCGGTGGCCACCTACTCGCGCCTGTTCGACGCTACACCCCAGCAGACCTGCGAGGCATCGCGCCGCGCACTGCTGAGCCAGGGCTACATCATCTCCACCCACCAGGCGGAGCTGGTGGAGGGCAAAAAAAGCTTCCAGCCCGAAGCCGAATCGCACCTGCAGATGGTGGTGCGCGTGGTTTGCGTGCCCGAGGCCACGGACGGCAAGGTCAGCCTGGGCTTCGTGACGGCGCTGCAGGACACCTATGCCCTGCGCAAGACCAACAACTCGGCCAGCGTGGGCGTGGGCGCCATCGGTTCGGTGTCGCTGCCTTTTTCTGCCAGCAGCGAATCGCTGGTCAAGGTGGGCAGCGAGACCATCTCCAAGGACACGTTCTACGAGAGCTTTTTTGACCTGGTCAAGCGCTACCTCGTGATGGACCAGGCGCAAACGATCGGCGGTTGAAGCTGAGGCGCTGGGCGGTGGTCTCCGGCGTCACTCGCTGCGCCAGCGCGCCACCTGCGCCCACCCCTGCGGCCAGTCGCCCAGGCCGCTGGCGGCATTGAGGTGGCCCCGCGCGCCCAGCACCATGTGCTCGGCGTTCCAGGCGCTCGCGCACTGCGCCGAAAAGCCAGGGGTGGAATACGGGTCGCTGGTGCTGCTCATCAGCACCCGTTTTGGCAGGGTAGGCAGGGCGGGTAGCTTGGCAGGCAGTGGCGAAAAACCTTGGGCGTCGGCCGGGAAATTCGGCCCTTCGGGGTCCGGCACGGCCACCAGCAGCAGCGCATGCACGGGCCGTGGGTGGCGTGCGGCCCAGTGCACCGCCACCAGGCAGCCCAGGCTGTGGGCGACCAGGATGGGGGGCTGCGGCGATGTGGCAATGGCGTCGTCGAGTGTGCGCACCCAGGTGTCGCAGTCGGGGTGGTCCCAGTCTGCCTGCTCCACCCGCCCCACGCCCGCGTGCCGGGTTTGCCACAATGACTGCCAATGCTGGGGGCCCGAGTTGTAGATGCCCGGAATGAGCAAAACTGGTCGCGTCGTCATCAAACTTCCTTGTTGTCAAAGCAGATCCATCACTGCCCGCCAACGATAGGAAATCGCCGTTGATTCGGCCAGGGGATCTCATCGGAAATCGGTCCTCCAAACCTTCAACTCATCGCAAGAAAACAAAGGAAGCACCGCCGTGGAGCTGGACAAAAAAGACCGACAGATCCTCATGGCCCTGCAGCACGATGCGCGGCAAAGCCTGTCGGCGCTGGGCAAGCAGATCGGCCTGTCGCAGCCCGCGATGAGCGAACGCGTGAAGAAGCTCGAAGACGCGGGCGTGATTGCCGGCTATGCGGCCCGCATCAACCTGGCCGCCGTGGGCCTGGGCCTGCAGGCTGTGGTGCGGGTGCGCACCACGCACGAACACATCCCGCGCTATGTGCTGCTTTTCCAGTCCCTGCCTGAAGTGCTGGACGCCGTGCGCGTGACGGGTGAAGACTGCTTTGTGGTGCGCTGTGCCTTCGGCCAGCCCGCCGACCTGGAGCGCGTGGTGGATGCGCTGGCGGCGTTTGGCAGCGTCTCGACCTCCTTGGTGCTGTCGCACCCCGTGAACAAGGCGGTGCCGCTGGATTGAGCTGATTTTTGCATCAAAAGATGCCGCTGACGCTGTATGGATAAGCGTAAGTAGCTATAAAAATAATAGTTTTAAGACTGCGGCTATGGGTTGCGTTGTGGGGCTGGCGGCACCTCGTACCTCAGTTCCGCAAAGAGGCCGCCCAGCGTTGTGACCGACTGCAGGCGCAGCGCCGGTTGTGCGATCCGGCGCGGCAACAACGGCTTGCCCGCACCCAGCGTGACGGGTGCGATCTGCACGATCAGCTCGTCCAGCAGGCCCGCGTCATAAAACCGCCCCACCAGTTCGCCCCCGCCCACGATCCACACATTGCGCCCCGCTGCGGCCTGCACCATGGCCTGGTGCACTGGCCGCACATCACCTTGCACAAAGCGCACATCGGCACCCGGGATGGCGCGCTGCGTGCGCGAGCTGAACACCCACGTCGGCTGCGCATAGGGCCAAGGCTGGCCTGCGTCGATGGCGTGCCGGAGCATCCATTCGTAGGTGTGCGAGCCCATCGCCAGCGCACCCACGTCGCGGATGAAAGCGGGGTAGCTGGAGCCCTCGATCTCGCCAAACTGCAGCAGCCAGCCAAGGTCGTGGTCGGGCGTGGCGAGGAAACCGTCGAGGCTGGATGCGCCGTAGAACTGGGTCTTGCCGGGGTGGGGGTGTTTGCCTTGCGGGGGCACGGTGGGGGCTCCTCTCTGAGGGTGGGTACGTTCGCTGGCCCGGTGCAGGCGAAGCGGGTACGGGCACTGTAGAGAGGGGCTGCTGACAACGGCCTGGCAGCAGATGTCCGCCCGGGGTCAGCCCGGGCTGTGGGCACCGGCCTGCAGGGCCAGCACGGCTGCGACCAGCACGCCGGTGGCTTCTTCGGCGCTGAGCAGTCCGGCGCTCACGAAGGCGCCGTTCACCACCACCGCAAGCTGGGCGGCGAGCTGCTCGGGGCGGGGTGCCTTCAACCGCACCGCGATGTCGTGCAGGCGGCCCCGCAGCGCCTGCATGTGCCGCTGGGCCACGTGCCGTGCGGGGTGGTCCTGCTCGGCAAATTCAGCGGCCACGTTGATCTGGGGGCATCCCCGGTAGTTGGAGCGGGCCAGGCGCTCGCCAATCCAGCGCATGTGGGCCTCCAGTTCACCGGCCGGGTCATCGGCGAACTGGGCCGCCACGCTGTCCCATTGGTCCCAGAACTCGACATCCTCCCGCTCCAGGAAGGCCACGATGAGGTCGTCCTTGGTGGGGAAGTAGCGGTACAGGCTGGTCTTGGCCACGGCGGCTTCCAGCACGACCAGGTCCACGCCCACGGCGCGCACGCCGCGTTCGTAGAACAGCCGGGACGCGGTGTCGAGGATGCGGCTGCGGACATCGGCGGTGGGCTCGGCCCCCGTGGCCGGGCCGCTGGTGGGGGAGAGGTCCCTGGTGGAACGTGAATTTGTGGTGCGCATGCTTGACATGATACAGACCTGTCTGTAATCTTCAAAAAACAGACAGGTCTGTATCGTTAATTTCAACCACCCACCCAACGCAAAGGATGACCATGAACCCGCAACAACACCGCCCCATCGCCGTTTACGGCGCCACCGGCCACACCGGCCAATTTGTCGTGCAGGAAACACAACGCCGCGGGCTGCCCGTGGTGGCCGTGGGGCGCGACGCCGCCCGGCTGGACGAGGTGTTTGCGCCAGACGTGCCCCGGCGCGTCGCCGATCTGGCCGACCCCACCAGCCTGGAACATGCCTTTGCCGGCTGCGCCGTGGTCATCAACTGCGCCGGCCCCTTTCTCGACACGGCCGCCCCGGTGGCGCAGGCCGCGCTGCAGGCAGGCTGCCACTACATCGATGTGACGGCGGAGCAGGCGAGTGCGCAAGCCAGCTTGGCCGATTTCGATGCACCCGCCCGCGCTGCGGGCAAGGTGGTGATTCCGGCGGCCGCCTTCTATGGCGGCCTGGCCGACCTGCTGGCCAGCGCACTGGCTTCGGCTGGCGCCATCGACGAGATCACGGTGGCGATCGCGCTGGACCGCTGGTGGCCCACGGCGGGCACGCGCAAGACGGGCGAGCGCAACACCGTGCCGCGCCAGGTGGTGATCAACGGGCGCCTGGTGCCGCTGGTGCCTGCCGCGCAGGTGCCCGACTGGGCCTTTTCTGCGCCCCTGGGCGCACAGGCCATGGTGGAGATTCCGTTCAGCGAGGTCATCACGCTGGCCCACCACCTGCCGGTGGGCCAGATCCGTTCGCTGCTCAACCGCTCGGCGCTGCAGGACATCCGCGACACCGACACCCCGCCGCCCACTGCCGCAGACGCACAAGGGCGCTCAGCCCAGCGCTTCGAGCTGGTGGTGCAGCTGCAGCAAAACGGCAGAACCCGCACTGCCGGTGTGCGCGGGCAGGACATTTATGCCGTGACCGCGCCCATCGTGGTCGAAGTGGCCCAGCGCCTGCGCGCGCCTGCGTATGCCCACAGCGGCGCACTGGCCCTGGCGCAGGCGGTGGACCCGGTGGACATGCTGCGTGCGCTGCACGGGTCTGCGCTGGAGGTGTTCGGCGAGGCCCTGCCTGCCTGACCAGGGTGCAGGTTGGGGCCCTGTTTTCAGGTCAATTGCACGGCCTCCGCCAGGTGCCCATACACCGCCGCAATGCGCCGTAGGTGGCGCGACTCGGGATGCGTCAGCAACCACAGCTCGGTCTCGCAGTCGGCCAGTGACCCGGTGAGCGGGCGCAGGTCGCTGCGGGCCTGCGCCAGAAAGATCGGCAGCACGCCCACGCCCATGTCCAGCGCCACCAGCTCCATCACCGTGAGCAGGCTGTTCACGCGGTAGGTGGGTTGCGCCTTGGGAAAACGCTTCTTGCGCCAGCGCACCGAAGGGTGGTCGGGCAGAGCGTCGTCCGGGGCGATCCAGGCGGCGTGGCCTGCCTCCACGTCGGACAGGGCCAGCGGGCTGGCTGCGGCGGTGTAGAGCGCTGCGCGGACCATGCCTAGCTGCCGACCCACCAGGTGCTGCGGCGGGCGTTTGGTGGCGCGCACGGCGATGTCGGTGTCGCGCCGCGTGAGGCTCACCAGTTCATTGCCTGCATGCAGCTCGTACACCAGGGCCGGGTGCCGGGGCTGCAGTACCTGCAGGGCGGGGGCAATGAGGCCCTGCAGGATGGTGTCGGTGGTGGAGATGCGCACCGTGCCCGAGACCTGCTCGGGCTGCGTCTGCGCGGCGGTGCGGGCGGCCTCCAGGGCGGCTTCCACACGCTCGGCCTGCTCGGCCAGGGCTTGGGCCAGCTCCGAGGCTCGGTAGCCCGCGCGCGAGCGCTCGAACAGCGGCTGCCCCAGCCCACGTTCGATGCGCTGGATGGCGCGGAACACGGTGGACGCATCCACGCCCAGCCGCTCCCCGGCCGCCGCCAACGTGCCGGTGCGCGCCATGGCCAGCAGCACCTCCAGCTCGGCAGCGCCCAGTTGGTATTGCGTATTTGCAATAAATGATTTCATGGATGCGTATTTTGTTTGCGTTGATGCAATCATAAATTCTGCCTGTCGCCGCATACAAATAGGTACCGATGGGTGCCAAGGGGCGACACCTCCCACCTTCTTTTTTGCACAGAAAGACCTGTCCCCATGAAGCTCTACTACGCCCCCGGTGCCTGCTCGTTGGCCATCCACATCGCCCTGCGCGAGGTGGGTGTTCCCTTCGACCTGGTCAAGGTCGATTTGGCCCACCACACCACCGAGACCGGTGCCAGCTACCTCGACATTTCGCCGCGTGGCTATGTGCCTCTGCTGGAGCTGGCCGACCAGTCGCGCCACACCGAAGGCGCGGCGCTGCTGCAGTACGTGGCCGACCTGGACCCGGCGCAGGCGCTGATCGGCAAGCCCGGCTCGCGCGAGCGCCTGGCCGTGCTGGAATGGCTCACCTTCATCAGCACCGAGCTGCACAAGGGCTTCAGCCCCTGGCTGTGGCACAAGGAGACGGCCGACTCCACGCGCCAGGCCGCCAAGGCCAAGCTGGCCGCGCGTTTTGTGGAGATGGATGGCGTGCTTTCGCACAGCGACTTCCTGGCGGGCGCGTACAGCGTGGCCGATGCGTATGGCTTCACCATCGTCAACTGGTCCCACCTGTTGGGCATGCCGCTCACGGCCTACCCGCACCTGCAGGCCTGGATGGCGCGCGTGGCGGCCCGCCCGCAGGTGCAGGCCGCGCTGCGTGCCGAGGGGCTGGCATCGTGAGCGCAGAGGTGGCCGCTGTGCCAGCGCTCACGCTGGTCTCGCATGCACTGTGCCCCTATGTGCAGCGCGTGGCCATCGTGCTGCACGAGAAGGGACTCCCGTTCGAGCGCCGCACCATTGACCTGGCGCGCAAACCCGACTGGTTCGTGGCCCTCTCGCCGCTGGGCAAGACGCCGGTATTGCAGGTGCGCGGCCAGAGCCTGTTCGAGTCGGCGGTGATCTGCGAGTACCTGGACGAGGTCGCCATGCCCACACTGCACCCGCAGGACCCGCTGCAGCGCGCCCGCCACCGTGCGTGGATGGAATTTGGCTCCACGGTGCTCAACACCATCGGCGCTTTTTACGCTGCGCCGGATGAAGCCGCGCTGCGGGCCCGCGCGCAGGAGTTGCGTAGCCGCTTCGTGCAGCTTGAAGGTGCCTTGGGTGAATTCAGCGGGCCGGGGCCGTACTTTGCGGGGCTGGACTTCGGCATGGTGGACGTGGTGTTCGGCCCCGTGTTCCGGTACTTCGATGTCATCGACACGTTGCCGGGCGTGGATGAGCTGGGGCTCTGGCAAGGCTTGCCGCGTGTGCTGCACTGGCGCGCTGCGCTGGCCGCGCGCGCTTCGGTGCAGCAGGCCGTGGGCGCGGACTATGCCGAGGGGCTGCGTGCCTTCCTGCGTGCGCGTGGATCGGCACTGTCGCGCCGCATAGATGCGGTGGCGGCGTAGCTGCCTCGATTCAATCGGCCCAGGTGCCCGGCGCCAGCCCGTCGAGCGTGTAGGGCCCGATGGCCGCGCGGATGAGCCGCAGCGTGGGGTGGCCCACGGCGGCCGTCATGCGCCGCACCTGGCGGTTGCGGCCTTCGCGGATGACGAGTTCGATCCACGCGGTAGGGATGGCCTTGCGCTCGCGGATGGGCGGGTTGCGCGGCCACACGGCAGGCGCGGGCTCCAGAAGGTGTGCGCGGGCGGGCAGGGTGGGGCCGTCGTTCAGCAGCACGCCGCTGCGCAGCGCGGCCAGCGCGGTATCACTGGGGATGCCTTCCACCTGCACCCAGTAGGTTTTCTCCATCTTGAAGCGCGGGTCGGCAATGCGGGCCTGCAGCGGCCCGTCGTTGGTGAGCAGCAGCAGCCCTTCGCTGTCGGCGTCCAGCCGCCCCGCTACATACACGCCGGGCAGGTCGATGTAGTCCTTCAGGCCCTGCCACTTGCCTTCGGCGGTGAACTGGCTCAGCACGCCATAGGGTTTGTTGAAGCGGATCAGGCGCGAGGTCATGCGGGGAGTTGTGTTTTGAATGAAATTGGCCGCTGGCGCTTGTCCATCAAGCGCAAGCAGCTATCAAAATGGTAGTTACGCGGGGATGAACAGCGCCGGGTCCACCATGGTGCGGTTCAGCATCACGCCCCAGTGCAGGTGCGGGCCGGTCACGCGGCCGGTGGCGCCCACCTTGCAGAACGCGTCGCCCGCTTTCACCACGTCGCCCACGCGCACGTCCTTGCTGCTGAGGTGGGCGTACACGGTGAGTAGGCCCCGGCCGTGGTCGAGCCACACCGTGCCGCCGCTGAAAAAGTAGTCGCCCACGTCGATCACCCGGCCCGCCAGCGGGGCCACGATGGGCGTGCCCGTGGGCGCGGCGATGTCCATGCCGCTGTGCGGGTTGCGCGGCTGGCCGTTGAACACGCGCCGCAGCCCGAACGAACTGGACCGCCGCCCAGGCACCGGCACGCGCATGCGCAGCGATGCCGGCGCCTGGCCCGCAGGCTGCTCGGTGAAGGTGGCCATGACCCCGGCCTGGTGCTCGCGCTCGCGCTCGTAGCGTGCCTGGTCCTCGGGCGAGAGGTCCACCGTGCGCGGCGACACCTGCAGGTGCTGCTCCTTGTACTGCTTGTGTGCCACGGTGTAGTGCACCAGGCGCGGGCTGCCGCCGCCTTCGGCCAGCACGGTGATGAACGCATCGCCGGGCGTAGCGGCCAGCGGAATGCCCACGATGGCCGTCCATTCGATGGCATCGCCCACCACCCGCAGCGGCACATCCACATCACCCTGGCGCACCTGCGCCACCGGCCGCGTGGCCGCGGGCCCGAGCGACAGCCGTGCCACGCCCCCCGGCACCTGCAGCGCCTGGGGCCACACCGTGGGCGCGGGCGGCAAGGGCTTGGCGTGCAGCAGCCCCAGCATGGCGGGCTGCGCCAGAAGGCCCGCCGCGCCCACCAGGGCGCTGCGGCGGTTGATGGAGATGGCGGGGTGGAGGAAGGCAGGGCGGGCAGATTCAGACACGGCAGGGCAACGGCAAATATGCAGCGGGATGTGTTTGGGGGGCGTGGGTGATGCGACCGCTGTCGCGACCAACACCGGCAATTGTGCCCCCGGTGTTGGCGGCGTCCGCCTACATTGCGCCCACAGGGCGCCGCCTACCATCGCGCCATGCCGAAAGCCGCCCACCGCCGCCGCCGTTCCACCATGCTCACTGTTCTTCTCACAGCACTGGCCACGGGCGCACTGGTGTTGCTGGCGCTCAACTTCACGGCGGGCGAGAAAAAAGTGCAGCAACAACTGCCGCGCCTGTACAGCACCGCCCACCCGCAGTTCGAGCGCGCTCTGGGCAGCCTGCTGGGCCCGGGCATCGTGGGTGGCAACAAGGTGACCGAGTTGCTCAATGGCGACCAGATCTTTCCGCCCATGCTGGCCGCCATCCAGGCCGCGCAAAAGAGCGTCACCTTCGAAACCTACATCTACTGGTCGGGCGACATCGGCAAGCAGTTTGCCGATGCCCTGAGCGAGCGCGCCCGCGCCGGCGTGCCGGTGCATGTGCTGCTTGACTGGGTGGGCAGTGCCAAGATGGAAGAGAGCTACCTGACCGAGATGAAAGAGGCCGGGGTACAGATCGAAAAATTCCACAAACCCCACTGGTACAACCTGGCGCGCCTGAACAACCGCACGCACCGAAAGCTGCTGGTGGTGGATGGTCAGGTGGGCTTTACCGGCGGGGTCGGCATTGCGCCCGAGTGGACAGGCCACGCGCAAGACCCGGAGCACTGGCGCGACTCGCACTACCTGGTGCGCGGCCCCGCCGTGGCGCAGATGCAGGCCACGTTTTTGGACAACTGGCTCAAGGTCACCGGCAAGGTGCTGCATGGCGAGGCGTATTTTCCGGCCATCGCTGCGGCGGGCACGCAAAAGGCGCAGATGTTCTCCAGCTCGCCATCGAGCGGCAGCGAGAGCATGCAGCTCATGTACCACCTGGCTATCACGGCGGCCGAGCGCAGCCTGGATTTGTCGGTAGCGTATTTCGTGCCCGATAAACTGACCCACAAACTGCTCATGGACGCCCTGGCGCGCGGCGTGCGCGTACGCCTGGTGACCCCTGGCGAACACACCGACACCGAAACCGTAAAGGCCGCATCCCGCGCCACCTGGGGCTCGCTGCTGCAGGCGGGCGCCGAGATTTATGAATACGGGCCCACCATGTACCACTGCAAGGTCATGATCGTGGACCAGCTGCTGGTGTCGGTGGGCTCCACCAATTTTGACAACCGGTCGTTCCGCCTGAACGACGAGGCCAACCTCAATGTGTACGACGCAATGTTTGCGCAGCGCCAGACACAGGTGTTTGAAGGCGACCTCAAGCGGTCACGCCGCGTGACCTACGAGGCCTGGCGAGACCGGCCGCTGCGGGAGAAAGCGCACGAGAAACTGACGGGCTGGCTGCGCTCGCAGTTGTGATGAAAATTCGAAAAATCGCTTCCTGGTGCTTGTAGGTTGAACGCTATGTGCTATCAAAAATATAGTTATTGATGCCATCGCGCCAAGATATTGAACGAGACTTTCGACCTATTCCAGCGGCAGCAAACGCCGCAGCGCTCGCACCTTTTGCCACAGCACGGCCTTGGGCAACTGCATGGCCATTGCCTCCATGCAGCGCTCCAGCCATCCTGTGCGCTGCTGTATCCGGTCAATAGCCTTGCCCAGATCGCGCGCCACCGACTGGCCATAGGCTTCTTGCGCCTTGGCCAAGGCCGCACGCAGTGTGGGCAGGGGCAAACCCATCATGGCCAGGTCAATCACATCGCGGCTGAACACGCCGTCATCGGCCTGGCGGTCTGAATTGGCCAACAGTTTGGATGCAGCCAAGTCCAGCCGGGTGAGGGTGCTTACGCCGCAAATCGCGTCTTGAGCACCGGGCGCATCGAGCGCAATGCGCGCCTCTCGCACGATCTCGAACTTGATGGCCATTCCATCCATCTGCACCTGCGTCCGGATGCCGTACTGGTCAGCACGAATCTCGCGCAGTGCCACCAGAGGTTGCGCCTGGGCGTGGGTGATGGTGGCGAGCCCGCTGGGATGGGTCAGCAGTTGCCGAAGCTCCCGGTAGCCCAACGCATCCGACACGAGGAAGTCGATATCCACCGATTCGCGGTACTCCCCGTACTGCAGCGCGATGCACGTGCCTCCGCCAAAAAGGCAGCCATGTTGGCGCAGCACGGTGCCGTCCAACGCAGCCAGCACATGGGCAATGCGCTGGTGGTGCGGCCGCTCAAACATGGCCAGGGCTGCTTCCAGGCCGGTGCGCAAAAGCCAAGCGCAGTGCTTGCAGCAAGGCTTGCTCTTCGGCAGACATGGCGGACAGATCCAGGTGGCGCGCGTTGCGTTCGTAAATGTCCAGCGCTTCGGCGGGCGACAAGGCATCCGTGCCATGCACCTGCCAAGCCAGCGCACGCAGTTGGGGGTAGTTGGTGAGCACCACCCGCGCTGGAATCCAGCCCGAGCGGTCCTGCGCCTGCGCGCCGCGCGCCAGGTCGTCGGATGCGGTGTGCGCCTGCACCGCCATGCCCAGTGCGGCCATCGCGTTGCACCACGCACCCATGGTCACCGAAGGCTCGCCTTTTTCAATGCGGTGCAGCGTGACACGCGATATGCCCGCAGCCTCTGCCGTCACCGTGGCGCTCAGTCCCAACGACTTGCGACGGACACGAATCTGCTCGCCCAGCGCCACCATCTGGGCAGTACTTTGGGTGGTGGATAGAGGGGCTGTAGAGGGCATTTGATTCTCATTATTTGCAAAACTGCCAATTTGTCAAATATGAGAATCACTTTTAATGTCTTGCAAGATTAAGCGATGCGAACTTCAAGGCGTGGCGTCTGCACATGCCACGCGGGGTAGGGGCCACCGTCCAGCGAGACCTGGCCGTCAGGGCCTGGCACGGCTCAGTGCGTCACAAACTCGTACGTCACCGCCTCGCTGTCCACCATGTCGAGGATGTCGTCCAGCACGTCCTCGTCTTCGGTGCTGGCCCACAGGTCTTCGGGGTCGGCGGCAAACAGCGGTTCGATGGCGATGTCCATGTACTTGCCATCGGGCAGCTTGATGACGGGCGTGCCTTCGGAGGTGTCGGCCAGCTCCCAGTCGTCGGGCACGGTCATTTCAAGTTGGATGGTGACGTTGAGTTTTTTCATGGGAATCCTTGTTGCTAACCGGGCAGGGTAACCTGATTCGTTCAGCTGTGCGGGCTCCGGCGCCGACCGGGCGCGGATATGTCCCTGCTCATCATGTGTCTTGGTTCCACCACACCCGCTCCCTTAGAATTTTTGGCATATCAACAGGGGGAAGTCCGTTGGATCTCGCACAAACAGTCACAGACGCTGCGCAGCAGTGCGCACGCACGGCACAAGCCATTGTTCAGAACGTTGAAAAAGTTCTGGAAAGCAAGCATCAACAGGTCGAATTGGCGCTCGCAGCCGTCGTGGCTGGCGGGCACCTGCTGATTGAGGACGTGCCAGGTCTGGGCAAGACCATGCTGGCGCGCGCGCTGGCGGTGTCGGTGGGACTGTCGTTCAAACGCATTCAGTTCACCGCCGACCTGATGCCTTCAGACATTGTGGGCGGGCCGGTCTACAACCCCAAGGACGGCAGCTTCACGCTGCGCCCCGGCCCCGTCTTTGCCAACATCGTGCTGGCCGACGAGATCAATCGCGCAAACCCGCGCGCCCAGTCCGCCCTGCTCGAATGCATGGAGGAAGGGCAGATCACGCTGGACGGACAGACCCTGCCGCTGCCAACGCCGTTCGCCGTGCTGGCCACGCAAAACCCCATCGATATGGCGGGCACTTACCCGCTGCCAGAGGCACAGCTCGACCGCTTCCTCATCCGCCTTTCGCTGGGTTACCCCGACGCAGATACCGAAGCGGGCCTGATCCAGAGCCAGCAGTTCTCGCACCCCATCAGCCGGCTGCAGCCGGTGTGCCGGGCCGGCGAGTTCGAGCGGTTGGTGGCAGGGGCGCACGAGGTGTCCATCACCCCTGAGGTGGCGCAGTTCATCGCAGCCATCGTGCGGGCCACGCGCAAGCACCCCGACATCCGCTTCGGCGCCAGCCCGCGCGGCACGCTGGGCTTGGCGCGCATGGCGCGCGCGCTCAGCTGCATCCGCGGCCGCTCTTATGTGGACCCGGCCGTGGTGCGCGAAGTGGCCACGCCGGTGCTGGCACATCGCATCATCGTGCAAGGGCAGGGAGCTCAGGCCAAGGACCCCCACGACATCATCCAGGCCATCCTGATGTCACAGCGCACGCCCCAGTAGTAGCGCCCATGGAGCGACTGCTGACTCGATCACGCGTACTGCTCGCGTTCTGTTGCACGCTGCTGCTGGCGGCGCTCAACCGCCGAGACCCCATGGTCTACGGCATGTTCCTGTTCCTCGCGACCGTGACCGTGATGGGCTTCGTGCTGCCCTGGCTTTCGCTGCGCGGCATGACCGTGCGGCTGCGGGCCGATGGTGTGAGTGGGGAAGTGATTGAAGGCGCTGGGTGCGACATTGGCATTGTGGTGGAGCGCAGCGTGCGCTGGCCCGCCTTCATGGTGGACGTGGAGACCGAATGGGAGTGGGCCGGGCGTCACCTGACACTGCGCCAGACGATTCCCGTCGTTCGCGCAGGCAAGGCCGTTGAACTGGGCCGGCAAGTGCGGTTTGAATGCCGGGGTCACTACCGGCTGGTGGCTGTGCGTCTGGCCAGCGGCTTCCCGCTGGGCCTGGTGCAGGCCCGGCATGCCATGCAGCACACCGGTATTGCAGTGCATGTGCTGCCCAAGCCACAGGCGATGTATTGGCCCCTGCCCTGGAATGTATCGCCTGACCCTTTGGGCACGCTCGCCACACGCCACTCAGGCCAATCGTTCGAGCTGGGCCTGCTGCGCGAGTACCAGCAGGGCGATTCAGTAGGCCGGGTGAGCTGGCGCGCTTCAGCCCGGGTGGGTGAGCTGGTGATCCAGCACTTCCAGCAATTGGGAACCGTGGTCCTGCGGGTGGTTGTGCATGCGCCTGTGGCGCCAGCTTTGGGCAACCCCGCCAGCGCGGGTGAGCAGGCCATCCGCCTGGCGGCGGGAGTGTTCGATGCAGCCCACGGACACGGTGCACAGGCATTTCTGTATTTGGGGGGTGATGGCGAGCCTGTGCAGGGCGCTGCCCTGGTGCGCACAGCCCTTGCTGCGGCGCTGCCAGCAAGTGCGGCCCAGTTGTGCGAGGCCTGCATGCGCGTGGCTGCGGTTGCAAGGGTGGGAGATCAGATCGCGCTGGTCGTGCCGGGCGACATGGTGCAGGCCGACCTGGCAGCAGCCCTAGCAGAGTTGAAGGGCCTTGCCTGCGCAGTGGTGGTATGCATCGCCCTGGGGCGTGTTGTTGGTCCGGCGCAATTGGCTGCTGCCCAGGGCTTGCAGGCCGTGGCTGAGCGGGCCGGTGCAGTCAGCTTGATGGAGACACCATGAGGTCTGGAGGCACACCCGGCAATGCGTCTACCCGGGCCTCCGCCAGCGCGCGGCCCGCCCCCACCAGGGGCAGCACCCGCGGGGCGGACAAAGAACCCTCGGCCCCGCTGCAGAGCGGGGGCGCCATCGTGTTCGCAGGGCTGAGCTATCTGTTCACGGCCTTTGCGTTCTCTTACCTGGATCGCAGCTATCGGGCCTTCGGTTTCGCTTGCGCGCTGTGGCTGGTGTGGGCGGTACTGGGCTTTGGGGCAGGGGTGCTCAACCAGCGCGGCCCCGAGGGCGCTGGCCGCAGGCAGTCGCAGGTGTTGGGTCTGTTGGGCTTTGTGCTGGCGGTGTTCCCAGGCATCCTTCTCTTCTCCTTCCCGCGCTGGGTGTGCATGGTGCTGCTGGTCGTGATGGGCGCGCGGGCCGCCCAGTTGCGCACGCGGCGCGACCTGTACCTGACGATGACCGTGGTCTTCGCAGTGTGTTTTCTGACCACCACGCACTACGCTGCCGACTGGAGCCTGTGGTTTTACCTGGGGCCAGCGTGGCTGTGTGGTGCGCTGACGCTCGCATGGTTGCATGCCGAAGGCGTGGACCTGTCGCGCTGGACCAAGCTGTCGATGACGGCAGGTTTCGTGGCGGTGTCCTTTGCCATTGCTACCACCCTGTTCCTGTTTGCACCCCGGCCGCCGGTGCTCGGCTTTGGCTTCCTGCCGGGTGGCGATACGCCGGGTTTGTTCGACCCGCCTTTCGGCAAGCAGAGCGACCCTGATGCGGACCAACGCGCCCGGGGGCAGGGCGGTCAAGGTGGTGCGGGTGGCAAGGGCTCGGGCTGGGGGGAGTCTCCGCGCCAGGGGCAGTCGCGGCTACAGCCCGGTACGCCCCCATCGCAGTGGGATCGCATGCTGGACTCCATGCGGGACGCTGGCAGAGACCCGTTCGCTCCGCAGTGGCAGCGCGGTGCCATCAATGGGGCGCTGGACGCGGCCCAGGCGCTGCGCAAGTGGTGGAAAGGCAGCGGCGGGCCAGGTGGCACGGCGGGGACTGGCGGGCAGGACGATACGTCCATGCAGCCGCCTCCACCGGGCAGCGGCGGGGCAAGCAGTCTGCTCGGTCTATTGCTATGGCTGGTCTTCGTGTTTATGGCATGGCTGCTGTGGCGTCGGCGCCATCGATGGGGCGTGCGCCTGGCGCTGGCTGCGGCGTGGGGCTTGTCGCGGTGGTTTCCTGCACGGTCCATGCAGGTGTCTGCCCGTGCCATGACCTGGTGCTTGCGCGCCTACCGGCACCCGCCGCTGCGCGGGCAGTCCGTGCGCGAGCACTGGTCTTCTGCGAAAGGACTTGCGCCACTGGCCCACACCTGGCTGAGTCGGGCGCTGGAGAACTACTGCGCGATGCGCTTTGGCGGCCTGCCTGCGACGCAGGAACGGGCCCTGCGCCTGCGCGAGGACGTGCTGGGTGCCACCGAGGTCATGAGCGGCACCGTGCCCGAACTCAGCCGCTGAGGTCAGATAGCCCCCCTGGTGTCGCTGCGCAGCGGGGTTGGGCCGCTGATGCTTGACCGTTTCTTCATTTGCCACTCTGACCGCAGCCACGCGCGGTTCAAGGTTGATGGCAGTGTGCAGCACCATGGATACGGGTGCGGCTCGCCTTGAACTGGTTGACCTCATCCCGCCGACTCGCTGGGCACGCTGCGTGGTGAGAGGCTGCTGTATCCTTTTGTTGCGCACCGCTCACGCAGATGTTTGCAGTTGCACAGCCCATCCCTCTTCCTTCGGAGTCTCGCCCAATGATCGCCAAAAAAGTATTTGCCTTGGCCGCCGTAGCCGCCACCCTCGTTTTGAGCCAGGCCGCGCAAGCCGGCCCCCGGCTCGACAAGATCATGGAGGCCAAGGTCATCCGCGTGGGCACGCCCGGCGACTACCGCCCGTTTGCCATCAAGACCGACGCGGGCTACAGCGGCCACGACATCGACGTGATCGAGACCATGGCCAAGGAGTTGGGTGTGAAGATCGAATACGTGCCCACCACCTGGCCCAACCTGGTGAAGGACCTGCAGGGCGACAAGTTTGACTTGGCGGTGGGCGGCATCACCCGCAACGTCAACCGCATGCGCATCTTCGACATGCTGCCCGGCTACGCTCCCTTTGGCAAAGTGGCCCTGGTGCGCGCGGCCGACAAGGCCAAATACATCAGCGTGGACGCCATGAACCAGCCCACCGTGCGTGTCATCAAGAACCCCGGCGGCACCAACGAAACCTATGTGCTGACCAACCTGAAAACCGCCCAGGTCAGCACGCACGACAAGAACGCCGAGATCCCCGCGCTGATCGCCGAAGGCAAGGGCGACGTGATGATCACCGAGACGTATGAAGCCCTGCACTACGCCAAGGCCGACCCGCGCCTGTACGCCGCGTTCGTCGATGCGCCGCTGACCCCGAAGAACTACCTGGGCTTCATGCTGCCCACCGACGATGCAGACTACGTGCGGGTGATGGGCTTTGTGTGGGGCCTGGTGGACAGCCGGGGCACCATCAAGCAAGCCGCTGACAAGTGGTTGAAGTAAGCGGTTGACGAGGGCGTGGCGGCGGGCGGGGCCCCGACGCGCCACTGAAACAGAAGGCGGGCGGCGCAATGCAATACCTGTGGTGGTGCCCGCCCGCCTTGCCGTTGGGCAGCGCTCGCTGCCCGGCGTGAGACGGCTTATTCCCCCGGAATCTCCGGCTCCACCAGCAGTGCCAGCAACTGCAGTGACTCCTGCCAGCCCAGGTAGCACATCTCGGTGGGAATCACCGCTGGAATGCCAGCTTGCACGATGGACACCTCGGTTCCCACGATCACCTTTTTCAGCTGGATGGTGGTGCGCATCTCGCCCGGCAGGTTGGGGTCGTCAAACCGGTCGGTGTGCACAATGCGCTCGCCCGGCACCAGCTCCACATATTCACCGCCAAACGCGTGCGTGCCGCCGCTGCTCAGGTTGGTGAACTGCATGCGGTAGGTGCCGCCGACGCGCGCATCCAGGCTTAGCACCCGGCCCGTGAAGCCATGGGGAGGTAGCCACTTGCACATGGCGTCGGGGTCCAGAAACGCGCGGTAGATACGCTCGGCCGGGGCGCGCAGCACGCGGTGCAGGGTCACTGTGCCGGTGGTGGTGTGGGTGGTCATGTGAGGTCTCCTTTGGGGGGAAATCAGGGGTGGATGAAAGCGTGAACCGCCAAACGATATCGCTCATTCAACGTGTTCACACCCCTACGACGAACGGACCTGCGCATTTTCGACAGCCTGCCGCTGATACAGCGGATTTTTTTGTCTCAGGCTGAAACGGTGCGGACTTCAAAGCTCTCGCTGCCTCCTGCCCAGGCCAGCAGCCGGTCGATGTTGGGGTGTTTGCCTGGGAACGCCTGTGCATCGGCCACATGCTCGGCATACCACTCCAGCCCCAGGGTGGCGGCCGCAGGCGTGATACGGCCGCCATACAACGCCGCCAGCGCGGCGTACACCACCAGCGAGCCCGTCTGGCCGGGCTTGTTCTCGATGGTGGCCAGCACCTGATCGCCCGCGCCCAGCAGGTGCAGTGCGGCGAGGTGGCTGGCGGTGGGGAGTTGCTTGAGGCGGTCTGCGAAATTCATGGGCAGGGACAAAGGGTAGGTGCCACGGGCGGGTTCCCCGGCCCGCAGCGGATGGATGGATCGTGTGGGTCTGCATTGTCGTGCCGCCCCGGTGGGCCGCACAAACCATGCCGTGTTCCGCGCAGCGCGCCTGCATCTTTTTGTGGAGGGTTGACCAATTCATAGCCATTTGGTTATTATTCGTTATCCATAACCAATGAGTTATATCCTGTGAAATCCCCTGAAGACCTGACCTTCGCGGCGTTGTCGGACCCCACGCGCCGTTCCATCTTTCAGCAGCTGTCCCGGGAGGGGCAGCAAACCGTGAATGTGCTGACGGGGCATTCCCACATTTCGCAACCAGCGGTGTCCAAGCACCTGGCCGTGCTCAAGCGCGCCGGGCTGGTGGAAGACCGCCGTGCAGGGCGCGAGACCTACTACCAGGTGCGGCGCGAAGGGTTGGCGCCCCTGGTGGACTGGATGAGCGTCTATGCCGGCTTCTGGAACCAGCGCCTGGATGACCTGGAGAACCTGCTGGGACGCATGGACCAATGACTGCGCAACTCCACACCACCGAAAACACCATGCAGAACCACCCCTGCCACCCTCTCAGTCCTGCGCTGGCGATGGCGTTCCTGTTGCAGGCGGTGCGCCATGGCTGACGCGACCCCATCCCGCGCCACCGCCCCCGCTGCACCAGGCACCCGGTCCCTCGTGTTCGAGCGGCAGCTACCTCACCCGCGCGAGAAGGTCTGGCGCGCGCTCACGCAGTCCTGGCTGATGGAGGAATGGCTCATGCAGAACGACTTTGTGGCCGAGGTGGGGCACCGCTTCACGGTGCGCGCGCAGCCGCTGCCGGGCTGGTCGGGCGTGACGCATTGCGAGGTGACGCTGGTGGAGGAACCCAGCCAGCTTGCCTACCGCTGGGGCAACGGCACCGAGTCGGCCAACGGGCTTATCACCCACATCACCTGGACCTTGCAGGAGCACAGTGGCGGCACGCTGCTGCGCATGGAGCAGGCGGGCTTTCGGCCCAACGACGGTATCAGCTTCGAGCGCATGGGCGGCCTGTGGCCGCGCATTCTGGAGCGCCTGGAGCAGGTGGTGCACGGCCACTAAAGCCCACCCAACATCGCCATCCCCTCACCCACAGTTTCTCAACCCATGAACTCAAGCATGAACATGACCCTGACGACGCCCACTCCCCAAACCACCCGCACCCCCGGTGTGCGCATTGCCATCGTCTTTCACAGCGGCTACGGCCACACGGCGCGGCAGGCCCAGGCCGTGAAAGAAGGCGTGGCGCAGGTGGAGGGCACCGAGCCCCTCCTCATGACCGTGGAAGAAGCGCCTTCACGATGGAATGACCTGGCGTCCGCCGACGCCATCATCTTCGGCGCGCCCACCTATGTCGCCAGCGCCTCGTCGCAGTTCAAGGCTTTCCAGGAAGCCACGTCCAACGTGGTGATGGCCAAAGGCCTGGGCTGGAAGGACAAGATCGCTGCAGGCTTCACCAACTCCGGCTCGCGCTCGGGGGACAAGCTTTCCACCCTGATGCAGATGGCACTGTTTGCCGCGCAGCACGGCATGCACTGGGTGAACCTGGCACTGCCCCCGGGCAACTGCTCGTCCACCGGGTCGGAGGAGGACCTGAATCGCCTGGGCTTCTGGCTGGGCGCTGCCGCGCAGTCGAACACCGACCAGGGCGCCGATGTGGTGCCGCCAGAGGCAGACCTGGCCACGGCGCGGCACCTGGGGGAACGCGTGGCCCACACCACGCTGCAGTTTGTGCGGGGGCGTGTGCACTGAGGTTGGCGGTGCGTGGCCTTCTGTGCTGGCTGCGAAAGGGCACTGCCGGGCGCCACCGCAAAGCCCAGGGCCACTGAATTTGAATGAAACAGGCCTCCAGCGCTTTATGGATAAGCGCTGATAGCTATCAAAAGTGAAGCAATCCCGATGCTAAGAAGAAGGAAACGCACCCACCGCAGCGCGAGAGCACTGGGTTCAGGCCTGCCACACCCCAAACCCCGCTGAGCGCAGGTCGATACCGATCTCGATCTCCCGGTCCACCGCGTCCTCGTAGCTCATCGGGTTGAAGCCTTCATACAGGTCGGGCAGCAGGCGCAGGCCGTATTGCGTCACAAACCGGTTGGCCTGAATGCCCGCCTTGTGCTTGTCAAACCGCACGTCCGGGTCCAGGCCCGTCATGCCCACGTACACGCAGGGCTTGCCCTCGATGTAGCCCGGGTTGCACCGGCGAAAGCGCGGCTCCAGCAGCACGTCTTTGGAGAGTTCGACGACGTAGACGTGGTGGTGGAGCTTGCGGCGGCGCATGGGTGAGATAGGTGGATGGAGCTTGTAGGCAGCGCGGCGGGCGGGGCGTTCTGCGCGGTACTACTTATTCATCGTCCTCCGCCTGCCCGTCATCCCGCAGGCGGCGCTCGAGCCTGCTTCGCAGCGACTCGGTCTCTTGCAGAAACTGCTCCACCGGCACGGCCGGGGCCACGCGCAGGCTCGGCGGGAACAGGCTACTCATGTACAGCGATTTCGACAGCCGCAGGTTGTTCAGCCACTGCGCACCCAGCCACGAGGGCACGCCCAATGCCACCACTGCTGCCACCGTCCAGGCCAGGCCCACGCGGCGGCGCGGCAGCATGGCCGCCAGGTGGGCATACAGCGCCCCGGCCAGCACCAGCACCATCAGCACATTGGCAAACCGCGAAAACGATTCCAGCGAGAAAGCGAAGGCCGCAAGATGGGCCACCAAATGGACCACGTCGATCGCCAGGGCAGCAGCGCACGCAATGCGCACATGGCGCCAGAACTGCAGCTGGCCGCCGAACACCTTGTTGGCCACGGCCCATAGGCCCGACCACACGCCCACCATGGCCAGCAGGGTGAGCAGGCTGCCGGGCAGCGACTTCACGTACTGCGACGCGTCACGCGCCTCCAGCCACGACGATGTCAGTGTTGCAGCCACCACCAGCGCCATCAAAACGGCGGTGGTGCCCGCAGTGCGCCACGGAAACTTTGGCAAAGGCTGCTCGTCAACGATGGCCGTGTCCGCCAGGCGCAGCGCGATGTGGGTGCGGCCCAGGTCGATGGGAGTGCCATCGGGCCAGTCAAATCGGTCGCCCTTGCCATGGTGCTTGCGCTGCAGGCGTGCGCCGTTGCGCGTCTCCAGCACCTCCACCTGCACCGTGCGGGGGGCGTCTGCCGCGCGGTCGATGCGCAGGTGCGTGGGCGCCACAAACGGGTCGTCCAGCACCAGATCGCAATCGAGCCCCCGGCCCACCGTCACGGGCCAGCGGGTGATGGGCGCGCGTGCCAGCAGGGCGCCGTGGCGGTCAAAGGCTTCTATCAGCCCCAGGGTCGGCATCGTCATGGTGCGGCCTCCCAGCGAAACGCCTGCAGGTACTGGTGCGCCAGCTTCATACCGTTGTCGAAAGCGATGCCCTGCACGTCCAGCCGGCCGAGCACGCCTTGGGTAGGCTGGTTGACCGAGGCGGCGAGGATGGTCATGTTGTACAGCCCGGGCAGCTTGCGGTAGGCCGACATGCAGACCACTGCGCGCAGCGGAAGGCTGCCGGGGTCGGTGTAGCGCTCTGTGCACTCGACCGCCGTCTGGTGGCGGTTGCCGCGGATTTGCAGCCGCTCGTTGGCAAAACTTTGTGAATAGACCCGGGCAAACCGCGCGGCGCCCAGGGTGGGCGCGTTGTAGGCCTCGTAGCTCAGGCGCACCGCGCCGGTGTTGAAGTCACCAGCCACCACATCGGTATCGGCCTGGCACTGCGTGCGCTCCAGGTTCAAGCCGGGAAACGCCGGGTCGCGCCCTGAGCCCCAGCACCGCGCCAACGCATCGTCAGGCACCGGCACGCGGTAGTTGCCGTGGCGCTGCTCGCGAAACGGCGCTTTCAAGAACCGGTCCGTCAGCAATTGCTGGTGTCCCGTCAGCTGCTTGGTCATCTCGCTATACGCGGGCTGGGTGATGGGCTCGGCGTTGGCGGCGCGCTGCACCAGCACCTGGGCAAACTCGGCCGGGATCAAAAAGCTGACCTGTTCGCCATCCAGCCGCTTGGCCACGTTGACGCCCAGCACCCGCCCTGCATCGTCCACCGCAGGGCCGCCGCTCATGCCGGGGTTGAGCGTGCCGCCAAAGAAAATGCGCGGATAAAAACTGCGCCGCACCAGCCCGTTGTACGTGCCCTCGGTCACGGCAAAGCCGATGTCCAGGGGATTGCCCAGCGAATAGATGCGCTCGCCCTGCGCCAGGGCCTCGGTCGCGGGCCGAAAGCTCAGCACCGGCGCCGCTGCTGTGCGGCCCTTGGCCCGCAGCACGGCCAGATCGCGCTGCACGTCAAACGCCAGCAGCTCGACCTCGCCCTCCAGCCCCTCCATCGTCACGTACACGCCCCGGTAACGCTCGGGCTCCAGCGCCAGCTGGCTGGCCACATGAAAGTTGGTGACGATCAGTCCATCGGCAGAGACAAAAAACCCCGAGCCAATCGACGCCTGGGTGTCTGCATTGCGCAGCAACGTGCGAATCTGCACCAGCTTGTCGCGCGAGAGCTTGTAAATGCGCCGCGCATCGCGCGAGAGCAGCGCCGCGTCGGCCGATGTGGGTGCGGCAACCGCCGGTGGGGATGCTGTGCCATCCACCGGGGCACTGCCCGCCGGGCGAGTGGCAGGGGTGTTGGGAGCTGCGGGTTGTGAGGCGGACTGCGCGTGGGCCAGTGCGCAGAGCAGTAAAAGCAGCGACGAGGTCGCCAGCCGCAAGGGCCGAATCAAAGGGAAGGGCATCGCGGTATTCTATGAACGCCCTGCGACAAGCCTTTTGACGATGTCCGTACAGTCGGCTCCGTCTGCCATTGGTTCTGCCATTCACCAGCCACTCCATCCCACGCACCCATGCAACCCACCCACACCTATCCCATCGGCACGCCCGGCCAACCCTGGGGCGCCGCAGAACGCGACCAGTGGCGCGCACGCCAGGTGCGCCAGCGCAGCTACGCCGACGACGTGCTCACGGCCATCGAGGCGCTGCGGGGCCGGTTTGATGTGGAGATGTATGGCGACGTGATTTATGCCGACGCCCAGCACCCGGCAGAGCGCTTTCCCCTGCGGGCTCTGCGCAGCCGCGATTGGCAGTCCGGCCTGCCCACCGTGCTGGTGACCGGGGGAGTGCACGGTTACGAAACCAGCGGCGTGCACGGCGCGCTGCGTTTTGTGGATGCACAGGCCGAGCGCTTTGCTGGCCGCGCCAACCTGCTGGTGGTGCCCTGCGTGAGCCCCTGGGCCTACGAGCGGGTTCAGCGCTGGAACTTTGACGCCATCGACCCCAACCGGTCGTTCCGCGACGGCTCGCCCGCGCAGGAGTCCGCCGCCCTCATGCGCCTGGTGGCACCGCTGCACGGCCAGTTTGCCGCCCACATCGACCTGCACGAAACCACCAACACCGACGAAACCGAATACCGCCCCGCCGTCGCCGCGCGCGACGGCAAGGTGTTTGAACCCGGCAGCATCCCCGACGGCTTTTACTTGGTGGACGACACCGACAACCCGCAGCCCGCGTTTCAGCAGGCCATCATCGACGCCGTCAGCCGGGTGACGCACATCGCGCCTGCGGATGAGAAGAACGAGATCATTGGCTCGCCCGTCGTGGCGCCGGGTGTCATCCGATACGCGATGAAGCAGATGGGCCTGTGCGCTGGCATCAGCGGCGCCCGCTACACCACCACGACCGAGGTCTACCCGGACAGCCCCCGCGCCACGCCCGAGCAGTGCATTGAGGCGCAGGTGGCGGCTGCGTGTGCGGCGGTGGAGTTTGGGCTGGCCGACGCGCAGCGCTGAGGGTTGCGGCCCTGCGCGGCAGGGCTCGCAATTTTTAGCGCTCTCTTAGTGCTTGTTACCGAGCGCTTCCCAAAGCACCCAGCAGCCGGGCGCTCACCTCGGCCGCATCCAGCGCCGCGAACGCCATGTTGTGCTGCTCCGTCAGCGGGCCGTGGCCGGGCTCCATGCCACCGGCAGCGCCGTAGCCCATGGCCTTGAACTTCCAGACCCCGCCGACCAGCTTGAGGGAACCCACATGCGCGCCACCGGCAGTGTGTACGGACACCACGCCAGCGTTGACGGGCACCAGCTGCAACGGCCCCGCCACCGAGCCAGGCGGCACATGGGCGAAGGTGGGGGTGAATGTGGGTGGCAGGGGTGGGGTAGGGAGCATGGCGGTGTTTGTATCGCAAATGGCTTAGCGTTTGCTGCGCGGTAGCTCGCCCCGTGTACGGCGTGTAGCGTGTTGTGGATGCTTTACCGGCCGATACCAGGCTCAGCGCTGCACCCCATGGGAGACCATGGGTGGTTAGCATGGATCATGCAACTGGCCTCTAGCGCTTATCTGTCTCTTGCGGCCGAGTGTAGGCGGTGGCTACTGGCTGATGCCGGGCCGCAGGCTGGGCCGCTCTCAATCCTTGAGGCTCACCCCCAGGTTGTCCAGTTTTTTTGCATACGAGTCTTTGCGTTTTACGGCCTTTGCAGCCGTTTCCGTAGCGGCTTGGGCTGCCTTGGGACCCTTGTTCGCAGCAGCTTTGATCAATCCGAGCTTGTGATCGGCATCTGCCTGCGCCCGCTTGAAAGTGGCGATGAGTTCAGCATGGGCAGCGGAGGAATTCACAGGGACTCCATATCAATCGGCGTCACCGCCTTTAAAGCGTGACGTTGGTGCGAAGCAAGGCTGTTCTCAAGTCGCGCGTAGCAGGTTTTGAAATATCCACCTTTTCAACAGCGAGATCGAACGGTGAGCCTGACCTGATGCTGATTGGCAGTATCTTTTTTGCTGGATTTTTGGCCGGGTACGTGCCTTGACCCGGACACATGCGAACGGAAAACCCGAATTCTTCGAGTACACCTTTCGCATACAACTCTGCCAATTGTTGAAACGTCACGAACGTGGAACGCTTAACGTCTTTGAATCCTGGCTGGCTGATGTCACGAACGATCTCGAATTTACCCAGTGAATCTCGCTGTGTATCGGTAAACGGATGCAGTAAGAAAGTTTGGCGAACTCCATTTTTTTTGGACACCAGGGTGTGCTCGACGGCGATATCGGTTAGCAGCATATTGTTTTCCTCGCTTTTCAAGCTGCAGCTCACACAGCAGCATCATTCGCCATTCCACCCAAAGGCGCAGACCGTATTTTCAAAACCAACCACTGGAGAGCTCATGCCCCACCCCTTGAGAGCCGCAGTGCTCGACACGGGTAGGCCTCGTCCTGAGAGGCGTGGACTTTAACGGAACGGCAGCAAATGACGGGTCCATATTGCACTGTGACAGACCGCTTGAATCCGCTGTCGAAAGCTGTCATCAGTCCAAAAGAAACGGCCAGCAAATATATAAATCTGCTGGCCTTCTTTTCAATCAGGAGGTAATCACTTCCCCCACGAATCCTTCAACCCCACCGCCAAGTTAAACACCGGTTTCTCTGCCCGGTGATCCACCCGGTCCGCCACAAAGTACCCGTGCCGCTCAAACTGGAACTTGTCGTCCGGCTTGGCGTTGGCCAGTGACGGCTCCACGATGGCAGTCACCACCTTCAGACTGTTCGGGTTCAGGCTTTCAATGAAGTCCTTGCCGCCCGCATCAGGCTGGGCTTCCAGGAACAAACGGTCGTACATGCGCACTTCGGCGTTCACGCCGTCGGCCACGCCGACCCAGGTGATGGCGGCTTTCACCTTCACGCTGTCGGCGCCAGGGGTGCCGCTTTTGGTGTCGGGCACCACGGTGGCAAGCACTTCGGTGATATTTCCATCCGCATCTTTAGTGCAGCCCGTGCATTCAATGACGTAGCCGCCCTTCAGGCGCACCTTGTTGCCAGGGAACAGGCGCTTGTAGCCCTTGGGGGGCACTTCTTCAAAGTCTTCGCGCTCGATCCAGACTTCCTTGCCGATGGTGAAGTGGCGCTCGGGGCTTTCCACGCCTTCGGGCGGGTGGGGCAGGGAGGGCAGGGTGCAGGGCTCCAGGTGGCCGGCGCCCATGACTCCGTCCCAGTTGGTGAGCACCAACTTGACGGGGTTGAGCACGGCCATGCCGCGGAAGGCCTTGAGTTCCAGGTCTTCGCGCAGGCAGCCTTCCAGGGTGCTGTAGTCGATCCAGCTATCGCTTTTGGTCACGCCGATGCGTTCGGCAAAGGTCTGGATCGACTCGGGTGTGTAGCCGCGGCGGCGCAGGCCGACGATGGTGGGCATGCGGGGGTCGTCCCAGCCGCTGACCTTGTGGTCGTACACCAGTTGCGCCAGCTTGCGTTTGCTGGTGATGACGTAGGTGAGGTTCAGGCGCGCAAATTCGTACTGGCGGGGGGGCGGGCTGGCCAAGAGGCCGCCTTCGGTCAAGCGCTCCAGCAGCCAGTCGTAGAAGGGGCGTTGGTCCTCGAACTCCAGCGTGCACAGGCTGTGGGTGATCTGCTCCAGCGCGTCCTCGATGGGGTGCGCATACGTGTACATCGGGTAGATGCACCAGGTATCGCCCGTGTTGTGGTGTGTTGCGCGGCGAATGCGGTAGATGGCCGGGTCGCGCATGTTGATGTTGGGGCTAGACATGTCGATCTTGGCGCGCAGCACCATGGAGCCGTCTTCGTGCAGGCCGGCCTTCATCTCGCGGAACTTGGCCAGGTTTTCGGCCGGGGTGCGGCTGCGGAAGGGGCTGTTCACGCCAGGCTTGCCGAAGTCGCCACGGTTGATGCGCATCTGCTCGACCGTTTGCTCGTCCACGTAGGCATGGCCGGCCTCGATCAGGTATTCGGCGGCGCGGTACATGAAGTCGAAGTAGTCGCTGGCCTGGAAGGGCGGGGCGCTGGGGTGGCCGTTCCAGTCAAAACCGAGCCATTTCACCGAGTCGATGATGCTGTCGACGTATTCGGTGTCTTCTTTTTCGGGGTTGGTATCGTCAAAACGCAGGTGGCACACGCCGCCGTAGTCGCGCGCCAGGCCAAAGTTGATGCAGATGCTTTTGGCGTGGCCGATGTGCAGGTAGCCGTTGGGCTCGGGCGGGAAGCGGGTGCGGATCTTGGCAGGATCGGGCTGGCCCTGGGCATGGTGGGCGGCATCGCCGGGGGCGCCAGCCCAGCGGCGGGTGGTGTAAGTGCCTTTTTCCAGGTCACTTTCGATGATCTGGCGCAGAAAATTACTGGGCTTGGCGGCTTCTGGGGCTGCTGAAGGGGCGGCGCCGGGGGGGTTGGCGGCTGTGTTGGCGGGGGTTGGGGTGCTCATTGGGCCATTTTAGGCGCCGGTTTCGTGATGGTTTACGCATAGAAACAGGCGCGTATACGTCCAGACACAACGTAAAGACGATTTTGTGCCATCCTTTTGCCTACTTGGTGCGTTATGTACCGGTGAGGTGAGTCCATTTGGCTGGCTGCCCTCGCTCAAACAGGAGATTTCCATGACGAAAACCCGTTCTATCTATGCCTTGGCCGCTTCGGCTGGTGTGGCGCTGGCATTGCTGGCCGGCACGGGCGCAGCCCAAGCCCGCGACGTAAATTGGTCGGTGGGCATTGGCGTGCCTGGTGTGGTGGTGGGGGCCAGCAATGGCTACTACGCACCCGCCCCCACTTACTATGCGCCTCCACCACCCGTGTACTACGCGCCTCCCCGGCCTGTGTATTACGCGCCCGCCCCAGCGTACTACGCGCCCCCTCCGGTGGTGTACTACGGTGATCGCGGCTACCGCCACCACCGTCACCATGACCACGGCCATCGCGGCCATGGCCACAATCGCCATTGGGACCGCTGATCGGCGGCTGGCCTCTGGGCCAGTCGGTTGATCATTTGTAACCAACCTCTTGGGCGCCAGTCGCTCACAGGCAGCGTCTTTGCACAGGCTGCCTTTTACAGCGGCCCTTCGGGGCCGTTTTTCTTTGGGTGCGTGCTTTTCGGGTTGCGCACGGGGCGCCGCATAATCGCGCACTCTGGCCTGCCAGCGTGGCAGGCGCAACGCCCTCGGAGTGCTGCATGTCTGTGAAGAAGAAAACCGTTTTTGTCTTGAATGGCCCCAACCTGAATCTGCTGGGCACCCGCGAGCCCGCCGTGTATGGGGCAGCCACGTTGGCCGATGTTGAAAAGCTGTGCGCAGAAGCCTGCGAGCGCCATGGTTTTGCACTGCATTTTCACCAAAGCAACCACGAAGGCGCATTGGTGGACTGGATTCACGAGGCCGGCCGCTTGCACGCGGCGGGAGAGCTGGCAGGCGTAGTGATCAATGCCGGGGCCTACACCCACACCAGTATTGCATTGCACGATGCCACCAAGGGCACGGGCATCACGCTGATTGAGTTGCATATCAGCAACGTGCATGCGCGCGAGGTGTTCCGCCACCATTCCTACATGGCGGCAGCCGCCAAGGCGGTGATGTGTGGCTTTGGCGTGCTGGGCTACGGCTTGGCGATTGACGGCCTGGCGCAGTTGCTGGCCCAGCAGCCTGCGGCCTGACGCCGCGCAGGCAAGGGGGTAAATAGATATATGGCTCCCCCATTGCCCCTGCAGGTGTCTGAGGACGAAGTAGAAATCACCGCCATGCGCGCCCAGGGTGCGGGCGGGCAGAACGTCAACAAGGTATCGAGCGCGGTGCACCTGCGTTTTGACGTGGCCGCATCGTCGCTGCCCGAGGACGTGAAGGAGCGCCTCCTGGCCCTGCGCGACACCCGCATCACGCAAGAGGGGGTGGTGGTGATCAAGGCCCAGCAGTACCGCAGCCAGGACCAGAACCGCACCGATGCGCTGGAGCGCCTGAATGCGCTTGTTAACACGGTTGCCGTGCCGCCCCGGGTGCGGCGTGCCACCAAGCCCACTTATGGCTCCAAGCAGCGGCGGCTGGAGGGTAAGACCCAGCGCAGCGAGACCAAGGCGCTGCGGGGCCGGGTGCGCGACGGGTCTTGAACGGGGGAGGCGGTACAGCGGGCATCTCCACGGCCCTCGTCAAGGGTGCATTGGCATCACCCGTAGAACAATCTGTCCGACCTGCAGGGCTTGGTACCAGGGGCTATCGGTCCTACATTCATTGCATTCACGGATGGAATTGCCATGTCTGCCTCTGCCCAAGCCCCTACCTCTGCTTCTGCTGTTGTTCCTGCGCTGTTTGTTTCGCACGGCGCGCCGCTGTTCGCCATCGATGCCGGCACCACCGGCCCGGCGCTCACGCAGTGGGGCGAAGGCCTGCGCGCGCAATACCCCGGTCTGCGCGGCGTGGTCATCATGTCGCCGCACTGGATGGCGCGCTCTCCACAGGTCATGACGGGGCCGCAGCCTGCCACCTGGCACGACTTTGGCGGCTTTCCCCCGGCGCTGTACCAGTTGCAATACCCAGCCCCTGGCTCGCCCACATTGGCGCAAGAGGTGCTAGGCCTGCTGCAGGCCGCGGGTGTAGCCGCACAGGGCGATGCCGCGCGCCCCTTTGACCATGGCGCCTGGGTGCCGCTGATGCATTTGTTCCCACAGGCCGATGTGCCCGTGGTGCAGGTGGCGCTGCCCGTGGGGGCAGGCCCGGCGGAGGTCTACGCGCTGGGCGCCGCCTTGCGTAGCCTGCGCAGCCAGGGCGTGCTGGTGGTGGGTTCGGGCAGCATGACGCACAACCTGGCCGAGTTTTTTGGCGGCGAGCGCGAGCCCGCGCCCTATGTGCTGGAGTTCAGCCGCTGGATTGAGGATGCGCTGGCGCGTGGCGACATGGCCGCGTTGCTCAGCTACCGCAGCCAGGCGCCGCATGCCAGCCGCGCTCACCCGACCGAAGACCATTTCTTGCCCATTTTCTTCGCGCTGGGCGCGGCGGGCGACGACCTGTACGCAAACTACTTGAGCCGCGAGGTGATGTACAGCATGCTGTCGATGGATGCTTTTGCCCTGCAGCCTGTCGCAGGACGGGCGGGTTAAGTAAATTTTTTAGCTAAAACTGCCACTGGCGCTTGTCTATGCTCAATCTACCGCTCACATTTTTGCAGCGCCCCGCTGCTTCCACCACCCCCCGCCCCTGGCTGCTGGTGTTGATGCACGGCGTGGGCAGCAACGAGCAGGACCTGTTCAGCCTGGCGCCGCAGATCCCCGAGCGTTTTCATGTGCTGAGCCTGCGCGCGCCGTTTCGCATGGGGCCAGGCTCGCATGCGTGGTTTGACTTCTCCATCGAGCCGGGAGGCGAACGCACCATCAATGAAGAGCAGGAAGCGCAAAGCCGCGCCCTGGTGGCCCAGGCGGTCGAATCTGCCGCCGAGCAGCTGGGCATTCCGCCCGAGCGCGTGGTGGTGGGCGGCTTCAGCCAGGGCGGCATCATGGCGTTGTCGCTGCTGCTGACCAAACCTGCGCTGATGCAGGCGGGGCTGGTGTGGCACAGCCGCCTGCTGCAGCAGGTAGTGCCGCTCACCGCGCCTGCGGACGCGCTGCGCGGCAAGCAGCTGTGGCTGAGCCACGGCACGCATGACAACGTGATCCCGCTGGCCCACGCGCAGGCCATTGCGCACCACATGGCACCGCTGCCGGTCACTGTGGCATACCACGAGTTCCCCAGCGCGCACGAGATCCGTCCGTCTGAACTGGCGGCCACGGTGGCGTGGCTGGAGTCGCTGTCGACGACGCCCACGGCGTTTTAATCGCAGGTTTCGGCGCGCGGTCTACATCGCGTTACCGGGGCGGTATCACCCAGGTTTCCAATCCAGCACATCCCCAAGCGGGATTGCATGGAACGCCTGGCACCGCAGCCGCTCGGACAAGGGTTGTTCTTGCTGAAAGGAGACCCGATGCCCGATCAAGAGACTGCCGAGTTCCGCCCCGTGCCAGAGCGCACGTCCTCCACCCCCTGGGTTTTTGCGGCCGTGCTGACTTGCGCGGTGGCCGCCGGGGCTGCCTGGTGGTTCTGGCTGCGACCGGGGCAGCAACCCCCAGCGCCCCCTCCGGTCGTGGTGGCCCCTAGTGCGCCCGCAGCCCCACCGCCCATGCCCGAAGCCTCGGGGCCCCAGAACCCTGTCGATGCGCTGGCCCCGGCAGATGCCGCGTTGCCGGCGCTGGCTGAATCCGACAAGCGGGTGACAGAGCTGCTGGCCGAGCTGCTGGGCCGCGACAAGCTCACTGCGTTTTTGTTGACCGATGGTTTTGTCCGCCGCGTGGTGGCCACCGTGGACAACCTGGGCCGCGCCCAGGCCCCTTCGCGCATGTGGCCGGTGCAGCCCATGCCGCAGCGGTTTGTGGTGAATGGCGAGGGCGATGCCCCCACCACGATGGCCGCCAGCAATTCAGCCCGTTACAGCGCTTTTTTGACCTTTGCCGAGGCTGTGCCATTGGAGCCCGCCGTGGCTTTGTATGCGCGGCTGTACCCACTGTTCCAGCAGGCGTATGAAGAACTGGGCTACCCCAAGCGCTACTTTAACGACCGCCTGGTGGCCGTGCTGGACCACCTTCTGCTGGCGCCAGAACCCCAAGGCCCGCTGCGCGTGAAGCTCACGCCCGTCAACACCGACGTGCCCAATCTTCGCCCCTGGGTGCGGTATGAGTTTGTGGACCCCGCGCTGGAATCGCTCTCCAGCGGGCAGAAGATCCTGGTGCGCATGGGGCCTGCCAACGAAGCGCGGGCCAAGGCGTTGATTCGTGATCTGCGCAAGCGCGTGGCAACCAGCGATATTTCACGCAAACCTGGGCAGTGAGGGCGTTGGTCCCGCTGCCTGGGTTTTGGTGGGCCGATCAAGCGGATGCTGGGCGTGGCCCGTGCCGCAGGGTCAGCAGGGTTCCCAGTGTGAGCGCTGCCAGTGCAAAGGCCGGGCCGCCCAGTGCGCCCACATGGTCCACCATCAGCCCGCCAAAGATGGCGCCGCTGGCAATGGCGATCTGGAAGGCCGCCACCAGCAGCCCGCCGGCGCCCTCGGCCTGGTCGGGTGCGGCGCGCACGATCCAGGTCTGGAATCCCACGGGGAAGGCGCCGAAGGCAAAGCCCCACAACGTGACGGCCACGGCCGTGATGGCGGCCGACTGCCCTGCGACCAGCAAGGTGGCGGCCAGCACAGCGATGACGGCGCCGCCGGCCACGATGGCCTGGCGCTCGCTGCGCCCGGCGATCCAGCCGCCCACGAAGTTGCCGAAGAAACCGCCCACGCCATAGCCCAGCAGCACGGCCGTGATAGTGGCCACCGACAGGTGGGTGACCTGCTCCATCAGCGGGCGAATGTAGGTAAAGCCGGCAAAGTGCCCTGAGATCACCAGCAGCACCGCCAGCAGCGCCACGCGCACCGGCGGGCGGCGCAGCAGCTCGCCAAGCACCTTGAGGTTGGGGTTATCGCGCGGGGGCAGGGCGGGCAGGGCCACCAGTTGCACGGCCAGCGTGATCAGGCTGATGCCGCCGGCCGCGATGAAGGCGCTGCGCCAGCCCCACAGGTCGCCCATCCAGGCGCCGATGGGCGCCGCGCATACGGTGGCCACCGACACCCCGGTGAGGATGAAGGACATGGCCCGCGCAAACAGCGAGGCTGGCACCAGCCGCATGGCCAGCGCGGCCGACATGGACCAGAAGCCGCCCAGCGCCACGCCCAGCAGCACCCGCGCCGCCAGCAGGGTGACCATGCTGCCAGCCAGGGCCGACATCAGGTTGGACAGCACCAACAGCAGCGTGAAGGCGATCATCACCAGCCGCCGGTCGATGCGGCGCGTGAGCAGCGGCAGCGACGGGGCGGCCACGGCGGCCACCAGCGCCGTCACGGTGACGGCCTGGCCGGCGGCGCCATCGCTCACGCGCAGGTCGCTGGCCATGGCGGTGAGCAGGCTGGCAGGCAGGAACTCGGCCGTGACCAGGCCGAACACCCCCAGGGCCATGGAGGCCACGGCGGCCCAGCGTGCCTCGGTGGGCTCGGGGGTGGAGTGCGGGGCGGGCGTGGCCTCGTCAACGACGGCACCGGTGGGCGCATCAAGGCAGGCGGAGCAGGAGGGAGAGGAGGACACGGGAAAGGCCTTGGGATGGATGGAAAGCCATCGTAGGGATAAGATGGCGGCGTTTCCATGCCCTAAAAGCCGATATGCTTGACTTTTTATCCAAGCCATTCAACCAGGTGCCTCAGCAGCCGTTCGCGGACCCGCCGGACCTGCTGACCCAGATCCTGCTCGGCCTGCGCCTGGATGGCGTGGAGTATGGCCGCTGCGTGCTGCACCCGCCATGGGCCATTGCCTTCCCGGCGCAGCGCTCGGCGCGCTTTCACTTCGTGGGCCATGGCGGCGCCTGGCTGCGCACGCCGGGTACCGACTGGCAGCGCCTGAACCCGGGCGATGCGGTGCTGCTGCCGCACGGCAGCTTCCACGTGCTAGCCAGCTCGCCCGACGTGCCGCCGGTGGACATCGACTCGCTGGCGCGCAAGGCCGTGTCTGAAAACATCTACCTGGTGGACGGCCGCGATGCCGGCCGCGCACCCCTGGGGGCCCCGGTCGCGCCGCCCCCGCCGTTGGCGCCCGACGTGCTCTTTAGCGGCGCACTGCGCTTCAACCTCGACCCGCTGCACCCGCTGATGGCCATGATGCCTGCCGTGATGATGGCCGGCGATCTGGCGCGGCGCGACACCACCGTGCCCGTGCTGCTCGACGCTATGGAGCGCGAGGTGGCGCAGGACCGCATGGGCGCCTGCGCCATCCTGGCGCGCCTGGCCGATGCACTGGCGGCCAGCATCATCCGCGCCTGGGTGGAATGCAGCTGTAACAGCCCCACAGGCTGGATCGCGGCGGTGCGCTGCCCGCGCATCGGCAAGGTGATCGCCGCCATCCACGCCGAGCCCGAGCGCGACTGGAACGTGCCGCTGCTGGCCGACCTGATGGGCGCTTCGCGGTCGAGCTTTTCGGAATCATTCACCCGCACCATGGGCGAGAGCCCGGCCCGCTACGTGGCCAAGGTGAAGATGTCGCAGGCCCGTCGCTGGATTGGACGCGATGGCATGCGCGTGGCCGTGGCGGCCAACCGGCTGGGCTATGAGTCCGAAGCCTCGTTCAGCCGCGCGTACAAAAGGATCATCGGCCAGCCGCCCAGCACGGCACGTGCGGGGTGATGGGTGACGGTTGATGGTTTGTGGATGGGGAGTAGGGCGCTGGAGCCTGAACGCTATGCCCGGGGCAGCGGCAGCGCTGTCTTGTAGCGCACCTGCTTGAGGGCAAAACTCGACCGGATCTTCTCCACGCCAGGAATGGGCGCAAGCTGCTCCAGGATGAAACGCTCCAGCGCACCGATGTCGGCCAGCGCCACGCGGATCAAATAGTCACTGTCGCCGCTCATCAGGTAGCACTCCATCACCTCGTCGTGCTCGGCGATGCGGCGTTCAAAGTCGGCCAGGGCTTCCTTGCTCTGCGTCTTGAGGCTGATGCTGATGAACACATTGAGCCCCAGGCCCAGCGCCGCAGCGTTGGCCAGCGCCACATAGCGGCTGATGACGCCCGCAGCCTCCAGCGCCTTCACGCGCGCTAGGCACGGCGAGGGCGACAGGTGCACGCGCCGCGCCAGCTCCACGTTGGACAAAGATCCGTCAGCCTGCAGCTCGGCCAGAATGCGCACATCGAGGGTGTCCAGTTTCATGTGCTGCAGTTTATGGGTTTTGCGGCACAAAATGCCATGGTGGCGATGGACGGAAGCCAGAACGGCAACTCATTTGGGCGAAGCCTCGCTACAGTGGTCACCATGAACGCCCTCACCCCCCACGCCCTGCTGCAGCAAGCCCCCGGCGCCACCCCGGACGCCGACCCCGAAGAAACCGCCGAATGGCGCGATGCCTTCCTGGCCCTGGTCGCGACCGAAGGGCCCGAGCGCGCGCGCTTCATGCTGCAGGAAATGGTGCGCCTGGCGCGGGCCCAGCGCTTGGGCTGGCATCCCGACCTGAACACGCCGTACGTGAACACCGTGGCCGTGCAGGACCAGCCCGTCTTCCCCGGCGACCTGGCCATCGAGGAGCGCGTGGCCTCCATCGTGCGCTGGAACGCGCTGGCCATGGTGGTGCGCGCCAACCAGGCCTATGGCGAGCTGGGCGGCCACATTGCCAGCTACGCCAGCGCGGCCGACCTGTTCGAGAGCGGCTTCAACCACTTCTTCCGGGCCCGTGAAGGCCTGGGCGAGGGGCAGCACCGGGGCGACCTGGTGTTCTTCCAGCCGCACAGCGCGCCCGGCGTGTATGCGCGGGCGTTCCTCGAAGGGCGCTTGAGCGAGCAGGACCTGATGCACTACCGCCAGGAACTCACGGCGCCGGGCGCGGGTGCGCAGGGCCTGTCGAGCTACCCGCACCCCTGGCTGATGCCGGACTTCTGGCAGTTCCCCACCGGGTCGATGGGCATCGGTCCCATCAGCAGCATTTATCACGCGCGCTTCATGCGCTACCTCACGCACCGCAATCTGCTCGATTGCACCAACCGCAAGGTCTGGGGCGTGTTCGGCGACGGCGAGATGGACGAGCCCGAGAGCATGAGCGCGCTGACCCTGGCCGCGCGCGAGGGCCTCGACAACCTGGTCTGGGTGGTCAACTGCAACCTGCAGCGCCTGGACGGCCCGGTGCGCGGCAACGGCCGCATCATCGACGAGCTGGAGCGCCTGTTCGCCGGCGCGGGCTGGAACGTGGTCAAGCTGGTCTGGGGCAGCGACTGGGACGGCCTGTTCGCCCGCGACCTGACCGGTGCGCTGGTGCGCACGCTCGAAGGCACGGTGGACGGCCAGATGCAGACCTTTGCCGCCAAGGACGGGCGCTTCAACCGCGACAACTTCTTCGGCCAGAACCCCGAGCTCGCGGCCCTGGCCCAGGGCATGACGGACGAGCAGATCGACCGCCTCAAGCGCGGCGGGCACGACCTGGTGAAGATCCACGCCGCGTATGCCGCGGCCGCACGCCACCAGGGCCAGCCTACGGTGATCCTGGCGCACACCAAGAAGGGCTACGGCATGGGCACGGCCGGGCAGGGCAAGATGACCACGCACAGCCAGAAGAAGCTCGACGAGACCGACCTCATCGAGTTCCGCAACCGCTTCAACCTGCCGCTCACCGACGAGCAGGCCACGAGCCTCGCGTTCTTCAAGCCCGCGGAAGACAGCCCCGAGATGCGCTACCTGCGCAGCCACCGGCAAAACCTGGGCGGCTATCTGCCGCGCCGCGACACTACCTGCGAGGTGCTGCCCGTGCCGCCTATCGAGGGCTATGCACAGTTCGCGCTGCAGGCCGATGGCAAGGAGATGAGCACCACCATGGCCTTCGTGCGCATGCTGGGCGGCCTGCTCAAGGACGCCACGCTGGGCCCGCGCATCGTGCCCATCGTGGCCGACGAGGCGCGCACCTTCGGCATGGCCAATTTGTTCAAGCAGGTCGGCATCTACAGCAGCGTGGGCCAGCGCTATGCGCCCGAGGACATCGGCTCGGTGCTGAGCTACCGCGAGGCGCTGGACGGCCAGATCCTGGAAGAGGGCATCAGCGAGGCCGGCGCCATCGCCAGCTGGACGGCCGCGGCCACCAGCTACACGGTGCACGGCCTTGCCATGCTGCCGTTCTACATCTACTACTCGATGTTCGGCTTTCAGCGTGTGGGCGATGCCATCTGGGCGGCTGCCGACCAGCGTGCGCGCGGCTTCCTGCTGGGCGCCACGTCGGGCCGCACCACGCTGGGTGGCGAGGGCCTGCAGCACCAGGACGGAAGCAGCCACCTGGTGGCCGCGACCATCCCCAACTGCAAGGCCTACGACCCGGCCTATTCGGGTGAGATGGCCGTCATCATCGACGCCGGCATGCGCGAAATGGTGACCGAGCAGCGCGACGTCTTTTACTACGTCACGCTGATGAACGAGAACTACGCGCAGCCCGATCTGCCCGCCGGCGCGGCAGAAGGCGTGCTGCGCGGATGCTATGTTTTTAAGAGCTACTCACGCTTGTCAGATAAGCGCGAGAGCACGACTTCATCAAAATCCGTCACTTTGATGGGCTCAGGCGCCATCCTGACCGAGGTGGTGAAGGCCGCCGAACTTCTGGCCGCCGAGGGCGTGGAGGTGACGGTGATCAGCGTGACCAGCTGGAGCGAGCTGGCGCGTGATGGCGTGGCGTGCGAGCAGCGTGCCATCGCGGGAGAAGATAAGCCGGGTACCCCCTGGCTTGCAGGGCAACTGGCCGCCACGAGCGGACCGGTGATCGCTGCGACCGACTATGTGCGTGCCGTGCCCGAGACGGTGCGCGCCTTCGTGCCCGAGGGGCGCAAGTACCTGACGTTGGGGACCGATGGGTTCGGGCGCAGCGATACGCGGGCTGCGTTGCGGGCGTTCTTTGGGGTGGATGCGGATGCGGTGGTGCGGGCTGCGAAGTTTGCGATGGGGGCTGCGGCCGCCCGATGAGCATGCAGGGCGCAAGCCTTTCGTCGGGATGATCGATGGCCGCATACAGGGTGGCAAGCGTGGTGCGCTACGCTTGCCACCCTGTGTTTTGTTTGCCTTTGTTCCCTATGATCCAGCCCTTTGCCACTGTGGCCTTGACCGCCGAGAACATCGCCGGCTGTGCGGACTTGTACCTGGGCGTTTTCAACGCACCGCCCTGGAACGATGGATGGGAGCGTGCAGCCGTGGTGGAGCGGCTCGCGGCATTCATGGCCTTTCCGGCTGCGCGTGGAATGGCCTTGCTGATCGAGGAGGCTCCGGTCGCGATGGTGTTGGGATGGAAAGAGCGGTGGGTGAACGGATGGACGTTTCACATCAAGGAGATGTGCGTTGCCGGGCATATGCAGCGGCAAGGCGCTGGGTCTGCGCTGATGCGCGCGTTGGAGGATGTGTTGCGGCGCGACGAAGTCGTGAGCATGAACTTGCAGACCTTGGAGGAGGTGCCGGCGTTTGGGTTCTATGAGGGCTTGGGCTATCGCAAGGGGCGGGTGGTGATGCTGGGGAAGAGGCTGTAGCTTTTCCCGCGCTTGTGTGCGTGTCATGGGCGCACGGTTTTGTCGCGCAGTCGGGGAACCCCCAGTGCCCGCGGGACATGAGCGTTCCTACACTGGTGTTGCAGCAACCGTTGGAGGGCACCATGGCAAACGTCACGTGGGACCACGATCCACCTACCACCTGGATAGCGACAGTGAGCGGGCAAGCCGTCTGCTTCGTCAAGCGCAAAGATATTGGCGGTTGGACAGCGGGCTGGACGGATGAGCGTTTGTGGCCGGCACCCTCCCATCTGCCGAAGGCCCTGCCCCAGGCCACGCGGTTTTTCAGCAGCCTGGAAGAAGCCAAGCTGGCGGTGGAGCACGCGCTGTCGCCCTGAGCGTCGCCGTCCGGGCCAAGTTCTTTGGGGCTTCTGTACCGTGGCGGTACTACCGCGCTGCGGCCCCGCCAGCACCTGCGGCAGTTTGTGCGGCACCATCATGCCCACCGGATGGAGGATGTCGGTCACGCCGCCCGCAAAAAACTGCCCGGATTCTTTGGGTGTGGACACCGTGATGCACTGCGCACCCACCGCCACCTGGCGCGCGTCACGGCGGTGCATTTGGCGGTTTTGGCGTGCGCGCGAAACCGCACGCCCAGTGCATTCATGGGTTGCTGCATGTGGGCGATGTTGCGCGGCAGCTCAATGAGGGCCGCAGGCGTGTCGATGCCGGAGAGCGGGCTGTTTGTGTGCAGGGGCAGGTCCTGGCGGCAAGGCGGGCTCGGGTTACGCAGACACCAGCGCACTGAACCGAGCCAGATCCACATTGCCGCCGCTGATGAGCACTCCCACCCGCTGGCCCTTGAGTTCATCGCGCATGGCCCGCGCGGCTGCAAAGCCCAGGCAGCCTGTGGGTTCCACGATGAGCTTCATGCGTTCGGCAAAGAACCGCATGCCGTCCACCAGTTGTTCGTCCGTCACGGTCAGGATGTCGTCCACATCGCGCCGGATGATGGGGAAGGTGATGTTGCCCAGGTGCTGGGTCTGCGCGCCGTCGGCAATCGTCTGCGGGGTGTCGATGTGCACGATGGCGCCGCTGCGAAACGACTGCTGGCCGTCGTTGCCTGCTGCGGGTTCCACGCCATACAGCTTGGTGTGGGGCGACAGCGCCCGCGTGGCCAGGGCCGAGCCCGACAGCAGGCCTCCGCCACCCAGGCAGACGAAGAAGGCATCCAGCGGGCCCACCTCCTCGAACAGCTCCTTGGCCGCTGTGCCCTGGCCGGTCAGCACGTCGGCATGGTCGTAGGGCGGGATCAGGGTCAGCCCATTGCGTTCGGCCAGGTCGCGCGTGATCTGCTCGCGGTCTTGCGTGTATCGGTCGTAGAAAACCACGTTGGCGCCGTAGCCTTGGGTGGCGGCCACCTTGGCGGCAGGCGCGTCTTGTGGCATCACGATGGTGGCAGGGATGCCCAGCTCGCGCGCGGCCAGCGCAATGCCCTGTGCGTGGTTGCCGGACGAGAAAGCGACCACGCCCGCCTTGCGCTGCACCGCGTCAAATTGGGCCAGTGCGTTGAACGCACCCCGGAACTTGAAGGCACCCATGCGCTGCAGGTTCTCGCACTTGAAGAACACCTGTGCACCCCACTCGGCGTTGATGGTGCGCGATGTGAGCACGGGCGTGCGGTGGGCATGGCCTGCTATGCGGCCGGCAGCGGCCACCACATCGTCGTAGGTAGGGAGAGCAGAAGGGGCAGTGGTCATGGGAAGGGGCCGATGGGATGAAAAAGAGAGTGGAGGTCGCCCAGTTCGGTGCAGGGCTGGTTGGGCTCCCATTGCGCTTCGCCAATAGACCGGGACTGTGCGGCGTTATCCACGAACAGCCGGGTGCGGGGCAGCAGGCCGCTGATCTGGTGGGTGTCCAGCAGCAGAAGCTGGGCCTGCGTGCCAGGATGGGCAGGGCGACTACTTGGCATCGCCGTACACCGTGGCACGCGAGACGCCCAAATGCTGCGCCACCACTTCCATCGCGCGGCGAACTTCCATGCAGCCCGAGTCCTTCAGCTCGCGCAGCAGGGCGCGCCGCTCTACGGCCTTGAGCGCACGCGGTGCGGTGGACAGGCGCGCAGCGAACTGGTCGATGCGCTGGCGAATGGCATCGACGCCCGCTGGGTCCAGCGACTCGCTGAGCCCGGTGTCTCCATCGATGGACGTGAACTGGCCCACCACGCTTTGCAGGCTGCGAAACAGGGTAAGGTCCACGTTGAGGCACAGCGCTGCGACGTAGTTGCCCGCTGTGTCCTTGATGCCCACAGACGTGCTCTTGGCCTGGCGGCCGTCGGCAAACTGGTTGGCATAGTTGGCAATGACCTGCGGGTAGTCGGGGTCGGCAATGCGCGCCAGGCCCAGCTCGGTGGTGGGGTCGCCCACGCCACGGCCCGACAGGTTGTTGTGGATGGCGAGGATGGAATGCTTGGGGTCCAGCAAGTCATGCACCACCACCTCGCAAAACGGGGCAAAGGTGGCGGCCAGGCCTTGGGCGACCTGTTCGATCTGGCTCAGCAGTGCGGCCTGGTCGGGAGTGCGCTTCGGGGCGCGGGTGGTGGGTGCACGCTGGGCTGCGCCTGCGGGCGGGGGCAGTCGATTGGACTTCTTGTCTGGCATTTCGACAATTTATCTAAAAATGGATAAATTGTCAAAATCTGGAAAAATTGTCTAGATAGTGTCTGATCTGGCTGCCGGGGTGAGCCCGTGTCGGGGGGCTGCAGCACCTTGCCCGTGAGCCAGCGCCATTGCGCACTGGTGCCGTGTGGGCAACTGCACCGCAGTGCTCGCGATGGATTGCCCACGCGGCCCGTGGCGCCTCTGGGCGCCACGGGCCGCAATCCATTCGTCAAGGCAGTTTGACGGCCGCCACCGCATTTGACGTGGAGACATAGAGCGTAGCGCCACTGATGGCGATGCCTGCGGGCTCGTCGATGAAGCCGGGCAGGTTTCCCGCCGCAAAACCCTTGTTCCAGCGCTGGCCCACCAGGGTGCTGACCTGGCCGTCGGCGCCGATCTTGCGCACGACGCGGTTGCGCGGGTCGGTGACGTAGACATTGCCGCTGGCATCGGCGGCCAGCCAGGCGTGCGAGTCCGAAATGGGCGCGCCGGTGTCCACCGTCAGCTGCGCCGAGGCGGCCGGGCCGTCCACCAGCCCAGGCGGCAGGTCTGCACGGCCGGCGATGGTGCTCACCATCCCGGCGGGTGTGATCTTGCGGATGGTGGGCCCCACGCCGGTGATGTTGTGGTAGCGGCCGTCCACCACATACAGGTTGCCTGTAGGGTCGATGGTCATTTGGCCCAGCGCCGAGAACTGCGCCGAAGCGGCCGGGCCGTCCGCGTGCCCGCGTGCGTTGGGGTTGCCCGCAAATACGCTGACAGCGCCGGTTGGGGTGATCTTGAAGATCACGCTCCGCAGGGACACTGCATACACGGTGCCGCCGCTGTCGGCGGCCATGCCCGTCAGCCCCTCGAGCAGAAAGCCGGGTATCGCATCGAAAGCGGCGGTGAGGTCGGCGAACACCGTCACGTTACCGGCAGGGCTCGTCTTCAGGATGCGCTTGAAGTCGAAAGAGTAGATGTTGCCGGCCCCGTCGACGGACAGCGGCGCTGAGCCGCAGAAGGCCACGTCGTTGATCGGCCCCGTGACCTGCGCGCACGGGTTCTTGGCCCGGCCCAGCGTGGCCACCGTGCCATCGGATTGCACGGTACGCAGCGCGGCGTTGTTGCGGTCGCGCACGTACAGCGTGCCCGCCTTGTCCACCGCGAGCGCGCCGGGGCTGTCAAAGCGCGCCGCACTGCCGCGGCCGTCGGCATGGCCGGGCAGGGGGGCGGTGCCCACCTGCAGGTCGGGCGCACCGCTGGCCGCCGTGCGGTAGATGACCGTGTAAGTTTGGAAGGTCCTGGAGGCGCTGCTTTCCGTGACGAGGAAACGGCCCTGGGCGTCCACCGCCAGGCGCTTGCTCGCGCAAAACGCGGGTGGCAGGCCGTCGGCCCCGAAATCGCAGTTCGCCGCACGCCGCACCGTGGTCACTGAGCCGTCCGCCGCGATCTCGCGCAGCGGGGTGCCGGAGGACCGGTCCAGAACAAACACCCGGTTGGTGCGGTCCACCGCAATGGCCTGCAGTTCGCCGAACTTGGCCGCACTGGCCGCGCCGTCTACATAGCCCGTGTTGTTGAGGGCCACCGTGCCCGACAGCACCGTGGCTTGGCCGTTGGGCGCAAATTTCCGCACCACATGGTCGTTGGGGTCGGCTGCGTACAGCGCGCCGGTGGAGTCGGTTGCCAGATGCACCGGGTACAGGCGGTCGGGGTTGTTGCGCCCAAAGCCTGGAGTGGGGTACTGGCTCGCCCTGAAAATGACCGTCGTGACCACCCCTGCAGACGTGATCTTGCGGATGGGGTTGCCAGTGGGCTCCTGCGGAAGCGCTTGGGTCAAGGGCGCCCACTCCGAAACATACACATTGCCGTCCCGATCGACCGCAATGCTGGTGGGGCTGCACAACGTTGCCGCCGTGCCTGTGCCGTCGGCATTGCCGCACACGCCCTCCTGGCCTGCCAGCGTGGTGACGTTGCCGGAAGCGTCGATCTTGCGCACCAGGTGGTTGCCGGTGTCGGCCACATAGGTGTTGCCCGCCGCGTCCACGGCCACGGCCTGCGGCGCGTTGAAGCGTGCGGCGGTGCCTGCGGCGTCCAGATACCGTGGCCCCGGGCTGCTGGCATCGCTGCGGGTGGGGCCGCCGCCCACGAAGGTGGTGAGTTGCCCGGTGGGCGAAAGCCTGCGAATGGTGTGGTTGCCTGGATCGGCAATCAGCACGTCGCCGTTGGATGCCAGTGCCATCCCGCCGCTTTCCGTGCTGATCTTGGCTGCGGTCCCCTGGCCATCCTGCGTGCCCGGCCCCTCGGTCGTACCGGCCAGAAGGGCAAGGGGAGTGGATGGGGGCGGAGGCGGCGGCGGGGGCGGGGGCGACGTGTCGCCAGAGCCTCCGCCGCAGGACACGAGCGCCGCAACGGCCAGGGATGCCAACAGCGCGATGGGCGGCCGAGGGACACTAAACAGGGAACCTTGCATGGTGGTGTTCCTTTGGGATGAATGAAGGGGTCTGGAACGTGCGGCGGGGGCCGCACGCCGGTGTGTCGATGTGACGATGGCCATCGCGCATTGGGCGGCGCTGTACCGCGCTGCGCGCGTGGCAGGCTCATTGCGCCGGCAGCTTCACCTGCGCCACGGCGTTGGGCATGGAGAAATAGAGCATGTTGTCGCGCACCGCAATCCCCGCCGGCCGGTGGATGAGGCCTGGCAGATCACCCGCCGCAAAGCCGGATGCGCCGAACTGTCCCGCCAGCGGGCTGACCCGGCCGTCCGGGGTGATGCGGCGGACCACGTGGTGGGCGCCGTCGGTGATGTAGACATTGCCCTGTGCGTCCACGGCAAGCGCGGCCGTCTGCTGCGGGTACCTGAAGCCCAGGTCCACCGTGAACAATGCGGCGGCGCCCGTGCCGTCCGCGTAGCCCGGCGCAGCCCCGGGGTTGCCTGCCAGGGTGCTGACCATGCCCGAGGGTGTGATCTTGCGGATCGTGGGCCCGATCTTGTTGACTTCATGGAACAGACCGTCAACAACATACAGGTTGCCGGCAGCATCTGTGGCCATGTTGCCCAGCGCGGAAAACTGCGCCGCCGCACCCTGTCCGTCCGCATGCCCGACGGTGCCCAGGCTGCCGGCGAGCAGGGTCACCTCGCCCTTGGCATCGATCTTGTGAATGGTGCCTTTGAACGTGGACACGTAGACATTGCCCGTCCGGTCGGCGGCGATGCCCGAGGCCACGCTGGTGAAGAAGGTCGGTACCTTGTCCAGCAAAGGCTTGAGGTCCGCCCACAGCTCTGACCGGCAAGCGCTGGTCTTGAAAACGCGCGCTTCCTGGAGGGTGTAGAGAGCGCCCGCGCCATCGGTGGTCAGGGGCGCGGTAAAACTGGAGAGCACCTCGCTGCCCAGCCCGCCCACCGTGGTGCAGTGCCCGCCCGGCGTACCCAAGGTGCGCACCACGCCGTCCGGCATCACGGTGCGCAGCGACCGGTTGCCGTCATCGCGCACGTACAGCGTGCCCGAAGGGCTCCACGCCAGGGCTCCGGGAGCGTCAAACCGGGCGCTGCCGCCCTGACCGTCGTCCGCGCCCGGCGCGGAGGCAAGACCGGCCACCAGGGTCGACGTGCCCTGGGGTGAGTAGCTGCGCAGCTGCGAGTACTGGAACGTGTTGCCTTGCATCCCGTATTCGGAGACAAGGAAGCTGCCATCGGGCCTGACCGTCATCTGGTTGGCGAGGCACAGGCTGCCCGGCGCACGGGACTCGGTGCATCCCTGTGCGCGAACCAGAGTGATTGCGCTTCCGTCTCTGCCAATGCGGCGGATGGCCGGCAGGCCCGTGTTGTCCAGCACGAACAGGCGGTCTGCCGTGTCGAACGCCATCGCCTTGAAGGCGCCGAACTTCGCCTGCGAGGCCGTGCCGTCGGTGGTGCCCTGGTTGTTGGGGCCGACGGTGCCCGACACCACAGTGGCCTGGCCGTCGGTCGCATACCGGCGCACCACGTGGTCGTTGGGGTCGGCGGCATACAGGGCGCCCGTGGAGTCGGTGGCCAGATGTACCGGGTAGTAGATCTGGATCGGGGGGCCGGAGAAAAAGATGGACGTCGGGTACTCACTGGCCTTGCTGGTCAGTGTGCTCACCTGGCCGGTGGTTGAGATCTTGCGGATTGGATTGGCGGCGGACAAGGTGGTCGACGATGGCCTGGTTTCCGCCACGTACACGGTACCGGCCTTGTCCACGGCAATGCTGGAAGGCCGGCAGAACGTCGCGGTGTCGGACGTGCCATCCTGGTTGCCGCACACGCCCGGCTTGCCAGCCAGAGTGGTCACCGCTCCGGTGGGGCTGATCCTGCGCACCAGGTGGTTTTCCGTGTCGGCCACATACATGTTGCCGGCGGTGTCCACCGCGACCGCCTTGGGCTGGTAGAAGCGGGCAGCGGGGCCGTCGCCGTCGGCATGGTTGGACACGGCGCCGGTGCGCACCCAGCCGCCACCTCCTGCCACGGTGGTGATGTGCGCGGAGCCGGCGTTGAGCTTGCGCACCCGGTGGTTGCCCGTGTCCAGGAAAACCACGTCACCTTGGGGCGTGACGGCCATGCCCCCCACATCGACCCCCACGCGGGCGACGCCCGGGGCGGGCCCGTCCTGGGTGCCCGCGCCATCGGCATTGCCCGCCAGCAGCGACAGGGCCGTGGCCGGGGCCGGAGGAGGGGGTGGAGGGGCCGAAGGCCCCGAAGAATCCCCGGAACCACCACCGCAAGCATTGAGCAATGTGACCACCAATGCGGCCAGCGCGCCAACGCGCCTGAGCCGATCCCCGGATGAAATGCCAGACATGAAAACTCCCAGATATCGTTCGTTAGTGACACCATGCAGCTATGGCGGCGGAGGCACAACAGTAGCGCCTCATTAGAAAATGAAGCGCAAAAAGGCAGGTCTAAGGCTCAAATCGTTTCAAACAGAAACACAATTCTTCGCCAAACCCGTCAAGCGCATGCGTGGGTTGCCCAAAAGGCTGCTGGGTCGCCCAAGGCAATTGCTTTGGTGTAGCAAGTTCGGCGGGGGAGTTGCAGGGGTTTGTTGCACCCTCGCTCTGGGCTTTTGTTAGGAGCGGGCGGAATCTTCAGTCACAAAGAACGCGTCCAGCACCGGCATCAGCCCCGGAAACTCCTGCGCAAACCGATCCCGGTTCACAAAATATGCCTCGCAGGCCACCGCAAAGAACTCGGACTGCGATGTGGCCCCATACGCGTCCAGCCAGGGTCGTTCGGCGCCAAAGCGCTCGGCCAGGATCACACGCTCGCGGAACTGTTCATAGGCTGGCTCCCAGGCATTCCACCAGGCCTCGTAGGCAGCGCGGCCAGTGCGGGCACCCAGGAAACCAGCGGGCAACGGTGGGCAGCCATTGGCCTCGCCGCTGCGCATGTCGAGCTTGTGAACGAACTCGTGCACCACCACGTTGTGGCCGCGCTCAGTGCTCTCACGCCCGTTGGAGGCGTGCTCCCAGCTGAGCATGATGGGGCCGCGTTCCATGGCCTCGCCCAGCAGCACCTGCGTGTGCTCATGCACCACACCGGCTTCGTCCACCGTCTGGCGGCGTGCCACCGCCTCGCCGGGGTGCAGCACGATGGTCACGAAATCGTCGTACCAGTCCAGCGCCTTCGCCGGGTCGCCCCAGTGCAGCAGGGGCAGGCAGGCCTGCGCCGCAATGTCGATGGCCATGGCGTCGGTCACCGCCAGGCCGTGGGCACCGTGGAATTCCTTGTGGTGCAGGAAGAGGGCGCTGAGCGCGCGCAGTTTGGCCTGGTCATGCAGCGACAGCGCCGCCAAAAAGGGGTAGCGCCGGAGGGTCTGCAGCCACAGGGCGGCGGAGATGTCGGGCACAGGGGCCACCGTGGCGCGGACACGGCTCCAGAGCCGGTTGAAAAGAGGTGGCATGGCGATCGAGCAGCGGGAAGTGAAACCCCGCACAGTTCAGGATCGCTCGTACATGGGGGCCAGGGGAAGCCGTTCCAAGCCCGCATGGGACAAACGCAGTATTTCCGCGCGGGGCGGGAATGCTGCAGCGTCCCAGTCGCTCAGCACCACGCGCTGCAGGTTCGAAGCCAGCTGATGGTCGGCCGGGCGGTGGGTGTGCCCGTGGACCAAGGTGTTTGCCTGGGCCGCCTGCAGCCAGGCGATGGCTGTGGGGCCGTCTACGTCGGCGTAGGTGACGCCGGACTGCTTGCGCGCCTCGCTCTCCTGGCGGATGCCGCGTGCCTGCGCACGGCGGGTGGCCAGGGGCTGTGCCAAAAACTGCTGTTGCCATTCGGCGCTGCGGGCCTGCAAACGAAAGCGCTGGTACTCGACATCGTCCAGGCACAGCAGGTCGCCATGGCTGAGCACGAAGCGCTGGCCAGCGAAGGTCAACACGGTCGGGTCTGCCAGGCCCGTGATGCCACACTGCGCAAGGAACGCTGGGCCCGCCAGAAAGTCGCGGTTGCCGTGCATGAAATACACGGGCTGGCGCTGGGCTGCCGCCCTGAGGGCCGCGCAGCCCTCGGCCTCAAAGCTGCCGTTCTCGGCAATGGCGTCGTCGCCCACCCAGACCTCGAACAGATCACCCAGGATGAAGAGGGCATCCGCTTCGGTGGTTGCCAGGTAGTGCTGCCACGTGGCCACAGTGGCGGGCTCGCTGGCCTGCAGGTGCAGGTCCGAAATGAATTCGACCGTGCGCCAGTGCGAGGGAGCGGCAAGCTCCTCGAACCGGGGCACGGTCGTCACGGCGGGGCCTGAATGGTTCATTCCTTGCGCTGCAGCGTGCAACTGGCGGCCGACACTGGCGCGGCCTCGGCGGCAGACGCCGAGCAAGGGCCGCCCCGCAGCGAGGGCGTCGTCCCCCTTCCCGCAGCGCGCAGCGTTGCGTGAGAAAGGAGAAAGCGCGCAGCGCCACAGGGGGATGCCATGCTCAGAGGGCGACGGCCTTCTCGATGATCACGTCTTCCTTCGGCACGTCGTCGTGGAAACCCTTGCGGCCGGTCTTCACGGCCTTGATCTTGTCCACCACGTCGGCGCCGCCAACCACCTTGCCGAACACGGCATAACCCCAGCCCTGGGCCGAGGGGGCGGTGTGGTTCAGGAAGCCGTTGTCGGCCACGTTGATGAAGAACTGCGCGGTGGCCGAGTGGGGGTCGCTGGTGCGGGCCATGGCCACGGTGTAGTTGGCGTTCTTCAGGCCGTTGTTGGCTTCGTTCTCAATAGGCGCGTCAGAGTTTTTCTGGTTCATGCCGGGCTCAAAACCGCCGCCTTGCACCATGAACCCGGGGATCACGCGGTGGAAGATGGTGTTGTTGTAGTGGCCCTTGTTCACATACGACAGGAAGTTGGCCACCGACTTGGGGGCCTTGGCTTCGTCGAGTTCGAGGGTGATGACGCCGTAGCCGGCAATGTGCAGTTCGACTTGGGGGTTGCTCATGGCAAGGTTCTTTCGATCAATGAATCAACAAAAAGGGATTACTTCACCAGCGTGGCGGAGTTGATGGTGACTGGGGTGGTGGGCACGTTCTGGTGCGGGCCCTTGTTGCCCGTGGCCACAGCCTTGATCTTGTCGACCACGTCGTTGCCGCTCACCACTTTGCCGAACACGGCATAACCATGGCCGTCCGGGCTGGGGGCGTTGAGCATGGCGTTGTCCTTCACATTGATGAAGAACTGCGACGTGGCGGAGTTGGGGTTGCCCGTGCGCGCCATGGCGATGGTGTAGTTGTCGTTCTTGAGGCCGTTGCTGGCTTCAAGGGGAATCGGGGCCTTGGTGGGCTTGGGGATCAGGTCGGCGGTGAAGCCGCCGCCCTGGATCATGAAGCCGTCGATCACGCGGTGGAACACTGTGCCGTCATAGTGCTTGTCCTTGACGTAGCCCAGGAAGTTCTCGACCGTCTTGGGCGCCTTGGCAGGATCGAGCTGGACCACGATGTCGCCCATCGAGGTGGACAGCTTGACCTTGGGGGCATCCTCCGCATGCACGGATGCTACTGAAAACATAGCTGCTAGCGCAACACTGGCAAGCGCCAGGGTCGAATTTCTTCTGGAAATCATCCAATCACTCCTTCGAAAAATATCTGCCATTGTTGGCCCCGCCGCGCCCAGTACTGGCGCTTGACGGGGCCCGTGCGGGCGCCTTCGGCGACTTCGCCGAACGTTACCACCATGGTGTCGGCGGAATCTGTCCAGCGCAGGTAAGACTTGTCCTTGAGGTGTAGTTCCCGGCCCCGCAGTGCGCGGGTCTCGGTCTTGAGCACCTGGGACCATTCTTCCAGCGGCTTCTTGCGGTAGCTCTGGAAATCCGGTGCGTAAAAGCCCAGCAGGCGCTTCATGTCGCCTTCGGTCTTGGCGCTGCGCCAGGCGTTGAGCACCGCGTCGAAAGACTTGCGGTCTGCCTGAACGGCGTGCGGTGCCACCCACTGCAGCTGGCGGGCGATGACCACGGGCGTGGAGCGGGGCTCCACGGTGCGCAGAATGCGTTCCAGGTCGGGGTTGGCCAGCACCAGGCAACCATCGGTGGCCAGCGGGGCGCGGGCGAACTGGTCGGGCGGCGTGCCGTGCAGCCAGATGCCGCTGCCAGTCTTGCCCCGGCTCTGGTCCAGGGGGTTGGGGTAGTTGATGGGCAGGGCGCCTGCGCCGTAGAAGTCCTTGAGCGTGGCGGGGTCCAGCCGGCTGGTGATGAAGTAGACCCCGAGCGGCGTGCGCTGGTCGCCTTCCAGGTTTTTCTCGATGCCCAGCTTGCCCACCGAGGCGTAGTAGTCCGCAATCAGCTGCAGGCCCTTGGGGGTGTTCTCGAAAAGATACAGGCGTGAGCGCGAAGCGTCCACGGCAATCGCATGGCGCGAGCGGGGCGAGAGCTCCAGGAACTGGGCGGGAATGCTGTGTGCTGGCGGGCGGCTGCGTTGGGCGTCCACGCGCTGGCGCGATTCGTTGCGCAGTTCTTCCAGGGTGGTGGCCGCCTGAAGACTGCGCGCCGAATCGGGTTCTGGCACATCGCCCATGCGGCGGATGGGCCGCGTGCGTGACATCAGCAGGTCGCCCACGGCCAGCTGCGCGAGCTGGAAGTTGGGATAGTCGCGCGCCAGGGTTTCGGCCTGGGCCAGCGCCTCGCGGCTACGGCCTTCCGCGATGAGCTTGTAAACCGCCAGCAGGCGTGCTTCCGCCTGCCCGTCGCGCAGATCGGGCGACTTGGCGGCGGCCGGTTCTGCCGCAGAGGAGAGGGCTGTGCGGCCGACCTTGCCGCTCTGGGCGTGCGCGGGCGCCGCCTGCAGCAGTGCGGCGAGGAAAAAAGTGCCAGCCGCGGCACGGCGGCCTGGTGCGGACAGCTCCACAAACATGCGCGGTTTCAGGTTCAGGCCTTCAGGGGCGGGCCGCAGAAAACGCCCGCGCTGCAGGCGCAGGCCCGGCGTCGGGGCTCAAGGTCAACCGCCGGTGGATTCGCGGACGATGGTCCAGCGGCCGTTGTGGTTCACCAGATCCAGCGTCTTGCGGCTGGTTACGTTGAGAGCATCGGCGGTGTAGGCCTGGCGAAAGCGGGCAGTGGCCTTGCTGCCATTGACCGCAACGCTGATATCGGACAGCTGGACGCTGATCTTGGATTTGCCCACGATGCGGGCCTCGCGCTCTTTTTCCCAGACGGCGCGCGTCTGGCGACCGGGTGGATCGAAGGATTTGTCGTAGGCACCCAGGTAGCCTGGCATGTCTTTGGAGGACCAGGCGGTGGCCCATGCCTGCACGGCGGATGTGACGGCCTGGACGGTGGCAGTGTCGCTCGCCGCTGCTGGGGCGGTGGCGGGTGCTGCGGCAGCCGCCTGGGTTTGGGCTGTCGCAGGAGCGGGTGTAGCGGCGGGAGCTGGCGCTGGTGCCGGTGTGGGGGCTGCCGCCGGGGCCGGGGCCGGTGCAGGCGCTGGGGCGGCTGCGGTTGGCGCGGGCCGCTGCGTGGCCACTATGGCGGGGGCCGGCGCGGTAGCGGGGGCGGTGGCAGCCGGACGGCCTGGCTTGCCGGTGGCATCGGGTGCGAACAATTCGCGGATCAGCGCCAGCTTGGGTTTGACGGAATTGGCATTGGTGGCATCGAGCTGCAGCGCCTTGTTGTACGCCTGGCTGGCGAGCTTGGCGTAGATGTCGCCGAGGTTCTCGTGGGCGGTGGCGTAGCTGGGGTTGGTGCGGATCGCCATCTCCAGCGCCGTGCGGGCCTTGTCCAGCTGGTTCTGGTTGGCGTAAAGCACTGCCAGGTTGTTATAGGGCTCGGGCAGCTCGGGATACTCTTCCGTCAGCTTGGTGAAGGTGGTGATGGCATCGGCGGGCTTGCCCGAATCTGCCTGCGCCACGCCGCGCAGGAAGCGCAGCTGCGGGTCGCGTGGGTTGGCTGCCAGGCGCTGGTCGGCCTTGGCGAGCGCGTCGGTGGGCTTGCCGGCCTTGATCAGCTGGGTGATTTCCGTGTAGTCGTCGGCCTGGGCCGCGCCAGTGCCCACAAGCGCGGTCAGTGCCAGCAGGCGCAGGAGGCGTGGAAGTGTGCGGCGGACTTGCTTCATGGGGGCTTCAAAGGTGTTGGGCAGCGTCTGTCCCGGGCGGGGGCTTATACTGCGGCGGATTGTAGCTGAGGGGGTTGTCATGACGGTACGCTGTTGCCGCGGGTGATTTCGCTGGACGCCCCTCGCTGGGCCAACCCCCACCAAGGGGCCGCCGCCCCCTGCTGCCGGGGCTCATTTCGCCCACCCCATCAAGTCTCCGTTACTGAAATCCCATGAGTTTGCGCATCTACAACACGCTGTCGCGTGCATTGGAAGACTTTTCTCCGCTCGAACCTGGCCATGTGCGCATGTATGTGTGCGGCATGACCATCTATGACCTGTGCCACATCGGGCACGCCCGCATGATGATGGCGTTCGATGTCGTGCAGCGCTGGCTGAAAAGCACTGGCTACCGCGTCACCTATGTGCGCAACATCACGGACATTGACGACAAGATCATCAAGCGCGCGCTGGAGCGGGGCATCACCATCCGTGCCCTCACCGACGAGATGATCGCCGCCATGCACCAGGACATCGGTCTGTTGGGCATCGAGCCGCCCTCGGTCGAACCCCGCGCCACCGAATACGTGCCCCAGATGCTCGCGCTCATCGGCCAACTGGAAGGCAAGGGCCTGGCCTACCGCGCCAGCAATGGCGATGTGAACTATTCCGTGCGCAAGTTCGACGGCTACGGCAAGCTTTCGGGCAAGTCGCTCGATGAACTCCGGGCGGGTGAACGCGTGGCGGTGCTCGACGGCAAGGAAGACCCGCTCGACTTCGTGCTGTGGAAGTCCTCCAAGCCCGAGGAGCCGCCCGAGGCCAAGTGGGACAGCGAATTCGGCTCCGGCCGCCCTGGCTGGCACATCGAATGCTCTGCCATGTGCGGCGCCACGCTGGGCGAGACGTTTGACATCCACGGCGGCGGGGCCGATTTGCAGTTCCCGCACCACGAAAATGAGATCGCCCAGAGCGAGGGCGCCACCGGCAAGCCGCTGGCCAAATTCTGGGTGCACAACGGCTTCGTGCGGGTCGACAACGAGAAGATGTCCAAGAGCCTGGGCAACTTCTTCACCATCCGCGACGTGCTCAAGACCTACGACGCGGAGACGGTGCGCTTTTTCATCGTGCGCGCCCACTACCGCAGTGCGCTGAACTACAGCGATGCCCATCTGGACGACGCGCGCCAGGCCTTGAAGCGCCTGTACACCGCGCTGAGCCTGGTGGCGTCCGCCGATGTGGCAAGCATTGATTGGGCCGACCCTCACGCAGCGCGCTTCAAGGCGGCAATGAACGAAGACTTTGGCACGCCCGAGGCGGTGGCCGTGCTGTTTGACCTGGCAGGTGAAGTCAACAAGACACGTTCAGCCGGGCTGGCGAGACTGCTCAAGGCGCTCGGAGGTTGCCTGGGCATCCTGCAAGGTGACCCCAAAGCCTTCCTGCAGGCGGGGGCGGGCGGGGTGGACGAGGCGGACATCCAGGCGCAGATTGCGGCCCGCGCTGCGGCCAAGGCGGCCAAGAACTTCGCGGAGGCCGACCGCATTCGCAATGCGCTGCTGGACCAGGGCATCGTGCTGAAGGACTCCGCCGCAGGCACCACCTGGGAAGCTGCGCAGTGATCTTCAAATATCTAGTGAAAAACGCCCCTGCGGCAGACAGGGTTTGCGGTGGCTGCTACTAAAAAAATAGCGCCAGATGCCCTGGTTGCAGAACCCGCGCTGGCCACGCCCGACTACTGGGCCGAGGCGTGCAAACACCTGGTGAAGAAGGACCGGGTGATGAAGCGCCTGATCCCGCAGTTTGGCGATGCCGCATTGCAGAAACGCGGCGACGCGTTCACCACGCTGGCGCGGTCGATCGTGGGCCAGCAGGTCTCGGTGAAGGCCGCCCAGACCGTGTGGGAGCGTTTTGTTGCGCTCCCCCGCAGCATGAAGCCCGCCTCCGTGCTCAAGCTGAAAATCGACGACATGCGTGCTGCCGGCCTGTCAGCCCGCAAAGTGGATTACTTGGTGGACCTCGCCATCCACTTTGAAGAAGGCAAGCTGCACGTGAAGGACTGGGCGGCGATGGACGACGAAGCCATCATTGCCGAGCTGGTCGCCATCCGCGGCATTGGCCGCTGGACGGCGGAGATGTTCCTGATCTTCTATCTGATGCGGCCCAACGTATTGCCCCTGGACGACCCAGGGTTGATCGCCGGCATCAGCCACAACTATTTCTCGGGCGACCCCGTCAGCCGCAGCGACGCCCGCGAGGTGGCCGAGGCCTGGAAGCCCTGGAGCAGTGTGGCGACTTGGTATATTTGGCGCTCGCTCGACCCATTGCCCGTTGCTAACTGACGCGCTTTAGAAAACTCGTTAACCGTCGGTTACAGTGCGTGCCATTCATGGCAGCCGCAACCGTCGCGATCCCCTAGGAGAAAAACGTTGGCGAAAAAAACCTTTCTGGATTTCGAACAGCCGATTGCTGAACTCGAATCCAAAATCGAAGAACTGCGCTACGTGCAGACCGAGAGTGCCGTCGATATCTCGGAAGAGATCGACCAGCTGAGCAAGAAGAGCCAGCAACTCACCAAAGACATCTACAGCGAACTATCGCCCTGGCAGATCACGAAGATTGCCCGCCACCCCGAGCGTCCCTACACGCTCGACTACGTGCGTGACATCTTCACCGACTTTGTCGAACTGCATGGCGACCGCCACTATTCAGACGACCTGTCCATCGTGGGTGGGTTGGCGCGTTTCAACGGCCACGCCTGCATGGTGCTGGGCCACCAGAAGGGGCGCGACACGAAGGAGCGCGCGATGCGCAACTTCGGTATGAGCAAGCCAGAGGGCTACCGCAAGGCCCTGCGCCTGATGAAGACGGCCGAGAAGTTCAAGCTGCCCGTGTTCACTTTTGTGGACACGCCCGGAGCCTATCCCGGCATTGACGCCGAAGAGCGCGGCCAGTCCGAGGCCATCGGCCGCAACATCTTCGAGATGGCGCAGCTGGAAGTGCCCATCATCACCACCATCATTGGCGAAGGCGGCTCCGGCGGCGCACTGGCCATCAGCGTGGGCGACCAGGTCGTGATGCTGCAGTACGCCATCTATTCGGTCATCAGCCCAGAAGGCTGCGCCTCCATCCTCTGGAAAACCAGCGACAAAGCCCAGGAGGCTGCCGATGCCCTGGGCATTACCGCCCACCGCCTGAAGGCCCTGGGTCTGGTGGACAAGATCGTGAGCGAGCCCGTGGGCGGTGCCCACCGCGACCACAAGCAGATGGCCGCCTTTCTGAAGCGCGCGCTGGGCGACGCGTTCCGTCAGGTGGCCGACCTCAAGACCAAAGACCTGCTGGACCGCCGCTACGAGCGCTTGCAGAGCTACGGCCGCTTCAGCGACACCAAGGCCGACAGCCGCTGACCGATTTGCAGCCTCTCGCGCATTGCGCCCACGGCCCTTCGGGGCCGTTGTTGTTTTTGCAGCCAGAACCTGGCGCCCTGCGCACTTACCCCGACTGGCGCACAGCCTGATACCGGATGTAACATGGCCCACGGCCGCCCGTGCGGTTGGATGAAGGGGTGCTCCATGTCGCTTCTGAAGACTCTCAAGGGCCAGATCCTCGCGCTGTCTGCCATGTGCATGATCGCTGCCCTGCTGGTGCTGACCCTGGTCAACTACCTTTCGGCGCGCGGGCAGGCGCAAGTGTCGCTGGCGGAGGAGGGCCTGGCCACGGCCAAAAGCCACGCCGAGACCATCGAGGAGTGGGCCCGGGCCAAGGCCGCGATCATCGCTGCGTCCGTCACCGCCTTTGAAGAGCCCGAGCCCGCCAAGCCGCTGGCCCTGCTGCGTGACGCAGGCAAGTTCAGCACGGCTTACTTTGGCTATGCCGACAAGAAGTATGTGTTTTCCGAAGCGCGCAATTTGCCCGCCGACTACGACCCCACTGCGCGGCCCTGGTACAAACAGGCGGCGCAGGCTGGCACATCGGTGGTCACGCCGCCCTACATTTCAGCGTCTGACCAGAAGCTTGTTGTGACGTTCGCCACCCCGGTCGGCGCAGGCACAGCCCTCAAGGGCGTAGCGGCGGGCGACGTCTACATGGAGTCGGTGGTGGCCAACGTAGCCTCTATCCGGCCCACGCCCCAGAGCTTCGGTTTCCTGGTGGCAGCCGATGGCAAGATCATTGCCCACCGCGATCAGGCGCTCACCCTCAAGCCCATTGCGGAGCTTTCCAAAGACCTCGCCATCGACAAACTGGTGGCAGCCGCCAAAGACAGCAGCACTCTGCTGCCAGCAGACATTGGGGGGCGCAGCCGCCTGCTGAGCGTGGTCCCCATCGCGGGCACCTCTTGGATGCTGGTGGTGGCGCTGGATGAGAGCGAGGCAATGGCTCCCATCCGCTCGATGCTGGCCACATCCCTGGTCTCCAGCGTGCTGGTTCTGGTGGTGGCCGTGGGGCTGCTCGGCGTGATCCTGACCCGGCGCCTGCGCCAGCTGACCTTGGTGCGCGACGCCATGCACGAGATCGGTGCGGGCGACGGCGACCTCTCGCGCCGCATCGACGCGCAGGGCGAGGACGAACTGGCACAAATTGCCGCCAGCTTCAACAGCTTTGCGGGCAAGCTCTCGGGGGTGCTGGCGCAGATCCGCGATGCGAGCAGCTCGGTGCGTGTGGCCGCCGAAGAGATTGCCACCGGCAACCAGGACCTGAGTGGGCGCACCGAGCTCACGGCGTCTAGCCTGCAGGAGACCTCGGCCTCCATGCAGCAACTGACTGAAACCGTGCGCCACAACGCAGACTCTGCCCGACAGGCCAACCAGCTGGTGGCCCAGGCGTCCAGCGTGGCGCAGCACGGCGGACAGGTGGTGGGCAACGTGGTGACCACCATGGAGCAGATCAACGCCGCGTCGCGCAAGATCAACGACATCATTGGCGTGATCGACGGCATTGCCTTTCAGACCAACATCCTCGCGCTGAATGCGGCGGTGGAGGCAGCACGCGCCGGCGAGCAAGGTCGTGGCTTTGCAGTGGTCGCGAGTGAAGTGCGCAGCCTGGCCGGGCGCAGTGCGGAGGCTGCCAAGGAAATCAAGCAGCTCATCAGCGCGTCGGTGGAACAGGTGGAAAACGGCTCGCGGCTGGTGCACGACGCGGGTACCACCATGAACGACATCGTGACCTCGGTGCAGCGCGTGACGGACATCATGGCCGAGATCACGGCATCCACCAACGAACAGAGCACGAGCATCAACGAGGTGGGGCAGGCGGTATCGCACCTTGACCAGATGACCCAGCAGAACGCCGCGCTGGTGGAGCAAAGCGCCGCAGCCGCGCAGAGCCTCAAGGACCAGTCGGTGCGGCTGTCGGAGGTGGTGGGCACGTTCCGTCTGTCCTCCGATGCCTCGCATGCCGCACCGCGTTTGTCTGCACCGGTTGCTTGACGGGGCAAAGAGTGTGGAATGTGAGAAGAAGGGAGGGCGCCCGCGATAATCGGCGCCCATGTACTCCCGCCCTGTCCATTGCTTTTGTGCACCTGATGCGGCACCACCGTTTCGTGGCGCAGGCCGGGTGCCGGAATGACCCAATCGTTCGATGCTGCCATGCAGGCGTTTGCGCCCGCACTGCCGCTGGCCGTGGGGCTGAGCGGCGGGGCTGATTCCACGGCTCTGCTGCTGGCCTGTGCGCGCCGTTGGCCCGGGCAAGTGCAGGCCATCCATGTGCACCACGGCCTGCAGGCGGCGGCCGATGGGTTCGAGCAACATTGCGCTGCCTTGTGCCAAGACCTTGGTGTGCCGCTGTGGGTGGAGCGGCCGGACGCCCGCCACGCCCCTGGCCAGAGCCCCGAAGATGCTGCCAGGCAGGCAAGATACAAGGCTTTTGAGGCTGTAGCGCTTGCCAGTAAAGCGCAATTAGCTATTAAATCAATAGCAATTGCACAACACGCGGACGATCAGGCCGAGACGCTGCTGCTGGCGCTGTCGCGTGGCGCGGGCGTTGCCGGGCTGGCCGCCATGCCCGCCCGCTGGGAACGCGCCGGCGTGGTGTGGCACCGCCCGTTGCTGCCGGTGGCCGCCATAGACATCCGCAGCTGGCTGCGGGCGCAGGGGCAGGGTTGGGTGGAAGACCCCACCAACACCGACCAGCGCTACACCCGCAACCGTATTCGTGCACAACTGTTGCCCGCACTGGAGGCCGCCTTTCCCGCGTTTCGCGATACGTTCGCCCGCTCGGCATCCAACGCCGCGCAGGCGGCGGAACTGCAGGGCGAACTGGCGCAGCAGGATCTGGCACAGGTCGGCGTACCGCCGCAGATCACCGCGCTGCAGGGCTTGAGCCGGACGCGCCAGGCGAATGTGCTGCGCCACTGGTTGCGCCAGTTTCACCACACCACGCCCGCGGCGGCGCAGCTGGGCGAGTTGCTGGATCAGTTGGCCGTCTGCACAACACGCGGCCACCGCATCCACATCAAGGTGGGGCGCGGATTTGTGGTACGGGCCGGGCCAAATATCGATTGGCACAGTCCCCAGGTTTTGGTCCCCTGATCGCACGAACATTGGCGGCGCGCCACAACCGTGTTTTGCCTGGCGCCGTGGCTTCGGAGGCGTCACCCCAACAATTCCAAGGGCATGGATCGTTCACGAAGAAGCCGGGTCCGGCACACTGATCACTTGTGAGGAAGACGAAAAAATGGAACAAGCCGTTGTATCCGGCATCGCTTGCAACCGCGATGAAGCCAAGATCTCCGTGCTGGGCGTGCCCGGCAAGCCCGGCATCGCCTACCTGATCCTGGGCGCCGTGGCCGAGGCCAACATCGAAGTGGACGTGATCATCCAGAACGTGGGCAAGGACGGCAAGACCGACTTCAGCTTCACGGTCCATCGCGGCGACTGTGCGCGCACGGTGGACTTGCTCAAGGAAAAAGTGGCGCCTGTACTGGGCGCGCAAGAGGTCGTTGGCGACACCAAGATCTGCAAGGTCAGCATCGTCGGCATCGGCATGCGCAGCCATGTGGGCGTGGCCAGCAAGATGTTCCGCGTACTGAGCGAAGAGGGCATCAACATCCAGATGATCTCCACCTCCGAAATCAAGACGTCGGTCGTGATCGACGAAAAGGACGTCGAACTGGCCGTGCGCAGCCTGCACAAGGCGTTCGAGCTGGACCAGGAAGTCGCCTAAACCGCCAGAAGCGCCTCAGAAATGGGGCATAATAGTGGGATTGGAAACGTGACCGAGTGGCCGAAGGTGCTCCCCTGCTAAGGGAGTATGGGGTGTAGAGCCTCATCGAGGGTTCGAATCCCTCCGTTTCCGCCAAGATAAAGCCCAAGTGATTCATTCACTTGGGCTTTTTTCTTTGAGCCATCTGTCTTTTCAGCCTGTCTTGCAGAGCCTTGCAAACTCGCAAGCCCACGCTGCGCTCATTCGTCGATGGAGGCACTCCAGCGGCTGCCCCACTCGTCCCCTTTGTTGCTCACTTTGTCGATCTCGCGCCGATCGCGTTTGGTGGGGCGGCCTTCGTGCAATGTGGCGGCGGGTTCTGGGGCCAGGCGGCGCAGTTCTGCGGCCTTCTCGCGGGCGGCGATGCTGTCGGGCGTCTCCTCATACAGCTGCTGCGCCACCGGCGCAGGCCCGCGCGCCCCGCTCAGGCGCAGGACCTGCACGGTGCGGGCCACTGGCCCTTGGCGCAGGGCCACGGTGTCGCCGCAGCGCAGATCCCGCGCGGGTTTGGCCAGCTGGCCATTGACCGTGACGCGGCCCTTGCCGATCTCTTCGGTGGCCAGACTACGGGTTTTGTAGAAGCGGGCGCACCACAGCCACTTGTCGAGCCGCATTGTCTCCAGGGTGTTCATACGGGGGATTGTGCCGCGTGGATGGAGCCGCCCATGTCAGCCGATGGCGCGGCCAGCGGCAGGCGCACCACGGCGTCCAGCCCTGCCATCCTGCTGCCCACCATGCGGTTGGTCAAAGCGATGCTGCCACCGAGGGCTTGCACGATCTCATGGCAAATGGCCAGGCCCAGGCCGCTGCCCGTGCGCACATCGCCTGCTGAAAACGGCTGGAAGAGGCGCGTCGCCAATTCATCGTCGATGCCGGGGCCGTGGTCGCTGATGGTCAGCGCCACATGGTGGCTGTCGGTGCGCAGGTCCACGGTGAGTTCGCTGCCCTGCGGGGCATGGCGCACCGCGTTGTGCAGCAGGTTGCGGCTTAGCTCACGCAGCATCCATTCATGGGATTGGACCAATGCCGGCTCGGTGTGTATGCCGAAGTCCAGGTCGCGCTGGGCGATCAAGGGCGAGATCTCCAGCGCCACGGTGCGCAGCAGTTCGTCCAGCCGCGTGGCAGGGGGAGTGCTTTGCTGGCGCAGCTGCTCTACCTTGGCCAGCGCCAGCATCTGGTTGGCCAGCTGCGTGGCGCGGTCCACCGTATCGCTGATCTCCTGCAGTGCTTGCTGGGGCTCCACATCGCCGCGCAAGGCAGACTGCACCTGGGTCTTGAGCACCGCCAGCGGCGTGCGCAGCTGGTGCGAGGCATCGCGCACGAAGCGCTTTTGGTGCCGCAGCAAGTGGCGAAGGCGTTGCATGACCTCGTTGGTGGCATCGATCAGCGGCTGCAGCTCGCGCGGGGTGGACGGGGCGGCGATGGGGCTCAGGTCGCCCTCCCTGCGCCCTTGCAACTGCAGACTCAGCTGCCGCACGGGGTGGATGGCCCGCTGCACCACCAGCACCACGGTCAACGCGATCACGGCGATCAACAGTGCCTGGCGCAGCAAGGTATTGCGCAGAATCTGCAGGGCCAGCGTTTCGCGCACTTCCAGGGTTTCGGCCACCTGAATCACGGCCATGGCGCGGCCTTCGGAACTGGCCACGGGCTGCAGCAGCACGGCCACGCGCACATCGCGGTCGCGGAAACGGTCGTCATAAAAATCCACCAGCGCAGCATAGGGTGGTCGGTCCGGGATGGTCCCCCGCCAAACAGGCAGCTCGTCAAACCCCGACACGATCTCACCGCGCAGCGTGGATACGCGGTAGAACATCTGGCTCTGGTTGTCGGCCTCGAAGGCCTCCAGCGCTGAATAGGGCACGATGGCGCGCAATTGCGCGGCGTCGTCGTAGCCCCGCACATCCAATTGTTCGCTGATGCTTTTGGCCGACGCCAGCAGGGTGCGGTCGTAGGCCGTATTGAGCGAGGCCAGGGTTTGCTGATAGAGGCTATAGGTGTTGAAACCAATGAACAGCGCCACTGGCAGCAGGATGCCTAGCAGCAGTCGACGGCGCAGCGAAGGGTGGCGGGGCGAGCCTTTTGATCCTGTCATGTGTCGGCCCGCAGCAGATAGCCCAGCCCGCGCAACGTCATCAGGGTCAGTCCGGTGCCTGCCATCTTCTTGCGCAGGCGGTACACCACGACCTCAATGGCCTCGTACTGCACATCCAGCTGGCCGGGGAACACCAGTTCGTACAGCCGTTCCTTGGTCACGGCATGGCCTGGCTGGGCGAGCAAGGCGTGCATCAGCGCCAGTTCGCGCGGTGTCAGCTCCATCACTTCGCCATTCAGGTAGAGCGCGCCGCTGTCCTTGTCGTAGCGGATGGCGCCGATCTGCACGGTGCTGGGCGCCATGGGGGTGCCGGGGGCAGGGTCGGCGCTGCGGCGCACCAGGGCGCGCAGGCGTGCTTCCAGTTCATCCAGATCAAAGGGTTTGGGCAGGTAGTCGTCCGCCCCCGCGTTCAGGCCCATCACGCGGTCGCCCACGGTGCCGCGTGCGGTGAGGATGAGCACGGGGGTGCGCAGTCCGCGTGAGCGGGCCTGCTGCAGCACCTGCAGGCCATCCAACCCTGGCAGGGTCAGGTCCAGGATCACCGCATCGGGCTGCCGGGCGGCCCATTGGCTGAGTGCTGCACGGCCGTCTCCCACGGCGGTGACTTCCATGCCACGGCGTGTCAGTGCGCGGTGCAGCGTGGCCTGCATGGTGGGGTCGTCTTCAACAAGAAGCAGTTGCATGCGCGGCACCATATCACCGTCTCATTGTGCGGGGCGCATGAGTGTTTTCCCTGAGTCCACGGACAGCCGTTTGACAGGCAGGGCGCGCATCATCGAGCGGTTCGCAAACCTTACAAGGAGACTCCATGCGTCGCGATATCTTCCTCAAATCACTGGCAGCCATGGCCGCTGCAGGCGTGCTGCCCGTTTCGGCCCAGAGCGCACCCACCCTCAAGATGATGATCCCCGCCAACCCCGGCGGTGGCTGGGATTCCACGGGCCGTGCCTTGGGCAAAGCCATGCAGGATGCAGGCGCCGCATCGTCGGTGTCCTATGACAACAAGGGTGGCGCTGCGGGTGCGATCGGCCTGGCCCAGTTCGTCAACGCCAGCAAGGGCGACCCGAACGCCATGATGGTGATGGGCGCCGTGATGCTGGGTGGCATCATCACCGGCAAGCCGCCGGTGGGCCTGGACAAGGTCACGCCACTGGCACGTTTGACCAGCGAATACAACGTGTTCGTGCTGCCCGCCAATTCGCCTTTCAAGTCCATGAAGGATGTGGTGGACCAGCTCAAGAAAGATCCTGGCAGCGTGAAGTGGGGCGGTGGTTCGCGTGGCTCCACCGAGCACATCGCAGCCGCGATGATCGCGCGCGAAGTGGGCGTGGACCCTTCCAAGATCAACTACGTGGCTTTCCGTGGGGGTGGTGAGGCCACCGCCGCCATCCTGGGTGGCAACGTCACCGTGGGCGGCAGCGGCTACAGCGAGTTTGCCGAGTACATCTCTGCGGGCAAGATGCGCGCCGTGGGCGTCACCTCGGGCTCGCGCCTGAAGGGCGTAAACGTGGCCACGCTCAAGGAGCAGGGCATCAACGTCGAAATCGGCAACTGGCGCGGTGTGTATGGCGCGCCTGGCATCACGGCCGAGCAGCGCAAGGCGCTGATCGACGCGCTGGCCAAGACCTTCAAGCACAAGGCCTGGCAAGATGCCATGGAGAAGAACGGCTGGACCCCGGCCTGGATGGCGGGTGACGAGTTTGCCAACTTCGTGGATGCCGAGTTCGCCAGCATGCGCGCCACGATGGCCAAGTCCGGAATGATCTGAAGCAAGGCGCGCCAGTCGCCTTCAACCCTGTGGGGGTGGGTGGTGGCGCTGCCGCAGCAGTGGTTGGTGCGAAGGAAAAAAACATGACACAACAACATTCGTCGCGCTCCAAGCCCTTGCAGACCCTGATAGGGGCGGGGCTGGTGGTGCTTGCGCTGTGCCTGGCTTGGGGCGCCAGCTCGGTCAGCTCTGAAGCTGGCTATGGCGGTGTAGGCCCCAATTTCTTCCCCTGGATGGTCAGCATTGCCTTGCTGATCTGCGGTGTGCTCTGCGTGGTGCATGCCCTGACCGGGGGGTTCCGTGAGCTGGAAGAAGGATCGGGCGACGAGCGCGCCCACTGGAAGGGCTTCATCTGGGTGTCGGCCGGGCTGCTGCTCAATGCCCTGCTCATCACGACGCTGGGCTTTATCCTGAGCTGCGCGCTGTGCTTTGTGCTGTCGGTGCGGGGCTTCCGGAGTTCCGAAGGCGAACTGGACCTGCGTCTGCAGGCCTGGATCAAGGATTCTTTCATCGGTGTGGCCGTGGCCGCCCCGGTGTACTGGATGTTTACGCAATTGCTGGCCATCAACCTGCCCGGCCTGACCAACACGGGGTGGCTGTAAAGCCTGCACGCTATGGAAACGTTGAATCTCTTGATGCAGGGTTTTGCGACCGCTGCGACCCCCATCAACCTGATGTGGGCCTTCGTGGGCTGCATGATCGGCACTGCGGTCGGTGTGTTGCCCGGCATCGGTCCCGCAGTGGCCGTGGCCATGCTGCTGCCCATCACCGTCAAGGTCGAGGCCACGGCCTCCATGATCTTCTTTGCCGGCATCTACTACGGAGCCATGTACGGCGGCTCCACCACCTCCATCCTGCTCAACACACCCGGTGAGGCCGGGTCCATGGTGACTGCCATGGAGGGCAACAAGATGGCCAAGAACGGCCGCGCCGGCGCAGCGCTGGCCACGGCCGCGATTGGCTCGTTCGTGGCGGGCACCATTGCCACGGTGCTGGTCACGTTCTTTGCCCCATTGGTGGCTGAATACGCCGTGCGCCTGGGCCCGCCCGAGTACTTCATGCTCATGGTGCTGGCCTTCACCACCGTGAGCGCGGTGCTGGGCAAGAGCACGCTGCGTGGCATGGTCGCCCTGTTCGTGGGGCTGGCCATGGGCCTTATCGGTATCGACCAGATCTCGGGCCAAGCGCGCTACACCGGCGGCGTGCCCGAGCTGATGGATGGCATCGAGGTGGTGTTGATCGCCGTGGGCCTGTTTGCGGTGGGTGAAGCCTTGTACAACGTGATGTACGAAGGCAAGTCCGACGAGACACAGAACCGCCTGACGAGCACACACATGACCAAGGAAGAGTGGAAGCGCTCGTGGCCGGCCTGGCTGCGTGCCACGTTCATCGGCTTTCCGTTCGGCACCATCCCTGCAGGCGGCAGCGAGATCCCCACCTTCCTGAGCTACGCGGCTGAAAAGAAGCTCAGCAAGAACAAGGAAGAGTTCGGCACCACCGGCGCCATCGAAGGCGTGGCTGGCCCAGAGGCCGCCAACAACGCGGCCATCACGGCCACGCTGATCCCGCTGCTCACGCTGGGCATCCCCACGTCGAACACCACGGCCATCCTGCTGGGCGCGTTCCAGAACTACGGCATCCAGCCCGGGCCGCAGCTGTTTGACACCAACGGTGCGCTGGTGTGGGCGCTGATCGCGTCGATGTACATCGGCAACGTGATGCTGCTCATCCTGAACCTGCCCCTGGTGGGCCTGTGGGTGAAGCTGCTGAACATTCCCAAGTCGTACCTGTACGCGGGCATTCTGGTGTTCTCCACGCTGGGCGTGTATGGCATGCGCCAGAGCGCGTTCGACCTGGTACTGCTGTATGCGATTGGCCTCTTGGGTGTGGTGATGCGCCGCTTTGACTTCCCGGCCGCACCAGTGGTGGTGGGCATGATCCTGGGCCCCTTGGCCGAGGCGCAGATGCGCAATGCCGTGTCGATTGGTGAAGGCAAGTGGACCATCTTCCTGGAACGTCCAGGCTCGCTGACACTGATCATCATCGTGCTGGCCGTGCTCATCCTGCCGCGCCTGCTGCGGCGTTGGGCGGCGCGCAAGCTGGCGTTGGCGCAGACCTGACCGGACGCGCGCAGTGCGCGTCCTTCACCCACAAAAAAACCGCGCTGCAATGGCGCGGTTTTTTGTTTTTTGGGTAGCCGTCGGGAGGGGCGATTTCTTAGAACAGGTTCTTAGCGTTTGCGCAAGCCAGACACCGGAGGCTTCATGCCTCCGGTGTCCTCCCCACCAAGGTGACTTGCGTGCTCACAAGCCGCGAATCGTACCATAAAATGCGAATAATTCTTATTTGCAAAGGTGGCGCATGCAATCACTTCCGCAGGAGTTTCTGGCGCTGTGCCGCCAATTGGGCGATGCGCAAAAGCGCTGCAGCGCCACGGTGTCTGCCCAGGCGGCGCAAATTGCGGCCCTTCAAACCCAGGTGGTGCGACTGCGTGCCGAGGTGATCGTGCGGGACACGCGCCTTGCCCTGGCGCAGGACGAACTGGCGCAGATCAAGGTGGTGCACCCCAGCCTGCCACGCCGCCGGGCGATGGCCCGCCACATCAGCGTGCTCGTCGACCGCATTGCGGGCCTGTCGCGCGAATGCCTGCGCTGGCGGCTGGCAGCCCAGGCGAAGGTGGCGCCGGCCCAGGCTGCGGAGCCCCCCCGGGGCCACCCCGCGAGGGCCGGTGGTGTTGCCAACCACCCGTCTCAGCGCTGGGCGGTGGACCGCACCGCCTCCACCGGGCTGCGGGACGGCTCGCTCGATGCCAACCTGGCCGCTGCCGATTTGGTCATCTGCCAGACCGGTTGCATCAGCCACGACGAGTACTGGCGCGTGCAAGACCACTGCCGCCGCACAGGCAAGCCCTGCATCCTGGTGGACCAACCCCTGGCCGTGCGCGAGGCCGAGGCGCTGGCCGCCATCCAGCCCATGGTGATTCTGCGCATGACGCGCGCGCAGTGTCCCGTGGGCAGTGCGCCGGTGGCCGATGGCATCATGATTTTGGATAAAAAAAGCCGCTAGCGCTTTATGGATTTGCGCTAATAGCTATAAAAATAGTAGCAATCGAGCTGCATGTTGTCTGCGGTGTGACTGCACTTGGCCAGACCCCGCCGCGCTACCATCCGCAGATGCCCTTGCTCACCGATGACGCCCCCGCACTGCCGCTGGATGCCCAGGGCATTCTTGAACTGGCGGCGCGCTCCATGTTCCAGCTGTTCTCCAGCGTCAGCCAGGGCATGTTCCTGGTGGACCGCAGCGGCCGCATCGTGTGGGTGAACGAGGGCTATCAGCGCTTTCTGCCCGACCTGGGTTTCTCGTCGGTCGATCAGTTTGTCGGGCGCACGGTGGAGGAGGTCATCCCCAACACCCAGATGCGCCGTGTGCTGGAGACCGGCCAGCCCGTGCTGATCGACCTGCTCACCAACAAGGCCGGCACCTTTGTGGTCAGCCGCATCCCGCTGCGCGACGATGCCGACCGCGTGATCGGCGCCATTGGCATCGTGCTGTTTGACCACCCCGAGACCACACTGCAGCCGCTGATCAGCAAGTTCGCGTTGCTGCAGCGCGACCTGGACGACGCGCGGCGCGAGCTGGCCAGCCAGCGCAGCCGCTCGCTGGCCGTGGCGGGCGACGGCGAGCGGCGCGCCAAATACACCTTTGCCAGCTTTATCGGCTCCAGCCCCGCAGCGGCCGAGGTCAAGCGCCAGGCGCGGCGCGCGGCGCAGTCCAGCAGCCCAGTACTGTTGCTGGGCGAGACCGGCACAGGCAAGGAGCTGCTGGCCCATGCCATCCACGCTGCATCCAGCCGCGCGAGCGGCCCGTTTGTGAGTGTCAACATTGCCGCCGTGCCCGACACGCTGCTCGAAGCCGAGTTCTTCGGCGTAGCCCCAGGCGCCTACACCGGCGCCGACCGCAAGGGCCGCGACGGCAAGTTCAAGCTGGCCGACGGTGGCACGCTCTTCCTCGACGAAATCGGCGACATGCCGCAAAGCTTGCAAGCCAAGCTATTGCGGGCCTTGCAGGAGGGCGAGATCGAGCCGCTGGGCTCCAACAAGCTGGTGCCCTTCAACGTGCGCATCCTGGCGGCCACCTCGCGCGACTTGGCGACGCTGGTGCGCGAAGGCAAGTTCCGCGAGGATTTGTTCTACCGCCTGCACGTGCTGCCTGTGCGTGTGCCACCGCTGCGGGCGCGCCGCACCGACATCCCGGCGCTGGTCGAGGCGCTGGGTGAAGACCTGGCCCTGCGCAACGGCACGGCCCCACCCGAGCTGCTGCCCGACGCCATGGCGTTGCTGGCGGGCCAGCCCTGGCGCGGCAATATCCGCGAGCTGCGCAATGTGCTGGAGCAGGCCGTGATGCGCAGCGACTCCCCGTCCATCGACGCGGCGCAGCTGGAGCGCGTGCTGCGTGAAGCCGGCGTGGAACCCGCCGCACCTGCCCCTGTGCAGGACGCCGCCCCGATGGGCGATGCCGAGGATGAAAGCCGCTACCTGCGGCCGCTGTCCGAACAGGTGGCCGAGCTGGAGCGGCGTGCCATCGCCGCGACCCTCAAAGCCCATGGTGGCAACAAGCTCGCCACGGCACGTCAGCTGGGCATCTCGCGGGCCACGCTCTATGGACGTCTGGAAAACCCTGAATAAATATTGGGCATATGTCTGATTTACAGACAATTTATTTGTCCATAAATCAGACTGTGTCGCACAGGTGTCAGCAGAAGTTTCATAAAAATCAACAGCTTGCGTGTTGGCATGAACTGTGCAATGTTCAGGCATCACAACAAGGAGACATCGCCATGCACCGTCGCACCCTGGTCGCCCTCGCCACTGCAGCCGTTACCGCCGCCACGCTTTCCGCCCCCGCATTCGCCCAGACCGGCGAGATCCGCATCGCCCACGTCTACAGCAAGACCGGCCCGCTGGAGGCCTACGGCAAGCAGACCCAGACCGGCCTGCTGATGGGCCTGAACTACGCCACCGGCGGCAGCATGACCGTCAATGGCAAGAAGCTCGTGGTGATCGAGAAGGACGACCAGGGCAAGCCCGACCTGGGCAAGAGCCTGCTGGCATCGGCCTACTCCGATGACAAGGCCGACATCGCCGTAGGCCCCACGTCGTCGGGCGTGGCTCTGGCGCTGCTGCCCGTGGCCGAGGAATACAAGAAGATCCTGCTGGTGGAGCCCGCCGTGGCCGATGCCATCACCGGCGACAAGTGGAACAAGTACATCTTCCGCACCGGCCGCAACAGCAGCCAGGACGCCATCTCCAACGCCGTGGCCATCGACAAGGCCGGCGTCACGGTGGCCACGCTGGCGCAGGACTACGCCTTTGGCCGCGACGGCGTGAAGGCCTTCAAGGACGCACTCAAGAACGCCAAGCTCGCCCACGAGGAGTACCTGCCCACCACCACCACCGACTTCACCGCCGGTGCGCAGCGCCTGATCGACAAGCTCAAGGACGTGCCCGGCCGCAAGGTCATCTTCATCATCTGGGCAGGCGCGGGCAACCCCTTCAAGATCGCCGACATGGATCTGAAGCGCTACAACATCGAGATCGCCACCGGTGGCAACATCCTGCCCGCCATGGCTGCGTACAAGAACTTCCCGGGCATGGAAGGCGCCACGTACTACTACTTCGGCATCCCCAAGAACCCCGTGAACGAAGCCCTGGTGGCCGCGCACTACAAGGAGTTCAAGACCCCGCCGGACTTCTTCACCGCCGGTGGTTTCAGCTCCGCCATGGCGCTGGTCACTGCCCTCAAGGCCACCGGTGGCGACACCAATACCAACAAGCTCATCAAGACCATGGAAGGCATGAGTTTTGATACCCCCAAGGGCAAGATGACCTTCCGCAAGGAAGACCACCAGGCCATGCAGAGCATGTACCACTTCAAGATCAAGGTGGACCCGGCCTTCGCCTGGGGCGTGCCCGAGCTGGTGCGCGAGATCAAGCCTGAAGAGATGCAAGTGCCGATTCGCAACAAGCGATAAGCGGATTTGCGTGGCCCCGGGGCGCTGCCCCTGGGGGCTCATCCCGCGGGGGCGGCCGCCCCTTTTTTTCCAGTGAATTGATGCATGAACTCCCGGATTACACGGGGGCTGGGTCGGTTTTTCTCAAAATTATTTGGAGACAAGACAACATGGCTTTCAATTTCATCCGGGCGGCCGCAGCAGGAGCTGCCATCACGCTGTGCGCTACGGGCGGTGCATATGCCGCCGTCAACCTTCCCGCGCTCAAGATCGACAAGACCCAGACCACCGTGTCGGGCCTGTCCGCAGGCGGCTTCATGGCCGTGCAGCTGCACGTGGCGTATTCGGCCACGTTTGCCAAAGGGGTGGGCGTGGTTGCGGGCGGGCCGTTCTATTGCGCCGAGGGCTCGGTCGTCAATGCCACGGGGCGCTGCATGGCCAGCCCGGCGGGCATTCCCACCAGCACGCTGGTCAGCACCACCAACACCTGGGCCAGCCAGGGCGCCATCGACCCCGTGGCCAACCTCCAGAACTCGAAGGTCTACCTGTTCTCGGGCACGCTCGACAGTGCGGTCAAGACCGGCGTGATGGATGCCCTGCGCACCTACTACAACAGCTTTGTGCCGGCCGCCAACGTGGTCTACAAGAAGGACATCGCTGCCGAGCACGCCATGGTCACCGACGACTACGGCAACGGTTGCACCACCAAGGCAGCGCCCTACATCAGCAACTGCAACTTCGACCTGGCGGGGGCCATGCTGCAGCACCTGTACGGCCCGCTCAATGCACGCAACAACGCGGCGCTGCCCACCGGCAACTTCATCGAGTTCAACCAGAGCGAATTCATCTCCAACCACGGCATGGCCACCACGGGCTGGGCCTATGTGCCGCAGGCCTGCCAGGCGGGCGGCAGTGCCACCTGCAAGCTGCACGTGGTGCTGCATGGCTGCAAGCAGAACATCAGCGATGTGCAGCAGCAGTACGTGCGCAACACCGGCTACAACCGCTGGGCCGACACCAACAGCATCGTGATGCTGTACCCGCAGACCAGCACCGCGGCCACCAACAGCTGCTTTGACTGGTGGGGCTACGACAACGCCAACTACGCCAAGAAGTCCGGTCCGCAGATGGTCGCCATCAAGGCCATGGTGGACCGCGTTTCCAGCGGCGGCACCACCAACCCGCCGGTGGACCTGCCTGCCCCCACGGGCGTGAGCACCTCGGGCGCCACGGCCAGCAGCATGGCGATTGCCTGGAATGCCGTCTCGGGCGCTGCCAGCTACAACGTGTACCGCAATGCCAACAAGGTCAACGCGCTGCCCGTGACCGCAACGAACTACAGCGACACCGGCCTGGCCGCTTCCACCACCTACAGCTGGACCGTGCGTGCCGCCGATGCCAGCGGAGCAGAGGGCGCTGCATCCGCCGCCGCATCGGGCACCACGTTGGCAGCCCAGGGCGGCGGAGGCACCTGCACCACCGCCAGCAACTACGCCCACACCATGGCCGGCCGTGCCTATGTGTATGGCGGCTACACCTTTGCGCTGGGCTCCAACCAGAGCATGGGGCTGTGGAACATCTTCGTGAACAACACGCTGAAACAGACGAGCCCGAACTACTACGTCATCGGCACGTGCCCTTGACAATGCGCTGAACGCCGCGCGCTCTGTTCATGTCAGGACAGGGCGCCCGACACCAACGAATGAAGAAGACCGTGAAAGTGAAACACCACCCATGAGCACCTTGTCTACCAAGGACTTGACCATCCGCTTCGGCGGCCACGTGGCGGTCAACGCCGTGACCTGCTCCTTCGAGCCCGGCACGCTGACCGCCATCGTGGGCCCCAATGGCGCGGGCAAGACCACGTACTTCAACCTCATCTCCGGGCAGCTGCGCGCCAGCGCGGGCAGTGTCACCCTGGGCGGGCAGGACCTCACGGGCCAGTCGGTCTCGGCGCGCACGCATGCGGGCCTGGGCCGTGCCTTCCAGCTCACCAACCTGTTTCCCAACCTCAGCGTGCTGGAGAACGTGCGCCTGGCCGTGCAGGCCACGCAAGAGGGCAAGCACCGCCGGGGCCTGAACCTTTGGAGCATCTGGAGCGACCACCGCGACCTGACCGACCGCGCCCGCGCCATCCTGCAGGCCGTGGCCATGCTCGACCGCCAGGACACGCCCGTGGCCAGCCTGCCGCACGGCGACCAGCGCAAGCTCGAAGTGGCACTGCTGATGGCGCTGGAGCCGCAGGTCTACATGTTCGACGAGCCCACGGCCGGCATGAGCCACGACGAGGCCCCCGTGATCCTGAACCTGATCCGCGAACTCAAGAAGGACAAGACCAAGATCATCCTGCTGGTGGAGCACAAGATGGACGTGGTGCGCGAACTGGCCGACCGCATCATCGTGCTGACCAACGGCACGCTGGTGGCCGACGGCCCGCCGGCCGAGGTGATCGCATCGCCCGTGGTGCAGGAAGCCTACCTGGGCGTCACCAAGGACGCAGACAAGGAGGCCGCATGAGCTCCACGACAAACTCCGCGAACCTGCTCGAACTTAAGGGCGTGCACACCCACATCGGCGCGTACCACATCCTGCACGGTGTGGATTTGGCGGTGCCCAAGGGCCAGCTCACCATGCTGCTGGGCCGCAACGGCGCGGGCAAGACCACCACGCTGCGCACCATCATGGGCCTGTGGCATGCGTCGCAGGGCTCGGTCCACTTTGCGGGCAAGGACATCACGGCGCTGAACACACCGCAGATCGCGGGCATGAACATCGCCTACGTGCCCGAGAACATGGGCATCTTCGCGGACCTGACCGTGAAGGAAAACATGCTGCTGGCCGCGCGCGGCGCCAAGAACGCCGCGCAGATGGACTCGGCCCGGCTCGAATGGATCTTCAAGCTCTTCCCGGCCGTGGAGAAATTCTGGAACCACCCGGCCGGCAAGCTCAGCGGCGGTCAAAAGCAGATGGTGGCCGTGAGCCGCGCCATCGTCGAGCCGCGCGACCTGCTCATCGTGGACGAGCCCAGCAAGGGCCTGGCCCCCGCCATCATCAACAACATGATCGATGCGTTCGACCAGCTCAAGAAGAGCGGCGTGACCATCCTGCTCGTCGAGCAGAACATCAATTTCGCCAAGCGGCTCGGCGACACCGTGGCCGTGATGGACAACGGCAAGGTGGTGCATGCGGGCAGCATGGCCGCGCTGGCGCAAGACGAGGCACTGCAGCGGTCGCTGCTGGGGTTGGCACTATGAATTTCACACCAGATTTCAAGCTTTTTTGGCCACTGGCGCATGATGGTAAAGCGCTGATAGCTATTAAAAATATAGCATTTGCGCGCACGCTGCTTGCCGCGCAAGGAGACCGGGCATGAGCATCACCCGCGACTTCGACTGGAAGCCCCTGGCCCTGGTGCCAGCGCTCGCGCTGCTGGTGCTGCCCTTCATCGGCTCGCCCAGCACCTGGCTCACGCTCACGGTGGCGGGGCTGGCCATGGGCATGATCATCTTCATCATCGCCTCGGGCCTCACGCTGGTGTTCGGCTTGATGGACGTGCTCAACTTTGGCCACGGCGTGTTCATCGCGCTCGGCGCCTTTGTGGCCACCAGCGTGCTGGGCACCATGGGCGACTGGACGGGCTCCGACCAGCTGTGGCGCAACCTGGTGGCAGTGCTGCCGGCCATGCTGGTGGCCATGGCCGTCGCAGGGGCGGTGGGCCTGGCGTTCGAGCGCTTCATCGTGCGGCCCGTGTACGGCCAGCACTTGAAGCAGATCCTCATCACCATGGGCGGCATGATCATCGGCGAAGAGCTGATCAAGGTCATCTGGGGCCCCGCGCAGATCCCGTTGCCGCTGCCCGAAGGCATGCGAGGCTCGCTGCTCGTGGGCGACGCCGCCATCGAGAAGTACCGCCTCGTCGCCGTGGCCGTGGGCCTGCTGGTGTTCGCCGTGCTGGCCTGGACGCTGTCGCGCACCAAGGTCGGCCTGCTGATCCGAGCCGGCGTGCAAGACCGCGAAATGGTCGAGTCCCTGGGTTACCGCATCCGCCGCCTGTTCATCGGCGTGTTCGTCGTGGGCTCGGCCCTGGCGGGTCTGGGCGGGGTGATGTGGGGCCTGTACCAGCAGAACGTGATCCCGCAGATGGGCGCGCAGGTCAACGTGCTGATCTTCATCGTGATCATCATCGGCGGCCTCGGGTCCACGGGCGGCGCCCTCATCGGCGCGCTGCTGGTGGGGCTGATGGCCAACTACACCGGCTTTCTGGTGCCCAAGGTGGCGCTGTTTTCCAACATCGCGCTGATGGTGGCCATCCTGCTGTGGCGCCCGCAGGGTGTCTATCCCGTGGCCAACCGCTGAAGAGGAGCCGACTGATATGCTGAACCGACTTCTCTCCGGCGACTACCCGCGCAGCAAGGTACTGGCGGTGATCCTCGTGGCCATCCTCATCGGGCTGGCGTTTGCACCCTTCCTGTTCCCGGGCGTCAAGGCGCTGTCCGTGGCCGCCAAGGTGCTGATCTTCGTGGTGCTGGTGGCCAGCTTCGATCTGCTGCTGGGCTACACCGGCATCGTGAGCTTTGCGCACACCATGTTCTTTGGCATCGGGGCCTATGGCATCGCGGTGGCCACCACGCGCATGGGGCCCACCTGGACGGCGCTGGGCGTGGGCATTGGCGGCGCGCTGCTGCTGTCGCTGCTGCTGTCGCTGGCGGTGGGCTTGTTCTCACTGCGCGTGCGCGCCATCTTCTTTGCCATGATCACGCTGGCGGTGGCCGCCGCGTTCCAGACGCTGGCCTCGCAGCTGTCGGACATCACCGGCGGCGAAGACGGCCTGACCTTCAAGGTGCCCGAGATCCTGTCGCCCAGTTTCGAGCCCTTCGATGATCCTTTCCTGGGCGTCGCTATCGATGGCCGCCTGATCTGCTACTACCTGCTGTTCGTCACTGCCGTGGCGCTGGTGCTGGCGCTGCTGCGCATCGTCAATTCACCGTTCGGCCGCGTGTTGCAGGCCATCCGCGAGAACGAGTTCCGCGCCGAGGCCATTGGCTACCGCGTGGTGGTGTACCGCACCACCTCCAGCGTGTTGTCGGCGCTGTTTGCCACCATGGCAGGCGCGATGCTCGCGCTCTGGCTGCGCTACAACGGGCCCGACACCTCGCTCAGCTTCGAAATCATGATGGACTGCCTGCTGATCGTGGTGATCGGCGGCATGGGCACCATCTATGGCTCGGCCATCGGGGCCGTGCTCTTCCTGGTGGCGCAGAGCTATCTGCAAGATCTGCTGCGCCTGGGCCACGAGGCCACATCGGGGCTGCCCTGGGTGTCTGCCTTGCTTTCGCCCGACCGCTGGCTGCTGTGGCTGGGCGTGCTGTTTGTCCTGTCGGTCTATTACTTCCCCACCGGTGTGGTGGGGCGCCTGCGCGCGGCAGCTGCGCGCAAGGCGGCGTGAGGAAGCCAACGCCGCCTGGGCGGTCGTTGGTGGGATGGAGCTGTGCGAAAAGCAAACAAGAAATACCAGGAGACAAGCACATGAAGATGAGCATGATGAAGGCGCGGGTGCGTCCGTTCGTTCCCGCTGCCGTGGCCGCCGCCGTTTTGGTCGCCTGTGGGGGCAGCAGCGACGGCGACAGCGCCGCGCTCAACACCAAACCCGCCTACCTGGGCACGGTCAGCGAGGCCACCTACGACGGCAGCACCAATGACCTGCTCACCGCGGGCCTGGGCGCCACGGGCCTGGCCGCTGCAGTGCCGCCCGCCTCTGCCGACCCACTCAAGCCCACCGCCGCCGAGCTGCGCCGCCTGGCCATCCACACCAACTACCGGGCCATGCTCGACATGACGGCCGCGGGCGGATATGGCCTGCTGTACGGCCCCAATGTGGATGCGCAAGGCAAGGCCACGGCGGGCGAGGGCAAGGTGGCCGGCACGGAATACATCGCGTTTGCCGACGACGGCACGGGCCGCAAGAACGTTACGCTCATGGTGCAGGTGCCCACCAGCTTCAACCCGGCCAAGCCCTGCATGATCACGGCCACGACCTCGGGTTCGCGCGGGGTGTACGGCGGTATCTCCACGGGCGAGTGGGGCCTCAAGCGGGGCTGCGCCGTGGCTTACTCGGACAAGGGCACCAGCGGCGCGCCCCACGATCTGCAAAACGACACCGTGCCACTCATCGACGGCACCCGCGCCACGGCCGCTGCTGCGGGCAAGAGTGCGGCGTTCAACGCAGGCCTCACGTCCACGGAACTGGCGGCCTTCAACACCGCCACGCCCAACCGCTTTGCCTTCAAGCACGCCCACTCGGGCCAGAACTCCGAGAAGGACTGGGGCACCACCACGCTGCAGGCCGTGGAGTTCGGCTACTACGTGCTCAATCAGCGCTACGGCAACACCAACGCAGCGGGCCAGCGCCTGAAGACACTCACGCCCGGTAACACCATCGTCATTGCGTCCAGCATCTCGAACGGCGGGGGCGCCGCCATTGCTGCCGCAGAGCAGGACACGCAGGGCCTGATCAGCGGCGTGGCCGTGTCCGAGCCCGCGCTGGAACTGCCCGCCAACCCCGGCGTCACCGTGCGCCGTGGCAGCACCGAGGTGGCCGTCACGGGCAAGACGCTGGTGGACTTCACCACCTACGCCAACCTGTACCAGGCCTGTGCGTCGCTGGCGCCGTCAGTCAGCACCAGTCCCTTTGCCGCAGCGTTTGCGGCAGGGTTTGCCAGCGCCGCGCTGCCCATCGCCCCCAACCGCTGCGTGGCGCTCAAGACGGCGGGGCTGCTCTCGGCATCCACCACCGCAGCGCAGGCCGAAGAGGCGCTGCAAAAGCTGCGCGCCTATGGCTGGGAGCCCGAGTCGAACGACCTGCATGCCTCGCTGGCGGCATTCGAAGTGGCCCCGGCCGTGGCGGTGACTTTTGCCAACAGCCTGTCGCGCAGCAGCGTGAAGGACCACCTGTGCGGCTTCAGCTATGCGGCCACGGCGACCACAGGCGCGGTGGCGCCCCTGGCGGCTGCAGCGTTGCCGGGCATGTTTGCCACCGGCAACGGTGTGCCGCCTTCCGGTGGCATCAACCTCGTGAACAACCTGGGCAAGCTGGGCCCGGCGCGTGACTTCCTGTCGTTCTCGGACACGGGCGTGGCCGACTGGAATACGGCGGGCGCGCTGTGCCTGCGCAACCTGGTGACCGGCACCGATGCGGCCGCCAAGAAGCTGCAGGCCGGCGTGGACGAAACGCGCCGCAACGGCAACCTGCGGGGCAAGCCCACTGTCATCGTGCACGGCCGTGCCGATGCGCTGCTGCCCGTGAGCCACACTTCGCGCCCCTATGCCGCGCTGAACAGGAAGGTCGAGGGGGCTGCCAGCAGGCTCAGCTATGTGGAAGTGGCCAACGCCCAGCACTTTGACGGTTTCATCGGTCTGCCCACCGTGCTGCCGGGCTACGACACGCGGTATGTGCCGCTGCACGTGTACCTGAACCATGCGCTGGATGCCGTGTACGAGCACCTGGCCAACGGCAAGGCCCTGCCCGCCAGCCAGGTGGTGCGCACCGTGCCCCGTGGCGGCACGCCCGGCAGTGCGCCAGCCATCACTGCGGCCAACGTGCCGCCGCTGGCCACCGTGCCTGCCGCGGCCAATGCGATTGCCATCACGGCGGGCGCCATCTCCATCCCCGACTGACGCAGGCCGCAGGGCTGCAAGAGTAGGGATCACGCCCGTGCTGCGCGCCCGTTGCAAGCGCGCGCGGCGCCGGGGCCGTGCGTTTCTGACACCAAGGATGGACGTATGAATGCTGTGATGAAGACCTGGGCTCGCCGTATGGCGGCGGCGCTGGCAGTGCCCGTTGGGCTGTTGCTGGCGCTCGGGGCCAGTGGCGGTGCGCCGGCACGCGCGGCAGAGATTGTGGTCGGGCAAGTGGCCCCGCTATCGGGTGTGCTGGCCAGCACCGGCGCGCAGATGGTGCTGGGCGGCAAGATCTACTTCGACTGGGTCAACGCCCAGGGCGGCGTGCACGGCGCCTCCATCCGCCAGGCGGTGGTGGACGACGCCTACAAGGTGGCCGACACCGTGAAGCTGACCCGTGAAATGCTGGCCAAACCCGAGGTGGTGGCGCTGTATGGCTTTGCGGGCACGGCCAACATCACCCAGCTGCTGGCCGACGGCGTGCTGGAGCAGGGCGGCGCCGCGCTGGTGGCGCCCTACACCGGGGGCGAATCGCTGCGCAACCCGTTCAACCCCTGGATCTTTCATGTGCGCGCAGGTTATGTGGACGAAACCGAGCACATGGTGCAGCAGCTCACCACCCTGGGCATGAACCGCGTGGCCGTGATGTACCAGGACGACGGGTTTGGCAAGGCGGGCCTGGCGGGGGTGGAGGCAGCGCTGGCCAAGCGCAATCTCAAGCTGGTGGTGGCTGCGGGGTATGAGCGCAACACCGACAAGGTGGACGATGCCGTCAAGGCCATCAAGGCGGCCGACGTGCACGCCGTCATCATGATCGCCGTGAACAAGCCCGCCGCCGCGTTCATCCAGCGCTACCGCGAGCAGGGTGGTGGCGCGCAGCTCTACAACATCTCGGTGGTGGACCCGACCGAGCTGGTCAAGCTCGCGGGCCTCAAGAATGCACACGGCCTCGGTATCAGCCAGGTGGTGCCTTACCCCTACCGCCCACAGCTGCCGGTGGTGCGTGAATACCAGTCGCTGCTCAAGAAGTACGCCCCCGAGGCCGAGGTCAACTACACCAGCTTCGAGCAGTTTCTGGGTGCCAAGGTGCTGGTCGAGGCCCTGCGCCGTGCCGGGCCCTTGCCCACGCGCACCAAGATCGTCAAGGCGCTGGAGTCAATGCAAAGCTATGACCTGGGTGGCATCACGCTCGGCTATTCGCCCACCAATCGCATCGGCTCACGCTACGTTGAAGTGACGGTCATCGGCAGCAACGGCCGCCTCATGAAATGAATGCTTCGCTCCCAGTCCGCAGGTTGTTTGATCAGCAACTGGCATCCCTCTACTGACTCACAAGGTTGTCCACCATGACTCCGTTATCGCGCTATGCCACTTGCGCTGGCTATGAAATCCACTACATGGAGTGGGGGGCGCGCGATGCCCCCGTGGTGGTGGCTTGGCACGGCCTGGCGCGCACCGGGCGCGACATGGATGAGCTGGCAGCCCACCTGGCGCCTCGCTACCGCGTGATCTGCCCCGACACCATCGGCCGGGGCCTGAGCCAGTGGGCGCGTGCGCCGCAGGACGAATACCGCCTGTCGTTCTACGCGCGCATTGCGGCCGGCCTGTTTGACCAGCTGGGTATCGAGCAGGCGCACTGGGTGGGCACATCTATGGGCGGCGCCATCGGCACCGTGTGCGCCTCGGGCCTGTTCGAGCCACAGCTCAAGGGCCGCATCACCAGCCTGCTGCTCAACGACAACGCGCCCCGCCTGGCGGATGCCGCGCTCGAGCGCATCAAGGCCTATGCGGGCCACCCGCCATCGTTTGACACGGTGCAAGAGCTGGAGGCGTTCTTCCGGCAGGTGTACCAGCCCTACGGCTGGCTCAGCGATGCGCAGTGGCGCCGCCTGACCGAGACCTCGATCCGCCGCCTGCCCGATGGCCGGGTGACGCCGCACTACGACCCGGCCATGGTGCAGCAGTTCACGCACCACGCCAACGACTACCTGATCTGGGACCACTACGACGCGCTCGACATCCCTGTGCTCTGCCTGCGCGGTGCCGACTCGGACCTGGTGCTGCGCGAAACCACTGCCGAGATGTTGACCCGTGGCCCCGGTGCGCGGGGCCGGGCGCAGGTGGTGGAGGTGCCCGGCTGCGGCCATGCCCCCGCGCTCAATGTGCCGGAGCACTACGCGCTGGTAGACGGGTTTCTGGCCGACGCGGGTTGACGCGGGGCGGGGCGTTGCGGGGGTATCCCCGGGAGCTAAAGGTAGCCGGGCTGGGGGTACATTGGCGCAACGCCTTTGAGTCCGCTGTCATGAAACCCCTGAAGCCCCTTCTGCTCACCGCCTCGCACCTGCTCACCTTGGGTCTTGGGTTTGCGCTGGGCGTGTATGCGCTGCCGATCCTGATCGCGCCGGATGCTCCCACGCAGCAGGAAATCCAATCCCGCCTGCCCGCCGCCCGATGGACCGCCACCTTCCGCCGTGACCTCAAGGACAGCGATGCCTTGCACTGGGGCGAGGGCGCTGTGTCTGTCGGCCCGCAAGCCATCAGTCTGCTGGGCAAGCTGGCCCCGGGGCCGGACTACAAGCTCTACCTGTCGCCTGAATTCGTGGAAACCGAGGCCGACTTCAAGCGCCTCAAGCCGCAGATGTTGCGCGTGGGGGATGTGAAAACGTTCAACAACTTCATCGTCCCGGTGCCGCGGGGCGTAGACCCGGCCAGGTTCAACACCGTGATCGTGTGGTGTGAGACTTTCAGCGAGTTCATCACCGCCGCGCAGTACCGGTAGTTCTGGCCGTTAAGTCGGGGTCTGCGGAGCGATTTGCGCCAACGCTGCCTGCAGCCCGGCCAGGCCACCTACGCGCTGATCATTGATGAAGATCTGCGGCATCTGCCGCACTGAGGGCCCGCACTTGGCATAAAAGGCCAGGCGCTCGGCCTCGTCATCGATCTTGATTTCCTCATACGGCAGCGAGCGCGACTTGAGGAGCATCTTGGCCGACTCGCATTGCGGGCAGGCGGACTTGGAATACACAGTGATTTGAAGAGTCATGGCGCAAGTTTACGGGGCGCGGTGTGGGCCAGAGGTGCCAGAGGCCATCCGACACCGCATGGAAATCCCATTGAGTTACCATTTGGTTTGTTTTGCGACTGATTGGTAATTTATGTCCCGATTGTTCCCATGGGCCCACCGGTCTGTGCTGCTGGTGATGGTTGCCATGGTGTTGGCCCTCACTGGCTGCTCATCCGCCAGCCCACCCCCCGGCATCGCCCCCTTCACCCCGTTCGACCTGGCCCGCTACGAAGGCCGTTGGTACGAAGTCGCCCGGCTCGACCATTCGTTTGAACGCGGCATGACGGATGTGAGCGCCACCTACCAGCGCCGGGAGGACGGCAGCGTGCGTGTGCTCAACCGGGGCTTTGACACCGGCAAGAACGACTGGCGCCAGGCCGAGGGCAAGGCCCTGTTCACGGGCGATGCCAACATCGCCTCGCTCAAGGTGTCGTTCTTTGGCCCGTTCTATGGCGGCTACCACGTAGCCGCGCTGGATGCGGACTACCAATGGGCGCTGGTGGTGGGGCCCGACCGCAGCTACTGCTGGATCCTGTCGCGCACCAAGCAACTGCCCCCTGGCGTACGCGAACAACTCATCGCCCGTGCACAGGCCCTGGGCATCGACACCCAGGCGCTGATCTGGGTGACGCACGAACGCACCGACCCAAAATCATGAACCTTCCTGCGCCACAAACCATTGCCGTCATTGGCGCAGGCCTGGCAGGTCTGTCGTGTGCGCAGGCGCTGCTGCAGGCAGGCCACATCGTGCATGTGTTTGACAAAAGCCGTGGCCCTTCCGGCCGCATGAGCACCCGCCGCGCTGAAGACGAGCACGGTCCCTGGCAGTGCGACCACGGCGCGCAGTATTTCACCGCCCGCGATCCCGCCTTTCGTGCGGAGGTGGCCCGCTGGCAGCGGGCTGGCGTGGCTGCAGTGTGGGATGCCCGGCTGGCCAGTTTTGACGGCAGCATATGGACCACGCCGCACACTCCGCTGGAGCGGTTTGTGGGCACACCGCGCATGACGTCGCCCGCCGCGTGGCTGGTGCAGAGCCTGGGTGACCGTGCGCTGGCACGGTGGCAAACCACCATACAGGGGCTGGACCGCACCGAGGGCGGTTGGACCATCACTTCCGCAGAGCATGGCCCACTCCACCAGCGTTACGACGCTGTGATGCTGGCGGTGCCCGCCCCGCAGGCCGTACCGTTGCTCGCCCCCGTAGCGCCCGCTGGCGCTGCCGTGGCCGCCAGCGCGCGCATGCGTGGCAGCTGGGCCGTGATGCTGCGCTACGCCGCCCCCGTGGCCATGCCGTGGGAGGGCGCCTTCATCAACACTGGCCCGTTGCGCTGGGTGGCGCGCGACAGCAGCAAGCCCGGCCGCACCGGCGCAGAAACCTGGCTGCTCCACGCCACCGCCGAATGGAGCGACGCCCATATCGAGGACAACGCCGAGTCCGTCACCGCCACCTTGCTCGCCGCCTTTGCCGCCCTGGGTGGCCCCACACCCTTGGCCGTCATCGCCCACCGCTGGCGCTATGCGGACACCGAACCTGCGCTCACGCTGGGCAGTTGGTGGAACGCATCGCTGCGCCTGGGGATGTGTGGTGATTGGTTGAATGGCGGCAAGGTCGAAGGCGCCTGGCTCAGCGGGCGGACACTGGCTGCGCAAATGTAGTCCGACTGAAACCGTTTTACCTTTCACTTCACGTTTGCCACTGCCATGCGGATGCGCAAGAAGCACGACCTGCCGCAGAAAATCTGCCAACACTGCGGCCTGCCCTTCACCTGGCGCAAGAAGTGGGAGAAGGTGTGGGACGAAGTGAAGTTCTGCTCCGAGCGCTGCCGCAGCGAAGGCAGGCGCGCGGGCCACGCAACCGGCGGCTCGAAAGGAGGGGGGACTGCATGAGCACCGTCGTTTTCTGGTTCCGCAACGACCTGCGCCTGCACGACCAGCCCGCGTTGCAAGCCGCGTTGACCGGCGGTGCCACCCACCTGCTGCCCGTGGTGTGCCAGCCCCCGGCGGATGAGGTTACGCCCTGGGGCTTTGCCCGCGTTGGCCCACACCGTCAAGCCTTTGTGGCCGCCGCGCTGCGTGACCTGGGTGCGCGCATGGCCGCGCTGGGCAACCCATTGCAGGTGTGCCACGCAGCGCCCGCCGCGGCATTGCCTGCGCTGGCGCGCGCCGTGGGCGCCACCACAGTGGTGTGCGAAGACATTGCCGCCCCCTACGAGCAGGCCGAGGTCGCAGCCCTGCGTGCTGCCGGGCTGCAGGTGCACACCGTGTGGCACAGCAGCCTGCTGCAGCCTGCCGACATGCCCTGGCCTGCGGCCGAACTGCCTGCCGTGTTCACCCCCTTTCGCCAGGCTGTGGAGCGTGCCGACATCGCGCCCCCCGCACCGTTGCCACCACCCGTATCTCTGTTGCCGCCCCCGCAGGTGTCATCCGATGTGTGGGAGGCCTTGGGCGCAATGCCTGCATGGGCAGAACAGGGTGCCGCCGCAACCGACAACCTTGCAGGGCGCGACCCGCGCTCCTCTTTCCCCTACGGCACGCCCGCGTGTGATGGCAGCGAAACCCTCGCACTCGGCCACCTGGTGCAGTACCTGGCCCGCAAGTTGGCCCACAGTTACAAGGCCACCCGCAACGGCCTCACGGGGCTGGACTACTCCAGCAAGTTCTCACCCTGGCTGGCCACGGGCGCGCTCTCGCCCCGAAAAATTCATGCTGACCTGAAAACCTTTGAACGCGACCACGGTGCCAACGACGGCACCTACTGGCTTTGGTTTGAGCTGCTGTGGCGCGATTATTTCCGGCTGCTGCATCTGCAACATGGCGCGGCGTTGTACCGCGCACGGGGCCTCTCTGCGTTGCCACTGGCCCCGCACAATGTGCAGGGGTTCGAGCGCTGGTGCCAGGGCCGTACGGGCGAGCCGCTGGTGGATTCCGCCATGCGCGAGCTGGCTTCTACCGGGTATCTGAGCAATCGCCTGCGCCAGGTGGCTGCCAGCTATCTCATCCACGACCTGCACTGCGACTGGCGTGCAGGCGCTGCGTGGTTTGAATCACAACTGGTGGACTACGACGTGTACAGCAACCAGGGCAACTGGCTTTACATTGCCGGGCGCGGCACCGACCCGCGCGGAGGCCGCCGCTTCAACCCGATCAAGCAGGCGCAAGAGCACGATGCCGACGGCAGCTACCGCCGCATGTGGGGCACGGCATGAGCACCCCGCAACCGCGCACCCACACGTTGCGCTTGCTGCTGGGTGACCAGCTCAACCCCGCGCATTCATGGTTTGCCACGCTGGACGAAGGCGTGGTCTACGTGTTGATGGAAGTGCGGCAAGAAACCGACTATGTGCTGCACCACGTGCAAAAGATCCTCGCCATCTTTGCCGCCATGCGCGACCTGGCCCGCCACCTGCGCGAGGCGGGGCACCGCGTGCGTTACGTGGCGATTGACGACGCGAGCAACCGCCAGTCGATGCCTGCCAACCTGGCCGCCTTGATGGCCCACTACGGCGCGCACACGCTGCAATACCAGCACCCCGACGAATGGCGGCTGGATGAGCAACTTCGCACCTGGGGTGCAGAGCAAGCCTTTGCCGTGCAGGTTGTCAGCAGCGAGCACTTCTACACCACCCGCACCGAAATGGCCGAGGTGTTCAAGGGCCGTAAGCAGTGGCTCATGGAGCACTTCTACCGCCGCATGCGCCAGCGCCACAGCGTGCTGATTGACGAGGCTGGCGAGCCTGAAGGCGGCCAATGGAACTACGACCACGACAACCGCAAGCCCTGGCCTGGCACCCCTGCGCTGCCGACCGACGCCCGCCCCACGCACGACCACAGCGCCCTGTGGGCCACCATCCAGGCCGCAGGCGTGCAAAGCTTTGGCAACCCGCAGGCCCATGCGCTGCGCTGGCCGCTGAACCGGGCCGAGGCACTGGTGTGGCTCGACCACTTCATCACCACCACGCTGCCGCACTTTGGCGCGTACGAAGACGCCATGAGCACGCAGAGTGCGCGGCTGTTTCACTCCCTGCTGTCCTTCGCGCTCAACACCAAAATGCTGCGCCCGCACGAGGTGGTGCAACGCGCCCAAGCCGCTTACCACGCAGGCACTGCGCCCCTGCCTGCCGTGGAGGGCTTTGTCCGCCAGATCCTGGGCTGGCGCGAATATGTGCGGGGCATCTACTGGGCCCACATGCCCGGCTACGACGAGCGCAACGCTCTGGGCCACAGCAAGCCTCTGCCGGAGTGGTTCTGGACGGGAAAGACCCGCATGCGCTGCATGCAGCACGCCGTGGGCCAGTCGCTGGAGCATGCGTATGCCCACCACATCCAGCGCCTCATGGTCATCGGCAACTTTGCGCTGCTGGCGGGGCTCGACCCGGCCGCCGTGCACCGCTGGTACCTGGGCGTGTATATCGACGCCTTTGAATGGGTGGAAGTGCCCAACACCGTGGGCATGAGCCAGTTTGCCGACGGCGGCCTGTTGGCCACCAAGCCCTACGTGAGCAGTGCCGCCTACATCGACCGCATGAGCGACTACTGCGGCGGCTGCCACTACGACAAGAAGCTCAAGGTGGGCGAGAGTGCGTGCCCGTACAACGCGCTGTACTGGGACTTTTTTGCGCGCAACGAAGGCACGCTGGGCAGCAACTTCCGCCTGGGCATGGTGTACCGCCAGTTGCAAAAGATGCAGGGCCCGCAGCTCGATGCGCTGCGCGAGCATGCGGCCAGCCTGCGCACTAGACTCGATATGCTTTGACTACACATTCCACACGCACCATGAGATTGCACGAATACCCCGTGCCACGCCTATCTGCCCAGATCATTCAGGAGTGGGCTCCTGAACTTGCGGCCCGATATGGCTGCACGGTAGAGTCGTTTTTGGACAAACCCAATCACACCATCTTTTTCCCATCCCAAACGCTTCGCATCGAACTCATGGACGGGTCTGCGGCCGAGTTCAAGTATGCGTTTGCGCTGGTGAGCGAGGCACGCCGCACCATCGCGGTTTTCACCGAACACTGCGGTCACCATGTGTTCCCGCACTACGAAACCAAAGTGTTTTGCGATGGCGCGCAGGTCTACACACAGTCCACGCACCAAGGCGACTGGTCTTCTCCATGAACTCGCTTCCCCACGGCTACCGCGCCCTGGTCATCGGTGCCACCGGCGCCATCGGCAGCGCCTTTCTGGCCCACTTGCAGGCAGACCCACGCTGCGCCCTGGCCGTGGGCCTGGGCCGTGACACCCACCCGGCGGTCGATTTGGATGACGAATCCACCATCGCCGCAGCCGCCCAGCAGCTCAAGGCCCAGGGGCCGTGGCACTGCATCATCCACGCCGCTGGCCTGCTGCATGGCCCCCACGGCCTGCCGGAAAAGCGCCTCGGCCAGATGAACTACGCGCAGATGGAGGCTACCTTCCGCACCAACACCTTTGGCCCTGCGCTGGTGCTGGCCCACTTCGCGCCGCTGCTGCCCAAACAAGAGCGCGGCCTGCTCGCCGTGCTCTCCGCCAAGGTCGGCAGCATTGGCGACAACCGCCTGGGTGGCTGGTACAGCTACCGCGCATCGAAGGCCGCCCTTAACATGCTGCTCAAAACGGCGTCGATTGAAGTGGCCCGCACCCACCCACTGGCCGTGCTGGCAGCGCTGCACCCCGGTACGGTCAATTCAGCGCTATCGGCGCCGTTCCATGGTGCAGAGATTGGGCGGCCTGCCGAAGAGGCCGCAGCGGATTTGCTGCGCGTGCTCGATGGCCTCAGCGCCGAGGCCACCGGTGGGTTTTATGCCTACAGCGGCGAGCAACTGCCCTGGTGATTGCAGGGCTTTTGCTATTGTTTTGATACCGCTCATCTTTATAGGACAAGCGCTAGCGGCCCATTGGGCATAAAACGGTGCCATTGGCCGCATCTCAGATCGGCGGGTAGGCCCCTGTGCCGCTCGGCCAGGCTGTCAGCACCTCATAGCCATCGGGCGTCACCGCTACCATGTGCTCCCACTGGGCAGACAGCGACCGGTCCTTGGTCACCACCGTCCACCCGTCGGCCAGCTCTTTGGTCTCGCGCTTGCCAGCGTTCAGCATGGGCTCGATGGTGAAAATCATCCCCGCCTCCAGCGTCAACCCTTCGCCGCGCCGCCCGTAGTGCAGCACCTGCGGTTCATCGTGATAGACCTGCCCAATGCCGTGTCCGCAGTATTCACGCACCACGGTGAAATGCTCGCGCTGCGCCACCGCTGCAATGGCGTGCCCCACATCACCCAGCTTTGCCCCGGGTTTCACTTGCTGAATGCCCGCGCGCAGCGCTTCATACGTCGTCTCCACCAGGCGCCGCGCCAGGACGCTGGGGGCGTCCACGCAGAACATGCGGCTGGTGTCGCCAAACCAGCCATCCTTGTTCACGGCCACGTCGATGTTGACGATGTCGCCCTTTTTCAGAACCTGGTGGGGTGAGGGGATGCCGTGGCACACCACATGGTTCACCGAGGTCAGCACCGTCTTGGGGTAGCCCAGATACCCCACGTTGGCAGGCGTGGCGCCTTGCACATTTACGATGAAATCGTGGCAGATGCTGTCCAGCGTTTCGGTGCTCACGCCCGGCACCACATGGGGCTCGATCATGTCCAGCACCTCTGCTGCCAGCTGGGCCGCCCGCCGTGCCATGAGCAGTTCTTCGGCCGAGCGGATGGGGACTCCACCACCGCGCGCCATCAGTGCTTCCCTGCCGGGCGTGCGCCCGCTTTGTCCAGCTGCGCCGTGGCCGCCAGCGCCACATCCAGCCCGCCTGCCAGTTCTGCCCGCACGAGAAGTTGGCAGATTTCGCGGTGGTCCAGATCGGGATACATCTCGGTCAGCATGCCCACCCGCATCCAGTGCTCTGCCTGGGAGTTGATGGACCGGCTGAGTGCGCCGCTGGCCACGCGCAGGTTTTCGTGCATCTGGTCTGAAATTTTGACAATTCCCATGGGCTATCTCTATATGAAACGTATGCGTATTGTATATGTTTTGTATGGTCGGCGTTGGGGTGGGGAATGTAGTTGGTGGCATCTCCACCGCCAAGGCCTCCAATGCAGTCGGAATGCACAGTGCTATGGTTTTTGGACGAGTGGTCGGCTCTCAACAAGCGCTAGCAGCCAATTCCACCAATTTCTGCATCGTGTGTGTTTGAACTGTTGGCCGCAAAGATCCATAGCTGGTGTCGGCCAGGAACGGAAGTTGGCAAGAGGGTGCTAACGTCACATTCATGCTTGAGGACTATTTCTCCCTTCAATTGAAATTTGCCAAGTGCTACGCGGTGAAAGCAGCAGTGCCGTTCGACGTCGCCATTGACCGTTGTACCAACTTGCGACGCAGGCTGAATCTGTGGGGGGACACTGGCGCGAGTAGGTGGGATCTCTTTCTGGACAGGGTAAAAAGCGCGGTCGATGACCATGCCGAGCAAGTCGCTTTATGTGCCGGGTTCCAACGATCTCTTTCCTACGTCGGAGTCAAACGGTCGTTCGGCTGTTTCTCTTACGATCCGCCCGATGCATACGGTACCTTGCGCATCCACTTTGTTGCGCCGGATGGAATCAATTCCAGTCCGCTGGCTATTGAGAATTCCAGTGCGAGGAGGGCCGACCTGCAAGATCTGATTTCGCATGTTCAGCGCACTGAGCCCAGCGTTACAACCGTGCGCGGCGTTTCCTGGCTCTACAACCTGCAGGCATATAGGCGGCTCTTTCCAACGGCCTATAGCGCTTCAGTTCAGTCCGCACGGTTTCCTTTGCACTTGAACGGGAGTTCAACCTGGGGCCAGGTACTGAACTGGCGGCAGGAGGTGAAACCAGCTGTACGAGATCAATTGTTAGTTCGCCTCCATGACATGGAGGTCGCAACTCCTTGGCGGGTCTTTCCGCTCCAAGCTTTGGTCGCTACAAGCCAGATCGAGGTGTTTTATGACTGGTTCAAATGAAGGTTTTCGAATGCGGGGCATGGGCCCGAACCAGTCTTCCAAGTGACCTGCTTGGGTGACCGCAACCGTTGCAAGCTGCTCGCATTGTTCCTTTCTCAAATCCCAAACTTCTTCACCCGATAAGCCATCGTCGCCCGGCTGATCCCCAGCAGCCTTGCCGCCGACGCCACATTGCCTCCCGCGCTGTGCAGCGCCTGCCGCAGCAATTGTTCTTCGGCTTGATGCAGTGGCGCGACCGTTGGCGTGGCGGTGGGGGTCGGGTTCCAGCAGGATGTTGACTGTGGGGGGGCTGGGTTCTGCGGGGCAACTGCCCCCGCGGCAACTCCGCGTTGCGGCTGCCCCGCCGCATGCAGCGTGCCCGTGCTGTTCGGATTCAGGTGCAGCGACATCACGTCCGAACTGGGCTGTTCGCCCCCGGCAAACAAATGGTGCGGCTCGATCGGCTCGCCATCGGTTGCCAGGATCACCGCCCGTTCAATCAGGTTCTGCAGCTCGCGGATGTTGCCGGGGAAGGGGTAGTGAAACATCGCCTTCACCGCCGCCTGGCTAAAGCCCGGCACCTGGCGCTGGTGCTTGCGTTGGTAGTGCGCCAGAAAGTGGCTCATCAGCAGGGGGATGTCGTCGCGCCGGTCGCGCAGCGGGGGCAGGTGGATGGGAAAGACGTTCAGGCGGTAGAACAAGTCTTCGCGGAACGTGCCTTCGCGCACGGCCTGGCGCAGGTCGACGTTGGTGGCGGCGACCAGGCGCACGTCCACGCGCACGGTGCGGGTGCCGCCCACGCGCTCGACCTCGCCCTCTTGCAAAGCGCGCAGCAGTTTGCCCTGGGCCACCAGGCTGAGCGTGCCGATTTCGTCGAGGAAAAGGGTGCCGCCGTGCGCGCGCTCAAAGCGCCCGGGGCGCGATGTGCCTGCGCCGGTGTAGGCGCCGCGCTCCACGCCAAACAGTTCGGATTCGACCAGCGTCTCGGGAATGGCTGCGCAGTTGATGGCCACAAAGGGCTGGTCTTTGCGCGGGCTGATGCGGTGCAGCATGCTGGCGAACATTTCTTTGCCCACGCCCGATTCGCCGGTGAACAGCACGGTGGCGGCGGTGGGGGCCACGCGCTGCAGCATGTGGCAGGCGGCGTTGAAGGCGGAGGAGGCGCCCACCATGGTGGCCTGGGCCGCGGGCTCGGCGGCGGTGCCTGCAGGGGGCGCTGAGGCTTTGCCCGGTGGCATGCCCAGGTAGGTGGTGCGCGCCTTGCCCTGCGTCCCTTCTGGCATCGAGGGGGGCAGCGATGCGGGCGGGGTGCCCACAAAGTCCTGGGCGTTCAGGTAGAACAAATCCTGCTCGGGGTCTTCCCACAAATGGGCCGACTTGCCGATCACGCGGCAGTGGGCCGCGCCGGACGATCGGCAGTCCACCTCGCGGAACACGATCATGTGGCCGAACAAGGTGCTCACGTACCCTGTGGCGTATCCCACCTGCATCCAGCACGCTGGCGATCCGCCCACGCCATAGGCGGCAATGTGCTCGTCGTCCTCGCTGGAGTTGTGCCACAGGAACTCTCCTTCGTACGCGCCCCTGTCCGCGTCGTAGCGGGCGTGCACCACCTCCACCTGCACCACGCCCTCCAGCGCATGCAGGCGGGTGCCCGCAATGGCCGCGGCCGTGGGCTCGGCATTCGGCCATTGCTGGCGCACCAGGCGGGCGTCGCGCGCGCCGCTCACATAGCCCGCGCGGGTGAGCAGGCCGCGAGCCTTGTCCAGGCCGATGCTGTCGATCAGCTCCCGCCGCAGCGAGCCCAGGGCTTCGGAGTGCAGCAGGATCATGCGCTGGTCTTGCAGCCAGATGCGCCCATCGCCGGGGGAGAAGAACAGGCACTCGCTGATGTCGGCCACCGTGGGGTGGGTGTGCTGGCTCACGCCGACGGTGTCGAACCCGCCCAGGGCAGAGGGCTCGGTCGTGGCGAGCAAACCCCCGGCCTGGCCGGTGGCGGTGCGGCGATTCAGATCGGCCAGGGAGACACGGCGTCGGGACATGGACTTCTCCGGCAGTCATCAAAAATCGATCAAAAAGTGATCATTTGAGCAATTGGCAAGCAGTCATTTGTTTATGAATGGTAACTATTTGGCGGGAAAAAGTCGCCTGTGCCAGCCGTCTTTAGGCCTAGGGAAAGTCCGTAGCGTCCCCTCTCAAAAAAGCCCCGTTGAGCGTGTTCAACGGCGTTGGGGCGCGTGGGGCTGGTACGCCCGTTGCAATTTGAGGTCACACCGCCGCGGCAATGCGGTGGGTTTTGATTTCAACCAAGGAGCAATGCAATGGGTGTTTCAGAAAAACCAGGCCTGCTGGACAACCGCCTGTGGGCGGGCAAGGCCTTCGATGGCGCGTGGTCTACCGCGCTGAGCATGGCGCGTGACGCGGTCGAGCCCGCCACGGGCCAGGTGTTGAGCCGCGTGGGCATTGCCAGTGCGGCCGACATGCAGGCGGCCATTGGCCGGGCGCAGCAAGCACAGGCCGCGTGGGCGGCCACGGGGCCGCGCGAGCGTGCGGCGGTGTTCCACCGTGCGGCCAGTATTTTTGAGCAGCACTTTGACGAACTGGCCATGGCGGTGGCCCGCGAAACCGGCGGCATCGTGCCCAAGGGCCAGCACGAGGTGCGCGAGGCCATCACGCTGTGCCACCTGGCCGCGGCCCTGCCCATGCAGGCCCAGGGCCAGGTGCTGCCCAGCACGCCCGGCCGCCTGTCGATTGCGCGGCGCGTGCCGCACGGTGTGGTGGGCGTGATCTCGCCGTTCAACTTCCCGCTCATCCTGGGCCTGCGCTCGGTGGCCCCGGCGCTGGCGCTGGGCAATGCGGTGGTGCTCAAGCCCGACACGCGCACGCCAGTCAGCGGCGGCTTCATCATGGCCCGCGTATTTGAAGAGGCCGGCCTGCCCAAGGGCTTGCTGCAGGTGGTGCCCGGCGATGCCGAGGCGGGCGAGGCGCTGGTGGTGGACGAGCGCGTGCCCATGATCGCCTTCACAGGCTCGCCCACGGTGGGCCGCCGCATTGGCGCGCTGGCCGGGCAGCACCTCAAGAAGGTGTCGCTGGAGCTGGGCGGGGCCAACAACCTCATCATTCTGGAAGACGCCGACCTGGACGCCGCGGCCAGCGCCGCCGCGTTTGGCGCGTGGTTCCACCAGGGGCAGATCTGCATGGCATCGAACCGCATCCTGGTGCACGAGTCGATTGCCGAAGGCATCCTGCAGCGCATGGTGGGCAAGGCCACGCACCTGCCCGTGGGCGACGGTGCCAGTGGCCAGGTCGCCATGGGGCCGATGATCGACGCCAAACAGCTGCAACGCTTCGACAAGCTCATCCAGGACAGCGTGGCCCAGGGCGCCAAGCTCGAAGCGGGTGGCACCTACGAGGGCCTTTGCTACAAGCCCACGGTGCTCTCGGGCGTCAAGCCCGGCGTCCGTTCGTTCGACGAAGAGCCCTTTGGCCCGGTGGCCAACCTCGTCACCTTCCGCACCGACGACGAGGCCGTGCAACTGGCCAACACCAGCCAGGGCGGCCTGGCTGCAGCCGTCATCAGCCCCAGCGTGGGCCGCGCCATGGCCATCGGCCAGCGGCTGCGTGCGGGCATGGTCCACATCAACGACCAGACGGTGAACGACGAGTGCACCAACCCCTTTGGCGGCCCCGGTGTGGGCGGCAACGGGGGCAGCGTGGGTGGTCCGGCGGACATTGATGAATACACGCAGTGGCAGTGGATCACGGTCAAGGACGCGCTGCCCGCATTTCCGTTCTAGCAGCGACAACCCCCTGAGGCGCTGCGCGCCTTCCCCCTTCTCTCGAATCGCTGCGCGATGCGGGAAGGGGGACGCCGCCAGCGCGGCGGGGCGGCCCTTGCGCGGCGGCCCTCGCCTGTGCTGCGCCAGTTGCCGAGGTCGGCTGCATGCACGACGGCCACAGAGCAAACGAATACGCCCAGGCCTTCATGGACACGGGCACTGATCGACAAAACTTAAGGAGACAACTTTCATGACCCTTCACAACAAAACCATCGTCGTCACCGGCTGCTGCTCCGGCATCGGCGCAGACTTTGCCAAGCTCGCCCGCCAGCAGGGCGCCCGCGTGATCGGTGTGGACCGCAATGCGCCCACACTCACGCTTGACGGCTTTGTGCAGGTGGACCTGGGCGACCCGGCCGCCATCGACGCTGCCGTGGCGCAACTGCCCGCCAAGATCGATGCGCTGGCCAACATTGCAGGCGTGCCGGGCACATCGCCCGCCGAGCTGGTGGGCCGCGTCAACTACCTGGGACTGCGCCACTTCACGCACCGTGTGCTGGAGCGCATGGGCGAGGGCGGCTCCATCGTCAATATCTCTTCCATCCTGGGGGCCGAGTGGCCCCAGCGCCTGGAAACCCACCGCGCCCTGGGCGCCGCCACCAGCTTTGAAGAAGGCGCCAAGTGGCTGGCCGCCCACCCCGTGGCGCAAGACACCTGCTACCAGTATTTCAAAGAAGCGCTGATCGTGTGGACCTACACCCAGTCGCAAAAAATCTTCATGGAGCGCGGCGTGCGCATGAACTGCGTGGCCCCAGGCCCCGTGTTCACGCCCATCCTGGGCGACTTTGTACAGATGCTGGGCCAGGAGCGGGTGGAGAAAGACGCGCACCGCATGAAGCGCCCGGCCTTCAGCGATGAAGTGGCGCCTGTGATTGCGTTCCTGTGCAGCGACGCGGCACGCTGGGTGAGCGGCATCAACCTGCCCGTGGATGGCGGGCTGGCTTCCACCTACATCTGAGCGAAGGGGCCACACATGTCCGCACAACAGCTCCAGGCCATCTTGCAGATGGCCGCGCAAAACCCACCGCCAGCCCAGCCCACTCCCGCGCAGCTGCGTGCGTGGTTTGATGCCAGCAACTCGCAGATGCCCCTCGCCCAGGGGCTTCCCATCCAGACGCTGCGCATCCCCAACGGGGCGGGCGGCACCATGGCTGCGGAGTTGCTGAGCACGCCGCAGGCTGACCCGCGCAGGCTCATCATTTACTACCACGCTGGCGGATTTGTGTTTGGCTCGCTGGCCTCGCACCGGGCGCTGTGCTCGTACCTGGCGCAGTTCAGTGGCGCGCAGGTGCTCAACGTGGACTACCGCCTGGCACCGGAACACCCCGCGCCCGCAGCACACGACGATGCGCTGGCCGCCTACCAGTGGGCGCTGGCCAATGGCTATGCCGCGTCGGCCATTGCGCTGATGGGCGACTCGGCGGGCGGCAATCTGGCCTTGTCCACCGCCGTGCGTGCCCGCAACCAGGGGCTGCCGCTGCCTGCGGCCGTCGTGGCCTTGTCGCCCGCGCTGGACCTGGCGTCCGAAGGCGAGTCCCACCATACCGTGGACGACCCATTCATCACGCGTGAGCTGATGGGATTTTTCAACGCCATGTATGTGCCGGGTGGCGATGTGCGTTCGCCCACGGTCACGCCGTTTTACAGCGCCGACCTGCAGGGCCTGCCGCCCGTGCAGCTGCAGGTGGGCGGCTGGGAGCGCTTGCGCGACGACGCCGTGACCATGGCCGCACGCTTGAAGGCGGCGGGCGTTGAGGCGGAATGCACCGTGTGGGACGGCATGGTGCATTGCTGGCAGCTGTTTGCGCCCGTGCTGGATGAGGCGCTGGCTTCGCTGGAGCAGGCGGGGCAGTTCATCGCCGCGCGCCAGCGCACCGCCGCCACATAGCGCAGCGCCCCTCGGTAGAACAAGGACTGAACCCATGATGAAACGACTCACCGGCGCAGGCCGGGGCGCAAGCCTGCGCGGCGCAAGGAGAGCGCTGCTGTGGTGGCGCCCCAGCGCCCTGCTGTTGCCGCTGTGCATGTGCATGTGCATGTGCCTGTGTCTGTGGCTGCTGCTTTGGCCCGCCGCCCACGCGCAGCAAGGCGCACAGCGGCCCATCAAGGTGGGTGCGGTCAGCGCTCTGAGCGGACCCCACGCATTCCCGGAGTCCTCGCAGGCTGCCAAGGCCTACATCGACGCAGTGAATGCCGCCGGCGGCATTGGGGGCCGCCGCATCGAATACATCTCGCTCGATGAAGGGGTCTCGCCCGCCAGCGCCACGGCAGCGGCGACGAGGCTCATCAACGACACCGAGGTGGTGGCGCTGGCGGGCAGTTCCGGCTTGCTGGACTGCGCGGCCAATGCACCTCGCTATGAAGCGGCGCGGTTGATGTCGCTGCAAGGGGCCTCGGTCTCGCCCGCATGCTTCCGGTCGTCGCATGTGGTGCCGCTCAACAACGGACCCTACGTGGGGCTGGCCAGCGCCGTGCTGTTTGCCCACCACACGCTGCGCAGCCGAAAACTGTGTGCCCTGGCGCTGGATCTGCCAGGCATGGCCGAGGGTTACCAGCAGGCGCTGGAGCGCCTTGGCACAGCGAAAGCCATGGAGGTGCCGCAGCTGCAGTTGGTGGGGGTTGACCAAGAACCTGCCCCCGTCCTTCGGGCCGTGAAGGGGCAGGGGTGCGACACCGTGATTTTCACGGGGCACGAGGCCGCGGTGCTCCGCTGGAGCGAGGCCGCCCACGCGCTGGGGGCGGGCGGAATGACCTGGATCTATCTCACCCCGGCCTACACCGACCGCGTGGCCCGCGCACTCGCCCCGCAGGATGGCGCCGTGTATGTGATGGCCGAGTTCGAGCCCTGGAAGAGCCGGTCCTTGCCCGCGCAGGACTGGCGCCGCCTGATGCAGGACGCCCGCTTGCCCCTGAGTTCGCTGTCGCAAGGCGGCTATGTGGCGGCCCAGATGCTGGTGCGCGCACTGCGCCAGGTCGAAGGGCCCATCACCCGCGAGACCGTGACCCGTGCCCTGCAGCAGATGCCGCCCACCAGCCATCCCCTGCTGGGGATGCCGTTTGAGATCGGCCAGCGCCGCGCCCACAACCCCAACCGTGCGGCCCTACCGCTCAAGCTGCAGCAAGGCCACTGGTACATCGCGACCCCCGCCTGGATCGAGGTGCCCGAGCTGCTGGCGCCCTGAGGCCTTGCGGCAGCATTTTTGTGAACGGATCGATTTCCCCTGAGACCCGAAGCGTGCATTTCAAAAAACCAACCTGAACGAGGAGACAACATGACAACGCAACAGACAAAACCTTTCCGCCTGGCTCTGCTGGCCCTGGCCGGCACGCTGTGCACAGCGGCCTTCGCCACCGAGGGCGGGGGCTCCACCTATCCGCTGGGCACCGAGAACTTCGTGGCGGGCGCCGCGCCGCCGCCCGGCCTGTATGTGCTGGAGTACCTCAACTACTACACCACCAGCCGCGTGAACGACGGCCAGGGCAACGCCGTGCCCATCCCCGGCTTCAAGGTGCGCGCCGCGGCCGCTGCCACGCGCCTGATCTGGATCACCCCCCAGGAGGCGCTGGGCGGCCTGGTAGCCGCGCACGCCATCCTGCCTGTGGTGGACCTGTCGGTGCGTGCCGGTGGTGCAAACGATTCGCGCACCGGACTGGGCGATGTGACGGTCGGGGGCTCGGTGGCTTGGCACCACTCGCCGCAGCTGCACAGCGTGTTGGGGCTTGACGCCGTGCTGCCCACAGGAGCGTATGACCGCACGCGCCAGGCCAATATTGGCCGCAACTATCTGTCGCTGCAGCCCCTGGGCGTGCTGACCTGGATGGACCCCAGTGGCTTCAACGGCGACGTGAAGGCCACGCTGAATTTCAACCGCACCAATGGCGACACCAACTACCGCTCTGGCCGCGAACTGATCGTGGACTACGCCGCGGGCTGGGGCCTGGGAAATGGCTGGGTGGTGGGCGTGGGCGGCTATGTGTACCGGCAGTGGAGCGACGACAAGGTGGGCGGCGTGGCGCTGGCGGGATCGCGTGGCCGCAGCCAGTCCATTGGCCCGTCGGTGCGCTACGCCAACGGCAAGGGCTGGCTCATCACCGCCAAGGTCGAAAAGGAGTTCGGTGTGCGCAACCGCGCCCAGGGCTCGCAGTTCTGGCTCAAGACCACCATCCCTTTCTGAACCCTGCAACTGAATTGATCACTGGAGACATTCCCCATGACAACCAACACCCCTGAATCCACCGTGGCCGCCTTAGAAACCGAACAGGCTACGTCCCTCACCATCTCGCGCCGTGGGCTGATCACTGCCGCGGGCGCTGGCGGCCTGGCGCTCAGCGCCGGCCCGCTGTGGGCCCAGGCTGCGGGCGCCGCGCCCGTGCTCAAGGTGGGCTTCATCAGCCCGCGCACCGGCCCGCTCGGTGCCCTGGGCGAGACCGACACCTTCATCCTGGCCCAGGTGCGCAAGACGCTGGCGGCGGGCCTGACCATCGGTGGCGTGAAGTACGCGGTGGAGATCCTGGACCGCGACACGCAGTCCGACCCGGCCCGCGCCAGCCAGCTGGCCAAGAGCCTGATCAACAGCGACAAGATCGACCTCATGCTCACCACCACCACACCAGAAACGGTGAACCCGGTGTCGGATGCGTGCGAGGCGGCGGGTGTGCCCTGCCTGTCCACCGTGATGCCGTGGGAGGCCTGGTACTTTGGCCGCGGCGCCAAGCCCGGCGCGCCTTCGCCCTTCAAATGGACGTACCACTTCTCGTTTGGCGGTGGCAGCTTCACCACGTCGTACACCTCGCAGTTTTCTGCGTTGCCCACCAACAAGAAGATCGGTGTGCTGTACCCCAACGATGCCGATGGCAACGCCATCCGCGGCACACTGGCACCCGAGCTGGCCAAGGCGGGCTTCACCGTGGTGGATGCCGGGCCGTACGAGAACGGCACTACTGATTACTCCGCGCAGATCGCCAAGTTCAAGGCCGAGCGCTGCGAGATCTTCAACACCTTCCCCATTCCGCCAGACTTCGCCACCTTCTGGCGGCAGGCGGCCCAGCAGGGCTACACGCGCATGGTGAAGATCGCGCAGATCGCCAAGACGGGCTTGGTGCCGTCGCAGGTGGAGGCCTTGGGCCCGCTGGCGCTGAACCTGGGTGCAGGGTGCTTCTGGCACAAGAGTTTTCCCTACGCATCGGCGCTCACTGGCCTGACCGGCGTACAGCTGGCCGACGCGTACGAGGCCAGCACCGGCAAGCAGTGGACGCAGATGCTGGGCTCCACCATGTCGCTGTTCGATGCAGGCACCGAGGCGCTGAAAGCCAGCACCAACCCGCGCGACAAGGCAGCGCTGGCCAAGGCCATCAGCACCCTTAAGGCCATCACCATGCAAGGTCCGGTGGACTTTGCCAAGGGGCCCGTGCCCAACGTGTCGGTGACGCCCGTGGTGGGCGCCCAGTGGGTCAAGCCCGCAGCGGGTAGCAAGTTCAAGCTCGACATCGTGGTCACCGAGAACGCCACCGACCGCAACATCCCTGTGGCGGCGGCGCTCAAGTCCTACAGCTGATCGTCCATGCCACATTCACCTCCATATCCGCAATCCCCGCCAGCGGGCGGGCCGCAGCATCTGCTGCAGGCCCGGGGCATCGACATGCACTTTGGTGCCTTGAAGGTGCTGGACCAGCTCGATTTTTTGGTAGGCGCCGACGAGGCCGTGGGCATCGTCGGGCCCAACGGTGCGGGCAAGACCACGCTGCTGAACGTGCTGGCCGGGGCGCATGCGCCGAGCCAGGGCACTGTCTGGTTCCAGGGGGTGGATGTGAGCGCCCGCAGCGCGGCAGACCGCTGCCGTGCAGGCATTGCACGCACTCACCAGGTGCCCCGGCCGTTCCTTGGCATGACGGTGTTTGAAAACGTGCTCACCGCCGCCACGCACGGCGCGGGCTTGCACGCCCGCGATGCTGGCGACTGCGCCATGGAGTGCCTGCGCCTGTGTGGCATGGAGGCGCTGGCCAACCGCCGTGCAGAAACGCTGGGCCTGCTCGGCCGCAAGCGGCTGGAGCTGGTGCGCGCGCTGGCCACCGGCCCCCAGGTGCTGCTGCTCGACGAGATCGGCGGCGGGCTGACTGATGCCGAGGCCAGCGAGCTGGTAGCCATGGTGCGCACCATCCAGGCCCGCGGCATTGCCATCGTCTGGATCGAGCACCTGGTGCACGTGCTGCTGCAGGTCGCCACGCGTCTGGTGTGCATGGACGGCGGGCGGGTGATCGCCGATGGCGATCCACAAGCCGTGCTGAACGATGCGACGGTGGTCGAGGCCTATCTGGGCGGGGTGGCGGCATGAGCGCCGCCCGGCCGCCCGAAGGCGCTCGCACCGCAGCCGAAGGCGAAGGACATCGAATGAGTGTGTTGTTGAGCATTGAGACACTGAACGCCCACCATGGGCAGCTGCCTGCCGTGCGCAATGTGTCGCTGCAGGTGCGCCAGGGCGACATCCTGGCCCTGGTAGGGGCCAACGGGGCGGGCAAGACCACGCTGCTGCGCACGCTGGCCGGTGCACACCGCGCCAGCAGCGGCACGGTGCGGTGGGATGGTGTGGACATCACCCGCATGCCTGCCCAAGAGCGTGTGGCCGAAGGCCTGGCCCTGGTGCCCGAGGGGCGGCGCCTGTTTGCAGGCATGACGGTGCGCGAGAACCTGCTCGTGGCGCGTGCTTCGGGGCGGCGCGGGCAGTGGAGTTTTAACACCGTGCTGGACGCCTTCCCGCAGTTGGCCCCCAAGCTGAATGCCCGTGCGGGCGAGCTGTCGGGCGGGCAACAACAGGCCGTGGCCATTGGCCGCGCGCTCATGACCAACCCGCGCGTGCTGCTGCTCGACGAAGTCTCGCTGGGCTTGTCGCCCCTGGCCGTGCAGGGCGTGTACGAAGCCCTGCAGGGCGTGATGGGCCAGGGCACTACGCTGGTATTGGTCGAGCAAGACCTGCAGCGCGTGCAGGCCGTGGCCAGCCGCATTGTCTGCATGCTCGAAGGCAGCGTGGTGGCCGACGCGCCCGCCGACCAGCTCACCCGCGCGCAGATCACCGCGTTTTACTTTGGCGCGCAGCGGCCCGAATCTGCGACCGGCAGCCACACCGCGGGCAGTGCCGACGGCGAAACTGCCAGCCACGCAAGCCACACCCACCCTGCCCATAAGGAGGCCGCATGAACCTTCTCAACCAGATCCTCCAGGGCCTCCTGCTGGGCGGCTACTACGCCTTGCTGGCCTGCGGGCTGTCGTTCATGTTCGGGGTGATGCGCATCATCAACCTGGCCCACGGCAGCCTGACCGTGGTGGCGGCCTACCTGCTGTGGGTGCTGGCCGAGCCGATGGGCTGGCACCCATTGCTGGCCCTGCTGGCGGTGGTGCCTGCCATGGCGCTGCTGGGCTGGCTGCTGCACCAACTGGTGCTGGAGCGCAGCGCGCGCGTGGGCGCGCTGGTGCCCTTGCTGGCCACGTTTGGCCTGGCCAGCGTGATCGACAACGTGCTGTTCCAGCACTTCGGTGCCGACACGCGTTCGCTGGCCACCTCCATTGGCACGCTGGCGTACGACAGCTGGGAGCTGCCCGGCGGCCTGTATGTGGGGCAGCTGCCCACCCTGGTGCTGGTGCTGGCGGTGCTGTTGCTGGGCGGGCTGCATGCCATGCTGGCGCACACGGCGCTGGGGCGGCAGATCCGCGCAGCGTCGGAAGACGCCGACACCGCGCGCCTGGTGGGCGTGCGCACCGGCACGGTGTTTGCGGCGGCTTCGGCCATCACCATGGTCACCGTCACGCTGGCCGGGGCATCGCTGGCCCTGCGAGCCACGTTCGATCCGTTCTCGGGACCGCAGCAGCTGATCTTTGCGTTCGAGGCCGTGATCATCGGCGGCGCGGGATCGCTGTGGGGCACCTTGCTGGGCGGCGTGGTGCTGGGCGTGGCGCAGAACCTGGGGGCGCAGGTGCATCCCCAGGGTTTTCTGATCGCAGGGCACGCCACCTTTCTTGTCATCCTGCTGGCCCGGCTCTACGCGAGCGGTGCGCTGCGCAGGTTCTTCTCCTCCCGCCGCAGGGCTGCGCCATGAATGCTCCCATCACTTCTGCACCCCTCGCACCCACGGGTCCATCCCCATGGGTCATAGAGCGCTGGACGCGCGCGTCCATCGCCTTCGCCAGCGCCACCGTGCTGCTGCTGGTCGTGCTCTGCCTGGGGCCGCTGTGGCTGCTAGCAGGCACGGTGGACCGGCTCACTACGCTGTTCATCTACGTGATCCTGGCCGTGATGTGGAACGCTTTGGCGGGCTACGCCGGACTGGTGTCGATTGGCCACCAGGCGTTCTTTGGCCTCGGGGCCTACGCCATGGTGCGGCTGGTCGATGTGGGCCTGGGCCCGTACCCGGCACTGCTGGTGGGCGCTGTGCTGGTGGCCCTGGTGGCGGTGCCGCTGGCGGCCTTCATGCTGCGACTTCAGGGCGGCGAATTCGCCATTGGCATGTGGGTGGTGGCCGCGCTGGCGCATCTGTGCGTGAACCTGGACAGCCTGGTGCAGGGCGAGACGGGCACCTCGATGATTGCGCTGCAGCAGTACGCCGCCGACGACCGGCGTGCATACACCTATTGGGCCGCGTTGGCAGCCATGGCCGGGCTGTGCTGGGTGGTCTTCCTGCTGTTGCGCAGCAAGGTGGGCACGGCCGCGAAGGCGATTCGCGACAACGAGACGGCAGCCATCTCCCTCGGCGTGCGCGTGGTCGCCATCAAGCGGTTGGTGTTCGTGCTGTCGGCGTTTGGCTGCGCCCTCGCAGGCGGGCTGTGGCTGGCCACGTCGATCAGCTTTCAGCCCAAGACCTATTTCAGCGTGCAGTGGACGGCCTACATGATCTTCATGGTGCTGGTGGGTGGCATCGGCACCATGGAAGGCCCCATCCTCGGCGCGCTGCTTTTCTTTGCAGTCGAAACCCTGTGGGGCGGGCAGGGCGTGCTGTATCTCATCGGCCTGGGCGCCATTGCCATGCTGTTCGCGCTCTTCCTGCCCAAGGGCATCTGGGGCGCGGTGCAGCAGCGGTGGGACGTGCACCTGCTGTCGGCGGGCTACCGGGTACGGGCACACAAGCCGCGCAACCCTGAGGGAGAAACCAATTTGCTATAAATTGAATAGCATCCAATGAATGCAGATAAGCGCTGAGTGCCAATTTGATTCAGAAAAATGCCCGCGTGCGCCGCCCAACCTGGTGGGGGCAGCGTGCGCGGGCAGGGTGGGGAATCACTGGCCCCAGAACGCATCTTCCTGCGCCGGATCGCTGGAGAACAGGCGGACTTCCACAATCTTTCCATCCACGATGTGCAGCAGATCCATCCCCGCCTGCTGGAGCGTGAGGCCGTCGCGCTCGCCCGCAAACTCGATGCTCACGGCCACCCAGTCTCCGTTGGCCATGTAGTGGTCGGCCCGGGTGATCGCAAACGTTCCTTTCGACACGGCCATCATCCGGCCCAGCATCTGGCCCACGGCGGCCATGCCACGGTGCGTGCCCGAGAACTGGTGGTGGCCCGGCTGGTGCCAGACCACGTCGGGTGAGACAACGCGGCCGAGGGTGGCCTGGTCGCCGGTTTGTGCGGCTTGGATGTAGGTCTTGGCGATTTCAATGGCGTGCATGTGGATTCCTTGGTGAATTTAGGGCAACGCCCAGTGGGCGCTGTAAGGTCATTGTTGGACAATAAGAGCCCCTGCGGGCGGTGAAAACTGGGCGATTTACTGTCACTTCAGGACAAACCTCTGCACCCGCCGTTGCTGACCCATGACCCCACGCCACCACAAACCCGCCGCAGCCCGCCACCCCGACATCCAGCACCTGAGCTACCAGCCCGAGGGGCTGTACCCGCTCGACCTGGAGATATTCCGGGTATCGGACCTGCGGCAACGGGTGGGCGGCGAGGCGCTGGCGTCCACCTACCGCTACGCCTTTCCGACCCTGATCTTTGTGACGCAGGGAACCTGCCTCCACCTGGTGGACTTCGAGCACGTGCGCTGCGGCCCGGGGTCGGTGCTGGTCCTGCGGCCCGGCAAAGCCCACAGCTTTGGAGACACCCAGGACTGGGACGGGTGGATGGTGCTGTTCCGCCCCGAATTTCTGTGGGCAGCGGCCCCCGCCGCGCAGGCGCAGGCCCCGGTCGACGGGCTGGACGGCCTGCCCACCGCGTGGGCGCTGGGCAGCGGGAGCGCGCCGGTGATCGCCCACGCCATTGCGCAGATGCACCAGGACACGCAGACCCACGCCGCATCGCTGCATGCCCATGCCCTGTTGCGCTATCAGCTCTATGCCTTGCTGACGCGGCTGCGCATGGCGCACGAGCAGCAGTCAGCGCAGCGCGTACCGCAGGGGCGCGCGCTGCAGAGATTCAAGGCGTTTGAATTGCTGGTGGAGAAGTACTTTGCCGCCTGGCACCAGCTGCCCCGGTATGCGCAGCAGCTGGGCTGCTCCGAGAAAAGCCTGGTGCGCGCATCGCTGGAAGCAGCCGGGGTCACGCCCAAGGCCTTCATCTCCGCCCGCATCGTTCTGGAGGCCAAGCGCCTGCTGGCCCACACCACCTGGCCGGTGGCGCGCGTAGCCGAGGGGCTGGGCTATAGCGATCTGGCGAACTTCGCCAAGTTCTTCAAGCGGGAGGCGGGGTGCACGCCGACCGAATTTCGCAGCAGGCAGACGGCCCATCAGCAGGGGATGGCGGGGCGCATGCAGGCAACGGCTACGCTTCCGATTCCCCCACGGCCCACAGCCTGAACGGCCCGGCCGCCGCGCCGGGGCATGCCCTGCCCGAGACACACGGCGCCCGCAGCTGCGCAGCCAGCAAGCTACCCAAGCAGTTGGACCGTGCGCGGGTCTTTTTCCCCGGCGAAATACTTTTGCAGCACCGCGTCGAAAACGCTGCCCGGCGCAGACGCTTCCGCAAACAGCGTCATGCTGGAGCGCAGCTTGAGGTCGTCTGGCGTGCCCAACACATCCAGCGCAGAAGACGTCTCCAACCCCAGCAGGATCTGACAGCACTCGCGCAGGCGGCCCGCCAGCACCGGGTGCGCCAAGTACGCCCGCGCCTCGGCCAGCGATTGAGTGGCATAGCGCTGCGCCATGGCGCTGTGCCCCAGCCCCTTGATCTGCGGAAACACAAACCACATCCAGTGCGTGCGCTTTTTGCCCGCCTGCAGTTCGCCAATCACGCGGGGCCAAACAGACTCCTGGGCTTGCAGGAAACGGTCGAGGTCAAGGACGAGGGGCATGGCGGGGCTTGGTGATGGGCTGGCTGATGATGTCCAGAGCAGTGTCAGGCCGAGCGCGTGGCAGCTGGCATATCTGGCTGCGTTTGAGCCAACGATGCACCGCACCACGGGCAATGTCGAATGACAGTCTTGCTCGGCTCGACCCACCAACACGGCAGGCTCTCTGGGCCGGCCAAGCCATAACGGATTGGAAGGCCTGCGTCGGAACCATCAACGGCGTGAAACATCTCAGTGCAACAGTACGCTTGAGACATCCTTATCCATTCGTACCGTTCTGGCTCCAGCTCCGACTTTCTCCACTCAAGGCAGGCACTGCATTGCGACACGTGCTCAATGGCTGCATTCAGCTTCGTGTCCGCAAACAGGCTCGAATCGACGTCCAGGCAATCGTCCAATGCGAGGCTTAGGGCCGTTTGGTCGCCTAGATTTGCGTGCCAAAAGGTCTTGATTGCAGATCGAGAATCAGCACAAGCATGCGCTGCTTGGACCACACCCAAGGGGTCAGTGCCCATCAGCTGTTTGTCCTTCCTGGAAGTCATAGGGGTGGCCTGAAGTTTGAATTCACCGGCGGGTACGGCTTTGGCCCCGCTGGCGGCAACGAAATTGTGCCGCAGAGGGGTTGAGACAAATGGGTGGAGGTGAGTTTTGTAAGCCGCTCTTAGTGGATGGTGACTGCGAATCCTTGGCCGGGCAAGAATGGAGTGGTGATAGCAGTGCAGGAGAGAGAAGGGGGTGGCGTGCCCGTGACACACCGCTACGCCCCGTGCAGAATGAACCGATGAGCACTACCTCCACCTCCTCCTTCCAGTCCAACGCAGACGGCACCCAGGTCACCACCTACACCTGGGCCGAGACCCCGGGCCAACCTGTGGGCGTCGTGCAAATCTCCCACGGCCTTGCCGAGCACGGCGAGCGCTACGACCGCTTTGCGCGGGCGCTGAACGCCGCAGGCTTCATCGTCCACGCCGTGGACCATCGCGGCCACGGGCGCACGGCAGGTGGCAAGCTGGGAGACTTTGGCAGCGCTGGCTTCAGCGGCCTCATTGCCGACGTGGCCCAGTTCGGCGCACTGCTGCGCGCGCAGCATGGGCCGCAGCAGCTCCCGCTCTTTTTGTTTGGTCACTCCATGGGCTCCTTCGCAGCGCAGGCGGCCATCCTGGACCACTCATCCACCTGGTCCGGCGTCATCCTGTCAGGCTCCACCGCCCTCGACCTGCTCGCTGCCGCCATGGCCAACGCCCCCGCTGATGCGCCCGCCGGGCTCGCGGCATTCAACGCGGGGTTTGAGCACCGCACCGGCTACGAATGGCTGTCGCGCGACGCCGCAGAGGTCGATGCCTACGTGGCAGACCCCTGGTGCGGCTGGGACATGCCGCCCGATGTGATCCCCTCACTCTTCGCCCCCGCGCCCCGGCTGGCCGACACCGCGCTGCTCGCGCGCATCCGCAGCGACTTGCCCATCCTCATCGCATCCGGCGACGCAGACCCGCTGGCTGCAGGCTGGGTCTTATTGGAGCAACTGGGGCAGCGGTACCGAGATGCCGGTGTGGCCGATGTGACGGTCAAGCTGTACCCGGCGGCGCGGCATGAAATCTTGAATGAGACCAATCGGGATGAGGTGACGGGGGATATCGTGGCGTGGCTGCGGGCGCGTTCCCGCATTGCGTAGTCACGGCTCCCGTAGCAGCAGTCTGTTGAAACGGCTCCCACGGCAGTTCATGCGAACAGCTCTGCCACCCTCTCCAGGAATGCCTGCATGTTCAGCTCGGCGTCCAGTGTTTCACGGGTGATAACGTCGGCGTTCCCGTGGCGCGCCCCGTACTCGATGCGCAGCTGCATTTGGCCGTCGTCGTCCAGTGCGTTGTCGTAGCCCATCCGGTACATACGCCAGATGTCACCGCGGTGAGCCAGTGCCAAAAAGCGATGCTCGTCGAGGCCCGTGATGGGTGGAAAGCAAAGGCACACCACTTTGATCGCGCCCTCACCAGCCCTGCCGGGCAGAGTGACCACATGGCACCTGAGGTCGTCCGGGGGGATGCGCGCGGAGCCAGGCAAGGTGGCGGCCTTGTCTTGCCACACGCGCGTGAGCTCGGATGCACCATCCGGACCTCCGAACCTGGCCCAAAAGCCACCTGGGTCTTTGCGCAGGTCCTGGTGCAAAGCTTCGGCCACTTCATAGTGGTGACAGCGCCGCCCGCGCGGGTCGGCGGTGTGGATCAGCAGCGATGCCGGAATAGGGCGCAGTGCGGCCCGCCAGGCAGCTACGTCGTGCCAGCGGGCCAGGGGCGGCGTGTGGGCCAGCGCGGCGCGCACGGCCGCCAGGGCCTCGCGTTCCTGAGGCGCGCGCCAATGGTTGCTGTGCTGCCAGTGGTCCTCCAGCTCGCGGGCGATGTTGGCTGCCTGTGGGTTGCCATTGAGGTGGGCGATGACGAGGCGCTGCGCAAGCGGGAAGGCCTCGTCACGCAGGCTGCGCGAGCCGTCGGAGCCGTCGGGGCGGCCCGACCAGGTGTACGCGTTGCGGTAGGGAGTACGCACCGTGTCGGCACTGGCGTCGTTGAGCAGTTGGTCCAGCCCATGCAGGTCAGTGCACAGACCCGCCAGGGGCAGCACGCGACCACATACCAGCGCAAGGACCGCAGGCAATTGCGACAGACGTTCGAGTGTCCACCGGTGCAGGGAGCCCGGCCCGGGCTCGAAGAACGCCATGCCCAGCTCGAAGGCCGTGTCCTGGTGAGGCTCGGGGCCCAGGGCTTGTGCCAGCACAGCGGTACAAGCGTCATGCCACACACGCAGGGTCAGGTTCAGCACTTCATAGCGCATCAGATTGACGATCAGCACCTGGCGCACAGCACCGAGCCCTCGGGCGAGGACGATGGGCGCGTCGGGCTTGTCGGGTGGTGCAGCTTCCAGCGCAAAACCGCTGCCAGCCATGGCGCGCGCCAGGGCAGGGGCCAAAACTTCTCGCACCTCGCTCTCGCCGCGCAGCGCGTCTGGCGGGAGCGCCCCCCAGGGCCGCTTTTCGGCGGGCGCCACAGGCGTGGCAGCTTGCGCGAACTCGGTCGGCACTACCCGGCCGTCGGGCAGAAAACCTACGCCCAGCGTCGCGTCATACGCCACCAATCCCAGTGCACCGGCAATCTCCACAGCCGTCCGGTATGCAGGCATCTCATCCACGTTCGGGAGGTCAAACTGCCATGCCGCGCGACGGCAGGCGTTGGCCTGCTGCAAGGGCGTGGTGCGGCCCGTGTCCTTGAAGCGATCCTCGAACCGCAGCGCGAACTCGACAAAGCGCAGGTTCTTGCCGTCCGCGCGTGCGTGCAGTAACTCGCGCATGGCTTCCAGCGCCGCAAAGCTCTCAGGCAGCGGCAGGGCATGGCGATCGGGGTCGAAGAGGTGAAGGCTAGAGGGCATGGCTGAGCGGATGCAAAGGGTTGGCTCGCGGAGCTTAGCCGGGATCAGGGCCGGGCAGCTTCACCGCACGAGAGGGACTTCACGCTCGCGTCGCGTAGCAGCATGCCGGCCTCCCGCTTTTCCTGTTCGGGCACTCCATGGGCTAGTTCGCAGCGCAGGCGGCGATTTTGGACCAAGCATTCTCCTGGTCCGGCACCGTGATGTCAGGCTCCACCGCTCTCGACCTGTTCGCCGCCGGCATGGCCAACGCCCCCGCCGACGCGCCCGCCGGGCTCGCTGCATTCAACGCAGGCTTCGAGCACCGCACCGGCTACGAATGGCTGTCGCGCGACGCCGCAGAGGTGGACGCCTACGTGGCAGACCCGTGGTGCGGCTGGGACGTTCCGGATGACGTGATCCCCTCGCTTTTCGCGCCTGCGCCCCGGCTGGCTGACCTCGCGCTGCTCGCGCGCATCCACAGTGACTTGCCCATCCTGATCGCGTCAGGCGATGCGGACCCGCTGGCCGCAGACGGGGTGTTGAGCGGTATCGGGATGCGGGAGTAGCCGATGTGACGGTCAAGCTGTACCCGGCGGCGCGGCATGAGATCTTGAATGAGACGAATCGGGATGAGGTGACTGGGGATATCGTGGCGTGGCTGCGGGCGCGGGTTTGAGAGGGGTAGTCGGTTTTCGATGACTGTTAGCGAGCGGAGGCCATAGGTTAGGAGCAGCCGGTGGCGCGCAGGAAAAGTAGTCGCTTAACGCAGAGGTAAGTGATCCTTTGCCGCAATATGCCCGAGTCAATCGGGCCGTCACCCTCCATAAGAGCGGCTAACCAAACGCAGCGGAGCGGGCCTGGCTCGGCGTTCCGCCGCAGGCAATACAAGGAGTACGACAAGGCGGGACAACGACGCCAAGGGAGCTTGCTGTTGTCCGTGTTAAGCAATCCATGGCCAACAACGCTTTGCCTTCTCGAAGACCGCACTTGAAACCAAGTTCAGCGCGATCGCGAATAAGCTGGTGAGCGCTAGCGCAAGAATCGGATGAGCCCTCACCCAATCAGAAAGTCGAAAGTAAAGCGTCTTTTTGAGACCTGTCAGCTCTTTTTTCAGTGCGGGAAGGAATTTGGCGTCTACCTGCCGCTGATGTAAACGATTTCGGCAGGCGTCGCAAAGGCAAGGCCGTTGAAGGGAGAAGACGATATCTCCTTTGCTGGAGCACATGTCAAAAAGGCAGCCCCGGATGTCATCATGCTTCCAGCTCAGTTCACCGGTCGGTGGAATCCGCCCCTCCGCCTTGTACAAACAGGTCAGTTCGTACGCCACGCGCAGGATGAACGTCTCTACAGTGAAGTTCTCGTACTGCACGATCTCGGCCATCTCGTGGAGAGAGAGGATCGCGACGTTTTGGGGCAGCCGGCGTAAGAAGTAGTTGTCCTCAAGTGGAGCGTTGATTAGACCTAGGGTTAGATCCGCGCCATGCGAAGGGGCTAACACCTTGGCAAGTTGCTCGTCCGTGTATTGCCAGTCGTCACCTTCTGCATCTGGGAGTTGTCCTACTGAGGCACGGTGCTCTATTCGCATGACGACGCTGCTCCACTTCTCCAAGTAGGGCACATCTACAGGCTGCTTGAGGCTACCGAGCGTCACTAGCGAGATGCGGATTTGGTTCATATGGCGTGAAGGCTAACGTAATGTGTCTCGCAAAACCTGGTAGACAAGCTGGGACCTTCGGGATATTCAGGACACAAGCTTCTCTCAAACCTGGCTTGCAGCACAGGTTTGCTGGCGACTGCTTAACCAGACATCCAGATATGAAAATTTCAAGAAATCCGGCAGACGTCAACGAGGCGAAACTATAGCCCGCTACAAAGCAAGGACCGCGCACTTAGGCTGCACATTTGGACTGGTCAGGCAGGCGGTTGTGGGTGAACGACCACCTTGTTGTCGTATTGCGCAATTTCGGTTAAGAGCTCAATGCTATCGGTTGCCCTGCATGCCAGGACGGCGAGTTTGCCCTTGACGTGGCGTCGAGACGTCAACTGAACTAACGCCTAGCAACCGAACAAACGCGCATCTAGTTCATCTTTTGATGGAACAGCACGCAAGTAAATCATCCTGATCAAGATGCGCCGGAGTAGCTCGAAGGTCGCTAGGAGATCTTCGCTTTGGTGCTTGGGCTTACCGTGAGCTGCTGCCGACCGCTTATCGTACAAGTGTGCGATTGCCTTTTGCCTAGAGCGGCGCGTTTCCCCCGGCTCTTCCAAAAAGCTGGCGATGAGTGCCGAAACGCGGAACTTCAGCTCAGCCGTCGAGGGCGAGAAGAGTGCCTCCATCGCCGCCCATAGCGATACCAATGCAAGGGCCTCGTTCTCGATGAACTGGGCGGCGTCCAGCGCATCGAGTGCAAGTCGAAACTCGGTACTGGAAGAGTAGAGCTTGTGCGCGGATCGCCAGTTCGTCTGAACCCAAACAACGCTGTCAAGCAGCGACGATGTCTCGATGAGACCAAGCCGTGTGCGCTGCTTGAATGACTCTAACGGAATGACGCGTGGGCCGTCACCGTCCATGTGTATTAGGTCCGTGAACGGGTGCTCTGACATTGCATGCAGGCGGATAGCCGGATTGGTCCACAGCCGAAGTAGCGCTCCCAAAAAACGGGCGATTTCGTACTGCTGGGAGCGCGACTGAAAGTCTGTGCTTGGGACTACAAGCTCTGCGGAAATGCGGGTTTTCTTGCCGCCTAGTTGCCAGAAGGCTGGTCGAGGCAAGGGTGGAAAGCCGTCTGCACCCAGCGTGCGCCCGTTCGCCTGTTTAGAGTCCTCTTCTGTGTTGACCAGCAGAAGTGACGAGATGAAAGTTGCATCTGCGCCACGAAGGAATATGCCCTCCCCGAGGTCTATGCACCGTTCACTAAGTGGCAACTCAGTGAGAGCCACGTAGAGAGGAGGCACTACGTCAATGCTTTCCTGACTCATTCGATTCAACTCCTGCGTGCGCTGTATGTCGTCCAGTAGGTCAGGACTAGGCCATTGAACGTGATGCGAAGCCGCAAGCTACCCGTTCGGTTCGCACTGCTTCTCGTGGCCGATAGTATGCGTTCGATGTAATGGCCGAACGACAGCTCTCGCAGCTATGCTGCCAGAGCCTCGCGCATTCAAATTCTTCGGCCACTGGTCCGACTACCGCCCGCGCGCGCCTCGCCCCCTCCGCGCACCCCCCGCCACCTGGCAAGCCCTCCGATAAGCACGCAGCGTCAATTCCGCCCGCTGCATCACCGTATCTTCCACAGCGGTAGCACGGTCGGCCAGTTCGTCGGCCTGCGCCTGCAACAACTCCGCCGGGCTCATCCCCGACGCCTCTCCCGTCAGCAGCGCAATCCCCTCGCTCACATGCCCCATGGTGTAGACATGAAACAGCCCGCGTTCCACCGCGTCCAGCACGCTGCGGTCCAGCATCAGGTGGCGCTGGTTGCGGGCGGGGATCAGCACGCCCTGCGTGCCGTCCAGCCCTGCGGTGCTGCAGGCGCGGAACCAGCCTTCGATCTTTTCGTTGATGCCGCCCACGGGCAGCACCTCGCCGTGCTGGTTGAGCGCGCCGGTCACGGCAATGCCTTGGCGCAGGGGCAGGCCTGACAGGCTGGACAGCAGCGCGTACAGCTCGGCGCACGAGGCCGAGTCGCCTTCCACGCCGCTGTATTCCTGCTCGAACACGATGGACGCATTCAGCGCCAGCGGCGCTACATGGCTGAACAGGGCGGTGAGGTAGCTGTGCAGGATGAGCACGCCCTTGTCGTGGATGGGGCCGGACATGTCCACCTCGCGCTCGATGTTGAGCAGGCCCTCTTGCCCGGCAAAGGTGCGCGCGGTGATGCGCACGGGGAAGCCGAAGCGGTAGTCGCCCAGGTCGATCTGCGTCATGGCGTTGATCTGGCCGGTGATGGAGCCCTGCAGGGTGATCAGGCGCTCGCCTTCGGTGATGGAGTCGTGCAGCTCTTCTTCGGGCTGGTTGTGGCGCTGGGTGCGGGCGGCCAGGGCGGCCAACACGTCGGCGGCTTGCACCAGGGTGCCGCCGCGTGCCTTGCACAGGGCGGCGCTTTCGATGGCCAGCGCTTCGGTGTGCGCAAAGCGTCCGCTCTGGCGGCGCTGGTCGTCGGCCTCGCGGTGGGTCTGCTCCAGCACCAGGGCCACGGCGTCGGGGCCGAAGTGGGGCAGGCCGCGCTTTTTGCAGACTTGGGCCACCAGGATGGCGGTGGCGTGGTGGGTGGCGGGGGTGGCGGCAAAGTGGTCTGAAAAATCCACCTTCACGCGAAAGCGGCGTGCGGCGTCGGGGTCGGCGTCTTGCAGCGCGTAGTACTCGTCCACCGATCCGATCAGCACGATCTTTACGTCCACATCCACCGGCTCGGGCTGCAGCGCCACGGCGCCGCCGGGGCCATGGCCTGGGCCGCCGCCTTCCTCGATCTGCAGGCGCCCGCAGCGCAAAAAGCGGCGCAGGCGTTGCCACAGGCCTTCTTCGGCGGCCAGGTCGTGCAGGTGCAGCAGGATGAAGCCGCCGTGCGCCTTGAGCAGGCTGCCCGCGTGGATGCTGGTGTGGTCGGCCTGCACGGTGTCGGCGTCCGAGCCGTGCTCGATGCTGCCAAACAGCGTGCGCTGGGTGGGGTTGTCTTCCACCACCACAGGGGCGGCGGTACGGCCGTGGTTGTCTACCACCAGGTTCACCTGGCAGCGCGCCAGCAGGTCGTCGAGTGCGTCCTTGCGGTCGTCTTCGGCGTCGGTGCCCTGGTCGCCACCTCGTTCGGCATCGAGGGGCTCGAACAGGTCGATGTCGCCCAGCACCGCATGCTCTACCTGGTCGAGCCAGTGCGTGAGCTTGACGGTGTCCTTGATCTGCTTGCGCAGGCCCTGGCGGATGTCGTGCAGCGCGTGTTCCACCAGGGGCTTGATGGAGTGGCGGCGCAGGGCAATCAGAGCGTCGTCGCGGGCGCGCTCCAGCGGGCGGGTGGCTTCGAGAAAGCGGGCGATCTCGGTGCGCAAGGCGTGCTCGGCGGCGTCAATCTCTGCGCGGCGCTCGCGGGGCAGGGCGCGGGCTTCGGCTTCTGTCAGCGGCTGGCCTTTGGGGCCGGTGAGGGTGAACACCATCTGCCCGCCCTCGCGCGAAATGCGGAACTGGCGCGCCTCGGCAAACGCGTCCAGCACGGCAAAGGCCTCGCTCTCTTGCGCTTGCCAGGTTTTCTCGATGCGTTCGGCGTCGGCCTTGAAGGCGGCGGCTGCGAGGTGTTTGGGGATATCGGCCTGCAGGTTCTTGGCCATGTCGGCCATGCCTTGGCGCAACTGCCGGCCCTGGCCCGCCGGCAGGCGCAGGGCGAGGGGGTGGTCGGGCTTGTCGAAGTTGTGCAGGTAGCACAGGTCGGGCGGCACGGCGCGTTCTGCCGCAGCAGTCTGCATGGCCTGGCGCAGCAGCGATGCGCGCCCACTGCCCACTTCGCCCAGCACGAAGAGGTGGTAGTCGGGCTGGTGCAGCCCCAGGCCAAACTGCGCGGCGGCCTGCGCGCGCTCCTGGCCGATCCAGGGCAGGGGCAGGTCTTGCAGCTCGGCCGTGCTGGCAAAGCCCAGCGTGGCGGGGTCAATCGTCAGGCGCAACTGGTGGGGGGCGAGGGCGGAAGCGGGCATCAGTACAGGTGTTGGGGGAGGGGCAGGGTCACCACAGTGTGTCTGCCATCCAAAATATGAGTCAAATTGGCTGCTAGCGCTTTGTATATAAGCGCTAGTAGCTATAAAAATGGTAGTAACGGGCAGTCAGTGAGCTACCGGGCATGCACCCTTGGGTGCGCCACCCGCCTGCGCATGGCTGCGCGCATCGGCCAGCGCCGCAGCGGTGGGCGCCTCGGTGGGCCAGCCCGCCAAGTGCTGCTGCGCCACGCGGCTGAGCGCGGTGATCCAGTGGTTGTTGTCGTTCAGGCAGGGGATGTAGTGAAACTCCTTGCCGCCCGCGTGCAGGAAGGCCTCGCGCACTTCCATGTTGATTTCTTCCAGCGTCTCCAGGCAGTCGCTGGTGAAGCCGGGGCACACCACGTCCACCCGCCGCGTGCCGGCCTTGCCCAGTGCCTCGATGGTGGGCTGGGTGTAGGGCTCCAGCCACTTGGCCTTACCAAAGCGCGACTGGAAGGTGATGCGGTAGCGCTCCGCGCGCAGGCCCAGGCGCTCGGCCAGCAGGCGGCCCGTCTTGCGCGCCTCGCAGTGGTAGGGGTCGCCCAGGTGCAACGTGCGCTCGGGCACGCCGTGGAAGCTCATCACCAGCTGGTCGGGCTGGCCGTGGTGTTTCCAGTGGGTTTCGATGGTGCGGGCCAATGCGTCGATGTAGCCGGGGGTATCGTGATAACGGTTCACAAACCGCAGTTCGGGCACGTTGCGCGTGCGTGCGGCCCAGGCATACACCGCATCGAACAGGCTGGCCGTGGTGGTGGCTGAATACTGCGGGTACAGCGGCAGGATCAGGATGCGCGTGGCGCCCTCGGCTTTGAGCGCATCGAGCTGGCTGGCGATGGAGGGGTTGCCGTAGCGCATGGCATGGCGCACCAGCACGGCGTGCCCGGCCTCGCCCAGCCAACCGCGCAGCAGCGTGGCCTGTTTGGCCGTCCACACCGCCAGGGGCGAGCCCTCGGGGGTCCACACGCTGGCGTATTTGGCGGCGGATTTGGCGGGGCGGGTGCGCAGGATGATGCCGTGCAGGATGGGCCACCACACCAGCTTGGGAATCTCCACCACGCGGTGGTCGCCCAGGAACTGCGCCAGATAGCGGCGCACGGCCGGGGCCGTGGCGGCGTCGGGCGTGCCCAGGTTGCACAGCAGCACGGCGGTGCGGTCGGCCTGGCCGTGGGTGTAGGGGGGGTCGGGGGCAAAGGGTGAGCGCATGGCCCCATTGTGGCAAATGGCCCTGGCCCTTTGCGCCGACGGGTGCATGGCCCACGCATGGACCTGCGGGGTGAATGGGTGGGGCGTGTCGGGTATTCTCGCCAGACCATGCCTGCACCCATCCCTGACCTGCCCCCGGCGCAATCGCTGGACAAGGGCCGCATCCGCGCCATCACCATTGACCTGGACGACACGCTCTGGCCCATCTGGCCCACCATTGAACGTGCAGAGGCACTGCTGCTCCAGTGGCTCACAGAACACGCGCCCGCCACGGCCGCCCTGTTCCAGAGCACCGAGGCGCTGCGCGCCATCCGCAACCAGATGGTGACCCTGCGGCCCGACTTGAACCACGACCTGAGCGCGCTGCGCCGGGAGTCCATTCGCCTGGCGCTGACCCAGGCGGGTGACGAGCCCGCGCTGGCCGAACCCGCGTTTGAGCTGTTCTTTGCCGAGCGCCAGCGTGTGCAGTTGTTCGACGATGCCCACGATACGCTGGCTTTCCTCGCGTCGCGCTACCCGGTGGTGGCGGTGTCCAACGGCAATGCGGACGTTCACAAGGTGGGCATTGGCCATTATTTCCAGCACAGCCTGAGCGCTGCAGTGCTGGGCGTGGCCAAGCCCGATGCGCGCATCTTCCACGCCGCCGCAGGCATGCTGCAGGTGCCGCCGCACGAGGTCCTGCACGTGGGCGACGACGCTGCCCTGGACGCCCGGGGCGCGATGGATGCGGGCATGCAGGCCGTGTGGTTCAACCCCGCCGAGCATGCGTGGCCGTATGACACGCCGCCCCACGCCACGGTGGGCAGCCTGACAGCGCTGCGCGAATTGCTGGATTGATTTGGAAGCTCCCCTGTGCCGCGTTCGCCGCCTTCCCCTGGAGATGGCGATGCGCATGCTGCGGGGTGGCCTTTGTCCGGCGTTTTTAGCCGGGGCCGCGCCCGTTTCGCGGGCGCGTGCAGCGGCCAACCATTGAGTTGGGCCATGGCGGGCTCCCGCCTTGTTTCTTGTCGCAGGTCAAGGCTTGGGCGCGCCATCGCGGCCGGAGCGCTTGATCCCACCGGCGGTTGACGCCACACTCACCCGTCGCCTTGCCGACCATTCCACCATGCCCCGCAATCCCCCCGCCTTGCCCCGTGTTCGCACCATCGGCCTCATGCAGCCCATGACCTGGCTCGTTCTGGCCTGGCGCGACATGGCGCGTGCGGGCTGGATCAGCTTTGCCCATGGCCTGGCGCTCACGCTGCTGGGGGCGGCCATTTTTGCGGTGGCGCACAACCGCTTCTGGCTGCTGGCCGGGGCGCTGTCGGGTTTTCTGGTGGTGGCGCCGGTGCTGGCCACCAGTCTCTATGCGCTGAGCCGAGCGCTGGAGCGCGGCGAGCCCGCGAACCTGGGTGTGGTGCTCAAGACCTGGCTCAACTGGCAGGGCAGCCACGTCAACAAATGGGGCAACGACTACTGGTGCATGGTGCAGTTCGGCGCCTTGCTGGCGCTGGCGGCCACGGGGTGGGTGATGACGTCGGCGGCGCTCATCACGCTGCTGGCGCCGGTGCCCATCCACACGCCACTCGATTTTCTGCGCCATGTGGTGCTGGCACGGGATGGCTGGCTGTTCGAGATCTGGCTGGCCCTGGGCAGCCTGATGGCGGCGCCGATCTTTGCGTCCAGCGTGGTGGCCATGCCCCTGCTGCTGGACCGCCGCGCCACGCTGCTGCAGGCCGTGCTGACCAGCTGGCAGGCCGTGATCGGCAACCCGCTGCCCATGGCGTTCTGGGCGGCACTGATCCTGGGGTTCACGCTGCTGGGGCTGGGCTCGCTGCTGCTGGGGCTGATCGCCGTCATGCCCATGCTGGGCCATGCCAGCTGGCATGCCTACCGCGACCTGGTCGACGCCTCCAGCCTGCCTGAACGCGATGCCACCAAACCCGCGCAGACAAGTGGGGTGGCACCGTGATCTTTGGTTTTACCGAGGCGCAGATCTCGGGCTTCTTCCTCACCTACGGGGTGGGCGCGTTCATCCTGTACATGCTGTTCATCATCGGGCAGCTGGCGTGGGAGTCCAAGGCCGGGCGCTTTGGCACTTTTGTGCTGTTCCTGGGGCTGGGCGTGGGGTTTTTGGGGTTTCTGGCCAAGGTGGCGATCCAGTGGTGGCTGGAGAAGTGAGATCGCCTGCCCGTGGCCGGGCGGGGTAGAGGTCGGCGTTGCCCCGATGTTTTCTTTGGCCCCAGATCACTACTGCGCAGGGCCCGCCCTGTGACCCACCACAGCTCTTCCTGGACCGAGCACCACACCCGGCTTGTCGCCCTGGTGCGTGCATCGCCTGCGTTGATGGGGGCGCTGCGTGCCGTCCGGATGCTGGGGCTGGGCTCGTGGTGCATAGGTGCCGGTGCGGTGCGGTCTCTGGTGTGGGACGACTTGCATGGGTTTGCAGAACCCACGCCGCTGGACGATGTGGATGTTGTCTACTTCGACCCCGCTCGGGAGGGCACAGAACACGATGCGGCGCTGGAACACCGCCTGCGCCAGGAGATGCCGTCCGTGGTGTGGGAGGTGACCAACCAGGCCACCGTGCACCACTGGTTTGCCCGCCACCTTGGGCAGCCAGTGGCGCCATTGGAGTCGCTGGAAGACGGAGTGGGCACCTGGCCGGAGATTGCCACTTGCGTGGGTGTCTTCCTGCGTGCGGACGATTCCATCGGCGTTGTGGCACCCCACGGTCTGGACGACTTGTTCAACTTGATCGTTCGCCACAACCCGGTGCGCGCCGATGCGCGAACCTACCGCGAGCGTGTGGCCTCCAAACGATTTGCCGCGCGCTGGCCGCTGCTGTCCATCCGCCCCGCTTGAGGCGGATTCGTGCCCTGAGCCGGTGACCGCCTCAGCGCGGCCAGGACCGTAGGCCCAGCTCCTGCGCCAGCTGGCGGTACTCGCTCAGGCTGCGTTGCACAAAGTCCTCCAGCGCCGCGCCGGTGCGTGCAAACGGGTACAGGCCGTGCTGGCTGCACAGCGCGGCATAGCCAGGGGCGGCCAGCGCTTCGGCAAAAGCGGCCACCCAGGCGCGCACGGCCGCATCGGGGGCGCTGGCCGCCATATACAGGCCGCGCACCGTGGGCCAGACCAGGTCGATGCCTTGCTCCCGCGCCGTGGGCAGGCCAGCCAGGGCGCCTGGCAGGCGGGCCTGCGACAGCACTGCCAGAAAACGCAGCGGGGCACCCTTGTCCAGGGCCTGCTGGGCCTCGGCCGCGTCCCCGGTGAAGATGCCGATGTGGCCGCCGCGCAGCGCCTTCAGGGCCTCGCCGCCGCCTTCGAACGAGACAAAGCGCATGCGTTTGGGGTCTTGCCCTGCTGCGCGCGCCAGCAGCGCGGCCTTCATCCAGTCCTGGCTGCCCAGCGTGCCGCCCGCCCCGAAAACGACGCGGGTCAAGTCCTTGCGCAGCGCCGCCACCACATCCTGCAGGTGCTGGTGCGGTGAGTCGCGGTGCACGGCCACCACGCCGTAGTCGGTGCCCAGGGTGGCGAGCCAGCGCACGGCGCTCACCGGGTGGGGGCCGAAGCGGCCCTGCGCGATGTTCAGCAGCGAGCCGCTGGAGAACGCCACCAGGGTGCCCGGCCCGCCCAGCCGCCCGGTGGCTACCTGGTCAAACGCCACGGCACCAATGCCGCCCGGAAGGTAGCGCGTGCGCAGCGGCGGCCGGGCGGGGCGCACGGCCTGCACGGCCTGTGTGGCCAGGCCGCAGGTCAGGTCGAACCCACCACCGGGCCGCGAAGGGGCCACACATTCGGCCGCCTCGGTGGAGGCATCGGCGGCCCATGCAGCGGGCCACCAGGCCGAGGCCGACGCTGCGGCCAGGGCCAGCAGGGCTTGCCGGCGTGGGCTGCTGTCTGGGCCGGGGAGGGGCATGGGAAGGTTGCGCATGATGTGCTGCGTGCGGGGTCGGGAGGGCCGAACAACGTGCCGTATGAGATCAGAACATCAGGGACGTGGCCACCACAGGATGGCCAGCAGGCCGGGGCCGCCCGCGCGGTCTTCCAGCCGCAGGGTGCCCCGGTGCCGTTCGGCGATGGACCGCGCAATCGCCAGGCCCAGGCCCGACCCGCCCGCAGCCGCTTGCGAGCCGCGCCGGTAGCGCTGGCCCAGCGCATTGCGTTCGCTGGCGGGCAGGCCGGGGCCGTTGTCTTCCACGCTGACGCTCCAGCCCAGGCCGTCGCCCGCAGCGGATACGGTGACCGTGCCGTGCGCGGGTGTGTAGGCAATCGCGTTGGCTGCCAGGTTGGTCAACGCCTCGCGCAGCAGGCCGCTGTCGGCCACCGCCATGAACTCCGGCGTGGGGGTGTGGATGCCAAAGTCGATCTGCCGCGCGCGGGCACGGGGCAATAGCTCCAGCGCCACGGTGCGCAGCAGGGCCGCGAGGTCGAAAGGGGCCAGTTCGACCGCCGCCGTGTCGCTGCGGCCCAAGGCCAGCAGCTGCTGCGTACTGCGGGTGGCGCGCGCGATCTCGCCACCGATGGCATCCAGCGTGTGTTGCACCTGGGTCGCATCGGCCTCGCGCCGGGCGTAGTCGATCTGCATCTGCAGGGTGGTGAGGTGGGTGCGCAGCTGGTGCGAGGCGTCGTCCAGAAACTGCCGCTGCTGCGCCACCAGGTCCTGCGTGCGCGCCATCTGTTGGTTGGCAGCGGCCACCAGGGGACGGATGTCGGCGGGCAGGTCGGTGTCGGCCATGGGGGTCATGTCGTCGGGGTTGCGCGCCTGTACCTCGCGGGCCAGGCGCGCCAGGGGGCGCAGCGCCACGGCCAGTGTGGCGGCGGTACCCAGCACCATGAGCGCCAGCACCAGAGCGTCGCGCAGCGCAGCCCGGCGCACAAACCGGCGGGTGAACTCCTGCCGCGAGCGGGTGCTTTCGGCCACCTGCACCAGCACGCTGCCTGCATCGGGTCCAGGGGCTGCGACTTCTACCGCGCGGCGATAGGCGGCCAGCCGCACGGATTCGCCAAAGTAGGTGGCGTCGTAGAAGCGGGGCACGCCGGGTTCCAGCGGGCCGGGGGGCAGGGGGAGGTCGGCATTGCCCAGCTCGACCAGGCCATCGGACGAGGCCACCCGGAAGTACACCGGCCCGCTGGCCGTGAGTTCAAAAAATTCGAGCATGGTGTAGGGCAGCTCGGCCGACAGGCCGCCCGATGCCGTGGAGATGTTGGCGTCGATGGATTTGAGTGCCCCGAGCAGCGAGCGGTCGTAGGCCGCATTGGCCGCCTCCAGCGCATCGTGCCGCGTCATCCACAGCTCCACGCCCGTGACCACGGCCAGCAGCGGCAGCAGCAGCACAGCCAAAAGCCGCCACAGGCTGGCCCGGCGCAGACGTTGAAACAGACGCATGCCCTTCACGCCGGTCTCCGGCAGATGGGCGCAATCGTGCGCACTGGCGCGGCCCAGGCCAATGCCACCGTGGAACTGGTTTTGCCAGCCCACCGGCGGCGTCCCCCCCGAGGGGGGAAGACGCGCAGCGTCTCAGGGGGGCGCCACATCACTGGATTCGAGCGCGTACCCTAGGCCGCGCAGGGTGGTGATGCGCACACCACTGCCATCGAGCCGCTTGCGTAGGCGGTGCACAAACACCTCCACCGCCTCGGGGTGCACGTCTTCGTCGTCGGAGAACACGCGGTCCAGAATCTGCTGCTTGGAGAACGGCTCGCCGCTGCGCTGCACCAGCACGCGCAGCACCGCATGCTCGCGCGGCGACAAGGCCAGCGGCTCGCCGTGCAGCGTGAACTGTTTGCGCGCGTTGTCGTACACCAGTGCGCCACAGGCCAGGCGCGGGTGTTCGTTGCCGCGTGCGCGGCGCACCAGGGCGTGCAGGCGGGCTTCCAGCTCGGCCAGCTCAAACGGTTTGGCCAGAAAGTCGTCGGCTCCGGCGTTGAGCGAGCGCACGCGCTCGTCCAGCGAGTCGCGTGCGGTCAGGATCAGCGCGGGCAGGCGCTGGTCGCGGTCGCGCAGGCGCTGCAGCACGGCCTGGCCGTCCAGCCCGGGCAGGCCCAGGTCGAGCACCAGGGCGTCGTAGTTGTCGTGCTGCTGCAGGGCCCGGTCGGCCAGGCGCCCATCGTTCACCCATTCCACCTGGATGCCCGCATGCTCCAGTGCACGGCTGAGCCAGGTGCCCAGGCTGTGTTCGTCTTCGGCCAGGAGGATGCGCATGGGGGGATGCTAATGCCGCTAGAGTGTGCTTGGTGCGCCTGCGTGGGACCGGAGACTTTTGAAATGGGCGGGCTCCAAGGCGACGGCCACGGCTGGCGTTCCCCTTGGCCTCTTAGTCGGGTTTGACCTTGGCCCGCAGCAGCACCTTTTTCCAGCGCTCCTGCTCGGCCGCAATGAACTGTGCAAACTGGGCTGGCGTGCCGCCAATCGCTTCGGCGGCGTCACCGTTCAGGCGCTCCAGCGAGGCGGGGGCCTTGACGGCCTTGGCGGTTTCGGCCGCCAGCTTGTCAAGGTGTGCCGGCGCGAGGTTGGCGGGGGCCAGCATGCCGTACCACTGGGTCATCTCAAAACCTGGAAAGCCCTGTTCGGCCACGGTCGCCACGTCGGGCAGTTGTGGCAGGCGCTTGGCCGAGCCCGTGGCGATGCAGCGCACCTTGCCCGATTTGATGAACGGCAGCATGGCCGCAGCGCCCACGGATGCGGCGTCAAGGCGGCCCGAGAGCAGGTCGGTCATCATGGGGCCGGTGCCCCGGTAGGGCACGTGCAGCATGAAGATGTCGGCGGTCATCTTGAGGTATTCAAACGCCAGGTGCCCCGCGCTGCCGTTGCCGGCCGAGCCGTAGCTGAACTTGCCCGGGTTCTTCTTCACGTAGGCGATGAACTCCTTGAGATTCTTGGCGGGTACGTCGGGGTGCACCACGTACAGGCTGGGCACCTTGGCCAGCAGGCTCACGGGCTTGAAGTCCTTGTTGGCGTCGTAGGGCAGCTTGTCGAAGATGAAAGGGTTCACGGCCAGCGTGCCGATGTGGCCCAGGATCAGCGTGTGCTGGTCTTCCGCACGGGCCACTTCGCCCATGGCGATGTTGCCAGCGGCGCCGGGCTTGTTGTCCACGTACACGCTTTGCCCCAGGGTCTTGCTGAGTTCGGCAGCCGTGGAGCGCGCCACGATCTCGGAGCTGCCGCCCGGTGCAAAAGGCACCACGAAGCGGATCGATTTGGCAGGCCAGGCGGCCTGGGCCGATGCCAGCGTGGGCAGGAGGCCGCCCATTGCCAGTGCGCCGCCCGCGCCCAGCAGGTGGCGGCGGGTGGGGTGGAGGGTGTGGGAAAGGTGGTTGTCGAACAGCATGGTTGTCTCCGTGAAAGCCATCAAGGCGTTACCAGATGCCATGGTGCGCGCTGCGTGCTTTCGGAATGCTGTCAGTCGGCCTGGGGTTTTCCCGATGTCCTTGGGGCAAAGGGGCTTTGGCTCAGACGGTCAGGGCAGTGTTGCGACCGCTGTACCGCTGAGCACAGCACCTTCCAGCGTGGCGGGGTAGGGGCCATCCACGTAGTCGCCGCAGGCCGTCAGCCCCGGCAGCACCTGCATGCCGGGCCGCTGCAGGCCGGGTGTGCAGGCAAAGGTGGCGCGTTTTTCGACCACGGTCTGCAGGGGCTGCAGGGTCGATATGCCCAGTTGGGTGGCTGCCTGCTGCAGCACCTGTTGTTCAATCAGCAAGCGGTCTCCGTCACTGGCACTGACCACAAAGGCCAGCAAGCCGTGGGTGCCATCCAGCTGGCCCCGGTCGAACACGAACTGCGCGGGGTGTTCGGCGGTATTGCGCAGCGCCAGCATGGGCAATGGCAGGCGCACGCCGGGGGCATGGGCGTAGACGGTGGTGATGGCTTCAAAGCGCAGGGCACCGGCCTGGGTACTCCATGGGCTGGCACTGGCCAGCCCTGCAATGCTGGCCACGCCTGCCACAAGCCGGCTCGCCTCCCACGAAGGGCAGGCCAGGGTGATGTGGTCGAACACGTCGGGGCTACTGTTTGCGGCGCTGGTATTGCTGCTCGCGCACACCACTTGCCAGCGCCCGCCCGGCTGCGGTTGCAGCCGCTGCACCCGTTGCCCGGTGACTATCGTGCCGCCGTGGTGGCCCAGCCAACGTGCGGCGGGCTCGGGGAACAGGGCACCCAGGTCCGCGCGGGGCAGCAGCAGGTTGGAGCCACCGCGCCCGCTGAACAGGCTGTCCTGCAGCACCCGCAGAAACACCTGGCCGCTGGCTTCGCGGGCCGGGGTGTTCAGCGCCGACACGCACAACGGGTCGATGAACTCGGCCATCAGGCGCGGCGTGAGCGGCGCGCACAACTCGGCCACCGAGGTGGTGGGCTCGCAGCGAAAACCGCGCAGCTGCCACGCCGTGGCGGTGCGCAGCAGCGCCAGCTTGTCGCGCCAGCTCCAGCCTTTTGCATGGACGATGCCGAGCAGGGCATCCAGCGGCGGGGGCAGATCGGGCAACTGCAGGCCCTGGCCATCGGGAAACTGCAGCGTGAGCGGCAGGCGCAGCAGCGCAGTGTCAGGGTTCACACCCACCAGCCGCATCAGCCGCAGGCTTTCGGTGTAGGCGCCGATGAGAATGTGCTGGCCGTTGTCGAGCGTAATGGGGGTGTCGTCGGGCTGGACGGCAGGCACAGCGCGCGCGCGGCCGCCCACGGTGCGTGCGGCTTCAAACACGGTGACCTGGCGGCCTGCCTGTGCGTGTGCAATGGCCGCAGCCATGCCGGCCCAGCCGGCACCGACGATGGCGACTTTCATAGGCGCTGCGGCACTGCCACTACATCCGGCCGAGGGCCTGGACCTTCCACGCGAGCCAGAACTTGCGCAGCGGCGTGAGTTTGATGCGCTGGTGCAGCACCTGGAAGTTTTCGTGCTCGATCTCGCGCAGCAAGGTACGGTAGATGCTGGCCATCATGAGACCGGGTTTCTGTGCCCGGCGGTCGGCATCGGGCAGCAGGGCAAAGGCTTCGTCGTACAGGCGGTGCGCACGCTCGGCCTGAAAACGCATCAGCGCGGTGAAGCGGTCGGAGTAGGTGCGCTTGAGGATCTCATGCGCCTTCACGTCGAACTGCTGCAGCTCGCTCACCGGCAAATAGATGCGGCCCAGCATGGCGTCTTCGCCCACGTCGCGGATGATGTTGGTGAGCTGGAACGCCAGGCCCAGCGTGTGGGCGTAGTGGGTGGTGCGCTCGTCGGTCTGGCCGAAGATGCGCGCCGTGACTTCGCCCACGATGCCGGCCACGAGGTGGCAGTAGCCCTTGAGGCCTGCAAAGTCGAGGTAGCGTGTTTGCTCCAGGTCCATCTGGCAGCCGTCGATGACGGCCTGTAGGTGGCGCTGTTCAATCCCGTAGTCGGCGGTGTGGGGCATCAGCGCAAGCATCACGGGGTGGGTGGGCTGGCCTGCATAGGCCTTGGCCACCTCGGCCTGCCACCATGCCAGCTTGGTGCGTGCCACGCCGGGGTCGGTCACTTCATCGACCACATCGTCCACTTCGCGGCAAAACGCGTAGAACGCCGTAATGGCCGCGCGGCGCGGTGCGGGCAAAAAGAGAAAGGCGTAATAGAAGCTGCTGCCCGAGGCCACGGCTTTTTGCTGTACGTACTGCTGCGGTGTCATGGGGCGGGATTGTCCCATGGGCCAGCCGGCTGCCGGTGAAGCCCGCGCAGCCAAAGCCAGTCCACTGGGAGCGTCCCCCTCAGGGGATGGTGCGCAGCGCCTCAGCGAGCATCAAAACGCAATCTGTTCTACGCCGATGTCGCTAGGGCGGCGCAGGGCTTCCTTCATGAACACGCTCATGGGCAGCGTGCCCTGATCAGAGCTGAACCACTTCTTGTAGAGCGTGGTCATCTCGCCGCTCTGAATCATGCGACGCGTCACGCGGTCCACCAGCTCCTTGAACTTGGGGTCTTCGCGGCGCAGACCGATGCTGTAGGGCTCGACAGACAGGCGCTTGTCCAGAAACTGATATTCGTCCATGGCTTTGCCCAGGCGTGTCAGCGGAATCCAGATCCCTGCATCGTCGGCGAATGCTGCGTCTGCGTCTCCCTTGGCGAGAGCGTTCACTGCGTCCAGGGTACTGTCCACAGGAACATAGTTGAACTTGCGCACGAAAGTGCGTTCGTTGGCCTTGAGCAGGTTTTCGTTGGTGGTCTTGGCCTGTACGGCGATCTTCTTGCCCTGCAGATCGTCTAGTGTCTTGATGCCCGAATTCTTGCGCACAAGGAATGCGGAAGAGGCCACGAAGATGTGGTGGCTGAAGGCGATCTCTTTCTGGCGCGCCGCGGTGTTGGCTGTACCGCCGCACTCCAGGTCGACCACGTTGTCTTTCACATCGGTGATGCGGTTCTTGCCGTCCACCAGCAGGTATTTGAGGCGCAGGTCGGGGCGCTTGAGTTCCTTCTTGATTTCTTCGTAGATCTGCAGGCAGATGTCCACCGTGTAGCCCTGGACCTTGCCGGTGGTGGCCTCCTTATAGGAGAACGGCAGGGATTTTTCGCGGTGGCCCAGCCGCAGTTCACCTGCGCTGGCAATACGGGCTAGGGTGTCTTCAGCCCAGGCGGGCATGTGGGCGAGGACAAGTGCTGCCATCAGCGCCCAGGGGCGCAATGTCATGGAGATTTTCATGGAGAGGAAGAGTCAGAAAAGCGCCAGGGGCGCTCACAAAGACGTCTGTCAAACGTCAAGCGGTGTTGCAGAGCGCGGATTGTGAAGGGGCCGGGGGGCGTTGTGTACGCTCGTGACTGGTGCGTCAGCATTCCACAACATTCACCGCAAGGCCTCCACGCGAAGTCTCCTTGTACTTCACCTTCATGTCCGCACCGGTCTGCATCATGGTCTTGATGACCTTGTCGAGCGAAACCACGTGCTGGCCGTCGCCGCGCAGGGCCATGCGGGCGGCGTTGATGGCCTTGATGGCGCCCATGGCGTTGCGTTCGATGCAGGGGATCTGCACCAGGCCGCCCACCGGGTCGCAGGTCATGCCCAGGTTGTGCTCCATGCCGATCTCGGCGGCGTTTTCGATCTGCTCTGGGCTGCCACCCATCACGGCAGCCAGCGCACCGGCGGCCATGGAGCAGGCTACGCCCACCTCACCCTGGCAGCCGACCTCGGCGCCGGAAAGGGATGCGTTTTCTTTGTAGATGATGCCGATGGCGCCTGCGGTCAGCAAAAAGGTGGCGATCCCGTCGTCGTTGGCAGGGATCGGGCCTTGCAGGAAGTTGACGTAGTAATGCAGCACGGCCGGTATCACGCCGGCAGCGCCGTTGGTGGGCGCCGTCACCACGCGGCCCCCAGCGGCGTTTTCTTCGTTGACGGCCATGGCGTAGAGGTTCACCCAGTCGAGCATGGAGAGCGGGTCGCGCAGCGCGGCTTCGGGCTGGGTGCTGAGGCTTCTGTGCAGCTCGGCCGCGCGGCGGCGCACGTGCATGGGGCCGGGCAGGGTGCCGGTGCTGGCGCAGCCGCGTTGCACGGCCCCCGCCATCGTTCTCCAGATGGCCAGCAGCTGGCGCCGCACCTCAGCGGCGCTGCGCCAATGCTCCTCGTTGGCGGCCATGAGTTGCGCCGGGGAGAGGCCGGTGGCCTGGCACTGGGCCAGCAGCTCGGCGCCCGTGCGAAATGGGTAGGGAAGGCCACGGCCATGGCCTTCGGCGCCGGTCGCAGGAGTGGCGGCCAGATTGAGCACCCGCTCGCCTGCCGCGTCGACCACAAAGCCGCCGCCCACCGAGTAGTACTCGCATGCCGCTATCTCGGTGCCTTGCGCGCCAAACGCATGAAACGCCATGCCGTTGGGGTGCAGTGGCAGGCTTTTGCGGCGGAACAGCAGGTGCTCTTTGTCGACAAACGGCACCGGGTGTTCGCCCAGCAGGGCCAGCGTTTGGCGGGTGCGGATGTCGGTAACGACCGGGGTGATCTGATCGGGGTCCATCTGGTCGGGTTCATGCCCCGCCAGGCCCAGCAATACGGCCTTGTCGGTGCCATGGCCCACACCGGTGGCGGACAGCGAGCCGAACAGCTCGACAGTGACATGGTGCACGGCGGCCAGGCCCAGGGTGTCGCGCAGATGGCAGGCAAATTGCCGCGCCGCAATCATGGGGCCCACGGTGTGGGAGCTGGATGGGCCGATGCCGATCTTGAAGAGGTCGAAAACGCTGACGGACATGGTTTGGGGCTACCGGGTAGGTTCCTGGGATGCGTGGATGCCCTGGAGGCACGGAAAGCAGCGATGGCGCGGGTGGCGCCATCGCTGGTCTCAAGACAACAACATCCTTCGCACTGCCTGCACTCTTGGTGCTGGAGTGGGCGCGAGGCTAACCGCGCAGGGCCCGGCCGGCACACGCGTAATCCCTGGGGTGTCGCGGTGTGGGGCGGGCTGCCCATGCACTGGATAGAGTGAGTGAATTCAATATTGATAGCAAACAAATGAATGTAGTTAAGCGTTATGGGCGGTTTTCATTCAAATTTTCTGCTGTTAAACCACGCTGGCGTGGCTGCGCTTGTTGCCCATGAATGTTTCTTACAGTGCAGCGGGCCGGGTCGCCACCAGCGCCAGGTACATCACAGCCTGGGGTGCCGTGGGCGGAGGCTGCCGCGTGATGCGGGGGCGCACGGACCATGGATGCAGCAGGGCCCCAAGCGCAGCGCTGGTGAAGGGCCCGCGCGCAAAAACTTCGCACGACAGGATGTGTTCTCGGCCAGCGCCGGCCTCCTGTAGCAGGCGCTCGGCGGCGTTGCGCATCAGAGTGAATTGGCCACCGGTGTCTGGTGGTGGGCTGGCCAGTGGCGTGCCTGAAGGGTAGGTGATGCAGACGGAGAGCGTGGTGGGTGCATGCCGCACACACACATGCAGTGCGGAGGGCGCAGGGGTTTCGGCGGCGTGGCTCGATGGGGGTCGATAGGAGCGGTGGCCGCCGAGGGCCCGCGTGCCCTGCGCGCCCGTCATGCGGGGCTGCCGTGGCGGGGCTTCCATGGCCGCCTTTTGCACCAGCCCAAAATCCTCGCGGCTTGGGTGCTTGCCCATCGCCTGAGCGGAGTGCGCGGCTGGCGCGCCGGGGCCTGTGGGGGTGGGTGCATTGGTGTGGTCAGGGGTGCGGTGCACACCCGGCACATAATGAGTAAATCTATCCAGTCGGTTGGCTTTTTTCCAGGCATGCCGCAGATCGTACGAAGCAAAGTAGCAGCTGACTATCGACAATATTTCCTTAAATCATGAATTCAACTCATGCCAAAAGTGGCAGCAGCGTTGTCGCGTCCGGTCCAAGTTGTGCCAGCGGCCCGCGCCGTTTGCCGCCTCTGAACATGCTGCGTGCCTTTGAGGCGGCGGGGCGGTTGCTGAGCGTGACCCACGCTGCGCGTGAGCTGAGCGTCACGCAAAGCGCAGTGAGCCACCAGATCAAGGCCCTGGAGGAATGGCTGGGCGTGGCGCTGGTGGCGCGCGACGGACGGCGGCTGGCACTGACCACCGCAGGGGCGGCGCTGCTGCCCGGGCTGACGGGGGCGCTGGACCTGATGGCGCAGTCCACTGCAGGCATCGAGCGGCTCACGCGGCGCAACACGCTCGTGGTGAATGCCACGTCCACGTTGGCCTCGCAGTGGCTGATCCCTCGGCTCGCAGGCTTTTGTGCGCAGATGCCGGGGCTGGATGTGCAGCTGGTCACCACGGTAGGGCACCTCGATTTCGAGCCTGCGCAGTACGACGTGTCGATCCGCTGCTTTGCAGACAGTGAATTGGCAGCGCTGCCCGAGCGCGCGGGCTGGCGAGGCGTCAGCCTGGAGGCGTTCATCCCCGAGCAGTTCACGCCCGTGTGCAGCCCTGCCATGCTGGCGGGCGCCAAGGCCATGCTGTCGCCCCAAGGGCTTGCGCAGCACACGTTGCTGCACAGCCGATCCACACCCTTGGTCTGGCAGCAGTGGCTGGAAAGGGCGGGGGCTCCTGGCCTGCAGCCCTTGGGCGATTTGGTGTTTGACCACGCACACCTGAGCGTGCAGGCCGCCATCCAGGGTCTGGGGGTGGCGCTGGGCAACCCGCGCTTTCTGGGCGATGCGCTCGCCAGTGGCTTGCTGGTCATGCCGTTCCCAGAGCTGCTGTCGGGCGAGAAGAACTATTGCTGGCTACGGCCCGCGCGTGCAGCGCAGGACCCGGCCTCGGTGGCCTTCTGCGCGTGGCTGGCGTCGGCTTAGGGCTGCGGGGCGCGTGTTGCCAGATGGGTTTGGAGGAAATAGGCGGCCACCGTGAGCAGGGCCCACGCCAGCAGCACATCCCAGAACGCCATGACCAGCCACACCGGCGCTAGCAGGGGGCCTGCGAGCGGAATGACATAGAGCGCGAGGCGGTGTGTCCAGAACCCCGGGGCCGACATGCAGGGTGACGAGAAGGGATCGAAACTGCCTGGCGAGCAGCCCAGGGCGCCCAGCACCTCCAGCGCCATCCGGTTGCCCAGTATGGGCGTGCCGAAGGCCACGCAAAAGCCGATGAGCCCGAGCAGCAGTGTCCAGAAGGCGGCGCGTGATGCCCGGCGCGCGATGTCAGCGCCGTGGACCCTGGCGCGGCGCGCTTGGCTGCGTCCCGGCATCGCAGCCGCGCTGGCGGCATGGTGTGCAGCCCGGTGGGTGGCCACCAGCGCGAGCACCCACAGCGCGATCAGCGCCCAGAAGTTGTGCAGCAGTACAAAGGGGTAGTCCGAAATACCCCCGGCCGAAAGAAACGGCGTGAGTCTCAGGCCCAGCGCATTGGGCAGCCAGGAGCAGCTGCGCAGCGCGGGATTGGCGTGCGGCTGGCATTGCAGCAGCTCCAGCAGGCGCTCGGCCACCGTGCCGCCCACCATCGCAAAACAGAGGCAAAAGAGGATCAGTCCCCACTGGAGGACCTTGAAGAGGTGTCTGTATGACACGGGATGCTTCCTCCCCGGTTGGGTGATCGTGTGGCCGTTGGCTGGTGTCCGAGTGTGCGCCGCGCTGTTTGTATGGCCTGCTCGGTCTGGTCGCTTGCGCTATCGCTACATCACCAGCGCCCGGCCCAGCATCACGCACCAGTCCCAGCCTCGAAGGCGCGGGCGCGTGTGCAGGCTGCCGCCGCGCAGCGCATCCACCTTGTCGAGGATGCGCAGGCCGCCCTGCACCACCAGCCGCAGTTCCCATCCGGCTCGGCCAGGCAGGCGATGCACCAGTGGGGCTCCGCTCTGAATGCTGGCACGGGCCCATTGGGCGCAGTCGGTGATGAGGCGGATGTTTTCGGGCGTGTTTTGCAACGCCAGCAACTCGGCCTGGCAGGCACCGTGGGCAGCGCAGTCGGCGCGGGGCAGGTAGTGGCGGCCCCGGGGGATGTCCACGGAGAGGTCCTGCCAGAAGTTGATCAGTTGCAGCGCGGTGCAGATGGCGTCGCTTTCTTCCAGCGCCTGGGTGTCCGTCACGCCGTACAGATGCAGCAGCAGGCGGCCCACGGGGTTGGCCGAGCGGCGGCAGTAGTCCAGCAACTCGGTGCGGTCTGCGTAGCCCTCGGCGTCGCGGGTTTTTTCGACGTCCTGGGCAAAGGCGCTGAGCAGGTCTGCCAGCAGCGGCACGGGCAATTGGTGGCGGCGCAGCACCGATTCCAGCGGCAGGAACACGCTCGCCCAGCGGGGCGAAGGCGGCTGGCCTTGCGCGATGGCCATCAGGTCGGCATGGTAGGCGGCTAGGTCGGCCAGGCGGGTGGCGGCCGGCGCGTCGCCTTCGTCCGCAATGTCATCGGCGGTGCGGGCAAAGCCGTAGATGGCGGCAATGGGCTGGCGCAGGTGGGGTGGGCACAGCAGGGACGCGACCGGGAAATTTTCGTAGTGTGTGACAGGGGCGGCCAACGCGGCCGTTTCATCCTGTCGGGAGGGCTGGCGGGGCGTTGGAGCGGAAGTTGCAGCGCCAAGGGCTGCGGGTGAGGAGGGGCTGGGTCGGTCGTTCACACCCCGGATTGTCGCTTGACAAGGCGGGGTGCTTCTCATAGATTACTAACCGGTCAGTCAGTAATCAAAAAAGCCAATTCATTCAGGGACAAGGAGGCTGGCCCGTACCCGTTGCAACGCAGGCATTCGTGCCTGCGTTTTGCGTGCAGCCCCCTTGTAGCCCTTCTTTATTCACCGGATTTCCCATGCGCACACCCTCCGCCTCGCGGCCCCTTCCACGGCACTCCCGGACCCTGCTCGTGCTGGCCACAGCGGCTTTGCTGGCCGCCTGCTCGCGCCCTGCGCCGCCCGAAGAGCCTGTGCGCTCCGTCAAATTGTTGACCGTGGGAGTGGGCGCGCTGCAGTCCAGCCTGGAGTATTCGGGCGAGGTGCGGGCGCGTGTGGAGTCGCGTTTGGGCTTTCGCGTGGCGGGCAAGATCGTCAAGCGCCAGGCCGAACTGGGGCAGCGGGTACGCGCCGGAGAGGTGCTGGCCCAGCTGGACCCCAAGGACTACCAGCTGGCCACCGACGCCGCGCGTGCGCAACTGGCCTCGGCCACCACGCAGCGTGACCTGGCTGCTGCCGACTACAAGCGCTACCAGACCCTGAAGGACCAGAATTTCATCAGCGGCGCCGAGCTGGAGCGCCGTGACGCGACGCTGAAAGCCGCGCAAGCCACGCTGGACCAGGCCCGCGCGCAGCTGTCATCGCAAGGCAACCAGGCGGCTTACACCACGCTGGTGGCCGATGTGTCGGGCGTGGTGACAGGGATCGATGCCGAGCCGGGGCAGGTGGTGTCGGCCGGAACCCCCGTGGTGCGCATTGCGCAGGACGGGCCCCGCGACGTGGTGTTTGCGGTGCCCGAAGACAAGGTGGCGCAGATCACACAAGGCTCCGAAGTGGCGGTGCGTGGCTGGTCCGGCGGCGCCAATCTGACAGGCCGCGTGCGCGAAGTGGCGGCCAGTGCCGACGCTGCCACGCGCACCTACCAGGTCAAGGTGGCCATTGATGGTGCAGACGCGCCTGCGCTGGGTGCCACGGTGTATGTCATGCCCAAGGCCCTCAGCCACGCGGGCATTCCGGCCATCAAGCTGCCCACCAGCGCGCTGCGCCAGGAGGGCCAGTCCACGGCCGTGTGGGTGTACGACCCAGCCAGCAGCACGGTGAAGTCGCAAGTGGTACAGATTGCGACGGCCGATGGCAACGAGGCCGTGGTGGCTGCGGGCCTGGCGCCTGGCATGCAGGTGGTGGCCACGGGCGTGCATGTGCTCTCGCCCGGCCAGAAGGTGCTGGTTTATCAGCAAAAAGTGGCCTCGGCGCCCGCCAATAAAGCGCAGACAGCTACCAATCCAGTAGCAATTCCTGCAGTGCCCGTCGCATCCGCTGCTGCGGCCGCCACGGCTGCGGCACCCGCAGCTTCCACTGCCAACTGAGGCCGGCCATGACGCAAGTACAACCCAAAGAGGGGTTCAACCTCTCCAAGTGGGCGCTCGACCATCCCGCCCTGACGCGTTACCTGATGGTGGTGCTGATGCTGCTGGGCTTTGCCGCCTATTTTCAACTGGGGCAGGACGAAGACCCGCCCTTCACCTTCCGCGCCATGGTGGTGCGCACCTACTGGCCCGGCGCCACGGCGCAGCAGGTGGCCGAGCAGGTCACCGACAAGATCGAGCGCACGCTGCAAGAGGTGCCGTATGCCGACAAGATCCGCAGCTACTCCAAGCCCGGCGAGTCGCAGATCATTTTCCAGATCAAGGACTCATCCAAGGGCAGCGAGGTTGCCAACGTCTGGTACAGCGTGCGCAAGAAGGTGGGCGACATGCGCTACACCCTGCCGCAGGGCATCCAGGGCCCGTTCTTCAACGACGACTTCGGGGATGTGTACGGCGTGATCTACGCGCTGGAATCCGAGGGCTTCAGCTACGCCGAACTCAAACAGTTTGCCGACGACGCGCGCCAACAGCTGCTGCGCGTGCCCGATGTGGCCAAGGTCGAGCTGTTTGGCGTGCAGGACGAAAAGCTGTTCATTGAAATTTCGCAAAAGCGCCTGTCGCAATTGGGCCTGGACATGAACCAGGTGCTGGCCCAGCTGGGCCAGCAAAACGCTGTGGAAAGCGCGGGCGCGATTCAAACGCCGCAGGACCAGGTACAGGTGCGCGTGGAAGGCCAGTTCAACGCCATCGAAGACCTGCGCGCCATGCCTATCCGTGGCCCGTCGGGCGCGCAATTGCGCCTGGGGGATATCGCCGAAGTCAAGCGCGGCTATGTGGACCCGGCCACCGTGAAGGTGCGCCACCAGGGGCAGGAGGTGATTGCGCTGGGTGTCTCCATGGCCAAGGGCGGGGACATCATTGCGCTGGGCAAGGCGCTGCACGCGGCCACCGACCGCATCGGCAGCACCTTGCCGGCAGGGGTGAAGCTCGTCAACGTGCAAGACCAGCCCAAGGCCGTGGCAACCTCGGTGAACGAGTTCGTCAAGGTGCTGATCGAGGCCGTGGTCATTGTGCTGGCGGTGAGTTTCATCGCACTGGGTTTCCACAAGCGCCCCGGCAAGAATCCGCTGTGGAAGCGCTGGTACATCGATCCACGCCCGGGGCTGGTGGTAGGCATCACCATCCCGCTGGTGCTGGCCGTGACCTTCCTGGCCATGTGGTACTGGGGCATTGGCCTGCACAAGATTTCGCTGGGCTCGCTCATCATTGCGCTGGGCCTGCTGGTGGACGACGCGATCATTGCGGTGGAAATGATGGTGCTCAAGCTCGAAGAGGGCTATGACAAGGTGCGTGCCGCCACCTTTGCCTACGAGATCACGGCCATGCCCATGCTCACGGGCACGTTGATCACGGCAGCGGGCTTTTTGCCCATCGGCCTGGCCAAGTCCACGACGGGCGAATACACGTTCGCGATCTTTGCCGTGACGGTGATCGCGCTGGTGCTCAGCTGGATCGTGTCGGTGTACTTCGTTCCGTATCTGGGGACGCTGCTGCTCAAGGTTCCGCCCCATGTCGTGGCCGCCCAGGCGAACAAAGGCATCACGGATGACCCCCACGAGGTGTTTGACAGCCCGTTCTACCGCGTCTTCCGCCGCTTGGTGAACTGGTGCGTGCTGCACCGCTGGCTCACCATCGGCGCCACGGTGCTGACCTTTGCGCTGGGCATTGTGGGCATGGGCCAGGTACAACAGCAGTTCTTCCCGGATTCGAGCCGACCCGAAATCATGGTGGACATCTGGTTCCCTGAGGGCACATCCTTTGCGGGCAATGAAGAGGTCACCAAACGGGTGGAGCAGCGCCTGTTGTCAGAGCCGGGTGTGAACACGGTCAGCACTTGGGTCGGTTCGGGCGTGCCCCGTTTCTACCTGCCGCTGGACCAGGTGTTTCCGCAGAGCAATGTGTCGCAGTTCATCGTGGTGCCCAAGGATTTGAAGGTGCGTGAATCGCTGCGCGTGAAGCTGCCAGCGCTGCTGGCCGAGGAGTTCCCGGAAGTGCGTGGCCGCGTGAAGCTGCTGCCCAATGGGCCGCCCGTGCCGTATCCCGTGCAGTTCCGCGTGGTGGGGCCCGATCCGCTGGTGCTGCGCGAACGTGCCGATGAGGTGAAGGCGCAGCTGCGCCAGAACCCCAACATGCGCGGCGTGAACGACAACTGGAATGAGTCCGTGAAGGTGCTGCGTCTGGAAGTGGACCAGGCCAAGGCGCGCGCACTGGGCGTGACGAGCCAGTCCATCGCCCAGGCGTCCAAAACCATCTTGTCGGGTACGCAGGTGGGCCAGTTCCGCGAGGGGGACAAACTCATCGACATCCTGCTGCGCCAGCCGCTGGACGAGCGCAATGCCATTACCGACATTGCCAACGCTTACCTGCCCACCGCCTCGGGCAAGTCGATCCCGCTCACGCAGATCGCCAAGCCGGTGTTCACCTGGGAGCCCGGTGTGATGTGGCGCGAGAACCGCGACTACGCCATCACCGTGCAGGGCGATGTGACCGAAGGCCTGCAGGGTGCCACGGTAACGGCCGCGCTGCTGCCTGCCCTCAAGGACATCGAGGCGAAATGGCGAGCCGCCGGTCAGACGGGTTATCGCATTGACGTCGCGGGGGCCGTGGAAGAAAGCTCCAAGGGCTCCGCTTCGATTGCCGCCGGCATTCCGATCATGTTGTTCATCACCTTCACGCTGCTGATGCTGCAATTGCACAGCTTTAGCCGGGCGATGCTGGTGTTCCTGACCGGGCCATTGGGCCTGGCGGGGGTGGCGGCGGCGTTGATTCTGCTCAACCGGCCGTTCGGCTTTGTCGCGCTGCTGGGGGTGATTGCGCTCATGGGCATGATCCAGCGCAACTCGGTGATCCTGATCGATCAGATCGAGCAAGACCGCGCTCGGGGTGTGCCGGCGTGGGATGCGATTGTCGAATCCGCCGTGCGCCGACTGCGCCCCATTGTGCTGACAGCCGCTGCCGCGGTGCTGGCCATGATCCCGTTGTCACGCAGCGTGTTCTGGGGCCCGATGGCCGTGGCCATCATGGGTGGGTTGGTCGTGGCCACCGTGCTGACCCTGCTCGCGTTGCCGGCAATGTATGCGGCTTGGTTCCGCGTCAAACGGCCTGCGCCTGAGGTCCTTGGAGGGGTTTGATTCCCACCCTGCCCGCATCAGGGTAAAATAGAAGGTTGACCGATTTCACACAGGCGGCAGTTCGTGCCGCCTGTTTGTTTGTTGTAGAACCGCGCGGGTGGCGAAATTGGTAGACGCACCAGGTTTAGGTCCTGACGCCAGCAATGGTGTGGGGGTTCGAGTCCCCCCCCGCGCACCACCCATGTGAGACTTTGCGGAACACGGCGCTGCTGCGCTGCAGCCAGCACGATCCACATTCATAAGAGGAATAGCCATGGCCGTTACTGTTGAAACCCTTGAGAAGCTCGAGCGCAAGATTACGCTGAGCGTGCCCGTCACCCTGATCCAGTCCGAAGTCGACACGCGCCTCAAGCGCCTGGCCCGCACGGTCAAGATGGACGGTTTCCGTCCTGGCAAGGTGCCCATGAACGTGGTGGCCCAGCGCTATGGCTATTCGGTGCAGTACGAAGTGCTCAACGACAAGGTCGGCGAAGCCTTTGCCGTGGCAGCCAACGAAGCCAACCTGCGTGTTGCCGGCCAGCCCCGCATCACCGAAAAGGAAGGCGCGCCCGAAGGCCAGGTCACATTCGACGCCATTTTCGAAGTGTTCCCTGAAGTCAAGATCGCTGATCTGGCCGATGCGGAAGTCGAAAAGCTGTCGGCCGAAGTGACCGACGCCGCCATCGACAAGACCATTGACATCCTGCGCAAGCAGCGCCGCAGCTTCGCCCAGCGCGCCATCGACGCCGCGGCACAAGACGGTGACCGCGTCACGGTGGATTTCGAAGGCAAGATCGACGGCGAGCCGTTTGATGGCGGCAAGGCCGAAGACTTCCAGTTCCTGGTGGGTGAAGGCCAGATGCTCAAGGAATTTGAAGACGCCGTGCGTGGCATGAAGTCTGGCGAAAGCAAGACCTTCCCCCTTGCATTTCCTGCCGAGTACCATGGCAAGGATGTCGCCGGTAAGACCGCTGACTTCCTCGTTACGATCAAGAAGATCGAAGCCGCCCACCTGCCCGAAGTGAACGATGCCCTGGCCAAGTCGCTGGGTATCGCCGACGGTTCTGTGGATGGCCTGCGCGCCGACATCAAGAAAAACCTCGAGCGTGAAGTCAAGTTCCGCCTGCTGGCCCGCAACAAGCAAGCCGTGATGGACGCCCTGGTGTCCAAGGCCGAACTGGACCTGCCCAATTCCAGCGTGCAGGCTGAAATCGCCCGCCTGCTCGAAGGCGCCCGCGCTGAACTCAAACAACGTGGCATCAAGGACGCCGACAAGGCCGAAATCCCTGAAGACGTGTTCCGCCCCCAAGCTGAGCGCCGCGTGCGCCTGGGCCTGGTGCTGGCTGAGCTGGTGCGTGCCAACGAACTGCAAGCCAAGCCTGAGCAACTCAAGGCCCACATTGACGAACTGGCTGCCAGCTATGAGAAGCCAGAAGACGTGGTGCGCTGGTACTTCGGTGATCGCCAGCGTCTGGCCGAAGTGGAAGCCGTTGTGATTGAAAACAACGTGACCGAATTCGTGCTGGGCAAGGCCAAAGTGGTTGAAAAGGCCGTGTCTTTCGACGAACTGATGGCCCAACAGGGCTGATAGGCCCAGGCCGGGCGGCTTGCTACCGAATCGCCCGGTTGTTGCCGATACACGCCAGGGGCTTGTGCTTTCGTGCACAAGCCCCAATTCATTTCTGGGTACAGTACCTGCTTGTCTGGAGAAAAACATGAGCGCATTGGAAATACAAGGCCTGGGCATGGTCCCCATGGTCATCGAGCAGTCGGGCCGTGGCGAACGGTCCTATGACATCTACTCGCGCCTGCTCAAGGAGCGTGTGATTTTTCTGGTGGGGCCGGTCAACGACCAGACCGCCAATCTGGTGGTAGCGCAGCTGCTGTTCCTGGAAAGCGAAAATCCTGACAAGGACATTTCGTTCTACATCAACTCCCCTGGCGGTTCGGTGAGTGCTGGCATGGCGATCTTTGACACCATGAACTTCATCAAACCCGATGTATCGACCCTGTGCACCGGCATGGCGGCCAGCATGGGTGCCTTCCTGCTGGCGGCCGGCGCCAAGGGAAAGCGTTTTGCGCTGCCTAACTCCAAGGTCATGATTCACCAGCCTCTGGGTGGCATGCAGGGCCAGGCGACTGAAATCGAAATCCATGCCCGCGAAATTCTCAAGACCCGCGAGCAATTGAACAAGATTTTGGCCGAGCGCACGGGCCAGCCGCTCGAGAAGATCCAGCGTGACACCGAGCGTGACTATTTCCTGTCGGCCGATGAGTCCAAGGAATATGGTCTCGTCGATCAGGTGATCAGCAAGCGCGCCTGATCCCGGTAGGGTCGCGCGGCGGCGTTTTCCCCTGGGGAAGACGCCGTTTTTTATTTGGTTATCATCCCGACAACTTTCCGTAACAAGCAAGGCATTGCCCCCATGGCCGAGAAAAAAGGCTCTTCCAGCGAAAAAACCCTTTACTGCTCTTTCTGCGGCAAAAGCCAGCACGAAGTGAAGAAGCTGATCGCCGGTCCGTCGGTCTTTATCTGCGACGAGTGCATTGACCTGTGCAACGAGATCATTCGCGATGAGCTTCCGGCCGGTGACCTGGCGCGAGAAGGCCGCAGTGACCTGCCCACCCCGGTAGAGATCAAGACCAACCTCGACAACTATGTGATTGGCCAGGATGTGGCCAAACGCACGCTCGCGGTGGCGGTGTACAACCACTACAAGCGCCTGCGCCACAAGGACAAAGCCCACAAGGACGACGTCGAGCTCTCCAAGAGCAACATCTTGCTGATCGGGCCCACGGGTTCGGGCAAGACGCTGCTGGCGCAGACCTTGGCGCGCATGCTGGACGTGCCGTTTGTGATGGCCGACGCCACCACGCTGACCGAGGCAGGCTACGTGGGTGAGGACGTGGAAAACATCGTCCAGAAGCTGCTGCAAAGCTGCAATTACGAGGTGGAGCGTGCCCAGCGCGGCATCGTCTACATCGATGAGATCGACAAGATCTCGCGCAAGTCGGACAACCCCAGCATCACCCGCGACGTGTCGGGCGAGGGCGTGCAGCAGGCGCTGCTCAAGCTCATCGAAGGCACGATGGCCAGTGTGCCGCCGCAGGGTGGGCGCAAGCACCCTAATCAGGACTTTCTGCAGATCGACACGACCAACATCCTGTTCATCTGTGGCGGTGCGTTTGCAGGGCTGGAAAAGGTCATCGAGAACCGCACCGAAGCCTCGGGCATCGGGTTCGGTGCATCGGTCAAGAGCAAGAAACAGCGGTCGCTGACCGAGGTGTTCACCGAGATCGAGCCAGAGGATCTGATCAAGTTTGGCCTGATCCCCGAACTGGTGGGGCGTATGCCCGTGGTGACGGCTCTGGCAGAGCTGAGCGAAGACGCGCTGGTGCAGATCTTGACCGAACCCAAGAATGCGCTGGTCAAGCAATACAGCAAGCTCCTGGCCATGGAAGGAGTGGACCTGGAGATACGTCCTGCCGCCTTGAAGGCCATCGCCCGCAAGGCGCTGGCCCGCAAAACGGGGGCCCGGGGCCTGCGCTCGATCCTGGAGCAATCGCTGATTGGCACGATGTTCGACCTGCCCAATACCAGCAACGTCGAGAAGGTGGTGGTGGACGAGTCCACCATCGAAGAAAACAAGCCGCCGCTGCTCGTCTACCGCGAAGCGGCCAAGAAGGCCTGAGATGACCGGAGCGGGCGCTTTGTTGACGCCCATTGAACCATCAACCCTTGCGGCAGTGCGGCTGCGTGCAAGGGTTGAAAATCCCCACATGTGGACCAACTTCCACAGAGCACTTTGAGGATTTCCATGTCCGGACATACACCCCTGCCAGCCACCCCTATAGACCTGCCACTGTTGCCTCTGCGCGATGTGGTGGTGTTTCCCCACATGGTCATCCCGCTTTTTGTGGGCCGCCCCAAGAGCATCAAGGCACTTGAATTGGCCATGGAGGCCGACCGGCGGATCATGCTGGTCGCCCAGAAAGCTGCGGCCAAGGATGAACCCTCCGTGTCGGACATGTTCGATGTCGGCTGCGTTTCCACCATCCTGCAGATGCTCAAACTGCCTGACGGCACCGTCAAGGTGCTGGTAGAAGGCCAGCAGCGCGCCCTGGTAACGTCCATTGAGGATGCAGAAACCCATTTCACTGCCACTGTGACACCGGTCGAGGCTACGCCCGAGGCCAACAAGCCCAGCGAGATCGAAGCGCTGCGTCGCGCGGTGATGCAGCAGTTTGACCAGTACGTCAAGCTCAACAAGAAGATTCCGCCGGAAATCCTGACTTCGATCTCCAGCATCGACGATCCAGGCCGCCTGGCCGACACCATTGCCGCCCACCTGCCTCTCAAACTCGAAAACAAACAGGTGGTGCTGGATCTCTCCGATGTGAAGGCGCGCCTCGAAAACCTGTTCGAGCAGCTCGACAGGGAGGTAGACATCCTCAACGTCGACAAGAAGATCCGTGGGCGTGTGAAGCGCCAGATGGAGAAGAACCAGCGCGACTTTTACCTGAACGAACAGGTCAAGGCTATCCAGAAGGAGCTGGGCGAGGGCGACGAAGGCGCCGACATTGAGGAGATCGAGAAAAAGATCAAGCTCGCCAAGATGTCTGCCGAGGCGCGCAAGAAAGCTGATGCTGAGCTCAAGAAGCTCAAGCTGATGTCGCCCATGTCGGCCGAGGCCACCGTGGTGCGCAACTACATCGACGTGCTCACTGCGCTGCCCTGGAGCAAGAAGACCAAGATCAAGCACGACCTGGTGAATGCCGAGGGCGTGCTCAACGAAGACCATTTCGGCCTCGACAAGGTCAAGGACCGCATCCTTGAGTACCTTGCGGTGCAGCAGCGCGTGGACAAGGTCAAGGCGCCCATCCTGTGCCTGGTCGGCCCTCCAGGCGTGGGCAAGACCTCGCTGGGGCAGTCGATTGCCAAGGCCACCGGCCGCAAGTACGTCCGCATGGCCCTGGGTGGCATGCGCGATGAGGCCGAGATCCGCGGCCACCGCCGCACCTACATTGGCGCACTGCCGGGCAAGGTGCTGCAGAGTCTGTCCAAGGTAGGCACGCGCAATCCGCTGTTCCTGCTCGACGAGATCGACAAGCTCGGTACCGACTTCCGTGGCGACCCGTCAAGTGCACTACTGGAGGTGCTGGACCCCGAGCAGAACCACACCTTCGGCGACCACTACGTCGAGGTGGACTTCGACCTGTCCGACGTGATGTTCGTCGCCACCTCGAACTCGATGAACATCCCGCCGGCCCTGCTCGACCGCATGGAGGTGATCCGCCTGTCGGGTTACACCGAGGACGAGAAGACCAGCATCGCCATGAAGTACCTGCTGCCCAAGCAGCTCAAGAACAATGGCGTGAAGGACGAGGAACTCGAGATCACCGAGCCCGCCGTGCGCGACATGGTGCGCTACTACACGCGGGAAGCTGGCGTGCGCTCGCTGGAGCGCGAGTTGTCCAAGATCTGCCGCAAGGTGGTCAAGGGCTTGCAGCTCAAGAAGCTCGAGCCCAAGGTCATTGTCACTGCCGACAATCTGCCTGACTTCCTGGGCGTGCGCAAGTACACCTATGGCCGTGCCGAGTTGCAAAACCAGGTGGGGCAGGTGGTGGGCTTGGCTTGGACGGAAGTTGGCGGTGATCTGCTGACCATTGAAGCGGCCATCATGCCCGGCAAGGGGGTGATCACGCGCACTGGTTCGCTGGGTGATGTGATGAAGGAATCCGTGGAGGCTGCTCGCACCGTGGTGCGCAGCCGCTCGCGGATGCTGGGAATCAAGGATGAAACGTTTGAGAAGCGTGACATCCACATCCACGTGCCAGACGGTGCCACGCCCAAGGACGGTCCGAGCGCGGGGGCTGCGATGACCACGGCTTTTGTTTCGGCCCTCACGGGTATTCCCGTGCGTGGTGATGTGGCCATGACGGGGGAAATCACCTTGCGCGGCGAAGTTACAGCCATTGGTGGTCTGAAAGAGAAGCTGCTGGCGGCCCTGCGGGGTGGCATCAAGACGGTGCTGATCCCGGAAGAGAATGTGAAGGACTTGGCCGAGATTCCGGACAACGTGAAGAGTGGTTTGGAGATCGTGCCGGTGCGCTGGATCGACAAGGTGCTGGAAGTTGCCCTTGAAACCAAACCAGTGCCCCTGACGGACGAGGAAGTGGCGGTGGTGACGACGCCTTCTGCCGACAAGGCCGTTGCGGCATCGGGTGCCACAGATGGCTTGAAACATTGATGCAAATTTTTTTGGGGAGCCCCAAAAAATGCGCTACAATTCATTCCATCGTAGCAAACGTTGTACAATGTGAGGCTTCGGTAAAATGCGGGAATAGCTCAGTTGGTAGAGCGCAACCTTGCCAAGGTTGAGGTCGAGAGTTCGAGACTCTTTTCCCGCTCCAATTTCCACAAAAAGGGAAGCATTAGCTTCCCTTTTTTGTCAGAGGAATGTGAATTCCTGGCGCGGTAGCAAAGCGGTTATGCCCCGGATTGCAAATCCGGTTAGTCCGGTTCGACTCCGGACCGCGCCTCCAGATACGGTCCATGCCGTCGATGTTTGAAGATCCTCCAGGATTGGAGCATCGAGGGAGATCGTAAAACGATGAATGGTGATTGGTTGATTTTTTGGTTTGCAATCGAGCAGAGCCAAAAAATAGCGATATAATTCGAGGCTTGCTGGTTGGTGTTAATGGAAACATTGGCGGCAGTCAGAAAATGCGGGAATAGCTCAGTTGGTAGAGCGCAACCTTGCCAAGGTTGAGGTCGAGAGTTCGAGACTCTTTTCCCGCTCCATATTTGTAAGGGAAGCTTCGGCTTCCCTTTTTTCTTGGTGGCGCCGGGCAGGCGGTTTGACGAACAGCCGCCCTGTGACCAGAGATACGACAGGGCATTGCGCGCATGCGCTGCCCGGGTTACGCTGCGATGCAGGTGTGCGTTGGGCAGCCGGCGCCCCGATGGTGAAATTGGTAGACACTGCGGACTTAAAATCCGCCGCTTTCCTGAAAAGGGGCGTGCCGGTTCGACCCCGGCTCGGGGCACCACTACGATTCAATCATGTCAAGTTACAACGCTCCCTTCGAAATCCACGTCCACGGACAAGTCCAGTTGCGCGCCGATGCGAGCTTTGACCAACTCCAGGAGGCGCTCAAACCCCTGTGGAAGTACGCTGGAGCCCGCTCGCTGGCCGATGGTGCGACCAGCGCTTACGAAGAAGAGCCAGGCATCAAGTTCGATGCCCAGGAGCACTTGTTGCAGATGTGCTGGACGGTGCGGGGCGATGAAGACTTTCGCCAGTCGCTCGACGAGATGTGCATGAACCTCAACGAGCTGGCCGAACAGGGGGCCGCCATAGAAGTCACGTTCTACGACGCGGACTTCGACGAGGAAGAGGAAGATCAGGGCGCGGAGTCGCGCGACGACTTCGTCATGCTGTTTGTCGGCCCCACGCCCGCGGCCATCATGCAGGTGCAGCGTGATCTGCTGGTGCAGGACGTTGTGAACATGATGGAGCGCCACTTTGATGGTGCCGAACTGGGCGGCGTGGTGGCGGAGATCGACAAGCTGTTCAGCCAGCGCTTTGACGCCCTGGTGAACTCGCTGGAGATCGGCAAACCTCCGCGTGGCCCGGGTGGAGGGGGCTCTGGCAGCGGTCACGGTGGCGGAGGTGGCCGCCGTCCGCGCCACCTGCACTGAGCCTGGCCAGGCACACGGCGTTGCGGGAGTGCTTGTTTTCTGTCCGCGCTCGTGTTGAAAAACAGGCCGGCAGGCTGTGGCAATAGCCCGGGTTGCATGCATGGGCTCCACGGCACTGCCGCGCAGTTCTGTAGCTCTGTGATTCCCTGCGCGCTGTCCCGTCTCCCATGACCTCCGATCTACCGTATCTGCGTTCCTACCCCGCGTCCTTGCAAGACCAGGCGCGTGATCTGTTGGCGCAAGGGCGGCTGGGAGCCATGTTGCAGCGCAAGTACCCCCAGGCCCATGCGGTGCGCAGCGACAGGGCCCTGTACGACTACGCACAGGAACTCAAGGGGCGCTACCTGCGCAACGCGGGGACGGTCAACAAGGTTCTTTTCGACAACAAGATCCACGTAGTGCGCCACGCCCTGGGGTTGCACACTGCGGTCTCGCGTGTGCAGGGCAACCGGCTGGCGGCCAAGCATGAGATCCGCATTGCGTCGATGTTCAAACAGGCGCCGGACGAGTTCCTGCGCATGATCGTGGTCCACGAGCTGGCCCACCTTCGTGAGAAGGACCACGACAAGGCTTTTTACCAGCTGTGTACCCACATGGAGCCGCAATACCACCAGTATGAGTTCGATCTTCGCCTGTACCTCACCCACATGGAGCATGTGGGGGAGCGGTTGTGGGGTGGGGCTTCAGAAACCGGTTCAGTGTAGAAAGTGGATGCTATTTATTTAATAGCAACGAACGCTTGTTGGTAAAGCGCCAGGCCCCCAAAATATGTTGAATCAGGGTACAGACACTGTTTCACAGCAGTCTGCAGGCAGACCCAGCCAGCGCTCGGCTGCTGCCTGAAGCATGGCCACCGGCCCGGTGGTAAGCAGGCGGGTGCGAGAGACATCCGTGGTAGGGGCACCATCGGGCGTTGCCAGCAGCCCCGCTGTCTCCAGCAATCGTCGCGTCTGCCGGGCCACGGGTTCACCGGTCTCGATGAATTGCACATGGGGGCCTACCAGTGCCCGAAGTTCGTGGGCCACAAAAATATAGTGGGTGCACCCAAGCACCAGCGTATCGATCTGCCCTGGTGCTGTGCCGAAGTCGCCCATGGCCTGAAGGTACCGTTCGCACAGGGCACCCGTTTCCGTTGCACCCACCGGGGCGCCGAGCACGGGCGCTGGCCGGGCCACACTGCGCTCGATGGCGTGCGCCAGGCCGTCACAGGGCTGCACCACGAACTGGGCCTGTTCGGCCAGCGAGCCCAGCAGCTTGCCGAACTTGGCGCTGGTGAGTGTGCCCCGTGTTCCGATCACGCCCACGCGACCGGTTCGGGTCACCGCCAGCGCAGGCTTGATGGCGGGCTCCAGGCCCACAAGAGGTAGATAAAGGTGGCTGGTGCGCACCTCGTGGATGGCCGCCGCCGTGGCGGTGTTGCAAGCCACCACCAGGGCCTTGATGTGGTGCTGTTCGAGCAGGTACCGCGTGATGGCGTGGGTGCGGGCACCCACATAGGCATCGCCCCGTTCGCCGTACGGCGCATGGGCACTGTCGGCCAGGTACACAAAACGCTCATGGGGCAGTGCCGCCCGCAGAGCGCGCAGTACGCTCAGGCCCCCCACGCCGCTGTCAAACACGCCGATGGGGAGTTGCTGTGCTTCGGTCATGGATCCTTGTGAACCGGAGAAGGAACAGAGTCGGGGAGAAAGCCCGGCGGGGGCAGGCGCTATGGCCTGCCCAACACTGCTCAGGCGGGTTTTGTGTTCATCAGGCTGCGGCAGCGACGCCGATGCCCTTGAACTCGCCCGTGGCGATCTTCTTTTGCCATTCGGCCGGGCCGGTGATGTGGGCGCTGGTGCCGCCGGCGTCCACCGCCACGGTCACGGGCATGTCCACCACGTCGAATTCGTAGATGGCTTCCATGCCCATGTCGGCAAAGCCCACCACCTTGGCGGTCTTGATGGCCTTGCTGACCAGGTAGGCGGCGCCGCCCACGGCCATCAGGTACGCGCTTTGGTGCTTCTTGATGGCTTCGATGGCGACCGGGCCGCGCTCGGCCTTGCCGATCATGGCGATCAGGCCGGTTTCGGCCAGCATCATTTCGGTAAAGCCGTCCATGCGGGTGGCGGTGGTGGGGCCGGCGGGGCCAACGGCCTCGTCACGCACCGGGTCCACGGGGCCAACGTAGTAGATGACGCGGTTGGTGAAGTCCACGGGCAGTGGCTCGCCTTTGGCCAGCATGCCCTGGATGCGCTTGTGGGCGGCGTCGCGGCCGGTCAGCATCTTGCCGTTCAGCAGCAGGGTGTCGCCGGGTTTCCAGCTGGCGACTTCGGCCTTGGTCAAGGTGTTCAGGTCCACCTTTTTGCTGGTTTTGTAGTCGGGCGTCCAGTTCACGTTGGGCCACAGGTCCAGCGACGGCGGGTCCAGGTAGACCGGGCCGCTGCCGTCCATCACAAAGTGGGCGTGGCGGGTAGCGGCGCAGTTGGGGATCATGGCCACGGGCTTGCTGGCGGCGTGGGTGGGGTACATCTTGATCTTCACGTCCAGCACGGTGGTCAGGCCACCCAGGCCTTGCGCGCCAATGCCCAGGGCGTTGACCTTTTCCATCAGCTCGATGCGCAGGGCCTCGACCTTGGTCAGCTCGGCGCCAGAAGCCTTTTTGGCCTGCAGCTCGTACATGTCCAGGTCATCCATCAGGCTTTCCTTGGCCATCAGCACGGCTTTTTCAGCGGTGCCGCCGATGCCGATGCCCAGCATGCCGGGTGGGCACCAGCCAGCGCCCATGGTGGGCACGGTCTTCAGCACCCAGTCGACGATGCTGTCACCGGGGTTGAGCATGACCATCTTGCTCTTGTTTTCGCTACCGCCGCCTTTGGCTGCGACCGTCACTTCCACGGTGTTGCCGGGCACGATCTCGGTGAAGATCACGGCTGGGGTGTTGTCCTTGGTGTTCTTGCGGTCGAAGTGTGGGTCGGCCACCACGCTGGCGCGCAGGGTGTTGTCGGGGTGGTTGTAGCCACGGCGCACGCCTTCGTTGATGGCGTCGTCCAGGCTGCCCGTGAAGCCCTCCCAGCGCACGTCCATGCCCACTTTCAGGAACACGTTGACGATGCCGGTGTCCTGGCAGATGGGGCGCTGGCCGGTGGCGCTCATCTTGCTGTTGGTCAGGATCTGGGCGATCGCGTCCTTGGCCGCCGGGCTTTGCTCGCGCTCATAGGCGCGGGCCAGGTGGGCGATGTAGTCGGTGGGGTGGTAGTAGCTGATGTACTGCAGCGCGGCGGCTACGGATTCGATGAGATCGTCCTGGCGGATGGAGGTGGTCATGGCGTGTCGTGGGGAGTCTTATGGAGAACGCAAGCACGTTCCTGTTCTGCCCGCCGCACGCACTCCTGGCTGGCCACTGCCGGTCTTCCAGAAGCACTGCCGATGGCAGGCGGACCGTATTTTGACAGACCCCCGCCAGCGGAGCTCCGCGCGCGCAATGGCACACCCCGCCGTTGCGCCAATTGCCGCGTGACGCGGGAACCCCGCCCGATGGTTCCGGGGTGCTATTCGCTCTCTTCGTCTTCGTCCGTGGCTTCGCTTTCCGGCAGGTCGTCTGCAGTCAGCGGAGCGGCATGGCCATGCGTGCCATGCTGCATGTCGGGGGCTTCCGGCAGGCCGTTGTCTTCCATGTCCATGCCGGGTTCTTCACTTTCCTCCGACATGTCTTCCACGTGGTCGGGCAGGATGTCCCGCGCCAGGGGCTGGGGGGCGGGTTCCACGCTGCTGCGCTCGCCCGTGCCAAAGCGGTCGGTGTCGCTGTCGGTCTCGGAACTGTAGGCGCCCGCACTGTCGCTGCCGGAGTCGGAGGCGTCGCTGGGCCCCAGGCTGTCAATGCCGGTCGCACTGTGGGCCGGGGGAAGGTGGTCGGCGTCAATGCCGAGAAGGCTGCTGGTGGCCATGAGGGTCTCCAGGTGTGTAGGAGGGGGCGTGCGCCAGTCCTGGGGGCCAGCGCGGCAGTGGCAGCGTTGCCGCTGAAGTGCCATGGTGCGCCGACCGTGGTTTGCACGGCGTCAGGCGACGCTGACACGGGTGTCGTCCTTTTCCGACGAAGTGCCATGGCCGGGGCTTTCAAGCGCGCAGCAGGCGGCCTTACAGCTCTGGCAACGACCCGATGACGGACGGCGTGAAGTCTGCACTGCCGACCGGTTTTTCACCTTGTGACCAAGCCAGCAGCGTGTCTGCCGGCATGGGATGGGCATAGAAGAAGCCCTGCAATTCATCACAGCCCATGCCCAGCAGAATATCGCGCTGGCCGCTGGTCTCCACCCCCTCGGCCACCACCCGCAGCCCCAGGGCATGCGCCAGGCTCACCACTGCGGCCACCACGGCGCGGGCGTCTTCGCTGCTTTCCAGGTCGTTCACGAAGCTGCGGTCGATCTTGAGTTGCTGCGCCGGCAGCTGGCGCAGGTAGTTCAGGCTCGAATACCCGGTGCCGAAGTCGTCGATGGACAGGAACACCCCGATGCGTGCCAGCCCCTCGAAGGTGCGCTGCGTGGCCTTGATGTCCTCCATGGCCACCGATTCGGTGATCTCGCACAGTAGCTGCGAGGCATCGAGCCCGTGGCGCAGCAGCGCCTGCTCGATGCGCTCGGCAAGCCCGGCTTCGCGCAGCTGGTGCACCGACAGGTTGATGGCCACGCGCATGCGTAGGCCGCTGCGGGCCCACTCGGCGGTCTGGCGGCAAGCTTCATTGATGACCCAGTTGCCCAGCCGTCCGATGAGGCCGAAGCGCTCGGCCAGCGCGATGAAGACCATGGGGCTCACCATGCCATGCTGGGGGTGCTTCCAGCGCAGCAGCGCTTCCACCCCGCTGATCTGGCCGCGCGTGCCGTCGATCTTGGGCTGGTAGTGCAGGGCCAGCTGGCCCCGGTCAATGGCTTGGCGCAGGTCGTTCTGCAACTCCAGCTGCTCTGAGGCGTCCGAGCCCATGTGGGGTTCAAACAGCGCATAGCAGCCGCCGCCCGCGCGCTTGGCGGCATACATGGCGGCATCGGCGTTGGCCACCAGCTTGCCGCGCTCCCCGTGGTCGGGGTGCACGACGATTCCGATGGAGCAGGCGATCTGCACCTGTTTGCCCGCCACTTCGAAAGGCTCCGAGAGCGATGCCAGCACCCGGTTGGCCACCATCACGCTCGCGGCCACGTCGGTCACGTCTTCCAGCAGGATCAGAAACTCGTCTCCGCCGACGCGGGCCACGGTGTCCCCTTCGCGCGCCTCGCGGCGCAGGCGGTCGGCTGCGCTGCGCAGGATCACGTCGCCCGCGGCATGGCCAAAGGAGTCGTTGATGGGCTTGAAGCCATCCAGGTCCACAAACAGCACGGCCAGGCGGTCTTCCACGCGGTGGTGGTTGGTGCGATCCAGGCGCAGCAGCGCGTGGATGAGTCGGTCTTCGAACAGCAGCCGGTTGGGCAGGCCGGTCAGCGCGTCGGCGAACGCGCGTTTTTGCAGCTCGTCGTTGGCGGCCTGCAGGCGGGTGTTGCTGTCCTGCAGCGACTTCGTCAGGCGCTCGGCCGTGGCCTGCAGCCGCGCGTCCAGAATGGACGTGAACAGTGTGCTCACCAGCAGCATGCCCGTGGCCATGAGCACCATGGCTGTGAGGCCCGGGCCGCCGAGCTCGCCCGCGCTCAGGCACACGGAGCCCATGGCAAAGCTGGCCGCCGCCATGCCGGTGTAATGCATGCCGCAGATGGCCACCGCCATCACGAACGATGCGGCCAGCTGGTAGGGCAGGCGCTGGCTGGGCCGCACCCGGCGCAGCAGCTTGAAGATCAGCAGGGCCGTGGCCGATGCCAGCACCGCGATCAGCACCGACAGCGCCACCAGCGGCGGGTTCCAGACGATGCCTGGCGCCATCTCCATGGCGGCCATGCCGATGTAGTGCATGCCGCTGATGCCGGCACCCATCACCAGCGCACCCATGGCCAGTTGGGCCCGGCCAAAGGTTTCCTGGCTGGCCAGCTGCAGGGCCATGGCAGATGCGGTCACCGCTGCCAGCCACGACAGCAGCGTGGGGCCGCCGGCAAAGCCGATCTCGATGGGCAGCCTGAAGGCCTGCATGCCCAAAAAGTGCATGGCCCAGATGCCCGTGCCCATGACGATGGAGCCTGCTGCCCACCAGGCCAGCCCGACGCGGCGCTGCGCTGTGCGCACGCGGCGCGCCAGGTCCAGTGTCACGTATGACGCCAGCATGGCGATGGCAAAGGAGGCCACCACCACGAACAGGTTGTAGCTGGAGGGCATGAACGTGTTCATGGTGCAAAGAATGCTGGGGTTGGATGGGCAGGGTGCATCGGGCGCGCGGCGCCGTCAAGAGGCCCAGGGCGGATAGGCCGCGGCAGCGCAATGGATGAATGAAGCAGGCACGGGGCGGAAAGGGCATGGCCGCGCGCGTCGGAGTGTATCCACCGGTGCGAATGCGTGCCGGCGCGGGGGTTTGGCCTGCAGCGGGCGGATTGGTATCCATCGCCATGCCCCCGCAGATGCCCCCACCGGCAGTGTTGGCGGCGAGGCTTGTTGCTCTTTGCTGCGGGGCTTGCCGCACACTGGCCGGGCGCAACCCGCTCAGGCTGTGCAACTCCATAAATGAGAATGGTTCGCTTTTGCATTATGCTGCTGGGCGCGCCGATGTTCCTGGCTGCACCCGTTTTGGGGCCAGACGCAGGCAGCCCCTGCAGCCCCGCGGCGGCTCCGGGCCGACCCGTGCGTCTGCCCGCCCTTTCTCACTTTTCCTGCTTTTCAACTTGGAGAACCGCTGCCCATGACCTCCCGTACCGAACGCGACACCTTTGGCCCCATCGAGGTCCCTGCCGACAAGCTGTGGGGCGCGCAGACGCAGCGCTCGCTGCAGAACTTCGACATCTCGGGCGAGCAGCAGCCGCGCGAGATCATCAAGGCGCTGGCCCAGGTCAAGCGCGCCTCGGCCGTGGTCAACCAGGCCCTGGGCCTGCAGGACGCCAAGAAGACCGACGCCATCGTCGCCGCCGCCGATGAAGTCATCGCAGGCAAGCACCTAGGCGAGTTCCCGCTGGTGGTGTGGCAGACGGGCTCGGGCACCCAAACCAACATGAACGTCAACGAGGTGCTGGCCAACCGCGCCAGCGAGATTCTGGGCGGCGAGCGCGGCGAAGGCCGCCTGGTGCACCCCAACGACGATGTGAACCGCAGCCAGTCGAGCAACGATGTGTTCCCCACCGCCATGCACGTGGCCGCCGTGGAGGCGCTCACGCACAAGCTGCTGCCCGCGATCGCCAAGTTGCGCGCCACGCTGGACAAGAAGGCCAAGGACTTCGACGGCATCGTCAAGATCGGCCGCACCCATCTGCAGGATGCCACCCCGCTCACGCTGGGCCAGGAGTTCTCGGGCTACGTGGCCCAGCTCGACCATGGCGAGCGCCATGTGCGCGCCGCGCTGCCCCATTTGTACGAGCTGGCCCTGGGTGGCACGGCGGTGGGCACGGGCCTGAACGCGCCCAAGGGCTATGCCGAGCAGGCCGCCGCAGAATTGGCGCGCCTCACGGGCCTGCCCTTCGTCACCGCGCCCAACAAGTTCGAGGCGCTGGCCTCGGTGGATGGCCTGGTGCACGCCCACGGAGCGCTCAAGACACTGGCGGCCAGCATGATGAAGATCGCCAACGACGTGCGCTGGCTGGCCAGCGGCCCGCGCAGCGGTATCGGCGAGCTGAGCATCCCCGAGAACGAGCCCGGCTCGTCCATCATGCCGGGCAAGGTCAACCCCACGCAGAGCGAGGCGGTGACCATGCTGGCCGCCCAGGTGTTCGGCAACGACGTGGCCATCAACTTCGGCGGTGCCTCGGGCAACTTCGAGCTCAATGTCTTCCGCCCCATGGTGGCCCACAACTTCCTGCAGAGCGTGCGCCTGCTGGCCGACGGCATGGTGAGCTTCAACGACCAGTGCGCCGTGGGCATCGAGCCCAACCGCGAGCGCATCACCGAGCTGGTGGACCGCTCGCTCATGCTGGTCACCGCGCTCAATACCCACATCGGCTACGACAAGGCCGCTTTCATTGCCAAAAAGGCGCACAAGGAAGGCACGAGCCTGCGCGAGGCGGCCGTGGCCTCGGGCCATGTCACGGGCGAGCAGTTCGACCAGTGGGTGGTGCCGGGCAACATGGTGGGGCGCTGAGCGCCTGGCAAGGCGCCACTCGCCAAAAAATTCAAGCCAAAATGGCCTCCAGCGCTTTATCCATAAGCGCTAAAAGCTACTATTTTTGTAGCAAACGCTGACTCAAGGCATTGCAACGCTCCCGCGCCGCAGCTCTACCCCTGCTGCGCCAGCGCCTCCAGCTGTTCCTGCTGGTGCACCACGATGCCGCGCTGGTGGATGCCGATGATGCCCTCGCGCTCCATCCACTTGAGTTCCACATTGATGCGCTGGCGCGAGCCGCCCAGCAGTTGTGCCAGCTCGTCCTGCACCAGCGCCAGCCCGATGGCGCCACGCTGGCCGGGCACGGCGGCGCGCTCGCCGAAGCGGCGCAGCACATGTAGCAGCTGCTTGGCCAGCCGTGCGCGCAGGGGCAGGGTGGCCATGTCTTCCATCATCCAGTACAGGTAGCGCATGCGGCGCGCCTGCAGCGTGAGCAGTGCCTCGCCGAACTCGGGGTGTTCGCGCAGCAGCTGGCGGAACACGCCCTCGGCCACGCTCAGCACCGTGGTGGGGCCGTGGGCGTGCGCGTCGTAGGTGTTGGGGCCGCGGTGCAGCACCTCGGCCTCGCCCACCCAGATGCCGGGCTCCACGTAGGCCAGCGTCACCTGCTTGCCCGACGGTGTGGTGCGCCGAAACCGGATGGCACCGCTGGCACAGGCAAACCAGTCCTGCGCCAGATCCCCCTGCTCGACGATCATCTGGCCATGCGTATAGCGCGTGATGCGGCCCAGCCGGAAGATGTCATGCCGCAGCGACGGCGTGAGCGCGGCGAACCAGCGGCCCCGGTTGATGGCCTCGCGCTCGGGCAGGCTGAGGAAGGGGCGTTGCAGGTGGTGGTCGGCCGGGGAATGGGTGGACTCTGGCAAGGCAATGGTGGCGGTGGGCATGGCGGCAGGCTGGAGTTGGGCGGGGCCGGCCTGTGCGCAGGGCCGGGCGGAAAGACGGTGAAAAGGCGCAGCATGCCAGTTTAGCGATACAGCCCGCACCGCGATGGTCCTGCACGGCACTTGCGCGACACCCCATCGCCGGGTGCCGCAGCCCTGCCTACGCTTTGGCGCTGGGGTGCGCCTTGTGCTGCCTTTGTGGCTTGCGCAGAAACGCCAGCAGTCGGCGCTCCGCCGCACTCAGGCCCCGTGGCGATGTGGTGCCGCCGATGTGATTCCACACCTCCTGCATGCCCGGCCCCGCGTCGGATGCCAGCCGCGAGCCCAGATCCAGCACGGCCGGGTGCACATACGACTTCTTGCACACGGCCGGCGTGTTGCCCAGCTGGCGCGCCACCTCGGCCAGGATGGCCTTGGCGCTGTAGCGCACGTTTTTGTCGGCCGCGCCGGAGGCGTCGGTCTGGGTGCAGGCCAGGCGTGTCAGCTCCAGCGCCTGCGTGGTGCCGTGCCAGGTGCGGAAGTCCTTGGCGGTGAAGTGATCGCCTTCGGTGCTGCTCACGCCCTGTGTGATCTCGCGCAGGTAGTCATTCACGTCGCCCGAGCCCACGGTGCGCGGGGTGCCGTCCTCATCTTCGTACTGGAAGAGCTCCTGCCCGGGCAACTGCTGGCAGTGGCGCACCACGCGGACCACACGGGGATCGCTCAGCTCGGCCTCCTGCTGCACGCCGCTCTTGCCCCGAAAACGCAGCTTGAGCTGGCTGCCCTTGACCTGCACATGCCGCGTGCGCAGCGTGGTCAGGCCGTACGACTTGTTGGTGGCGGCATATTCCTCGTTGCCTACGCGCAGGAAGGTGGTGTCCAGCAGGCGCACCAGGGTGGCCAGCACCAGGGTGCGGGTCAGCGGCTGGCCGCTGCGGTGCGCCGCCAGCTCGCGCGCCACGCGGCTGCGGATGCGCGGCAGCGCACGGCCGAAGGCCTGCAGGTGTTCGAACTTGCCCTCGTCGCGCTGCTTGCGCCACTGCGGGTGGTAGCGGTACTGGCGCCGCCCGCGTGCGTCCAGCCCAGTGGCCTGCAGGTGGCCGTTGGGCAGCGGGCAGATCCACACGTCGCTGTAGGCGGGCGGGATGGCCAGGCGCTGGATGCGGGTGATCTCGTCTGGGTCTTGGAGCCACTGGCCATCGGGCTGGCGGTAGCGAAACGCCTTGGCGCCGTTGCGCACGCGGGTGAGGCCGGGCATGGCGGGTGTGACGTACACCAGCCCACCGGGCAGCTTCTGTGGGCGCGTTGGGGGCCGGTCTGGCGCAGGCGCGCGGGGCGTTGGGGAGAGAGTGGGCATCGGGGCGAACAGGTGGTAAGGGCCAGTGCGTGGCCCCGATCACACCTGTGCCCGGGCGGTGGCGGTGTAGGTGCGCTCCATGCGCAGGGGTGAGACAGGGACCGAATCGGTAGCCTGTTGTGCCACCATTGTGGGTAAAAAATGGATTCTGCGCTTATTGGATAAGCGCAAGTAGCTGCAAAAAATGTAGCAACCTGCTTGATCGGACCACGCTCAATCGGCCGCAGTCGGGTCCAGGGCAAAACCCACGCCGTACACCGAACGAATCCAGTCGCTGCCATCGGCACTGGCGGCCTTGAGCTTCTTGCGCAGGTTCTTGATGTGGCTGTCGATGGCGCGCTCGTTCACGTCCAGCGTGTCGTCGTAAGCCTGGTCCAGCAGCTGCGCGCGCGAGAAGATGCGCCCGCGCTGGCGGGCCAGCACCTGCAGCAGCCGGAACTCGCGCCGCGTGAGGCCCAGTGGCGTGCCGTGCAACGTGGCCTGCCAGTGCGATTCGTCCAGCATCAGCGCCGCCACCGTGGTGGTGGCTGCCGGGGGCTCTTGCGCGGCGGCGGTGCGGCGCAGCACGGCCTTGGCGCGCGCCACCACTTCGCGCGGCGAAAAAGGCTTGCAGATGTAGTCGTCCGCGCCCAGCTCCAGGCCGATGAGCCGGTCCACTTCTTCGACGCGTGCGGTCAGCATGATGATGGGGTACTGTGTGTGGCGGCGTGCCTGGCGCAGCACCTCCAGGCCATCCATGCCGGGCAGCATGATGTCCAGCAGCGTGAGGTCGGGCGGCGCGGCCAGCATGCTGGCGAGCGCCGCGCGGCCATCGGCCTGGTGTTCCACGGTATAGCCCGCGTGGCGCAGGTAGTCGACCACGATGGCGGCGATGTCGGGTTCGTCTTCGACGACGAGGATGCGGTGGCTCATGAGGGGTTGTCCAGCAGTGGCAGTTGCAGCGTGATGCGCAGACCGCCCAGGGGGGAGGTGTCGGCCACCAGCGTGCCGCCGTGCGCGAGCACGATGGCGCGGCAGATCGCCAGGCCCAGGCCGGAACCGCCATGGTCGCGGTTGCGCGAGGTTTCGGCACGGTACAGGCGGTCAAAGATGCGTGGCAGCTCGTGCGCGGGCACTCCGGGCGCGCTGTCGTCCAGTTGCACCTGCAGTTGGGCGGCTCCATCGGCCGGTGGCAACAGGCGTGCCGAGAGGCGCAGCAGGCCGCCCGCGTCGGTGTAGCGCAGGCTGTTTTCCAGCAGGTTCAAGAACACCTGGTGCAGTTGCTGCGCATCGCCGCGCACCAGTGGGGCGGGTATTGGGGTGGGCGTTGACACGGACGACTGCGCGGCCAGGGCGTCCAGGCCCATGGTATCTACATCGATGGCGGCCTGCGCCAGGCGCGGGCGCATCGACGCCAGCGCTTCGGTCAGCAGCGACAGCGGGTGCACGGGCACCTGGGCCGATGGCGCGCTGGTGCCGGCGGCGTCCAGGCTGGCACGCAGGTCGCCCACCAGCTGAATCAGGCGCATCACCTGCCGGTGCAGGCGCAGCGCGGTCTTGTCGTCAAAGGGGCGCACGCCGTCCTGCACGGCTTCGATCTCGGCGCGCATGGCTGCCAGGGGGGTGCGCAGCTCGTGGGCCACGTCGCCCAGCCACTGGCGGCGCGAGGACTCGATGCTGCTCAGTTGTTCGGCCATGGTGTTGAAGGTGCGGGCCAGCTGGGCCAGTTCATCGTTGCCGTGCACAGGCACACGGGTGTGCAGGTGGCCCTGCGCAATGCCGCGTGCGCCGGTGGCAAGGGCTTCGACCGGCGCCAGCCAGCGCCGTGCCAGCCAGCCCGACAGCAGCAGTGCCAGCGCCAGGCCGGCCAGGCCTGTCCACGCCACAAAGCCCAGGTGTTGCGCCAGAAAGGCCTGGTCGGCATCGCTGCGCACGCCCTGCGGGGGGGCCAGCACCAGCTGGCCGATGGTCTGGCCATCGGCACCGGTCAGGGCCAGGCGCGCGCTGCCGGGCTGGGGCGTGGCACCTGCCACCCGGTTTTGCTGTGCATCCACCAGGCCCAGGCGGGGGAACAGGTCATCGGGGTGGCGTTGTGGGCCACCCGCGCTGCGCTCGCCCGGGGGCGGGCCGCCGTCGGGGGGCGGTGGCGGGGGCTGCTGCATGCTGCGGTCCACTGCCGGGTTGCCGTTCGCCAGTTCGGGGGGCATGCCGGGCGGACCGCTCCGGTCGGTGGGCGGGGGGCCTTCAGCGCCCTGGGCGCCTGAGCGGCGCAGGCTTGCCCCTGGGTGGCTGAGCTGGCCCCAGAGGCGGGGCTGGTTGCGCAGGGTGTCCCAGCCGCCGGTCTGCGTGTGGTGGGCCTGCAGGCGCTCGGCCAGCCAGCCCATGCGGGCCAGTTCGATCTCTGCCACATACGGCCCCAGGCCCCGCTGCAGACCCAGGCGCGAAAAGCCCGCAAAAATCAGCAGCAAGGCCACCAGCAGGGCGGCCAGGGCGATGAAGGCTTTGCGGTGCAGGGTCAGGCGGGGCATCGATGGGGGTGTAGGTGTCGTCAGCGGGCGGGGGGCGGGCCGCCTGCTCCGCCGGGGCCGCCAGGCCCGCCTGCGGGCATGGCCACCAGGGTGCCGCCCATTGTGCGGCATGTGCCTGCGAGCGATTTGCCATCGGGCATGGTCAACGTCACGCTGGCGCCTTCGGTCTTGCCCTTGCAGGCGGCATAGGCCTCGGGCGGCGGCGCGGGTGGGTCCTGCCGGCCCTGGGATTGCGCCAGCACGGGGGTGGCGGATATTGTAGTCAGCATGGTCGTAAGCGCCACGCGGGCCAGCCAGCGGGGATGAAGAGAGTGCATAGGCATGGTGTTTTTCTTTCAGTGTTGTGGAGAAAAGAGGTCAGCGAGTCAGCGCCAGCACGTGCTACCGGCGCGGCGTGTGCGAGGACGCAGTGGATTAAGGAAAGCGTTTGACGGGTGGGGCACGCCGTCAGAAACCGGCGCCGCCCAGGCCAGTGCACCCGTGGATCCGGCTTGGCCGGGCCACCGGGTGTGTCCCCCTCCGGGGGAAGGCGCCAAAGGCGACTCAGGGGGGCTTTCAGTCAAGCAGCGATCGAGATCGTGATGTTGGCCGAGTACCCGCCGCCGCTGTTGGCCTGCATGGTGGTCATTTCCAGCGTGGTGCCGTCGCTGAAGACGTTGTCCGTGGCAAACGACATGGACGCCAGGTTGCGCACGCTGGCGCTGTAGCCCGAATTGGCGCTGTAGATGGTGCTGAGCAGCGCGGTGGGGAAGGCCAGCTGCGTGGTCTTGATCTTGTTGCTCGCGTTGCTGGCTGCGGCCAGGCTGCGGTACACCTCCAGGTGCATGTGTGGCATGCGGCCCGCGTAGCAGCCGGGCACGACGGTGGTGAAGGTGACGGTGCCGTTCGCATCGGTGGCCTGCACGCCGCGCAGGTAGTTGTCGGCGATGTTGCTGGAGCTGTACACGGAATAGTTGCCGTCCTGCGTGCAATGCCACAGGTAGATGGCGTAGCCGGACAGCGCAGCGCAGCTCGCGTTGGTATTGGTCAGCGTGATCGTGATGGTGAACGGCACGCCGCTGACCTGCGTGGACGAACCGATGGAGCTGCGGATGTCCGAGCGCACGATGCCGCTGAGCGCCAGCACGTTGTAGGTGTTGTTGCTGGCATTGGAGCCATCGGCAGGGTAGGGGCCGGCGGTTTCCTCGGGGACGACCGAGCAGGTGGTTGTGGTGCCGGTACCCGTGCCGGTACCTGTTCCTGTTCCTGTTCCTGTTCCTGTTCCTGTTCCTGTTCCTGTTCCTGTGCCGGTGCCGGTATCAGTGGTGTCTGTGGTGTCTGTGTCGCTGCCCCCACCCCCGCAGCCCAACAGGGTGGCCATGCCCAGCGAGCCCAGGGCGTTCAGGGCAAAGCGGCGGTTGGAGGGCGTCTGCGCGGCGGCGGCAAAGGGGGCGACGGTGGCTTGGGCGGCGGTGGTGCGGTCCATGGATTTCTCCTGCAAGTGGGGTATGGCCTGCACTGTGCCGCCCGATTGGGGAGAAATTTGGGAGCAAAAACGGTCCGATTGATTGCTATGATTTATATAGCTTTAAAAGCCTAGCCTTAAAGCGGCAGAGCGCTTTTTTATTGCGAAGACGGGATCCGAGCGCCAGCCTTGGTCAAGGCTTTACCTAGCGATCCCTGTGGCTTCGTGCCGGCAGCTGAAAGACCGGTCGCTGCGCGCAATGTCGTCGCTGCCGCACTGCCATTTGTGGATGTCCGTCTGCTGTTTGCGGGTGCGCAGCACCGGGGTGTAGACCAGGTGCTTGCCAGCCAGCGCCATGTCGCCTGTGCTGTCGGCAATGGTCAGCCGCACCACGCCATTGGCTGGATCGATGGCCATGGCCTGGAAACCTGCGGGAAGCTGCCCGGGCCGGCCCAGGCCCACGGTGGCTGCGCTGGTGGGGAAGGCGCCCGTGCTCTGGTAGTGGTTCTCGACCAGCCGCAGCACGGTGCGCGCCGCGCCGTCCAGCTGGCGCACCATCTCGCGGCGGGGATTGGCGGGCTCGTCGCCCTGGTTCCACAGCACCACGGCCACCATCGCCGCAAAGCTGAAGGCGGCCACCCCTGCCAGCATGACCAGTCCCTTGAGGACCCAGCCGGGGCCACGGACCAAGGCCACGGCCTTCTGGATGGCGGTGTCGCTGGCACGGCGGGACACCACGAAGGTGCCGGTCATCGAACTGTGCAGGCCCCGCTCGCCAAACAGGGCGGTCAGCAAACGGTGCAGCAGGAATGGCACCGCCAGTGTCAGCCCCAGGGTGAGCGAATACTTCAGAAAATGCCGCAGCACGGACCGCACGAGGCCCGGGCGCTCGCCCGAGCGGGTGACTACGCGCTGGCCCAGCAGCCGCTTGCCGGCAGAGCCCTGGCCCAGCGCGTCCATCAGCGCCGGGATGAACAGACCCAGGGTCCCCAGCGCCAGCGCCACCGGGTAGGTGGTGGCGGGCGCGCTGTCAAAGGCCGGACGGGCAAACACCCAGGCCAGAACCAACGCCATCGGGATGGCCACCATGGTCACCCCATCGATCAGCGTGGCGCCCAGGCGTGCCATGGTGCCCGGGAACACATCTTCGAGCTGCAGGTTCGTCTGGGTTTGCGGGGGCTTGTCAGGGGCTGATGCTGATGCCTGCCCGCCGGCCACGGCCAGCGGCGCCTGGCAGCTGAAGCAGTGTGTGTAGGAGGCAGGGTTCTGCCAGTTGCAAAGGGGGCATTGCATGGTGGGTGCGCAGCAAAAGGGATAAAGGGTGAAGGGGGCGAAAAAGGGTGAAAGGGGAAATGTAAAAGAGGCCGCTCTGGGCGGCCTCTTTTATGGGGGGTGGGTCGTGTCAGTGGCGCGCGGGGGGCGCGGAGTGCGACATCAGCCGGTCCGTCAACGCGATGGCCAGTGCGCTCAGCAGGAACACCACGTGGATGATGGTCTGCCACATCAGCACCTTGATGTCATAGTTGGCGGCGTTGATGAAGGTCTTGAGCAGGTGGATCGAGCTGATGCCGATGATGGCGGTGGCCAGCTTGACCTTGAGCACGGAGGCGTTCACGTGGCTCAGCCATTCGGGCTGGTCGGGGTGGTCTTCCAGGTGCAGGCGCGAGACAAAGGTCTCATAGCCGCCCACGATCACCATGATCAACAGGTTGGAGATCATCACCACGTCGATCAGCGCCAGCACCACCAGCATGATGATGGTCTCGTTGAGCGCGGTCACCTCGAAGTCGCTCTTGTAGCCGATGCTCGACACCAGTTGCTTGAGCGCCGCCGTGTTGCCGAAAGCGGCCTCGATCAGGTGCACCAGCTCCACCCAGAAGTGAAACACATACACCGCCTGCGCCAGGATCAGGCCCAGGTACAGGGGCAGCTGCAGCCACCGGCTGGCAAAAATCAGCGAGGGCAGGGGGCGCATGGGCGAGGGAGTGGCGGGGTTTTTGGGGAGGGACATGGAATGTAGGGTGGGTCTTGGGTCGCGCGATTTTAGGGGTGCCGCGTGACACCCCTCGCGCGCAAGTGCTTTCCTGTGCAGGGGCAGGTTGCCGATTCTGTAAGCTTCGTGCCAGTCAGTGGCTTGTAAGTGCCGCGCCCGACAGTACCGCCCAATTCCAATTCCATCAGACCCAGGAGACAACACCATGAGTGCGCCCACATCTGCCATCGAGTCCGTATTGGTTGAGAACCGCGTGTTCCCGCCCGCCGATGCGGTCGTCAAGGCCGCCCGCGTGTCAGGCATGGCGGGCTACGACGCGCTGTGTGCCGAGGCCGACAAGGACTTCGAAGGCTTTTGGGCGCGCCTGGCCCGTGAGAACGTACAGTGGACCAAGCCGTTCACGCGCACGCTGGACGAATCCAACGCGCCGTTCTACCAGTGGTTTGCCGACGGCGAGCTCAACGCCTCGGCCAACTGCCTGGACCGGCACATCGGCACGCCCACCGAGAACAAGACCGCCATCATTTTCGAGGCCGACGATGGCACGGTCACCAGGATCACCTATAAGGAACTGCTGGCCCGCGTGAGCCAGTTTGCCAATGCGCTCAAGGCCCATGGCGTGGCCAAGGGCGACCGCGTGCTGATCTACATGCCCATGACAATCGAAGGCGTGGTGGCGATGCAGGCCTGTGCCCGCATTGGCGCCACGCACAGTGTGGTGTTTGGCGGCTTCAGTGCCAAGGCGGTGCACGAGCGCATCATCGACGCGGGTGCCGTGGCCGTCATCACTGCCAACTACCAGATGCGTGGCGGCAAGGAGCTGCCGCTCAAGGCCATCATCGATGAAGCCCTGGCGACGGGCGGCTGCGACACTCTGCGCCACGTATTTGTCTATGAACGCACATCCACGGCCTGCAACATGGTGGCAGGGCGTGACAAGACCTTTGCCCAGGCGCTTGCAGGCCAGAGCACCGACTGCCCGCCCGTGGCAGTGGGGGCAGAACACCCCCTGTTCATCCTGTACACCAGTGGCTCCACCGGCAAGCCCAAGGGTGTGCAGCACAGCACCGGGGGCTACCTGCTGTGGGCCAAGCTCACCATGGACTGGACGTTTGACCTGCGCCCTGACGACGTGTTCTGGTGCACGGCCGACATCGGCTGGATCACAGGGCATACCTATGTGGCCTACGGCCCGCTGGCGGCGGGTGCCACGCAGATCGTGTTTGAAGGCATTCCGACCTTCCCGAACGCAGGCCGCTTCTGGCAGATGATCGAACGGCACCAGTGCACGATCTTCTACACCGCGCCCACCGCCATCCGCTCGCTCATCAAGGCCGCCGAGGCCGACGCCGCCGTGCACCCCGCACGTTCCGACCTGTCGAGCCTGCGCATCCTGGGCAGCGTGGGCGAGCCCATCAACCCCGAAGCCTGGATGTGGTACCACAAGAACGTGGGTGGCGAGCGCTGCCCCATCGTGGACACCTTCTGGCAGACCGAAACGGGTGGCCATGTCATCACGCCGCTGCCCGGTGCCACCCCGCTGGTTCCTGGCAGCTGCACGCTGCCATTGCCTGGCATCACCGCTGCCATCGTGGATGAAATGGGCAACGACGTGGCCAATGGCGCGGGCGGCATCCTGGTCATCAAGCGCCCGTGGCCCAGCATGATCCGCACCATCTGGAACGACCCTGAGCGCTTCAAGAAGAGCTACTTCCCCGAAGAACTCAAGGGCTACTACCTGGCGGGGGATGGCGCGGTGCGCAGCGCCGACCGGGGCTACTTCCGCATCACGGGCCGCATCGACGACGTGCTGAACGTGTCGGGCCATCGCATGGGCACGATGGAGATCGAATCTGCCCTGGTCTCCAAGACCGACCTCGTGGCCGAGGCCGCCGTGGTGGGCCGTCCGGACGATGTGACGGGCGAAGCCATCTGCGCCTTCGTCGTGCTCAAGCGCTCGCGTCCCACGGGCGAAGAGGCCAAACAGATCGCCAACGAACTGCGCAACTGGGTAGCCAAGGAAATCGGCCCCATCGCCAAGCCCAAGGACATCCGCTTTGGCGACAACCTGCCCAAGACCCGAAGCGGCAAGATCATGCGCAGGCTGCTGCGCAGCATTGCCAAGGGTGAGGCGATCACGCAGGACACGAGCACGTTGGAGAATCCGGCAATCCTGGATCAATTGGCCCAGACCAACTGATCTAGAAGGGGCCGAAAGGCGCCAGCGCAGGCGTTTGCCGGATTCGGGGACACTCATATCGCGGAGCGATTTGGTGTGACCACAAAATCCCGTCAACGATCCACTGCGTTTGCTGGGCGCCTCAGGGTGCCCCTCCTCGCTCAGCCCTTACTGTAGGACACCGCCTGAAATCAACCTCCTGCGGGCCGTAGCGGCTTCTGCATGCGTTACAACGGCGCATGGCGCTTGCGGATCTTCGCCTGGGCGCTGCCTACCGGAGGTTTCCATGCATCTGCGTTCCATTGTTCTTTTGGTGACGGTCGTAGCCATCGCTGCGCTGGCCGCACTCAACTGGCCCACCCTTGCCGCGCCGTCCCTGGTGTCGCTGGGAATTGTGGTGTTTGAGGCTCCTCTGGGGCTCATCATGCTGGCCCTCACGGCCCTGCTGGGGATCTTTTTTGTTGCCTATGTCTTGTCGCTCCAGGGCTCCGTGCTCATCGAAACGCGCCGGCACACCAAGGAGATGCAGGTTCAGCGCGAACTTGCGGATAAGGCCGAAGCCTCGCGTTTCACGGAGTTGCGGGCTTTTCTGGATGTGCAGCACCAGCAGGCGCATGCCACCGTGTTGGCTCGGCTGGACGAACTGGAAGCACGCCTGGCAGCACGCGCCACCGAATCTGACAACTCCACTGCCGCATATGTGGGACAGCTGGAGCACCAGTTGCGCACGCGTGGCCTGGAGTCTGCACCGGTCGCTTCACGGGTTTGATCGGAAAATCCGCTAGGTTTTTCCACGTGCAGGTTGTGGGACTTGCCTGGAGTGCGAAAACGAAAATAGAAGTCCCAGAAACACCAAAAGCCGCACCACGGGGCGTGGCACGGCCTTCAACAAGGGGCATACAACCCCAGAGTTGACAAGCGGTAAATTACTTCTGCGTCAGTACCCAGGCAGCCAGCTTCTTGGCTTCTGCATCGTTGACCTGCGCATTCGCAGGCATCGGAACTGGGCCCCACACGCCGGCACCGCCCTTGACGATCTTGGCGGCCAGCTTGTCCACTGCGTCCTTCTGGCCAGCGTACTTGGCCGCGACGTCCTTGTAGGAGGGGCCCACCAGCTTCTTGTCGACGGCATGGCAAGCCATGCAATTCTTCGAGGTTGCCAGGGCCAAGTCGGCCATGGCAGGGGCGGCAACCGACAGCGTCATGGCAAGGGTGATCAGGGTACGCTTCATGGTGGGATTTCCTGTGGTTGGGTTACAGTTCTTTTAATGGAATTGTAGTGGCTTGGGTTGACAGGCATTTGTCCGCCGTCAACCGGGCGTTGTCAGCTTTTTCTGGAGATCGCGATGTACCTGCTGGGTCTTTCATTGTTGCTTCTGGCATTGAAGTATTTCGAGATCGGACCTGTGGCCACCTGGTCCTGGTGGTGGGTGCTGGCGCCTTTTGGTGCCACTGCCCTATGGTGGGCCTGGGCTGATTCCACCGGATATACGAAGCGTAAAGCCATGGAAAAGATGGAGCAGCGAAAGCAGGACCGGATCAACAAAAACAAGGAAGCCCTGGGCATCCGTCCGCGCAAGCCACGCTGACACCAACACTCTGCAGCCTCTGGCCTTTGCTTTCCTGCGCGGAGAGCAGGCATGCCAAGGTTGCGCTACAGAAAAGAGCCCATCATCGTTGCACATGGCAAGACAGCCGTCATCACTGGTGTAACCGGACAGGACGGGGCCTATTTGGCAGAGTTTCTGCTGAAGAAGGGGTACCAGGTCATAGGAACCCATCGTCGGACCAGCAGTGTGAACACCTGGCGCCTTCACGAGCTGGGCGTGCTGGGACATCCCAATTTGCTACTGGTCGATTTTGACCTGACGGACCCGGGCTCTGCCATCTCGCTCCTGCAGAAATTCCATCCAGATGAGTTGTACAACCTGGCGGCGCAGAGCTTTGTGGGTGCCAGTTTCGACGCTCCCACCACCACGGCGCTGGTCAATGGTCAGGGTGCATTGAATCTCCTGGAAGCCATCCGGCTGGTAGATCCACACATACGCTATTACCAAGCCAGTTCCTCAGAGATGTTCGGCGGCGTGGAGCAAGCGCCACAGTGCGAGTCCACACCCTTTTGCCCGCGCAGCCCGTATGCAGTCTCCAAGCTGTTTGCCCACTGGATGACTATCAACTACCGGGAGGCATACGGAATGTATGCCGTCAGCGGCATTCTTTTTAATCATGAAAGCCCCCTTCGAGGCAGCGAATTTGTGACACGCAAGATATCGAATGCCGTGGCTCGCATGGCCCACGGTGAAAGGGATGTGCTCGAACTGGGCAATCTGGACGCGCGCCGCGACTGGGGTTTTGCGGCTGAGTACGTGGAAGGCATGTGGCAGATGATGCAGGCCGAGCAACCAGGTACCTATGTTTTGGCAACGGGCCGCCAGCATACCGTGCGCGATTTTGTGCGCATGGCGTTCTCGGTCACCGGAATATCCCTGGAGTTTGTGGGCGCCGCTGCGTCGGAGGTAGCCATCGACGTGGGGACTGGTCGCGTCGTGGCGAGCGTTGATCCCAGCTTCTTCCGCCCTGCAGAGGTGGATCTCCTGGTGGGCGACGCTTCCCGGGCCAGGGTGGAGTTGGGTTGGGAGGCGCACACCACTGTGGAGCAGATCTGTCGAATGATGGTTGAAGCCGACTTGCGGCGGACTTATCCCGGGGCCCGATGATGGTCAACGACTGTTCGTTGTGGCGGCTACCCTGCGAGGTCGTCCGATGAGGGTGGCTTTTGGGGTCAGCGTTCTTGCGCGGTCCGTCCAGCAAGGTGGGGTGGATGGTATTGGCACTTACACCCGGGAGCTGATGGGAGCCATGCCGCCGTCAGCGCAGCTGCAGCCGTATCTGTTCGATGCGCCGGCGAGCTTGTGGGAGGGGGCGACCCCCGCGATCTCCTTTGGGCCTTTCGCGCGGCAGGCCCTGGCTGCCACGCTGCCGGGTATGGACTTTGGCAGCGTGCGCCGCGCGCTTTGTCCCGGGATTGATGTGGTTCATGCGACCGACCATCTGGTGCCCCGCTTGCGTGGCACGCCAGTGGTGGCGACAATTTTCGATGCGATCCCGCTGTCCCACCCCGAGTGGGTCCGATATCGATTCAAGGGCCTGAAAAACGAATTGTGGCGGCGCACCGCGTTCTGGGCGCAGCACGTCATCACGATTTCCGACTATTCCCGCCAGCAGATCGCTATGCATTTCCGCATCCCCGAGGAGCGGATCACCGCCATTCCGCTGGGGGTGGGGGCACGGTGGTTTGCACCAGTGGACGACGCCTTGGGAGAGGCCGTACGGTTGCGGCATGCGCTGCCGGAGCGGTATTTTGTGAGTGTCGGCACCCTGCAGCCACGCAAAAATATCGGCCGTCTGCTTTTGGCCCATGCGAGCCTGCCCGAACACCTGCAGCGCGAGTGCCCCTTGATTGTGGTTGGCAAGCCGGGCTGGGGGTGCGAGGACGTCATCGCGCAGTTCACAGGGGGAGCGCTCAAGCATGTCCGCTGGTTGCGGCATTTGCCTGATGACGAACTTCAAGTGGTCATCAAGCGTGCGACGGCCCTGGTGTTCCCTTCGCTCCACGAGGGATTCGGATTGCCGGTGCTGGAAGCCTTTGCGGCGGGTGTGCCCGTGGTGGCATCCAATACGACCTCTATCCCGGAGGTGGCGGGCGACGCGGCCTTGTTGATTGATCCTCTTCGCGTCGATGAGCTTTCGGATGCGATGCGCCGCATCGCCGAGAACCCCGAGTTGGCAAGCCAGCTGGTCGTGCGTGGACGTGATCGCGTGCGCGCGTTCACCTGGCAAGCGTGCGCAGAAAAAACCCTCCGCGTCTACGAGTCGATGGCTTGAGTTTCTCGTGATGACACCTTCAACCACCAACCCCCCCGTGTCTGCGCGCCAGAGGCAAGTGCAATTGCTGGGGCTTGATATCTGGAGCGCCATGGTGGCGTGGCGCTTCTGGTGTTTCATGGGTTGGAACGATGTTGCCAAGCAGTATCGGCGGACCTTTCTGGGGCCTGTGTGGATTACGCTGCACACGGCCGTGTTCATCGTTGCGTTTGGCCTGATTGGTGCGCAGCTGTTCAAGTATCCGGCCGAATGGTACCTGCCGTATTTTTGTGCTGGGCATGTGCTGTTCGGGTACTTCAGTGCCCTGATCAATGAGGGCTGTTTGACCTATATCGGCTCGGATGCGTTCCTGAAGCAGACGCCTTATCCCAAGATGGCATTTGTTTTTCGCACCGTGTTCCGATGTTCCATCTTGATGCTGCACAGCGCGGTGATTGTGCTGGCCGTGTTGTTGTGGGCGGGGCGGCTGGGGGCGGTGCAGTGGGGGGCGCTGCTGGCTGCAACTGCACTGACGCTGCTTGCGGCCAGTCTGGTGGTTGCCATCCTTGGGGGGCTGGCGGCCCGCTTCCGTGACGTGACGGTGGCCCTGGGCAGCCTGATGCAGGTCAGTTTTTTTGTGACACCCGTGCTGTGGGTTCCTGACCAGTTGACCGAGCGTGCCCAGTGGGTGGTGCACCTGAATCCGTTGGCGCTTTTCCTGGAACTGATGCGCAGCCCCTTGTTGGGAACCGTCCCGGGCCTGCACACATGGGGCGCTGCGGTGGGCGTGGTCTTGCTGCTGGCATTGGTTTTTTTCTGGCAGTACGTGGCGATCCGGCGGCGGATTGTGTACTGGTTATAGGCGCAGAGCCCCTCGGTATCGCAAGATGGTCCATATCCAGTTGACGGGCGTGTCAATCGACTTCCCCGTTTTTACAACCCGGTCCCGGGGGCTGCTGAACACTGTGCTGGGGCTCCCCCAGCGCGACAAGGCTCGCGTGGAGGCCAGCGGCTTGCGGCAGGTCAGCGTGCATGCGTTGCGCGATGTGAGCCTTGTGCTTCGCCCAGGAGACCGCATTGGCTTGATCGGCTCTAACGGGGCCGGAAAAACCACGCTGCTGCGTGTGCTTTCCGGAGTTTACGAACCCACGCAAGGTGAATTGTCCTTTCGTGGCCGGGTTGCCGCCCTCACGGACATCATGCTGGGCATGGACGTCGATGCCACCGGCTACGACAACATCATCATGCGCGGCATTGTGATGGGGCTGACGCGCAGGCAGGCGATGGGTCTTATTCCCTCGGTGGAGGCATTCACCCAGCTTGGCGAACACCTTCAGCTACCGGTCCGGACTTATTCCCAGGGCATGCTGCTGCGCCTGGCATTCGCGGTGTCCACAAGCGTCGTTCCCGATATCCTGCTCATGGATGAAATGATTGGCGCCGGTGACGCAAAGTTTTTCAGCCAGGCCAAGGAACGCATCAACGGGCTGATCGAACAGGTCTCCATCCTGGTGCTTGCGTCCCACAACGAAGTCATTCTCAAGAGCTTTTGCAACCGCGCGCTGGTCCTGAAGGATGGATGTGTGGTGATGGATGGAAGTGTGGAGGATGCGTTGGCGTTTCATAACGCCCAGCAAGGAGTCTCTCCGTGAGACTGGCATGTATCGGTCCAGCGGAAGTGTTGAACTCCATCGCATCGATGGGGCGCACTGAGGATGTGAGTTGGTCACCCGACGGGCGCCGTGTTGCCCTTGCCGCCATCACGCTGGACAAGGTGCTGATTGTCGGGGTGGACTGCCAGTTCGAAAATGGACAGAAGGTGCTGTACCTGACGGATACCGTGGAGGTTGCCTCCACCAGTCTCCGGCGCCCCCATGGCCTGTGCTGGATCAGTAACAGCATCGTCGCGGTCGCCAGTCGGGAGGGCAATGTATCGCTGTTCGACATTCCCCGCGCAGATCGGCTGACCTCTGTGTGTGACCTTCAACCCCTGTCCGTCATCAGCAAGCGTGAGACAGAACTCCTGAGCACCCCGGGAAGCCTGTGTGCACGGGATCTGGGCGCGGGACTGCATGAGCTTTGGGTGTGCAACGGCTTTTCCCACTATGTCACCCATCACCTGTTGAATACGGCGGCCGGTTTTTCCCACCTTGATGCACAGCTCCTCATGCAGCAGGGGCTGGAGGTTCCGGACGGTGTGGCGCTGGACGCCAGTGCGGACTGGGTGGCGGTGAGCAACCACGACCGCCACCTTGTGGCGCTTTATCGCAACGATGAATTCCTCGCACCGGGCAACGAGCCCGCGGCAGAACTGCGTGGAATCAGCTATCCCCATGGGCTGTGTTTTCTGTCGGGGGGCCGCATCTTGTTGGTGGCGGACGCGGGCGCTCCCCACGTGGCGGTGTTTCACCGCGCTGCTTCGGGGTGGAAAAACCTGGCACAGCCGAACGCCGTGATCCGCGTGCTGGACGATGACGTGTTCGAGCAGGGGCATCACAACCCGCGCGAAGGTGGGCCCAAGGGCATCGACGTGCATGAACCTTGGGGCCTGCTGGTCACTACCTGCGCGGAGCAGCCCTTGGCCTTTTTCGATGTCGATGAACTGATGGCGCAGGCCAAGGCCGTTGCACCAGAAGAAGCGATGCAAACGGGCTCACCTGGTACGTCGCCCGCAGACCGTACACGGGTTACCGTACTACGTCTTGCGCGCGACGTGGTGGCACGCGAAGCAGCCGTGACGGCCGCCGTGAGAAAAGAAATGGGCTTGATGCGCGCGAGCTGGTCCTGGCGGGTGACGGCGCCCTTGAGGACTTTGGTAGACGGCTGGATCCGGTGGCGGTCCAGGCGGCGCAAGGGTTAGGACGGGATTCGCAGGAGGGGACGGAGCGCTGATGTACTTGCCAGGGGGGCCGTCGGAGGCAATGCGGCGTGCCAATGTGAGATCACCCAGAAAAAAGCCCACCGGGGACGGTGGGCTTTTTCTTTTCTTTGTGCTGGATTTCAATAAGCGTCCAGCACTGCACCCTTGCTCGCGCTCGACGCGTTGAACGCAAACTTGGCCTGCACGCCGCGTGTGTAGCGCGGGGCGGGGGCCGTCCAGCCGGCGCGGCGCTTGGCGATTTCTTCTTCGGGCACGTTCAGCTCCAGCAGCAGCTGGCGGGCGTCGATGGTGATGCTGTCGCCCTCGTTGACGAAGGCAATGGTGCCGCCGGCAGCGGCTTCGGGCGCCACGTGGCCAACCACCATGCCCCAGGTGCCGCCGGAGAAGCGGCCGTCGGTGATCAGGCCCACGCTCTCGCCCAGGCCGGCGCCGATCAGGGCACCGGTGGGGGCCAGCATCTCGGGCATGCCGGGGCCGCCCTTGGGGCCCAGGTAGCGCAGCACCATCACGTCACCGGCCTTGATCTTGCCGGCCAGGATGGCTTCGAGCGCCGATTGCTCGTCGTCGAACACGCGGGCCGGGCCGGTGATCACGGGGTTCTTCAGGCCGGTGATCTTGGCCACGGCGCCTTCGGGGCTGAGGTTGCCCTTCAAGATGGCCAGGTGGCCCTGCGCGTACATGGGGTTGTCGATGTTGCGGATCACGTCCTGGTCGGCACGCGGCACATCGGGCACGTCCTTGAGCACTTCGGCAATGGTCTTGCCGCTGATGGTGATGCAGTCGCCGTGCAGTAGGCCGGCCTTGAGCAGCACCTTCATCACTTGCGGAATGCCGCCTGCGCGGTGCAGGTCCACGGCCAGGTACTTGCCGCTGGGCTTGAGGTCGCACAGCACGGGGGTCTGCTTGCGGATGCGCTCGAAGTCGTCGATGTCCCATTCCACGCCCGCGGTGTGGGCAATGGCCAGGAAGTGCAGCACGGCGTTGGTGGAGCCGCCCGTGGCCATGATCACGGCCACGGCGTTCTCGATGGCCTTCTTGGTCACGATGTCGCGGGGCTTCAGGTCCATCTTGATGGCCTCGATCAGCACCTTGGCCGATTCCTTGGCCGAGTTCATCTTCTCGTCGTGCGGGTTGGCCATGGTGGACGAATACGGCAGGCTGATGCCCAGGGCCTCGAAGGCGCTGGACATGGTGTTGGCGGTGTACATGCCGCCGCACGAGCCGGTGCCGGGGATGGCGCGCTTTTCGATCTCCTTGAGGTCGAAGTCGCTGAGCTTGCCGGCGGCGTTTTCGCCCACGGCCTCGAACACGCTCACGATGTTCAGGTCCTTGTCCTGGTAGCGGCCCGGCAGGATGGTGCCGCCGTACACATAGATGGCGGGCACGTTGGCGCGCAGCATGCCCATCAGGCCGCCGGGCATGTTCTTGTCGCAGCCGCCAACAACCAGCACGCCGTCCATCCACTGGCCGCCGACGCAGGTTTCGATGCAATCGCTGATGACCTCGCGGCTGACCAGGCTGTACTTCATGCCTTCGGTGCCCATGGCCATGCCGTCCGAGATGGTGGGCGTGCCGAACACCTGGGCGTTGCCGCCCGCTTCCTCGATGCCGGCGATGGCCGCGTCGGCCAGCTTCTGCAGGCCGCTGTTGCACGGGGTGATGGTGCTGTGGCCGTTGGCCACGCCGACCATGGGTTTGACGAAGTCGCCTTCCTCGTAGCCCATGGCGTAGTACATGGAGCGGTTGGGCGCGCGTGACTTGCCTTGCGTGATGTTGGCGCTGCGGTGGTTGATGGGCTGGATCGGGATGGTCTTGCTGTCTGCCATGGCGTTGTTCCTGGTGGGGGAGTGAGTCGTTGTAGTGGGAAGATGCCGTGGGGGAGGGCGCACGGGTCTTCGGCTGTCGGGGTGCAAGTATGCGAGGTTTGGACTGGCGTTTCCAATCCCTTTCATCTGCTTCAGTAATATATAAAACATATCAATTGATCACCGCCGCAATGAAAGAAGCACTCATCGACGTGCGCGCCTGGCGTCAGTTCGTGGCCGTGGCCGAGGAACTGCACTTCGGCCGCGCCGCCATCCGCCTGCATATGACGCAGCCGCCGCTGACCCAGGCCATCGCGCAGATGGAGCGGTCGCTGGGCGTGATGCTGTTCGACCGCACGCGCCGGCGCGTGGCGCTGACCCCGGCGGGCGAGACCCTGCTGCCCGACGTGCGTGACTTTCTGGAGCGCGCGCAGGCGCTGCCCGTGCGCGCGCGTGCGGCGGCGGCGGGCGAGGTGGGGCGGGTGCGGCTGGCCTTTGTCTCCACCATCGGCTTCGAGCGGCTGCCCGAATGGGTGCGCGACTTTCGGGTGCTGTGCCCGCAGGTGGCGCTGGAACTGGTGGAGGCCACGGGCGACGTGCAGCGTGCACTGTTCTCGCGCGGTGAACTCGATGCGGGGCTGATGCTGCATTCACCCGGATTCGCGCCGCCCGAACTCGCGCGGCTGGCCGTGGCGGAGGAGCCCCTGGTGCTGGCGCTTCCGGCCAGCCACCCTTTGGCGCTGGCGCCGCGCCTGGATCTGCCCGAGGTGTTGGCCGAGCCTTTGGTGATCTTTCCGCGCCGCATCGTCCCCTCGCTGCACGACGCCATTTTTGCGCTGTACCACGCCGCCGGGCGCGTGCCCGTGGTGGCGCAGGAGGCCATCCAGATGCAGACCATCGTCAACCTGGTGTGGGGCGGCCTGGGCGTGGCCTGGGTGCCCGAGAGCGTGACCCAGTTCCGCCGCGAGGGCGTGGTCTACCGCGCAGCCGATGCCTTCGGGCTTGCTGTTGCCGCCAGGGCGAAGGCCAAGGCCGTAAAACCCGCTGGCGCGCCGCTGCTGCCCGTGTGCGAGACCAGCCTGGTGTGGCCCGCCGCGCTCAACAACCCGGCCCTCGCGCGCTTCATCGACTTCGTGCGCGAGCGTTCGATGGCGGCCTGATCAGCCCGCGGCAGCCGGTGCGCCGCGCCCCCGCACGAACAGCAGGCCCGCCGCCACGGCCAGCAGCGGCAGCGCCACCGCGTTGATCGCCGTCCAGCCCGCGCCGCTGAGCAGCGCGCCAGAGGCAAAGGACATCATCGCCGCCACGATGCCGTTGGCCAGCTGCATCAGCGCCTGGGCCTGCCCGCGCTCCCCGGGTGCGTGATTCTCCGCCAGCAGGGTGGTGCCCGAGATCACCATCAGATTCCAGCCCGTGCCGAGCAGAAAAGAGCTGGCCAAAAACTCGGTGAACGAGAGGCCCGACAGCGCCACCACCGCGCTGGCCGCCAGGCACGCCGCGCCCACCGCGGCCACGCTGCGGCTGCCGAAGCGGTCCACCAGCACACCCGAGAACAGCGCAGGCGCGAACATGCCGATCACATGCCACTGGATCACCTGCGCCGCCGATGCTGCCGAAAACCCGCACACCTCCATCGCCAGCGGCGTGGCGTTCATCACCAGAATCATCAGTCCGTGGCCGATGGCGGTCATCACCACCGCTGCCCGCAGGCCGGGCCGCACGAGCAGACTGCGCATGGCTGCCATGCCGCCCGCCGCCGGCTTGGGCGCCACGCCCTCGCGCAGCAGCGCCATCACCGCCCAGCCCAGCGCGGCCAGCACCGCAATGGCCAGGTACGCGCCCGCCAGCGGCGTGGCCAGCACATTGCGCGACCACAGCGCGAGCGGCGGCGCAAACACCGCCGCACACAGGCCACCCGCCACCACACAGGCCGCGGCACGGCCTTTCTGCATGGGGTCGACCGCCTCCAGCGCCGCATAGGTGTAGTAGCCCGACGATGCCTGGTACGCGCCGATGGCCAGCGTGCCTGCGCAGAACACGGCAAAGCTGCCCCACTGCACGCCCACCATGCTCACCAGCCCGCCCGCAACACCAAGGAGCGCGCCGGCCTGCAGCCCCGCACGCCGCCCGCGGCGCTGCATGAACAGCGACAACGGCTGTACCGCCACCAGGTTGCCCAGCACCAGCAGTGCCAGCGGCAGCGTGGCCAGCGCCGGCCAGGGCGCCAGCCGCGCGCCCACGATGGAGGTGAGTGTGATGCCGATGATGGAGCAGCCCCAGTACAGGGCCTGGCCCGCAAACAGCAGGCGAACGGACGCATTGCGCAAAAGCAGCATGGATCGACTTTCGGTGGCGCGCCGCATGGGCGCAAAGCAAGGGCGGTGGGGGAGAGAGGGCGCGGTGCGGCGAGAGTCAGTCGAGCAGCGCCCCCACGCCAAAGCGCTGCGCATACGCCTGCGGGCTCACGGCGCGGTGCTTGTGAAAGCTGCGGCGCAGGTTCTCTGGGTGCTCGAAGCCGCACAGCCGCGCGACGGTCGAGACCGACGCCTGGGCCTGCGCAAGCAGGGTGGACGCAGCCTCCACCCGCACGCGCTCCACATAGCGCCCGGGCGTGGTGCCCAGCTCGCGCTGGAACACGCGCGTCAGCGTGCGCGGTGGCATGCAGGCCTGCTCAGCCAGCGCATCCAGCGACAGGTCGCCGCCCAGCTGTGACGGAATCCATTCCAGCAGCGCCGCCAGCCGCGGCGCATGCCGGGTCTCGGGTGCGAGCAGCGCGCTGAACTGCGCCTGCCCGCCCGGGCGGCGCATGAACATCACCAGCCGCCGCGCCACGGCCAGCGCCATGGGGCGGCCCAGGTCAGCCTCCACCAGCGCCAGCGCCAGGTCGATGCCCGCCGTGACGCCAGCCGACGTGAACAGGTGGCCGTACACCGCGCTGGACGCATCGTAGGTGTGCAGGCAGTCATCGTTCACCTGCACGGAGGGGTAGTTGCGGCGCATCAGGTCGGTGCGGCACCAGTGGGTGGTGGCATGCAGCCCATCGAGCAGCCCTGCATGCGCCAGCAGCAGCGCGCCCGAGCACACCGAGCCCATGCGGCGGACCTGCGGCTCTGCGCCGCGCAGCCATTGCTGCAGTGCGGTGTTGCCCAATTGCGCGATGACGCCATCGCCGCCGGCGACCAGCACGGTGTCCAGCTGCGCCGGGTCCAGCGTGGTCCAGCCTGCATCGGCCACCAGCGCGAACCCTGCCGATGTGGTGACGGGCCCTGCGGCCTCCGCCACCAGGCGCAGCACATAGGCGGGCGGCAGGCCGTGGCCCGCGTGCTCGGCATTGGCTGAGCCGAAGACCTGTAGGGGGCCGACCGCGTCCAGGCTCATGACGTCGGGGTAGATCAGGCACGCCACTGTGCGGATGGATGGATGCATGAGGGCAGTGTCGGCGTTTGCCGGGTTGGCTGCAATGACAACAATCCCACAGATCTAGCCAAATTCATCCCGTCGATGGCTCACCATGAAAAAAGGCACCTCGCGAGGTGCCTGGGTCGATCATTGGGCGGGGTTGGCGTCCCGCGGAAGATCAGGCCGTTTGCGACTGCAGGTAGTTTTGCAGGCCCACCTTGTCGATCAGTCCGATCTGCTTTTCCAGCCAGTAGGCGTGGTCTTCTTCGGTGTCGCGCAGTTGCACCAGCAGCAGGTCGCGGCTCACGTAGTCGCCCACGCTCTCGCACAGCGCAATGCCCTGCTGCAGGGCGGAACGCACTTCGTATTCGGTGGCCAGGTCCTTCTTCAGCATGTCCGGCACGGTCTCGCCGGGGGTGAACTCCTTGGGGCGCATGTCGGGGCGGCCGCCCAGCATCAGGATGCGGCGCAGCAAGGCGTCGGCGTGCTGGGTTTCTTCCTGCATCTCGTGGTCGAGGCGGGTGAAGAGCTTGGTGAAGCCCTGGTCTTCATAGATGCGCGAATGCGCGAAGTACTGGTCGCGCGCGGCCAGCTCGCCGCGCAGCAGATCCTTGAAATAGTCGATGACTTGGGGGTTTCCCTGCATGTGTTTTTCCTTGTTTTGATGCGGGGAGTATCGCGCCGACAGTAGCAATCGCCGGCGATTCCCCCGTGCTGTCGCTCTGTATGCGTACTGGGATCAGGCGCGTTCGCATTCAATGGGGCTTGGCGCGATGCGGGCGCATTGGCGGCCGTGTGTCTTCGTGGGGCCGCGGCCGAGTGTCGCTTGTCCCGGTGGCGCGCAGGGCCGTGGTTCGCCAATGGTCTTCGACGCGCGGGCACAATACCGCCCAAATGCTGACGTACCCCCACATCGACCCCATCGCCCTGCAATTGGGCCCGCTGGCCATCCACTGGTATGGCCTGACCTATCTCGCGGCTTTTGGCCTGTTCATGCTGCTGGGCATCCGGCGCCTGCGGCACGAGCCCTTTGCGTCCATCACCGGCGCGGGGGCCTGGTCGCGCAAGGACGTGGAAGACATCCTCTTTCTCGGCGTGGCCGGTGTGGTGGTTGGCGGGCGCCTGGGCTACTGTCTGTTTTACAAGCCCGGCTACTACCTGAGCCATCCGCTGGAGATTTTTGCGGTGTGGCAGGGTGGCATGGCATTCCATGGCGGGCTGCTCGGGGTGATCGTGGCCATGCTGTGGTTTGCGCATTCGCGCAAGCGGCCGTGGCTGCAGGTGGCGGATTTCGTGGCGCCCTGCGTGCCCACCGGTCTCGCGGCCGGGCGCGTGGGTAACTTCATCAATGGCGAACTGTGGGGTCGCTTTGCCAGCCCGGACCTGCCGTGGGGCATGGTGTTTGCACACAGCGGCTCCATGCAGCCGCGCCATCCGTCCCAGGTCTACCAGTTCCTGCTGGAAGGGTTGCTGCTGTTCATCCTGCTGTGGCTGTATGCGCGCAAGGAGCGCCGCCAGGGCCAAGTGGCTGCGGCCTTCCTGGTGGGCTATGGCGTGTTCCGTTTCATTGCCGAGTATTTCCGTGAGCCCGACAGCTTTCTGGGACTGCTGTCGCTGGGCATGAGCATGGGCCAGTGGCTGTGCCTGCCGATGATCGCCGCAGGTGTCCTGTTGTGGCTGTGGGCGCAGCGCCAGCCTGTGGGGGCGCAAAAAATCTAGTGAAAATGGCGCCTGGCGCTTATTGAATATGCGCTGGCAGCTATTGAAAATATAGCGCTTTGTCGCAAGAGCTGCGACAGGTGCTCTGCGCTTGGGACCGGTGCGAGGTCCTTGGTGATGGAGTTCAGGTAGCGCGAGGCGCCGGGCAGCGGAAATCCGTGCGACGTTGTTGGGGCGTGCCGCTGGTGCCTGTGGCGTGAGACTGCGGCAGCAACATCTGGACGGCCTGGGCGAGGCCGTGCGATTTGGAAGCCACTGTGGGCCGATGACTTGCCCGCTGGGTGCTGCGGGGGAGGGGCTTTCCACGGGCGAGCCGCCATGGCGAGTTGAAGCTGAATGGCTCCGCAGAAAAGGCCGAAGAACGGCAAGTCGGGCCCGCCGAAGCCCGGCATTTGCCCACTACATGTTGCGCCACCGCCGCAAGACACAGGTTTTTACCCAATAGCCTCCAGATTCGGAGGCTTTTCTCTTGTTATTTTACGTAATTATGAGAAATTACGAATATGTGCAAACAAAGCAATTGTTTGCAGGCATTTGGATACACGTTGGCAGCAAAAGCTGCAGGCCAATGGTCCGCCCGTGATTGATCACCCTGGAGTTTTACCCGCACCATGCGCCCGGTTCCCAATTCATTGCACGACGAAGCGGCCTCGCGTTTGCGCGAGCAGATCTTTGCCGGTGCCTTGCCACCCGGGAGCTTTCTGGACGAGGCGGCCCTGTGCGAGCGGCTGGCGATTTCGCGCACCCCGCTGCGCGAGGCGCTCAAGGTGCTGGTGGCAGAGGGCCTGTTGCGCCACGAGCCACGCCGGGGCTGCTTCGTGGCCGAGATCACCGAACGTGATCTGGACGACCTGTTTCCCGTGATCGCGCTGCTGGAGGGGCGTGCCGCCCATGAGGCCACGCGCAAAGCGGGCGCGGCGGATGTGGTTGCGCTCGATGTGCTGCACCAGCGCCTGCAGCAGTTTGCGTCCGAAGGCCTCATCGCCGACTACTACGAAGCCAACTACGCCATCCACGAAGCCTTCATCACGCTGGCAGACAACCGCTGGCTGGCCCAGGTGATCGGCGATTTGCGAAAAATTCTGCGCCTGGCGCGGGCGCAGACGCTGCATGTGCCGGGCCGCCTCCAGCAAAGCCTGGCCGAGCACCTGGCCGTGTTTGCCGCGCTCAAGGCGCGCGACTGCGACGCCGCCGAAGAGGCCATGCGCAACCACTTGTTGCGCCAGCGCGATGCGCTGCGCGACGTAGCCCGCAACCAGCAATCGAGGCTGACACCATGATGAACAGTACCCCCGAATGGATCGCGCGCAGCGTGTCGCGCTTGCGCACCGCCGCGCCTGCTGCAGACAAGGCCGCAGAAAAATCAGCCGATAAGACCTCCGATAAAACGGGCGACAAGGCTGGCGACAAGGCTGGCGACAAGGCGACCGACAGATCAGCCCGGGCCGGGCTCGATAAATCCGTGTCCGATGTGGTGGCCAAGGTGGCCGTGCCGCGTTCTACGCACGAGCGGCTGCAGGCCACGCTGCGGCGTGGGCAAGAGGCGTTGTCGCCCCGTGCGCTGCGCCGCCTGTTGACCGATCTGCAGGAGGTGGTGGCGCCCCAGGTCAGCGAACTCGAAGGCGGGCGCCGTGCCCAGGCCGTGGCCGAGTGGTATGCCAAGGCCGAGCCTGAGGAGCGGCGCGACATGTGGCTCTTGATGTGCGAGCAATTTGCGCCGGACGCCACGCGCTTCAAATCGGCCCGCCAGCGTTACGAGGCCGCGGCCGGAACGGCCGAAGAGGGCCAGGCCGAGATCAGCCTGCGCCGCGCGCTGGTGTCGCCGCGCACGCGCTTGCTGCAGCGGTTTTCGGTGTCCCCCGAAGGCATGCGTTTCTTGCTCGACATGCGTGCCGAGTTGCTGCCCCTGCTCAAGGCCGACAAGCGCCTGCTGGCGCTGGATGCCGAGCTGGAGCACCTGTTCTCGACCTGGTTCGACGTGGCGTTTCTGGAGCTGCGCCGCCTGTCGTGGGACTCGCCCGCTTCGCTGATCGAAAAGCTCATCAAGTACGAGGCCGTGCATGACATCCGCAGCTGGGCTGACCTGAAGAATCGGCTCGACAGCGACCGCCGCTGCTACGGCTTCTTTCACCCGCGCCTGCCCGACGAGCCGCTGATCTTTGTGGAGGTGGCGCTGGTGGACAAGATCTCTTCCAGCATCACGCCTTTGCTGGACGAAGCGGCGGCGCCGGCTGACATCGGGCGCGCCACCACGGCGATCTTCTATTCGATCAGCAACACCCAGACCGGCCTGCGCGGTGTGAGCTTTGGTGACTCACTCATCAAGCATGTGGTGGAGACCCTGACTTCCGAGTTTCCCCGGCTGCGTACCTTTGCCACGCTGTCGCCCATCCCTGGCTTTCGCTCCTGGCTGGGCAAGCATGCGGGTGCGATGCTGGAGCGCCTGGACGACAAGCGCCGTTCCGAACTGGGGCGCGCCGTGGGTTTTGAGCCTCCCCAGGCGACCCACCTGCTGGCAGCGCTCGACAAGGCCACCGAGCTGGATGCCAAGTCGCCCGTGCGCCAGATGCTGATGGAGTGCGCCGCGCGCTACCTGGGCCGTGAACTGCAGGAGGGCAAACCGGTGGACCCTGTGGCCCGGTTCCACCTGGGCAATGGCGCGCGGGTGGAGCGCCTGAACTGGGCGGGAGACCCGTCCAACAAAGGACTGAAACAATCGTATGGGTTGATGGTGAATTACCTGTACGACTTGAAGCGCATCGACAAGCACCGCAGCTTGCTCGCGCAGGGCAAGGTGCCGGTGTCGGGGGACATCGACAGCCTGTGCCGCGACTGACCGCAGGCCCTGCTGCCGGGCGATGCCATCATCGTCATCATCGGCGCAGAAAATGGTGCGCCACATCGGGCAAGCAGCCGGTGTAAGTGGTGCTTGGCATGGTGGGGTCCTGCATTCCCTTTTTACAACGACGACAGGAGACAAGAAATGAAAGACATGCGAATGCAGCGCCGAGACGTGCTGTTGGGGGCGGCCGCCACGGGCCTGGGGCTGGCCACGGGGGCCGGACCTGTGTGGGCGCAGGCATCGGCCTGGCCGACCAAGCCGGTGAATCTGGTGGTGCCGTTCCCTGCGGGCGGCGGCACCGACGCCTTTGCGCGCCCGCTGGCGGCGCAGTTCTCCAAGGTGACTGGCAAGACGCTCGTGATTGACAACCGGGGTGGCGCTGGCGGCACCGTGGGGGCCAGCTTTGCCTCCAAGGCCGCGCCGGATGGCTACACGCTTTTCATGGGGGCTGTGCACCACGCCATTGCGCCGTCGATGTATCCCAAGCTCGACTACGACATCGAGAAGGATTTCATCCCGCTGTTCCTGCTGGCCAACGTGCCCCAGGTGGTGGTGGTCAACCCCAAGAACGTGCCGGTCAGCAACTTCCAGCAATTCATCGAATACGTGAAGCGCAACCCCGCCAAGCTCAACTATGGCTCGGCTGGTGCGGGCACGTCGCACCACCTGGCCGGTGAGCTTTTCAAGCAGCAGACCAACACCTTCATCACCCACATCCCGTACCGGGGCGCGGGCCCCGCATTGCAAGACCTTATCGGTGGCAATGTGGACATGATGTTTGACGGCCTCGGCTCGTCGGCCACCCACATCAAGAGCGGCCGCATCAAGGCGCTCATGGTGTCTGGCCCCAAGCGCAACGCGGCCTTCCCGGACGTGCCTTGTGCGTCCGAGGTGGGCTTGCCCGACTACACCGTGACCACCTGGTACGGCCTGTGGGCGCCCAAGGGCACACCCGCTGACGTGCAGGCGCGCATCGTGGATGAAGTGCGCAAGCTGGGGGGCGCGGAAGAGCTCAAAACCATCTGGGCCAACAACGGCGCCGAATACGGCGGCCTGACCCAGCCGCAGTTTGCCGCCATGGTCAGCAGCGAGGTCAAGCGCTGGGCGGCGGTGGTGAAGGCTTCTGGCGCAAAACTTGATTAACCCCCTAAGGCGCTTCGCGCCATCCCCCTGAGGGGGATGCCACCCGTGGCCTGGCAGAGCCAGTTCCACGGTGGCACTGGCGATGGCGTTGCGTGGGCTCTTAGGGCTGAGTAATGTGCATAACTTGATGGGTTGCCAAGATGTCGGGTGAAGTGTTGATGGATGCCGGTGAGCGTGGTGTGGTGCATGTCACCTTGCGCCATGCTGGGCGGCTGAACGCGATGTCGCGGGGCATGTGGCGGCAGCTGCGCGAGGTGTTTGAAGACATCCAGCGCCGCAGCGATGTGCGCTGTGTGCTCATGGCCGGCGAGGGCGATGCCTTCTGTGCGGGCGGGGACATTTCGGAATACCCGGGTTTTCGGTTTGACGCGGCTGCCTTGCGCGACTTTCATGAGAACGATGTCTGGGGCGGGCTGAACGCCATGCTTTTGTGCGACGTGCCCGTCGTGGCCCAGATCAGCGGTGCCTGCATGGGCGCTGGGGTGGAGATTGCCAGCTGCTGCGACATCCGTGTTGCAGGCAGCGCCGCCCGATTTGGCGCCCCCATCGCCAAGCTCGGTTTCCCCATGGCCCCGCGCGAGGCGCAGCTGGTGGCCGGTGCCGTGGGCGACATGACGGCCCGGCAGATGCTGCTGGAAGCCGCCACCTTCAGCGCTGCCGACATGCTGGAGCGGGGTTTCTTAAGCCGGGTGGTGGCCGACGACAGGGTGGCCGCCGAGGCCTTGGGCAGCGCGCAGCGCATTGCAGCATTGGCACCCCAGGCGGCCCGCATGAACAAACAAACATTTCGAGCATTAAAAGTGCCACTGGCGCTTGATGGTAAAGCGCAGAATGCTATAAAAAATATAGCATCCGATCCGCCCAATCCCTACGCGTATGCGGACAGCGCCGAGCACCGAGAAGGCATCACCGCGTTTCTTGAAAAACGCGCTCCCGTGTTCTGACGGGCCTTGCCCACTTTTTTTGTTGATCTGACCTTTTGCAACTCTGCAACTTTGCACCACTGCCATGAGCCAACACAACCTCTTCAGCGCCCTGCGCGCAGCCTTCCCTGCAGACCTGGGCAGCACCGCCGTCGAAACGACGGCGCCCGATGGCGCCCCGCTGCTCTACACCTGGGCCGACCTGGACCACGCCAGCGCGCGCATCGCCAACCTGCTCACCGCGCTGAAACTGCCTGAAGGCAGCCGCGTGGCCGTGCAGGTCGAGAAGTCGGTCGAAGCGATGCTGCTGTACCTCGCCACCTTGCGCGCGGGCTATGTGTTTTTGCCCCTCAACACGGCGTACCAGAGCGCCGAGATTGAATACTTCATCGGCAACGCCGAGCCTGCGGTGGTGGTGTGCAGCCCTGGCAACTTCGGCTGGGTGTCCAAGATAGCGTTCACGCTCGGCACGCAGCATGTCTTCACCCTGGGCGACGACCGCACCGGCAGCCTGCTGGACCGCGCCGCGCACCATGGCGACACGCACACGCCTGTGCAGCGCAATGCGGACGACCTGGCCGCCATCCTGTACACCAGCGGCACCACCGGCCGCAGCAAGGGCGCGATGCTCACGCACGGCAACCTGCTGTCCAACGCGCAGGTGCTCAAGGAGTACTGGGGCTGGACGGCTACCGGAGGGCCTGACGGCCGTGGTGACGTGCTCATCCACGCATTGCCCATCTTCCACGTGCACGGCCTGTTCGTGGCCATCCACGGCGCGCTCATCAATGGCAGCAAGATGATCTGGTTCAGCAAGTTCGACCCCAAGGCCGTGCTCGCTGCCATGCCCCGCGCCACCGTCTTCATGGGCGTACCCACGCTCTATGTGCGCCTGCTGGCCGAGCCGGGGCTGAACAAAGAGGCCGCCAGGAACATGCGGTTGTTCGTCGCAGGCTCGGCGCCGCTGCTCATTGAGACCTTCAACGAATGGCAGCAGCGCACCGGCCACACCATCCTGGAGCGCTATGGCATGAGCGAGACCATCATGCTCACCTCCAACCCCTACGCGGCTGACAAGCGCCATGGCGACCAGACCGAGCGGCGCGGCGCCACCGTGGGCTTCCCACTGCCCGGTGTGGGCCTGCGCGTGGTGGACGACGCCAACAAACTGCTGCCCGTGGGCGAGATCGGCGCCATCCAGGTCAAGGGGCCCAACGTCTTCAAGGGCTACTGGCGCATGCCCGAGAAGACGGCCGAAGAGTTCACGCAAGACGGCTGGTTCAAGACCGGCGACGTGGGCAAGGTGGACGCGCGAGACTACGTGAGCATCGTGGGCCGCAGCAAGGACCTCATCATCAGCGGCGGCTACAACGTGTACCCGGCCGAGATCGAAGGCTACATCAACGACATGCCGGGCGTGGCCGAAAGTGCGCTGGTGGGCGTGCCACACCCCGACTTTGGCGAAGTGGGCGTGGCTGTGGTCATTGCCAAGCCCGGCGCACAGCTCAACCCTGAGGCCATCGTGGCATCGCTCAAGTCGCAGCTCGCCAACTTCAAGATCCCGAAGAAGTGTTTTGTGGTGCCCGAACTGCCCCGCAACACCATGGGCAAGGTGCAAAAGAACCTGCTGCGCGAGCAACACAAGGGGCTGTTTGCCTGATGTGGACCCGAGGGTGGGTGTGCTGCGCCAGCTGCGCGGGGTCACTCACCCCGCCGTCTAACCCGCCGCAGAGGCCTGGGGGCTGCAGAAAATGCAGGGCGTGGCGGCTGGCGCTGCGGCGCTCTCGGTATGGTTGCAGCAGTGCTCCAGCCACCCCGCCACCAGCCGGTACACCGACAGGTTGGTGCGGGCCGTGGGCGCGCACAGGTAGTAGCCCAGCGGGCTGTCAAAGCGGTCTTTCAAAGGTTCTACCAGAGTGCCTGCCTGCAGTTCGTCTTCCACCAAGCAAGTGGGCACGATGCCTACGCCAAAGCCTGAAACCGCTGCGCGGATGATGAGTGAATACAGGTTGAAGCCCGGTCCGAACCGGCTGGCGCCGGTGTCCAGACCGTTGGCTTCCATCCAGTCCTGCCAGGCCAGAGGCACCTCAATGTGCTGCAGCAGCGTGGCGCGCATCAAATCTTGCGGGGTGTTCAGGGGCAGGGCGGCCTGCAGTTGCGGGCTGCACACGATGCTGGTTTCCTTGCCAATCAGGTAGCGCGCATTGGCGCTGGGCCAGTTGCCGTAGCCGTACTGGATGGCAGCGTCGAATTCATGCGGCGTCGCAAAGTCGTGCGCGTGCTGGTAACGCACAAAGTTCAGCGACACCTGCGGCAGCGTGCGCTTGAAGTGGCCCAGGCGCGGAAACAACCACTGCGCCGCAAACGTGGGCGGCACGGACAGGTTGAGCGAGCCGCCATCGCCCCCGTAGGACATGAGCTGTGCCGTGGCAGATTCCAGCGCGGCCATGGCGGGGCGGGTGGCGTTGAGGTAGGTGGCACCCGCCTCGGTCAGCTCCAGCCCGGTGGCTTTGCGGATGAACAGCTTCTGGCCCAGGTAGTCCTCCAGCGCCGCAATGTGGCGGCTGATGGCGCTTTGCGTCACGCACAGCTCGCGTGCGGCCATGGTGAAGGCCTGGTGCTTGGCGGCGGAGTGAAAGGCGTTCAGCTCAGAGATGGTGGGGCACAGGCGGCGCATAGATATGACCTAGGGAGTATGAGTAGGGCTCATGGGATGGTGAGATTTTAGGCGTTGCGGATAAGGGCAATTGGCCCGATAAATGCGTCCTGTGACAGCAACGTGTCAAGCGCCACACTTTGTAGATGCTGCAATGCACCAGATGGATGCTTGACGGTCTTCATGGCCCCCTGAAAAAGCAGGCTATGAGTAATTTTGAAGCCATCGCGCCCACTTTGACGAATCTCATGACCTCTTTGTTGATTGAAAACAGCCGTGTGCTGGATGTCCACGCACTCACACTGCGCACTGGCCTGTCCGTTCTGGTGCAGGACGGCCGCATTGCGGCGGTAGGCACCGACTTGCCGGTGCCAGAAGGGACCACCACGCTCGACGCCAAGGGCATGACCCTGATGCCCGGCCTGATCGACTGCCACGTGCATGTGGTGGCGTCTTCGTTCAACCTGGGCGCCGTGGCCAAGATGCCCAATGTGTTCACCATGATGCGCTCGCTGCCCATCATGAAGGGCATGCTGGAGCGGGGCTTTACCACCGTGCGTGATGCGGGCGGCGCCGACTGGTCGCTGGCCGAGGCGGTGCGCACGGGGCTGGTGCAGGGGCCGCGCATCTTCCCTGCGGGCAAGGCGCTGTCGCAAACCGGTGGGCATGCGGATTTCCGCCAGCGCAACGATGACCTGGATGTGTGTTCGTGCGCCTACAAGCTGGGCAACATTGGCCGCGTGGTCGATGGCGTGGACGCCTGCCGCCTGGCGGTTCGTGAAGAGATCCTCAAGGGCGCCACGCAGATCAAGGTGATGGCTTCGGGCGGCGTGGCCTCGCCCAACGACCCGATTGGCAACCTGGGCTATTCCGAAGCCGAGCTGCACGCCATTGTGGAAGAGGCATCCAATGCCAACACCTATGTCATGGCCCACGCCTACACGCCCCGGGCCATCGCCCGCGCCGTGCGCTGCGGCGTGCGCACCATCGAGCACGGCAATCTGGTGGATGCGCCCACGGCAGAGTTCATGGCCGAGATGGGGGCTTTCATGGTGCCCACGCTCATCACCTACGAGGGCCTGGCCAACGAGGGCGAGCGGTATGGCCTGCCTGCGGTGTCGATTGCCAAGATCGATTCGGTACGTGGGCAGGGCAAGCAGGCCATCGAGATCCTGGCCAAGGCGGGCGTGAAGATGGGCCTGGGCAGCGACTTGCTGGCCGAGACGCATTACCTGCAGTCCGACGAGTTGCGCTTGCGCGCGGAGATTCTGGGCAATGGCCCGGTGCTGCAGCAGGCCACGCTGATTGGCGCGGAGATTCTGGGCCAGCAAGGCCAGCTGGGCGAAGTCACGGCCGGTGCCATTGCCGACATCTTGCTGGTCGATGGCAACCCGCTCACCGACATCACCTGCCTGCTGAACCAGGGCGAGCGCATTCGCGCCATCGCCAAGGACGGCGTGTGGGTCAAGAACACCCTTTGAGTCCCTTTCACCCCCCTCACCCCCCATCCCATCCCCCTACCGGAGATCACCATGCAACGTAGAAATTTCGTCAAGCTAGGCGGCGCCGCGGCGGCTCTGCAGTTCCTTCCCTCCATCGGTTTCAGCCAGCAAGGTGAGGTGTTCCGCATTGGCTCGCTCACGCCCATCACCGGCGCAGGCAGCCCCTACGGCCCGGGCATGCAGCAGGCCATCCGACTGGCAGTGGATGAGGTCAATGCCGCGGGCGGCGCGGGTGGCCGCAAGCTTGAACTCTTCACCGAAGATGACCAGACCAAGCCCGACGCGGCCGTGCTGGCCGCCAAGAAGCTGATCGAGGTGAACAAGGTGCAGGCGGTGCTGGGCACCTGGGCCTCGGGCGTGACGCTGGCAGTGATGCCGCTGACGGATGCGGCGGGCATCATCCAGATGAATGTGTCGGGCGCGCCCGCCATCTCCACGCTGGACACCAAGGACCTGGTGTGGCGCTTTCAGGCCACCAACGACCGCTTTGGCGCGGCCTTTGCCGAGATTTGCACCAAGCGCGGCTTCAAGCGCCCGGCCACGATGGCGTTCAACAACGCATCCGGCCTGGGCAACGTGGAAGGCTTCACCAAGGCCTGGGAGAAACGCGGCGGCAAGGTGGCGGCCCATGTCACCTACGAACCCAGCCGCCCCAGCTACCGCAGCGAGCTGCAGAAGATTCTGGCCGCCAAGCCCGATGTGATCGTGATGGGCTCGTACCTGCCCGACACCACCATCATCCTGCGCGAGTGGTTCCAGTCCGGTGCGGAAACGAAGTGGATCATCCCCGGCTGGGCGGCCAACCCCGATCTGGTGAAGGCCCTGGGCGCCGAGGTGTGCGAGGGCATCATCTCGGTGGACACCGTGTCCAACGAAAAGAGCGCTTCGTATGCCCAGTTTGACGCGGCCTTCACCAAGGCCACGGGCAAGGCGGCCTCCACCAACATCTACGCCGCCATGGCGTACGACATGGTGATCTCGCTGGCGCTGGCCATGGAAGCCGCAGGCCCCAAGGCCACGGTAGAGCAGATCAACGCCAAGCTGCGCGATGTCTCCAACGCCCCCGGCACGGCCGTGTTCACCTTTGCCGAAGGCAAGGCGCAACTGGCCAAGAAAGCCAAGGTGAACTACGAAGGCGCATCGAGCAAGCTGGACTTTGACAAGGCGGGCGATGTGACGCCGGACTTTGGCGTGTTCATCATCGAAAAGGGCCAGCTGGTGCGGCGCGACGTGGTGTCCATCACGATGTGATGGACCGCGCCCGGTGCGCCTGCCAGGTGCAGGCCCCGGGCATTTTTTTTGCGGCGCACAGCGCAGATGTGCATGGGATGACGGAATGACGCAATGACCTGGATCGACTTTGTAAACCTGCTGATCAACGGATTGATCGAAGGCCTGGTGGTGGCACTGCCTGCCCTGGCCATGACCCTGGTGATGGGCGTCAACCGCTTTCCCAACGCAGCCACTGGCGACATGCTCACCACCGGCGCCTACGCTGCCGTGGCGGTGCAACTGCTGGGGGGCTGGCCGCTGTGGGCGGCGGCGCTGGGCAGCATGGTGGTCACGGCCGTGGTGTCGGCGGGCTCGTACACGCTGATCTTTCGCAAGCTGGCCGGGCGGCCCATGGTGTCGTCCATGCTCGCGGCCATTGGCCTCGGGTTTTTGCTGCGCAGCTTGATCGGTTTTTTTGCCGGGCATGATCAGCGCACGTTTGACCTGCCCCTGGTGCGCGCCTGGAACTTTGGCGGCATTCGCGTGTTGCCCACCGACCTGGCCATTGCGGCGGTGGCCGCCGCAAGCCTCGTGGTGGTGTTTGTGCTGATCTACCGCACCAGCTTTGGCCGCCAGCTGCGCGCCGTGGCCGACAGTGCAGACCTGGCGCGGGCCAGCGGCATTCGCGCCAATGGGTTGATGCTTAGTTTGTGGCTGCTGGTGGGGGCCTTGTCCTCGCTGGGCGGCGTACTGCTGGGCATGAAGGCCGTGGTCAGCCCCGAGATGGGGTGGGAGAGCCTGATTCCTGCCTTCGCGGCCATGGTGCTGGGCGGCATCGGTAGCCCGGTGGGTGCGGTGCTGGGTGCGTTGCTGCTGTGTGTGGCGCAAGAGCTGGCGGTGCCGCTGATGGGGCCGTCGTACAAGCTGGTGCTGTCGTTTGTGGTGTTGGCCCTGGTGCTGCTGGTGCGCCCGGCGGGCATCATGGGCCGCGTGCAACTGGTGCGGTAAGGAGTTCGACCGATGATTGCTTACCTGTGTGCCATTGGCATCGTTGCGCTTATCTATTGCCTGCTGGCGCTGGGCCTGAACCTGCAGTTCGGCCTGACCCGGCTGGTCAATTTTGGCGTCGTGGCGTTCTTTGCCGTGGGCGCCTACACCTCGGGCCTGTTGGCGCTGCAAGGCGTGCCGCTGGTGCTGTGTTTTGTGGCGGCGGCTGTGCTCTCGGGCTTGCTGGCGCTGCCCATTGGGCTGCTGTCGCTGCGCCTGCGGGATGACTACCTGGCCATCGTGACGCTGGGCTTTTCGGAGGCGGTGCGCATCTCCATTCAGCAAGAAAGCTGGCTGACCAAGGGCGTGCAGGGCTTGCCCGGCTTGCCCAAGCTGTTTGCGTCCTGGGGCAGCGGTGTGTCGGACATGGCAATTTTTGCCACGCTGCTGGCGGTGGTCGCTGTGGTGGCCTGGGGCACGGTGCGCCTGGCGGCCAGCCCGTTTGGGCGGCTGCTCAAGGCCATTGGCGACGATGAGCCCGCGTTGTCGGCCCTGGGCAAGGACCCTGCCTGGTTCAAGGTGCAGGTGTTCATGCTGGGGGCGGCGCTGGCGGGTGTGGCAGGGGCGTTCTATGCGCACTTCATAACCTTCATCACGCCAGAGCAGTTCATCCCGCTCATCACGTTCTATGTGTGGATGGGACTGGTGATGGGCGGCTCAGGCACGGTGCGCGGCGCGGTGTTTGGCTCGCTGCTGCTCATGGTGTTTCTGGAGGGCTCGCGCTTTGCCAAGGACTGGGTGCCGGGCGTGTCAGAAGTTGGCATGGCCAGCTTGCGCCTGGCGGCGGTGGGCCTGGCGCTGATTCTGGTCACCCTGTACAAGCCCAACGGCCTGTTTGGAGGCAAAACCCAATGACCGCAACAACGATGCTGAAGGTGGAGGCCGTCACGCGGCAATTCGGGGGCTTCAAGGCGGTGGACGGTGTGTCGCTGCAATTGGGTGCGGGCGAGATTTTGGGCGTTGCAGGCACCAACGGTGCGGGCAAAAGCACGCTGTTTGCCGCAATTGCCGGGCAGCAGCCAGCGGACGCGGGGCAGATCCAGTTTGAGGGGCGGGACATCACCCGCATGCCCCCATACCGCCGGGCGCGGCTGGGGCTGGTGCGCACGTTCCAGATTCCGCGCGAGTTCAAGAGCCTCACGGTGCACGAGAACCTGATGGCGGCCGCCGCCAACCCGCAGGGGGAGCGGCTGGTGAATGCCTTCTTCCAGACGCGCAGCCTGCGCGAGCACGAGGCGCAGCTGTCTGCCAAGGCGGACCGCATCCTGCAGTTTTTGAACCTGGCGCGGGTGCGCGATGTGACGGCGGGGGGCTTGTCGGGCGGGCAGAAGAAGCTGGTGGAGCTGGGCCGGGTACTGATGCTGGACCCGCGCTGCATCTTGCTGGACGAGCCGTTTGCCGGGGTGAACCCGGTGCTGATCGAAGAGATTTGTGACCGCGTGCGCGAGCTGAACGGGCAGGGCATTGCGTTCATCGTGATCGAGCACCACCTACAGGCGCTCAAGTCGCTCTCCAACCGCATGATCGTGATGGACCGGGGCTCCATCCTGGCCGAGGGCGACCCGCACACGGTGCTGGACGACCCACGCGTGCAGGAAGCCTATATGGGAGGGGTGGTATGAGCGGCGCAGACAACTTGCTGCAGATCGCGCAATTGCGCGGCGGGTATTCCGAGGTGGACATCATCCACGGCATTGACCTGGCCGTGGCGCCGGGCGAGATCGTGACCATTGCGGGCACCAACGGTGCGGGCAAATCCACGCTGGTGAAGGCGCTGCTGGGCCTGTTGCCAAGGGTGGCGGGCACCATCCACCTGGGTGGGCGCGACATCACGGCCTTGTCGGCCGAAGACCGCTTTGACGCCGGGCTGGCCTACGTGCCACAGGTGGCCAATGTGTTCCCGTCGCTCACCGTGCGCGAGAACCTGTTGGTGGTGCGTGGTGTCGCAAACATCAAGCGCCGTATGGACGAGGTGCTGGCCGACTTTCCGGCGCTGGTGGAACGATTGCCTCAGCCCGCCAGCAACCTCTCGGGCGGCGAGCGCCAGCAACTGGCCTTTGCGCGGGCCCTCATGCCATCGCCGCGCATCATGGTGCTGGACGAGCCCACGGCGGCGCTGGCACCGTCACTTGTCGGCAAGGTGTTTGACATGGTGCAAAAGCTGCCCGCCGCAGGCGTGGCGGTGCTGATGGTGGAGCAGCGCGCGCGCCAGGCGCTGCAGATCAGCCAGCAGGGCTACATCCTGGACCAGGGGCGGTGCGTGCTGCAGGGCCCCGCACACGGGCTGCTGGCCGATGAGCGCATGGCGCAGTTGTATCTGGGCAATCACTGAGCCGCCCGCAATCCAGCCGGCCATGAAAAACCCCGATAAGGCGTTGCGCCTTAGCGGGGTTTGCTATTTATTTGATAGCTTGTAGCGCTTGATGGATAAGCGCTAGCACCTGTTTTGATACTTAACGCAGCACCAGCACAGGGATGTGCGAGTGTGTCAGCACATGCTGCGTTTCGCTGCCCAGCAACAGGCGCTTGAGGCCCTTGCGGCCGTGGGAGGCCATCACGATCAGGTCGCACTTGTGCTTCTTGGCGGCCGAGATGATGGCCTCGGCCACGAGGTCGGATTTGGCGATGACGGCCTTGACTGTCACCCCCTGGGCGCCGCCCTGGGCTTTCACGCCATCGACCATGGCCTGGGCTGCGTCGCCCCATTGCGATTCGATGCGTTTCACGTCATTCGTATCGACGGGCATGCCGCCTTCGAAGTAGCTGCGTGGGTAGCGTGGCACTACCTTGAGGGCTACCGCAGATGCGCCGGTGAGGGCGGCCAGGGACAACCCATGTTCCACGGCCTTGTCCGAGAGGGGTGAGCCGTCCGTTGCGATCAGGATGCGCTTGTACATAAAAGATCTCCTCAAAGTGATGGAACGAGCTTAGGATGAATCATGTTCCGGGACTTGATGCAGGTCAATGTACGTGTCATGTCCGAACGATAGGCTTGAACCATGTCAATGTTTCGACCCGGTGCGCCGGCCCCATCCCCGGTGCATGCGCTTGGTGCTGTCCCTGGTGCGGAGCCCCCCGCGCAGGCCATGCTGCTGGATGATCCGCAGGAGTGGCCAGCGTTCGGTCGCCCCCTTGCGCCAGCGGACAAGGCACCTGCAGATCCTGCCACTTGCGCCTGGGACTCCCACGTGGTGCTGGAGGGGATGCACTGCGCGGCCTGCGCGCTCACGATTGAGGATGCCCTGCGGAGGGTGCCTGGCGTATTGCAGGCAGACGTGAGTGCCGCCACGCGCCGCGCGCGTGTGGTGTGGCAACCCTCGCGGGTGCAGCCCTCGCAGTGGATGGAGGCTGTGCACAAGGCGGGCTACCGCGCCATGCCCGCCATGGATGCCTTTGTCCGCGAGCAGCGCCAGCGCGAGAGCCGCCGCGCCCTGTGGCGCTGGCTGGTGGCAGGCTTTTGCATGATGCAGGTGATGATGTATGCGTGGCCCGCGTATGTGGCGCAGCCCGGGGACCTGACGGGCGAGATGGAGCAACTGCTGCGCTGGGCCTCATGGGTCATCGCGCTGCCCATGGTGGTGTTTTCGTGCGGCCCATTTTTTGCCAGCGCGCTGCGCGACGTCAGGCAGCGCCGGGTGAGTATGGACTTGCCCGTGGCGCTGGGCATGGCCATCACCTTTGTCGTGAGCACCGCGGGCACCTTCGACCCCGCGGGCATCTTTGGCAGGGAGGTGTACTACGACTCTTTGACCATGTTTGTCTTCTTCCTGCTTACCGGACGCTGGCTGGAGCTGCGCCTGCGCGACCGCACGGCCGGTGCGCTGGAGGCTGTGATGAACCGCCTGCCCGACAGCGTGGAGCGGCGCGCGGCCGATGGTAGCTTTGTGCGCGTGGCCACGCGCCGCGTCGTGGTGGGTGACACCATTCGCGTGTTGCCGGGTGAGGCGTTTCCGGCCGATGGGCGCATCACCCTGGGCAACACCCATGCGGATGAATCCTTGCTGACGGGTGAGTCCACCCCCGTGGCGCGCGCTGAGGGCAGCGTGGTCACGGCGGGCAGCTACAACCTGCAGGCGCCGGTGGAGGTGCATGTAGAAGGCACGGGCGGGCAGACCCGCTTTGCTCAGATCGTGGCGCTTATGGAAAGCGCGTCGTTGCAGAAGCCACGCCTTGCCCAATTGGCTGACCGCATTGCCCGCCCCTTTTTGGTGGCGGTGCTGGTGGCGGCGGGCTTGGCTGCGATGTGCTGGTGGCCATCTGACCCAGGGCATGCGCTCATGGTGGCGGTGGCCGTGCTCATCGTCACCTGCCCCTGTGCGCTGTCGCTGGCGACCCCGGTGGCGATGCTGACGGCCGCTGGCACGCTGGCACGCCACGGCGTGTTGGTGCGCAACCTGCAAGGGCTGGAGGCGCTGGCCCGCGTGGACACCGTGGTGTTCGACAAGACCGGGACGCTCACGCGGGACGGCATGGCACTGCAGGCCGTGCGCACGGCCAGTGGGTGGACCGCCGAGGAAACGCTGTCCCTGGCTGCTTCCCTCGCGCGCCACTCGATGCACCCGGCATCGCGCGCGGTGGTGGCGGCCGCTGCGGCGGGTGATGGCCGCTGGGGGGTAGCTGGTTTGCAGGAGGAAGCGGGGTTGGGTTTGGTAGCCATGGTGTGCGACACCAGGGATGCAGTCCAGCCCGTACGCAAGGTCCGACTCGGATCTGCGCACCATGCAGGCGTGGCTGCGGACGATGCCAGTACCGCGCTGCAGGTGGTGCTGTCGGAACAACATGCCGATGGCACGGTGTCAGAGCTGGCCCGTTTCGACCTGGTGGAAGACCTGCGCCTTGAGGCGCCCGCCGTGGTGGCTGCGCTGGAGCAGGGCGGTGTGGCGGTGCAATTGCTGTCGGGCGACCGCATGGGCGCGGTGCAGCGTGTGGCGGCACAGGCAGGCATTGTGCACGCGGCGGGCGAGTGCACGCCGCAGGGCAAGCTGGTCGCATTGCAGGCGCTGCAGGCTGCTGGCCACCAGGTGGCCATGGTGGGCGACGGTTTGAACGATGGCCCGGTGCTGGCCGGTGCGCACGTGTCCTTTGCGTTTGGCCGCGCAGTGCCGCTGGCGCAGTCGCAGGCCGATTTTGTGGTGCTGGGCGACAGCCTGGCTTTGGTGCCACAGACCGTGCTGCTGGCGCGCCGCACCTTGCGCGTGGTGCGCCAGAACCTGTGGTGGGCGGCGGGCTACAACGCGTTGTGCGTTCCGCTGGCGGTGGTGGGCTGGATGCCTGCCTGGCTGGCCGGGCTGGGCATGGCGCTGAGCTCATTGTTGGTGGTGCTCAATGCGGCACGTCTCGCACGTGACCTGCCTCCGCTGCCCGGGATGCAGGAGATGCCGCGAAAGGAGGAGGGGGCTCTGTGCCCTTCCTCAGTCCTTTCTGCCAGCAGCGCGTTGCAGCCGTCCCTGGATCTTTCGAAGACAACCCTGGAGCCTGTCTGATGGACATCCTTTATCTCCTGATTCCGCTGTCCGTAATGCTGGTTCTTTTGATTCTGGGAGGGCTGTGGTGGGCGGTGTACCACGGCCAGTTCGAGAGCGTGGAACAAGAGGGCGAGCGCATTCTCCGAGACGGTTGACTTGTGTCAATGCCCGATGGCCCCGACTGCAACAAACTCTTACTGCATTACAAAGAGGTGCCCGATGGATTCTCCAAAAACAAGTGCTGCGCACTACAACGATACGGTGGTGCGGCAGTTTTCTATCATGGCCGTGGTTTGGGGGGTGGTTGGCATGCTGGTGGGCGTCATCATTGCCGCCCAACTTGCCTGGCCTGAGCTCAACTTCGGCATTCCGTGGCTCAGCTATGGGCGCTTGCGCCCGCTGCACACCAACGCGGTGATCTTCGCGTTCGGCGGCTGCGCGCTGTTCGCCACCAGCTATTACGTCGTGCAGCGCACGAGCCAGGTCCGCCTGTTCGCCGGGCCGCTTGCGGCGTTCACGTTTTGGGGTTGGCAGCTGGTCATCGTGGCCGCAGCCATCAGCCTGCCGCTGGGCTACACGTCCGGCAAGGAATACGCAGAACTTGAATGGCCCATCGACATCCTGATCACGCTGGTCTGGGTGTCCTACGCCATCGTGTTCTTTGGCACGATCGGCGTGCGCAAGGTCAAACATATCTACGTGGCCAATTGGTTCTTCGGCGCGTTCATCCTGGCCGTGGCTTTGCTGCATGTGGTCAACAGCGCTGCGATTCCTGCAGGCTTCATGAAGAGCTACTCGGCCTATGCCGGCGTGCAGGACGCCATGGTGCAGTGGTGGTATGGGCACAATGCGGTGGGCTTTTTCCTGACCGCTGGTTTCCTCGGGATGATGTACTACTTCATCCCCAAGCAGGCAGGCCGTCCGGTGTACAGCTACCGCCTGTCCATCGTGCACTTCTGGGCGCTGATCTTCACGTACATGTGGGCCGGCCCCCATCACCTGCACTACACCGCGCTGCCCGACTGGACGCAATCGGTGGGCATGGTGTTCTCGCTGATCCTGCTGGCCCCCAGCTGGGGCGGGATGATCAACGGCGTGATGACGCTGTCGGGCGCCTGGCACAAGCTGCGCGACGACCCCATCCTGCGCTTCCTGATCGTGTCGCTGTCGTTCTACGGCATGTCCACGTTCGAAGGTCCGATGATGTCCATCAAGACCGTCAACGCCCTCAGTCACTACACCGACTGGACCGTGGGCCACGTCCACTCGGGAGCGCTGGGCTGGGTGGGCCTCATCTCCATGGGCTCGCTGTACTACCTGGTGCCCCGCCTGTTTGGCCGTGAAAAGATGCACTCCATCAAGGCGATTGAGCTGCACTTCTGGATGGCCACCATTGGCATCGTGCTGTACATCGCCGCGATGTGGATCGCCGGTGTGATGCAGGGCCTGATGTGGCGCGCCATCAACCCCGACGGCACGCTCACCTACACCTTTGTGGAAAGCGTGAAGGCGACCTATCCGTTCTATGTGATCCGTGTGGCCGGTGGTCTGCTGTACCTGGGCGGCATGGTAGTGATGGCCTGGAACGTGTGGGTGACTGCGATCTCCGGCCGTTCGGTCAAGGTGGCGATCCCTGCCGTGAATGCGGCCCACGCCTGAGCCGAAGGAGATAACTCATGTCTAACAACAACCCATCGAATTCGACCGGCTTCTCCCATGAAAAGGTGGAGACCAACAACTTCCTGATGATCGTGCTGATCCTGCTGGTGATCGCCATTGGTGGCCTCGTAGAGATCGTTCCGCTGTTCTTCCAGAAGTCTACGACCGAAGCGGTCAAGGGTGTCGAGCCCTACAACGCCATGCAACTGGTGGGCCGTGACATCTACATCCGTGAAGGTTGCTACAACTGCCACTCGCAGATGATCCGCCCCTTCCGCGCTGAAACGCTGCGCTACGGGCATTACTCGGTGGCGGGTGAGTTTGTGTATGACCACCCCTTCCAATGGGGCAGCAAGCGCACGGGCCCCGACCTGCACCGCGTAGGGGGCAAGTACAGCGATGAATGGCATCGCATCCACCTGAACAATCCGCGCGACGTGGTGCCCGAATCGAACATGCCCGCCTACCCCTGGTTGGAAAAAAATGCCGTGGAACCCGCCAGTGTGGCCCCCCGCATGAAGGCCTTGCGCACGGTGGGGGTGCCTTACACCGACGAGCAGATCGCTGCATCTGCCGCCGACGTCAAGGGCAAGACCGAGATGGAAGCGCTGATCGCGTATCTGCAAGTCATGGGCCGCGCGCTCAAGTAAAGGAGATTCGCCATGGACATCACCACCATGCGCATCGTTGCCACGCTGGCATCGATGGCCTGCTTTGTCGGCATTTGGGTCTGGGCCTATCGGGGCCGCAACAAGGCCCGGTTTGACGAGGCCGCGCGGCTGCCCTTTGAACAAGATTGATCCCACCAGAACGAGAACACCCCATGAGTGACTTCACCAGCAATTTCTGGTCGGTCTTTGTGACCACACTGACCCTGGTCGGCATCATCGCCTGCGGCATCCTGCTGTGGATGGCGGGCCGCAAGAAGGTGATGGCCACCGCCGACAACACCACTGGCCACGTCTGGGACGAGGACCTGGTCGAGATGAACAACCCCCTGCCGCGCTGGTGGGTGTGGTTGTTCGTCATCACCATCGTCTTCGGCTTTGGCTATTTGGCGGCCTACCCAGGTCTCGGCAGCTTTACCGGCAAGCTCAACTGGACGCAAAAAGGCGAGTACGAAGCCGAGATGGCCAAAGCCAAGACCGAACTGGAGCCGCTGTATGCCCGCTTTACTTCGATGAAGCCGGAAGACATTGCCAAGGACCCACAGGCACAGGCCATTGGCGAGCGCCTGTTCATGAACAACTGTGCGCAGTGCCATGGCTCGGATGCCCGGGGTAGCAAGGGCTTCCCTAATCTGGCCGATGGCGATTGGCTTCATGGCGGCGCGCCCGAGAAGATCCGGGAAACGATCGAGAAAGGTCGTGTTGGCAACATGCCTCCCATGGCTGCGGCAGTGGGTTCCCCTGAAGATGTGCGCAATCTCTCACACTACGTGCTGAGTCTGTCTGGTAGCCCCCACGATTCGCTGCGTGCTTCACTGGGCAAGTCCAAGTTCACGGCATGCGCAGCCTGCCACGGAATGGATGGCAAGGGCAATCAGGCACTGGGTGCCCCGAATCTCACAGATGACATCTGGCTGCATGGCTGGGGCGAGGCGGCCATTGCTGCCATGGTCAACAACGGCAAGGTCAACCAGATGCCCGCTCAGGCGGACAAGCTCACAGAAGCTCAGATCGGTGTACTGTCGGCCTACGTCTGGGGCCTGTCGAACGGCAAGTAGGCGCCCTGCACGCTAAACCTTGGGCGGTACTTTGGTGCCGCTCCAAGGATTGTTTGAACTGAGTACTTCGAAGCAAACGGATCGACACCACCATGAAGCCACCCAGCGAGCCCGCTCGCAAGGTCATCCCGATTTCACCGATTGCATCCGATGGCTCGTCGCAGGGCGAGATTGTGTCTCTCTACGAGGCGCAAAAGAAAATCTATCCACGCTCCATCAGTGGCGTGTTTGCACGCTGGCGCTGGGGCATGGTGTTTCTCACGCAGCTCGTTTTTTACGGGCTGCCCTGGTTTGAATGGGGGCAGCGCCAGATGGTGCTGTTTGACCTGGGGGCTCGGCGGTTTTACATCTTCGGCCTGGTTCTGTACCCCCAGGATTTCATCTACCTCACGGGCCTGCTCATCATTTCTGCGCTGTCGCTGTTCCTGTTTACGGCGGTGGCGGGGCGGTTGTGGTGCGGATTTGCGTGCCCGCAAACGGTCTATACCGAAATGTTCATGTGGATCGAGCACAAGATCGAAGGTGATCGCAGTGCCCGACTACGGCTGGACAACGGCCCATGGACCTTCGAGAAAGTCCGCAAGAAGTTCTTCAAGCAAGTGATCTGGATCGCGGTGGCGCTGTGGACTGGGTTTACGTTCGTGGGCTATTTTGTGCCGATCCGTGAGCTTGGTGCGGAGTTGCTGGTGATGCAGGGGGGCTGGCAGATATTCTGGGTGCTGTTCTACGGCTTTGCCACGTATGGCAATGCGGGCTACATGCGCGAGCAGGTGTGCAAATACATGTGCCCCTATGCGCGCTTTCAGAGCGCCATGTTCGACAAGGACACGCTGATCGTCAGCTATGACGTGGAGCGGGGCGAACCGCGCGGCCCGCGAAACAAGAACATCGATCAGAAGGCCAAAGGTCTGGGCGACTGTATTGACTGCACGCTGTGCGTGCAGGTATGTCCCGTGGGCATCGACATCCGCAAGGGGCTGCAGTATGAGTGCATTGGTTGCGGGTTGTGCGTGGATGCTTGCAACACGGTCATGGACAAGATGCACTACCCAAAGGGGCTTATCCGGTTTTCCACACAGAACGGCGTGGCGCAGCGGTGGAGCCAATCGCAGATCCTGCGCCGGGTGCTGCGGCCGCGTGTGCTGATCTACAGCGCAGTGCTGGTAGCCCTGTGCGTGGGCATGATGGCGAGCCTTGTCACGCGCACGCCGCTCATGGTCGATGTTGTGCGTGACCGCGCTGCGCTCTCTCGCATCGTCGCCGGTGGCAAGCTGGAGAACATCTACCGCCTGCAGATCATGAATGCAACCGAAGGACCCCAACGCTATCGCATCGGTGCGCGTGGCCTTGAAGGGCTGGAAGTGGCGTCCGATGCTGAGGTGGAAATCGGAGCGGCAGAGTCCCGGTGGGTGGCTGTCCGACTGCAGATACCGTATGGTTCGGCGCCTCCGGGATCGCACGCTGTGCAGTTCGACGTGCAGGCACTCGGCGGGGCCGCCCATGTGACTGAGAAATCCGTGTTTCTGGTGCCGCGGTAACGCGCGTGCACACTGGTGCAAGGTCTTCGCGGGCCTTGCTTTGACGAAAAATATTTTTGAGGAGTCATCACATGCCATCCAGTTCCACCCTCGGCACTGCCCCTTCCGCTACGGCGCCATGGTGGAAGTTCGGCCATGTCTGGCTGATCATCGCTGGTCCTGTGATCGTGATCATTGCGGGTTTTGTCACCCTCTGGCTGGCGATTTCGCGCCCCGACCCCGTGATCGCCGAGGACTATTACCGCCAGGGCATCGAGATCAACAAGACGCTGGAGACTCCACACAAGAGCCTGGCTCCCGCGATGAAAGGCCGCAACCATGCGGCCACTCCGGTCCAGGACCAGCCGCGCTGAACACCCCCTGGCCATGCGGTTTGTCTGCGCGGCCTTACCAGGAGAAAAATCAATGTGGACGCAACGCCTGATGTGGATTGCATGGCCGGCCTTCTTGATGGCAGGCGTCATGGAGGTGCTGGTTTTTGCGATGGTGGATCCGCAGGACTTGCACTGGTTTGGGCAGCCGTTGGCGTTGTCGCGTCAGGGCGTCTACACGCTTGCTTTTTTCGCGTTCTGGATGATCACCATGGCGTCCAGCGCATTGACGACATTGTTGGCGATGTCGCCCTTTGAACTCAACCGCTGCCCGGTCCCCGAGGGGGATCGCCCCGATGACTGTCGAAAGACTTCATCTTGCCCTTGATGGGCTGCGGTAGCTGGCCGGTAGATACGGAGAGAGGCCGCCGCCAACGCATTGCCTTGGTCAGTGGCAGGCCTGCTGGTTGTTCACGATGCGCTTGAGTGCATCGGTTTCCAGGATGCGCACATGGCGCTGCTTGACCTCGACAATACCTTCTTCCACAAACTTGGAAAATGTGCGGCTCACGGTTTCGAGCTTGAGCCCCAGGTAGCTGCCAATTTCCTCACGCGTCATGCGCAGTACGAGTTCGGACTGTGAAAACCCACGGGCATGCAAACGTTGCACAAGGTTCAGCAGAAACGCTGCCAGGCGTTCCTCGGCGCGCATGCTGCCCAAGAGCAGCATCACCCCATGCTCACGCACGATCTCGCGGCTCATGATCTTGTGCACATGGTGTTGCAGCGCGGTGACCTCGCGGGACAGTTCTTCGATGCGGTCAAAGGGCATGACGCAGACTTCTGCGTCTTCCAGGGCCACTGCGTCGCAGGTATGGTGATCGTTCACGATGCCATCCAGGCCGATAATCTCGCCCGCCATCTGGAAACCAGTGACCTGGTCGCGCCCATCTTCGGTGGCTACACAGGTCTTGAAGAAGCCGGTGCGGATGGCATAGAGCGATGTGAAGGCTTCGCCGTTGCGAAACAGCGTTCCGCCCCGTTTGATCTTGCGGCGGACGGCAACGACTTCGTCAATGCGTTGCAGTTGGTCTTCGCTCAGGCCAACCGGCATGCACAGCTCGCGCAGGTTGCAGTTAGAGCAGGCGACTTTGATGGTGAGCGGGTTCATAGGCACAGATGCTGGGTTAGGTTTGAGCATATCGCCTCATCTGCCTGTAAGACAGGCTTGTGGGTACGGATGGGCGAATGACATGCATCAAATTGTCGCTGTTCGGCCCCGTGCATCACTTGATTCAGGTCAAGGACATGGGGGACAGCTTACGGCACAGTCAAAGTGTACGCAAGGAATTTGCCCATGACTGCTGTTTCGCCTGATCTTCTGCGCCGTTTCGACGTGCCAGGGCCCCGCTATACCTCTTATCCAACCGCCGACCGTTTCGTCGAGGCGTTTGGGCAGGACGACTATGCGCTTGCACTAGAGCAGCGCAGGCTGGGCTCCATGACGAAGGCGTTGCCGTTGTCGCTGTATGTGCACATCCCCTTTTGCGAGTCGCTGTGTTATTACTGTGCATGCAACAAGATCATCACCAAACACCATGATCGGGCAGATACCTATCTGCGGTACCTGAGTCGCGAAATCGATCTGCACACAGCGCACTGCGGCACGGGGCAGGTGGTGAGCCAGCTGCACCTGGGTGGTGGTACGCCTACTTTTTTGTCCGACGACGGCTTGCGTGAACTCATGGTCATGCTCAAGCGCAGCTTCTCGCTCGCGCCGGGCGGAGAGTATTCGATTGAAGTAGATCCGCGCACCGTCAATGCCGACCGCCTTGCCGTGCTCGCGGAACTGGGATTCAACCGACTGAGTTTTGGAGTGCAGGATTTTGATCCTGAGGTTCAAAAGGCTGTTCATCGCATACAGCCTGCCGAGCAGGTGTTTTCGCTGGTGGAGTCCGCACGTTCGCTGGGTTTTGAATCCATCAATGTGGACTTGATCTACGGCCTGCCGCGCCAGACGCCCGAGTCGTTTGATCGCACGCTGGCCCAGGTTGTGCAGCTGCGGCCTGACCGCATCGCCCTGTATGCCTATGCCCACCTGCCGGAGCGCTTCAAGCCCCAGCGCCGCATTGTTTCTGCCGAGTTGCCCGCGGGGGCGGGCAAGGTGTCGATGCTGTCCCGTTCGCTGGCTGCCTTCATGGACGCTGGGTACGTGTATGTGGGCATGGACCACTTTGCGTTGCCGGCCGACGCATTGGCGGTTGCCAAGCGCCAGGGCCGTCTGCACCGCAACTTCCAGGGCTACAGCACACAGCCCGATTGCGATCTGATTGGCCTGGGCGTGTCGGCGATTGGCCGGGTGGGGGCGACCTACAGCCAGAACGCCAAAACTCTGGACGAGTACTACGATTTTCTGGACCAGGGGCGCTTGCCCGTGGTGCGTGGGCTCGCCCTGACCCGCGATGACCTGGTACGCCGCGCCGTCATCATGGCGTTGATGTGCCAGGGTGAGTTGTTGTTTGAGCCCATGGAGCAGGCCTGGTTGATCGACTTTCGGGCTTATTTCTCTGCCGAGCTGGAGCAACTGGAAACCATGGCTGAGCAGGGGCTCGTCGTGGTGAGACCCGACGGGGTCGAGGTGACGGCCATGGGCTGGTTCTTCGTGCGCGGCATCGCCATGGTTTTTGACCGTTACCTGCAGGCAGATCGCAACCGAGCCCGTTTTTCGCGCATCATCTGACTCTCATGATTGCAACGGTTGCCTCGACCGCCTTGCTGATGGGACTGGTTGGCGGGTCCCATTGCTTAGCCATGTGCTCCGCGCCCTGCGCAGCGTTGGTGGGGCAGGGAGAGTCGCGGAGTTTGCCCAAGACGGGTGGGGATTTGGAGGCACAGGCTTCCTCGCAGACGGTCCAAACTGTGCAATGGATGCCTCGGGGTGGTGTCATTCGGCGCACGGCTGCTTTCCATGTCGGTCGGCTGGCTGGGTATGCCGTGGCGGGCGGTTTGGCCGCGCTCGCCATGGATAGTCTGGCATGGTTGACCCAACAGACGGCGGCGCTGCGCCCGGCGTGGACCCTGGTCCATGTCGCGGTGATGGCCTGGGGGTTGATGATGATGGTCCAGGCCCGCCAGCCCCAATGGGTGGAGCAGGCGGGTCGCACTGTGTGGTCACATGTCAAGCCGCTTGTCAGCGCCCCTGGCGGGGTTCTCGCTGCAGGGGGACTCTGGGCGCTAATGCCCTGTGGATTGCTTTATTCGGCCCTGTTGGTAGCCGCCCTGAGCGGCGGACCCTTGGAAGGGGCGTTGACCATGGCGTTGTTTGGCCTGGGCAGCGGTGTGTGGCTGGTGGGCGGGTCGTGGGCATGGGCACGGCTGAAAACACGGATCAATACAGCGCGTGCGGACTGGGGGACCCGTATCGCGGGGGGCTTGCTCTGCGCAGTCGCCAGCTGGGCACTGTGGATGGACTTGGTCTACAAGCCATCGCTGTGGTGCCGTTAGCTTGTTTCCAACCGGAAGTTGCATAGCAAAGGGGTTGACGAGTTCCTTTAAACCCATGTCTATACAAGGGTGATCTGGGGTGGGCTTCGCGGACGCATCCAAGTGTTGCCGCGCCGCTGCGGTGCAGGCGCAGTCCTTCGACAAGGCCCCCGAACTGGCGATAATCTGTGTAACCATTGGTGGCATTGAAGTCGCCATGTTTCACACGCCCCGAAGTGAACTCTTCCATCCTCATCGACATCAGCCAACTGCGTGTCGGCATGTACATCCAGCTCGACTTGGGCTGGATGCATCATCCGTTCCCGGTGAGCAGTTTTCGCGTGGCGTCGGCGGAACAGATTGCCACCCTGCGTGAACTGGGGCTCACCGAGGTACGTTATCTTCCCAAGAAGAGTGATCCAGAACTGAGGGAACTTGTCCCCGCCGCCTGGAGCGTCCCGGAAATGAAGGCACCGTCCTTGAACGGACTGGATGCGGCAGGCTCCGCCGCGACCGTGGACCCGGAGGCGCTGCGCAGGCGTGAACTGTTGGAAGCCCAGAACCGGACTCTGGCAGTCTGTGACCAGCGATTTGGAGAGGCCACCCGCCAATACCAGGCGCTGGAGCGTGTGGTCTCCGAACACCCCGACCAGGCGCGTGCCAAAGGCGATACGCTCGTGTCCGGATGTGTGGCCGAGCTCCTCGAAAACGGGGATTCCGTCATCCGGCTGTTGTCAGAAGGTGTCGGCGAGCGCAATGCCCTGCATCCGATCAACGTGATGGTGATCTCTCTGTTGCTGGGCCGCGCACTGGGTATGAAAAGTGCCGAGCTGCACGACCTTGGCATCGCGGCGTTGATTCATGACCTGGGCAAGCTCAAGCTGCCACCGAATCTCAGGCAACCTACGCCCTCGATGATTCCGATGGAGCGCACGCGCTACGAGACCCATGTGGGTGAGTCTGTGGCACTGGCCACGCGCATGGGCTTGCCCGAAGCCGTGCTTACCGCCGTTGCCAGGCACCATGAGATGGCCGATGGCAGCGGGTTTCCATTGCGGCTGTCAGGGCCCGACTTGGGGCGTGCGAGCCAGGTGCTTGCGTTGGTCAATCGGTATGACCGCATGTGCAACCCTGCCAACGGAGTGGATGCGCTCACGCCCCACGAGGCGCTGTCAGTCATCTTTGCGCAGCTCAAGGCGCGGTTTGATTCTGTGGTCCTGGGTGCATTCATTCGCATGATGGGGGTGTACCCACCGGGCTCCATCGTCCAGCTGGTCAACGACCGTTATGCGATCGTGGCTTCAGTCAATTCTTCGCGCCCCCTGCGGCCCAAGGTCATTGTTCATGACTCCCGGGTCCCCAAGGATGAGGCGCCCATATTGGATCTGGAAACCGTGCCAGAGCTGGGCATCCGGCGCAGTCTCAAGCCCGCGCAATTGCCACGCGATGCCCTGGACTACCTTTCCCCCCGTCAGCGTATCTGCTACTTTTTCGAGCGCGCAGTCAGCCCCGGCCCCGAAGAGGCTGGTTCGTGACCGTTGTGCAGTCCCACGGCTGGCTCGACGGTTTGCAGGAAGCTGTCTGGTTGGTCGATGAGGCCAGCCTGCTCATCCTTCATGCGAATGCCGCAGCGCAGCGGCTGGTGGGTTTGCCTGCGGCCTCTATGGTTGGCACGCCGGTGCTGCGTCTGGCTTCCACACCACAGGATGTTGCGTTCTGGGGGGAGTCAGCGCAGGTGGTTGCAGACGGCATCCATTCCCACACCAGCCTTTTGCGCGCAGATGGAGCCCTGGTGCCGGTTGACCGGCGGGTGACACGCGTTCCGGGAGAAGGGGCTTCGGGCACCGTTTTCATGCTGACGATGCTGGACCGGAGTGTCCAGGATGCCACCGAGCGCGAGCTGGAAACCCTGTTGTCTGAACTGCGCGCGACGCTGGATTCCGCAGCCGATGGCATGCTCGTCTGCAGCCTTGATGGCCGGGTGCGGGCCTTCAACCAGCGGCTTGCGCAGTTGTGGAATATTCCCCGTGATTTGCTGGTGCAGCGCAACGATGCGGCGGTGTATGCGCACATGGCGGCCCAAGTGGAAGACGCGCGTGCCTACTCGGAGCGCCTGGCGGCCATTGCACGTGAGCCGATGCAGGACAGTACAGACATTCTGGTGTTGAAGAGTGGCCTGGTGCTGGAGTTGCGGACCGTGCCCCAGTTTGGCCAGGGGCTGCCCGTGGGGCGCGTGTATTCCTACCGGGACATTACTCGCCAGACGGAGATACAGGTCAGCCTCAGGCTCGCAGCAAGGGTGTTTGAGTCCAGTCTCGACGCCATCTTCATCGCCGACAGCCATCACCGGGTCTTGCGCATGAACCCGGGTTGCGAGCGCCTGGTAGGGCCTTCCGCCAAATCGTTCGAAGGATGCATGGCCGCTTCTTTGTTCGGAGGGGGTTCGGATGCGGCTTTCATGGAGCAGGTGCTGCAGGGTTGGGCGGAGGATGGTTTCTGGGAGGGCGAGCTGTGGCTCCCCCGGGACAATGGCACCTATTGCGCGGTGCAGCTGTCATGGGTGGCGCTGCGCGACGATGAAGGGCGCCTGGTGCAGAGCATCGGCTTCATGCGCGACCTGACGCTGCAGCATGCGGCCCAGAAGCGCATCGAGGAGCTGGCCTACAGCGACGTGCTCACCGGCCTGCCCAACCGCCTGCTGTTGTCGCAGCGGGTGGACACGGCCATTCAGGGGGCGCGCCAGAGCGACACGGGTTTTGCGATCCTGTTCCTGGACCTCGACCGTTTCAAGATCATCAATGACTCCTTGGGCCATCCTTTTGGGGACCGTGTGCTGCAACTGGTCGCCGAGCGCCTGCAGGCCTGCCTGCGCCAGACGGACATGTTGTGCCGACTGGGTGGCGACGAGTTTGTCATCTACCTGCATGGCGGAGATGCCGTAGTGGCAGAGAGTGTGGCGCGCCGCATCCTGGAAGACATGCTCAACCCTTTCATGCTCGACAGCATGGGTTTCTCCATTCAGTGCAGCATTGGTATTGCGTTGTATCCGCAGGATGGCGCAACGCTGGACGACCTCATCAAGCAGGCCGACACGGCCATGTACCGGGTCAAGGAACGGGGGCGTGGCAGCTATGGCTTTTACCAGCCGCAGATGAATGCCAATCTGCTTTCCCGCATGCAGATGGAGCATGCGATGCGCCAGGCGCTGGGGTTGGACCGCATGGCGGTGCACTACCAGCCGCAGGTCAACATGGCCACCGGGCGCATCACGGGGGCGGAGGCCCTGATCCGCTGGACCGACCCCGAGTTCGGCGCCGTATCGCCGGGGCAGTTCATTCCCCTGGCGGAGGAGTCAGGCTACATCGTCACTCTGGGCGCGTGGGTCATGGAGCAGGCTGTGCGCGAGGCGGCGGTGTGGATGCACAGTGGCATGCCGATCATGATCTCCGTGAACGTGTCGGCGCTGGAGTTCCGGCAGCCGGATTTCGTGGACCGTATCACCCGGCTGCTGGCCGTGCACCAGCTGCCGCCCACGTTGCTGGAGCTGGAGCTGACCGAAACCATCCTGCTGCAGGATGCGCAGGAAATGGAGCAGCGTCTGCGTGTCCTCGCCGGCCTTGGGATTGGCTTGGCCATCGATGATTTTGGTACGGGATATTCCAGCCTCGCGTATCTCAAGAAGCTGCCGATCAGCAAGCTCAAGATCGACCAGTCGTTTGTGCGCGGCCTGCCCGACGATGATGGTGACCGGGCCATCGTGAGCGCCATCATCAGCATGGGGCGTGCCATGCACATTGAGGTGGTGGCAGAGGGGGTGGAAACAGAAACCCAACAGGCGGTGCTGCTGCAGATGCAGTGCGACCACTACCAGGGGTTTCTCTGTGCACCTGGCCTTCCCGCCCAAGAGTTTCGAGCCTTGCTCAGCAAACCATTGCCCTTGAAGGCGCAGGGCCGGCGCAGTCCAGTCCAGAACTGAGGCCATCCTGCTGCTGCGCCACCCCGGCTGCCCCGGGGGCGTTCGCAAGGCTTAAAACGCCGCGATGCCCTTCCAAAGCATGTAGGCCGCCAATCCGAACAACAAGGACGCAAACACGCGCTTGAGCTGCTTGACTGGCAGGCTGTGCGCGGCCTTGGCGCCCAATGGGGCGGTGAGGACGCTGCAGGTCGCGATCACTGCCAACGCGGGCAGCCAGATGTAGCCCAGCGAAGCCGCAGGCAATCCGCTCACGTTCTGCCCGCCGATCACATAGCCCACCACATTCGCCAGCGCAATTGGAAACCCGAGCGCAGCGCTGGTGGCCACGGCATTGTGGATGGGCACGTTGCACCAGGTCATGAATGGCACGCTCACGAACCCGCCACCGGCACCTACCAGGCCCGACAGGAATCCGATCACGCCACCTGCCGCCACCTGGCCAGCCCCACCGGGCATCTGGCGCGTGGGGGCGGGCTTTTTGTCCAGGAACATCTGTGTGGCGGAGAAGCTGACGAACAAGGCGAAGAAGATGGCCAGGAAGGAGCCCTTGAGCAGAGCGAACACGCCCAGGCTGGCCACAAACCCGCCGAGCACGATGCCGGGTGCCAGGCGTTTCACGATGTCCCATCGCACCGCGCCACGCTGGTGGTGAGCCCGCACGCTGGAGATCGATGTGAACATGATGGTGGCCATCGATGTGGCAATTGCCATCTTCACTGCGAGATCGGGAGCCACCTTCTGCGCGCCCAGGATGTAGGTCAAGAAAGGCACCAACAGCATGCCGCCGCCAATGCCCAGCAGCCCCGCCAGAAAACCTGTAGCCAGACCAAGTACACCGAGTTCAACAATCAGCAAGGGATCGAGCATGGCGCACAGTCAGGCAAGGGTGGAACGAGGGCGGGGACGCGCGGAGAAATGCCCTGTCGGAGGTGCTGCAGCGTTTGGTTGCGGTGACAGGAGCATGCGGAATAAGGTGTCTGCGAATGCCACCGGACTCTCATCCTGAACCGGGGGTTCAGGTGGGCGAGGGCAGCCAAGCGTTGGGTTCATCTGACGCGAGATGATCACGCTCACCGGGCAATGTACCAAGCCCGAGCTCGTTGAGCATTGGTTCAAGGAAATATAAAGCCCGGCGGCTTCGCAGACATCGTCATTGTAGGCGCTGGCGCCTTGCACCGCAGATATGGGGGCATGTAAAGCCCGTAAGCTTTTGGGACGTGCAGCAAGGGGGCGGTTCTGCATGCGCCACCGCCGACCTGGATGCGATGTCCGGCAGGCAGGGCCTTGTCAAAGAAGGCGGCCGTCGTCGCCCAGTGCCTGGTCCAGCCGCTGCACCAGGCCATGAAGGCGCTGCTGGTCTTCGTCGGGCAAGAGGTTTTCCTGCTGACCCGTGCTACCGGTTGCGATAGCCGGGCTGGCTGCTTTGGCAGCGGCGCCTGCTGCCAAGTCGGCTGCCTCACGGTCGGCGATCTCGAAGGCCAGATTCAAGGCCGCCAGCACGGCGATGCGTTCGCGGGCGCGGACCTTGCCCGCGTCGCGGATGCGCGTCATGGCGGTATCGACGCGCTCCACGGCATCCAGCAGGCGGCTTTCGTGGCCCTCGGGGCAGGTCAGCAAGTAGCTTTGCTGCAGGATCTGCACCTCGATTTGCTTCATTCGGCTTCCTTCGTGACGACGGGGGCTGCTGCGGGCAGGCGCTCCAGCAGTGCATCGACGCGGGCGCGCGCAGCACTGAGGCGTGATTTGAGGGAGTCCCGCTCCTGCGTCAGCGCAGCCACCTGATCAGTCAGCAACGCGTTGGTGCGTTGCAGTTCTGCGTGGCGCAAAAGCAGGCGGTCAACGCGCTCGGCGATCTGGTCGGTGGGGGACGGTGTTGCCATACAGCCCTCGATTGTAGGGTTGCGGGTTGTAAACGGTCGTAAAATCCCGCTGTTGGTGCTCGCGGTGTGGTTCACATGCCGCAGTTCAACGGGAAGCAGGGAGGAGGCGCCAAACCTGGCGCGCCCAGCCTGCGCTGCCCCCGCAACGGTCAGCGGACGAATCACCCGATTCTCTCTCCATCCATAAGCCACTGTGTGCCTTGAACAAGCGCATGGGAAGGCATTGGGGGGTGTTCCGCCAGCCCGGATACCGGCCAACACGGTGGCTGCGTGCGCCCGCTTGGGCGCTTCGCGGCTGTATCACCCATATGCTGGCGGGAGGCCGGCCCGGGTTGTTTGTTGACGATGATCCCCATGAAAATCCGTACCCTCCGTGCGCGCCCTGTGGCGTTGCTGCGCCTGCCTGTTCACCGTATTGCCGCAGTGACCCTGGCTGTCGGCACTGCCTGCACTGCCATGGCGCAAACCGCCTCCGCAAACGGCGAACTGCTGGCCCAGAATCTGCGCACGCCGTCGCTTTCCGAAACTGTGGTGGCTGCCACGCGCACGCCCCAGCCGCTCGCTGACCTGGTGGCCGACATCTCCATCGTGGACCGTGAAACGATCGAGAACAGTGGCGCCACCGGCCTGGCCGACCTGCTGGGCCGCCTGCCTGGCGTAGAGTTCTCGCGCAATGGTGGCCCGGGCACTACCACGGGTGTGTTCCTGCGCGGTGCCGAATCGCGCTTCACCGCGGTGTACATCGACGGGGTGCGCATCGATTCGCAGTCCACCGGCGGCGCGCCGTGGGAGAGCATTCCGCTGGGCCTCATCGACCGCATCGAAGTACTGCGCGGCCCGGCTGGCGCCGTGTATGGCTCGGATGCCATGGGTGGCGTGGTGCAGATTTTCACCAAGCGCGGCGAGAACGGCGTGGCGCCCTATGTGGGCGTGGGCATCGGCAACCACAACACCACCAAGGTGGAAGCCGGCATCAGCGGTGCCAGCGGCACCGTGGACTACGCGCTGGGCTTTGCGCGCGATGACAGCAAAGGTTTCAACGCCCGCACGCTGGCCACCCAGAACCCCGACCGCGACGGCTACCGCACCACGGCGGGCCATGCCCGCGTGGGCCTGCAGGTCGATGCGGCGCACCGGCTGGAAGGCACGCTGATGGTCAATGAATCCAACAGCGGCTATGACAGCGGGCTGGGCAAGGACGACCGCAACCTGCACACCATGCACGCCCTGGGCCTCAACTGGATCGCGCAGTGGAGCAGCGCCTACAAGACGCGCCTGTCCATCACCGACTCCCGCGATGAATACGAAACCCGCCCCTCGCCTTATCTGAGTGACACGCGCCTGCGTGGCTATTACTTCCAGAATGAATGGCGCCAGGGCGCGCACCTGGTCACGGCCGCGCTGGAGCGCCGCGAAGACCGCCTGGAAAACGCTCCCATCGATGCCAAGCGCTCGCAGGACGCGCTGGCCCTGGGCTATGGCTACAACGCTGCAGGTCACACCGTGCAGCTCAATCTGCGCCACGATTCCGACAGCGAGTTTGGCGGCAAGAGCACTGGCAGCGTGGCCTACGGCTATGCCATCACCCCGCAGTGGCGCGCCACGGCGTCGGTGGGCACGGCCTTCCGCGCGCCCACGCTGTACCACCGCTTCAGCGAATACGGCGTGGCCACGCTGCGCCCCGAAAGCAGCCGCAATGCCGAAGTGGCGCTGCGCTACGCCCAGGGCAAGAGCACGTTCTCCACCACGCTGTTCCGCAATCGCGTGAGCAACCTGATCTCGTTCTCCGGCCCCGGCACCTGCCTGTCGGACTTTGGCTGCTACGCCAACACGGCCCGGGCCGAGTACAAGGGCGTGACGTTTGCCGGCTCGCACCGCGTGGGCGATGTGCAGTTGCATGGCTCCATCGATCTGCAACGCCCGCGTGACCTGGACACCGGCAAGCAGCTCGCGCGCCGCGCCAAGCAGCACGCCACCTTCGGCGCCGACACGCGCCTGGCAGGTTGGACACTGGGCGCCGAAGTGCAGGCATCAGGCCGCCGCTTCGACACCGTGGCCAACACCAACGTGTTGGGCGGCTACGCGCTGTTCAACCTGTACGCCAGCACCCGCATTGCGCGTGACTACACGCTGCTGGCCCGCATCGACAACCTGGCCGACAAGGACTACCAGCTGGCCCGCACCTACGCCACCGCAGGCCGCACGGTGTACGTCGGTGTGAAGTGGGCACCGCAGTGAAGCCCCCCCTGAGGCGCTGCGCGCCTTCCCCCCACGGGGGGATGCCACCCATGGCCTGGCGGAGCCAGTTCCACGGTGGCACTGGCTTCGCGCGTGCCAGTTTCATAGGCATGCCGGGCATGTGTCCCACAGGGTTGCTGAAATGACCAGGTGCCCCGCGCTGCTGATTGCAGCCCCGGCCTCCGGCCAGGGCAAGACCACCGTCACCGCCGCCCTGGCGCGCCTGCATGCGCGGCAGGGGCGGCGGGTGCGGGTGTTCAAGTGTGGTCCGGATTTTCTGGACCCGCACTGGCACCAGCTGGCCAGCGGGGCGCCGGTGCACCAGCTCGACCTCTGGATGAATGGCGAGGCGGACTGCGCGCAGCGTTTGCATGACGCGGCGCGCGAGTCGGACCTGATCCTGGTCGAAGGGGTGATGGGGCTGTTTGATGGCACCCCCAGCGCGGCCGACCTGGCCCGGCACTTTGGTGTGCCCGTGCTGGCGGTGGTCGATGCCTCGGCCATGGCAGGCACGTTTGGCGCGCTGGCTTTTGGCCTGCGCCACTATCGCCCGGGCCTGCCCTGGGCCGGTGTGCTGGCCAACCGCGTGGGCAGTGCGCGCCACGCCGACATGCTGCAGGGCGGCTTGCACGACGCGGACGACTGGATGGGCGCGCTGATGCGGGTGCAGTCCGGCACCGCGCCCGCTTCGGGAAAGGCCGGTGCGGCGCTGCTGCCCGAACGCCACCTGGGTCTGGTCGCGGCGCATGAGCTGCCCGACAGTCTGCAGCGTCTGGACGCCGCCGCCGATGCCCTGGCGGCCACGCCCCTGGGCCAGATGACGCTGGAGGACCTGCAGCGCTGGGCCGTGGAGTTTCCGGCTCCCGCAGTGGCAGACACGGTGCCGCCGCTGCTGGCGGGCCGCACCGTGGCCGTGGGGCGCGACGCGGCGTTCTGCTTCATCTACGCCGCCAATGTGCAATGCCTTGAACAGATGGGCGCGCGTGTGGTGTTCTTCTCGCCCCTGCACGATGCCGCGCTGCCCGACTGCGATGCCGTGTGGCTGCCCGGCGGCTACCCCGAGCTGCACACCGCGCAGATAGCGGCCAACACCGGCATGCAAGCCAGCCTGCGCGCCCATGGGGCCGCAGGCAAACCCCTGTGGGCCGAGTGCGGCGGCATGATGGCGCTGTTTGAATCCATCATGCTGGCCGACGGCAGCACGGCCCCGCTGTGGGGCCTGCTGCCCGGCCGCGTGGCCATGCAAAAACGCCTGGCTGCGCTCGGGCCGCAGCAATTGGCGGTGGGGGAGAACACCCTGCGCGGCCACACTTTCCATTACTCCACCAGCAACAGCAATGCGCCTGTGGTGGCTCGTACGGCCCGCCCCCATGAAGTGGTTGTGCCAGATGCGGGCGAGGCGCTGTACCAGCAGGGCAGCCTCCACGCCAGCTATTTCCATGCGTGGTTCCCGTCCAGCCCTGAAGCCGTGGCCCATCTGTTGGGAGGCGTCTCGGCATGACTCCCGCTCTGCACCCCATCACCACCGAACTCATCCTGGGCGGCCAGAAAAGCGGCAAGTCGCGCCGCGCCGAGCTGCTGGCGCGCGACTGGCTGGCGCAATCCAGCGACCACCGCGCTGTGCTCATCGCGACCGGGCAAGCCTGGGACGACGAGATGCGCGAGCGCATCGCCCGCCACCAGCGTGACCGCGCCGAACGGGTGCCGGGTCTGCAGACGGTGGAAGAGCCGCACGATGTGGCCGCTGCCGTGGCGTTGCACAGCACACCGCAGACCCTGCTCGTGGTGGACTGCCTCACGCTGTGGCTCACCCACTGGACCATGCCCATGGGTATGGAAACCATGAATTTTGAAGAAAAACAGGCTCTAGCGCTTGATTGGCAAGTGCAAGAAGCTATGTTTTTGATAGCGGTTCGGAAATCCCCCGGCCCCGTTGTTCTGGTGGGCAACGAAATTGGCCTGGGGGTCATCCCGATGGGGCGCGAGGTGCGCGCCTTTGTGGATGCGCTGGGTACGCTGAACCAGCAGGTGGCCCAGTTGTGCCCGCGCGTGACGCTGATGGCCGCCGGGCTGCCATTGACCTTGAAATGAAACTATGAAACCAACCCCCGTGCGCCGCATCCTGTGGGTCATCGCCATCCTGTTGCTGCTGGGCCTGCTCATGGCCGGGCTGGCGCGGGCGCAGCCTGTGCAGATCACCGACGACAAGGGCCGCAAGATCGCGTTGCCCCGCCCGCCCGAGCGCATCGTGAGCCTGCTGCCCTCGTTGACCGAAAGCGTGTGCGAGCTGGAGCAATGCCACCGGCTCGTGGGGGTGGACCGCTATTCCAACTGGCCCGAGGCCGTGGTCGGCAAGCTGCCCAAGGTGGGCGGCGGGATCGATCCGAGCATCGAGGCCATCGTGGCGCTCAAGCCGGACCTGGTGCTCATGTCCGTCAGCTCGCGCGCCAGCGACCGGCTGGAGGCACTGGGCCTCACCGTCGTGCAGCTGGAGCCCAAGACCCATGCCGACGTGCGCCGCGTGCTGGGCACCGTGAGCGACCTGCTGGGCGTGCCCCGCGCGCAGGGCTCCGACCGCCTCTGGCGCGTGATCGATGCGGGTGTGCTGGCGGCGGCGCAGTCCCTGCCACCCAAGGCCAAAAATGCGCGCGTGTACTTCGAGGTGAGCCGTGGGCCATACGCGGCGGGCGAGGCGTCGTTCATCGGCGAGTCGCTCACCCGGCTGGGGGTGCGCAACGTGGTTCCTGCGTCGCTCGGTCCGTTCCCGCGCCTGAACCCCGAGTTCGTCGTGCGCGCCAACCCCGACATCATCATGATCGGCAACCGCAGCATGCAGGCCATGGTGCCGTACCCCGGCTGGGCCAGCATGCGTGCGATTCGCGACAACCGGCTGTGCGTGTTTGGCCCCGGTGATTCGGATGTGGTGGTGCGACCTGGCCCGCGCATGGCCGAGGCCGCGCGCATCATGGCCCGCTGTCTGGTGGAGAAAGCTCCATGACCAGCCTTGCCATGGATTTGCCAACAGGTTCCGCCAGCCGCCGCGCGGCATGGTGTGCCGCCTGGCTGCTGCTGGCCAGTGTTGTGCTGACCGTGTGTGGCGCCAGCGTGGGCAGCACGGGTTTTGACAGCGTGCTGCGCATGCACGGCGACCCCGTCGCCTGGCAGATCGTGTGGGACATCCGCCTGCCGCGCACGCTGGGCGCGTGGCTGGCGGGCGCGCTGCTGGGCCTGTCGGGCGCGGTGGCGCAGGGGCTGTTTCGCAACCCGCTGGCCGACCCGTACCTGCTGGGCAGCGCCTCGGGCGCCGCGCTGGGCGGGGCGGTGGCGATGGCGCTGTTCGGTGTGTCGCCGGTGGCGGCGCAGTGGCTGGCGCGCATCGGCATCACGGGCATGGCTTTCCTGGGCGCGGCGGGGGCGGTGGTGCTCACGCTGCTGTTGGCCAAAGGCGTGCAGCACACGCTGCGCCTGCTGCTCGCGGGGGTGATCGTGGGCGTGGTGCTGGGGGCCCTGCGTGACCTGGTGGAGCTGGCCTCGCCCGACATCCTGCAGGCCATGCAGGCGTTCACGCTGGGCAGCACCGCCTTTGTGGGCTGGATGGCTTGTGTGCTCATGGCCGTGGCCTGGGGGCTGTGCTCGGTGGTCGCCTGGATGCTGGCGCGCGCGCTCGATGGCCTCACGCTGGGCGAGGCCACGGCGGCCAGCCTGGGCCTGCCGCTCATGCCCATGCGCGTCGGGCTGGTGGCCGCCATGGCGCTGGCCACGGGCACGGCCGTGGCGCAAACGGGGCTCATCGCGTTTGTGGGGCTGGCCGCGCCACACCTGGTGCGCTCCATCGTGCGCGTGACGCACGAGCGGCACATCGTGCTCGCAAGCCTGATGGGCGCCGTGCTGCTGCTGGCGGCTGACATCCTGGCGCGCTGGCTGCTGGCACCGCAGGAGCTGCCCGTGGGCGTGCTCACGGCGGCGCTGGGCGGAACCTACCTGCTGTGGCTCATGCACCGGCGGACGTCGCAAGGTGGTTCGCTATGAATTCAGTAGCTATCAGCGCTTTCCAGATAAGCGCCAGCATCGGAAATCGCTTGATATTGCAGGGCATTGACCTGCAACTGCCTGCCGGGCGCTGGACCAGCATCGTCGGCCCCAACGGCGCGGGCAAGTCCACCCTGCTCAAGGTGCTGGCGGGCCTGTTGCCGCGCGCTGCGGTGCAGGGCGAAGTATTGCTGCTGGGCCGCCCGCTCGCGCAAATCCCGGCGCGTGAACGTGCCCGCCAGCTCGCCTGGCTGGGCCAGAACGAAGGCTCGGCCGACGACCTCACGAGCTACGACGTGGCCATGCTGGGCCGCCTGCCGCACCAGGCCTGGCTGGCACCGCCGGGTGCGGCCGACCACGCAGCGGTCGAGCAGGCGCTGCGCACCACGCAGTCCTGGGACTGGCGCCATCGCCCGCTGTCGCAGCTGTCGGGTGGCGAACGCCAGCGCGTGCTGCTGGCCCGGGCTCTCGCCGTGCAGGCGCAGGTGCTGCTGATGGATGAACCCCTGGCCAACCTCGACCCGCCCCACCAGACCGACTGGCTGCACACCATGCGCGCGCTGGTGGACGCGGGCGGCACCGTGGTCAGCGTGCTGCACGAGGTGTCGCTGGCGCTGCAGGCCGACGACATGGTGGTGATGGCCAATGGCCGCGTGCTGCACCAGGGCGCCTGCGATGCGCCCGATACCCACGCCGCGCTGGAGAGCGTGTTTGACCACCGCATCCATGTGCGGCATCTGGATGGCATGTGGATGGCGCTGCCCTCCCTGCAACGCAAGAACAACAACCAAGGAATGAAGGACGTGCAAGCATGAACATCGAATCGGGTTTTTCGCAGGTTGCGCAGTCGCTGCTGTGGCCGGTGCTGGTGCTGGTGGGGCTGGCGTTTGTCTACGCGCTGTGGTCGGGTGGCGCCACGCTCATGGAGGCGTGGCAGCGCTGGCGCCAGCCGCAGTACCGCTCGCTGCGGGTGGCCCCTGGCTTGTCGATGGAAGAGCTGGAGCTGCAGCTGGTGCGCCAGGTGGAGCCCGTTCGCCTGCTCAGCCGCCTGTCGCCCATGCTGGGGCTGATCGCCACGATGATCCCGCTCGGCCCTGCGCTGCAAAGCGTGGCGGCGGGCAACGGCCAGCAGGCCCTGGCCGTGTTCAGCGGCGCCTTTGCCGGTGTGGTGCTGGCGCTGGCCGCCGCGTCGGTGGGCCTGGTGGTGTATTCGGTGCGCCGCCGCTGGCTGCTGGCCGAGCTGCTGGTGGTGCGCAAGGAGCGCGGGGTGGCGCAATGACCTTGAAGCACCTGAATGTGCTGGCCGAAGACGACGACGACCCAATGCTATCGGCCGTGAACCTGGTGGACGTGTTCCTGGTGCTCGTGGTGGCGCTGCTCACGGCCGTGGCCGTGCAGACCCAGACCAGCGCCAACGAGAGCGTCACCATCATCCGCAACCCCGGCCAGCCCGACATGGAGGTGGTGGTGCGCGAGCAGGGCAAGGAAGTGCGCTTCAAGGGCGCTGGCAGCGCAGCGCAAGGGCAGGGCGTGCGTGCGGGCGTGGCCTACAAGCTCGAAGACGGCAACATCGTCTACATCCCTGAAACGGGCGCTGCTCCTGCCGGCGCTTCGGCCGGTGGCGCGGGTGGCGCCGCCACGCCGGCACCCGCCAAGCCATGAAGGCGCTGATCCTGCGCGCGGCACTCTGGTGCCTGCTGCTGGCTGCGCCGCTGGTGCATGCCGTGCAGGCGGACAAGGCCCAGGGCGCAGCTGGCGCCAACAAGGCCGCACCCGTGCTGCTGTGGCTTACCTCCGACATCACCACAGCCACGCGCACGGCCATGGTGCAGCGCCTGGCCACCGAGGCGGGTCTGGGCTTTGTGCATATCGACTACACGTTGGGTGGCCCGGCGGTGCTGGACGCGGCCCAGGCCCAGAAGCTGGAGCGCGCGCTGGCGGGCGCTGCACTGGTGTGGGTGGATGCGCCGCACGCCAGCGTGGAGGCACGCCTGCGCCGCATGGCGGGGGCGCAGCTCGATGCCCGTGCCACACGTTCACCCGGCCGCGTGGTCTGGGTGCCTGCGGGCACCCCCGCCGCCGACTTGACCGCGCTCGATGCGCCCGCCCGCATGGTGGCCTACCTGCAGGCCGGCGGCCCGCGCAACCTGAAGAGCGCCATCGCCCTGGCGCGTGCCACCGTGGCGGGTGCTGCCATGCCCGCCTTGCCCGCGCCCGACATCCTGCCCCCCCGGGGCATCTACCACCCCGACGCGCCCCGCCTGCTGCCCAACGCCGCAGCGCTGGAGGCCTGGCGCCAGGGCCAGTCCGCGCTGCGGGGCCTGCCGGCGGTGGCCGTGCTGGTGCACCGCCACCATTTTGTCGATGGCAGCACCGAATGGCTCGATGCCTGGCTGCGCAGCTTCCGCCAGCAAGGCCTGTTCGCCTATGCGGCGTTCGGCCAGCAGGTCACGGCGCAGACCCTGGCCGAGGTGCTGGAGATGCCCCCCGAGAGCGGCACCGGACCCGGCCGCCTGCACGCCTCTGCCCTGGTGCTGCACCAGCTCGTGCCCCAGGCCGCCGCGCTGCAGCCGCTGCTGGCCCGCTGGGGCGTGCCCCTGCTGGGCACGCAGCCGTACCGAGCGGGCGATGCCGCCGCGTGGGAGGCCAGCGACACGGGCCTGTCGCTGTCCGATGTGCCGTTCTACCTGGCGCAGCCCGAGGCGGCGGGGGCCATCGATCCCGTCCTGGTCGCCGCCCACGGCGCCGAGGGGCAAGACTTTCGCCTCATCGACCGCCAGGCCCAGGCCGTGGCGGCCAAGGCGCGGCGCCTGATCGCGCTGCAGACCCAACCCGCCGCCGACAAGCGCCTGGTGGCCATGGTCTACAACTACCCGCCGGGCGGCACCAACTTCGGCGCATCGTTCCTCAACGTGCCGCGCAGCCTGGAACAGGTCTCTGGCGGCCTGGCCCAGGCGGGCTACCGCACGCAGCAGGTGCCCGAGCAGGGCTGGATCGATGGGCTCAAGCCGCTGCTCGCCGCTTACTACCCCGGCGCCGATGTGCGCGCGCTGCTGCAAAACGGCCAGGCCGCCGCGCTGCCGCTGGCGCGCTACGAGCAGCACCTGGCCACCTTGCCCAAGGCCGTGCGCGATCGCATGAACGCGCACTGGGGCGCGCCCGAAAAGAGCCGCTACGTGGTCGAGTGGCAGGGCGAAAAAGTGTTCGCCATCCCGCGCCTGCAGGTGGGAAAGCTCTCGGTATTGCCCCAGCCCCCGCGCGAAGAAACCCTGCGCCTGGGCCAGAACCCGTTCATGCACAAGTCCAAGGCGCCGCTGTCGCACCATTACCTGGCCGTGTACCTGTGGGCGCAGCTGGAGGCCGATGCGCTCATCCACTTCGGCACGCACGGCACGCAGGAATGGGCCGGTGGCAAGGCGCGTGCGCTGGATGTGCACGACGACGCGCTGCTGCCGCTCGGTGATCTGCCCGTGGTCTACCCCTACATCGTGGACAACCTGGGCGAGGCCCTCACGGCCAAGCGCCGGGGCCGCGCCGTGCTGGTGAGCCACCGCACGCCGGTGTTCGCCCCGGCGGGCTTCGAGGCGCGCATGGCCCACATGCACGAGGTGATGCACGAATGGGAAACCGTGGACGAAGGCCCCACGCGCCGCGCGCTCGAAAAGCAGCTGGTCGCGCAGTTTGTGGAGCACCAGTTGCACCGCGACCTGGGATGGAGCGCCGAGCGCATCGCGGCCGACTTCAGCGGCTTCCTGGAAATCCTGCACCCCTACCTGGACCAACTCGCGCAAAGCTCGCAGCCCAAGGGCCTGGCCGTGTTCGGCCGCGTGCCCGCGCCCGAGCAGCGGCGCGAGACCATCCTGCAGGCGCTGCGCAAGCCGCTGATCGAGGCACTGGGCGAAGACATCGACGAGGCCTTCCTCATCAAGCACGATGCCGTGCTGGCCGCGCGCCCCGCGCGCTGGCTGGAAGTGGCGCTGATCGACGCGCAGGCCGCCAGCGTGTTGGACCTGCGCCCCGTGCTGCCAGCGCAGGCGGCAACGCCGGGTGCTGCGGGTGCCTCCGACGTGGTGCGCGCCGAAGACCATGTGCCCAACCGCGCCGCGCGCAAGCCCATCGACACGCCCGCGCTGCTGCAGCTGGCGCAGCGCGCGCAGGAGCTGGAGCGCCTCTTGGCCACCGAAGGCGAGATGCCCGGCCTGCTCGCGGGGCTGGAGGGCCGTTTCCTCACCGCTGCGTACGGCGGCGACCCGATCCGCAACCCCGAGAGCCTGCCCACGGGCCGCAACCTCACGGGGCTGGACCCGAGCCGCCTGCCCACGCGCCAGGCCTATGCCGTGGCGCAGACGCTGTTCAACGACTGGTTCAAGGACTACCAGGCGCGCCATGGCGGGCAGGTGCCGCAGCGCATGGCGTTGTCGCTGTGGGCGGGCGAAACACTGCGCCACCAGGGGATCATGGAAGCGCAGGCCCTCGTGGCGTTGGGCATGCGCCCGGTGTGGGACGACTCGGGCCGCCCGGTGCGTGTGGAGACCATTGCCGCCGACGAGCTCAAGCGCCCGCGCGTCGATGTGCTCATGAGCATCACCGGCTCGTACCGCGACCAGTTCCCCGCGCTGATGGCACTGCTCGACCGCGCCGTGGCCCAGGCCGCCACGGCCGAGCCCGGCAATGTGATTGCGCGCAATACCGAGCAGATCGGCCAGGAGCTGCGCAAGCAGGGTGTGCCGCGCGCACAGGCCGAGCAACTGGCGCGCGTGCGCTCGTTCGGCAACGCGGTGGGCGACTACGGCACCGGCCTGTCCGACGCGGTGCAGAGCGACGGCCTGCAAACCAACGATGCGCGCCTGGGCCAGATGTTCCTCGAACGCATGAGCCAGCCCTATCTGGAGGGCGAGCCGGTGACGGGGGTTGCTGGCGGCGCGGCCGCGAAGGCGCTGGGGGCCCACCTGCGCCGCACCGACGCCGCCATCCTGTCGCGCAGCTCGAACCTGTACGCCATGGTCAGCTCGGACGACCCGTTCCAGTACCTGGGTGGCCTGTCGGCCGCAGCCCGTGTGGCCGGTCGGCCGCAGGGGCTGGAGCTGCATGTGGCCCAGCTGCAGGATGTGAGCGAGCCCACCACCGAAACTGCACAGCGCGCCATTGCGCTGGAGATGCAGTCGCGCTACCTGCACCCGGGCTGGCTCAAGGCGCAGAAGGCCGAGGGCTATTCGGGCACGCTGCAGGTGCTCAAGGCCGTGCAGTTCGCCTGGGGCTGGCAGGCCGTGGCGCCCGACACGGTGCGCAGCGACCATTGGCAGAGTTTCTACGACGTGCTGGCGCGCGACAAGCACCAGCTGGGCCTGCCCGAGTGGCTCAAAGAGCATCCGCAGGCCTATGCCCAGTCGCTGGAGCGCCTGGTGCAGGCGCAGCGCCAGGGCTATTGGCAGGCCGATGCCGACACGCAAAAACAGCTCGCGCAGATGTACCAGGAGCTCACGCGCGCCGCGCCGCTGGCCGCCGAGCTGCCTAGCGTGCGCCGCTGGGTAGAGCAGGCCGCGCAGGGTTTGCCTGCGGCGGACTCCGCGCCCGTCGGTTTGGCCGTGGCCACTCCACAGTTGCCAGCGGCCCCGGCCCCGGCCCCGGCGCCGCAGCCTGCACCGCCTGCTGCCGACCTGCCTGCACCGCCCGCCCAGGCCGAGGCCCCGCCCGCCGCACCCACCGTGCCCGCCCTGGGCGTGCTGCTGGAGCGCCAGCCCGAGCGCGAAGCCCCCGACACCGCCCAAGAGCCCAGCCCCGTGGAGCGCATGGCCGGCATCGTGGCCCTGCTGGTGATGGCCCTGGTGGTGCTGGCGGGCGCTGCGTGGCAGGCGCGTCGTCCGTTCTCAATCTCCGCTGCGCCCGGCCTGGCCCGCGCGTGAATCGCCCCTTCTAGAAAGCACCCACACCATGCAGATCGAAACCCCACCCACCGAGAAGCGCTACGAAAAACCCGAGGGCGAGCGCCGCGGCATCGTCATCGTCAACACCGGCGACGGCAAGGGGAAAAGCACGGCGGCCTTTGGGCTGGCGCTGCGTGCCCACGGCCGGGGCAAGGCTGTGAAGATCTTCCAGTTCATGAAAGTGCCCACGGCGCGTTTTGGCGAGCACCGCATGTTCGAGCAACTCGGCCTGCCCATCGAGGGCCTGGGCGACGGCTTCAGCTGGAAGAGCAAGGACCTGGAGCACTCGGCGCAGCTGGCGCGCGACGGCTGGGAGAAGGCGCGCGCCGCCATCCTGTCGGGTGAACATTTTCTGGTGGTGCTCGACGAGATCACCTATCCGCTGATCTACGGCTGGCTGCCGCTCGAAGGCGTGCTGCAGACGCTGCGCGACCGGCCCAAGGAGGTGCATGTGTGCCTCACCGGCCGCCGCTGCCCGCCCGAGATCATCGAGCTGGCCGACACGGTGACCGAGATGCAGATGGTCAAGCACGCGTTCAAGGCGGGCATTCCCGCGCAGCGCGGCATCGAGGACTGAAACCTGTAATTCCCGCAGCTGCTTTGGGGGCCCGTCCTTCCACCCCTGTTTTTCTTTTGTTCGTCCTCTTCATGCGCAAACACCTCACCCCCCTGTCGCTGGCCGTGCTCGCCTGCACCACGCAGACCGCCATGGCCCAGGCCACCGCCGAGTTGCCGACCGTCCAGGTCACGGACACGTTGTCCGCGCCCGGCAGCACGCTCTCGCTTGATGCGCCCAGCGCCACGGGCTCGCGCCTGGGCCTCACCGCGCGGGAGACACCGGCCAGCGTGAGCAGCCTGGGTGCGGGCGACATTGCAGAGCGCAGCCTGACCCGCGCCCAGGACGTGGCCGTGCGCATGCCCGGCATCACCGAGGCTCCGGCCCCTGGCAACGGCGGCACCAGCCTGGTGGCGCGGGGCTTTGCGGGCCATAGCTCGGTGGCGCAGATGGTGGATGGCACGCGCCTCATCGTCGCCTCGGGCACCATCACCTACCCGTTCTCGACCTGGCCCATGGAGTCGGTCGAGGTGCTGCGCGGCCCGGCCTCGGTGCTCTATGGCGATGGCGCCATTGGCGCGGCCGTGAACTACGTGACCAAACGCCCGGTCTTCAGTGCCCCGCAGCGCGAAGCGTTCTTGAGCGTGGGCTCCTTCGGCACGGTGCAGGGCGGCGTGGGCCTGCGCGGCCCCATCAACGACGTGCTGGCCTACTCGGTCTATCTCGATGCGGAAAAAAGCGACGGCTACCGCGCGCTGATGGACGTGCAGCGCCACAATTACGCCCTGGCCCTGGCCGTGCGCGCCAGCCGCGACGTGAACATCACCTTGTCGCTCGACGGTGGTGTGAACGACGACGCGCGCTACTTTGGCACGCCGCTGCGCAATGGGGTGCTGGACGACCGCCTGCGCCGCACCAACTTCAACGTGGCCGACTCGGTGGTGAAGTACGACGACCGCATCCTGCGCGCCAAGGTCGACTACCAGGCCGCCGCGGGCGTGCACCTTCGCAACGAGACCTACCACCTGGCCACCGACCGCCACTGGCGCAATGCCGAGGCCTACAGCTTCAACGCCGCAGGCACGGCCGTGAACCGCAGCGACTACCTGGAGATCCTGCACGACCAGGAGCAGACTGGCAACCGCTTCGACGCCACGTTCGACGGCTACCTGGGTGGCATGAAGAACCGCTTCATCGTGGGCCTGGACTGGTACCGCACAGAGCTTGTGCACACCAACAATTCGCCCTACGGCGGCGCGAGCACGGTGGACCCGTTCAACTTCACGCCCGGCGGCTTCATCAGCCCTGTGCTCACCATCCCCGGCCGGCGTTCCAAGCTGCGGGCCTCGGCCCTGTTCGCGGAGAACGCCCTCGACCTCACGCCGGAGTGGAAGCTGGTGGCGGGCCTGCGCAGCGACCACATGGAGCTGGACAACACCGACCTGCGCACTGGAGTGAACCTGGTCAAGAAGTATTCACCCGTCACCGGCCGCATAGGCGCGGTGTGGTCGCCCAGCGATGCGCTCTCGCTCTATGGCCAGTTCGGCACCGGCACCGATCCTCTGAGTGGCGCACTGTCGCTGCCCGGCGGCGGCAACACCCTCGATCTGACCCGAGGCCGCCAGGTGGAAGTGGGTGCCAAGGGCGCCGTGCCTGCACTGCGCGGCGAGTGGACGGTAGCGCTCTACCAGATCGAAAAGCGCAACCTGCTCTCGCGCGATGCCAGCAACCCCAACATCACCCAGCAGATCGGCCGGCAATCGTCTACCGGCATCGAGCTGGCCTTTGCGGCCGAGCCCGTGCGCGGCTGGACCGTCGATGCGAACGCTGCCTTCCTGCGGGCGCGGTATGACAACTTCAAGGAGTTGGTCTCGGGCGCCTTGGTCTCGCGTGACGGCAACACGCCCACGGGCGTGCCCGAGCGCACGGCCAGCATCTGGACGGCCTACCGTTTCCTGCCCCAATGGCAGGCTGGTTTTGGCGCTCGCTATGTGGGAGAGCGCCAGGGCAACACCGCCAACACCGCTCAGCTGCCGTCGTATGTGGTGCTGGATGCCTCGCTGGCCTACGACTATTCGCGCAACCTCAAGCTCGGCCTGGCCGTGAAGAACCTGGCCGACCGCGACTACGCACTGGCCGGCACGGCCACCGCGCGCTGGCTGCTGGGCGCGCCGCGCACCGTGCAGCTGACCGCGCGCGCCACGTTCTGATCTTGGTGAGTCGAGCGAGGAACGGCGCATGGTGAAGAAGCTCGTCATCTTTGTGCACAAGTGGCTGGGCGTGGTGCTGGCGCTGTTCTTCCTCATGTGGTTCGTGAGCGGGGTGGTGCTGTACTTCGTGCCGTTCCCCAGCCTGACGCAGGCCGAGCGGCTGGCGGCCTTGCCGCCGCTGCAGCTGCCTGCCGATTGCTGTCTGGCCGCACCCGATGCCGCCCAGCGCGCGGGCTTGCGCCCGACCGGTGGCGGCGAGGCGCGGCTGGGCATGCTGGGCGATGCGCCTGTGTGGCGCATGCTGGCGGCGTCAGAGGCGGGCGCGGCCCTGCGCTGGCACACGGTGGATGCCCGCACCGGGGCCGTGGTGCCACCACTCAGCGATGCGCAAGCCGCCACCGTGGCCGAGGCCTTCAGCGGGCGCCGTGCCATGGGCACCGAATGGGTGGAGCGGGACCAGTGGACGGTGCCCCAGGGCCTGGATGCGCACCGCCCCCTGGTCAAGGTGCTGCTCGACGGCGACGATGGCCTGGAGCTGTATGTGTCAACCGGCGCCGCTGAGGTGGTGCGCGACACGCGCCGCGCAGAACGCTTCTGGAACTGGCTGGGCGCCGTGCCGCACTGGATCTACCCCACGGTGCTGCGGCAGTTCCCCAAGGCCTGGCACCACGTGGTGGTGTGGCTCTCGATCCCTGGTGTGCTGTTGGCCGCCACGGGCATTGCGCTGGGTATCTGGCAGCTGTTCCTGAACCGGCGGCGCTGGATTCCCTATCAGAAGTTCTGGATGCGCTGGCACCACATCCTGGGCCTGGTGGCGGCGGTGTTCACGCTCACCTGGATGTTCTCGGGGCTGATGTCGATGAACCCCTTTGGCGTGTTTACCGGCCGCGCGGTCGACCCACAGGCGCGCACGCAATGGGCGGGGGAGGCTCCGCGCATGGTGCGCGGCCCGGCCGAGGCCGTGGCGCTGGCGGCGGCCGAGGGGCTGGTGCCGCTGGAGGTGGACACCTTGCGCATGGCCGGCCAGGCCTGGTACCGGGTGCGGGGCCAGGGGGAGGGCGTGGTGCAACGCCTGGTGCGTGCCGACGGGCCCGAGGCCACCGTGGCGCAGGCCGTGCCCGATGCAGCGGTACTGGCTGCCCTGCAGGGCCTGCGCCCGGGCATGCCAGCGCCGAGCATTGAACAAGTCACCCAGTACGACGGCCTGTACTATGCGCGCCACCATGACGCATCCACTTCCTTCCACCGTCCGCTGCCCGTCTGGCGTGCCCACTGGGCTGAGGACGAAGTGACGGTGTACGCCGACGCTGCCTCCGCCCGCATTGTGATGCGTGCCGACGCCTCCACGCCCTGGCAGCGGTTGCTCTACAACGGACTGCACAGCCTCGACTTCGCTCCGCTGCTGGCGCGTCCGGCATTGCGTACCACGCTGATCGTGGGACTGTCGCTGCTGGGGGTGGCGCTGTGTATCACCTCCTGTGTGGTGGCCTGGCGTGTGCTGGTGCCGCGTCGGCGGCGGGCTGCACGGTCGTCATCGGCCACCGTGCGGGCAGCGGAGGGCGCATGGACAGCCTGAGGGCCGTGCTTTTCCCCGGTACGGGTGCGGCCCTGTTCCACGTGCTCTTGTGGTGCCCGTTGCTGGCGCTGGCGGTGGATTGGTGGCTGGGCGAGCCGCCCGTGGCCTGGCACCCCGTGGTGTGGATGGGCAAAGCGCTGCAGTGGTGGGGTGACCGGCTGGCGCCCACGGCGCCTGTGGCCCGTGATATCAAGCTTTTTTGGCGTTCAGCGCTTATCTGGTGTGCGTTAGCAGCTATTGTTTTGATAGTTTCGTGGGTGGCGCAGCATCTGGTGCTGATGTTCCACGAGTTCCTGGCAGTGGCATTGCTGGCGTTGCTCCTCAAGCCGCTGCTGGCCTGGCGCATGTTGCACGACGAGGTGCTGGCGGTGGAGGTGGCACTGGGCCAGTCGCTGCCCGCCGGGCGCGCGCAGCTGGCCCGCTTGGTGAGCCGTGATGTGAGTGCCCTCACCGCTGTGCAGGTGCGCGAGTCGGCCATCGAGTCGCTGGCCGAGAACCTCAACGACTCGGTGGTGGCGCCGCTGTTCTGGTTTGCGCTGCTGGGTCTTCCGGGCGCCGCGCTGTACCGGTTTGCCAACACGGCCGATGCCATGTGGGGCTACCCCGGCATGCGCGGTGGGCGCTATTGGCAATGGGCGGGCAAGTGGGCTGCGCGGGCGGACGATGTGTTGTCATGGGTGCCCGCGCGCATCACGGCCTTGCTGCTGGCGGTGGTGGCCCAGGGCCTGCCGTTTTCAGCGCTGGTGCGACAGGCGCGCAAGACGCCATCCCCCAACAGCGGCTGGCCCATGGCGGCCATGGCACTGGCGTTGGGCGTGCGCCTGGCCAAGCCGGGTGTGTACACGCTGCACAGCAACGGCCGCCGGGCCGGGCCACTCGATACGCGGCGCGCGGCGCGCCTGGGCACCCAGGTGGTTCTGGCCATGGTGCCGGTGGTGGTGGCCATCCAGCTCCTGGTGCTGGTGGCTTTTGCATGGGTGCACGCATGACATCCCCGGTTTCTTTTCCCGTGTCGGTGCCTTTGCACGGTGGGCCGGACGCTGCAGGCATCCCGGTGTTTGATTTTTCGACCAACAGCAATGCGTGCGGGCCCTGCCCTGAGGCACTGCACGCCCTGCAGGTGGCCGACGCTACGCGGTACCCCGACCCGGCTTACACCGCGCTGCGCGAGGCCCTGGGTGCTTTTCACGGCGTGGCGCCGGGCCGCATCGTGCTGGCGGCCAGTGCCAGCGAGTTCATCCACCGCATCACCGCACTCGCCGCACAGCAGGGCGCGGTGCAGGTGGCCGTGCCGCCGCACAGTTATGGCGACTATGCCCAGGCTGCACAGGTGCGTGGGCTGGATGTGCTGCGGGGCGGTGGCGCTGCGGTGGGGTTGCAATGGGCGTGCGAGCCGTCCAGCCCTTTGGGGCTGGAAGATCCCGCAGTACGCGGTTGGCGAGAAGGCGAAGCTGCCAGTGTTTTACGGGTGCTTGATTGCGCCTATGTTCCCTTGTGGCTAGACCCCGATGGCGCGTGGGGCGGTGCACCGTCGCCGCGCCTGCCATCAGCCAGCTGGCAGCTCTGGACCCCCAACAAGGCGCTAGGGCTGACGGGCGTGCGTGCGGCCTATGCCGTCGCACCGGCAGGGGGTGAGGACGCAGTGCAGGCATTGACGGCCCTGGCGCCTTCCTGGCCCGTGGGTGCCCATGGCGTAGCCTTGCTGCAGGCGTGGACAAGTCCAATGGTGCAGCAGTGGCTGGTGCTCAGCCTGGCCACCCTGCGCGACTGGAAGGCACGCCAGCAGGCCCTGTGTACCGACCTTGGCTGGGCCGTGCAGGCAGGCAGCCTGGCCAACTATTTCTGCGCGCAGCCCGCCACAGCCACACTGCAGGGCGATCTGGCGGCGCTGCGCGCCAGTGGCATCAAGCTGCGGGATGCGACCTCGTTCGGGCTGCCCGGTACCGTGCGCCTGGGGGTGCTGCCACCTGATGCACAAGATGCGCTGCACGCCGCATGGCAAGCGCTGCAGGGCCGTAACATCCCGAACAGAGTTTCAACCGGTTCAGGGGAGACCTCGTGAGAATCATCACTGTCAACCGCTACGTCACGCCGCTGCGTGAAGGTGGCTCCATGCCTGCCATCGTCGAGGGCGACGACCTGGGCACCTATGTGCTCAAGTTCCGTGGCGCGGGGCAGGGCGTGCGCGCCCTGCTGGCCGAAATCATCGCGGGCGGCATTGCCCACGCGCTGGGTCTGCCCGTGCCGGAGATCGTGCTGGCGCAGCTCGACACAGCCCTGGCGCAGACCGAGCCCGACCCCGAGATCCAGGACCTGGTGCGTGCCAGCGGCGGCCTGAACGTGGGGCTGGACTACCTCTCGGGCGCGCTCAACTTCGACCCTGCGGTGGATGTTGTGTCCGATGACTTTGCCTCGCGCCTTGTGTGGTTCGATGCGCTGGTGGGCAATGTGGACCGAACCGCGCGCAACACCAACCTGCTCATGTGGCACCGCAAGCCCTGGCTCATCGACCACGGCGCTGCGCTGACCTTTCACCATGCCTGGAACGGCGTGGTGGCCCAGCCTGCAAAACCCTTCGCCCCGATTGCCGACCATGTGCTGCTGGCCCAGGCCACGGCGCTGGCGCAGGTGGATGCCGAGCTGGCGGCGCGCCTTACACCCGAGGTGGTCACGGGCATCCTGGCCGAAGTGCCTGATGAGTTTCTGGCGTTGGCCGGGGCCGAGCATGCCGAAGGCCCGCTGTCGGCGCCCGCAAGCCACCGCCAGGCCTATGTGGACTACTTCTGCGCGCGCCTGGCCGGGCGTGAAACATGGGTGAATGCGGTGAAGGGAGCCGTCGATGCATGTGCCTGAGGTGTATGACTACGCCATCGTGCGCGTGGTGCCGCGCGTGGAGCGCGAGGAGTTCATCAACGCGGGGGTGATCCTCTCGTGCCAGCGCACTGGCTTTCTGCAGGCCGCCATCGCGCTCGACGAGGCGCGCCTGCTGGCCATGGACCCGCACGCCGATATCGACACCGTGCGCCGCCATCTGGCGGCCATTGTGGCCATCTGCGCGGGTGATGAAGGCTGTGGCCCGATTGCGCGCCTGCCGTACCGCCAGCGCTTCCACTGGCTCACCGCCCGGCGCAGCGCCATCATCCAGACATCCCCCGTGCACACCGGCCGCTGCACCGATGCGGCGGCAGCGCTCGAACACATCATGGACCGCATGGTCCGCCCACTGCCTTGACTGAATACTCTGCTTCCAAACTGGCCCGCTGCGTGATGGTGCTGGGCACCACCAGCGGAGCTGGCAAAAGCTGGCTCACCACCGCGCTGTGCCGCTACTACAGCAACCTGGGCCTCAAGGTTGCGCCGTTCAAGGCGCAGAACATGAGCAACAACGCGCGCGTGGTATCGGGCCCGGGCGGCAGTCTGGGAGAGATCGGCAGCGCCCAGTATTTCCAGGCGCTTGCAGCCCGCGCCGAGCCCGAGGTGCGCATGAACCCGTTGCTGCTCAAGCCCGAGGCCGACACGCACAGCCAGGTCGTGCTGATGGGCCAGGTGAGCGCAGAGTTGACCGCCATGCCCTGGCGCGGCCGCAGCGAAAAGGTGTGGCCGCAGATTGCCGCTGCGCTGGATGCGCTGCGCGCTGAAAACGATGTGGTCGTGATCGAAGGGGCGGGCTCGCCCGCCGAGATCAACCTGCATGCCAGCGACATCGTGAACATGCGCGTGGCCCGCCATGCCAATGCGCGCTGCCTGCTGGTGACCGACATTGACCGGGGCGGTGCCTTTGCCCACCTGTATGGCACGTGGGCGCTGCTGCCCGAGGACGAGCGTGTGCTGATCCATGGTTTTGTGCTGAATAAGTTTCGGGGCGATGCCAGCCTGCTGGCGCCTGCGCCGCAGATGCTGCAGGACCTCACCGGCGTGCCCACCGTGGCCACCATCCCCATGCAATGGCGCCATGGTCTGCCCGAAGAGGATGGCGTGTTTGACGACCGCACGCTGTCGGTGGGCACGGTGCACACCACGGTGGCCGTGGTGGCTTACCCGCGCATCAGCAACCTCGACGAATTCCAGCCCCTCAAGAACGTGCCCGGCGTGCGCCTGCTGTGGGCGCGCAGCGCGGCCGACCTGGGGGGGCTGAAACCCTCCGACTGGGTGGTGCTGCCGGGCTCCAAATCCACCGCCGCCGACCTGGCCTGGCTGCGCGCGCAGGGCTTGGACCAGGCCATTGCCCACCACGCAGGGCAGGGCGGCACGGTGCTGGGCATGTGTGGTGGCCTGCAGATGCTGGGCGAGGCGCTGATCGACACGGCGGGCATCGACGGCAATGCGCCGGGCCTGGGCCTGTTGCCCCTGGTCACCACCTTCGAGGTCGCCAAGACCGTGCAGCGCACCCAGGCGCAGTTTGGTGGGGTGCAAGGGGCCTGGGCCGCGCTGGCGGGTGTGCCTGTCACCGGTTACGAAATCCACCACGGCCAGACGGCCCAGCACCCGGCCATGGCCGCCAAGGGTGATGTGGCGCGCGAGGTCATCCCCAGCATTGCGTGGCAAAACCCGGCTGGCAATGTGCTGGGCGTGTATCTGCATGGCCTGCTCGAAGACCCCGCCGCGTTGCAGGCCCTGTTTGGCCGTGCGGGCGCGGCGCCCGTGCCCACGCTCGATGTGGTGTTTGAAGGCCTGGCCCGCATGGCGGAAGCCAGCTTTGCCCCCGGTGCGCTGCAGGGTTTGATCGCGCCAGATCCGGCCACTGCCTGAGCGCTGGTGCCTTCGGCCTTCAGCCCTTCCCGTTTCTTTTTTCTTTTCGCTATCTCACACACCATGCAATCACTGGCCCAGTTCACCTTCCCCGCCATCGCTGACATCACCGATGCCCCCCTGACCGCCCGTTTGCAGCACCTGCTGGACAACAAGACCAAACCACTCGGTTCGCTGGGGCGGCTGGAAGCGCTGGCCCTGCGCATCGGCCAAGTGCTGGGCACTGAGGCCCCCGTGCTCACGCAACCGCAGATGCTGGTGTGTGCGGGCGACCACGGCCTGGCGGCCAAGGGTGTCTCGGCCTTCCCCAGCGACGTGACCTGGCAGATGGTGGAGAACTTTCTGGCCGGTGGTGCCGCAGTGAGCGTGCTGGCCCGCCAGCACGGGCTGCAACTCACGGTGGTGGACTGTGGTGTGGCGCGCACCATTGCCGCGCGCGACACGGCACCCGGTGCACCGCGCCTGCTGGTGCGCAATGTGGCGCCGGGCACCCAGGATGCTTCGGTCGGCCCTGCCATGGCGCCTGAACAATGTGCACAGGCCTTGCTCAACGGCATGGAGGTGGTGCGCGGCCTGCCGGGCAATGCGTTGCTGCTGGGCGAAATGGGCATTGGCAACACCTCGGTGGCCTCGCTGTTGCTGGCGCGGTTGGCCGGGCTGCCCCTGGCCGAGGTGACCGGTGCCGGCACGGGCCTGGATGCGGCCGGTATCGAGCGCAAACGCGCCGTGCTGCAGCAGGCGCTGGACGCGAATGCCGACGCCACCACACCGCTGGCCGCACTGGCCGCGTTGGGCGGCTATGAGGTGGCGACCTTGGTGGGCGCGGTGCTGCAGGCTGCCACGGAGCGCCGCGTGATTGTGGTGGACGGCTTCATCACCAGCGCCGCCGTGCTGGTGGCCAGCTGCTTGCAGCCTGCGGTGCTGCAGCGCTGCGTGTTTGCCCACCGCTCGGGCGAGCGGGGGCACACCCTGATGCTGGCACAGATGCAAGCCGAACCCCTGCTGGACCTGGGGCTGCGCCTGGGTGAAGGCTCGGGTGCTGCGCTGGCTTGGCCGCTGCTGCAGTCGGCCTGTGCGGTGCTGGCCGAGATGGCGAGTTTTGAATCGGCCGGTGTGGCCACTCAGACAGTCTGACCCTACCGGGCATCGCCGCGCTTTTAGGCCACGCTGGTTTGGTTGCGGCCCTGTGCCTTGGCGCGGTACAGCGCCGCATCGGCACGCGACAGCATGGCATCCAGCGTTTCGTGCGATCCCGTCCAGCTGGTGAGCCCAATGCTCACCTGGCAGTCCAGCGCATGTCCGGTGGCCAGCGTGGCGTGGATGCGCTGGGCTACGCCCATGGCAGCTGCCGTGTCCGCGCCTGGCAGCAGCACCAGAAACTCCTCACCCCCGTACCGCCCCAGCCGGTCTGCGCGGCGCAGCACCTGACGGGTGCACTCTGCAAAGTGCACCAGCACGGCGTCACCGTGCTGGTGGCCTCGGGTGTCGTTCACGGCCTTGAAGTTGTCCAGGTCCACCATCATGAGGGACGGGCCGTTGCCGTAGCGCTGCGCCCGCTCCAGCTCGTCCTCGCAGCGTTGCAGCAGGGCACGGCGGTTCAGCGTGTTGGTCAGGGAGTCGTGGGTGGCCAGGTGTTCAAGCTCGGTGCGCAGGCGGTCGGTGGCCATGAGCACCGCCCCGATGGACAGCATGAGCACTGTGATCACATAGGCCCCGATATACAGCGTCTGGAACAGTGAGGGCTCCATCAGGTCTGCACCGGCATTCCCGGTCACGATCGAGACCAGCCGCATGGCCAGCACCACCATGTGCAAGGCCAGCACCACCTCCACCAGCCGCACCGGAAAGTTGCGCCCCCCGTGGCGCAGCATGAAGCGCATCTGTGCGAAGTAGATCATCCCCATGACCACCGTGAAGAAACCGACCCGCAGCGCATAGTGAGGCACCCAGTAGGTGAGCACAATGAACACGAGGGTGGTGCCCACCATCAGCCAGTTCCAGTGGCGCCACGTGGTTGGCTGCCCCATGAAGCTTCGCGTGCCCATGTAGTAGGTCACCGTGCCCAACACCAACAACTGGTTGGCCAGCACCAGGCTGAGCCAGTCCGGGATGGCGCCACGCGCGCCGAACAACACGGTGGACGCGAGCCACAGCAGCGGCGCTGCAGCCCAAGCCCCCACGCCCCGGATCGACGGCGGGTAATAGCGCCGCATGAAAAGCAGCACGATGGCCATGATGGCGGACATGAAGCCCGCCATGGCGATCATGGAGCGTGGGTCGAGGTTCATGCGGCGGGAAGGGGAGGTGGCGCGCCTACGTAAGAAATTGTTTCTTGAGCCCAAGGCCAGTATAGCCACGCACCTGCTCCCGGCGGTACGGTGATTTACTGCACCACAAAGACTGCTGTGCGGACCCTTGGGGTGCAGGCGCATCGTCCTGTTGGTGCAGCCGTGCACGGTACTGGTGCATTTTGTATGCAAAGCAGAAAATGCATTGTGTACAAAGTTGGCATGAGGTTTGCATACATCCTCCCCATGCAAGCTCCAACCCCTGCGCAGACCCCTGCCGCCATCGAGATCATTGCGCTGACCAAACGCTATGCCCACGGCAAACCGGCGGTCGATGCCATCAACCTGCGCATTGCCAGCGGCAGCTACTGCTGCCTGCTGGGCCCTTCGGGCTGCGGCAAGAGCACGACCTTGCGCATGATCGCCGGGCACGAGTCGGTGACCAGCGGCGACATCCTGCTGGAGAACCGCAACATCACCGACCTGCCCGCCGCGGCGCGCGGCACGGCCATGATGTTCCAGAGCTTCGCGCTGTTCCCGCACCTCTCGGCCCTGGACAACGTGGCCTTCAGCCTGAAGATGAAGGGCGTGGCCAAGGCCGAGCGCCAGGCCAAGGCCCGGGATCTGCTCGAGCGCGTGGCCATGGGCCACCTGGCCGAGCGCAAGCCGGCCGAGCTCTCGGGCGGGCAGCAGCAGCGCGTGGCGCTGGCCCGCGCCCTGATCACCCAGCCGCGCGTGCTGCTGCTGGACGAACCCCTCTCGGCGCTCGACCCGTTCCTGCGCATCCAGATGCGCGCCGAGCTGCGCCGCTGGCAAAAGGAGCTGGGCCTGACCTTCATCCACGTGACCCACTCGCAGGAAGAGGCCATGGCCCTGGCCGACACCATGGTGGTGATGAACCACGGTGTGATCGAGCAGGTGGGCTCGCCGCACGAGGTCTACAACCGCCCTGCGAGCGAGTTCGTGGCGCGCTTCATGGGTGGCCACAACGTGATCGATATGCCCGAAGGCAAGGTCGGCGTGCGCACCGACCACCTGCAGGTGCTGCCGCAGGGCACGCCGCTGCCCTGGGGCGCCCTGCACATGCAGGCGGTGGTGACCGACGTGGAGTACCAGGGCACCTACGTGCTGCTGGGCCTGCAAAAGCAGGGCGTGGCGCTGTCGGCGAATTCCACGGCCGCGTATTCGGTGATGGTCTCCGAAGCCGCCTTTGCGGCCCAGCCCTACGCGGTGGGGCAGGGCGTGCAACTGCACTGGACGCCCGAGCAGGCCCACCCCCTCTACGCCCGTGCGGCGCCTGCGCCGGCACCCGTGGCGACGGCCACTGCGCAGGCCGTGCCGGCCTGAGCCCGTATTTATTTGTTGTCCGCTGTCTGTCTGTTCGTTTTCAACCCCTCCACTTTGCAAACCAAGGAGCTTTCCCATGTCCGACGACTCTCGTGCTGATTCCCCCGCTGTTGCCGCATCCGACACCACCGGCGGCGTGCAGCGCCGCTCGCTGCTCAAGGGCACGGCAGGCATCCTGGCCGCAGGCGTGTTCCCGGCCGTCCATTCGCAGGAGAAGATCGTGCTGCGTTACCTGGGCACGGCGGTGAACCAGGACAAGGCCATTGCCGAAAAATTCAAGGCCGACACCGGCATCGAGATCCAGTACGTGGCCGTGACCACCGACGACGTGACCAAGCGCGCCGTGACCGCGCCCAACAGCTTCGATCTGATCGACACCGAGTACTTCTCGCTCAAAAAGATCGTGCCCACCGGCAACCTCAAGGGCATCGACACCAAGCGCATCAAGAACGCCGACAAGATCACCACGCTGTTCACCAACGGCATGGTGGCCGGCAAGGCCGTGGGCGACCAGGGCACCGCGCCCAAGAAGGTGATCTACCTGGAGGGCGAGAAGTCCAAGAAGTTCGCGACCGCGCCCACGCAGTTCATGTCGCTGATCCCCACCGTGTACAACGCCGACACGCTGGGCATCCGCCCCGATTTGATCAAGCGCCCCATCAGCTCCTGGGCCGAGCTTCTGAACCCCGAGTTCAAGGGCAAGACCGCGATCCTGAACATTCCTTCGATCGGCATCATGGACGCCGCCATGGTGGTCGAGGCCATGGGCATCTACAAGTACCCCGACAAGGGCAACATGACCAAGAAGGAGATCGACCTCACGATCAAGACCCTGATCGAGGCCAAGAAGCAAGGGCAGTTCCGCGCGCTGTGGAAGGACTTCAACGAGTCGGTGAACCTGATGGCATCGGGCGAAGTGGTGATCCAGTCGATGTGGAGCCCCGCCGTCACCGCCGTGCGCACCAAGGGCATCGCCTGCAACTTCCAGCCGCTCAAGGAAGGCTACCGCGCCTGGGCCGCCGGCTTCGGCCTGCCGGCCACCCTGTCGGGCAAGAAGCTCGATGGCGCCTACGAGTTCATCAACTGGTTCCTGGACGGCTGGGCCGGTGCCTACCTGAACCGCCAGGGCTACTACAGCGCCGTGCTGGAGACCGCCAAGTCCAAGATGGAAGCCTACGAGTGGGCCTACTGGATGGAAGGCAAGCCCGCCACGCAGGACATCAAGAGCCCCAACGGCGACGTGCTGGCCAAGACCGGCGCGGTGCGCGACGGCGGCAGCTACGAGTCGCGCATGGGCGGCATCGCCTGCTGGAACGCGCTGATGGACGAAAACAACTACATGGTCCAGAAGTGGAACGAGTTCGTCGCGGCATAGGAAGCACCCCCTGAGGCGCTGCGCGCCTTCACCCCTCTCTCGAACCGCTGCGCAGTTCGGGAGGGGGACGCTCCCAGCGCGGCGGGGCGGCCCTTGCGCGGGAGCACTGGCCTTCGGCCGCGGCAGTTTCGACGGCTGTCGTCCGATGGATATCTGATTTGCAAACACCATGAGCACTACCAACACACCGACCTTGCCTGCTGCAGCCGTTCCCGGGCGCGGCATTGCCGCCTGGTGGCAGGCCGCGCCGTTCACGCTGGTGTTCGCGCTGTTCTTCCTGGTTCCACTGGCGCTGATCGTGATGGTCAGCTTCTGGGACTTCAACGAGTACGAGCTGTTGCCGGGCTTCACGTTCAAGAACTACGTGTCGATCTTCGCGGGCTGTGGCGATGCGTCGGAGGGCCTGTGCGTCACGCTCAAGACGTACTACTCGACGCTCAAGTTCAGTTTTCTGGTGTGGCTGATCACGCTGGTGATCGGCTTCACCGTGGCCTATTTCCTGGCCTTCCACGTGCGCTCCTCGGGCATGCAGACGCTGCTGTTCGTGCTGTGCACCATCCCCTTCTGGACCTCCAACGTGATCCGCATGATCTCGTGGGTGCCGCTGCTGGGGCGCAACGGCCTGGTGAACCAGAGCCTGGTGGGCATGGGGATGGTCGAGCAGCCGGTGGAGTGGCTGCTGTTCTCGGACTTTTCGGTGGTGCTGGCCTTCGTGCACCTGTACACCATGTTCATGATCGTACCCATCTTCAACAGCATGATGCGCATCGACCGCAGCCTCATCGAGGCCGCCAGCGACAGCGGCGCCAGCGGCTGGCAGACGCTTTGGAGCGTGATCATCCCGCTGTCGCGCACCGGCATCATCATCGGCTCCATCTTCGTGATCACCATCGTCATGGGCGACTTCGTGACCATCGGCGTGATGGGCGGGCAGCAGATCGCCTCCATCGGCAAGATCATCCAGGTGCAGACCTCGTACCTGCAGTTTCCGCTGGCGGCGGCCAACGCGGTGATCCTGTTGGCGGTGGTGCTGATGATCATCTGGGGCCTCACTCGTCTGGTCGATATCCGAAAGGAGCTGTGATGGCAAACCGCATCCGCGAATCCCGCCCCGCCAGCTTCTGGCTGCTGGCCATCGTGTTCAGCCTGTTCGTGTTGTTCATGTACGGGCCCATGTTCGTCATCTTCATCCTGAGCTTCCAGGGCCCCGAGGGCGGGCTGACCTTCCCCATGCGGGGGGTGTCGCTGCATTGGTTCTACAAGCTGGCCGAAGGCCTGGGCGTGGTGGACATCGGCGCGGCGCTGTGGCGCTCGCTGGGCCTGGGCCTGGCGGTGATGCTGTGTACGGTGGTGCTGTCGGTGCTGGCGGGCCTGGCCTTTCGCAAGCGGCTGGCGGGCGGCAACACGCTGTTCTTCATCGTCGTGGCCAGCCTCATCATGCCGTCCATCATCGTCTCGCTAGGCATCGGGCTGGAGTTCCGGCTCATCGACAACGGCATCAAGGCCGCCCTCGAATGGCTGGGCATGGAAAGCACGCTCGAAGGTTACGGCACCTCGCTGGGCCTGTTCACATCGGCCCTGGGCGCGCACCTGACCTGGACGTTGCCCTTCGGCCTGCTCATCATGTTCGCGGTGTTCAACCGCTTCAACCCCGCGTACGAAGAGGCGGCGCGCGACCTGGGCGCCACCCCCTGGCAGGGCTTCGCCCACGTGGTGCTGCCGCTGATCGCGCCCTCGGTCGTGGGCATCGGCATGTTCGGCTTCACGCTCAGTTGGGACGAGATCGCCCGCACCTCGCAGGCCATCGGCGACGTGAACACGCTGCCGCTGGAACTGCAGGGCCTGACCAGCACGGTGACCACGCCGTCCATCTACGCGCTGGGCACGCTGACCACGGTGGTGTCGTTCATCGTCATGGGCATCACGCTGGCGCTGGTGTGGGCTTTGGGCCGCAGGCGCAAAGGTCGTTCGGGGTAAAAACGGCACCCTTATGACGACCACCATTCCCAAGCCCCGGCGCGCACGCGCTGCGGCCGCCGAACCGACCGCTCAGCCCGAGGCCCCAGGCCAGCTCAGCGACAACGATATGTACGACCGCATGGTGTCGGCCATCCTCGACCACCGGCTACCACCCGGCACCAAGCTGGTGGAGGACAAGCTGGCGGCGGCCTTTGGCGTGTCGCGCACGCGCGTACGGCCCGTGCTGGTGCGGCTGGCCAATGAGCAAGTGGTCACGCTCACGCCCAACCGTGGCGCATCCATTGCCCAGCCCACGCCGCAGGAGGCGCTGGAAGTGTTCGAGGCCCGCCGCCTGCTGGAGCCACGTTTGGTGGAGCTGTTCATCGCCAACGCCACCGATGCCGATATCGCCGCGCTGCGCACCTGCATCGACGACGAAGAGGCCGCGCGCGCCAGTGGCGACATGCGGCGTGCCATCCGCCTGTCGGGCGACTTTCACCTACACATCGCGCAGGCCGCCGGGCACCAGACGCTCGGGCGCATCCTGCGCGAGCTGGTGTCGCGCACCTCGCTCATCCTCATGACCTACAGCCCTAGCCACGCACAGACCCGCGAAGAGGCCACGGCCTGCGGCTGCCGCGAGCACCGCGCGCTGATCGACGCCATCCGCCTGCGCGACGCGCGCGAGGCGCCCCGCCTCATGCTGGCGCATCTGGCGCGCATCGAAACGCAGCTGGAGTTCACCCCGCCGGCCAGCGATGTGCCCGATCTCGCGCAACTGCTGGGCGCCTGAATCCCGACACGTCGCCATGCGCCAGCTGCTCGTCATCAACCCCAACACCTCGGCCAGCGTCAGCGCCTTGCTCCAGCGGCATGTGCAGGCAGCCGCAGGCTCGCATGTGGCGGTGCGCACGGCCACGGCGCGTTTTGGCGCCCCCTATATCGCGTGCGAGGCCAGCTACGCGGTGGCGGCGCATGCGGCGCTCGATGCCTGGGCGCACGACCTGGCGCAGCCCCATTCCCGGCCCGATGCGGTGCTGATCGGCTGCTTTGGCGACCCGGGCCTGATGGCGCTGCGTGAAAGCAGCCCGGTGCTCGTGACCGGCCTGGCCGAAGCGTCTTTTATCGAAGCGGCGCGCCATGGCCGCTTTGCCATCGTGACCGGCGGCGAGCGCTGGGGGCCCATGCTGCAGCGCCTCGCGCAGGCGCTGGGCCACGCGCATGGGCTCGCGGGCATCCACACGGTGGCCCCGACAGGCGCCCAGCTGGCTGCAGACCCAGAGGCCGCGCGCGCGTTGCTGACCCAGGCCTGCCGCGATGTGGTGCGGCAGATGGGCGTGCAGGCGGTGATTCTGGGCGGAGCGGGGCTGGCCGGTATGGCCGCTGCCGTGCAGCCGCAGGTAGCGGTGCCGGTGATCGACAGTGTGGTGGCTGGTGCCACCTGGGCCCTGCGGGCTCACCCCGTGCCGCCAGAGCGCAAAGTGCCCGGCTTCGATGTGGCATGGGCGGGGGTGTCGGGGGAGATGGCGGCCTTGGGCACAGCCGGGGTTGTTTGACACTGCTGGGCAGACCACCTGGTCTACGACGGCGCTGGGAGGGCCGTTGGCTCTCAAGTTATACGTATTTTTGGCATCTGGCGCTTATCCAGTAAGCGCGAGTAGCTATAAAAATAGAAGCAGCCTGCGTTCAAGGCGCCAGCGTCTTCGGCTGGTAGTCGCAATACTCACTCACCACACACTCCCAGCAACGCGGCTTGCGTGCCTGGCACACATAGCGGCCCAGCAGGATGAGCCAGTGGTGCGAATCCACTGCGTAGGCTGCAGGCACGCGCTTCATCAGCTGCAGCTCCACCGCCAGCGGGTTCTTGCCCGGCGCCAGGCCTGTGCGGTTGCTCACGCGAAAGATGTGTGTGTCCACCGCCATGGTGGGCTCGCCGAAGGCCACATTCAGCACCACATTGGCCGTCTTGCGGCCCACGCCGGGCAGGGCTTCCAGTGCCTCGCGGGTGCGCGGCACCACGCTGCCGTGCTGCTCCACCAGGATCTGGCAGGTCTGCAACAGATGGCGGGCCTTGCTTTTGTACAGGCCAATGGTCTTGATGTAGCGCTCGAGCCCCTCAAGCCCCAGGTCCAGGATGGCCTGCGGCGTGCCCGCTACGGGGAAGAGTTTGCGTGTGGCCTTGTTCACGCCCACGTCGGTGGCTTGGGCCGACAGCAGCACGGCGGCCAGCAGCTCGAACGGGGTGGTGTATTCCAGCTCCGTGTTGGGCATCGGGTTGGCCGCCTTCAGGGTGGCGAAGAAGGGTTCGATCTGCGCGGTCTTCATGGGAAACGTGGGTTGGGTGCGAGTGGTAGGTGCGGCATTGTCCCGTGCTGCCCTGCAGAATTCCCAGGAACTTGCGCGCGGCGGCTAGCGGCGGCGCGCCAGCTCAGCGTCTGCGGTTACGCAGTGCGCTTCACCGCCAGGCACAGCCAGCAGGGAAACGCGCCCGTGGCAGGGTTGACGGCGAAGTGCTCGTCATAGACCTCGATGGCGGGCCGGGGGGCAACCTCCCAGCCTGCGGGGATCTGCCCCGGGGCCACCATGCCCGCCCAGGCCGCGCCGATCTCGGGCCCGGTGCCGACGAACTGCAAACAGGCGTAGTCGCCACCCGGAAAGTCCTGCACCAGGGCCTCGGTGCCCGTGCGCAGCCCGACGCCCACCTGCACGCAGGCATCATAGCGGCATTGCTCGGGCGGCGTGCACGCGGGGTTGTCGTGGCTGATGCCGTAGTACTTGGGGCGTGGCTCGCTCAGGCCGCGATCACTGCACCACTGGCCAAAGCGCTCCCAAAGCTGCGTGAGGGCCGGGCCGTAAGGGCCGGTCTGGCGCATGTAGGCGAGGCGCATGGCGGGCAACTGGCGGATTTCTAGGGGCATGGTGGTTTGCCTGAGAAGGATTGGGGGACGGTGGGGGACAGGGCTACAAGTCTAAGCCGCAGGAAACCTGCACGCCAATTAGCGACAATGCGAAATTCCTAGTCTGCCAACCACACCGCCGCCATGCAATTTGCCGACCGCCTGAACAACGTAGAAACCTCCGCCATCCGTGAGCTCTTCAAACTGCTGGGCAAGCCCGGCATCATCAGCTTTGCGGGCGGCTTTCCGGACAGCGCCATGTTCGATGTGGAAGGCATCCGTGCCGCCAGCAACGCAGCGCTGGATGAAGAACCCGGCGGCGCGCTGCAATACGGAGCGACCGAGGGCTACAACCCGTTGCGCGAGCAACTTGCCGCCTTCATGGCATCCAAGGGTGCCAAGGCAGTCGCCGCCGACAACCTCATCGTCACCACCGGCAGCCAGCAGGCGCTGGATCTTTTGGGCAAGACGCTCATCAGCCCCGGCGACAAGGTCATCGTGGAAGGCCCGACCTTCCTGGCCACCATCCAGTGTTTCCGCCTGTATGGCGCAGAACTGATCAGCGCCCCCATCGACGGCAACGGCGTGAAGACCGACGAGCTGGAAAAGCTCATCGTCGAGCACAAGCCCAAGTTCGTCTACCTGATTCCCACCTTCGGCAACCCCAGTGGCGCCATGCTGAGCGCCGAGCGCCGAAAGGCCGTGCTGGAGATGGCCGTCAAGCACAACACCCTGATCGTCGAGGACGACCCCTACGGCGACCTGTACTTCGGTGACGCGCCACCCCCCAGCCTGCTCAACCTGTCGGCCAGCGTGCCCGGCAGCCGCGAGCTGCTGGTTCACTGCGGGTCCTTGAGCAAGGTGCTCTCGCCCGGCCTGCGCGTGGGCTGGATGATCGCCCCGGCCGAGCTGCTGGCCAAAGCCACCATGTGCAAGCAGTTCAGCGACGCGCACACCAGCACCTTTGCGCAGGCCACCGCCGCCCAGTACCTCAAGGCCGGCCGCATGCCGGCCACGCTGGCCCATGTGCGCAAGGTGTACGGGGAACGCGCCCAGGCCATGGGCGACGCGCTGCGCAAGGAGCTGGGCGATGCCGTCGACTTTGTGCAGCCCCAGGGCGGCCTCTTTGTGTGGGCGCGCCTGACCGGCGCAAGCGGCAAGGTGGCCGACGGCAACGTGCTGGCCAAGCGCGCGATTGAAAAGGGTGTGGCCTTCGTGCCCGGCACGCCGTTCTTCTGCGCCAACCCAGACCACGCCACCTTCCGCCTGTCGTTTGCCACGGCCGATGTGGACAAGATCCGCGAAGGCGTGGCGCGGCTGGGCCAGGCGATCTGACGCATCAATGTCTGATACAAACGATCTTGCCAACGTTCTCCAGCGCCTCGAAAGCCTGGAGATCAAGGCCAGCTTTACCGAAGACCTGCTGGACCAGCTCAACATGACGATCTACCAGCAGCAGCAACTGATCGACCGGTTGACGCACGAGGTCATCCAGCTGCGCCAGCAGGCGCCCGAAGGTGGCTCGAACGGCCCGCGCAATCTGCGCGACGAGCTACCGCCGCATTACTGATCTGATTTTTCGATCTAGGCCTTCACGGCCCGCAACGCCGCGTCCGCCAGCTCTGCGCGGTACGTGGTGGGCGAGGGTAGGCCACCACCCAGACCTGAACGTTCGGACAGCCACGCCCTGCAATAACTCTGCACCGGCCCCATCACCAGCGATGGCATCAGCTCGCAAGGCAGGTCGCGCAGCGCGCCCGACTGGCGGTGGGGCTCGAACCAGGCCACCAGTGCCTGGTTGCGGCGCCGTGCCGCCTCGGCCAGGTCGGGCGTGCGTTGGCCGGCCGCCACGGCGCCGCGCGCCTGGAACAGAAAACGCGCCCGCTCAGGCTGCGCCACCACCCAGTCCAGATAGCCCGTAACCAGGGCCTGTACGCCCGCTTCGACGCCCTGGGCTGCGTCCAGCTGTGCCTGCACGCTGCGCGACTGGTCGTGAAAGATGTCGAAGAACAGCGCGGCCACGATGCCGTCGCGGTTGCCAAAGTGGTGATAAATGCTGCCAACGCTGGCCCCACAGCGGGCGCGCACACCGTCGATGGAAACGGCATCCACACCACCTTCGGCCGCGCAGGCGAGGGCGGCGTTCAGGATGTCCTGACGGCGGTCGGTGCTGGCTTCGGCGGGAACGGCGGAGGGGCTGGGGGTGATTCGGCTTGCCATGGAACGGGATTCTAGAATAAAGTTCTAGAAAAACCTTCTACTCCCTACGCAACACCATGTATTCCTCTGTCACCACCGCGCCCGTGCCTTCTGCACCCATGCCGCCCGCCCCCGGCGCCGCCCTGTATCCGCACCTGCTTGCCCCTTTGGACCTGGGCTTCACCACGATCAAGAACCGCGTGCTCATGGGCTCGATGCACACGGGGCTGGAGGACGGGCGCGACCTTTCGCGCATGGCGGCGTACTTCCGCGAGCGGGCCGAGGGGGACGTGGGGCTGATCGTGACCGGTGGTTTTGCGCCCAACATCGCGGGCTGGGCCAAGCCGTTTGCGGGCACGCTGGCGACCTCGGGTGCGGCCAAGCGCCACCGCGTGGTGACCGACGCGGTGCACGGCGCGGGCGGCAAGATTGCACTGCAGATCCTGCACACCGGCCGCTACGCCTACCACCCGCTGGCCGTGGCGCCCTCGCGCCTGCAGTCACCGATTTCGCCGTTCACGCCGTTTGCGCTGTCGGCGCGGGGTGTGGAGCGCCAGATCCGTGCCTTTGTGAACTGCGCCGTGAAAGCGCGCGAGGCCGGCTACGACGGCGTGGAGGTGATGGGCTCGGAGGGCTACTTCATCAACCAGTTCCTTTCGCAAACCACCAACCTGCGCACCGACGCCTGGGGCGGCGACTACAGCCACCGCATGCGCCTGCCGGTGGAGATCCTGGCCCGCATGCGCGAGGCCGTGGGGCCTGACTTCATCATCATCTACCGCCTGTCGATGATCGACCTGGTCCCTGGCGGCAGCGCCTGGGACGAGATCGTCACCCTGGGCAAGGCCGTGGCCACCGGTGGGGCCAACATCGTCAACACCGGCATCGGCTGGCATGAGGCGCGGGTGCCCACCATTGCCACCAGCGTGCCGCGCGCAGCGTTTGCCTGGGTCACGCAGAAGATGAAGGCCGAGTTCGCGGCCGCAGGCATTGCCACGCCGCTGGTCACGTCCAACCGCATCAACACGCCCGAGGTGGCCGAGCAGGTGCTGGCGGATGGCTGCGCCGACATGGTATCGATGGCGCGGCCGCTGCTGGCCGATGCTGCGTTTGTGAAGAAGGCTGTAGAGGGCCGGGCCGACCGCATCAATACCTGCATTGCTTGCAACCAGGCCTGCCTGGACCATGTGTTCCAGAACAAGACCAGCAGTTGCCTGGTGAACCCGCGTGCCTGCCATGAGACGGAGCTGGTCTACCGCCCGGTGTCGTCGCGCAAACGTGTGGCGGTGGTGGGCGCGGGGCCTGCGGGATTGACCGCTGCCACGGTCGCCGCCGAGCGCGGGCACGAGGTGCATCTGTTCGACGCGGCCCCGGCCATCGGCGGCCAGCTCAACATGGCCAAGGTGGTGCCGGGCAAGGAAGAGTTCCACGAAATGCTGCGCTACCTGGCCACGCGGGTGGAGGACACGGGCGTGCAACTGCACCTGAACCAGCGCGTGCAAGCCGCCGACCTGGCGGGCTTTGACGAGGTCATCGTCGCTACCGGCGTGGAGCCACGTGACCCGAAGATCCCTGGCCAGGACCACCCCAAGGTGCTGAGCTACATCGACGTGCTGCGCCACGGCAGGCCGGTGGGCGAGCGCGTGGCCATCATCGGCGCAGGTGGCATTGGCTTTGACGTGGCCGAATTCTTGACGCATGGTGACCATCCTTCCACCACGCTGGACCTCCCGGCCTGGAAGGCCGAATGGGGCATCACCGACCCGGCTGCGGCGCGCGGCGGCCTGGTACCCACGGGGCCACGCGCTACGCCACCCGCACGGCAGGTGACGCTGCTGCAGCGCAAGAAGGGCAAGCTTGGCGCGGGCCTGGGCAAGACCACGGGCTGGATCCACCGGACCACGCTGAAGATGAAAGAAGTGCAGATGGTGAGTGGCGTGAACTACGAGCGCATCGCCGACGAGGGGCTGCTGGTGTCATACGGCGACAAGCGCGAGGACCCCACTTGGATCGCTTGCGACACCGTGGTGTTGTGCGCTGGGCAGGTGCCCCTCTTCAGCCTGGCGCAGGATCTGGAGGCTGCGGGCCACAAGCCCCATCGGATTGGCGGCGCGCTGGAGGCCGGGGAGCTGGATGCCAAGCGCGCCATCGACCAGGCGGCGCGGTTGGCGGCCCGGCTCTGACAGGTAGGGCTACCTGGGCGTGTTGCGCTCCCGCACCAAGCGGATGTGCGCCATCAGGTTTGGGTAGAACATGCGCGAGCCGGGCGCCTTTGGGTCGCTGCCCAGCGCTTCCAGTTCGTCGCATAGTTCCAGGATGCGCGGGTTGCCCGCCGCCTCGGCGGTGGACAGAACGAACCGGTTGAACGGCTCGGTGTACAGGATCGATTCCGACAGCGGGCGCGTGCAGCGCACGGCATCGAGGCCCTGCACCGTGGCCAACTGGTCCAGCAGGGGGCCGAGCACGGTTTCGCAGCGCCGGGCCAGCAGGAGCACTGTCCTTGCAAGGCCCTGGGGTCCCCGCATCGCTAGCAAGCTGGCGCCATCGTCATCCGCTTCAATGATGAGCTCCGGGTCTGCGCGCAGCCAGTGCGCCAGCCGCAGCAGGGCGGTGTAGGGCAGGGGGCTATCGGCCGTGTCGTTGAAATACTCGGGCAGGCCGTGGTTGCGTATGCGCTCGGCCACTGTATCAAGGCGCGATGCCACCGTCAGCGACAGCGTGACGGTGTTTTGCGGCGTGGACCTGACGACCACCAGCAGCCAGTGCTTGCCGCCGGAGAAATCGCTGCAATACAGGTGCCCGACCCGGCTGGGCGACGGCGCGTCGGTCATGGTCGGCTCGTTGACGGGGTCGTGCACGAAGCCCTGGGATTGCATGAAGGGCCGCAGCGCGCGCAGCACTGCCGCATACACTCTGTCCAGAGTGGGCAGTACGGGCCATTCCACCTGGTCGCGCCGGGCCCGCCAGTCCAGCAAGCGGCGGTTCAACGTCAGGGCGAGGCGGTCGAAGTTGTGCCAGCTGCAGGCAATGCTGCAGGAGTCGTCCAGCTCGTGGCCGGTACGGCTGAATTCACCGGCAAAGACGGCGTCGTAGTCGTTGTCGAACTGCTCCCGGTAGTAGTGTTCGGTGAAGGCCCTGCCTTCCTCGTTCACATCATCTGTGCTGAACTTGCCGTCACACGCATCGAACAGAAAGTCTGCACAGGAGATGCGCCTCGCGCGCAGGTCATCCAGATAGTCATTGAGCCCTTCGCCACCTAATCTGCGCAAGGTGAGCCAAGCGACATACATCCCGATGCGCGTGCCTGCGGCCTCCTTGGGCAGATCAGTCTGGAAATCGATGAAGTAGTAATCCGCAGAGTCGAAGATCACGGAGGGCCGCTACAGGAATTTTCCTGCCGCAGTGTAGCGATGCCGAAGATGCTCAGGCGCTGGCCGACAGCCCCAGCGCATGGTACACGCGTGCTGCCGCATAGGCATCGTTGGCAGCGTACACCAGCTGCGATTCGGTCAGCAGGGGGTTGGCCCAGTTGGAGGTGGCAGCCTTTTTGGATTTGATGAAGCGCCGGTTGAACAGCACGGCCACCGCGCCCTTGACGCCCATCTCCTTGCGGTAGCCCTGCTGGCGGAACACGTGGTTAAGCTCCAGCACGCCTTCGGGCACTACGCCCAGCTTGGCCTGTATGCGCTTTTTGTCATCCCCCAGGCCAAAGCCCGCTTTGGTCACGCCGCGCAAAGCCAGCAACTCGGCCACGCGGGCGCGGCAGCCGGGGTCGTGCAGCTGGAATACCCAGGCCGTGTCGAGCGTGGCCAACTGCACGATGTGGGGTCCGTCGGATTCCTCGCCCTGCACGAAGGTGGGTTTGGATTCGGTATCAAATCCCCAGGCGCTGGCCGCCGCCAGGGCGTTGCAGGCCTTGTCGGCCTGCTCCGGGGTCGAGACGAGGGTGATGCGGTCCGTGCCCAGCCGCTCGAAAGGGTCCAGCAGGGCGATCTGGTCTTTGTCGGGGGTGGCGTGGTGGGCGGTGCGCGAAGGCGGGTGGGGGCGCCGGGGAGGGGGGGATGCCGTCATGGGCCCATTGTGCCGTGCCCGCTTGGGAGCCCTGCCGTGCCCCACGCCGGGGCAGGGGCGCATCCGCCTCTGTGGCAGCGCTCTCAACGCTGGGCCGTCTTGTGCAGGTGGGGCATGTCGGCAATGTGACCCAGGGCCTCTTGGCAGGCTGCTATGGTCAATGCCTGCCGTGCAGTCAGCCAGCCTACGCCAAACCAGGCCCTTGGGTCGGTGGCGGCAACCTGACCATACAGCGTACAGGCCACACGTTCGTCGCCCAGCCGGCCCATGGCCGTCAATGCGGGCTGCAGGCTGGCGAGGAAAGCGTGCCCCTCTGCGTCCAGCGCAGGCTCCACAAATTCCGTGAGGTAGCGCAAACGCTTGAGTCGTTTGCGCAGGCGGTGTTGTTCCTCCGCCGGCAGCGCTGCAAAGCCCTGGGCGCCTTCGCGCACCTTGGCATGCAGGCTGCGCATTCTTTTTTGCAGCAGGCGGCGGGCGTCCTTGGCATCCAGGGCCTCTCCCCCGGTCGCGGACGGGGCATCGAGGCCCCGGGCTGTGAACGCCATGAGGGAGATCAACGCCGCTTGGAACGCTGGTGTGCGCACGATGGCAGCGGCGCAGGGGCCGGGGGCTTCCTTCATCGCCGCACGCACCTCCAGCGCGGGTGCGCCTGCATCGCGCATCTCGGCAACGATGGGCTGCAGGGCCTGGCCCCGATCGCGCAGCTGGCCCAGGCGCTGGAACACCTCTACCAGCGTCGGCTCCCAGGCGGGGTCGAACGCGCCGGGGGCCAAAGGCGCCAACTCGCGCAAGGCCGTGCGCAGCCGGCGGATGCCGATGCGCAACTGGTGCACGTGCTCTTCATCGCCCCCGCCTTCCACGATCTCGCTGGCATTGCCCAATATTTGCTGGAGGCAGTGCGCCACCACAGTGCGCTGCAATTCGCGCCCCTGCAGAAAGTGCTTTCGGGGCACACTGGCCTTCATCGGGGCGGCCTTGGTGGCGGGCCGGGCCCATTGCGGGGCCAGCAAGCGTTCGCCACGCTCTGCCTTGGACACCGTGCTCAGAAACAGCCCATGCCGTGTGGCCCACCGGGTGGCGAGGGCCGCCAGGCCTGCCAGCGGCCCGGCTTTGAGCTCCAGCTCCAGCTCGCAAATGCGCGCCTCTTTCTGCTGCTGCGTGCCGCGATGGGCAATAACCCGTCCGGTGTCCAGGGCCAGCTCCACCACACCGCCCTTGAAGGCGATGTCCCGCGTCACGCGGTCCATCTCGGTGCCATAGGTTTCGGTCAGCGGGCCGGAGGCTGCCTGCAGCGCGTGAAGCAGCCGAGTGCCTGCCACGGTGCCGGCGTGGAGTTCAGGCTGCGGCTCCGGGGCAGGGCCGGTGGCGTGGGCTTGGCCCCGGTCCACGTTGTGCTCCTCGCGGTCCAGCGGGCCGTCGCCCAGGGCCTTGACGGTCTGCACCCACTGGTTGCCTTCGCGGCGCAGCCGAAAGGCAATGCCGCGCGACGACAGCGCTGCATCGGGCGTGTCGAAGTAGCGGGCCTCCATGCGGATTTGCGCATGTGTGCCCCGGCGCGCTGCGGCCTGCACTGCCGCCAGGCGCTCAGGGGGGATGCAGAACTTGAACTCGATTTCCATGAAGAATGCGCGCTGTGAGGGGGAGGGCAGAACCGGTCAATGAAGGATTATAAATATTTCAAATGAATGGCCGGAATGGCGATATTCATGGGTATTGGATTATTGCTGCGAAGGTGCGGACGATGAAATCAGGCTCATCCCCAGCGGGGTGCCATTTTTATCGCGAACGGAGGTAATCGCCTTGAACGCCGATGCCTGAACCCGGTCTGGTAAGCGCACAAAGTTGTTTTCATGGACGAGGGTGTCGCCGTTGAGAAACGACCAGATAATGAATTTGAGGGCCTGCGTGGTTTGCTCCGGGTTCTGGGTGACCTTGGGGAACACCACAAACGTGCCCATGGTGATGGGCCACACGGATTTGCCGGGCTTTTGCGTCAAGGTGTTGTTGAAGGTGCCAGTGGCCGGCCATTCGCTGTTGGCCAGCGCGGATTTGAACGCATCGATGGAGGGTTTCACAAAAACCCCCTCGGCATTCTTCATCTGCACCGATGCCAGGCCGTATTCGGCCACATACCCAAAATCCACATAGCCAATGGCGCCCACCGTGTCGCGCACGCTCTTGGCGACACCCTCACTGCCTTTGAACGCCAGAAATCCTTCGGGCCACTTGATGCTGGTTTTGGCCCCGTGGGCTGCCTTCCATTTCGGGCTGACCTTGCCCAGGTAATCGGTGAAGTTGTAGGTGGTGCCCGAGCCGTCGGCGCGCACCACCACCTTGATGGGCATGTCGGGCAGTGGCGTCTCGGGATTCAGCGCGGTGATCTCCGGGGCATTCCAGCGGCTGATCTCGCTCATAAAGATGCGGCTCAGCACTTCGCCAGTCAGTCGCAGCTGCGTGTTGTGCACCTTGGGCAGGTTGACGATGGGGCTGATACCGGTGATGGCCACGGGCAGGGCGAGCAAACCATGTTCGATGAGGTCCTTGTCGGGCGGGTAGACATCGGTGGCGCCGAAGCCCACGGCCTGTTGCTGGATTTTTTTCATGCCTGCGCTGGAGCCCACTGGGTCGTAGTCCACGCTGGAACCCGTGGCCTTGGCGTAGGCCTTGGCCCAGCTGCGGTAGATGGGCGCTGCGGCCGATGAGCCAGCGCCTGTCACGGCCTGTGCGCTGGCCTGGCCCAGTTGTAAAAGCGAAAGAGCCAGGGTGAATATGGCATAAATATATTTCATGTTTTTGGTGTATTGATTTTTATGAATAAAAATATATCAAGGAAATTTCAATCCCAGGCTGGTGCCGGTCAGCGCCAATCTGGGCGATTTCCGGTGCGAAGCATATCAAAGCGGAGGTGATTTTAACTATGGCAATGCGGTGGCAAGGTTTCTGCAATCGTCATTATTTTGTCATTTGAAACAATTAGTATCTTTCGTGGTGGGGTAGAACCTTGCGGGCAAGGCACAACCAGCAACCCTTGTTGTGGCGTAGGCCCCAGTCGCCACCCTGTGGACCTTCACGAGAGATTCAGATGCTTCAAAAAATCAAGATTGGCACCCGGCTTTTCCTGGCGTTTGCAGTGCTTTTGCTGCTGATTTCAGCCTTGGCCGCCGGGGGCATCAGCGGCGCCAAGCGCCTCACGGAGCGCAGTGCGGCGCTGTATGGCGACCGGACGGTGCCCTTGGGCGTGTTGGCGGAGATCAGCCACCTCACGCAGCGCAACCGGGTTCTGGTGATGGACATGCTGATGGACCCGGGCACCAGCAACCTGCAGGCCAGCCACGCCGCGTTGACCGCCAACGTTGAGCGCATCCACACGCTGTGGACGGCCTACTCCGGCAAGGCGCTGGGCACCGAGGAGCAAGGCCTGGCGCAGGCCTTTGCCGATGCCAATGCCAACTACCTGGACAAGGGGTTGATCCCTGCGGCCTCCGCACTGCTGGCCGGCAAGTACGACGATGGCTCGGAGCTCTACATCAACCAGATTCGGCCCAATGCGGCCAAGGTGCAGGACGCCATCGAGCAACTGGTGGCACTGCAGATCAACGTGGCGGCGGCGGAGTTTGCGGGCGCGCGGGAGATGAGCAACACCATTCACTGGTGGATGCTGGCGGCCACCGGCCTGGCCCTGGTGGTGGGGGCTGCGATGGCCTGGGTCATCACCCGCTCCATTTCGCGCCCCTTGCGCCAGGCGGTGGTGCTGGCCCGTACCGTGGCGGGCGGAGATCTGAGCGCGCAGATCGATGTGCGCGGCACGGATGAAACTGCGGAATTGCTGGGCGCCCTGCGGGAGATGAACCACCAGCTGGTGTGTGTGATCACCGAGGTGCGGGCCAGCACCGAGACGGTGGCGCAGGATGCTGTGCTGATTGCGGGGGGCACGGAAGACCTTGCGCGCCGCACCGAGGTGCAGGCGGCCAACTTGCAGGAGACGGCGGCTTCGATGGAGCAGCTCACCATCACCGTGCAGCACAACACCGACAATGCCCACCGCGCCACCGAGCTGGCCCAAGAGGCTGCCAAGGTGGCGAATGAGGGTGGCAGCGTGATGCGCGACGTGATTGCGACCATGCAGGAGATCAGCATGCAGTCGCAGAAGATCACGGACATCATCAAGGTGATCGACGACATCGCGTTCCAGACGAACCTGCTGGCCCTCAATGCGGCGGTGGAGGCTGCCCGTGCGGGTGAGCAAGGGCGCGGCTTTGCCGTGGTGGCGGGGGAGGTTCGTGGGCTGTCCCAGCGCAGCAGCACAGCCGCCCGTGAGATCCGGGGCCTGATTGGCGCCAGTGTGCGCGGTGTCGAGCGCGGGTCCCTCTTGGTAGGCCAGGCCGGCGAACGTGTAGCCCGCACCGTGCAACGGGTGGACCAGGTGATGGAGCTGATCAGCGAGATCAAGGATGCAGGGCAGGAGCAGGCCCGTGGCATCGCGCAGATCGGCGAGGCCGTGCGGCAACTGGACGCCGCCACGCAGAAAAATGCCGTGTTGGTGGATGACAGCTCGTCGGCATCCGCTGGCATGAAGAACCAGGTCCGGCGCCTGCTGGAAGTGATCCACCAGTTCAGGTTGGCGCCCGACGGCTCTGGGGGGGCCGCAGCGGCGCCGCACCGGAGTGGGCGGCAACTGCCTGCTCTGCAAGCGGGAGTGACATCCCCGAAGCAACTTTCCATGGCTGCGCGTTAGGGTGAAACACTGCACTGGCACGGCGCAGGTCACCAGACGTCTTCGTGGTGGAGCCACCATCCCATGAACCGCACGGATGTACTGATCGCCATTGCCGAGGTAGCGCGGACGGGTGGCGCTTCCGCGCCCGAAGACGCCATCTCGCAACTGGCCGTGATCATCGATGGCCTGGAGCTGTCGAGCCGTGGCTCCGAACAGGTGATGGAGATGCTGCTGCGAATTGGTGCCTGCCTGTGGAACCTTCAGCAGGACCGCATGCGCTTGTGATACGCCACCGCTATTCGCCCAGGGGTTCCAGCGAAGCGATCTGGTTGCGCCCCTGGTGCTTGGCCAGGTACAGCGCCTGGTCAGCGCGGTCGAGCATGTCGCGCAGGCTGCGGTCCGCCTGGCGGAAGGTGCTCAGGCCCAGGCTGGCCGTGATGCCGTAGGTGTGGCCTGTTTCATCGCCGAGCTGCAGGGCGCGAACGCCGTGCAGGATGCGCCTTGCCACTTCCAGGCCCTCGTCCATGCTGGTCAGCGGCAGCAACACGCCAAACTCTTCGCCGCCCAGGCGCCCCACGGCGTCACTGGCGCGCAGCTGGCTTTTGACGGCTTGGGAAAAGGCCACCAGGGCGCGGTCGCCTTCCAGATGGCCAAAGCGGTCGTTGATGGATTTGAAGTGGTCAAGGTCCATCATCAGCAGCGCGAGTGGCTCGCCGTTGCTGCGTGAGTGTTCATACACCGACTCGGCGCATTCCAGAAACGCGCGGCGGTTGGCCATGCCGGTGAGCATGTCGGTCGTGGCCAGGCGGTGCAGCTCGCGCTCCAGGTTCTTGCGCTGCGTCACGTCACGGTAGATGCCCTCGACCCCCGCAAAATTTCCGGTATGGTCGTACAGGGCATGGCTGCTGATGGAGATATCGATCACGGTGCCGTCACGCCGCACCATCTGGCCCGGAAAGTCCGATACCTCGCCGTTTTTCAGGATGGCGGCCTTGAATGCGTCGCGGTCGGAGCTCTGCGGGTAATAGGACTCGGCCGTGCGGCCTTCGATCTCGTGGGGCTCGTAGCCCAGTACCCGCCGCACGCCAGGGCCTACATGTTGCACCACGCCTTGGGCATTGGTGCGGTAGTAGACATCCTGCAGGTTCTCGAACAGGCGGCGGAAGTTCTGCTCACTCTCACGCAGCTGGGCCTCGATCTCGCTCTGGTGGGTCATGTCCAGGCCGCACATCAGCACGGCGGGGGCTCCCTCCCACTCAATGGCCACGCTGGTGATCAGCACCATGCGCAGATTGCCATGCACAGTGCGAATGCGGAACTCCGACGGCTTGTTGGGCTGGCCGGCCTGCGGGGGCTCGGCCACCTGCTGAACGCGGTTGCTGGAGCGTTGCAAGTCCACGGGGTGTACGAATTCGCCATACGGTCGCCCGATGAGGATGTCGGTGCTGTGGGCCTCCAGCAACTGCGCACTGGCCACATTGGCAAAGCGGATGGTGCCCTCCTGCGTGACGAGCAAAGCCGCTGGCAGCATTTGCAGCAGACGGAGGTCGTGGAACATCGGGCTTGGTGGTAACCAAAAGTAATGTTCCATTGTGGCACTTGGGTGCCTGGATTGGAATCCATGTCTGCGGCAGGCGGTACCATCGCCCATGAGAAAAACTTTCCAACTCCACGTTGAAGGCAAGAACCGCGACCGCGTTCTGGATGCCGTCAAGCACGAAATCCGCAAGTACATCAAGCGCGAACGGCGCCGCGACCTCCCCGAAGGCGCCGACTTCTGGGACTTTGACTGCCAGTTTGGCCGCACCAAAGAAGAGGCTGTGGTTGCACACCTGTCGGCCCTCACCGGCCTCATCAATGAGGTGGCGGCCGAAGGCGGTGCCCAGTTTTATGTCGAAGTCCTGGCCAAGCCCGCCAAGCGCAAGCCACGGCTGCCGGGCGAGGCGCAAGGCGCTGAGGGGGATGGCATGGACGAAGGCGACGAAGCGGCCTGAACCTGCCGGCACCTTGGCGGCCGCCCTGCACCGTTCTTCCAAAGGCTCCTTTCAGGAGCCTTTTTTGTGGGCGGTGGGGGCGGATTCCGCCGTGGCTGCTGCTGTGGCCGTTGCGGCGCGCAGCTTGTCTTTCTTGCTGGGCCGTTTGCCTTTGATGCCGCCGGTGCCCTGGGGATCGGTGGCCGATGCGGGCGGAGGGGCCTCGGTGGGTTCAAAGCCTGCAATCTGTTCGCGCGGCAGGCTCAGATGCTGGCGCTTTTCGATCAGGCGGAAATGCGCTTCGGCATCGGCCGTCACAAAGCTCACGGCCATACCACTCTCACCCGCGCGGCCCGTGCGGCCGATGCGGTGCACGTAGTCCACTGCCGAACGGGGCAGGTCGTAGTTGACCACGGCAGGCAGCTGCGCAATGTCGATGCCGCGTGCCGCCAGGTCGGTGGTCACCACCACCTGCCAGCGTTCGTCCTTGAACTCCTGCAGCACCTGTTTGCGCGCGCCCTGGCTCAGGCCTCCGTGAAAAGGCGTGGCAAAGATGCCCGCCTTGTAGAGCTTTTCGGCCACGTGCTCGGCCGCGTATTGCGTGGCCACAAACACCAGCACGCGCGACCAGCTGTGTTCCTTGACCAGGTGCCGCAGCAGCTGGGTGCGGCGCACCGCGTCCACCGCAATGGCGCGTTGCTCGATGGCGGGCTCGTAGCCTGGGGTGTGGGGCACCTCCACGCGCACCGGGTTTTTCAGCAGGCCATCCGCCAGCGCCTGCACGGCGGTGGGAAAGGTGGCTGAAAAGAACAGGTTCTGCCGCTGGGCGGGCAGTAGCGCCAGCACACGCGTCAACTCTTCGGCGAAGCCCAGGTCCAGCAGGCGGTCGGCCTCGTCGAGCACCAGGTGTGCCACTGCGGACAGTCGCAGCGCGTTGTGCTCCACCAGGTCCAACAGGCGGCCCGGGGTGGCCACCACGATGTCGGCGCCGCCGCGCAGGCCGAGCATCTGCGGGTTGATCGATACGCCGCCGAACACGATGGCCACCTTCAGCGGCTGCTGCAGGTGCTGGGCCAGGCTGCGCAGCACCTCGCCCACCTGGGCGGCCAGTTCGCGCGTGGGCACCAGCACCAGGGCGCGCACGCGGCGCGGGCCGCTGGTGGCGCTCAGCTGCAGCTGCTGCAGAAGGGGCAGCGCGAAAGCGGCGGTTTTGCCCGAACCCGTTTGTGCTGCGCCCAGCAGGTCAGCCCCTTGCAGGATGGCCGGGATGGCCCCCGCCTGGATGGGCGTGGGCGCTAAAAAGCCCGCTTTTTCGGCAGCGTGGACAAGGGCAGGGGACAGACCGAGGGAGGCAAAGGGCATGGGGGCGGCGCTGGAGCGGCGTTGAAAAGGCAACGCACGACAGCGCGAACGGGAAAAGATGGGGAGATTGTCGCCGCAGTTGCCACTGTGGCCTGCGCATGGGGCCAGCAGTTGCCGCGCCGCGGGCGCATCGCGGGGCGTTGGGCTCACTGGGATTGGTTTTCGTCCTGTGCGGTCGCCACCGATAATCGAGCCACCGGCGGTTCGCCGACCTTTCCCCATTTTTCTACACCCATGGCTCTGACCCTCGACTCCTCTGCCATCACCCACGGCATCCAGCTGGCGGTGGCCCCTGTGTTTTTGCTCACGGCCGTGTCCGGCATGATCGGTGCCGTTGCGGGCCGGCTGGCCCGCATCATCGATCGGGCCCGCGTGGTGGAAGACCGCGCCCGCGCCAACACCGAGCCCGAGTTTCTGGCCCGCGCCTACAACGAGCTGGCCGACCTGCGGCTGCGCGGGCGGTTGGCAAACGGCTGTATCGGGTTGCTCACGTTCTGCGCGTTCCTGATTGGCACCACCATCATCCTGCTGTTCCTGGGGGAGACGACCGACTTTCAGTCCAGCCGGTTCGCCGTGGGGGGCTTTCTGGCAGGCGTAGCGTCGTTTTTGCTGGCGCTGGTGTGTTTTCTGACCGAGACGCTGCTGGCCACCCGGTTGCTCAACTTTCACATGTTGCAGCAAGAGGTGGAAGGGAAAAAGCCATGAAGTCGTTTGCCGACCTGGGCGGCCTGGTGTATTCCACCGAGTCGGGCCGCATGTGCCCCGGCTGCCGCCAACCCGTGGCGCAGTGCACCTGCCAGCAGAACCAACCCCTGCCCACGGGCGATGGCATTGTGCGTATCTCGCGCGAAACCAAGGGCCGTGGCGGCAAGGCCGTGACCTTGGTCAAGGGCGTGCTGGTGGACGGGGCCGCGCTTGAGCAACTGGGCAAGCAGCTCAAGGCCGCCTGTGGCAGCGGCGGCACGGTGAAGGACGGCGTGATCGAAGTCCAGGGCGACCATGTGGAGCGCGTGATGGCCGCCCTGCAGAAGCTGGGCCACAAGGTCAAGCGCGCGGGCGGCTGATGCGCGGGCTGCGTGAGAAGGCCCGCAAGGAGGCACCGTGATGGACACCGAAAAACTCCAGCGTCTGGTCACCCTGCAGATGCCCTATGGCAAATACAAAGGCACGGTGTTGGCCGATTTGCCGGGCAACTACCTGAACTGGTTTGCGCGCGAGGGTTTTCCCAAAGGCGAGCTGGGCCAGTTGCTGGCGCTGATGCATGAGATTGACCACAATGGTTTGTCAGACCTGCTTAAACCGTTGCGTGGGGCGCGCGGGCTGGACAATTGATCGTTGGTTGCGCGGGGCGCGCGCCTGCGTGATGCACGATGCGCATCGGCCCGTGCCTTGGCCAGGGAACGCGGAGGATCTGCCAAGCCCGTGCAGGTCCTTGCACCAGCCACAAGCACCACGCGGGATGGGGCTGCGCGCCCGTCAGACCTTTTGTTGGCCTGTGTTGCTGTACAAGCCAGCGTAGTTGATCGCAATGAGTTGCGCGATGGCGAGAATATCGGCGCGCGAGTGGTCGGCTCCGGGAAACAGATCCTTCGCCAGGCTCTGGGCTTCTATCACCTGTTTCCTGGCGAGTTCGCTGGCGCGATAGAGCTCCCGCGCAAGGACGATGTCCGCGTTTTGGGTCATGCTGTTCTCCTGATTTTTTGAGAGCCTCAGTATGAACTCTCACCCGCGTTCGGGGCGTGGAGGCATGCCATTGGCGCCGCCGGTGGCGCGCTGCTGCCAGCTTCACAGTCTTGAGCTTTCGGGCCTCCAATGCAGTCTGCATGCCGCCATAATCGCATTCCATACCAACTCACCACTCCGAGGGAATACACATGAAGGGCAATATTGCTGCGATCGTTCTGGTCGTGCTGGGCGTGTTTTTTCTGCTGACCAATCTCGGGCTGATCAGCATCAGCCTGCGCGAACTGCTGCGGGTGTGGTGGCCTGTGGCGCTGATTGCGGTGGGCCTGGCGTTGTTTTTCACACCGGGGACCAAGGGCAAATAGGCCTTGGCACAGGCGCGAAGATGTCGACGGGGTAAAGCCCCCTTGCCTTTCAGCCGTCCCGAGGCTGCGGCCCGTGCTCGTTATCTTCGCTGCGGGTCGGCGCAAACGCCGGATCGCTGCCAAAGTAGCCCCGGAACAAATTGCGCGCAATCCCGTGTGCTGCCACTTGCAGGTCGCGCGCCACCTCGGGGGCAAACAGGCGGCTGGTGTGCTGCTGCCAGAGTCCCACCCAGGCGGCAAAGTGGGCGGGCGTGACGCCCTCCAGCGCCATGTGTTTGCCAAACACGTCGCCCTTGAAGCTGCGCGTGCCAAGTGCCACGGTGCTCCAGAAGTCCACCAGCCGCTGCAGGTGGGTGTCCCACTGGCCGTGCAGGGCCTTTTCAAACACAGGCCCCAGCAGCGGGTCCTGGCGCACATCTCCATAAAAACCATGCACCAGCCGCGTGATGCTTTCCACGCTGGGTGGTGCGTGTGCCCCAAGACCCTCGGGTGACGTGGTTTGCAGGTTCATGCCTGCAGTGTGCCCCCACCGCTGCAGGCGCAACCTGACGGACCACAACCCTGCGAGGGGGCCGCGCTGGCTTCAAACTGGGGGAACAGCACGTTGTTTTCGAGGTGGATGTGGTTGATGAGGTCATCGCCCAGCTGGGCAATGCCCGCATACAGCGCGCGCCAGGTATTGCAGGCGCCTTGGGGGGGCGTGGCGTCGTTGGTCAAGGCGTTGAGCTTGTCCAGTGCTTCGCCGTGGTCCACATGTTCGGCGCGCATCATGCCAATGGGTTGGCCCACAAACGGGTTGCTGCCGGCCTTGAGCATGGGGAACAGCACCTGTTCTTCCTTGAGCATGTGCGACAGCAGTTCTTCGTGCATTTCTTCGAGGTGGTCGGCCAGCCCGGCGGGCACATGCGGGTTGTCGCGGTGCACGGCTTCCACGCGGCGGGCCATGCGGATCAGTTCGGGCAATTGGGCCCGGTGCACCTCGTGGTAGCGGACCAGGATGTGGTCGATGAGCGCGCTGGGCGAGGCGGCTTCGGGCACGGCATCGCTGCGTTGCAGGGCTGCCAGTTCTGCCAGCACGGCGTTGGCATCCAGCCCCTTGTCGGCAGCCGCCTTGGCCAGGCTGACCTGGCCGCCGCAGCAAAAGTCGATCTTGAGCCGCCGGAACACGGCGGTGGCGCCCGGCAGTTGCACCGCGATCTGGCCGATCTGCTGCTCGGTGCTGAGGGGGGCGGGGGCGAGAGGGGCGGCTTCCAGATGATCAACGCGGGCGTTCATGGTGGTCCTTTAAAGATTCATTTGATGTGAATATTTTATCCAATAAAATTCCAACGAGATACATCTTTTAATTGACCTGGGGCAAATTCCATGCGCCTGACCCAATGGACGGACTACACGCTGCGCGTGCTCATGTACTGCGCGGCCACCGAAGGCCGCGAGCAGCCGGTGACCATCACCGAGGTGGCCGAGGGCTACGGCATTTCGCGCAGCCACCTGATGAAAATCGTGCAGCAGTTGTCTGCACAGGGCCTGCTGGAGACCACCCGCGGGCGGGGCGGCGGCATGCGGCTGATGCTGCCCGCTTCCGCCATTAACATCGGTGCGGTGGTGCGCGCCACCGAAACCGATTTCAACCTGGTGGAGTGTTTTGACCCTGCCACCAACCAGTGCCGCTTGAGCAGCCATTGCCGCCTCAAAGGCGTGCTCTGGCAGGCCATGCAGGCCTATCTGGCGGTGCTGGATGGCGTGACGCTGGAGGATCTGATGGCCCCCCCTGCTGGGCCTGCATCTGCGGGCGGGGGCGCTGTGCGTGCCCTGCTGCCCACCGTGGCGCTGCCACGCAACGGCGCCACGCCGCGCCGGCGCTTGCCGGTGGCGGGGTTGCCATCGGCAGCATCAGAAATTGAATAAAAATGGCTGCTAGCGCTTGATGGGTATGGGTTTTTAGCTATTTAATTTGTAGTTACCCACCGCCGGACGCGATGACCCCTGCAAAGGCCTGCCGATAGCGGGCGGGTGTCAGGCCCACGTGGCGGGCGAACTCGCGCGTGAAGTGGGGCTGGTCGGCAAAGCCGCAGGCGAACCCGATTTCTGCCAAGCCATGTGGGCTGTCCAGCAGCCACTGGGCCGCCAGACGCGCGCGTGCCTCGGTCACGATGTGGCGGCAGCTCAGGCCGCGTTCGGTCAGCGCCCGCTGCAGGCTGCGGCGGGCCAGGCCCGTGTGCTGGGCCAGTGCATCCACCGTGTGCTGCGCTGCCAGGTCCTGCAGCACATGGCGCGCCAGCTGGTGCGCCAGCGGCGGCCAGGGCAGGGCGTCGCACAGGTGGGTGGCGGGCTGGGGCTCCAGGGCGGGGGCGATGGGGGCCTTGCCTTCGTCTGTGTGCACTTCCCAACGCAAGGTCCAATGGCCCATCCGCCCTTGCGCGGCCAGCGGTGCCAGTTGCGCGTGCAGCTCGGTTGGCGCGGTGGCAGGGACTCCAATCCGCAGGTTCACGCGTTGAGCAGGGGCCTCGGGTGCACCGAGGTCCACTTGCAGCCCCCGGACGCCCATGGCGTGGCTGGCGCCCATCAGCACGCCGAGCACGGCGAGGCTTTCCGTGGGCAGGGGCGTTTCAAGCACATCAGGGCGCGCGTGGTGGTGCAGCGCCAGGGTGCCGGGTGCGCTGGCCAGGATGCTGACTTGGTGGCGCGAATGTACGTACCGCTCCAGCCGTTGCCAGCGTGTCAGCAGCTCGGGCACGCAGGTCGCGCCCAGCAGGGCGCGGTGCACGGGGTCGCCCGCGAGCAGGTCCACCCGCTGTGCCAGCTGCAGCAGTGTGCCCAGGCCGCCCTGGTGCAACACGGCTTCGACCACGCTGCGTTTGTAGACCAGCGGTACATGGCTGCCTTGCAGCCCGTCCATGCCTGGCGGCGGCGGGTCCAGGCCCTGCGCGCGCATGGCGCGCACCAGCAGGCGGACCATGGCGGCGCTGGCAAAGTCTTGCATGGGCGGATTGTGCCGTTGCTTGTTGGGGCGTTCAGCCCTGTGCGCCCAGGGCACGGAGTACATCCTCGCTGCGCACCGGCAGGCGGGTAAAGCGAACGCCGGTGGCGTCGCGCAGCGCGTTGGCCATGGCGCCGGTCCCGGCCACCATGGCGGTTTCTCCGGCGCCTGTGGGTGGCGCGCTGCTGTCGATCAGGTGCACATGCAGCAGGGGCACGTAGCCCATGCGTGGCAGCGGGTAGTCGGCAAAGCTGGCGGCGGCCACGCCCGAGCGGGCCACGGGCAACTGCTCGTGCAGCACCATGCCCAGGCACCACACGAGGTTGCCCTCGGTCTGCGCGCGCACGCCGTCGGGCTGCAGCACCAGGCCGCAGTCGTGCGCGCACCACAGCGCCACCACACGCACCTGGCCGGTGGCCCGCTGCACCTCCACGTCGGCCACGGCGGCGGCGTAGCTCACGCCCTTGTAGATGCCGCCTGCGATGCCGCGCCCGCGCAGGGTGGTGGCGTCGCTGGCGGGGCGCTCGGGCCAGCGGGCCTCGGCGGCGGCGCGGCGCAGCACCTGGGCCAGGCGCTCGTCGGTAGTGTGCAAAAGGCGCCAGGCCAGGGGGTCGGCCCCGGCGTGGCGCGCACATTCGTCCATGGCGCTTTCCACCACCAGGGTGTTGGGCCCCGCGCCCAGGCCGCGCCAGGGGCCGGTGTGCACGGGCAGGCGCTGGGCGGTGAACTCGATGCGCTGCTGGGGCACGTCGTATGGCATCTGCGCCCCGCGCGCCACGCCGCTGTCGCCCACCAGGTCGGCCAGGTTCTGCATCCACACCGGCATGGCGGCGGGTGTGAGCAGGATGTGGCTGCTGGCAAAGGCGTGCCACCAGTGCGTGATGCGCCCGCCTTGCACCCGTGCCCGCACACGGTGGCTGGAGGGCGGGCGCTGGAAGCCCTGGGCGAACTCCTGCGCACGGCTCCATTGCACCTTGACGGGTGCCCCTACAGCCTGGGCGAGCACGGCGGCCTCCAGCTCCACCGTGCACAGCGTGCGGCCGCCAAAGCCGCCGCCGATGCGGCAGGCCTGGACCTCGATGCGTTCCGCATCCAGGCCCAGCTGGCGAGCGAGCACGTCGCGCACGTAGAACAGGTCCTGCGTGCCCGCCCATACCTTCAGGGTGATGCCTTTGTCTGCAGCGGCCAGCCACTGCGCTGTGGCGCTGCGCGGCTCGATGGGGGCGTGGGCGGCCAGGGGGATGTCCATGCGCAGGTCCAGCGTCCATTCAGTGTCTGTGGGCAGCTCGTCCTTGCGCAGGCGGTGCTGCAGCGCGCCCCGGCGCAGGTGGGTGTCGATGTCGATGCGCTCGTCGATGGCCGCCTGCTCGAAGGCGCTGCCATCTTCCACCTGCCACTGCACGGCCAGGGCGGCCTCGATGCGGTCGAGCGCCGAGGGGGTGCGCGCCACGATGCCGAGGCCTAGGCTGCCCATCTGCGCGAGGCGCGGGTGCTGCACCACGGCCACGCAGGCCGGGTCGGCGCGGGCGGTTGCCGCGTCCCATGCCTGCGGGCGCGAGGTGATTTCGGCCGACACCGGTGCGCGCAGCACGCGGCCGTAGAGCAGGCCGGGCAGGCGCGTGTCGCCTGCAAACAGCGGCTGGCCGGTGACGAGGGCGTGCAGCTGACCGGGTGCGGGAGGCGTGGGCCGGTGCGTCCCTGTGGGCGGTTGCAGGCTGCGCAGTGCGCCGACCGGGATGTCGCGCGCCGCCAACGTGCCCATGGTCTGGCCTTGCGCCAGAGCCTCGCGCAGCGTGGCGCAGGCGCGTGCCAGGGGCAGTGCAAAGTCCTGCACGCTGGCGCTGCCCACGGTGGCGCGCACGCGGGCGATGTGGCGGGTGCTGGGCAGTTGCAGATGGACCTGCGCGGGAGGCACACCCAGCTCGGCGGCTGCCAAGCCCTGCAGTGCGGCACTGATCTGCTGGCCCATTTCGGCGCTGGGCAGCCACAGGGTGTAGCGGCCCTCTTTGTGGCGTATCCAGCCCAGCGCGTCATCGGCGGTGGATGTGGGGCGCTTGGGGATCACCGGCACCAGGCTGCAGCCCGCGAGCGTGACGGTGAGTACCCCGGCGCCTGCCGCTGCCAAAAACTGGCGGCGCTTCATGGCTTCGCACCCTCGGCAGCCTGGTGGATGGCCGCGCGCACCCGGTGCTGGGTGCCGCAGCGGCACAGGTGTGCCGACATGGCGGTGTCGATCTGCGCATCGGTGGGGCGGGGGGTGGCGCGCAACAGGGCCACGGCGCCCATGATCTGGCCGCTCTGGCAGTAGCCGCACTGGGGCACGCGCAGGTCCAGCCAGGCCTGTTGCACGGCGTGCAGCGTGCCGTCGGGCGCGGCCAGGCCTTCGATGGTGGTGATGGTGCGCCCTTGCAACCCGCGTGCCGTGTGCAGGCAGGCGCGCTGCGCCTGGCCGTCGATGAGCACGGTGCAGGCGCCACATTGGCCCATGCCGCAGCCAAAGCGGGTGCCCGTCAGGCCCAGGGGCTCGCGCAGCAGCCAGAGCAGGGGTTCGTCCTCCCAGCCGGGGGGCACCGGCTGGGTTTGTTGGTTCAGGGTGATGTGCATATGGCCTCCGTGGGTGTGACGGGGCCAGTGTGCAAAGGACGGGGGTGACGGGTCTTGAAGATTTGCGCCACACGCAGCGCGGCGCATTAGGGCATAGGGCGCCCGGTGGAGCAAAAAATAGTGGTAAAAATTGCCGTCTGCGCGCGTCCATAAAGCGCAAGCAGCTATTGTTTTGGAAGCAATGCTTTCCACTGCGGCATGGTCTGCGCCCACCACAGCCGCAGGCGCATGGCCCATTCGGGCGTGTAGCCCGAGGTGGCAAACCGCACCTGGCCGTGCGCGTCGATCACCACCAGCGCGGGCACGGAGCGCACGCCCCAACTGCGCGACAGGGTGGCCTGCGGGTCCACCGCCGTGGGCCAGGCCATGCTGCGCTGGCGCTGCACCTGCGCCACCCGCTCGGCGTTGCCCGACTGCATGGCCACGCCCAGCAGGGGCCAGTCGGAGGAGAGGCTGGCGATGCTGGGCTCTTCGAGCTTGCAGACTGCACACCATTCGGCCCAGAAATGCACGGCCACGGCCTGGCCGGGGTGCTGGGCGCGCCACTGGGCCAGGGTGGTGGGGGCGGTGGCGCCAGCGCTGGGGGCCATCACCAGCGCCACATCGGGCGCAGGGCCCTGGGGCAGGTCGCGCATGCGCCAGGTGTCTACCGCCACGATGGCGATCCAGGCGAGCGCGAGGGTCGCCAGGTGCTGCTTCCAGTTTTTGCGCAAGGACTGTGCAGCGCGTGAGGCGAGGGCCTTCAGCATGGCGGGGCCGTGGTGTTGCGAATCAGCGCAGCACTTCCAGCAGCCGGTCCAGCCCGCCCTGGTTGATGGCCACCTTGGCCTGCGCGCGCACGGCGGGCTTGGCGTGGTAAGCCACCGACAGGCCGGCCGCGCCCATCATGGGCAAGTCATTGGCGCCGTCGCCCACGGCAATCGCCTGCTGCGGCGAGATGCCCATGAGCGAAGCCACTTCCAGCAGCGTGCGGCGCTTTTCGGCGCCATCACAGATGTCGCCCCAGGCCTGGTCCACCATGCGGCCGGTGAGTTGGCCATCTTGCACTTCGAGCATGTTGGAGCGGGCGAAATCAATGCCCAGCCCGGCCTTCACGCGGTCGGCAAAAAAGGTGAAGCCGCCCGATACCAGCAGCGTGGTCAGGCCTGCGGCCTTGGCGGCGGCGATCAGCTCCTTGGCACCGGGGTTGAAGCGCAGGCGCTCGGTGAACACCTGTTCCATGTGCTGCACCGTCACGCCCTTGAGCAGGGCCACGCGCTGGCGCAGGCTCTCTTTGTAATCGGTGATCACGCCCTGCATGGCCGCTTCGGTGATGGCAGCCACCTCGGCCTTGCGGCCTGCGGCGTCGGCGATTTCGTCCACGCACTCAATGTTGATGAGGGTGGAGTCCATGTCAAACGCGATGAGCTTGTAGCTCGAGAGGGACAGCGGGGGCACGATGCCCTGGACAACAAGGCCGGGCGCGAATTCGGTAGCGTGGGTCATGGCAGAACGTGGGGTTCGTTTTTATCGGGGGTGCACAACCCGCAATGGTATCGCCCGCGCCGATTGCCACAGGCGGCGGCGGGCGAAGGTCGGCATCTGCGTCCGGGTGCCCGCTACCTGCCCTTCGGTCTGCAATGTGTGCCCTGCTACAGCACGCTGGGCGGGAGCTTCAGGCGCAGCTCCAGGCGCGAAGCCCGTTCGCTGATGGCGCGGATGCGCTGGGCTTTCTCGGCCTCGGACAGGTCCTTGCTGCGATTGACCTGCTGCCACGCCACGAACATGTCGATGTCGCCAGCGGTGATGAGCTGGGAGTTTCGGGATTTTCTGAAGGCTGAAAGGTTGTTGACCTGTTTCAAGACTTCCTCGTCCAGCGCGTTGTGCTTTCCGAAAGACGTAATGACCTGCTGAATCCTGCGGCGTAAATCCAGCGAAAGGGATGTCGACCAGATCAGCGGAGATTGTGGTATTACCGGCGATGTCCACAGGATATTCAGTTGACTGGCCAGGTCCGGATCTTTGGTCTTGAACATCTTGAGTTCTTCATCATTGGCGGTGGCCAGGTCCACCTTGCGTTGCGCGGCCAGGGTCAGATTGTCGATGTGGCTGCCGCGCCGCACCTCCTTGTAAAGGCTGGCCGGGTCGTTGATACCCCGCTTGACGAAGGCGTAGTACAGCGGCACCAGGTGGCCCGAGAAGCTCTTGGTCTCGCCATCGGCAAAGACCAGGCCCTTGCCGGGCTGCTGGGCCGCGTCCAGGGTCTTGAGGCCGCTGTCCTTGTGCGTCACGATGATGGCGTGGTAGCCGGTGCTGCCGGTGTCGGTCACCATCTGGGCAAAGACCTCGCCCACACCCCGCTCCACCACCGCCAGTGCTGCGGAGTTGCCCACCCAGGCCAGGTCGATCTCGCCATTGGCAAATGCGTTCGCCAACGCGGCTGAGTCGGGCGATACCCATGCCTTGAGGGTGATGGGCTGCCCCAGCTCCTGCGACACCCTTTTCACAAAGGATGTCCAGGCCGCCACAGCGGCGTCGGAGCCTCTGGGGGTGATCACTGCAAACACGAGTGGCGATTTGCGCGTGTCGCCTGTCGCAGCGGTGGCAGATGGCGACGATGGAGCGGCGTGGCCCCAAGGCGGCACCAACGGCAACAGCCCGCCGGCAACCAGCCAGCGTCTGCGGCTCCAATGCGCGTCGACATGCACCATTGAAAATCTCCTCAAGATTATTTTCTGAAATCCGGCACGCCGGATAATGACTGCTTTAAATCCGTTGATCAGGTTTTTGGCATTGGTGTGGAATATAGTGGCAGTGGCGCCATGCGCGCAAATCGGTGAGAACCCTTGGGTAATGGTTATCTTTCAATTGGCTTTCAATAATGCTTGGTATAAATACTGTGGTGGAGATATTGGCGATTATGGGATTAATGATTGCCGCTCAATGCCGGCGGCGAGGGGCTGAGCGATTCGGCCGGGCTTGAGATCGACGCTGCGGACAGCATGTTTGTCAGGTAGCCTCCGCGGTGGTCCATGGGGGCCAGCCCCTACCAACCAACAAGCTAACAAGCCCCGATGAAGACCATTGACGAAATGCTGAACCTGGATTTGCTGACGAGCGAGCAGCACGGGGAGATCAGTGCATGGATCGCACGCTCTGCATCGCCCGAAGAGATTCTTCAGATGCCCGCGCCGCTGTGGCAGGCCGTGGAGCGTGCCAGCCGGGTGATGGGCATCGACGAAGACCTGTTGCGCCCTCCGGCGCTGGATGCCGGCAGTCTGGCGCTGGGTTGACGCAGCCCGCCCTGTCGCCGGCGGGTTGACGCGCGCACCGGCGCCGCCTGCCACGGGGGTATTCGCCACGTGGCTGTGGCCGTTTGCGCGGTGCTTTCGGCGGCAGGGCGGAGGTTTAGGCAGCCGCCGTTTCTGCTGGGGCATCGGCCGCTGCGAACACCTCGCGCGCCGCTGCCAGCCCGTTGAGTGCCGCCGGGAATCCCGCGTAGACAGCCATCTGCATGATGACTTCCACAATTTCCTCGCGTGTGACGCCCACGTTCAGCGCCGCCTGCAGGTGCACTTTGAGTTGGGGTGCTGCGTTGCCGAGCGCCGTGAGCGCGGCAACCACCGCGATCTCGCGGCTGCGCAGGTCCAGCCCGGGGCGGGAATAGATGTCGCCGAAGGGGAACTCGATCAGATAGCGGGCGAAGTCGGGGGCAATGTCGGCCAGGCTGGCAATGACGTGCTCACCGGCTTGTCCGTCGATCTCGCGCAACTTGGCGAGGCCCTGGAGATAACGTGGATTGGTTTCGGGGGACATGGGTGCTTCCTTGGCTGGGTGACGGTTGTGGCGTGTGGCGAAGGGAAGCTTCCAGATCCCGGTAGTGCGCGATCTTGGCTTGAAGCGCCTGTGCGGACTGCTGCATGGCACTGATCGTGGCGAGCACTTGCGCGAGATGCTGCTCCAGCAGCTCGCGCCGCTCGGGGGTGGTTGTGTTCCCTTCGCTGCGCAGCCGCGCGAAGGCCTGCATCTGCCCGATGGGCATCTGGGTCTCGCGCAGGCGCAGCAGGAATCCGATCCATTCCATGTCCGAAGCCGCATAACGGCGCTGGCCACCGGGCGCACGCGCTACGGGCGCGATCAGGCCTGCGCGCTCGTAGTAGCGCAGGGTGTGCGCGGTCAGGCCGGTGCGTTTTGCGACTTCGGCAATGGTGAGGAGGGATGCCATGGGAACATTCTGAAAGTTGGAGCGCACTCTAAGTCAAGCGCTCATTGACGGCTTGTCCCGTCGCTGTCGACAAGTGTTGAGGGTGCACGGGGCCAGGTCTTCGTGACGGTGCAGGCAGCTGGCACAGCCGCTGCCCGGTGATTGCCGCCGCCAGAACAGGTTCTTACCGCAGCGCGGCTTCCAGGTCGCATGCCGCCCGCACACCCAGCGGCAGCACACACAGCGTGACGCCGTCGAGCGTGAGCACCAGGCCCAGCTGGCCGCCCATCTGCACCACGCCGCTGGTGGTGGTGGTGGTGGTGGTGCGTGGAGCCACCGCGTCGGGCACTGCCATCGCGTGGAACCCCGCCAGCGCGCTGATCGGCGGCTGGTTGAGCATGGCCCACAGCGTTTGTGGGTCTCGCCATTGCAGTGACTGCAGGTACCGCCGCAAAACCGTCTCTTCACCGGAGTCGATCTCGGGCTGCGGTGTGTCGCCCGACTGCCGCAGCCGCAGCAAGGCCCGCCGCAGTTGTTGGCGGCTGGCGGCCTCGGTCTTGCCGCTGGCCAGGGCGATCTCTGCATGGCTGGCCTCGAACACTTCGTGCAGCAGCACGGCGGCGCCCTCGGCCGGTGCCAGGTGGGCGGCCAGGTGGCGCAGCGCTCGGGTGGCTTCTTGCGCCAACGCTGCATCCTCTTCGGCAGAGGTGTGCGCGGGTTCAACGCCGTTGCGGGCATCGTTGGCCTCCGCCAGCCAGTGCTGCATCCACTGGCGCCGCCGCAGGCGGTCGATGGCCAGGTTGCGCACCACCGTGAGCAGCCAGGCCTGTGCGGCGTTGAGTTCGGTTGTGGCGCCCGCCTCCAGTGCGCGGACATAAGCGTCCTGCACGGCATCTTCTGCCTCTGCCGGGCCCAGCAGGCGGGTGGCGGCGCGCACCAGGCGGTGGCGGTTGGCTTCGATCAGGGGACGCAGGCGGTCATCGTGCATCGGCAAATCTTGCCATAGGCCAGCGGGCTGTGTGTCACGCAAGCCGCGTCTCGTTCGTCAAGGCAGTTCAACTCCCCGAACCTTTCCATGAACACCACCCCAGACACTCCCGAGCCATCCCGCAGCACCGAGCCACGCACGTCTTACCTGGAAGAAAAAGCCTTCAAGGCGCGCACCCTGTTGATCTTTGGCACCGTCACCGACGCCATGGCGGCGGATGTGACGCGCCGGCTCATTGCGCTGGACGCTGAAAGTGCCGATCCCATCGATGTTTTGGTGAGTTCGCCCGGAGGCCATCTCGAATCGGGCGATGCCATTCACGACATCCTGCGCTTTATCGCTGCGCCGGTGAACATGATCGGCACTGGCTGGGTCGGCAGCGCGGCCACCCATCTTTTTCTGGCGGCGCCCCGCGAGCGGCGGTATTGTCTGCCCAACACGCGCTTCCTGATCCACCAGCCCAGTGGTGGCACGGGTGGTCCCGCCAGTGACATCGCCATCCAGGCGCAGGAGATCGTCAAGGCCCGCGAGCGCATCGCACGCACCATCGCGCGCGAGACCGGCAAGCCGCTGGAAGTGGTGCTGGTCGATATCGAGCGGGACCGCTGGCTGCCGGCCGAGGAGGCGGTGGAGTATGGGTTGATCACGCGCATCATCGAGCGCAAGACCGAGCTGCGGGGCGCTTGAGTCTTTGCCGCGTAGGACATCTCTTGTCCTCTTGTCGAGAGGTGCCCGCCGGCCCGGTGCCATGCGGGGCCATCCACAAGTCCCGTGTCCGTCTCGGCGGGCGTGGCCCAGGGCCGGTTTTGGCCGGTGCAGGGGCCGGGCGGCTCAGTCCTGCTCGGCCGCCGCCAGCAGGGCGGCGATGCGCTGCTGCAGCGCCAGGGCCGCCACGGGCTGGGCCTGCAGCCAGGCGTGCAGGGCGTGGCCCGCGCCGGGCAACTGGACCACATCCACGCTGCGTGCGGCGGTGGCGACCTGGCCGTAGCCTTGGATGACGGCGGGCGGGATCACCACATCCTGCGCACCCCAGACCAGCAGCAATCGGCCGCGAAAACGCCGCAATGCCGCCCAGGCCAGAGCGTCGGCGAAGTCCGTGGTGGTGCGCAGGGTCTGCTGGAAAGCCGGACCGAAGGGCTGGTGCTCGGCCACCGGCGTGTAGGCCGCGGGGCAGAACAACACCAGGGCGCGGGGCCGCAGCGCATCCAGCAGTTGGCAGGCCGTGTGGCCACCCATGCTGGAGGCGATCAGGGCCAGGGGCGGTCGTGCTGCCCCCAGGTCCAGATGGTCCGCCACGGCCTGCGCCTGGGCCTGGCGGTCGGCCAGGCTGGAGCCCAGCAGGCTGCCGCCCGTGGCGCCATGGCCCACGAAGTCGAAGGCTGAGCCGGCCCAGCCTTGGGCGGCCAGGGGCTGGAGCAGGTAGTCCATGCGCCGGTGGTCGGTGGCCGCACCGCCGCCGTGCAGGGACACCAGGCGCGGCACCGCAGCGGCCGTGCGGCCCCAGGTGCTGCCATGCAGCCAGTGGGCGCCATAGGCCACGGTAAAAGCCGTGCGCACGGCGGCTGGCGCAGCTGCCTCCCGGGCGTCAGTTTTTTTCGCCATGGAGGTACAGATCGTCCGACCAGGTAGCCAGCCATTCGGGCTTGAACGCCACGAACACCGCGCACAGCATGCCGGTGACCACCGCGTCCCCCCAGGCCATCAGCCAGCGCGCCACGAGCGAGAGCTGGCCACCCACGCCCGGCAGCGTGTGGCCGTTCCATTGCGACAGCGTGCCTGCCGCGAACAGGCACAGCGCCGTACCCAGAAAGCCCCTCCCTAGCACATAGACGAAGGCGCGCACGCCCGCAAGCGATCGTGCCCCGGCCAGACGGCGCAGCGCCACCCCCAGCAGCAGCGCCAGCGTGGCAGGCACCACGCCCTGCCACACGGCCATGCCCAGTGCATCCCACACGCCTAGGCCGGGTGAGACCAGCGCCGCGATGGCGCCCACCGCCAGCAACGTCGGCACGGCCAGCGGCCAACCCAGCATGAGCAGCACCAGGCATGCGCCCGACCACTGCAGTTGCAGCGGCATGTGGTGCAGCGTGGGCAGGGCCCACATCCAGGGCAGAAACACCAGCGTGGCCAGCAGCGGTGTCCACAACGCAGATGGCGTGCCAAAGGCCTCGGGTGCCAGGGGCTTGCGGCTGGCCAATATGCGCCAGGGCCGCGCCGCCAGGGCGGCAACCAGAGCGACGAGGGCGAGGGCGGCTTCCAGCCACATGGTTCTGTTTACTACGCTATTGATAGCTAGAAGCGATTTATGGATAAGCGCTAGAGGCCAATTTGATCCAAAAACCTTTAGGCAGCAACCACCGGCTGCCCCAGCGACCGCAGGATGTCCCGCACCATCTGGGCACGGTCCTTCGGCTCCTTCAATTCGCGCTCGATGCGCAGCTTCTCGTTGCCCGCCAGCTTGATGTGCTTGTTCTTCTGGATCAGCTCGATGATGCGCATCGGGTCAATCGGCGGCTGGGGCTTGAAGGTGATGTTGATCACACCCGGGGCGGCGTCGACCTTCACCACGCCGTAGGGCTGGCTCAGCACGCGCAGGCGGTGCACGTCGATGAGGGTCTGGGCCTGCGGCGGCAGTTTGCCGAAGCGGTCCACGATCTCTTCGAGCAGGCCGTCGATCTGGTCGGGCGTCTTGGCGGTGGCCAGCTTCTTGTAGAACGACAGGCGCAGGTGCACGTCGCCGCAGTAGTCGTCGGGCAGCAGGGCGGGGGCGTGCAGGTTGATGTCGGTGGTGACGCTCAGCGGGCTGAGCAGGTCCGGCTCCTTGCCGGCCTTGAGCGCCTTGACGGCTTCGTTCAGCATCTCGTTGTACAGCTGGAAGCCTACTTCCAGCATGTTGCCGCTCTGGTTCTCGCCCAGCACCTCGCCGGCTCCGCGGATCTCCAGGTCGTGCATGGCCAGGTAGAAGCCGCTGCCCAGCTCTTCCATCTGCTGGATGGCATCGAGGCGCTGGGCGGCCTGCTTGGTCAGGCCCTCGGTGTCGGGCACCATCAGGTAGGCATACGCTTGGTGGTGGCTGCGGCCCACGCGCCCGCGCAGTTGGTGCAGCTGCGCCAGGCCGAACTTGTCGGCGCGGCTCATGATGATGGTGTTGGCCGTGGGCACGTCGATGCCGGTCTCGATGATGGTCGAGCACAGGAGGATGTTGTAGCGCTGGGCCACGAAGTCCCGCATCACGCGCTCCAGTTCGCGCTCCGGCATCTGGCCGTGGGCCACGGCGATGCGGGCCTCGGGCAGTATCTCTTCGAGCTTCTGGCGGCGGTTCTCGATGGTCTCCACCTCGTTGTGCAGGAAGTAGACCTGCCCGCCGCGCTTCAGTTCGCGCAGCACCGCCTCGCGGATCACGCCGGTGCCCTCGTTGCGCACAAAGGTCTTGATCGCCAGGCGCCGCTGCGGCGCGGTGGCGATGACCGAGAGGTCGCGCAGCCCTTCGAGCGCCATGCCCAGCGTGCGCGGGATGGGCGTGGCTGTCAGCGTCAGCACGTCCACTTCGGCGCGCAGGGCCTTCATCTGCTCCTTGTGGCGCACGCCGAAGCGGTGCTCCTCGTCGATGATCAAGAGGCCCAGGTTGTGGAACTTGGTGGACTCAGACAGCAGCTTGTGCGTGCCGACCACGATGTCCACCGTGCCGTCGCCGATGCCCTTGATGGCGGCGGTGATCTCCTTGCCCGAACGGAAACGCGAGACCTCGGCTACCTTCACCGGCCACTTGCCAAAGCGGTCCACCAGGGTCTGGTAGTGCTGCTCGGCCAGCAGGGTTGTGGGCGCGAGGAAGGCCACCTGCTTGCCGCCCGTGACGGCGACGAAGGCCGCGCGCAGCGCCACCTCGGTCTTGCCGAAGCCCACGTCGCCGCAGACCAGGCGGTCCATGGGGCGGGGGCTGATCATGTCCTGGATCACCGCGTGGATGGCGGCGTTCTGGTCGGCGGTCTCGTCAAAGCCAAAGTCGTTGGCAAAGGTCTCGTAGTCCTGCGGGCTGTAGCGGAAGGCATGGCCCTCGCGTGCCGCGCGGCGGGCGTAGATGTTGAGCAGCTCGGCCGCGCTGTCGCGCACCTGCTCGGCGGCCTTGCGCTTGGCCTTTTCCCACTGGCCGCTGCCCAGTTTGTGCAGCGGCGCCTCGTCGGCGCTCACGCCGGTGTAGCGGCTGATCAGCTGCAACTGGCTCACGGGCACGTAGAGCACGGCCTTGTCGGCGTACTCCAGGTGCAGGAACTCCTGCATGGCGGGCGTGCCGTCGGGGTTCTTGTTGCCCACGTCCATGTTGACGAGGCCCCGGTAGCGGCCGATGCCGTGCGCGCTGTGCACCACGGGGTCGCCCACGTTGAGCTCGGCCAGGTCCTTGATCAGGGCCTCGACGTCGCTCACCTGCTCCTGCTTCTTGCGCCGGCGCGTGGTGGGGCCGGCGGCGAACAGCTCGGTCTCGGTGACGAAGTCGATGCCGTCCTCGATCCAGCTGAAGCCCACGGTGAGGCCCGCGGTGGCGATGCCCACCTTTTCGTCGGCCGTGCCCTGGAACTCGGCCAGCGAATCGAAGGCCGGCGGGTTCACCCCGCTCGCGCGCAGAAAGTCGAGCAGGCTCTCGCGCCGGCCGGCGCTCTCGGCCAGCAGCAGCACGCGGTGCTGGGTGTTGCGGATGTGGGCGTGCAGCCGGGAGAGCGGGTCTTCGGCGCCGCGCACCACCGACAGGTCGCCCAGCTTCTGGAAGTGCGGGTTGTCGGCGATGTCTTCCACACCGGGGCGGATGGACAGCTGCGCATGCTCCTTGGCGCGCGTGTAGAACTGGTCGGCCGAGAGAAACAGCTCTTCGGGCGGCAGCACGGGGCGCTCGGGGTCGCCCTGCACCAGGCGAAAGCGGTCTTTCGTGTCCTGCCAAAAGCGCTGGAAGGCGGGCTCCAGGTCGCCGTGCAGCACCACGGTGGCCTCGCCGCCCAGGTAGTCGAACACCGTGGCCGTCTCGTCGAAGAACAGCGGCAGGTAGTACTCGATGCCGGCGGTGGCCACGCCCGAGCCCATGTCCTTGTAGATGCGGCTCTTGGTCGGGTCGCCCTCGAGCATCTCGCGCCAGCGGCTGCGGAACTTGGCGCGCGCGTCGTCGTCCATGGGGAACTCGCGGCCGGGCAGCAGGCGCACCTCGGGCACGGGGTACAGGCTGCGCTGGCTGTCGGGGTCGAACGTGCGGATGCTGTCGATCTCGTCGTCGAACAGGTCCACCCGGAAGGGCACCAGCGAGCCCATGGGGAACAGGTCGATCAGCCCGCCGCGCACCGCGTATTCGCCGGGGCTGACCACCTGCGAGACGTGGCTGTAGCCTGCCAGCGTGAGCTGCGCCTTGAACTTCGCCTCGTCGAGCTTTTGCTTGACCTTGAAGTGGAAGGTGTACCCCGCCAGAAAGGACGGCGGCGCCAGCCGGTACAGCGCCGTGGTGGCAGGCACCAGCACCACGTCGGCACCAGTGTCCTTGTCTTTTTGGCTGATGCGCCAAAGCGTGGCCAGCCGCTCGCTGATCAAATCCTGGTGCGGCGAGAACGTGTCGTACGGCAACGTCTCCCAGTCCGGGAACAGCGCACAGCGCAGCCCGGGCGCGAAGAACGCCATTTCCTCGATAAGGCGCTGCGCATCGGTGGCGTCGGCCGTGACGATGGCGGTGGTGCGCCCTGCGGCCTTGTCGCGCTCGGCCAGGCGGGCCAGCAGCAGCGAATCTGCGCTGCCCACGGGGCGGGGCAGGGTGAAGCGTTTTCCGGGGGAGAGTTTGGGCAGTTCCATGCGGACGGTGTGTGTCGTCTGGGCCCGCCGCATCCCCAGGGGCGCAAAACGCGCACGGGCTGGATGGGTAGGCAACGGGAGATTTTAGAATGAGCGATCCATGACTGCTCCCTTGTTGCACCCCCCGCTCGCTCCTTTGTCTGCCCACGGGCGATTTTGGGCGCTGGTGCCCTGCGCCGGCATGGGCTCGCGTGCTGTTCCGGCTGGCGCCGCTTTGATGGCCCCGGCGCCGGCTTCAGGCAATGCTGTGCCATTGACATCGACGTTGGCCGCTTTCTCGGCCGTGGACGCTGCGCCAACCACGGCCCCGGCACCCCTGCCCAAGCAGTACCACCTGGTGGCGGGGCAGCCCATGGTGCTGCACACGCTGGCGGCTTTTGCCGGCGTGGGGCGCCTGCTGGGCACCCTGGTCGCGGTGGCCCCTGGCGACCGGTTTCTGGATGCACATGCGCACCCAGCGTTTTTTGTGGTGGAGTGTGGTGGTCCGACACGTGCTGACACAGTGCTGGGCGGTCTGCGGGCCCTGCTGGAGCGGGGTGCGCTGCGTGATGACTGGGTGCTGGTGCACGATGCGGCGCGCTGCCTGGTGACCGCCGACCAGATCGACCACCTCATTGACCAGTGTGCTGGCGACAGCGTGGGGGGGCTGTTGGCCCACAAGCTGGCCGACACGCTCAAGACCTCCATCGATGGCCCGGGCGGCGTGCGTGTGGCTTCCACGGTGGATCGCAGTGACAAATGGCTTGCGCAGACGCCGCAGATGTTCCGCATCGGGCCGCTCATGGATGCCATGGACAAGGTGGGTTCCAACGTGACGGACGAGGCCAGCGCCATGGAGGCGATGGGCCTGCACCCGCGCCTGGTGCAGGGAGGGGCGCAAAACTTCAAGGTCACCTACCCGGACGATTTCGCGCTGGCTGCCGCCGTGCTTGCTGCGCGTGCGCACGGAACGACGCTGGAGCGTTTTGGTGGCGACCGGGGCCAGGTGACCACCGCCCCTGGCAAGAAGAATCTGTTTTAGAACCGTTTCCTCCGGTTCGTCGACCCCGGCCTCACGGCGCAGTCAGGGGCGCAAGGCAACACAACGCCGCAAGGCACCCACAAACAAAGGCAAACGGATGAATTTCAGGATTGGTGAAGGCTGGGATGTGCATGCACTGGTCCCCGGCCGCCGTCTGGTGATTGGTGGCGTGGAGATTGCCCACCCCATGGGTCTGCTCGGCCACTCGGACGCCGACGTGCTGTTGCATGCGATTACCGACGCGCTGCTGGGCGCAGCGGCCCTGGGCGACATTGGCAGCCATTTCCCCGACACCGACGCAGCCTTTCGTGGCGCCGATTCCAGCGTCTTGCTGGCGGAGGCCGCGCGGCGCGTGCGTGCGGCCGGGTACGAAATCGGCAATATCGACAGCACTGTGGTCGCGCAGGCACCGCGTCTGGCCGCGCACATTCCCGGCATGCGGGCTGCCATTGCACGTGCCGTGGGCATCGCCGAGGGGCAGGTCAATGTGAAAGCCAAGACGGCCGAGCGCCTGGGGCCTGTGGGGCAGGGGCTGGCGATGGAGGCACGGGCTGCGGTGCTGATCTACACCGTGTGACCGTGCTCACGCTGCCGTGACTGGCGGCGAAGATCCCACAGAGGGGTTCAGGTGCTCTCGCGCTCAATGATCGAAAAACCGATGTCCACCACAGGCTCTGCCACTGGCTTGCCTTCGGCACGATCGGCAATGAAGCCTGCCGCCGTTTGGCCCATGCGGGTGCCGTCGATGCGCACGGTGGTGAGGCTCGGGATCACGGTCTGGGCGAACTCCAAGTCTCCAAAACCGACGACGGCCAATTGGTCGGGGACTGCCATTGCGCGCGCATGCGCTTCGGTGAGCGCCCCCAGGGCCAGCATGTCGGAGCTGCAGAACACAGCGTCGATATCTGGTTGCACCGCCAGCAATGCGGCCAGGCCTGCACGCCCTTCGGTATGGGATGTGGGAGACTTCTCCAGCTGTAGCGCTGGCTCGCGCAGGCCCAGCCGGTCCGCTTCGGCGTAGAAACCCTTGCGCCGCCGCGCGGCGCGTTCATCGTCTCCGCTGAGCAGCGCCAGCCGGCGCCGTCCCTTGGCATGCAGGTGCTTGCACACGGCGGCGCCCAGTTGTTCGTGCGACAGCCCGACCAGCATGTCGATGGGGGTGGGGGTGAAGTCCCAGGTTTCCACCACGGGGATGCCGGAGGCCTGCAGCAGGCGCCGCCCCTCTGGGGAATGCATGATGCCGGTGAGCACAATGCCATCGGGCCTGCGGCCCACGATGGCGCGCAGCAGTTCGTCTTCACGCGAATGTGCATAGCCCACCTGGCCCAGCATCACCTGGTAGCCACGCAGCTCCAGGGCATCGGTGAGCGATTGGACCATCTCGCCGAACAGCTGCCCCGTGGTGGTGGGCACGAGGGCCGTGACCAGATGGCTGCGTGCTGAACGCAGGCCCCCTGCAATGAGATTGGGCACATATCCCAGGCTGGAGACCGCTGCCTGCACCCGGGTGCGCGTAGGCTCCGACACCTGGTTCGGCGTATTGATCGCGCGGGACACGGTGATCATCGACACCCCCGCCTGTTCTGCCACCTCGCGCAGCGTCACTACGGGCCGGTCGCGGGTGGCTGACGATGCGGACGCGCGGGGGCTGGAGGGGTTAAGCGGCATGCGTCGAGTCTATATAAGGCAAAGGCCTTCAAGACCGCACCCCCAATCGGTGACCGAGGTCGCCGTAAAAAGCCTCCAGACCGCCACCAGGGTGTTTCGGAAAACGCCCCCTTGCGTTGTGGAGCTACCTGGCTTCGTGCAGATAGGCCTCGAACAATTGTTGGTGCAAGGCGGTCGGGGTGGGCGTGACCTGCGGATTGCCAAGGTCATAGGGGTAAGTGGGCAGGGCGGTCAGGCCCAGACGCAGGAACCACTGGCGGGTCTCGTCGAATGTCCCGCCGTAGCAGCACTGGGTCAGGATGGCGCCAGCGATGTTTGAAGTTCCGCACAACGAGAACTGCCCTTCGCTGTCCAGTTGCACCACCACGCTTTCAGCAATGGGCTTCAACGACGGCCCACGCCAGTAGCCAAAATAGTTGCCTTCATCATCGGCCACCACAAAGGCAACGTGGCGGCAGACCTCGGCAATGGCCCGGATGTTTGCCGCAATCTCGGGGTCAGTCCGCTCGGCTTCAGTCAGGTAGCTGGTGTCTAGCCATGGCGCCCACTGGGGTTCTGCGCTCATGCGGACGCCCGTACGGCGCTGCAGTTCCTCCTGATGCAGGACAAGGACCGCAAGGTCCTGCGGCAGAGGTTCGCCTTGCAATCTGAGAAGGGAGAACTGCGTGTGGATGCTCATGGGCTGGGGTGTGCTGATTCAAGCCGAGCGTAACGCAGACCGCAGGCCCGATCACGCGAAAGCTCCATGAACGAGCCACCGGCATGGCTTTAGTTATCGCATGACATAGGGTTATCCACTATGTATGATTGATTTGTTAACGTTAACATTTGACATATCTGCTGTTGCTAACAGGTTTTGAAATGAGGTTCAGAGGCTGTTTACGTGCCCAGGCTCCTGGGATAAGCGGCTTGTATGACCTCTTGATTTTCGCGGAATCGGTTCTATTGCGTTGGTTCCCGTTCGTTTGTGACCCCTGACCTGTTGATCTGACTGAATGACCATGAACCCGCAAGAACTCAAATCCATCATGGGCTCCGGCCTGCTGTCCTTCCCCATCACGGACTTCGACGAGCAGGGTGAATTCCGCCCCAAGACCTACATCGAGCGCCTGGAGTGGCTGGCCCCCTACGGCGCCAGCGCCCTGTTCGCCGCCGGCGGCACGGGCGAGTACTTCTCGCTGTCCGGCCCCGAGTACGGTCAGGTCATCAAGACCGCCGTGGATACCTGCCGCGGCAAGGTGCCCATCATTGCCGGTGCCGGTGGCCCCACGCGCACCGCCATCGCCCATGCCCAGGAGGCCGAGCGCCTGGGCGCCCACGGCATCCTGCTGTTGCCCCACTACCTGACCGAAGCGGGCCAAGAGGGTTTGATCGAGCATGTGGCTGCGGTCTGCAAGAGCGTGAAGTTTGGTGTGATCGTCTACAACCGCGACCGCACCAAGCTGACGGCCGATTCCCTGGCCATCCTGGCCGATCGCTGCCCGAACCTGGTGGGCTTCAAGGATGGCGTGGGCAATATCGAGACCATGTCTTCCATCTTCATGAAGATGGGCGACCGCTTCTCCTACCTGGGCGGCCTGCCCACGGCCGAGGTGTATGCAGCGGCCTACAAGGCGCTGGGCACGCCGGTGTACTCGTCGGCGGTGTTCAATTTCATCCCCAAGACGGCGATGGAGTTCTACAAGGCCGTGGCCAGCGACGACATCGCCACGCAGCACAAGTTGCTCAAGGAGTTCTTCATGCCTTACCTGGCGATTCGCAACCGGGTGGAAGGCTATGGCGTGAGCATCATCAAGGCGGGCGCCAAGATTGTGGGCCACGACGGTGGCCCGGTGCGGGCTCCGCTGACGGACTTGAAGCCCGGCGAGATGGAAGAGCTTGCCGCGTTGATCAAGAAGCTTGGGCCGCAGTAAGGACTACTCCCTCTCTGTCTGCCCCGCGTATCTCTTTGAACAAGGCCCCACAAGAGGGCCATCGAACACCCCCATCACCTCCGGAGACATCCGCCATGTTCCTCAAGAAACAACTGCTGCTGGTTGCCAGCGCCTGCACCCTGGCCTTTGCCGCAACGGCGCAGACCATCCCCTGGCCCGAGAAGCCCGTGACCATCGTCGTGCCGTTCCCGGCCGGTGGCTCCACCGACATGGTGGCCCGGGCCATGGCGCAGCACATGGGGGACAAGCTGGGCCAGAACTTCGTGGTGGACAACCGCCCCGGTGCCACGGGCACGCTGGGTGCCGGTGCGGTGAAGCGCGCCGCGCCCGATGGCTACACGCTGCTGGTGTCTTCGCTGGGTGCCTTTGTCGTTGCGCCGCACCTGCTCAAGAGCGTGCCGTATGACGCGCTCAAGGATTTCGACTACATCACCGTGCCCGTGCAGGCGCCCAACGTGCTGGTGGCCGCACCCAACCAGAAGGCGCGCAGCGTCAAGGAAGTGATCGCCCAGCTCAAGGCCAACCCCGGCAAGGTGAGCTTCGCCAGCTCGGGCAACGGCTCGTCGGACCACCTCTCGGCCGAAGTGTTCTGGCAGCAGAGCGGCACCGAAGGCCTGCACATCCCCTACAAGGGCGGCGCACCGGCCATCAACGACCTGTTGGGCGGGCAGGTGGAGTTCTCGTTCCAGAACGTGAACGCGGTGCTCGCGCACATCCGGGCCGGCAAGCTGCATGCGATTGCCGTCACCGGCGACAAGCGCAGCCCCGTGCTGCCCGATGTTCCCACTCTGGCCGAGGCCGGCGTGGCCGGTGCCGAGGTCTACTCGTGGCAGGGCATGGCCGCGCCCAAGGGCCTGCCGCCAGCGCTCAAGAAGAAGCTGTCGGACGCCGCCGTCGCCGCCATGAACGACCCTGCGGTGAAGAAGCGCATGCTCGACCAGGGCCTGGAGATCGTGGCCAGCACGCCCGAAGCCTTCACCGCCTACCAGGCACGCGAATTCGCGCGCTGGAAGACGGTCATCGAAACCCGCAAGATCACTGCCGACTGATTTCTCCATGAGGCGCCTTCGCCTTCCAACCTGATTCTCGACACCATGAACGCCTCTTCTACCCCGTTGGTCACCAGCACCCCTGTCGTCACCGAGCTGCGCGTGGTGCCCGTTGCGGGCCACGACAGCATGCTCATGAATCTGAGCGGCGCGCACGGCCCGTTCTTCACGCGCAACCTGCTCATCCTGCGCGACAGCGCGGGCAACACCGGGGTGGGCGAGGTGCCCGGCGGCGAGAAGATTCGCCAGACCATCGAGGACGCGCGCCCCCTCATCGTGGGTCGGCCCATCGGCCACCACAACGCCGTGCTCAACGCCATGCGCGCCCAGTTCGCCGACCGCGATGCGGGCGGGCGCGGCCTGCAGACCTTCGACCTGCGCATCACCATTCACGCCGTGACGGCGGTGGAGTCGGCCTTCCTCGATCTGCTAGGTCAGCACCTGAACGTGCCCGTGGCTGCGCTGCTGGGCGACGGCGTGCAGCGCGATGCGGTGCAGATGCTGGGCTACCTGTTCTACGTGGGTGACCGCGCCAAGACCGACCTGACCTACCGCACCGAGCCCGGCGCCGACAACGACTGGTTCCGCCTGCGCAACGAGAAGGCCATGTCGGCCGATGGCATCGTGCGCTTGGCCGAGGCAGCTTATGAGCGCTACGGTTTTGCCGACTTCAAGCTCAAGGGCGGCGTGCTGCGCGGCGAGGAAGAAGTGGAGGCCATCCGCGCGCTGCACGAGCGCTTCCCGGAAGCGCGGGTGACGCTGGACCCCAACGGCGGCTGGCTGCTGAAAGACGCCATCCGCATCACGCGCGACCTGCGTGGCGTGATGGCCTATGCCGAAGACCCCTGCGGCGCCGAAGGCGTGTTCTCAGGCCGCGAGGTGATGGCCGAGTTTCGCCGCGCTACGGGCCTGCCCACCGCCACCAACATGGTCGCTACCGACTGGCGCGAGATGGCCCACAGCCTGGCCCTGCAGTCGGTGGACATCCCGCTGGCCGACCCGCATTTCTGGACCATGGCCGGATCGGTGCGCGTGGCGCAGATGTGCCAGGCCTTCGGCCTGACCTGGGGTTCGCATTCGAACAACCACTTCGACGTCTCGCTGGCCATGTTCACCCACGTCGGCGCCGCCGCCCCCGGCCGCGTGACGGCGATCGACACACACTGGATCTGGCAGGACGGCGAGCGGCTGACGAAGGAGCCGTTTCAGATCAAGGACGGCTTCATCCAGTTGCCCAAGAAGCCCGGCCTGGGCGTGGAGCTCGACATGGACGAGGTCGAGCGGGCGCACCGCCTGTACCTGGAGCACGGCCTGGGCGCGCGCGACGATGCGATCGCCATGCAGTACCTGATCCCGGGCTGGAAGTTCAACAACAAGGCGCCTTGCATGGTGCGTTGAGCGTTGAGCCTGTGCCACGTTGTCATGGCACGGGCCAGACGCTGAGCCAGGCGTGACGAGCCACCCCAGCCCAGGGCTGGTACAAAGCAAAAAGCCCCGAAGTCCGGGGCTTTTTGCTTTGGGGGGAAGAAGGCGGCTCAGGCCGTCCGGTCTTCGGCCCGGCGTCGGGGCAACTGGCGTTTGATGGAGGGCCGTTGCAGTCTCTGCTTGGGGTCCGCGCCATCGGGCAAGTCGGTAGCGCGCTGCAGTTGCAGGTGGGCCACCAGGCCGCCCGTGCTGGAGTTGGCCAGCGCAAAGATGCCGCCCATGCGCTGCACGGTCTTGTCCACGATGGAAAGCCCCAGCCCCGCGCCTGCCGCTGCGGTGCGCGCGGAGTCACCGCGAAAGAAGGGCTTGGTGAGATTCGACAATTGCTCGGGCGGCACGCCGGGGCCATGGTCGCGCAGCTTGATCAGCACCCAGTTCTCGCGGCCTTTGGCGGCAATGTCCACGTTGGTGATACCCGTGTCCTCGGCCTTGCCGTAGCGCCGCGCGTTCTCAAGCAGGTTGGAGATGACGCGGGCCAGTTCCACTTCGTCGGCCAGCACATTGAGGTCTTCGGGCACGGACATCGTGATCTGCAGTTCGCGATGGTCTTGCACGGCATAGACGCAAGACGACACCACGGCATGCAGGTTGACGGGTGTCAGTGTGACGTGGTCGGGCCGTGCGTAGTCGAGGAATTTGTCGATCGTGGCATCAAGCTGAACGATGTCGGCCACCATGTGCTCGCGCGCCACTTCATCGGTCACGCTCATCTCGGTTTCCAGCCGCAGGCGGGCAAGCGGCGTGCGCAGGTCGTGCGAAATGCCAGCCAGCATCACGGCGCGGTCTTGCTCCAGCTTGGCCAGTTTTTGTGCCATGCGGTTGAAGCCGATATTCACTTCTCGGATTTCGCTGGTCACCACTTCTTCGTCGAGGTGACTGGCTGCAAAGTCGCCGTCCTTGACGCGGTTGGCGGCGTAAGAGAGTTGCTTGAGCGGCCGGTTGATCAGCCGCGCAATGGCCGCAGCGCCCGCCAATGACAGCGCCCCCGCCGTGATCAGCCAGATCAGCCAGGTGCGGCCGCCCGCCGGGCTGAAGCGTGAACGGTCCATCAGCAGCCAGTTGGGGTCGCCATTGATGTTGAAGCCGACCCACAGGCCGGTCTCTCCATTCACGTTTTGCGCCACGATGGTGTCGGGCCCCAGGCGCTGCGTGAGTTCGTCGGTCAGGCGGTTGCCCAGGGCCGTGCCCTCCAGCAGCTCGAACTTGTCGCGTGGTTCACGCGGCAGGATGCGCACGCCTTCCTGGTCGGCCATGGTCTTGATGAGCGACACGCGGGCAATGGCGTCGGAATGCACCAGCGCCGCGCGGCTCAGGTTCACCAGCGATGCGATCTGCTGCGCGGTGTGGAGGGTGCGCGGTTCGAACTCCAGCGCCCGCAAAGTTTGCAGCCACGCCAGAATGCTGCCCACCAGCAGCAGTGCCAGCAGAAAGAAAGTGCGCCAGAAGAGATTGAGGCCCACACGCGCCCGCTGCTCCCGAGCCTGTCTCAAGGACTCCAGAGGGGCGGGGCTGGTGGCGTCGGGGGAAGCGGTCACGGACTGCCGGAACGATGATGATCTCGACCTCGGATTGCCGTCGGAATTGTGCATACAGGCAAGGAGAGATCGGTCAGCTGGTTCCGTCCGGCACGAACACGTAGCCCACTCCCCACACGGTCTGGATGTAGCGCGGTGCGGCTGCATCCACTTCCACCAGCTTGCGCAGGCGCGAGACCTGCACGTCCAGGCTGCGGTCAAACGGTTCGAATTCGCGGCCACGGGCCAGCAGGGCCAGCTTTTCGCGCGACAGGGGCTGGCGCGGGTGGCGTACCAGTGCCTTGAGCATGGCAAATTCGCCGGTGGTCAGGGGCAACTCTTCGCCATTGCGCTGCAGTGCGCGGGTGCCCAGGTCGAAGGTAAAGGGACCGAAGGTCACGACCTCGTTGTCGCCCGACGGTGCGCCAGGCGCTTCCTGCGCGGGGCGGCGGCGCAGCACAGCGTGGATGCGTGCGAGCAGTTCGCGGGGGTTGAACGGCTTGCCCAGGTAGTCGTCGGCACCCACTTCCAGGCCCACGATGCGGTCCACGTCCTCGCCCTTGGCGGTGAGCATGATGATGGGCGTCCGGTCATTGGCGGCACGCAGGCGGCGGCAAATGGACAGGCCGTCTTCGCCCGGCATCATCAGGTCGAGCACGATGATGTCCACGGTCTCGCGCAGCAGCAGGCGGTTGAGCGCCTTGCCGTCTTCGGCGACCATGACTTCAAAGCCTTCCTGCGTGAGGTAGCGGCGCAGCAGATCACGGATTCGTGCATCGTCGTCCACCACCAGAACTTTGTCGGTGCGATTGGTTGTTGTGGCCATCTTGATCCCAAGTCCAATTTGTAACAGAGCCGATTCTGACCACTTGGAACGCCGAAGTTCGGGTTTTGGGGGCAGGTTTGACCAACTGTTACAAGTTTTGCCCAGCTTCGCACGCGCGGTGGAGGGGCTTCATCGCAGTGGGCGGGCAGTGCGGTTAAGGTGGTGCCCCGCATGGCCCGGCCCCGGATCGTGCACCGATATCAAGGACACCTTTGTGATGAAAATTACTACTAAATTGATAGCTTTCAGCGCATTGATTGCATGCGCTGGAGCCTCTTTTGCACAAAATTCACCAACCACCGAACTGCGCAACATCGTTCAGTTGTCGGCCACGGGCACGGTGGAAGTGCAGCAGGATCTGCTGGTGCTCAATCTGGCTACCAGCAAGGAAGCCGCCGACGCTGCCACGGTGCAGGCACAACTCAAGCAGGCGCTGGACGCCGCCCTGGCCGAAGCCAAGCGCAACGCTCAGCCGGGCCAGCTGGATGTGCGTACCGGCCCGTTCGGGCTGTACCCGCGCTATGGCAAGGATGGGAAGATCAACGGCTGGCAGGGCCGTGCCGAGCTGGTGCTGGAAGGCCGCGACTTCGCGCGCATCACGGCCACGGCCGGAAAGATCCAGACCCTGGCCATCAGCAATGTCGCTTTCGGCCTGTCGCGCGAGGCCCGGGCCAAGGTGGAGGGCGAGGCCCAGACCCAGGCCATCGAGCAGTTCAAGGCCCGCGCTGCCGAGCTGGCCAAGGGTTTTGGTTTCAGCAACTACAGCCTGCGCGAGGTGGCGGTGAACAGCAACGAGATGGTGCCTGGCCCCCGTCCGCGCATGATGGCCATGGAGGCCAAGGCGGGCTCGTTCTCCGATTCCGCCGTGCCGGTCGAGGCGGGCAAGGCCCAGGTTATCGTGAACGTGTCGGGTTCCGTACAGATGCGCTGATTTTTAGAAAAATTGGCCTCCAGCGCTTATTCGACAAGCGCTGGTAGCTATCAATTTTATAGTTTCCTGCAGCGCCTGAACTGGCACGGCCCCGCCCAGCAGGTGCCGTGCAAGGGCCGCCAAGCCGCGTATGCGGCGCAGCCGCTCAGGGGGTTGTTGCCTTCACTGCGCTGCCCAGCCGCCGTCCATGTTCCATGCCACGCCACGCACATTGTTGGCGGCGGGGGAGCAGAAGAACACGGCCAGTTCGCCCAGTTCTTCGGGCGTGGTGAACTGCATGGAGGGCTCCTTTTCGCCCAGCAGCAGTTTTTTGGCGTCTTCGTTCGACAGGCCGTGTTCGGCCGCCTTGGCATCCACCTGCTTTTGTACCAGGGGTGTCAGCACCCAGCCGGGGCAGATGGCGTTGCAGGTCACGCCGCTGGTGGCGTTCTCCAACGCGGTGACCTTGGTCAGACCCACGATGCCATGTTTGGCCGCCACGTACGCGGCCTTCTGTGCCGAGCCCACCAGGCCGTGCACCGAAGCCAGGTTGATGATGCGGCCCCAGTCGGCGCTTTTCATGGCCGGCAGCGCCAGGCGCGAGGTGTGAAAGGCACTTGTGAGGTTGATCGCGATCACCGAGTCCCAGCGTTCCACGGGGAAGTCCTCCACATTGGCCACGTGCTGGATGCCTGCGTTGTTCACCAGAATGTCCACGCGCCCAAACTGCGTGGCGCTGTACTTCATCATGTCTTCGATGTCGGACACGCGGCTCATGTCCGCACCGTGGTAGGCCACTTTGGCACCAGCAGCTTCGCCAGCCGCCAACACCTCGGCGCGGGGGCCATCCACATCACCAAAGCCATTGAGCACGATGTTGGCACCCTGGCGGGCCAGCGCCTTGGCGATGCCAAGGCCAATGCCGCTGGTGGAGCCGGTGACGAGTGCAGTTTTGCCTTTCAGCATGAGAGTCTCTCCGAATGAATTACGATGCAACGCAAGGAAAAGTCGGCTTGCATGGCCTGGCAATGCGAGCCGACTTTCACTTGCATTATCAAGCGCTGCCCCCCGGATTTCGCACCCATGATTGAACCTACGCTGAACTACGTACTGTGCCCTGGCCCCGGGGCGCCTGTGGTGTCTTCCGGTAACTCTTCCACATCCGAGGCTACACACCACCGCATGGCGTATTGGGAGTGGAATGCCACGGGCAACCCGGCGCATCCCCATGTGGTGGTCTGTGTGCATGGCCTCTCGCGCCAGGGGCGCGACTTCGACAGCCTGGCGCGTGCGTTGAGCCAGCATGCCCGTGTGATCTGCCCCGACGTGGTCGGGCGCGGTCAGAGCGATTGGCTTGCCGACCCGATGGGTTACCAGATTCCCCAGTACGCCGCCGACATGCTGGCCCTGCTGGCCCAACTGCACCAGCAAGCGCCTATCACCACCCTCGACTGGGTGGGTACCAGCATGGGCGGGCTGATCGGCTTGGCCATCGTGGGGCAGCCAGGTTTGCCCTTGCCGGTGCCCGTGCGCAGGCTGGTGCTCAACGACGTGGGTCCCGTCATCCAGTGGGAGGCCCTGCAGCGCATCGGCTTGTACCTGGGGCAACTGGCGCGGTTTGAATCGCTGCAGCAAGCGGCTGATGCCATGTGGGCTATCTCCAGCAGTTTTGGCCCCCACACGCCCGAGCAGTGGCTGGATTTGTCGCGCGCCATGGTGCGCGCGGTGCCGGAAGCTGCCGGTGGCGGCATCACGCTGCACTACGACCCCGCCATCGCTGTACCGTTCAAGACATTGACGCAAGAGTCTGCTGTGGCGGGCGAGGCCATGCTGTGGCAGCTGTATGACCACATCACGGCGCGCACCCTGTTGCTGCGCGGTGCGCAGTCGGACCTGCTGTCGCGTGAAACCGCTTTGGCCATGGCGCAGCGTGGGCCCGGCGCGCAAGTGGTCGAATTTGAAGGTGTAGGGCATGCGCCCACGCTGGTGGCGGTCGATCAGGTGGCTGCGGTCACGGGCTTCCTGCTGACGGCGGAAGGTGCTGTGGCCGGATGAAAACCTACCCTCCCGCACAGGCGTCCCACACCCCTCAGGCCGACGCCGTCCCCCAGCTCATTGCCGCCACCGCGCACACGCTGCCCGAGCAGGTGAACGCGCTGTCGCGTGCGCGAGCCTTTGCTGAACCCCTGATGGCCGGCGAAACGCTGGATTCCGGCGAAAACACGCTGGCCCACGCCGATGCCGTGGCTGCCATCCTCAAGGGCATTGGCGGCTCGGAGGCCATGCAGGCCGCCAGCTATCTGGTGCATGCATGCATCCACCTGAACAAGCCCGAAGAGGTGATTGCCAAGGCCTTCGGCGCAAATTTTGCAGCACTGGCGGTAGAGACCACCAAGCTCATGCGCGTGCAGCAGCAGGCCCGCACCGCCGAGCACTTGGAAGACCCTGCTGTGCAGACCGAGAACGTGCGCAAGATGCTGCTCGCTTTCTCGCGCGACCTGCGTGTGGTGATGCTGCGCCTGGCCTCGCGCCTGCAGACGCTGCGCTTTCATGCGGCGAGCAAACGCCCGGTATCGCCCAGCCTGGCGCGCGAGTCGCTGCAGGTGTTTGCGCCGCTGGCCAACCGCTTAGGCATCTGGCAGGTCAAGTGGGAGCTGGAGGACCTGTCGTTCCGCTTCCTGGAGCCCGACACCTACAAGGAAGTGGCTCGCCTGCTGGATGAAAAGCGCGGCGAGCGCGAGGTGTACATGGAGCAGCTGCGCGCCCGGCTCGAAGCTGACCTGCGCGCGCGCAGCATCAGCGCCAGCGTGCAGGGGCGCCCCAAACACATCTACAGCATTGTCAAGAAGATGCGCGGCAAGTCGCTCAACTTTGACCAGGTGTTCGACATCCGTGCGCTGCGCGTGGTGGTGCCCACAGTGAAGGACTGCTATGCCGCCCTGAGCTGGGTGCACGAGCAGTTCAAGCCCATCGTGGAAGAGTTTGACGACTACATCGCCAAGCCCAAGCCCAACGGCTACCAGTCGCTGCACACCATCGTGCGCGACGACCACGGCAAACCCATCGAGATCCAGATCCGCACCCAGGCCATGCACGACCATGCCGAACATGGCGTTGCGGCGCACTGGGCCTACAAGGAGGCGGGCAGCAAGGGCTATGCAGGGGTTTCGGCCACGGGCGAATACGACGCCAAGATTGCGGTGCTGCGCCAGTTGCTGGCCTGGGAGCGCGATCTCTCGGGCGCCTTGCCCAACCGGGGCCTGTTTGAAGACCGTATCTATGTGCTGACCCCAGACGCCGCCGTGGTGGAGCTGCCCCAGGGCGCTACACCGGTGGACTTTGCCTATGCCGTGCACACCAGTGTGGGGCACCGCTGCCGGGGCGCCCGAGTGGATGGCGCGATGGTGCCGCTCAACACACCGCTGCAAAACGGGCAGACGGTGGAGATTTCCACCGTCAAGGAGGGCCGCCCTTCGCGCGACTGGCTCAATGCCGAGCTGGGCTACCTCACCAGCAACCGCGCCAAGGCCAAGGTGCGCGCCTGGTTCAACGCCCAGGCCACCCATGAAACCGTGGCCCGTGGCCGCGAGGCGGTCGAAAAGCTGTTGCAGCGCGAGGGCAAGACCTCCGTCAAACTGGATGACCTGGCGGTGCAGCTGGGCTTCAAGTCCGCCGATGCTTTGTTTGAGGTGGTGGGCAAGGACGAGTTCTCGCTGCGCAACATCGAAACGGTGCTGCGCCCGCCCGAGCCGGTCCTGCAGCCCGACGACTACCTGCTGCTCAAGAAGACACGCACCAACGATGCCGCCCCCAAGGGCGGTGTGCTGGTGGTGGGCATCGATTCGCTAATGACCCAGCTTGCCAAGTGCTGCAAACCCGCTCCCCCTGATCTGATCCGTGGGTTTGTCACGCGTGGCAAGGGCGTGAGCGTGCACCGGGCCGACTGCAGCAACTTTCGGGAAATGGCGGCACGCAGCGGCGAACGCGTCATCGAGGTGGAGTGGGGCGCCTCCAAGTCGGCGGCGGTTGCGGCCGTGTACCCCGTGGACGTCGCTGTGGAAGCCGCCGACCGCCAGGGCCTGCTGCGCGACATCTCCGAAGTGTTTGCGCGCGAGAAGACCAATGTGATCGGCGTGCAGACCCAGTCGGTGAAAGGCACGGCGTGGATGACCTTCACGGTGGAAGTGGCTGACTCGGGCCGCCTGAACAAGGTGCTGGGCATTGTGGCTGGCGTGTCTGGAGTGCGCTCCGCGCGCAGGCGCTGAATTTCTGCTTCAGGGGGATGGGCAGCGCGCCGCAGGCAGTCTTTGCCATGTAGTGTTCTATTTTGAATGGAGCCTCGATTTTTATGGCTATAATCGAAAGCTAAACAACGACAGGCGCGTAGCTCAGCTGGTTAGAGCACCACCTTGACATGGTGGGGGTCGTTGGTTCGAGTCCAATCGCGCCTACCAAACATCGCAAGCTAAACCAGGGCTTGTAGCAGAAGCGCCCGCTAACAAGCGGGCGTTTTTGTTTGTGCGTACGGAAAAAGTACGGAAACAAAAATAGCCCTTGCCGGGCGTATTGGGGCACCTTTGCGCCCGCATGCTCTGCTTTGCTGCCCATCTCTCCGAGACTCCGGGCTGCGTTGTCGCCGTATCAAGCTTTCTTGTCTCGGGGGTGTTTCAGTGCCACTGAGCTCTCAGCGGAGTTGTGCCAGCGCACGTATCTCTTTGAGGGAGTGCTGCTCATCGGTCTTTGGGTTCCCAAATCGCCGGCGCACTTCGCGTTCTAGCTCGTGCGCCATACCGCGTGCTTCCTTTTCTCCGCGTAGCGCCCGCAGCCGCCACTCACGGGCCTGGGCCATCAGTTCATCGTCATGCAATTCTTGGATTTCCATGGCAGGTGTCATTGTGCCCAAGTGAGCGATGTTCTACTTTCCCCGGGGCTATGGCGTTCTCCTTTGAGGGGGATTCAGGTCTGTGCGTCTCCGGCCCGTGGTCACGGTCGGCCGCGCTGTCGTGCTTGCGCATCAAGCCAGCCCTTGGCGTCTCGCCTCGTCGGGCTTCCATCGTTCCCTCGCTTTGCTCGGCTTACGCCTTTGGCTCGCCTCGTTGAGCCAGGCCTGCGCGCTGCGCTTGCCTCCAGGGGATCGGCTGGTCAGCCCATCCCCGCCGCACTGCGCTTGGCGCCCCTTTAGATACTGCCTAACCAGCCGTGCCGGATCGGCCTTCGCGCCTGCGTCGCTGCGCGCTTTCGCTTGCGTGGAGTCGGCGTGCATGGCGGGCCTGTGCCTGTTCAGCCGTCTTTCCTTCCCTCATCACCTTCTTCGCGACCGTAGCGAGCGCCGGGGTGCCGTCAAGGCGCGCCAGGCCGTGTCCTCGCCTTCGGCTGCGGGCCGCACCACTCCTGGCGCTTCTTCCTTGACGGCACCCCGGCGCGCGCTCCTTTGGCTGCGGGCGATGAACTCAGGAAAGACGGTGGCAACGAGGCCAACCGGGTTCCTCGTGCCGACCCCACCGGAAGCCCGAACAGGGCTCTGAATCTAGGAATCCGGTGAGGCTTTTCTTCAACAGCCAACTTCGTCAGGAGAAATCACCATGCAACTCGCATCCCGCTTATCCCGCTTTGCACCGCAATCCCCGGTGCTGCGTTCCGAACAGCCCTTGTCGGACGACCAGATCAGGGCAGTAGCCCCGTCCATCTTCGCGCAGTCTCCTCACGGCAGCCGTTCCGAGCGCTACAGCTACATCCCCACTGCCACTGTGCTGCAGGAGCTGAGAGGGGAGGGCTTCCAGCCCTTCATGGTCTGCCAGACCCGTGTGCGTCAGCAAGGGCGACGCGACTTCACCAAGCACATGCTGCGGCTGCGCCATGCCAGCCAGATCAATGGCCGCGAGGCCAATGAAATCATCCTGCTCAATTCCCATGACGGCACCAGCAGCTACCAGATGCTGGCGGGCATGTTCCGCTTCGTGTTCCACAACGGGCTGGTGTGCGGAGACACCGTGGCCGATGTGCGCGTGCCCCACAAGGGCGACGTGGCGGGGCAGGTCATCGAGGGAGCCTATTCCGTGCTGCAGGGCTTTGTGCAGGCCCAGGCATCACGTGAATCCATGCAGGCCGTCACGCTCGATTCCGGGGAATCAGATGTGTTCGCCCGCGCAGCCTTGTCCCTCAAGTACGACGACCCAGTCAAGCCCGCGCCCATCACGGAGTCGCAAATCCTGATGCCCCGCCGCACGGACGACGACCGGCGCGACCTGTGGAGCGTGTTTAACCGCACCCAAGAAAACCTCATCAAGGGTGGTCTGCGTGCACGCGCTGCCAATGGCCGCAAACAGCAGACGCGGCCCGTGCAGGGCATCGACCAGAACCTGCGCCTGAACCGCGCCCTGTGGCTGCTGGCGGATGGTATGCGCCAGCTCAAGGCCTGAACGCAGCGGAGGGGCGCAGCCCCTCCCTCAATCCACTTCTTTTCATTTCCTGTTTTACGCCTTTGTGCTTTCCAACTTTCCGATTGGAGCCAGATCATGAACAACACGACCTTTTCTGAAACCACCGCCATCGTTGCAGCCGATGCCATCGCCACAGGCAGCGACACCCCCCAGCGCCTGCTGTTGATCCCGCTGTCCAAGCTGCGGCCCTCCAGCCGCAACGTACGCAAAAGCGGCGGTACTTCGATCCCCGAACTCGCAGCCAGCATCGCCCGCGTGGGACTTCTGCAAAACCTCACCGTGGTGGCCGCGCCTGATGGCGAGCATTTCGAAGTGGTGGCCGGGCGCCGCCGTCTGGCCGCGCTCAAGCTGCTGGTCAAGCGCCGCAAGCTGGCGAAAGACCATGAGGTGCACTGCCTGCTGGTGCAGGACGATGCGGCTCGCACCGTGAGTCTGACCGAGAACGTGCAGCGAGAGGCCATGTCTCCCATCGAGGAACTGTTCGCATGGAAAGACCTTGTGGCCGAGGGGCGTCCAGTGGAGGATATTGCCGCTGACTTCGGTGTGACACCCCTGGTGGTGCAGCGGCGCTTAAAGCTTGCCAACGTCTCGCCGCGCCTGCTGGCGGACTTCGGGAATCAGGCGGTAACGCTGGAGCAGTTGATGGCGCTGGCCATCACCGACGACCATGCGGCGCAGGAAGCCGCGTTCTATGAATCCCCGCAATGGCAGCGTAGCCCCGAGGCGCTGCGCGACCACCTGACGAGCGAGGAAATCGACGCCAGCCGCGATGCGGTGGTGCGCTTTGTAGGGGTTGAGGCGTACGAGCAGGCGGGCGGCGGTGTGCGCCGCGACCTGTTTTCGGACGAGCAGAACGGCGTGTTCCTTGCCGATAGCGCTTTGGTGGATGCGTTGGCGCGTGACAAGCTTGCACCGACCGTCGAGCAGGTGCGGGCCGAGGGATGGGCCTGGGTGGATGCCGCGCCCCGCGCCACGTCTTCCGATCTGTACCAGTTCCAGCGGGCTCGCTGCACGCGCCGCGAACCCAACAAGACCGAGGCCAAGCGCATTGCCAAGCTGGAGGAACAGCAAGCGAAGCTGCAGGAGCAACTGGACGACGAGAACGAAGAAATGACTGACGAGCAGGCCCAGGCCCTGCAGGACGAGATGGACGCCCTCGGCAACGAACTGGACGCCATCGAGCAGAAGCTGGTCGAGTACCCATCCACAGTAATTGCGATGGCTGGGGCCGTGGTGACGGTCGATCACATGGGCGGTGTTGTGGTGCATCGCGGACTGCTGCGCGAGGATCAGGCCAAGGCATTGCGAGAGCAGGCGCGGCAGGAAGGGGGCGGGGCGGGGGGCAACCCGGATGCCGACAGCGACGAACCGGCCAAGCCCGGTATCTCGGAGAAGCTTGCGAAGCGCCTGAGCGCGCACCGCACGGCTGCCCTGCAGGCCGAGGTGGCGCGGCATCCGCAGGTTGCGCTGGTGGCCCTGGTGCACCGCCTTGCGCTACGCGTGATCGTGGACAGCTACGGCACGGGTGGATCACCTGTCGGGGTCAGCGCCACGCCGCAGGATGGCCTGGGGTTGCATGCGCCGGACATGGACGAGGCTCCGGCTGCAGTGGGCATGCTCAAGGTGCGGCAGGCGTGGGCCGACCGCCTGCCCGAGGACCCAGATTCCCTGTTCGCTGAGTTGCTGGCCTTCCCGCAGCAGGAACTGCTGTCGCTGTTGGCGGTGTGCGTGGCCTCCACAGTCAGCGTGCTGGCCTCGCAGGAGGAAGAAGTGCCCGCCGCCGCGCTCGCGCAGGCTGTGAACCTCGACATGCACGACTGGTGGACACCGACCGCTGCGGGCTACTTCGTGCATGTCTCCAAAGCCAAGACGCTGGAGGCGGTGCAGGTGTTCGCGCCCGACCAGGTGAACCGGCTGGGCAAGCTCAAGAAGGCGGAGATTGCGAGCGAGGCAGAGCGGCTGGTGGTGGGAACGGGTTGGTTGCCCTTGATGTTCCGGATGCCGGAAACAGTCGCTGAAACGCAGGCCATTCCGGAGGGCGATGGTTGTGCCGACGCGGAAGTCCAGGAGGATGAGCACGCAACCGCGTAAGCATGAAGCCCCTACCTTCGGGTCGGGGCTTTTTGGGGAATCGGCGCAACGCGCGCGGCAGGTCTGCCGCGCGCGTTTGAACTTCCGGGATTCGCACCACTTCGGTGTCCTGGATGTGGCGATACGCCTCTGTTCGCTGCGGCGGGTTGGGAGTACCCATGGGAGACGAGAGCATCGAGCGGCACCGATCACCCGCCATCCTGCGCGTTGATCTGACTGCGACAACGCACCCGGACACCCATCCCCATGAACCACCAAGGCGTCAGCGAAATATTCTTCGAAGAGTCCTACACCGTGCCCGCCGATCAGACGGCAAAGTCGCTCTTTGCCCGGCTTCCTCACGGAAGCGGGTACGCAGAGCGGCTGATCGAATGTCTGGCCACCGGATACTTGGTGGCTGTCATTGAATCCATCTGCATCCGTGAAATGCAGTTGCATGTCGATGCTGCAGAAGTGGTGGTCGGCCGAACAATCCGCATTGATCATCGGGCGCCCATCCCGCCCGGCTCACCACTGCGATTGCGCGGATGGGTTGAACGACTGGGCGAGCGGAGCGCTACGTTCCGTGTCGAGGCCCACGACGCGCACGAGCTTGTATGTGAGGCAACCGTGACCCTCGTGGCGGCGGAAAGGGCGGCCATGGAGTCGCGCATTGCGGCCAAGGTCGCTGCGCTACGGCAGGAGCCCCCAGCGGCAGATTTGCCGCAGTAGCGTTCAGAGCGTGGGGGCGTGACCATGCGTCCGTACTACCAGGACGACGACGTCACCCTGTATCACGGCCGTGCGGAGGCGTTGCTACCGCTCCTGCCGCAGGCAGATGCCATCGTGACCGATCCGCCCTATGCAGAGACCAGCCTGGTGTGGGATCGATGGCCGCAGGGATGGCCGACCCTGGCGATGGCTGTCGCGAAGCAGATGTGGTGCTTTGGCTCGACGCGCATGTTCATGGATCGCGCGGCGGACTTCCAAGGCTGGCATCTCTCGCAGGACATCGTGTGGGAGAAGCACAACGGCTCGAACGCTTTCGCGGACCGGTTTCGCCGGATTCATGAGTTGGCGCTGCATTTCTACCAGGGCAACTGGCGAGACATCCACAAAGAGCCTCAAGTGACCCTGGACGCCACGGCCCGTGTCCTGCGCCGCAAGAGCCGCCCCACGCAATGGGGCGGCATGGGAGACATGCGTCTATGTCAGCGAAGACGGCGGGCCGAAGCTCATGGAGAGCATCATCTTTGCGCGCAGCTGTCACGGCTACGCCGTCAACGAGACCCAGAAGCCCGAAGCCATCGTCGTCCCGCTGATCCAGTACAGCGTGCCGCCCGGTGGACTGGTCGTGGATTGCTTCGCGGGCAGCGGGACCACACTGGCCGTGGCCAGGAAGACGGGCCGCCGTTCCGTCGGCATTGAACTCCGCGAGGAGCAGTGCCAGCGCATCGTGGAGCGGCTGTCGCAACGCGAGTTGCCTGGTGCCTGACGGTCGATGACGGCTGGCGTGGATCGGTTCGGGAACCGTGCCAGAGATCCTGCAGCGGCGCGGTGACCGGGTGCTGGGGCCATGCATCCTTTCGACACAGGATCACCCCCACAGCGGCCTTGTATGGGTCGTGAATCCTGGCGCGGGCACGGCGGCGCGGCACTGCGTTGGCACCGCCTCGGGCTTGTTCGCCGCAACCGTGCGGAACGAGAAATTTCCCCTCCGCTGCGCGGATTCCTCGCGAGGCAAATTTCTCGTTCCTTCCGGTCCTTCGCTGTGCTGCGGCCCCGCTTCGCTGGGGGTGCGGCGCGCCCGACCCTCTCCGATCGGATCACGCCAAGGCCGCGATGGGCGCGACCTGGACAACCTCGAAAGGACTTCATCATGGCCAACATCGGCACCTTCACCGTACAAAACAACAGCTTCACCGGCACGGTGCGCACCCTGACGCTCAACGTCAAGGTCCGCCTCGTGCCCAGCGACAAGGCAAGCGAGAACGCCCCCGACTACCGCGTCGTCGCCGGCAATGGCCTGGAGATCGGCGCCGCCTGGAAGAAAGTCAGCAAGGCGGAGCGTCCCTACTTGTCCGTAACCCTGGATGACCCGTCATTCCCCGCTACCCTCTATGCCCGAATGGTCGAGGGCGAGGACGGAGCGCACAACCTGATCTGGACGCGCAGCAAGGGCGACTGACGTCGCCCGGCGCCCCGCTGCGGCGGGGCGCTTTGTGGTTCATTGCTTGGGGCATATTGGAAGATCGCAGACGGGCGGGCCTGGCCTGCGGCTGTCTGGGTCTGCGTCAAAGCGGGAATCCGTTTTGGCGGATGGTCGTATGTCCGGATCTGTGGATTTGCTGCTGTGCGTGTTTCTGTAGATCTGTCGTGTGGGGTTTGCAGGACTGTGGCCTTCTGTAGAAGCGTTTCTGTGGTTCTGCTGAGATGTGCGTCTCCGGCTATGCCGGACTGCGCTGGCGTGCTGCGCACCGAGTCGACGGGGCGTCTCGTCCCTGTGGGCTTTCATCGCTGACGCCTTCGCCCCGGTTGGGCTGCGCGCTGCGCTTGCCTCCAGGGGATCGACCTGCGGCCCATCCCCGCCGCGCTGCGCTTGCCTCCAGGGGATCGACCTGCGGCCCATCCCCGCCGCGCTGCGCTTGGCGCCCCTTCAACACCGCCGAACCGGCTGTGCCGGATCGGCATGGGGTTCGCGCCTTCAATGGAGGGCGTGCCTGGTGGTTGTGGTTGGCTTGCTGTTCCCTTCACCGTAGCACGCCGTTCTCGCCGTCAAGGTCTGCGCGTGCGTCGCACGCTGGCGTCCTACCGGCCGTCTTCGAACCCTGACAGCTGCGCTGCGCCGTGCTGCATCCGGTCTCGGGCAATTCCGCCCGGAATCCTTTCAAGGAGAAAGACCATGACGAAGCTCATTACCGACCAACAGCGTGTGCAACTGCTGGCCAATGGCTGCCGATCCACTGAAACCGATGGATTCGATCCGCCCCCTGTTGTCAAGCTGTTCACGCCCGATGCGGGCGGCACCTGGCTGCTTTCAGAAATCGCCCCCGACGACGAGGATCGCGCTTTCGGGCTCTGCGACCTGGGGCTTGGCTGTCCGGAGTTGGGCTATGTGAGCCTGGAGGAACTGGCGGGCTTGCGGGGCCGTTTGGGACTGCCCGTAGAGCAGGACCTGCACTTCCAGGGTGACAAGCGTCTCAGCGCCTATGCGCGCGAAGCGCGATTGGCAGGGCGCATCGTGGCGTAGTCGCCACAGGCATCAACTGCCGGCTTGCCCGGCTGGCGGCTGATGCCATTCGCTGGGAAGCCGGGCTTCCGTTTCCAACATCAACTCGCCCGCGCTGCGGTTGAGCGCCCGGGCGATCTTTAGGATCAGGGCCAGTGTGGGCATGTGCTCGCCGCGCTCAATCTTGCCCATGTGGGACCGCTCGATACCGGCCAGGTGCGCCAGCGATTCTTGGGCAACGCCATCCCCGGTGCGCAGCGCGCGCACGGCCGCGCCAAACGCCAGTGCCGGCGCGACCTCGAAGGTCGTCGCACCGGCAGGCCGTCCGCGCTGAATGGGGCGCTTCTCCATGCTCGGAAGCGTCCGATTTCAGTACAACTAAAACCACGTTATATTTAACTCTTTCGCTGTCCCGTTTGCGACTTTCGGAGGGTTTCGAGGCCTTAGTCTTCACAAAAGCGCATCACTGCGGCTGTAGCATTTCAATTCCCTCTGCAGAGGAACCATGACCTTCCTCACCGAACCCCAACGCTCTCAGATGCTGGCCTATAGCGCTGCCCGCGCAAGCGGCCAGGCCGTCGACCCGTTTCCGGTCGTCAAGCTGTACACGCTGGACGGGCCGGCCTGCTGGCTGCTCACGGAACTGGATGCCGATGGTGATCGCGCATATGGGCTCACGGATGTGGGAACCGGTTTCCCCGAGTTGGGATACGTAAGCCTGTCGGCACTGGAGGCAGTGCGCGGCCCCAGAGGCCTTCGCATCGTGGCCGATCCGCATTTCAAGGCGCGCCAGACCTTGTCTGCTTGCTTGGCCGACGCGCAGCGCGACGGATCGATCACCGACTGAGCCCTGCCGCCACTGCGGCGTGCAGCATCGTCGCTGATCGCGCGACGGCGCATCGCCGCAAAAGCGACCCAACTGGCTTGTGCCTGTGGCAGCTTCCTTCAGAAGAAGGGAGTTTCCGGATGTCCCAATCCCATGCTAAAGACTTGCCAGGCGCAGCCTGGGCTGTCTCGGCTGCTTACCTCTACACCCTGGACCTTGACGGCCCGGCGCTCGCCTGGGAGTACCTGCGGCGCAACCCCGCGTACCAGTCGGATTGGCGTTTGCAACGTTCTCTGGTGCCATGGGGTGTCCACCGTGGTGAAGACCCCGCCCGCGATGCGCGTGAAGCCCAGCTACTCTGGATCACGGCGCCTGATGCGCTGTTGCACGTTCGCGGGTCGACCGTGCGCCGTTCCGCTGCTTCCCCGCGCTTCGACTTGTGGCGTGTGCCGGGCCGCAAGCGCCTGGTGCTGAGTGATGCCGGCCTGACCCTGCTGGCCGAGGTCTCTTCGCATCGCCTGCAAGTATCACTGGCCGGTGACCTTGGAGACGGTGAGCCGTACGCGGTGACCGTTCCGCTCGGCCCCCGCCTGCGCGGTCAACTCGACGCATTCAACATGCAGGCCCTGGCTCTTCGGGGAGAGACGCCTTTTGCAATGTCCGTGCGGGCGTCATCGCGTGCGGCCCTTCTGCATCTGCGCGCCCTGCAGGCGCTCGATGGCCTGCAGGCGGGAGCCTCCCACCGCGATATTGCCCAGGTCCTCTTTGGCGCTGAGACCGTAGCAAAGCGCTGGCAGGCCGACGGCGAGCTGCGGGCCCAGGTCCGGCATCTGTTGCGCCGTGCCGAAGCGTACATGCAGGACGGATATCGGGTTCTGGCGGGTGTAGTGGGCACTGCGGCGCAGCACCCCGGAGACGAGCCGGTGCGCTGAATATCTCCCTGCCCAGAAACCGCCTTACTCCCGAGGCTGCCCCCATCGGCCGCGAATGGTTCGCGGCCCATCCACAGCGATGGAGGTCGTCATGGCAATTGCCAGTTCTCTGCATCCCACCCGCGCACCTGGGCATTCGCCACAGGCGCGCCCAGCACCCGACGCGGCTGAAAGCCCAGCGTTCCTGACCACCGAGGAGGCTGGCGCGTTTCTGCGGCTGTCCCCACGCACGTTGGAAAAACAACGTGTCCTGGGTGGCGGCCCGCGCTTTCGCAAGTTTGGTGCCCGCGTGGTCTACGCTGCCGCAGATCTGCGCGCCTGGGCTGACAGCCGCGCCTATGGCATGACTTCCGATCCCGGCTACGTGCAACGCGACTCCGTCCGTTGATCTGCGCAGGATGGGGGAGAGCTACGTGTCAAAGCGCCCGAGCGAACGCGAACAGCTGTCGCTGTTCCGTGCGTTGCCGGGCGACATGGCCCTGCGCGATGCGCAGGACTTGATGGCCTACCCGTTCTTCTCCCTGGCCAAGTCACCCCGCACCGTGCCGATCCGCTTCGAGGCCGGCGGCGTGTCGCTCACTGTGGAAGGAGTCCCTGAGCATGGCATCGCCACCATCTGGGATGCCGACGTGCTCATTTGGGCTGCGAGCCAGATCGTGCAGGCCAAGAGGGAAGGCATTGCGCCTTCGCGCCTCATGGTGGCTACGCCCTACGAGATCCTGCGCTTTGCGGAACGCGGCACCGGCCGAAGCGACTACCTGGCACTGCGCGCTGCGCTCGACCGCCTGCAGTCCACCACCGTGGCCACGACCTTGCGCCAACGCGAGCGCCCGAACGGGGCCAGGCGTACCCACCGCTTCTCCTGGATCAACGAGTGGAAGGAATACATCCGCCCTGATGGCCGCTCCGACGGCATCGAGCTGATCCTGGCGGACTGGTTCTTTTCGGGCGTGATGGACGAGGCTTTGGTGCTCACCTTGGACGCGACGTACTTCCGGCTTTCCGGTGGGATCGAGCGCTGGCTTTACAGAGTGGTGCGCAAGCACGGTGGCCGACAACCTGGTGGCTGGCGCTTTGACATGCGCCATCTGCACCTGAAGTCAGGGAGCCTGCAGCGCCCCTCCGACTTCGCGATCCAGGTACGCCAGCTGGCACGGCGCCAGGCCCTACCCGGCTACTGGCTCTCAGTGGAGCGCAGTGGCGGCATCGAGTGGCTGGCCTTCCGGCCCAGCCCTGCTGATCCCTGCCAGGGCGACTTATCCACACCTTCTGTTGATGAAGTTGTGGATGGCGTGTGGACGGGCTCGGTGGATCGCCCGCACGACCCTCGGTGGATCACCCGCAGAACTATCGGTGGAACGCCCGCACCGATCGACCGCAAAGCCAAGCCCAGCAACGGTTTGGGGACTCCCTAAACATCTAAAGGGATACATAAATGGAAGTCACGCGCGCGCGAGCAGAAGCTGCTCAAAATTTGGGCAATGGTTCGGCGACTGCAAATCAGGCAGGCCCGACATCCGAAAACCGTCCACAACGAAATCCGGACAACCGCCCTGGCAAAGTAATCGCCCTGCTCAACCAGAAGGGCGGGGCAGGCAAGACCACGCTCGCCACGCACCTGGCGGGCGAACTGGCCCTGCAGGGCAGCCGGGTTACGCTGCTCGATGCCGATCCGCAAGGCTCGGCCCTCGACTGGGCGCAACGGCGGCTCCAGAGCGACCAGGAGCGGCTGTACGGCGTCTTCGGGCTGGCGAGGGACTCGCTGCACCAGGAGGCGCCGCAGATCGCCTTGCAGGCGGATTTTGTGGTGATCGACGGGCCACCCCGTGTGGCAGCCCTTGCGCGCTCCGCGCTGCTGGCCGCTGACCTGGTGCTGATCCCGGTGCAACCGAGCGCCTATGACGTCTGGGCCAGCCATGAGATGGTGCAGCTCATTGCCGAGGCGAGAGTGTTCCGGCCGCAGCTGCGCGCGGCCTTCGTGATCAACCGGCGCGTGGTTGGCACGGTGATCGGGCGCGAGGCACGCGCCGCGCTCGCGGACCAGCCGTTCGCAGCCCTGGCTACCGAGGTCGCACAGCGCATCGTGTTCGCAGATAGCGTGGCCGCCGGGCGGCTGGCGTGCGAAGTGGTGCCAGGGTGCGCAGCCGCGCGCGAGATCACGGCGCTGGCGCAGGCCGCGCGGGAGATGCTGGGATGACCAAGCCAGCGCAGCCGACAACAAAGCAAGGCCGCGCTGCCATTGGGCGCCGGCCCGGTGCCGATCCGGCATCCACCTGGGTGCGGCAGGCGGATGCATCCGAGGCGCCCGCCAGGGCATCGATCTACACCGCAAGGCTCACCATCGATGTGACACCAGCACTGCGCGGGCGCATCAAGGTGATTGCATTCCGGGGTGGCCTCACTGCAGCGGACATGCTGCGTGAACTGCTGGAGCGCGAGTACCCGGAGGACGGGATATGACGGCACCAAACACACCTTTGGCGTCGCTCGCCTCCCATCCTTCGGTGCAGGCCATGGTTCCGCAGCGACCCACCCGCATGCGTGTTTCGCTCGCTTTTGTGAAAGACCGTGTGAACGTCTGGCTGAGGTTTGGGGAGCCCACCACTGAGATCGTGCTGGACCGCTGGCGGCGGGTGGCGATGTTCACGCCGGGCGCCATCTGCTGCCGCGTGAAGTGGATCGGCAATGACTATGGCACGGCGCTGTGGCAACTCATGGTGCTGCAAGCGCCGACGCCGTTCGAGGATGCGCAGCGCATCGCGGGTGTGCTGCCTGGGGCGCGTATCCTGCTGCGCGCCAGTGGCGAATCACAGGTCAAGGAGATGCTTGCGGCGATTGAAGCCATTGAGGCATTGGGGATCAATCCATGCGCCACCGCTGCAACCTATTGGCGCACGGTTGGCAACCGGCTGGCTGCGTGGCAGCCGCTGCCTGCGTACACCGCCGAGCGGCATGCGGCGCACAGGGCGCGCGAGGGACTGCAATGACGCGCCGCATGCTCCTTGTCTGCATGGCAATCAGCCTTGCGGCGCTAGGCGCACCGGCTGTGGTGCAGATGCAGGCACGCTTGGTCTACAACCCGACCGACAGCGTGGCGCGCGGCTGGTACCTCATCGGGCCGCCAGTCGCGCTGCACGTTGGCAGCATCGTGCTAGTACGGCTTTCACCAGTTGTGGCGGCGTTCGCGGCGCAGCGCGGCTACCTGCCCAAAGGGTTGCCGATCCTCAAGCGCATCGGTGCCGTGGCGCCGCAGTCGGTGTGCGTTCGGGAGCAGACAGTGCGCATCGACGGCGTCGCCGTAGCCACTACGCTCGCGCACGACGGAAAGCACCGGACATTGCGGCCGTGGGCGCAATGCCGTGTGCTGACGCAAGGTGAACTGTTCTTGCTCAGCGATGCGCATCCGGCCTCGTTCGACAGCCGCTACTTCGGTCTCATCGATACGTCCGCCGTGCTTGGCACCGCACAGCCGATCTGGACAGGGAGTGCGCAATGAGGGGGCGTGCCTTCTTGCCCCCTGACCTGCCTGACTGTTGCGCAGCGCCGGTGTCCAGGCTGTCGCTGGCCATACGTTCACGCATGCTCCGACCTTGCCTTTTTCGGGTGCCGATGTTGTGTCCAACCGCACGTGATTCATGCTACCAAGCTGCGGCCGATGTCTTGCTTCGGCTGCAGTCCGACGTGCAGACGGCTTGGCGCCAGCGTGCAGCACCTGCTGCACCGTCGCTGCCTCGCGGGCAGCGCTGCGCACCCCGTGCGCTGCTGGCGGTGGGTTGGAGCCGGGAGCGGATGCGGGAGGCGGAGACGGAGGGCAAGATAAAAGGGGCGGCACGCCTCGGCCTGATCAGCCAGTCTGCACGTGGGTTGCGGGCGGCACCGCGCTGGCAGCGCTGGGTGCTGCGAAGGCACGTGATCCCGCATGGCTTCATTGTCTGCCGCGTGCCGCTTTGCATCTGCTGCGCCATGCCACGCTGGAGCTTGTGCCATGGCTTCGCGTAAGGGAGCGCAAGACGGAGAGCGATTTAGGGTACGGCCGGGGGCACCAAAGGCGCGTTCCGGCCTCAGCTCGCAGCGCTTTGTCTCACAGGTGCTGAAGGCGGTTTCGAAGTCCGGTGCGAAGGCATCAGGTGCAAAGGGTGCACGGCCTGCACCGACGTTTGGACGGGGACGGGTTGCTGCAGGTATGGCCGGGAGCAAGCTGGGCGCGAATGCCCGGCGCGTGGTCATCAAGTCGCGCTTCGTGGTGCTCAAGAAGGCCGGTGCCCAGTCGGTGGCCACGCATTTGCGCTACATCGAGCGCGACGGTACGACCCGCGATGGGCAACGCGGGCAGGCCTATGGGGCAGACACAGATACCGCAGACCTGAAGGAGTTCGAGGAGCGTGGGCGAGGTGATCGGCACCAGTTCCGCTTCATCGTCTCGGTGGAGGATGCTGCGGAGCTCGAAGATCTGCGTGGGTACTCCCGTGAATTGATGGCGCGCATGGAAGCCGACCTGGAGACCCGTCTGGATTGGGTGGCTGTCGATCACTGGGACACGGACAACCCGCACACCCATATCGTGTTGAGGGGGCGGGTGGGGCAGGGAAGGAGCGAGAAAGATCTGGTGATTGCCCCGGACTACATGGCCCATGGCATGCGCCAACGGGCGAGTGGACTGGCCACCGAGTGGCTGGGGCCGCGCACCGAACAGGAGATACTTCGGAGCGTGCAGCGTGAGGTGGGGCAAGAGCGACTGACAGGCCTGGACCGCAGTCTCCAACGGCAGGCGGTGGCAGGCGTCGTGGATCTTGGTGAAACAGCCGCGGTGAAATCCGCTGGCGTAGCTTTCCGCTCTTTGATGCGCGCAAGGCTGCAAAAATTGGAGGCGCTTTCGCTGGCGGAGCGGCTCGACTCCAACCGATGGCAGCTGGTGCCAGGTATGCAACAGATGCTGACTGCTCTTGGCGAACGTGGAGACATTCTGCGGACTCTGCACCGGGCAATGAAGGGCGAACCGCGCGAGTTTGTATACGAGGAAATGTCTGCGGGCTGCATTGAAGGCTGTGTCGTGGCGAAAGGGCTGGCGGACGAACTGAAAGATCGGGGCTATCTCATAGTCGACGGTATAGACGGGCGAGCGCACTATGTGACGTTAGGCAATGGGAAGGGGCTTACGGCACTGCACGACCTGCCATTGGGCGGCATTGTTGAAGTTAAGCCAGCGGGACAGGAGCGTGCAGTCGACCAATCGATCAGCAAGCTGTCTCATGACGGCTACTACCGCATTTCAGACCATGCCGTGCACGCTCAATCGAATGCGCTGCCGCACCCCGTTGTCGGGATCGAAGTCCATGTGCGTCGGCTCGAGGCCTTGCGCCGCATGGGTATTGTGGAACGCGTGAGCGATGGCCTCTGGAAGATTCCACCCGACCTGGTACAGCAAGCGCGGCAACACGACTTGCGGCAGGCTGCTGGACCACTCATCAGCCTCCGGTCACATTTGCCGATTGGTCAGCAGGTGCGAGCGGTTGGAGCTACCTGGCTGGATCGAAAAATTGCGGAGGGCAGCAGTGCGCTGGCGGTGCAAGGCTTCGGGAGCAAAGTGCGGGAAATCTTAGACAGTCGTTTGGATTTTCTTGTCGAGAAAGGGCTTGCTGAGCGTCGAGGTCCGCGAACCTTCCTCGCCTCCAATTTGCTTGTCACCCTTCGAGATATGGAGCTGGTGTCAATAGGCCGAGCACTGCAAGATCGTACCCAACTGAACTATCGTCCTCTCCATGAAGGTGAGCAGTTCAGTGGTGTATACCGCCAATCCCTGCAACTCGTCAGTGCTCGCTTCGCTATCCTCGACAACGGGCAAGAGTTCACGTTGTGTCCCTGGCGAGCGGTGATTGAGCGGCATCACGGGTTGCAGGTGACGGCGGTGCTCCGAGGAAACTCAGTCTCCTGGCAATGGGGCCGCAAAAGTGGAATTTCCGTCTGATTCATGTGCAGGGGAAAAGGGCGTTGAGGGTGGCCCTGCGCGCACCGTGCAGTGCCTGCTTGTGCGGTGTTAAATCAGATGCCCTTGCCACTGCCTTGGCCCTCACGGGAGGGCCAGAATGAAGGGCGGAAGCGGTGCTAGCGGCTATTCTCAGGAATACCCGAACGTGAGCCCCAGAATGCACAGTGGTGCTCCGATAGGTAGTCGGTCTTCCGTTGCGAAACCGGCGCGATCAGGCGCATGTAGCCGTCCGTAGCCGTAAATCGCTTCCACTCGGCAATTCCCTCGAAATTGGGGTCACCTGTTCGTGCAAACTGAGTGAAGTGGTGGCGGATTTTTTCCCCCAGCATGGTCGTGGCCCTTTGGGCCCATTCCACTGTGAAAAGGTACTCGACGTCTGCATAGTGGCCTGAGGAGAAGGGGGCGGTGGACGCCTCGTCGAATTCGTAGGCGAAGACTGGAACGTGCGCGGAAAGCGCCCGATTGGTGTTGATACTGGGGCAAACAAAGGCTCCATCCCCAACAATTGCACTCGCCGCCTGAAACGGATCGGCATAGTGGCTAAGTGGATATTCCACGAGCATCTCGCCAGTGGCCTTTGCAATGGTAGTGGCGTAGTTGGCTGCAACGGTTTCGTAGTTGGCCGCAGTCATCTCTGGAAATTGGGATGGGATTGCGCGCCCCTCGTTGCGGGTGACGCCCTGGATGACCGGCACGCGTTCAAACTTCCCTTCTAGAAATGCGGAGCGCTGTGTTTGCGGGATCACGCGACCATCCACAGTGGATTGGTTGAAGGCGCTGGATGCTGTGTTCGTTCGTCCCTGGCGTGCCAGGATTTCTGTCAGCGGCTTGGTTCGCAGGCATGAGGCAGCTGAGGAATCCGAGCACCCTAGCGAGCGAGCGTAGTTGATACCCCGCACTTGGGAGGCAGCGAGCGAAGGCGTGTCCGGCTGGTACGCACCGCTTTGCACAATTGCTTTCTGGAATAGACCTTTTGCTGACGGCGATACCATGTGATTGAGAATATTCAGCCCTCCCGAGGAGGCCCCAAACACCGTTACGTTCGATGGATCACCTCCAAACGCGCGGATGTGGTCCTTGACCCAGTGCAGAGCAAGCTGTTGGTCGAGCAGCCCATAGTTGGCTGCACCGTGACCTTCTCCGTCAATCGCCGGGTGCGCTAGAAAGCCCAAAACGCCAACGCGATAGTTAGTCGTGACGACGACGACGCCTTCCTGCTGGACGAACAGGCTCGGGTCATAGTCGCTGGCGCTGCCACTGGCGTTGGCACCCCCATGAATCCAGAACAGCACAGGCAGGTCTCGCGATCCACTTGCTACCGACTGCGGAGCGTAGATGTTGAGGAATAGGCAGTCCTCATTCTCGCCAGGTTCCAAGGTGTTCCCTGAGGGGCAGGCATCGCTGAATTTCGTGGCAGCCATCGGCTGCGTCCATGCCCCGCTGGGCGTTGGCGGCTTCCAGCGGCCTTCACCTGCGGCGCTGAGTGCAAAGCGGACCCCCTTGAAGGACACAACGGAGTTGGACTGCTCACCGATGGCTTGACCCAACCGGGTTGTCGCAATGGCCTGAGTTCCTGAAAGTGCAATGTTCGGTCGGTCACTCAGCGGGTCATCGCCGCTGCCGCAGGCACTGAGTGCAATGACTAGGCACAGAGCGGTAAAAGATCGAAAGTTCGGATGTCGCATGATGTCTCCTGGTAAGTGTTTGTGCGGGTGAGGGAATTGATGGCGTGCAAGAAGCTGCGCAAGTGCACCTTCGAAAGGCGATGGTGGTATTGACAGGGCTCTGTGCCTAGAATGCGTGGCGCATCCCCAGCGTGACGCTGGAAGAGCGGGCATTGCTCTTACCCGCGAAGCCGACAGGCTGCTGGGCAGTTCCCGAGCCGATCACATACTGCGATCCGTTTTGGTTGTTCACGCCGCTAATCGAGGCGTATGCCAAAGTGCGCTTGGACAGCGCATATTCCGCTCCCATCGCGAGCCAGGTTGCATCGCGACTGCCCTTCGCAACTGTATATGCCGACCGGTCCAGCAGGCGCGTTGCTTGCACGATGGCTGTGAATCCACCTACAGGGATACGGGCGCCTACATTCATGACGCGGAACTCGCTGCTGGAGGCACCCGCTCCGCGTGCCAGTCCAGCTGTGCAGGTAGTGCAGTTGTTTTCTTCCGCCGTGTATCCCGCAAAGAGCCTGGCACCGCCAAAGTCGTAGCTGCCGCCGGCCACCACTGCGTTGATGCGCCCGCTGCCATTGCCCGCTCCATCCTGGCGGGCCCATGCCAGCACCAGATCGGCAGGGCCATCTTGGTACCGGCCCGAAAGGCTGTATGCGCGGCCAACGCTGGCGGAGCCCTCGCCTGCAGCCACTACAGCGCGCAAGGAGATCGGTCCGAGCCGTGGCGCGACATAGCCCATAGCGTTGTCGTAGCGCGCGCCAATACCAAGCGGGAATATCTGCTGTGTCGCCTCTGCGCTGCGAGTGAGGGCCAGCAAGCCACCCCCCATCCAGGCAAAGGCATCTACTGCTCCGGCGGCCAGGTAGTAGGGCGTTGGCAACCTGCCCAACATAACGGTGCCTAAGGTATTGCTTCCCAGGCCTACGGACGCTTCACGGCCAAACGCGCGTCCTCCCTGACCTAACGTGCCATCGTCGATATTGATGCCTTGCTCAAGCCGGAAACTCGCGGAGATTCCGTTGCCGAGATCCTCGTTTCCGCGAAACCCGAGTCGGCTGCCTTGGGCCCCTCCAGAAACCAGGCGCATGCGATTGCCGGTACCGCTGCGCGCCCATTCGACACCGGCGTCGAGGACGCCATAGATCGTTACGCTAGATGGTTGGGAAGTGCTCCCTTGTGCCTGGACGGCAGAGATGCATCCGGCCAAGATACCGAACAGGATGGTGGAACTCGCAAATTTCATGTTTGTCTCCTTGTCGTTGTGCTAATTGATCGTGATGAAGTCGCACCGCATCGGCGTGGTTGGGCCGGCCGCTTCCATGCGGCCGCGATATGCGGCTTGGTTCTTTGCGTGCGAGCCTCAATGGCCGCTACGGTGTTGGTCGCTGGTGTAGAGTCGCGCAAGCCATTCCAGCAGCGTGCTTAGCTGCGATCGCCGCGGCGCATGGCAGTACCGCTCCAGCGGTCAGCATCGTGGTGGCGTACACCCAGACCTGCCATCCGGAGGGGGCCGCTCCGGCTGCGGCCCATGCCAGCCAGCAGGCTACCGGCATGGATGCGGTCATGCTTGCGACCCGTAACGCCGTGTTCCGCAGCCAATTGCTGTGTGTCGCCGCCGGCGCCGCAGCACACAGCACCAGCATGGCGAGAGAGCTCCAGGGGAAAGCCACGACGTGCTCCACCAGGCTGTCCAGCCATACCAAGCCCCGGGTGATTGACTCGGGGCCCATGCAACGCGCGAGGTACAGGCTCGCTTCAATTGACCGGGCGTCCAGTGCAGTAGCGATGCCCGCTACGCACCACCCAAGATTTCGTTGGAACATCGCCGTCGCATCTTGGCTCAGCCACCATGGCAGCAGCCGCCTGTCGCCGCATTGATAGGCGCTGTTGCAGGCAGTGGTTGTTCCGTACCGCAGCAGTTACCTGGAAGCTCAGCGGCCTGTACCCCACTGTGGTCACAGCAGCCACCTTTCCACCAGCGTGCTCCCTCACCGCGGCAGTACTTGTCATCGGCACCCACCATGTCCATGAACATCGGGTGGTAATTGCGGCAGACCTCCAGCTCTGTCTTCACCCAGTGCAGCGGATCCTTCGCATAGTGATCCCAGTAGTCGCCGCGCATGTTGATGCCTGGAACAGCAGGGTTCCAGCTCTCGTCGAGCCAAAGATCGGGGTCTCCGTACTTTGCGGCGAGCTTGCGGATCTTGGGATCATCGAGCGCGAGCAGGCGACCGTTTTCGATTACGTTTTCGTTGTCCCCCGAGCGCTCCACCGTGTAGGTCGGAAAGTACAGATGCAGATGCCAGTGGCCGACCAGCAGCCCCATGCGAGCTGCCTCCCGCTCTGTCATCGACGAGATGATCGTGCCAAAGCCCATGTGGATCACTCCCGAGCGCACACGCTCGTAGAGACAGTTGACGAAGCCGGAGGGAAAGTCCTTGCGTGGGCGATGGATGTGCGGGTTCGTGCCGATCGAAGCCTCCCACCAGTGCATGATTCCCTTGCCAGGAAAGCCAGGGTATTGCGTGTCCTTGGTACGCTCCATCAGGTCGCGCAACTTCTCACCGAAGGCCCCTCCCTCGTTGATCTGCTGGATGCGAGAGTTCTCAACGACCAGTTGCGTCCAATCGCATGCGGCGATGTGGTTAGTGGTGCCGGCGATCACGCCGTAGCCATCTTCCTTCGTCGGATGGAACATCCAGGGTCGACCCGTGATGTGCCCCGGCAGGTAGGTCTTGCCGAAGTGCTCATTGCCGCGCCAGGTTTTGGCTACTAGCTCTGGGTTGTAGAACTCCCGCTTGGCATCCCAGTAGCCGTCGTGGTTGGTGAAGGAGATATCAGTGCCTTCGGGATCGGTGATGCGAACGCGGTGCGCGTTGCGGATCCTTTCCCAGGCCCATTCGTCCATCGCGTTGATCACTTCAATGGGCATGGCGTGTGCTGGCGATGCCAGGATCTCGGGCGTTATGAAGGGCATGCGCTGGATCTTGATGAAGCGCTCAGCTAGAACAGGGCCACCATAGCCCATCAGGATCTTGTCGTACTTCCGCTTCTTCTCTTCCTCTTCCCACATGTCCATCCACTCGGCCAACTCCTTCGTCCGAAACAAGTAGTACTCGACTTCGTCGGCGCCAACCCATTGAGGTATCGGTCCGCGGTCAATCTTCTGGATCTCATACTTGACTTTGTATTTTTCGAGGATTTTTTGGCAGGCCTGGATGGTCAGCTCGCTGTGCCAGTTGTCTACACGCAGCAAGACGCGTTCGCCCTCTTTCAGGTCCCAGCAGGCGTTGAGGCCGTGGTTGTAAGGCCTGCGTGCGACATGCTCCAGATAGGGCAGCAGTTGGTCAGAGTTGGTGATGTCCACAAAAGGCGGGCAGCGCGGCCTGCGGCTCTGGATCAACGGTGGTTCGGTGTAGTGAGGCACTGCAGCAGGTGCATTCGGGCTTTGTCGGTTTGTCATTGGCATGGGCTTTCTTTTTAAGAACGGGATGGAATGCAGCACTCAGCGGATCAGTCCACGGTGGCGCCAGATCTCTTGACTGCAGCCCCCCAGCTTTGGATGGAGGCATGTACTAGGCGTGCGAGCGCTTGTGGGGTACTAGGGGCTGCTTCGGCCCCGCGGTCAGCCAGTGACTTGCGGACTTCGGGGTCAGCCAATGCTTTGTGAATGGCGGCGTTGAGCTTCTCGATGACTGGCGCAGGTGTGCCGGCGGGCACGAATATCCCGTCCCACGCGCTCACGTCAAAGCCCTCCACGCCAGACTCGGCGATGGTTGGTACGTCGGGCATTTGGCTCACTCGGGTGACGGTGGTAACCGCCAATCCACGCACACGCCCCCCGCGGACCTGCGATGCGGTGTTGGGCATCACGTCGATCATCAAATCCACTTGACCACCCATCAGGTCAGTCATGGCAGGTGCGCCGCCGCGGTAGGGCACGTGCACCATGTCGATGCCCGTCCGGGCCTTCAGAATCTCGCCTGCCAAATGAGAAGTTGTTCCATTTCCGGCCGAGGCGAAGGTGTACTTGCCAGGACTGGCCTTGATGAGCCTGAGCAGCTCGGGCAGGGTCTGCGCGGGTAGGCCTGGTCGCACGACCACCATCGCCGCGATGCGTGTGAGCTGTCCCACCGGCGAGAAATCGCGTACGGGATCGAATCCCGGCTTTTTGTACAGCGTGTGGTTGATACCAAAGGTTCCATTGGTGCCGTAGAGCAGCGCATAGCCATCGGCGGTTGCGGATACAGCGGACTGCGAGCCCACATTGCCGCCGGCGCCAGAGAGGTTCTCAAAAACGATCGGCTGGCCAAGCTCTCTGCCGGCTCGGGTGAGCACCAAGCGTGCGAGGGTGTCGCCGCCTCCCCCTGGAGGGAAGGGAACGATCACCTTGATGGGTTTGGATGGAAAGGTGCTCTCGGCCAGCGACGGGGAGGGCGCCCCCAGCAATATGCCGCCCAGCACGGCGGCTCCTAGCGCAAGGAAGCGGTTCATCTGGCGTGTCTCCTGTGGAATGAAATTGCGATTGCCCTGTCTTTGCAGGACTGCGAAGTTCCTCGTGTGGAGATACTATTGCATGCAATTAATTGATGGTCAATAAGTGTTTTGAGGAATATTTGATAAATTGCATGCAATTTTGCGTGCGTTTTGGGGTGTGACTAAGATCGATGTCCGTGATCTACCGATGAAAGCTCCCGCATGGCCTCTCAGATCGAACGTGTCACCGCCGAACTTAGGCGCCGCATCCTGGCGGGCGCGCTTGCGCCCGGCGAGCGGATCGTGGAGTTGCAATTTGCAGATGACCTTCAGGTTTCGCGTACGCCGCTGCGTCTGGCGCTTGGGGAGCTCGAGAAAGAGGGGCTACTTGAGCGTCTGCCTACGCGCGGCTTTCGAGTCCGGCGCGTAACGCTGGACGACATTGCCCAAGCGATCGATGTGCGAGGTGTGCTTGAAGGCATGGCCGCGCGATTGGTGGCGGAGGCGGGTGCTTCGCGTGAGATATTGCGCACGCTGAAGAATTGCGTGGAAGAGGGGAGGTCGCTGTTGCAGGACGCACGGGGTGAAGATCGGAGCCTGGATGCGATGCAGTGGGCAGCAATGAACGCGCGCTACCACCTAGCGCTCGTGGAGGGAGCGGAGAACCCCGCGTTGGCTTCTGCATTGGCGCACGTTGCCAAGACGCCTATGGCCGCCCCGGGTGCGTTGGGCTTTAGTGGACTGCGCCCCGCGCAGGAGTTGGAGTTTCTGCAGCGCGCGCAAGTCGATCATGAGGATGTCGTGCGTGCAATTGAAGCGCATGAAGGCGCGCGCGCGGAATCATTGATGCGTGAACACGCCCGGCGCAGCCGCGACAATAAACGATTGCTGATGGAGAATCGTGAGGCGATGAACCTCCCCGCGATCAGCCTGTGAGCCGAGTGGCGCCGGTCCTGCGCATATGACTGAACTGCCCTCGCGTCTTGGTGTCGCTTCCCGGGTGGGTTGTCGGCCGCCGTGATCTCTGAGTGACGATCACGTTCCTCTCAATGAAGTTGTTGATTTCCACGCAGAAGTGACCCTCACTAACCCCCGGTGGGTTAGGTTTGCGTGGAAATCAACACCAAGTCAATTTGCATGACAGCACCCATTCATGTCGGGCCACATTCACTTGCCTGGCTCGTTGGTCACTCGAGTAAGAAGCGTCACTCCGGCTCCGTGCAACGAGTTGTAGTAGGTGAAGCCGGTGCCATTGGCGCGACGCCCCCTCATTAGCACTGACATGCCTTTGGACTCTGCATCAGCCTCCGCAGCGTTCGCGTCGGGCACTTCAAAACCGATGTGGAACACGCCTTCTCCCTTGCTGTCTAGGTGTAGACGCTGCGGAGAGGGCTCCGGCCCTGGTTGACATAGTTGCATCTGCATGTTGGGCAAGTTGCAAATGCGGTACTTGAGCGTATAGAAGCCTTTCTCATCGGGCACGGAAAGGTCTTCGTACTCTGTCAGGGGTGGGTAATCAATCCATGGACCGATTCCGATGGACTCGTAGTAGGCCTGCGCGTGGTCTATGTCATTGACCACGAGGCAGATGTGGTGCAACTTGCCGAACGGTGTGGTCATGGTAGGCCCCTCACCGGAACAACGTAGTTCAGCACGCGGCGACCGCCATCCACGTAGAGGGTTTCTCCTGTGATGTAAGAAGCGTCGTCGCTGGCCAGGAAGGCAACGACTGCGGCGATTTCGGAGGCCTCTCCGTATCGCCCCAGAGGTGTGCGAGAAAGAATCGCATCGTTGCCTGCACTATTCACGAAAGCACCGGCTACCATCTCCGTCATGATAGTTCCCGGTCCAACACCCACAACTCGAATACCGTGAGGGGCGAATGCAACGGCTGCAGTGGACGTCACCTGGTTCAACCCGCCTTTCGAGATGGCGTATGGAGCGACGTTGGGATTGGCCAAGCCCGAATTGATCGACGACATGTTGATGATGACGCCGGGACAACCTTGGGAAATCATCTGTCGACCGGCCGCCTGCGTACCGTAGAAGGCGCCCTTGAGGTTGATGTCCAGCACACGGCTCAGGAGCTCCTCGGTAACGTCCAGAAAGTCGACCACCGGCGCAATACCTGCGTTGTTCACCATAACGTCCAACGTTCCAAAGTGCTTGACCGCAGCGGCGACAAGATTGTCGACATCTGCCTTCTTCGCGACGTCGGCTTTGACCACTTGCAATGACCCAGCGCTCTCAATTTCTACGGCTGTTTGTTGGAGTCGCTCCACGTTGATATCCGAAATGACAACTTTCGCGCCTTCTTTCAGTAGCCTTTCAGCTGTGGCTCGTCCTATTCCTTGCGCTGCCCCAGTAACGACGGCGACTTTGCCTGCAAGCTTCATGCTTTTCCTTTCAGGTTTAGTACACGATTGATTCGGTCAGAGGTATGCCATTCCGAATGCGCGCCCATCCGAGAGGAGACATGTCGATGGTTCTGAACCCGCCCTGCGTGATGAGCTCTGCGACCCCACGGCCCACTGCTGGCGCGTGCATGACGCCATGTCCGGAGAATCCTGTCGCGAAAATGAGGTTGTTCAACTCATCATGCGCACCGACCACGCCGTTGTGGTCCAGGGTGTTGACTTCGTAGTGCCCTGCCCAGGCTCGGCATAGCCGAAGCTCTTCCATCGCGGGGATCCGCGTAGCGAGCAACGGCCAGAACGGGGCCTCCATCAGACAATGGTGGGGTTCAAAGTCACCATCTGCGTCAGCATCGTTCTCTTCGGCAGGCTGAATACCCCCGATGTATCCCTCGCCCTCAGGACGTACCCAGATGCCGCTCATATCAAAGAGCATCGGAAAGTTCTCTAGCCTGAACGGAGTTTTGAAAGCGAACACGGTGCGCTTCTTCGGGACAATTGGCAGATCGATATCCAATGGAGCCACCAGGCGCCCTGACAATGCTCCCGCCGCGAGTATGCAGACATCGCACTTGATGGTTTCGCCACTGGACAAGTGAACGCCACTCACCAGTGAGTCCGTCGTGTCAAAGCCGCGAACTGAGCACTCCACGTAGTTCACATTCATTGCTTTTGCGGCGCGACGGACCAATGTCGGCAGACTCCACGCATCAAACCAGCCTTCATGCTGAGCGCCGTATGTTCCGATGCCGATGTCATCGATGCAGATGCCGGGAAATTTCCTGGTCAGCTCGCCTGGTTCGAGAACGCGAATATCGGCTCCGTATGCGCGCTGCATTCGCACTGCAGCCAACCGATCCCCAACCCGTTCATGGCCACCAAGAATCAAGTACCCCTTTTCCCGGTACCCAATATCGGCCTCTGCCCCGAAAACATCCTTGATGTTGCGAAAGAGGTCAGCTCCATAGAGACTCATCTGGATATTGACCGGTGTTCCAAATTGCGTGCGGATAGATGCCGCTGACAGCGCCGTGGAGGAGAACTGGTAGGTTGAGTCCCGCTCAACGACCGTAATCTCTCCCCTGTATCCGGCGCGACGCAACGACCAGGCGCAAAAGCTTCCCAGGATGGCACCGCCAACTATCACGGTATGAGCAGGGACTGAGTTCGACATGGGGCTCAATTTTCTGGATAGGCAGGCCAGCCTGCTAGACCTCATTCCGCATCGGATTTGCGTTTTTCTGCACAATATGGGATTGCTCTGTCAATCTCATTCGACAAAAATGCAAATAGAAAAGCAAGCCCTGGAGTGGCTAATCTGTACACAGGGCTTGGTGGAGTCGCTGCTCGATGGCATGCCCGAAGCGCTGTTCTATATAAAGGACAAGCAGGGACGCTACCTGTGGGCGAACAAGACGCTTCTTGAGCGCGCAGGCCTGGATGGCCTGCAAGCAGTCGTGGGTAGGACCGCGGACCAGCTCTTTCCGACTGTGGGAGCAAACACGATGGTGCAGGACATGCAAGTGATTCACTCCGGCTATCCCAGTCTAGAACTTCTGCGCCTCTATCGCGGCCACAAAGGCGAGAGACACTGGTGTCTGAGCTCAAAGTTCCCGCTGCTGGACACGAATAAGCGCATTGTCGGACTAGCGGGGATATCGCGCGACCTTCCCCGTGCTAACGAGCGCCATCGGAGCTATCACAGACTTGCAAAGTTTCTCGCCTATATCGATGAAAGGCTGGATCAGTCGGTTCGCATAGCTGACGCAGCTGGGCATGCATCTGTATCGATGGACACGCTCAATCGTCTTGTGTTCGAAGTGTTTCATGTCACCCCGAAACAGTATCTGATGAAGCGTCGCATCGACAAAGCCTGTCAAATGCTTGAGGAGACATCCGTATCCATAACAGGCATCGCCGCAGCCTGTGGCTACGCCGACCACAGCGCCTTCTCGCGCCAGTTCAAAGCCGCCACTCACATCACGCCGGCGCAATATCGGGCTACACACAAGACTGCTCCCTCCTCTTGACGGCTCCTTCTGGCGTGCAATGACTGTGCAGAAACCCGCATCTTGAGAGTAATCTTCCATCTAGCCCAGAAACGCCGCATTCTGCACAATGGCAGTATGAACTTCTTAATTGTGTACGCACACCCGGAACCTACCTCTTTCAATGGCGCCTTGAAGGACGTCGCCGTGCAGGAGCTTGAGCGACTTGGGCACAAGGTGGTCGTCAGCGATCTGTACCGCATGGGGTGGAAGGCAACGCTTGGCCCGGAAGACTTCGACGGTGACCGGGCAAATCCTTCATTCCTTGACCTGTCTAAAGAGCAGGAGCATGCGTTTGCGAATGCAAGCCATGCGGCCGAAGTGAAGGCTGAGCAGGCGAAGGTGGACGCGGCGGATTTTGTGCTGTTCCAATTCCCCGTCTGGTGGTTTTCGATGCCAGCTGTCCTCAAGGGTTGGGTAGACAGGGTGTTCAGCCGTGGATTCGCTTACTCTGCGGGGCGTAAGTACGAAACTGGACACTTCAAAGGTAAGCGCGCCATGTTGAGCCTCACAACCGGGACAGCGTCTACGCTTTATGAACCCAATGGCATTGACGGTGACCTCCACCATGTGCTGTGGCCGATTCACAATGGAATTCTTGCCTACACCGGGTTCACAGTTCTACCGCCGTTTGCGGCCTGGATGCCAGGGCGCGTGTCTAACGAAGAGCGAGAAGGCTACCTGAACGTGTTCTCGCAGCGGTTGCAAGACATCGAGAAGACAGAGCCTTTGTTTTTCCACCCTTGGAACGACTACGACGACACCCAGCGCCTCAAGCCAGGGGTTGTTGCACGTTCGGGCGTCCAGTGGAACCCCATGAGCGGTCAGAGCTTCGAGGCCTCAGCAGACGCCTTTGCTCATTCGCAAAAAAGAGGCTGACTTTGGAATCTCAACGGGTCTGGAGTCAGCGGGAAGAAGAGCGAGAGGAGCCCAATATCAAGCTGCCCCTTGCGAAAGTATTTCTCAGTTGTGCTCTTGGCATTTGCACTCAATGCACTTGACGATGTCCAAAATTGAGCAGAACCCTTAGTCCTGGCCTGCGCGTCCGAACTGGGGAACCTCAGTTAGCCCCTTCATGTCGTACCGATGAGCTGAAGGTATGGGGCCCCCTCTCTGTGTAGCAAGCATCGAGACTGACTTCAATGCCAACATCCCGACTTCCATGCGTTGCGCGAACAGATGTGACGCACGAAGCGAACGTGCAAATGCATATCCGAGTCAAGCCACCAGATGCTGTTCGACGCCCATACAAGCTCGTTTGTAGCGCTGGGCGGTGTGGCCCGGCGCGACGTCTACAACCCACGCGTACTGTCGTTGACAAGGTCCGCAAGGGTAAGGGCCGTACCGTCAACGCACGCTTCTGGGTGACGTGCATGCACTACCTGCATTCGAATTCAATGCCACGTGCGCATCGCTGACGCCTAGAACATACCGGGAGCGCATCTTCGCCCGAATCAATGCGTGCATTCCCATTTTCCGCGTCAGACGCTGCACGCACTTGTGGTTGATAGGTTCCGTCACCGAATTGCATAGCGGCCGTGATCCGGCTGTAGCCATAGCGTCCTTTGCGCTCGTGGTTGATTTCCACGGAGAGGTGACCCACTAACCCCCTATGCCAATCTATGGTGTTGCCTCAACCCGGCAATCCGACGCGCTTAGCTGGCGCAGGTGATCTCTGCGAGCGGATCAAGGCCGAGCCTCTCAGAAGTTTCCTGCCGGATATATGCAAATTAAGGGTAAACCCTTGGTTTGATTTGCTGAAATTCGATCACGCCTTTTGAGCTGCAAAACCTATCGTCCAGTGATCGTGAAGCGCTCTGAAGCGCCGCCGACTTTGACCTCTGGACTCCATGACACTCTCTTACCCTTCACTTGCCTTGCACGTGGCTGGCCAATGGATTGACCGCACCAGCTGTGGCTATCGACCAGTCATCAACCCGGCCACCGCCATGGAGCTCGGGCTGCTGCCTCTGGCTGGCACGGCTGAACTGGCGGCCGCTGCCGAATCGGCTCAACGCGGCTATCTGGCCTGGCGCCGGGTGCGTCCGCACGACCGCTATGTGATCCTGCGCCGCGCTGCCGGCCTGCTGCGCCAGCGGGTTGATGCGGTAGCCACCGTGCTCACCCTGGAGCAGGGCAAGCCGCTGAGCGAGGCTCGGCGCGAAGTCACGCTGTCGGCGGACATCATCGACTTCCAGGCAGAGGAGGCAAAGCGCCTGTATGGCCGGGCGGTGGCGCCCCGGGTGGAGGGCATTCTGTCGCACACCGTCACGCGGGTGCCCGTTGGCCCGGTGGCGGCCTTCACCGCCTGGAACTTCCCCGTCAACCTGCCCAGCCGGAAGCTGGGCAGCGCCCTCGCCGCAGGCTGCAGTGTGGTCATCAAGCCGGCGGAGGAAACCCCGGGCAGCTGCATGCTGCTGGTGCAGTGCTTTCTGGATGCCGGCGTGCCGGCCGACGCGATCAACCTGGTGTGCGGCGACCCGGCACAGGTCTCGTCTTTCCTCATCGAGCGGCCGGAGATCGCCAAGGTGTCCGTCACCGGCTCGGTGGCCGTGGGCAAGCTGCTCGGAGTCCAGGCTGCGGCCCATGTGAAGCGCTTCACGGGCGAGCTGGGCGGGCATGCACCGGTCATCGTGTGTGAGGACATGTGTGAGAGCGGGGCGATGGACTTCGTGCTCAAGCAGGCAGTGGCCGCCAAGTACCGCAATGCCGGCCAGGTGTGCGCTTCGCCCATCCGCTTTTACGTGCCGCGTGCACACCTGGGTGTTTTCTCCGAGCGCTTCAGCGCGGCGGCCAAGGCCTTGCGCCTGGGGGCGGGCATGGATGCCGCCACTCAGATGGGGCCGCTCTCCCATGCACGCCGTATCGAAGACATGGAGCGGTTTGTGGATGACGCCGTCGGCCAGGGCGCGCGCCTCCTCACCGGTGGCCACAGGGTCGAGCGCCCGGGCTTCTTTTTCGAGCCCACGGTGTTTGCCGATGTGCCTGCCAGCACCCGCCTGATGCAGCAGGAACCGTTCGGTCCGATTGCGGTGATCCAGCCCTACGACACGCTGGAAAACGCCATCGGCGAGGCGAACGTACTGCCCTATGCGCTGGGGGCTTATGCCTTCACGCGCGACCTGCATGCCGCGCACCAGTTGGGGGAGGGCATCGAGGCCGGAATGGTCGGCATCAACCACTTTGGGGTTTCGCAGCCCGAACTGCCCTTCGGCGGCCACAAGGAAAGCGGCCTGGGTCAAGAGATGGGAGCTGAGGGCCTGCTGCACTACACAGAGATCAAGACCATCACGGTGGGCACGCCGTTCTGAAGAAAGAAAGCACCATGACCAGTACCATTGAACAACTCAAAACAGACAGCGGCCGTTTTCTCTGGCACCCCATGGCACACCCCGCCGCCATGAAGAAGAACCCACCAGACATCGTGGCTCGCGGCGAAGGCTGCTGGATCTGGGATGTGGACGGGCACAAGATGCTCGACGGCGTGGGCGGCCTGTGGAGCAGCAACCTGGGGCACAGCGCCAGAGCGGTGCGCGATGCCATCGTCGCCCAACTCGATGAGCTGCCTTTCTACAACGTGTTCCGCGGCACCACGCACCCGCGCGCCATCGAACTTTCGGCCCGTTTGGTCAAGATGATGGAGCCGGAAGATGTCTCGGCCGTGCTGTTCTCCAACGGTGGCTCCGACGCGGTCGAGGGCGCCTTGAAGATTGCGCGGCAGTACCACAAGCTGCGCGGTCAGGCCGACCGCTTCAAGTTCATCAGCCTGCGCCAGGGCTACCACGGCGTGCACTTTGGCGGCATGAGCGTCAACGGCAACACCAACTTCCGCCGTGCCTACGAGCCGTTGCTGCCCGGTTGTTTTCACATCGATACGCCGTGGCTCTACCGCAACCCTTACACCGAAGACCCGGTCGCACTCGGTGAAATCTGCGCCGAGTTGCTGGAGCGCGAGATCGTCTTCCAGGGGCCCGATACCGTGGCAGCCTTCATCGCCGAACCTGTTCAGGGAGCCGGTGGCGTGATCGTTCCACCTGCCAACTACTGGCCCGCAGTGCGCAGGATCTGCGACAAGTACGGCGTGCTGCTGATCGCTGACGAGGTGGTCACCGGCTTCGGGCGCACCGGCCATCTGTTCGGCACACGCCTGTGGGGCGTCAACGCCGACCTGTGGTGCCTTGCCAAGGGCATCAGCTCGGGTTACGTGCCTTTGGGTGCGACTGCAATCTCCAGCAAGGTGGCCAAGGTGTTCGACGAGGACGCGACAGGCCAGGCCGCCGTGAGCCACGGCTACACCTACAGCGCTCACCCCGTGGCTGCAGCCGCTGCATTGGCCACGCTGGACCAGATCGAAGCCCTAGATGTGTCGGGCAATGCCGGCCGCGTGGGTGCCGTGATGCAGGAGCGCTTGCGCAGGCTGGAGCAGACCTGCAGCTTTGTGGGCAATGTGCGCGGCGTGGGGCTGATGCTGGGCATCGAGATGGTGCAGGACAAGGCGCTGCGCACGCCCATGCCGCGCAGCAGCGACATTCCGGCCCGGGTGGCCCGGGAGGCCTACCAGCGCGGCCTGATGGTCCGGATATCCGGGCCCAACCTGATTCTCTCGCCACCCCTGGTGATCTCGCTCGAAGAGGTTGACCATCTGTGCACTGTGCTGGAAGCCGCGTGCGCCGCGGTGGAGGCCGCATCGTGAACCCGGCGCCTGCAGGCCGTGCGCCGGTCATCCTGCTGATTGGCACGGTGGATACCAAGAGCGAGGAGATCGCCTTCCTGCGCGGGTCGGTCGAGCACTGCGGTGGCACGGCTCTGGTGATGGACGTCGGCGTGCTGGGCCGTGGCAGTTTCACGCCCGACATCCTCAATAGTGAAGTGGCTGCGGCTGCCGGAGTGTCACTTCGCCAGGTGATGGACAGCGGGGACGAAAATACTTCCATGAAGCTCATGGCACGCGGAGCTTCACTGCTGGCCACCCAGTGGCAGATCGAAGGGCGTTTCGATGGCGTGCTGATTCTGGGAGGCACCATGGGGACGGATCTCGCACTGGACGTGGCCAATGCGCTGCCTTTGGGCTGCCCCAAGTTTGTGCTATCTACCATCGCCTATTCCCCCCTGATTCCCCCAGAGCGCATCCCTGCGGACCTCATCATGCAGCTATGGGCCGGCGGCCTGTATGGGCTGAACCGCCTGTGCAAGTCGGCACTGGGCCAGGCCGCAGGCGCTGTGGTCGGCGCATGCCGTGCACGCCCCGTCGAAGTGGACCAGCGGCCTGTCGTGGGCATGACATCGCTCGGCTCCAGCGCGCTGACCTACATGAAGCGCCTTAAGCCCGAACTGGAAGCACGGGGTTACGAACTGGCCGTATTCCACACCACCGGCATGGGCGGTCGCGCGTTCGAAGACCTGGCGCGGCGCGGCTACTTTGCCTGTGTCATGGACTTCAGCCTGCAGGAAGTGGTCAACCATCTGGCCGATAGCTGTGTGAGCGCCGGCAGAGACCGCCTGCTGGGAGCTGGCAGCGCGGGCATCCCTCAGATCGTTGCCCCGGGCGCCACAGACATGGTGGATTTCGCGGCCTGGACGTGCTGCCCCGACGGCTATGCGGACCGACCCGTACATGAGCATAACCGTCTGCTGGCCTCGGTGTGCGCGAAGCATGACTTGCGCCGCAGCGTGGCTCGCACCATTGGAGAGCGCCTTGCGCTGGCGTCCGGCCCCGCATGTCTTCTGCTGCCCAACCGGGGCATCGAGGAGTGGGATCGGCCCGGCGAGGCCATGCACGATCCCGAGGGTCTTGCCGCATTCATGGACGAGGTGGGTACGGCCGTGTCGGCATCCACTTCGGTTCGCCATGTGGAAGCGCACATCAATGACGAAGCTTTTGTGCGGGCTGCTCTGGAGGTGTTTGACGCATGGGTGCGCGAGGGGTTGGTGGTGCCCGGCGTACTGGATGCAGTGCCGGTGGAGGCTACGGCATGACCGCATCGGCATTGGTCTTGGACTTCGGGGGCGTGATCACCCGCATGCTTTTCGAGACGCACGATCTCACCGAAGCGGCCTTGGGTCTTTCCCACGGCGTACTCACATGGCGCGGCCCGTTCGATCCGGCCAGCGATACGCTGTGGCAGGACATGCAGGCCGACAAGATCAGCGAACGTGACTATTGGATGGCGCGCACGCGTGAAGTGGGCCATCTGGTTGGCGAGGAGTGGAACCTCATGGAAACCTTCGTCCAGCGCGCGCGCGGTGCGGACGTGGAGGCGGTGATACGCCCTGAGGCCGTGGCCGCCATTGAGGCTGCCAAGGCTGCTGGAAAGCGGCTGGCCATCCTCTCCAATGAACTCGATCTGTTTTACGGCGCGGGCTTTCGCAGCCGACTGCCCTTGCTTCAGGCGTTCGAAGTAATCGTGGATGCGACCCATACCGGCATTCTCAAGCCCGATCCGCGTGCCTACGCCGCAGTGACCGAGGCACTCGGTATCTCCGCTAGCGAATGCATCTTTGTGGACGACCAGCTGCGCAACGCCCATGGTGGTCGGCGCGCTGGCCTTCAGGTGGTGCATTTCGATGTGCTGCAACCCGCGAAGTCGTTTGGACATGCGCTGGATTTGCTGGGTGTCGAGCGCCCCGCGTTGCTGACTGCGTGAACTGGCGGCCCTTCAATCAAACCTCTATGCCTCTTTTGATGACCCCCATGAACGATACCGTTTCCGGCGTTTCCGCCACTCGCATCGCTGAGCTGATGCTGGCAGAGCAAGCGCGATATGCCACCACCCATTCCCGCTCGAGAGAGTTGTATACCCAAGGGAAAAGCAGTTGGCTTTATGGCGCTCCATCGCACTGGATGCGCCGTTGGATTGGGGGATGGCCCGTTTACATTGAAGAGAAGTTGCGCTCCTACGGCGTGCGATTTTCAGACGTTGATGGCAACGAGTATGTGGACTTTTGCCTGGGAGACACGGGGGGAATGTGTGGCCATGGACATCCTGCCGTGGTTGAGGCAATGACTCGCCAGGCATTGGTGGGCACCTCTCTGATGCTTCCAAATGGCGATGCCGAGTGGGTGGGCGAGGAGCTCAAGCGTCGCTTCAATCTGCCCTACTGGAACCTCACCACCTCGGCTACCGACGCCAACCGCGCCTGCATCCGCCTGGCGCGCATGATCACCAACCGTCCCCGCGTGCTCATCTTCTCGGGGGCCTACCACGGCAATGTGGAAGAAGCCCATGTCGAGCTCCGGGAGGGAGCGCTCCACATGCGCAATGGCCTGCACCACAACTTCTTTCCGCACGATGATCTGTCTGTCGTCGTGGAGTTCAATGACGTCGCGGCGCTAGAGGCTGCGCTGCGTAAAGGCGATGTGGCGTGCGTGCTGGCCGAACCGGCCATGACCAACTACGGGATGATCGCGCCCCAGCCAGGCTTCCATGCCGAGCTGCGCCGCCTGACGCGCGAGACCGGTACCGTGCTCGTGATCGATGAAACCCACACCATCTCCAGCGGCCCGGGCGGCGCGTCTCGCACCATGGGGCTGGAGCCGGACATGTTTGTCCTGGGCAAGGCCATCGCGGGCGGGATTCCCGCAGCGGCGTTCGGCTTGTCGCAGGCGATGGCTGAGCGTGTCTGGCAGGTGCTACCGCCCGTGCACCCTACCGTACGGCAGAGCGCGCATGCGGGTATGGGGGGCACGCTTGCGGGCAATGCACTCACGGTGACGGTGATGCGGGCCGTGCTCGGGGAAGTGCTGACCGAGGAGGCGTTCGAGCGCATGCTGGCACTGAGTGATCGTCTGCACCGTGGTGTGAACGACGCCATTGCCCGCCACGGACTGCCTTGGCATGCCACCCGGGTCGGAGCACGGGTGGAAACGCTGTTCTCTCCCGACGAACCACACAACGCGACGGAGGTGAAGCTGCACCGCAACAGCGATCTGGAGGCGTTGCTGCACCTGTACCTCATGAACCGTGGGGTACTCATCACCCCGTTCCACAACATGATGCTGTGCTGCCCGGGCACTACGGTGGAGGACGTGGACCGGCACAACAGCGCTTTCGAAGCGCTGGTTGTGGAACTGCTGGCATGAGCGCGGCAGATATTTTCAGGCTCGACGGCCGCGTGGCTCTGGTGACCGGTGGGGGACGCGGCATCGGCGCGGCCATCGCCCAGGTTTTGGCCCGCGCTGGCGCTTGCGTGATGATCGCCAACCGCACCGGCCCTGCGGGCGAAGCTATTGCCGAGGGTATCCGTGCTGAGGGCTTGCAGGCCCAGGCGATGGCATGCGACATCGGCCAGCGCGCCCAGGCCGAGGCGGCCGTCGCAACCACCGTGGCGCAGTGGGGTGCGCTCGACATCGTGGTGCACAACGCCGCCATCAACCCCTGGTGTGCGCTGGAGTCCGTGGACGATGCCGCGCTGGACCAGACCTTGGCGGTGAATCTCAAGGCCTGCTTCTGGCTCACCCAGGCGGCGCTGCCGCATCTGCGTGCTGCCGGCAAGCGCGGCGGTGGTAGGGTTCTGGTGACCTCGTCCGTCACGGGGCCACGCGTGGCCATGCCAGGCAGTGCCCCCTACGCCGCGAGCAAAGCTGGGGTCAACGGCTTCATTCGCAGTGCCGCACTGGAACTGGCCGGCGACGCAATCACGGTCAACGGCGTGGAGCCTGGCTACATCGCCAAGCAGGGTGGCTCGCTGCTTTCCGATCCCGCGCGTGCCGCGCGCATCGCCAGCTTCATACCGGTGGGCGCACTGGGTGAGCCTGAGGACATTGCACATGCCATGCACTTCCTGGCCAGCCCCGCAGCGCGTTACATCACTGGGCAGACCATCGTGGTCGATGGTGGATCCATCCTGCCGGAGAGCCCGTTCTTTAGCCAGTCACCGGCCCTCGTCTAGCCTTTAGGCTGCCGGCTCATTGGGAGAAAGCCATGGGCTGAACAGGAGATTGTTGTGTTGGATACACCGATATTGGAGCCCCGCTTTGCGGGCAAGGTTGTCATGGTGAGCGGTGCGGCCAGCGGCATTGGCGCCGCTGTGGTGGAGCGCTTGCGCACCGAGGGCGCTCAGGTCGTTGCGGTGGGCTTGCAATGGGATTTGCTGACGCAGGTCGCGCACGATTGGGGTGCCACTGCGTTGTCCTGTGACGTCACTGATGACGTGCAAGTCAAAGCGGTGGTGGCCCAAGTACTGTCGTTGTATGGGCGTCTGGATGCATTGGTTAATGCCGCAGGCATGGTGTTCAACGACGACGCGGCCAGCATTACCGATGAGGCATGGATACGTACGCTGGACGTCAATGCCACGGGAACCATGCGCCTGATGCGGGCCGTGTTGCCCGGGATGCTGGCCCGCAACAGCGGCTCGGTGGTGAACGTTGCGTCCGTGGCGGCTTTCAACGCCGGTGCTGGCATGGCGAGTTACGCCGCCAGCAAGGCGGCAGTGGTCGCGCTCACACGGTCTGCGGCCACGTCGTGCGGGCCCCGTGGCGTTCGTGTGAATGCGCTGTGTCCTGGATGGGTACGCACGCCCATGAGCGAGCGCGAGCTGCAGGACATGGCACAGGCCTGGGGCGTCACAGAGGCGCAGGCCGAGGAGCGCACGGTCGCGCGCATCGCACTGGGCCGGATGGCGAGGCCGACGGAGATGGCTGCAGCTTGTGCCTTCCTTGCCAGCGAGGACGCTTCATTCGTCAACGGTGCTGTGCTCGTGGCGGATGGGGGCGCTCGCACCCCCGCAACGGCCCGCGCAAATTGAACGCCGCAAGTGTTGCCCCAGGGCGCATGCCTGGGTGAGCACCGCGCCATCAAGCGTTAATAGCTGATCCAGTCATGGTGGGCGATGCGCCATTTGCCATCGACTAGGCGCATTGGCAATGCGCTGCGGTTCAGCGCATGCTGGCCATTGGCGCCGACATGGAAGGGTTTGTCCATCATGCCGCCGCGCCATGCTGGCATGCGTTCCAGTGCTTGCGACACAGAGGCCCTGGTGATTGGTCCGTCCATGCCCGTCAGTACGTGCACCAATGCGCGTGCGGCGATGTAGCCTCCCTGCGACAGGGAACTGGGCTCTATCTGGCGCGAGACGAGGAGACGCCTCCAGTCCGCGATCTGCATCGAGCTGCTGGACCAGGGGTCGAACTCCGCCATGGCGTAGATGCCTTCGCCTGACCAGGCACTCAGTGCCTTGGCGGTTTGAGACGTGTAGGACGCGGTGAGAAGGACAATCGGTACCTTGGTCATGGCAGGGTGGCTGGCCTTTATCCACTCCAGAGATGGTCCTTCAGGGCCCGTGTAGACCACGACCTGGCATTGTCGGGCGCTGACACGTTGCACTACGTCGGGCAGTGGGTCTTCGAGGCGGTAGATGTCCAGCGACGGCGCAGGCGCCGACATGCGACGTGACCAATCCCGGACGGTTTGCTCGAAGGCCTCGGTCATGCCTGGCAGCGCCGGGGAGATCACGCAGATCCGCTGGTGCTGCAGTACCCGGTGCGCAAAGGTTAGCGCATTGGCGGTGGACACGTAGGGGCCCGCATTCATGGGGGCGATGTGTGTCGATGCAAAGCAGGCCGGGTCCACGCCGGCACCCGGCAGGTTGAACAGCCTGGCTTGTGCATAACGGGCGTGGTTGACACCGCACTCCAGCACGCTGGAGCCGCCTGCCAGGGCAACCACACGGGGGTCGTCAATGAGCCTCGAGGCGCCCTTGTGGGCGGTCTCGGGGTTCATCTGGTCGTCGATCACGGTGTACTCGATGCGGCGCCCCTGCACGCCCCCGGCCGCATTGATGGTGTCGAAGTAGGCCCGAGCCGCCTGCACGCTGGTCGTGGACGCTCCGGGACCGCTGAGGCTGCTCACGGCGCCCACCACGATAGGGGGTTTGTCGATGGCTTGTGCATAGACGCCGCCCGCGCACAGCGCGAGCCCGGCTGTAAGAGCGGTTCGCCTCATGGTACGGCCCGCCTGGCCGCGCCCACGGGCCACAGACCGACGAGCCCCCGGGGCGCCAGCAGGCTCACCACCATGGCCACGCAACCCATGGCAATCAGGTACCAGCCGCCGGAAATGCCCAGCGACACCGCCAGCAGCTCCCGCAGGCCGAACCACACCAGTACGCCGACCACTGGCCCGCCGATCGTGCCGATGCCGCCGATCATCGTGGCGAAGAGCATCATCACCACCCAGTTGATGTCGAACGCAGAGCCGGGCACGACGAACATGCCACCCATGAAGTACACCGCGCCGGCCAGCGAGCACACGGCGCCGGAGATGACGAAGGTGATCAAGCGCACGCGCTGCACATCGATGCCGATGCTGCGCGCGGCCACCTCGTTGTCGCGCACGGCGGTCACGGCCAGGCCCAGCCGCGACTGCATCAGCAGGTACAGGCCTGCGACGGCGCCGATGCCCAGGGAGCATGCCAGCCAGAAGCTCACCTGGGCAAACTGCTCGATGTCCTCCAGCATGGACATGTCCAGCGTCAGGCCGGCACTGCCGCCGAGCGCCGGTGTCTTGGAGACCAGCAGCGTGACGATCTCGGCCACCACCCAGATCCCGATGGAAAAATACGCATCGCGCAGGCGGAACAGCGCCGGCGCGACCACCATCGCCGCCAGTGCCCCGAGCACACCCGTCACTGGCAGCACCAGGTAGGGCGAGAGGCCCGAGCGTTGCGTGAAATCAAACAGGGCGTAGGCCCCGATGCCGATGAACAGCTGGTGCCCGAGGGACAGCAGACCGCCGTACCCCGCCAGCAGGTTCCACATCTGGGCCATGCAGATGGCCAGCAGCACTTCGCTGACCAGCCGCATCATGCCGGCGTCCAGCCAGCGCGGTGCCAGTGCGGCCACCACGGTGCATGGCAGCAGCCACGCCAATACCAGGAGCAGTGGCTTTTTCATTTGCGTCCCCCCGCCAGGCCGTTGGGCTTGAACACCAGGGTCGCCAGAAACAGCAGGTGGGCGTACAGCGAGCCGGCGTTGGAGTCGATGCGCTGCCCGAAGAGCTGCGCCACGCCCAGCACCAGTCCACCGGCCATGGCGCCCCAGAACGAGCCGAGCCCCCCGATGATCACCACTTCAAAGGCGATGAGCATGCGCTCGACCCCCGAGAAGGGGGTGAACAGCGTGCGCTGCGCCAAGAGGTAGCCCGCGCCCATGGCAAAGGCCGCAGCCAGCCCCATGACCTGGCAGAAGACCCGTTCGGGCTTGACGCCCATGAGCCGCACCATGTCGGGAAAATCGGCCGTGGCGCGCACGATGCGGCCGAACTCGGTGCGCTGCAGCACCCATTGGAGGGTGGCGAACATGGCCAGGGCCAGGGCCAGCATGAGCACCGGATACACCCCCACGGAGATGCCAAGCAGGTCCATGCTGGCGCTGCCCAGGCCGCCAGCGTCCACGGCGCGCGAGTCGGCACCAAACAGCTCGACCATGCCGTTGCGCAGCAGCACCGACAGGCCGAACGTGAGCACCATGGGCGTGAGCACGTTGCCGGTTCGCACGGCGCGGTTCAGCACACAGGCCTGCAGCAGCCACCCGAACAGGTAGCCGATGGCCACCACCGGCACCAGCATGGCCCAGACGGGAACCTGACTGAACCAGCCTACCAGGAAGAAGCCGGCGTAGGCGCCCAGCACGATGAACTCCCCGTGCGCCAGGTTCACCACCCGCATCACGCCGAAGACCAGTGCCAGCCCCAGCCCGAACAGGGCATACAGCCCGCCCAGCAGCAGGCCGTTGATCAGTGTCGAAATCCATTCCATGTTCATTCATTCCCCGAAGTAAGCGGCTGTGACCTGGGCGTTGCTGACCGCAGCGCTGGCCCCCTGCAGCGTGACCTGCCCCTTGAGCAGGCAGGCCATCTGGTCGGAGACGGCGCAGGCGCGGGCCACGTCCTGCTCCACCAGCACGATGGACAGCCCCTCGCTGCGGATGCGCGAGAAGGTGCGGTAGATGTCCTCCACGACCAGGGGCGCAAGCCCCAGCGAGAGTTCGTCGCACAACAGCAGGCGCGGGTTGCTCAGCAGCGCGCGACCAATGGCCACCATCTGCTGCTGCCCGCCCGACAACTGGGTGGCGTTGCGGTGGCGCAGGTCCTTGAGCACAGGAAAGGTGTCGTACACGGCGCCGAGCGTCCAGGGCCCGGTGCGGCGGGTGAGGGTGCCCATCTGCAGGTTCTCCTGCACCGTCAGCGACGGGAACAGCATGCGGCCTTCCGGCACCATGGCGATGCCCAGGCGGGCCAGTGCCTGGGCAGGTATGCCGGCCACATCGGCACCGTCAAAGCGGATGCGGCCCTGGCGCGGTGCCATCAGCCCGGTGATGGAGCGCAGCAATGTGGTCTTGCCCGCGCCGTTGGCGCCGATGAGGGCCAGCACTTCGCCAGCCTTCAGCGAGATGCTGACGCCTGACAGCGCCTGGAAGTCGCCATAGAAGACGTTCACCGCATCGATGTCAAGCAGCGGCATTGGCAGGCACCCCCATGTAGATCTCGCGCACGATGGCGCTGTCCATGACCGTGGCCGGATGGTCCTCCAGCAGCTTGCGCCCGAAGTGCAGCACCATGATGCGGTCGGCCACCGCTCGCAGCGCCTGGGCGATGTGCTCGATCCAGACGACGGCATAGCTTTGCTTGAGTTCATGGACCAGCTCCACCATCTGGTGCACCTCGCGCTCGGTCAGGCCGCCGGCCACCTCGTCGAGCAGCAGGAGCCGCGGTTGCGCGGCCACCGCCTTGGCCATCTCCAGGCGCTTGCGGTCCAGCAGCGGCAGTGCCCCGGCCGTTTTCTGGGCCATCTTGTCCAGGCTGCAGCGTTGCAGGGCCGCCATGGCCGCCTGCGCGGCCGCATCGCCGCGCAGCCCGCCCGCAAAGGTCGCTGCAGCCAGCACGTTGTGGAACACGGTGAGATTGCCGAACGGCTGTGGCACCTGGAAGGCACGCGCCACACCCAGGCGCGCGCGCTGGTGGGCGGGCAGGCCGGAGATCACCTTGCCGTCGAGCGCGATGTGCCCTCCGTCGGCGCCCACGGTGCCCGTGAGCAGATGGAACAGGGAGCTTTTGCCGGCCCCGTTGGGGCCGATCACGCCCAGGCACTGGCCCACCGACAGATCGATATCGATCGCGTCGGCCACCACCACCTGGCCATAGGCCTTGCACAGGCCTCTGACTTGGAGTGTCACTTGGTATTCCCTCAGGAGAGTTGCGACAGCAACTCGAGCCGGCCGCCCAGCGGCAGGCCGGGGGCCAGTGCGTTGTTGACCACCGTCAGTTCGTAGGGCGACTTGGCGCCCGCCGCGGCGCGGCGCCACTGGCCTCCCGCCAGTGCGGTTTTGGCCACGCTCTTGATCGGGCTGCCCTTGAAGTCCACGCGGCCCACCAGCGTTTCCAGCGTGGTGCTCTGGATGGCATCGCGCACGGCCTTGCGGTCAAAGGGGTTGCTCGCGGTCTTGAGCGCATGCAGGCCCACCTCCCACAGCGCGTGGGCATAGCCCAGCGGCTGCGTCCACTGGTTGCCGGTGTCCTTTTCCCACTCGGCCGCGAACTCGGCGGCGGATTGCCCGGTGAGCGAAGACTTGTAGGGAAAGCTGGGCGACCACCACACCTCGGTGGACATGCCGTTGCCAGCCGCGCCGAGTGCCTTGAGTGCACTGGGGAACAGGAAGGCACCGGCAACGGTACAGATCTCCGGCTTGAAGCCCTGTTGCTGGGCTTGCTTCCAGAAGGTGGCGAAATGGCTTTCGTACATGAAGCCTGAGACGATGTGGGCATCGGCCTTCTTGAAGCCCGTGATCTGGTTGCTGAAGTCGTCGGTGGCGACCTTGAAGAACCCGCCGTTGGACTCGCGGTAGCCGGCCTTGCTCAAGGCCGGGGGCATGCCCATCAGCGGGTCGGCGAAGGCCGCACCCGGGGGGTTGTCGATGTAGAGCGTTCCCACCGCACGGTTGGTCTTCACGCTGTCCCACAGCGAGACGAAGGTCTTGACCACGTCGTCCGCACCCCAGAAGAAATGGAAGGAGAACGGAAAGCCCTTGCTGATCTTGCCGTTGCGCGCGAACAGGAAGGCCTGCCAGGGCGACATGGTGCTGACCATGGGAATGCCATGCACGTCGCACAGCTGGCCCGCCGGGGTGGACGCATCGCCGTCCTGCACCAGCATCAGGTCGACCTTTTCGCGCAGCACAAGCTCGCTGGCCACCTGCACCGAGCGGTTCGGGTCGGACTGGTTGTCGCGCAGCAGGATCTCCACGGGTACCTTTTGTCCACCGACGTCGAGCCCGTTCTTGAGCCGCTCGCGCAGCTTGGCCAGGTGCCATTGGTCGGCGATGCCGAAGGGCGCGCGCGGTCCGGAAAGGGCCGTGATGTAGCCGATGCGCAGGGTCTTGGCCTGCGCGATGGCAAAGCCCGGAATGCTGCTGGCAGCGGTCCATGCCAAAGACTTCTTCAGGAACCGGCGTCGCGGTGCGGCAGAGGGGGTGGGGGTGATCAGGTCGTTCATGGTGAGGCTCCAGGGATGGCAATCAGGGATGCGAGGGAATGGGAAAGGCGCCGGTGAATTTCGACAGCGTGCGGGCGATCAGCCCAGGCTCCATGCCTTGGGTGATGAAGACGAGGAGAGAACGGCGGTCCGCGCCGGGCCAGGCCGGCAGCGACTCGGGCGGATGGATCAGGTGCTGGGCGGCATGCACCACCCGTGGGCGCTCCGGGTCTTCGGCGATGTGGATCAGGCCCTTGAAGCGCAGCATCTGTTCGCCGCGCAGGGCCGCCAGCAGTTCGAGCCAGTGGCTGAACGCTGCGCCCTTCACCGGCTCGTCGATGGCGAAGCATTCGGTGGTGATGTCGCTGGCGTGGGACAGATGCTGGCGGGATGGGGCGGACAGCCGCGCGCCGCCACGGCCTGGGTTGCCCAGCAGCAGCCAGCCAGGGCGCTGGCCCCGGGGGGCGTGCAGGCGGTCTTTCAGCGCCAGGAACGCGTGACCCAGGTGGAACAGGTGCTCGGAGTCCAGTTCGCCGCGCACCACCCGGCGCAGCGGCGCACTCGCGTTGATGCACGCGAGCTGCTGTGTCAGGGGTTGAAGGTCGCGTGCGCCAGCCAGATCGGTCTTGGTCAGCAGCAAGGTGTCCGCCATGGCCACCTGCCGGCGGGCCTCTTCGTGCCGCTGCAGCGTGGCGGCGCCGTTGCAGGCGTCCACGGTGACGGCCACGCCCTCCAGGCGGAAATGGCCGGCCAGAGCCTCGTGTGTAGCCAGGGTGTGCAGCAAGGGCATCGGGTCCGCCAGGCCCGTGGTCTCCACCACCACCCGGTTGAACCGTACTGCGCCCTGCTGGCGACGTGCGTGCAGATCGGCCAGGGTGCGCGCCAGGTCCTCGCTGACCGAGCAGCACACGCAGCCGTTGGGCAGCACCTGCACATTCGGCGCCACGTGCTGTACCAGCAGGTGGTCCAGGCCCATTGCTCCCAACTCGTTGACGATGACGGCGGTGTCCTGCCATTCGGCACGCTGCATGAGCTGGTGCAGCAGCGTGGTCTTGCCGCTGCCCAGAAAGCCCGTCAGCACGATGACGGGAACGCGCGGGTCGTCCGTCATGCGGTCGCTCCATGGACACAGCGGCCCTCGAACCAGGTCTGCAGCACCTCTGTGGCACCCAGCTGGCCCGGGTCCACGTCGAACAGCAGGGTGTCCAGGATGGCCAGGTCGGCAGACTTGCCCACTTCGATGGAGCCGGTCAGGTGCGCCAGGCCGGTGGCCTTGGCTGCGTTGATGGTGTAGGCCCGCAGCGCCTGCTCCACGCCAATCGCTTCTTCGGGACACAGGGCGCCGTCCAGGCGGCCCGTAGGATCACGGCGCGTCACCATGCCTTGGATGGACGGCCAGGGACTGGGGTCCGGGACCACGGGCCAGTCGGATCCCCCGGCGACCAGCGCGCCGGCGTCGATGAGCGAGCGGATCGGCGCGATCCGGTCCACCAGCGGTTGGGGCACCGCGCTGCGGATGGCCTCGATGATCACGCTGGGAAACCACAGCGGGGGCGACAGATCGGCCACCACATCGAGCTCGGCAAAACGCGGGATCTCTGCCGGATCGACGAAGCTGGCGTGGGCGATCTGGTGGCGCAGGCCGGGACCATTGAAGCTGCGCAGCACATCGATGGCATCGAGCGCAGCACGCGTCGATGCGTCACCCGTGCAGTGGATCTTGACGCGGATTCCCCGGCGCTCACTGTCGGCCAGCACCTTGGCCAGCTGCGGCACGGTCAGGGTGGTGCCGCCGCGAAAGCAGCAGCCGTGCACGGCGTCGGGCAGGTAGGGTTCCAGCATGGCGGCGGTGCGCGAAGTGGGCACGCCGTCCAGGAAGATCTTGCCCGCATCGGGCATGAAGTGCCTGCTGCGGAACTGCTCGCGCAGGGCCAGCAACTCTTCGCCGGCTTCGCCGGGTGCCAGCGGCGCTTCGGTCACGGGGACGGAGCCCACGACCCAGGCACTCAGGCGCCCCTGGTCTTCCAGCGCTTTCACCGCGCGCAGCACCGCGCGGGTGGTGAGGGCTTCCTGCATTCCGGTCACGCCGCAGGCGTTCAGCCTTTTGATCGCGTGCGCGGCTGCCTCCACGTCCAGATGCGGGGTTGCATCCATGGCCTTGGCAAGCGCGATCTCCACCAGGCTGCAAGCGGCTTCCAGGAGCAGCCCGGTGGCCGCGCCGGTGGCCGGGTCGCGCACGATCCGGCCGTTGGTCGGGTCCGGCGTGCCGTCCTGTATGCCGGCGGCCTCCAGGGCGGCGCTGCTGACGAACCGGTTGTGGTGCGAATCGTCGCGCAGCATCACGGGGCGGCCGCCGGCCGCTTCGTCGAGCCGTTGGCGTGCCTTCTGGTCGAGCTGGCCCATCAGGGACGAGCCCCATATGCCGCCCACGATCCATTCCCCCGGTGCCTTGCCCGCGGCCGCATCGCGCACGGCCGCAAGCACCTGGTCGAGGCTGAAAAAGGGCGGTACGAACATTTCGTAGAGCTCAGCGCGGCCAGCCCAGACGAAGTGGTTGTGCACGTCCAGCAGCCCGGGGACCACCATGGCGCCAGGCAGGTCGACCACGCGTGCGCCGGGCAGTGCAGCCCTGGCCTCCTGCAGCGTGCCGATGGCGACGATGCGGCCTTCGTGCACAGAAATTGCTTCGACCCAGGGGCGCTCAGCCGACATGGTGCAAATGCGCGGGTGGTGGAGGATCAGCGTGGGGAGCGGAGATTTGTCAATGTGCATGGAAGGGATGTGTGGAAGTCAATGGGATGGGGCGAGGGAATCCACCGTTGCGGGCGCCGGTGCAATCGCTAGGCTTGGGACTCGCAATGGCCGTTGGCCGGTAGGCGCACTGATCTAGTGCGCGAATCCATGGCGCACGGCGTTGAACAATTTTTTCTATGCGTAACAGTCCCTCTGCGTTTCTGAGCAAGCCCGATGAGTTGCTGTTGGATCTCTACGCCGGTGCTGCGCAACCTTCTCGCTGGACGCAGTCGCTGGACCGCTTGTGTCTGTCCACGGGCGCATGCTCTGCCGTGGTACAGGCGTTTCGTTTCGAGCAGGGTCGCGCCCGCATCCTGTGGGCGGCGCGTGATTCGCGGACCCTGGCTGGTCTGGCGACCGAGCCCCGTGGGCTGGCTGATGGAGACAATCCGCGACTGAACTTCCATCGCGCCTTGCGCGGACTGGACCGCGTAGCGGGGGATGAAGTGCTTTTTGACCCTGGTGATGAGGCCCGGCCTATGCTGGAGCAGCGCTTGGCCACGTTGGGCCTGGGGCGTTTCATGGGCACGCTGCAGGACGTGGGTCGTGGCGTGTACCTGAGCCTTGCCCTGCACCGCTCCGTGGAGGACTGCGAGGAATTCGACGAGCAGCACATCAATCGCCTGGCCAATCTCGCCCCCCACCTCGGACAGGCCTTCCTGCTCACGGAGCAGCTGACCGCGTCGCTGGAACGGGACGACCGCCTGCGCGAGCTGATGGATTGCCTGCGCTTTGGCATCGTGCTGAGCGACGAAAGAGGGCGTGTCCAATGGTCGAATCGGCATGCTTTGGCCTTGCTGGGCGCCGACGCGGCACTCACACTGCGTGGTGAATCCCTGCATGGACGCAGTGCTGAAGAAACCCACAGGCTGCTGCGCCAGCTTTCGGACGTGAGAAACGCGCCTGGGCAGGAAGCGGGCTACATCCGTATGGGGCAGGGGGCAGGGGCCTTGCATGTGGCCGTCCAGGCGTCGAACGGTCCGGGCACGCTGGTGTTGGTCATCTCGTCCGCAGACCAAGCGCTGGACCTCCCGTCCGGCGCGCTCGAGAACCTGTTCGGGTTGACACCCACGGAAGCACGGCTGCTTGCTGCGTTGGCAACTGGAAGTTCGGTGGAGGACTATGCAGTGCATCGCGGGGTGTCCGTGGGGACAGCGCGCGTGCAACTCAAGCAGATCCAAGCCAAAACTGGCCAGCATCGCCAATCGGATCTCGTCCGCTTGGTGCTGTCGTCCGCAGCTGCGCATCTGTCCGGTTCCTACAGGTCTTGAGACCATTTAATTCAGAACGTCCAGGCCGCGCGCACGGCGAACTGCGTGCCCTGAGTTCGATTGCGGGCGCCAAATTCCTTGTAGACGTGGGCCCAGACAAGTGGCCAGTCCGAACCCAGTTCGAAGAAGCTGACGGTGGGGCCCAGTGCCACCACACGCGAGCGGTTGCCATCCTGGAAGCGGGCCCCATTGGCCTTGTCATCCGTCAGCTGCTTGTACAGATAGCCACCGACCCCGAAGGTCCAAGCTCCTGCATGCTGGCCCACGGCGAAGTCGTGCTGGTACTCCATGCCCGAGCGGTACTGCGTGTCCTTGTTCTTGCCGTGCACATTCACCTGGATGTTGGACGACACCTCGAACCCGCCCGGTGTGATGTAGGTGAATGCAAAGGTTGGCGATGCCGTCCAGTGGTTGGTGCCGGCGTTGATGATCCGGGTGCGGTCATAGGAGCCGGTGGGCAATTGCAGTTCCACCCGCGCGTTCATGAACACGCCGGGCGAGGGGGTCCACTTGACGATCACGGGCGCGACCTGCACATCGCCGATCGCGCGGTTCTCCCCCCGCAGGTCCAGCGGTCCGACGGGCGTGGGGACCGTCAGGCGGTTCTGCATGTCCAGGTAGGGCACGACAGCGGAGAAGCCGTAGGTGCCGCCCAGCAGCGGGGTGTCGGTTATCTTCACCACGGCGGCACCGACGCTGCTAGCGCGGATCTTGATGCCCACGGGGGATGCGTTGCCGTTGGTGTCCTTCAGCCGTGTGGCGCTGTACTGGGCTGCTCGTACGCCCACGGTGGCCACGTCGGAGGGCGGAGGCAGCATGCCGGCGCCGAATTCGAATACACCGATGGGGGTGATCGGCGCGCCGTTCTCGACGGCGTGTGCCGCACAGGCCAGGCTCAGGGCGCTGGCCGACACCAGGTATTTGCGCAGGGTCAGGGATGCGATGTGCATGGAAGTCGTCTCTTTGTTCAGGGGTGGATGAAAGCGTTGATCTGGGGTTTGAGGTTAGGGATCTGGTGCCGCGGCATCACCTACCAAACGGGATAGAGCGCGCTAAGGGTTTGTGCGGGTGCTTCCGCTCAGCGCCAACGCCGCCGCCCTGCGCTGGTGCGCGTACGCGCAATCCAGCGCGTGAGATGGGCTCAGTTCGGTGCGGTGCAGCCCTATGCCTGCCCTGGCCTGGTGCATGGATTGGGATTGCGGCGACCCGCAATCACGATTGCACTGCCTCGGTAAAAGGGGCTCGCATGGATCCGGCAAGCACCTCAGTCAGGCCATCAGGACGTCAGGGAGGAATGCGGCCAGGCGCACAGTGCAGACCACACTGGCGCAGCCATAAAAAAAGCCATCGCCGATTGCGGGCGATGGCCATGGATGGGGTCGAATGCCTGGCCTGTCAGTCCAGGTAGAAGCCGGATGCCTTGACGATGGGAGCCCATACCGCAGCGCCGGCTTCCTGGGCCGTGCGCAGTTCTGCAGGGGAGCTTGGTTTGGGCTGCAGGCCAATGGCCATCAACCGCGCATACACATCACGCTCAGCCAGCACCTTGCGCAGCGCGGTGTTCCACTGCGCAATGGCTGCAGGCGACGTGGCGGCCGGTGCATACAGGCCGTACCAGCCTTTCACCTGGGTTCCCGGATAGCCGCTCTCCGCAAAGGTAGGCACATCCGGGAGAAGCGGTGCGCGCTCGCGGCCCGACACTGCCAGCACCTGCACCTTGCCGTTGCGGTGCATCTCCAGCATGTCGCCTAGGGTGTTGATGCCTGCTGGAACATGGCCGCCCGCCATGGCGGTGACCAGGGGTGCACCGCCCTGGAAGGGCACGTGCACCATCGGCAACTGCGTGACCTGGCCCACCAACAAGCCGAAGAAGTGCAGGGGGCTGCCTGCCGCAGGCGAGCCGAAGCTGGCGCGCTCCGGCGACTGGCGCGCCCACTTCACGAAGTCTGGCAAGGTCTTGGCGCCAGCGACACTGCCGGCCGCCAGGACATACGGAAACTCCGCCACCATGGAGATGGGAGCGAGATCGGACACCGTGTACGCGAGCTTGCGAAAGACCAGGGGATTGGTGACCGTGAGCGCCTCGGGCGCCAGCATCACCACGCTCCCGTCGCCCGGAGCGGACTTGAGCGCGGCTGCGGCGATCCGCCCGCCTGCGCCGGGCCGGTTGTCCACGATCACGGGGCGGCCCAGCTGGGCCGAAAGCTTTTCGGTGAGCAGGCGCGCAACAGCGTCGGCCGAGCCGCCCGCGGGGAAGCCGACGACGATGCGGGCGGGCGCATCCGCCGACTGCGCCCAGGCGGCCGGCACGGCACATGCCGCAGCCAGGGCGATGACCAGGCTGCGGCGCAGGCAGGGGAGGGAAGTGGGATCGGGCATGGCGCTGTCCTTCGCTGTAGGGGTGGGGCTGCAAGCTGCATGGCCGCTTAGCCGGAGCCCAGGTTATCCCTGCGAAGAACGCACCGTTATCGAAATCCTGCAAATGTGGTTGCGCCTGTTGCATGTGCGCAGAACCCCCGCCTGCACGCTTGCGGCGGCTTTTATGCGGGGCTACGCTTGGTTTCCGCACCGTCTGCGCCATCCCTTGCCATCGCCATGAACTGGACATCGCCCTATCCCTCGCACCGCACGCCGACCCTTGCGCGCAACACCGTGACCACCACGCAGCCCCTGGCGGCCCAGGCCGGGCTGCGTGTGCTGCAGGCAGGTGGCAACGCCGTGGACGCGGCCTTGGCCGCCGCCATCACGCTCACAGTGGTGGAGCCGATCATGAATGGCATTGGCGGTGATCTCTATGCGATGGTGTGGGACCAGGGGAGGCTGCACGGCTTGAACGCGACGGGCGCTGCGCCCGCCGCGTGGAGCCCACAGCGGTTTGCAGGCCTTTCGCAGATGCCGCGCAACGGTTGGGATGCGGTCACCGTGCCAGGCCAGGTGTCTGGCTGGCGCGCCCTGTCGGAGCGTTTTGGTCGCTTGCCATTCGAGCGCCTTTTCGAGAGCGCCATCGACTATGCGGACAACGGATTCGCGGTGTCGCCTTTCATCGCCTCGGTCTGGCCTATGCTGGCCAGTCTGGTGCGTGGCCAGCCGGGCTTTGACGCGGCCTTCCTGCGCGAAGGGCGCGCACCGGTGGCTGGCGAATGGTGGCGCTTTCCCGACCAGGCCAGGACACTGGCCGACATCGCAGCCACGGGCGGCGAGTCCTTCTATCGCGGGGCCTTGGCCGAGCGCATTGCCGCCCATGCACGCGCAACGGGCGGTGCACTGACCGAGGCAGACCTGGCTGCCCAGCAGCCGCAGTGGGTGACACCTGTGGCACAGCGCTACCGTGGGCTCACCTTGCATGAGATTCCACCCAACGGGCAGGGTATTGCCGCACTCATGGCGTTGGGAATTCTTGAGCATTTCGACATGCGCGCGGCCGGACTGGATACCGCAGGCGCGGCTCACCTGCAGATCGAGGCAATGAAGCTCGCCTTCGCAGATCTGCATGCGCATGTGGCCGACCCTGGGCATATGAGGTGCACCACCGAGGAGTTGCTGGACCCGGACTATCTTGCACGGCGCGCACGCTTGATCGACCCGCACCGTGCCCAGGCGCCAGCACCCGGTGCGCCCAGGTCCGGGGGTACCGTCTATCTCGCTGCGGCAGATGCCGATGGCATGATGGTCTCGCTGATCCAGTCCAACTACTATGCCTTCGGATCGGGGGTGGTGGTTCCGGGAACCGGGATAGCACTGCACAACCGGGGGTGGAACTTCAGCCTGGAGCCGGGCCACCCCAACCAGGTGGCGCCAGGCAAGCGCCCTCTGCACACCATCATCCCGGGCTTTGTCACCGACTCCGCGGGTGAACCATTGATGGCGTTCGGGGTGATGGGGGGATTCATGCAGGCCCAGGGGCACGTGCAGATGCTGTCGCGCCTGGCCGACTTCGGGCAGGTGCCCCAGGCGATGAACGATGCGCCGCGCTTCATGGTCTCGCCGGTGGACCATACCGTGAAGCTGGAGACCCACATGCCGGAGGCGGTCGCACAAGGCCTGCGGGAGCGGGGGCATGCCGTGCAGGCGCTTCCCACGGGGCACCTTGACTTTGGCGCGGCCCAGATCGTTCAACGTGCGCAGGGCTACTACGTCGCTGCTTCCGATGGCCGCCGCGATGGCCAGGCGGTGGGTTACTGAAGGGCGGCCTGCCCGTGCGCCGGCGCGATGTGCCAGCGCTTCAGGAGCCGGCCGTAGTCGGGTGCGCCGTGAAGGTCGCGGATGAACGCATTGAGTTCCTCGCGCATGGTGTCGGCGCCGGGGTCACCGCAGACCCCCACCGTGTAGTGGAACACCGGGTCGGTTGGCGCAGCCGCCTGCACCTGCAGCCGGCCCGACCAGGGGCTGTCGGGTGCTGCGCAGACCCAGCCGGCCATGGTCTGCTCCAGCAGCAGGGCATCCACCCGGCCCGCGCACAGCGCATCGAACACTTCGGTGAGGGATGGAAAGACCAGCAGGTTCTTCAGCCGGTGGGCATCGGCCTGCGGCTTGTCGCGGCCCCAGTGGACACCATGGGCATGCAGGAGATCGGGCACGGCCGGGTCCGGCATGGCGCCCAGCGTGTACCCGGCCAGCGAGCCGATGTCGGTGAAGCGCGCCTCGCCTTGCCTGCGAACCAGCACATAGCGAAAGTGCACATAGGGCTCGGAAAACGCCACGCGATGAAAGATGGGGGCGGGCACCAGGGCGCTCCACATGACGTCTGCTGCAGCGCCCGCGGGCGCGCCGGCCATGAGCAGCCAGGGGCATTCGAGCCACGGGCGTTCCACGAACTCCACGGCCACCCCCAGCCTCCGGGCGAATGCGTGTGCCAGGTCGACGTCCAGGCCCCGTGGCTGGGATGCACCCCGGGCGCGAAAGCTCATGCCCCAGGCACGCGGCTCTATGGCGACCCGCAGCACGCCCCTGCCCCGCACGGAATCGAGCACGGAGACGCTGCTTCCTGTGGGGGCCCCGATGCGCTGCGCCGCGGCTGCCAGCGCACAGGGGCCGTGGCAGGCCTCTTGCATCTGCGTGCAGCCTTCGCCGGCAATCTCCAGCACACGGCGGCCTCGCTCGATGGCGTCGCGCGCATTGGCCAGCATGTCGGGTATTGCGCGCGTATGCGCCTCGATTTCGTCCATGCGCAGCGCCATGTCGCTCTGGCTGGTAGACACGGAATAGAGTGCGCTGGAGATGCGCTGGTCGGCATCGCCGATGCTGTGCGCCAGCGTGGTGTTGAACTGTGCGAAGCTGGCGCGAAACGGAGAAAAATCGAGCAACTGGGCCACCTGCCGGGCGTCAAGCGAGGATCGCTCTGCCAGGTTGCGCATGCGGGTGGCAAGCACACCGAAGGCCTGGCCCGCCTCGCCACCGTGTGCCGCTTGTATGCCGCTGTTGATGGCCAGCAAGGACAGCTCGCTACTTGAGCGCTCTATGGTTTCCATGACAGCACCAATGCGCTCCATGCGCTTGTCCAGATCGGCTGACAGCTGCGTGAGCGAGTCAATGGTCTGGTGCGAGAGCGCGGAGAGGCGCTCGGTGCTGGCCAGTGTCTTTTCCTGCGCAGCTTGCAGGGACTGCTCCATCGTGGTGCGCATCGCCTCGAGTTCCTCGATCACCGTCCGGGAGCGGCTGTCTATTTCGGTGAACACGTCGTCCAGGGCATCGTGGCTGTCCGCGGTGTACTGCAGGAGCGCCACGGTGCGTCCCAGCGCCCGCTCCAGTTGGCCACCGAGCAGTGGGCCGGGCGCGCCTGCGGGATCGAGGGCCGTGGAGGGCTCGCGTACGGTGCGGGAGCGGGAAAAAAAGGGGATGTGCACGGCGAATGGAAAGTAGGAAGCGGAGGCAAAGCCTGGCGGACCGCCGCGATGGGTACCGCTGGGTCCTCGACGATAGGTGCGGCCCCTGTGCTGGCGCTATCGAATTCCTGCAATCTTGCCGAGTACGTGGACAGGGCGGGGCCCGGCTGGCACGGCCTGTGCATTGGTTCACGGCACTTTCCGCCTGTCTCGGCACGCGGTTGTTGCCGCCGGGGATTAGGGTTTGCGCGAGGTGGTTCTTGCCACACCTTCCCTGATATTCCAGGCGGCAGTGCCTGTGATCAGGCAATCCTGTTCAGGAGGCCATTGTGGCAAGTACCCCTTTCGAAAACTGTTCTGTTCCCGATGAAAGACTGTCGCCCGCTGCGTGGCATTGCTGTGCCGACACGGCGGATGTCGAAGAGCATGCGGGTTCGCTGCCGGAGTGGGCTTTGCAGTACGAACAGTTGTCGGAAGGCGCCTTCCATGGCCGTGTGGAACAGATTCACCTGCCTGGTGCCTACATGGTCAAGGAAACCATGAACCGATCGGTGCGCCAGCGTGGCGAAATAGGCCGCGATATGTATGGGTTCGCATTGGTGCTGCAGTCCGGCAGCGAGGCCATATGCAACGGTCAGCGCCTCGATTCGAACGCGCTACTGGTCGGGCGCGGCGATGACCTGGATCTGTGCAACACCACCGCTTCTCAGATCGGCGCATTGTCCGTGGACTGTGACTATGTCAACGACGTATCGCTGCGCATCTTTGATCGCCCCTTGGCTTCGTGGCTGAGCCAGCAGGTCGTAGTGGGTGTGGGCAACTGCGTTGCCGATGGCTTGCGCACTCGCCTCAACGGTGCCCTGCGCGATGCAGAGTCCAGCCTCCGACATGGTAATAGTGATGAATCTGTCCTGGAGCGGATCCGCGACGACATGCTGCTGGCCTTTCTGGATGCGTTGCCGTGGGAAACGGACACGTCGCATTTGAAATCGATCGCCTCGCGCCGCCGCGTCGTCAATCGAGCGCGGGAAATGATGCTGGACAGACCTGACAGTCCGCCCTCACTGCTGGAGGTGTGCCGCCATGTCGGTGCCAGCCACCGAAAACTCAACTATTGCTTTCAGGAAGTCTTGGGCATGAGCCCTGCGCGGTACCTGCGGGTATTGCGCTTGAATGGTGTGCGGCGCCAACTCCGGTCAGAGCTGGATCTGCGCCTTGGCGTACAGGATGTAGCGGCATTGTGGGGCTTCTGGCATTTGGGGCAATTCTCCGCAGACTACAAGCGGCAGTTCGCGGAACTTCCCTCGCACACACTCAAATCCAGTAGGACGCGCCCAATTCCTGGGTGACACCCACGTGCTTCTCAAGGATGCATTCATGCGCTAGGTGAAGGCGCATCGGGCTCTTCGGGTGGAGTGAAAAAGCTGACTTCCTTGAGCACACTACGGGCCATTTCGACAATTGTCTCTACGCCGGCCGTGCGTCTCTCAGCCAGGAACGAAACATAGTAAGAAATGGACGGAAGTGGTGGAACGGCATCCACCAGCTTCAGCCGGCCTTGTCTCAGCGGTTCTGCGACAAGGGGAATCGGCATGGCTGCCATGGCATGTCCTTCCAGCACCGTTTTCATGATCATCGCAAGCGAGTTGCACGTGTTGAGGCGGTGCAGGTCGGTACCTGATTGCGCAAGCCAGTTGCGCGCGACATGATGCAAGATGGATGGCTGCGGGGTGATGATCAGCGGGACATTCTCCGCGTCACGGGGCGTGAATGGCGTGTCCGGTCGTTCCATCTCAATGCTGGCAATCCACGCCACCTGAACTTCGCCCAAGAAGCTGTCGATCACGTGAGGCCGCAGTGCAGGCGTGGTTTGCAGGGCGATGTCCAGCTCCCGCCGGTTCAACTTCTCGTTGAGTACCTTGCTGCGATCAATCGTCAGATCAACCCGCAGGGAAGGGTACCTGGCGCGCAGTGCCTGCAGCAGTTCGGACATGCCTGCGGTCGCTGACGATTCGTCCGCACCCATTCGCAGAACACCATCCAGTGGGGGGATGTCCTGCGTGCCTGCCATTTCCATTTCCGCCCCAAGCTGCAGCATGCGTTGGGCATGCTGCAACAGATCGCGTCCTGCGGGCGTGAGCTCCACACCCTGTTGGCTGCGGGTGAGAAGTCCCAGTTCAAGAACTTCCTCGAGCTCTTTTACCCGGGCTGTGATTGCTGGTTGGCTCACAAACAGGTGCTTTGCCGCTGCGGCAACCGTGCCGAGCGTTGCGGCCCAGTAGAAGGCTTCCAGTTGTCTGAGCGTGATGTGCAGCATCAGGAAAGTTTATAGCCAGGGGTCCGAATTCGTGACTATTCCGTGACGGGGGAAGTACCTAGAGTGCATCACATCTCAACAGCACTCATGTAATTCAAATGTTCATCCTGAATCCTCTCCCAGACCAAGTGGCCCCAGCGTTGATCGAGCTGCTCGTTTCGGCGGAACCCGCCGTTATCGGCCACTTTCGCCACACGGGCTTCATGTCACCTGCGATTCGCGCGCATTTCCAAGACCGTCGCATTGCAGGCACGGCGGTCACCGTTCGCATCCCGGGGATGGATGGTTCCATGGTCCACTACGCAGTGGGACAGGCCCGGCCGGGCGACATTCTGGTTTTTGATCGTTGCGGGGACGAAACCATCGCGACCATGGGCGGCGCAGTTGCCTATGCGGCGAAGAAGGCTGGCGTAGCCGGCATCATCGTGGATGGCTTGGTCACGGATCTGGGAGAGCTGCGGCAGTATGGAGTACCGGTCTGGTCCAAAGGAACGTCTGCCGTGACCGTCAAGACCTTGGGGCTGGGAGGTGAGTTCTGCGTACCCGTGACCTGTGGCTCGGTGGCGGTGCGCCCAGGGGATGCCATCCTTGCCGACGAGAACGGCGTCTTGGTGCTGCCTGCTTCGGACATCGAGAGCAGTGCCCGCCGTGCACTGAAGATGATGAGCGACGAAAAGCAGACCCTCCAGCGCCTTGATAAGGGAGAGAAGTATCCGGACATCGTCGGCACTTCGGTGGTGATCGCCAAGATGATGGAGTCGAAGGCATGAACCGGGTGGAGCAGCTACTGGCTGGCGGCTTCCCCAGCCTTCTGTCGTTGTCCGAAATGCTGCGCAAGCGCTTGTGCAGTTCCGTGGACCTCACCGAATACGCGTTGACCCGCATCGGGGCGTTGAATGAACAGCTGCACGCCTTTGTCGCTGTCTATGCCGAAGAAGCGCTCCAGGCGGCCCATGCGGCGGACAGACTTCTGCAGGCTGGCCACTGGCTTGGGCCTTTGCATGGCGTACCAGTCGCCCTGAAGGACAACATCGACATGCGCGGGCGGCCCAGCATGAATGGCTCGCCCCTCCTGGCGGCACGCCTAGCGGAGCAGGACGCCTGGATTACGCGGCGCCTGCTGGCCGGCGGCGCCGTGATTGTCGGGAAGACCCACATGGTGGAGTTCGCATTGGGCGCCTGGGGGGCGAATGCGTACATGGGCGCTCCTCGCAACCCATGGGGGCGCACGGAGCACCTCAGCCCTGGCGGATCGAGCAGCGGATCTGCTGTGGCCGTCGCCTCTGGCATGGTGCCGTTGGCCGTCGGCACCGATACTGGTGCATCGGTGCGGGTTCCGGCCGCTCTGTGTGGCATCACCGGTCTTAAACCCACCATTGGCCGTCTTCGGGGAGACGGCGTGGTGCCGCTGAGCACCACGTTTGATAGCGTTGGCCTGCTTTCCAAGACGGCTGAGGATGCCGCGCTCGCATTCGCAGTCCTGACGGACGACGAGAGGTCCTATCCACCGGCGGAGAGGCTCAGCGGCCAGCAGCCAAGCCTCGGCGGCCTGCGGGTGGGAGTGCTTGGCGAGGAGAATTTGGAGGGGCTGCAGCCTGAGATCCTGCGTTCCTATCAAAGTGCGGTGGAGCTCTTCCGGGAGCATGGAGCACACCTGAGGATGCTCAGCCTGCCGGCGAGCTTTGACGACATGGCAGACGTCCAGAGCACCATCATGCTGTCCGAGGCTGCCGCCAGTTGGGGTCACTTGGCCGCCGACGAGTCTTTGAAGATGGATCCTTCGGTACGTCCGCGCATACTTGCCGGTGCTCGGATCGGTGGCGCCCAGTACGTTCAGGCGGGCAGACGGCGCGAGGCATTGAAGCGGGCTTTCAATGAGTCAATGGGTGATCTGGATGTGTTCCTGACACCGACAACCCAATGGACTGCCAGACCCCTGTCCACAGCAGACCACAGCAAGCCCCCCGTGAGGTATGCCCGCATCGGGAATCTCTTGGACCTGTGCGGTATTTCCGTGCAAATGGGCGAAGACGACAACGGGTTGCCCATTGGATTGCAGATCGGTGGACCGACCAACGCCGATGAACGCGTGCTCCAGGTGGCCCGCAGCTTCCAATCCCGCACGGCATGGCATCTACGCCGCTGGCAGGCGTAGCCCATCCGACGAATTCGCAGACCTTCTACCTCACCATTGCACCTGCACCATGAAGACCTACATTCGCAACCTCACCCTCGGCGTTGTCACTGCCATGGCGTTGATTTCCGCGGCTGCACAGACCGTGGATCCGTATCCCACCAAACCGCTGCGCATCGTCGTGCCATTTCCTCCAGGGGGAAGCATCGACATGGTTGCGCGCATCATCGGACAGAAGCTTTCGGACGAGCTGAAGCAAGCGGTCATCGTAGACAACAGACCTGGTGCGAGTGGCAACATCGGTATGGACCATGTCGCCAAATCCGCTCCTGACGGATACACGCTCGTCATGGCCCCGTTCAGCATTGCGACGAATGCGCACCTCTTCCTGAAGCTGCCATTCGATCCGCTCAATGACCTCGCGCCAATCATCCGCGTTGCCGACCAGCCCAATGTACTCATCGTCAATCCAGACAGGGTGAAGGCGAAGTCCGTGGCGGAGCTGATCAGCCACCTCAAGGCCAATCCCGGAAAGCTGAGCTTCGGAACTTCCGGCTCAGGCAATCCGCAGGATTTGTCTGCACGCGTTTTCATGGCGGCCACAGGTACTGATATGGTGAACGTCGCGTACAAAGGCGGCGCTCCTGCGCTGGCTGATCTGGTGGGCGGGCATATCGACCTGATGTTCGAGACGGCACCCACGGCAGTTCCGTATGTCAAAAGCGGCAAGCTGAAGGCCTTGGCGGTGACCAGTGAGAAGAGGCTGCAGTCCCTGCCTGAAATCCCAACCGTTGCCGAAGCAGGGGTCAGCGGATACAAGGCGGTGTATTGGATGGGCCTGCTTGCCCCCGCACGCACGCCTCCATCGGTGATCAGCAAATTGAATGCAGCGACGCAGAAGATCCTCGCGACGCCGGACACGCAGCGGCAGATCAGCGATATCAGCCTGAGCCCAGCAGGGGGAACGGCGGCCGAGTTCGCCTCATTCATCCGAGCTGAATCTGCTGCTTACTCGAAGCTGATCAAGGAACTGAACATCCCGGCCCAATGACTCCAGGTGCTCGCACCTGGCTGGTGCAAGTGGATTGTCGCGGGCCTGCACGCGGTTGGTGCTGATACAGAAATCGTATCAGCGGTATCCGCACTTCGGAATGGACGCCTCTCGGCCTGCCCGCGATATTCCTGGCGTGATGCAAAAATACAGGAGACCCAATGATTTCGACTCTTCGTCGCGCGTCGGCCATCGCACTGATGGCTGTCACTTCTCTCGGCTTCGCAGCTGAATTTCCGAGCAAACCCATTCGGATCGTTGTGCCCTACCAGCCAGGCGGTTCCACCGACGTCATGGCCCGTCTGGTGGGAGAGCGCTTGTCGCATCGTCTCCAGCAACCTGTCATCGTCGAGAACAAGGCTGGTGCCAGTGAGCAGGTCGGCGCCACGGCAGTCGCCAAATCGCCGGCAGACGGCTACACCGTGATGCTGGCCACCACCATCGGCCTGGCCATCAACCCATCGCTGTACGCCAAGCTTCAGTACGATCCCGCAAAGGACTTCACCCCTTTGCTGCCGGTTGCCAAGATCGCAAGCGTGGTGGTTGTGAACCCCCAGTTGCCGGTCAAGAGCCTGGAAGAGCTGACGGTCTATCTGAAGGCCAATCCTGGGAAGATCAGCTACGGATCTGCGGGAAGCGGGGCGCCCAGCCATCTGGCGATGGAGCTGTACAAACGCGCTGCCGGCGTTGATGCTGCACACATTGCCTACAAGGGTGGTGCGCCGGCATTGCAGGACCTGATGGCGGGCAATATCCAGGTCATGATCGCACTGGTGTCTGAGGCCATGCCGCTCGTCAAGGCGGGAAAATTGCGGGCGCTGGCCATCACCTCGCCGACCCGGTCAACGCGATACCCCGAGTTACCGCCTGTCGCTGACGTCCCGGGCATGAAGGATTTCGAGATCTATCTGTGGTACGCGCTTGTGGCGCCCGCTGGAACCCCGCGTGATGTCGTGGAGAAGTTGAACCAGTCCATCAACAGCGTGCTGGAGGATAAATCCATCAAGGACAAACTGGCCGAGCTCGACATCGAAATAGCCGGTGGTCAGCCGTCGCGTGTGCCAGCGATCTTCAATGCCGAGGGCCTGAAGTGGAAAAAGGTAATCCAGGATGCCGGGATCAAGGCCGAGTGAGTGCCACGCCACGAGTGGATGCCATGCAACCTCGCTATCACTTGTGCGGCGCCTCTGCGCTCATGATGGACGTGTCCGATGGACCGTTCGACCTGACAAAGCAGGAGCGTTTATGGGCACTCAGCGCCCCCGGCGGTGACCTTGTCCAAGTGCACGGTGTACGCAGCCTGGTGCTGGGCGTTAACAACCTTCTGGTGATGTTCGACTCAGACCAGATCGCAACGAAGGCGCTTGGCGACGCTCTCGATGCTGCCTGGGCCAGTTCGCATGCGCGAAGCATGGCAGGACAGCTTGTCGAGGTGCCGGTGCGGTATGACCGCACGAGCGGCTCTGAACTGGAAGGACTGGCGGCGCACGCGGGGCTGGGCGTGGCGGAGGTCGTGCGGCTGCACACCTCCGTGGACTACTGTGTCGCTTGTATCGGCTCGGTGCCTGGATTCCCATACCTCGTTGGCCTGCCGGATGCGTTGGCCATGCCCAGGCATGCCACGCCGCGCCCGCGAGTCCCCAAGGGAGCGGTTGCAATCGGCGGTGCCCAGACAGGCATCATTCCGATGGACATGCCTTCAGGCTGGCATGTGCTGGGCAGTACCGACCTGGCGCTGTTCGATCCCTTGCGGCCAAAGCCTTGCTTGCTCTCTCCTGGCGACCGTGTTCGCTTCATTGACGCGGAGGCAGTGTGACGATTGAGATCCTGAGCAATGGAGCCCTGAACCTCGTACAGGATCTGGGCCGGCCAGACCATGTGGGCATCGGCGTGAGCAGCAGCGGTGCGATGGATGTCCCTGCACTGATACTTGCCAACTCGATGTTGGGCAACCCCGCTGACGCCGCCGGGATCGAGATCAGCATCTTTCCGTTCCGTCTACGGTTTCTGGAGGCTGCCAATTTCGCTTCGGCAGGCGCTTCGACGACAGTCGCAGTGCGAGGCCGCAGCTGGCCCAGCTGGTGGACGGCCCATGCGGATGCAGGCGATATCCTGACCATCGAGCCGCCACCTGATGGAGGGCGTGTGTACCTGGCGATGTCTGGCGGTATCGATGTGCCTTGTGTGTTGGGCTCTCGCTCGACTGATCTCAAGAGCGGGTTCGGTGGTTTTGAGGGGCGCGGTTTGCTGAAAGGTGATCGGCTTTCCTCACTGCACGGGGGCCTGGTTGGAGCAGCCAGCCTGCCTAGCCGGGGTATCGCTCCGCAAACCCGCATTGCGTTCTCCGATGAGCTGAAGCGAGGCACCGTGACCATTCGCACCATGGCAGGTGCGGAGCTCCATCGTTTCAACAAGCAAGCCATCGCGGCATTCACAGAGTCGGACTTTCGATTGACACCCGACTGCAACCGGCAGGGCTATCGCCTGGAAGGTGAGGTGCTTGCGCTGGATGCGAAGGTGGAGCTGCTATCGCATGGCATCGTACCGGGCACCATCCAGGTGCCTCCGTCCGGCCAGCCCATCATCCAGATGGCTGAGGCGAATACCTGTGGTGGTTATCCCAAGATCGCTACCGTCATCGAAGCAGACCTCTGGAGGCTGGCACAACTCAGACCAGGGCTGAGAGTGCGCTTCACATTGGTCGATCAACAAGCCGCGCTGGCCGCAAAGCGTGCCTTGGACGAAGAACTTGCGCGCTTCGCAAATGCGCTGGCGGTCGCAGGTGTTCCTGCGCCGGCGCTCTTAAAACACAAGGAGATTCCATGACAACCGGCAACTTGGCGCGAAGCGTCGATTTGAACTCTGATCTGGGCGAAGGCTTTGGTGCCTGGAGGATGGGCGACGACGATGCGATCCTTAAGGTCGTGAGTTCTGCCAACGTCGCTTGCGGTATGCATGCGGGCGATCCTCACATCATGGCCCGCACCTTTGCCCGCGCGAAGGAGTTGGGCGTGGCGGTCGGTGCGCACCCCGGGTATCCCGACCTGTGGGGCTTTGGCCGACGTGAATTGCCTTGCACCCCCTCGGAGATTGAGCAGTTCATGGCCTACCAGATTGGGGCCGCCTTGGGGGTCTCCACCTACGTCGGGCATCCCATCACCTACGTCAAACCACATGGCGCCATCGCCAACCTGTCGCAAGTCGACGAGGTGGTCGCCGGGGCCATTGTTCGAGCCATCGCGGCGGTCGATTCCAAGCTCGTGCTTTTGACGTATCCGAACGGCCATGCGACCAGGATCGCGCAGGAAATGGGACTCAGGACCTGTGCCGAGATATTTGCCGATAGGGCATACACACCAGACGGGCGCTTGGTTTCGCGCAAGCTGCCAGGGGCTGTTCTGCACGACGTGGAAGAAGCAGCTGCACGTGCCCTGCGGATGGTGCAGGCCGGAGCAGTTGAAACCATTGATGGCTCTTCGCTGCCAATGGAGATCGGGTCCATCTGCGTGCACGGAGACAGCCCCGGTGCCATTGAGATGGCTGCCGCAGTGCGCAGGAAACTAGGCGAAGCGGGTATTGCCATCCGTCCATTTGCCTGAGGGGGGGTCGTGCTATATCAATTGGTTGATGAAGTCTTGGCGAGCGTTGCGGGCAGCAACATCACGGCGCTGGAGTATCGCGCCAGCGGTCATCGCATCCGCCTTGAGCGCCCTCAAGGCGGTGCGCAATTTGCCCCTGCGTCTGACGGTCTGGCCGTATCCCTGCCTGTCCCATCTGCGGAGCTGCAAGCGACGGTCAAGCCAGCGCTGGTACGTGCCGCGATGTACGGCACTTTCTTCCGGGCAGCATCTCCTGATCAGGCGCCATTGGTTGAGGTGGGCCAAACCGTTGAGGTCGGCCAGCAAGTCGGCATCCTGGAGGCGATGAAGACCTTGCACGCAGTCGAGGCAGAGTCTGCGGGTATCGTCCACGAGATCTTTGTAGAGAACGGCGCCGCCGTTGACGCTGGAACTGTGCTCCTGAGCATCAAGGAGGCGGTGCATGGCTGACTTTGACACGGTGTTGATCGCCAATCGCGGGGAAATTGCTTTGCGAGTACACCGCGCTTGCAAGGCGCTCGGTCTCAAGACCGTTGCGGTGCACTCCGACGCGGATCGAAACTTGCGACACGTGGAGCTGGCCGACCAAGCTATCTGCATTGGCCCGGCACCAGCCGCACAGAGTTATCTGAACCCCGACTTGATTCTTCGAGCTGCCCAATTGACGGGGGCTCAGGCGATCCACCCAGGGTATGGCTTTCTTTCGGAAAGCGCCCATTTCTCCGAAGCGGTGGCTCAGGCTGGCCTGGTCTTCATTGGGCCCGGGGGCGCCGCAATACGTCGCATGGGAGACAAGATCGTGGCAAAGCAAGCCATGAAGGCCGCAGGGGTTCCATGTGTGCGGGGCTCCGACGGGGCATTGCCGCAGGATGCTTCGCAAGTATTGCAGCTCGCGCGTGAAACAGGCTTTCCTTTGATCATCAAGGCAGCGGCCGGTGGAGGGGGCCGGGGGATGCGCGTAGTGGCCAAAGAGAGCGAATTGCTGGGAGCCATCGCGTTGACGCGCGAGGAAGCGGCCCGAGCATTTGGCAGTGATGTGGTGTACATGGAGCAATTCCTTCAGAAGCCCCGCCATATAGAAATTCAGGTGCTTGCCGACTCTTTCGGCAATGCCATCTGGCTGGGCGAGCGCGACTGCTCCATGCAACGGCGCCATCAGAAGATCATCGAAGAGGCCCCCGCACCTGGCGTCCCGCGCGACCTGATAGCGAAGCTAGGGGAGCAGTGCGTCCAGGCCTGCCGAGAAATTGGCTATGTCGGTGCGGGAACGTTCGAGTTTCTGTTCGAGGCGGGCGAGTTCTTTTTCATCGAGATGAACACGCGCGTGCAGGTTGAACATCCCGTGACGGAATGGGTAACGGGAGTCGACATCGTGGTAGAGCAAGTTCGCATTGCGCAAGGGAAGCCACTGTCGATCCGGCAGGAGGACGTGCGCATCGAAGGGCATGCCGTGGAATGCCGCATCAATGCCGAGCATCCGTGGCGTTTCACCCCTTCACCAGGAGAGGTCGTGCAGTGGATTGCGCCTGGAGGCCCCGGGGTGCGTGTTGAGTCGCATCTGTATGCTGGTTACACAGTCCCTCCCAACTACGATTCGCTGATCGCCAAACTGGTGGTGCACGGACGTAGCCGAGATCAGGCATTGGCTCGTATGCGAACGGCTCTCGACGAGATGGACATCCAAGGCATCGACTCCACCATTCCGTTGCAACGCACGTTGATGGATGAGCCAGGCTTTGTAAGTGGAGGCGTGGACATTCACCACTTGGAACACTGGCTGGGCGCGCAAGCGCAACACAAGGAATGAGCATGCCTGTCGAGCACCAACTGGGCGAAGTGGTGAAGCGCTTGCGAGCAAGCGATGTCAGCTACTTCGAGTGTGAAGGCCCTGATTTCTTCCTTTCTGTGCACCTCTCCCGCGCCCCCTTGGCTGCTGGTCCCGAGACTGGGTCGCCGCCGGCATCAGTGGGGGCAACTCCGGCCGCCATGGTCGTCAGGTCGGCTGGCATGGGCGTCTTGCGATTGGCCCATCCACTAGGTACCCAGGTGGCACTGAAGGAAGGCGATCGCGTGGAGCCCCAGCAGTGGGTGGCATTGCTGTGTGTGGGCGATTTGCTGACGCCGGTATTTGCGGCGCATGCTGGCGTGGTCGACCGGGTCATAGGCACCGAAGGCTCGATCATCGGATACGGGGATGCGCTGTTTGAATTGCGACCTGGGTAAGGGGCTTGCACACGATTGTGTTGGTACCGACCGGTTGCACTGAAAGCTAGGTGATCCGTTCACCGGTCTAGTGTGCAGCGCGTTTGCGCCGTGCTGGCGGGGGTGCGTTCACCGGTGCATGCAGCACCGCGTCGAGCATGGGGTGTTTGCGTGCCGTGTTCCAGGCAATTGCTGCCGTGATCACCTTCAGGTTCTCCTTGAGGGGGCGCACCACTACGTTTTCAGGGGCCAGCTTCTTCAGCGACGCAGGCACCAACGCAATTCCTTGCCCGCAGCCTACAAACGCTACCTGAGAGGCGACGGAGCGCACCTCGTGCAGCACGCGTGGAGAGAACCCGCTGGCATGGCAGGCGGCGACCAGGCTGTCAAAGTACACCGGACTCACCTGCCGGGAGAACATGGCGAACTCTTCGTGCGCCAGCGAGGCGAGCCGCACCCTGGGTAGCCCGGCCAGGGGGTGCGTCTTGGGGAGTGCCACAGCCAGGCGATCCTCTGCAAGTGGGGTGGACGCGATGTCCGGGCCCAGCTCGCCCTCCAGCCTGGCGAACGCCAGGTCGATATCCCCGCTTCGCAGCAATGGCACAGCCTCCGCACTGTCGATCTCCCGAACGGACACGGTCAACGAGGGATGTTCGCTCTTCAGTCGAGCAAGAAGCAGGGGCAAGGTATCCAGCATGGTGGAGCTGATGGCCCCGATGGTCAACAGGTTGGCATGGCCAGCGGCTGCCTCCTGCACCGCTAATTCAAGGCGCTGCAGCTGATCTGCGAACTTTCGCACCGCAGGGAGGATCGCTGCCCCCGCTGGCGTCAGTCGCGTGCCTCGGCGCGATCGCTCAAAAAGTTGCAGCTTCAATGCCTGCTCCAGCACTTGTATCTGCTCGGTCAGTGGTGGCTGTGACATCCCCAGCCGCTTGGCCGCGCCGCTAAAACTCTGCGCCTCGGCAACGGCGAGAAAAAGCCAAAGGTGACGGATAAGGCGGAAGTTGATCATGGCAGTTCTATAGGTTGGGCATATGGATAAGTTCCAAATATCGGAATTTACAGATAACCCGGCGTCAACGAAAGTGCGGACTCAAGAACTTTCGATGGGCCTCGCCGATGCCGACCTCTCTACTGAACCGTTTGGCAGCGCTGGACACGAACACCGTGTCGGATGCGCTGGACTTCCTGCAACTGCCGGGTGCTACCTACGGTTTGCGGCCACTCTGGGCCTGCCCAAAAATTGTCGGCCGTGCCAGCACCATCCAGTTGGGCGCCAAGACCGATGCCCAGCCCACAGTGCACCTCATTTCCCCCGTGATTGCCGAGATCGACAGCGATGACCGCGTCCTGGTGATCGCCGGCGGCCTGGAGGGAATTTCATGTTGGGGCGACATCCTCGCCAATGCTGCGGTTGCACGCGGGGTCCGTGGATCTGTGATTGACGGTTTGAGCCGCGACATCGAAGGCAGTGAGTCGGTGGGGTATCCGGTGTATGGGCGCGGCGTGACCATGATCAGCGCGCGGAATCGTGTCGTGCAGATTGACTCCGGCAAGCCAGTGCAGATGGCAGGTGTCACTGTGTGCCAAGACGACTACGTGATTGCTGATCGCTGCGGGGCGGTTTTCGTGCCGGCAGCTCGCATAGAGGAGGTGCTGCTCCTTGGCGAGCGCATTGCCCGCCGCCAGGACGGGATGGTGCTGGCAGTCCGCCAGGGGCGCTCTGTCGCTGATGTCATGCACGACAAGGAATTTGACGCTATTCATGGAGGAAAGAAATGACTGCACACGAAGACAAGGAATTGGTCGCTCTGTTCAAGGGACTGGACACCCCAGGGGTGTCGGATGCGATGGACAAGTTGGGGCTTCATGGCCAGTGTCTGGGCGTTGCACCTTTGGAGAACTACAAGCAGGTGGTGGTAGGCCCGGCCTTCACTGTGAAGTACGTCGCTGCATCCCATCCAGCAGGAACGGTGGGTGACTTCATCGACGATGTCGCTCCAGGCGATGTGGTCGTGATCGATAACGATGGACGGACCGACTGCACTGTTTGGGGCGACATCATGACCCAGTACGCCGGCATCCGAAAGATCGGTGCGACGGTCATCGACGGCGTGTGCCGTGATGTTTCCAAGGCGCTGGGAGACGGCTATCCGCTGTTCACCAAAGGCCGATTCATGCGTACAGGTAAGGACCGTGTTCAGGTTGAAGCCGTTAACGTGCCCGTGTCCATCGGTACGGCCCGAGTGGCAGCACGAGACATCATCGTTGCGGATGCCAATGGCGTGGTGGTTGTTCCTCGCAATCGGGCGCGCGAAGTGGCGGAAGTGGCGCACAAGATCGAATCCACTGAATCTGATATCCGGATCCAAATCGCCCAAGGGAAAACGCTGGGTGAGGCCCGCGCTGCGCTGGGCTATCACACCTTACAGCGGAAAGTCTGACCATGGGCTTGAATGCAGATCTGGAACGGCTGAATGTCCACCTTGCAAGTGCGCAGCCATCTGCGACATACAAGATGATGGACCGTGTCGCGGCACGGCGAGCCGCGGGAGGGCGGGTGCTTTCGCTTTCAGCGGGCGAGCCGGACTTCGACACGCCTGAACACGTGCGTGAGGCGGGGATTGCCGCGATCCGAGCCGGCCACACGCGCTACACGCAGGTGGGCGGTATGAGAGAGCTCCGCGAGGCCATTGCCACCAAGTTCACTCGGGAGAATGGGTTGGATGTCGATTGGCAGGACACCTTGGTATGCAACGGTGGGAAGCAGGTCATCTACAACGCGCTTGCGGCGACCCTCAATGAAGGCGATGAAGTGATCGTGCCGGCACCGTACTGGGTGAGCTATCCCGAAATGGTTCAACTGTGCGGGGCCAAGGCAGTCACTGTTGCCTGCGGCAGTGCCAGCGGCTTCAAGCTGACACCGCAGATGCTTGCCAGGGCCATCACACCGCAGACCCGTTGGATCATCCTCAATTCACCTTCCAATCCGACGGGTGCGGTGTACACGGCGCAAGAGTTGCGTGCACTTGCCGAAGTGCTCCTCGCACATCCCCGCGTGCTGGTTTTGTCCGACGACATCTACGAGCACCTGATCTTTGACGACGCGGCGTTCCATACGATGGCCCAGGTCGCTCCTGAACTGCGTGAGCGCATTTTGACCATGAATGGGGTCTCCAAGGCCTATGCGATGACGGGTTGGCGCATCGGCTATTGCACAGGACCTCGATGGCTTCTGGATGCCATGGAGAAGCTGCAGGGTCAGCAGACTTCGGGTGCGTGCACGATCTCACAGCACGCAGCGCTTGCCGCCCTGCGGGGACCGCAAGACTTCATCGGCCGCAGTCGTGCGGTCTTCCAACAGCGGCGAGACCTCATGGTGCGCATGCTCAACGAAACGCCAGGCCTGCAATGCGACGTTCCCCAGGGTGCGTTCTATGCGTTTGCATCGTGCGAAGGCCTTCTTGGGCACACCACGCCAGCGGGAACAGCCTTGCATACGGACGAGGACGTCGCAGGGGCGTTGCTGGACGAGGTCGGAGTGGCTGTGGTCCATGGAAGTGCCTTTGGCCTGGGGCCGTACATCCGGATTGCCTATGCCTTGGACGATGCTTCGTTGCTCCAGGCGTGCGAAGCCATCCAGGGGTTCTGCCGGTCTTTGAAGCACCTCCCGGCGCTGAATGACTGGCGGGAGTCAACTGGCATGACGACGGGTGCGTCCTGATCGATTGGCCAAGTACACATGTTTAACAAGAAGGAGACATCTGTGAAGATAAGTGCAAAAGTATGTGCGGCTGCGGTGCTGGGAACGGTGACAAGCGTCGCCATGGCGGACGACCTGGTCGTGAAGATCGGGCATGTTGCCCCCTTGAGCGGACCGATTGCCCATTTGGGCAAGGACAACGAAAACGGCGCACGCATGGCGGTGGATGAACTCAACGCCAAGGGCGTGCAGATCGGGGGACGAAAGGCCAAGTTCGTGCTCTTGGCTGAAGACGATGCAGGAGATCCCAAGCAAGGCACCGCGGTGGCGCAAAAGCTGGTGGACGCCAAGGTCAACGGCGTCGTTGGGCACCTGAATTCAGGCACCACCATACCGGCCTCGAAGGTGTATGCGGATGCGGGGATCGCGCAGATCAGCCCTTCGTCCACCAATCCAAAGTACACGCGCCAGGGTTTCAAGACCACGTTCCGCATGGTGGCTGACGACGTTCACCTTGGCGGCACGCTGGGCCGCTATGCTGTGAAGGAGCTCCATGCAAAATCCATTGCGGTGGTCGATGACCGGACCGCATACGGGCAGGGGGTCGCTGACGAATTCAGCAAGGCGGTCGCTGCGGCTGGTGTGAAAGTCGCCGTGCGTGAGTTCACGACCGACAAGGCTGCCGATTTCAGCGCCATTCTCACGAGCATCAAATCCGTCAAGCCGGACGTCATCTTCTACGGTGGCATGGACGCAGTCGGCGGCCCGATGATCCGCCAGATGAAGCAACTGGGGATCTCGGCGAAGTTCATGGGGGGTGACGGCATTTGCTCCAGTGAACTGCCCAAACTCGCCAATGGGACGATTGCGGACGATCAAGTGGTTTGTGCGGAAGCCGGTGGCGTGGAGGCTTCTCAGAACGGGGCACTCGAAAAGTTCAAAGCGGACTTCAAGAAGAAGTTCGGCGCCAACGTGCAGATCTACGCTCCCTATGCCTACGACGCAGTGCAGGTCATGGCGCACGCCATGGTCCAAGCCGGATCGGCTGAGCCTTCCAAGTACCTTCCGGTGCTGTCCAAGATCACCGGCTTCAATGGCGTCACCGGGGCTATTGCCTTCGACGAAAAGGGCGACATTCGCAACGGCGCCTTGACGCTCTATACCTTCAGGGCAGGCGAGCGAAAGCAGTTGACGGTGGTTCGCTAGGCGCACTGCTGCTGTTGGCTCTACCCGAGGGTTGCGCAATCCATTGTGCGATTGCGCACCCTGTTCATTTCACTTACGCCTCGGAGCATGCCGTGGCCCATGCTGAGGGCATGGCACGCCTTGAGCTCATGGGGCATAGGAAACGACTGCATGATTGAGAAAGCAGAATTCAAGAGGACTCGCTGGTCACTCGTTGTCGATGGCGTCGGATTGGAGATCGCCGCCATTCACCGCGAAGGAGATGGCACTCCGGTCGTGTTCCTGCATGGCTTTGGTTCCACGAAGGAGGACTATGCCGATCTGGTACGGCATGCGGACTTCGCAGGCAGGCCCTTTGTTGCCTACGATGCGCCAGGCTGTGGAGAAAGCCAATGTGGTGACCTAGGCCGGATTTCCATCGACTTTCTCGCGGCCACCGCGCTCGAGGTGCTTGGGCGCCTAGATATCGAACGCTTCGACCTGGTCGGCCATTCAATGGGTGGGCTCACATCGTTGATGCTCGCGCACAGGCATCCTGAAAAGGTCCTGAGCTTCGTCAACATCGAAGGGAATGTTGCACCGGAAGACTGCTTCCTCAGCCGGCAGATATTTGGCTATCCGCAAGCCGATGCCCAGATCTTTTTCGATGAGTTCATCGAGAGAGCGCGCCATGCTCCGGCCTATGCCAGCGCCCTGTATGCCGCCAGTTTGAAGCACAAGGTCAGGCCCGGTGCCGTGAGGCCAATATTCGAGTCGATGGTGAACCTGTCAGACCATGGGATGTTGATGGACAAATTCCTTGGCCTCCCATGTCCGCGCATGTTCATGTACGGCGAACAGAACGCCCATCTTTCTTACCTGAGCTACATCCGGGAAAAAGGTGTCCGGCTCGCACCCATTCCCCACTGCGGCCACTTCCCCATGTACTCCAACCCGATTGCAATGTGGGACGCCATTGCAGCATTTCACCGATCTCGCGGCGTCCGCAATGAGCACTTGGGCCTGTGAGTCTCATGCCCCTTTGAGGGCCTCTTTTGGGTATCCAGTTTCCTTGCATTCATCAACCATTCGAAGTGAGAGCACCATGATCGGCTGCCAAATCCTCCAACGACAACGTGCCGTCAGCCTCGCGCTGGCTCGGCAATTCCTCGATGTGCCCGTGGCCAACGTCAGCGACTGCATGTCGCGCATGACCGCAGGCGGTGCCCGCCTGCGGCCCATGCACGACGGCACCGCCATGGCCGGGCCGGCCTTCACCATCAAGACCCGCCCGGGTGACAACCTGCTGATCCACAAGGCGCTGAAACTCGCGCAGCCCGGCGACGTGATCGTGGTGGATGCGGGCGGCGACCTCACCAACGCCCTCATTGGCGAGATCATGGTGGGCGAAGCCAAGCTCAAGGGCTTTGGCGGCATCGTCATCAATGGCGCCATCCGCGACAGCGCCGTGATCCGCAAGGACAGCTTTCCGGTGTTCGCCGCCGGCGTCACCCACCGCGGCCCTTACAAGGACGGCCCCGGCGAGATCAATGTGCCCATCGCCATCGACGGCATGGTCATCGAACCCGGCGACCTGGTCATTGGTGACGACGACGGTTTGCTGTGCGTGCCCTATGACCAGGCCGAACAACTGCTGTCAGCCGCCCACAAGAAGCAAGACATTGAGGCCGTGATGGTGGCCGAGATCCGCGATGGCACGCAGGACAACGCTTGGATTGACGTGGCTCTGAAACGGGTAAGCTGTTCCATCGAAGCGTGACTATCAGTTGGCGGAGTAGCCTTCATGTCGGCGGCCATGCACTGGGAGGCCGGACGAGGCATTCGCACACGCGCAAACAGGTTTGGCCTCGTGGCCAACGTCCTTGCGGCCATGCTCCATCCTCGATTTTTTCCTTCACAACTCCAACAAGGAGGTCTACCGCACTGCGGACATGACGTGCGGTAGGACGATTGTTGGGCAGACCCAGCATGATCGTGTGGGTGATTTCAGGACAGCAATTGGAGATTCTCACGACGCAATTGAAGGGCCGCGAAATCAAGGGAATTCACTAAGGTCCATCCTATGTCCGTAACTGCATAGGCGATGTCCACGCATAGTTTGGCTTGGCTATTCCTTTGAAGATGTGAGCCGCCCAAGATGAACGGCCGCACTATCCGATAGGCGGTATTCAGGCTTTTGTCAGGCACAACGGCCATCGGGTTGCGTCTACCGCCTGTCCTTTTTCGACCCTCTGGATGTGCACGCGCACGTGCCCCAGCGATAGGCTTGCACCCCAGCCCACTTCGCATTGACTGCGGTGAATCGGGTTTGAAAACCAACGGCCAACACATTGGAGGACACTCATGCTGACACGGACACCTGACCGAACTTCTTCAGGGATTTTTCACCCCAAGCTCTGGGCTATGGCCTTGGGGCTTTGCCTAGGCGGAGCCACTGGCCATGCACTGGCGCAAAGCGCCAATACCCCACCGGCGGGCTACAAGCCCTGCGCCATCGAAGGGCAGAAATGCAGCTTTAGCGGCACGGCCAATGTGGTCTATGGAGCGGGCAACACATGGACCAGCCCCCGCAGCTTCACCAACGGTGCAAACTGCAGCAACGCCACATTTAGCGATCCCTTGTGGGGCGTGCAAAAGGCTTGTTATGCCAGTGCCCCAGCGTCACCGCCAGCCCCTGCGCTGAGCGCACCTCCACCGGGCTACACCTTGTGTGCAGTAGAAGGGCAACAATGCAACTTCAGCGGCACGGCCAATGTAGTGTATGGGGCTGGCACGACCTGGACTGCCGCACGCGCATTCACCAACAACGTGATGTGCGACAACGCCACTTTTGGTGATCCTCTGCGGCAGGTGAAGAAGGCATGCTACGCCGGCAACCCTGTCCCAACGCCCACTCCATCAGCACCACCCGCTACACCGCCGGTGTCGACACCAAGTGCCTCCGTGACGTACTACTTCTCCGACTGCCAGGCAGGCGCTGCCACCGGTTGCGTGCCAGGGAGCAACTCCAACCCCGGCACCCAGGCGGCACCCAAGCAAAATCTGGCGAGCATCAACGTCAACACTTTGCCAGCAGGGTCGCACCTGCTATTCAACCGCGGAGGCGCATGGATGGGGTTTGCCGTTGGACTGGAGAATTCCAATGCAACGGTTGCAACACCACTGACGTTCGATGCTTACGGCAATGGCGCAGCCCCGCTACTGCAACTAGGCTCAGGCAACATGTTCAATATCGGCGGCGGTTGGGGCAACCAGACAAACGACGGTGGCTACCAGATCCGTAACCTGAAACTCGACGGCATGGGCACCGCCGAGTGGGGCGTGTGGTTCGTGCAGAACGTACATGACGTGACATTGGAGAACAACGAAATTACAGGTTTCCGGATTGCCATTAACTCGAACAATGGAGCTCCGCATGGCGTCTCAGGCATCACGCTTAGAAACAACAATATCCACCACAATCGAGCGATGGGCCTGCTAGGGCACTATAACGATCTGCTCATCGAGGGCAACCTCATTGAGGCGAACAATTTCAGCGGGAGCGGCTTCGACCATGGTACCTACATTGGTGGTGGGCGCAATATCACCATCCGGGACAACAGGTACATCCGTAACTCGATAGTCAATGGTGTGTGCCAGGGCGGGAATATGACTTTTCACGGTCAGATCGATGGCCTCCTGGTCGAGGGCAATCGCATTGAACAAGACGCGGCTGCGGCTGGTTGCTGGCTGATGTCGATCACCCAAGGTTACAGCACGGCAGAGTGGTTCCGCAACGCCGTGGTGCGTAACAACAAGCTTATCAACGGTGGTAACACGGTGATGGCGGTTCAGTCAGCACCCGGCATCGTGGTGGAGGGCAATGTGGCCATCAACACACAGGCGACCACCCAGACTGCATTCGCCATCGGCAGCGGCCCTGGCCCATACCAAGATGGCGATTCGGGCGACAGCAATGCGGTTGTGCGCAACAACACCGCGTGTAGGGCCCACGCCAGCGCCTCGGGGGCAGTGACCAACATCAACTCGCCTGGTGCAATCGTGACCAACAACACCGAAGTTACAGGTGCAGCAGCCACCACGGGGCTTTGCGCACGCTGACGCGCTCTCAACGTTGCTGTCCCGCTTAGTCCCTTCGTCCGCCCTTGCTGCTTGGGCGAAGGGTACTCAGCCTCCTACGCATTGCATCGGAGCAAAGTCCTTCATGTGGGCTGCTTGCCCACCACCTAACAGCCCTGTTTCATCGTCCCCTGGTTTCGTTCGTTCCAGAACATAGCAGACGCTTTCACAATATCTAGGACTGACTGGCAGGCGATCCAGAAAATTGCTTAGCGCCTGCTTCGAAAACGGCGCGGGCGTTGGACTTCAGCCTCGGGCGATGCGGTAAGTTGTAGTGGCCCCCCGACTATCGACTCCTGTACCACCGGAACATTGGTGAAGTCGCAGTACTCTTGCGCCAGCATCACGATCGAGGAGATCAACGTGCTTCGATCCTCGCCTTGTACATAGCTATGTAAGTGGATTCAGGCGGTTCGGGCGTGCACTGCACAACTGTCAGAGAGCCGTTGTGCACCATGGGCTCAAGGCACTGAAGGGGAAGGCAACTAGTGCCCAGCCAGGACACCGTGAGGCCGATATTGGCGATTGGGTTGTTGAGCATGATCGTGTTGGTCGGCTGCACGCCAGTGACTTCATCCAACTTGCGTAGGCCGAGCCCGCGCCGGAGTGGCTTCACCGCAACTGAAAGCGGCGGGCGCCCAGTTCGTGTAGGCGGTAGACCTTGGAGAGCGCTGCTCGCGTCAAAATCGATCCACATCCCCAATGTGCGCGGCTCGGCCATCACCGACGTCATGGCGGGGCACATCAGCATGATGCTCGAGGGGCCTTCCGTGTTCTCGCAGATCCAGGTTGGCAAGTTGCGCGCGCTGGTCCTCACTTCGAAAAAGCGCCTGCCTCAGTTGCATGAGGTGCCCACTATGGACGAGGCGGGGGGCCTGGTTTTGAGGTCATGGCTTGGCAGGGTGTCTTTGCGCCGGCGGGAACACCCAAGCCCGTGCTTCAGCGACTGCGCAAGGAAATCGCAACCATACTCCGCACGCCGGAGGTGCAGCGCCGGCTGGAGCAGATGGGCGTGGTCGGCTCGGGCATCGGCGACGATGATGGGTTGCTGTGCGTGCCCTACGATCAAGCCGAGCAACTGCTGGCTGCCACGCACAAACAACAGAAGATCGAAGCAGTGATGGTGGCCGGGATCGCGGACGGCACGCAGGACAACACGCGGATTGATGCCGCGCTCAAGCGTGCGAATTGCACAATCGAAGGGCAGAGATCCATGGACGCATCTTTCATGCGCAGGGCTGGGAAGACGCTCATCAATCGTGTGCTGGTTGCGTTCCTTTGCCAAACGCCTGGAAAGCGCGCGTGAAGTCGCAGCAGTTCTGGGCCAGCATCACGATGGAAGAGATGAGGGTGCTGCGGTTCTCTCCTTTGTACAGGGCTGCGTAGGTGTTCGCTGGTGGGCTGGGCGTGCAGGGCACCACGGCCAGCGAGCCTGCCGCGATCATTGGGCTCAGGCAGCGCACGGGCAGGTAGCTGATGCCTAGCCCCGATACCGTGAGCCCGATGACGGCGATCATGTTGTTCACCACGATGGCATCGGCGGGGGTCACCCCCTGGGACTTCATCCAGTTGGCATAGGCCACGCCCGCGCCGGAGCGGCTGCCCTGCAGGATCAGGCGGTGGGTCGCCAGCTCGTGCAGCCGGTACACCCGCCCGGTCTCCACCAGCCCGGGCTTGCACATCCAGGCGCTTTCGAAGCCGCCCACGGTCTTCTTCTGCAACCGGTCTTCGGGAAATGCGTCGGGCACGATGACCAGGTCCAGCTCGTCGCCCAGTAACTTCTCGCGCAGGTTGACGCTCGCGTCCACATCAGGCTCGATGGTGACTTTGGGGTAGTACTCCTGAATCAACTCGACCAGTCGGTACAGCCAGGTCATGGCCGTGAGCTCCGTGACGCCGATGCGCACGCGCCGCTCGATCACCTCAGGCTTGCTGAACTGCTCGATGGCGGCGTCGCGTTGCTCCAGCAGGCGCTTGGCCAGCACGAACATCTCTTCTCCCTTTTCCGTAAGGCGCGCTGAACGAAGGGAGCGGTCAAAGAGCTGCGTGTCAAAGGCCGCTTCCAATTCCTGGACACGTTTCGACACGGCGGACTGGGATGTGTGCAGCTTCTGTGCTGCAGGTCCAAAGCCATCGAGCTGGGCAACCCAGTAGAGCGCCTCCAGTTGTTTGAACGTCATCATGGTGCAGCCCCTAGGCTAAACCCTAAATAAAACACTTTTTTTCCGATGTTTGCGCGGAAAAATATCGCTTTTTTAATTCTAGGGGACTTTGACAATGGCGCATCGCTCTCGCAAAGAGCCCTTGAGGAAAACGCCATGGTTCCCACCAGTCTCGCCATCGACCCATATGCCGCGTCCACCAGTGGCGCTGCCGTCGAAGCCTTTCGCGACGTCGTCACACCGCACATCAGCGATAACCTGCAGCGTTTGCCCGGTATCACGGCCCTGCAGCGCTTTCACCGTGGGCGCAAGCTCCTGGGGACTGCCGTCACGGTGAAGACGCGGCCCGGCGACAACCTGGTGATCTACAAGGCTCTGATGACCATGTCGCCGGGGCAGGTGCTGGTGGTGGACGGTGCAGGCGACATGACCAACGCGCTGATCGGTGAGTTGATCATGCTCTACGCGCAGCAGCGCGGCTGCGCGGGCGTGGTGATCGACGGTGCCATCCGCGATGCGGCAGCCTTCTATGGAGCGGACTTTCCCTGCTATGCGCGCGGCGTGAGCCACCGCGGGCCGTACAAGCAGGGGCCGGGTGTCATCAACGTGCCGGTGTCCATTGCCGGGCAGGTGGTCTGCCCCGGGGACATCGTGGTCGGTGATGAGGATGGTGTGGTGACCTTCCCCGTAGCCGATGCGCCGCGCCTGCTGGATGCCATTGCGCAGACGGCGCGCATGGAGGACGCCATCAAGGCCGAGATCGCCACGGGCCGGGTAGAGCAGTCCTGGCTCAGCAAAACCCTGGGGTCGCACGGCCTGCTTTGAGTCGAGTCCCCGCCTCCTTTCAACCTGTATCTCCTGGAGACCTCGTGAGTACCTCGCTTCTTGCCCGGCGTCTTTCCGACGTCAAGCCTTCGCCCAGCATGCTGGCCAAGGCCCGTGTAGACGGACTGCGCGCCGCAGGCCGATCCATCATCGACTTCACCATCGGCGAGCCCGACTTTCCCACCCCGGCCCATATCGTGCAGGGCGGGGTAGATGCGCTGCTGGGAGGGCAGACGCGTTACACCGGCTCCGCCGGAACGCCCGCTCTGCGCAAGGCCATCGCGTCCAAGCTGGCAAGCGAGAACGGACTCGACGTTTCGCCGGACCACATCGTCGTCGGCTCAGGAGCCAAACAGGTCATCTTCGAGGCGCTTGCGGCCACGCTCAATCCGGGTGACGAGGTGGTGGTCGCCGCACCCTATTGGGTGTCCTACCCGGACATGGTGGTCATCAATGGCGGTACGCCCGTGATTGCGCGCGGCGAGGCCGCCCAGGGCTTCAAGCTCACGCCCGCAGTGCTGGAAACCGCCATCACCCCGCGCACGCGCTGGTTGCTGCTCAACACGCCCAACAACCCGACGGGTGCGGTCTACTCGTCCGATGAGATGCTCGCGCTGTGCGAGGTGCTGCGGCGCCATCCGCAGGTGTGGGTTATGAGCGATGAAATATACGAGCACTTCGTGTTTGGCGGCGCGGCCCACGTTTCGCCTCTGCAGGTCGCTCCGGACCTTTCGAGCCGTACCCTGATCGTAAACGGCATGTCCAAGTCATACGCGATGACGGGTTGGCGCATCGGCTACGGGGCAGGACCTCTGCCCCTGGTCAAGGCCATTTCCATGCTCATCTCACAGAGCACGAGTTGCCCCAGCGCAGTGGGCCAGGCTGCAGCCATCGTCGCCCTGGAGGGACCGCAGGACTGCGTGCGCCAGGCCACGGCAGCGTTCGAAGAACGAGGCGCCCTCATGACGGCGCTGTTGCGTGCCATCGATGGCATCGAATGCGTGGCACCCGCTGGAGCTTTCTACGTCTTCCCCGGCGTGGAAGGGCTCATTGGACGCAGCACTGCCACAGGCCAGGTGCTGCGCACCGATGTGGATGTGGCCGCCTACCTGCTCGATCAGGCCAGTGTCGCCACCATCGACGGCACATCGTATGGTCTTTCGCCGCACTTGCGCCTTTCGTTCGCAACGTCCATTGATCTCATCGAGCAGGGCTGCACCGCTATCCGGGACGCGGTCAGCGCCCTGTCCTGAGAGCCTGCCTCTTCCCTCTGATCTCATCCCCTTCACCAGAAAGCACCCATGAAAGCCCTCTCCATCTCCCTGCTGCTGGGCGCAAGCCTGGCTCTCTCCGCCACGGCAGCATCGGCCGACCAATTGGCTGACATCAAGTCCCGAGGCACGCTCGTGTGCGGAACTCTCGGCACGGCCGAACCGTTCAGCTTCCCCGAGCCTCAGACCCGTGAAATTCAGGGCTACGATGTTGACTTCTGCAAGGCGCTGGCCAAGTCGATGGGCGTGAAGATGGAGCTCAAGCTGATCGCCGTGGCCGCCCGCGTGCCCGAACTGCAGCAGGGGCGAGTGGACGTGGTGATCGCCAACCTGGGCTATACGGCCGAGCGTGCCGAGCAGATCGCTTTCAGCAACCAGTACTTCGCCAGCGAGACCAAGGTGGCCGCGCGCAAGGAAAGCGGCATGACCCAGGTCAAGGAGCTTGCGGGCAAGCGCGTGAGCGCCGTGAAGGGCTCTTCGTCGGAGGCGGGCACGCGCAGGGCCATTCCTACGGCGACCACGGTGACCTTCCAGGACCCGTCCAGCGCCTTCCTGGCCATGCAGCAGGGCAAGGTGGACGGCTTCGCTCTGTCGGAGCTGAGCCTCATCAAGTTCAAGGCGCAATCGGAGGCCACCGTTCCACTGGTTACGCTGGAGCCTGCCCTGTTCCTGGAGCCGTGGGGCGTGGGCATGCGCAAGGATGAAGCCGCCTTGATCAAGCAGGTCAACACCACCCTCGACGCCATGGAGAAATCGGGCGAGGCGCTGCAGCTCTTCAACAAGTGGATGGGAGCATCCACCCCCTACAAGATGCAGCGCGGCTTCAAGATCGAGCCCATCAAGGGTTGAACCCGTCCCCCTCAAAGGCAAGGACATCCAGGCATGAGCGTCAAGCTGGACTTTTCGGTACTGCTGCGGGACGAGTATCCGCAGTGGATCCTGCATGGTGTCATCACCATGTTCGAGCTCACGGCGTTGGCCTGGTTGCTTGCAATAGCCGTGGGGACGGTGCTGGCCGTCATGCGCATGGGCCACAACCGTGTGGCCAGGGCATTCGTCACGGCCTATGTGGAGTACCACCAGAACGTTCCCATGCTGGTGCAGATATTCCTGTGGTACTTCGGCATTCCAGCGCTACTGCCGGCCTGTGCACAGCAGTGGGTCAATGCCCACAACAGCGAGCTCGTCTTTGCCACCATCTCCATCGGGCTGTGCATGGCGGCCTATGTGTCGGAAGACCTGCGCGGCGGTATACGCGCCATTCCTTCCGCGCAGATGGAGGCGGCGCGTGCGCTGGGGCTGACCTACCTGCAGGCCTGCCGGCAGGTGGTGCTGCCACAGGCCGTGCGCATTGCACTGCCGACGCTGGTGAGCCATACGGTGCTGCTGTTCAAGAACTCAAGCCTGGCCATGACCATCGGCGTGGCCGAGCTGACCTATGCCACCCGCGAGATCGAAAGTCAATCCTTCCGGACCGTCGAGGTGTATCTGTTCTCCACTATGTTCTATCTTCTGGTCTGCTTGGCCGTGATGGCAGCCGGCACCGCGCTGGAGGCGCGCTACCGGATCAAGACAAGGTAAACGGCCATGCACGATATCTTCGCAATCCTGCGTGACAACTGGGCATTGCTCCTGGTCGGACAGTACCCGAACGGTCCGCTCGGCGGGCTGGCCATCACCTTCCTCCTGTCGCTGCTGGGGCTGGTGCTCGCCTTTCCGCTGGGGATTGCGCTAACCCTGGCGCGGCTGAGCCCCTTCGCGTGGATCCGCTGGCCTGCTCTGGTGCTGATCCAGTTGGTGCGCGGCGTGCCGCTGATCATGCTGATCTTCTGGGTCTACTTCTTTGTGCCGCTGCTCATCGGGCGCACGGTGAGCGGCTTTTCGACGATGCTGGTCACGCTGGTGGTGTACCAGGCCGCCTACCTCGCGGAGATCGTCCGCGCTGGCATCGAGGGGCTGCCCCGAGGGCAGACAGAAGCTGCGCGTGCATTGGGCCTGGGCTACTGGCAGACCATGGCGCGCATCGTGCTGCCGCAGGCGCTGTACAACATGGTGCCGTCCATGGTGAGCCAGTTCGTGTCGTCCATAAAGGAGACGTCGCTGGGCTACGTCATCAGCGTCAACGAGCTGACCTTCGCGGCCAACCAGATCAACGCCAGCCTGCTGACCAAGCCCTTCCAAGTGTATTTCATCCTGGCGGCCATCTACTTCGTGCTGTGCTTCTCGCTCACGCAGCTGGCGCGGTTCCTGGAGCGGCGCATCGCTGCGCAGCGGGCCGGCAACCGCTGCGTCCCACAGGCCGCTGCCGTGCCACGCGTCGCTGCGGCCGTGGGTTCCCCTTGACCTTGCTCCCGAGCCATCTTCCATGACATCCACCCCGGCAACCCGTGGCAGCGCCTGCGCGCAGCCCATGATCGATTTCCAGAACGTGAACAAATGGTATGGCGACTACCATGCGTTGAACGGCATCGCCGCGCAGGTCGGGCGCGGTGAAGTGGTGGTGGTGTGCGGGCCGTCCGGGTCGGGAAAGTCCACGCTGATCCGTACCGTGAACCGGCTTGAGGACATCCAGCAAGGGCGCATTGAGTTCGATGGCCAGGACATCCATTCCCCTGGCTTGAACCTGAACCAGTTCCGCAGCCGCGTGGGTTTTGTGTTCCAGAGCTTTAACCTGTTTCCCCACCTGTCCGTGGCCGACAACATCATGCTCGCGCCCATGAGTGTGCGGCGGCTGTCGCGCAGCCAGGCGAAGGAGCGTGCGCTGGCCTTGCTCGACCGCGTGGGCCTGGCGGCCAAGGCCGACAGCTTTCCCGGCCAGCTCTCGGGCGGCCAGCAACAGCGCGTGGCCATTGCCCGTGCGCTGGCCATGGAACCGCCCGCCATGCTGTTCGACGAGCCCACCAGCGCGCTGGACCCCGAGATGGTGGGCGAGGTGCTGCAGGTCATGAAAAGCCTGGCGCGCGAGGGCATGACGATGATGTGCGTGACCCACGAAATGGGTTTTGCCCGCGAGGTGGCCGACCGGGTCTGGTTCATGGACGCAGGCACGCTGGTGGAAAGTGGCACGCCGCAAGAGTTCTTTGGTCAGCCGCGCAGCGACCGGGCCCGCAAGTTCCTGTCCGACTTGCGCTCGCACTAGGCCTGCCCCCCGTATTCCATCGGGTGCCGAAAGTCGCATGCCGATTGTGCCAGCCGCCCGATGCGCTCGGCGAGGGTTCCTGCCGACTCTTTCCGGTACACCGCAAAGTATTTCACATGCGGCAGCGCGGGTGAGCTGCGTATGCGCACTAGGCGGCCCTGGCGCACCTGCTCTCGGTAGTACTGGTTGGGCAATTGGCTGATGCCCAGCCCCGCCATGGTCAATTCGCCCAGGGCCGCGAAGCTGTTGGTCATCACGGTGCGCTGCCCCACGAAACCGTTCTGCTGAAACCAGGTGCTGTACAACTGCGTGATTCCCGATTGCGTGGACTTGCTGAGCACTGGATAGCCCGATAGCTCCTCCGCACTGAGCACCCGCCGCGGCACACCTAGCGCGGGGCTGGCCATCCAGCTGCACTCCAGGCTCTTAAGGGGCAAGGCGTCGAACTGCTTGCCCCACAGCGGGCCGGGGATCAACGCCAGATCAATCAGGCCGCGTGCCAGTCGCTCGAACAATGTGCCCCCCAGGTCCACGTCGAGTTCAATGTCCACCGCCGGATAGGCGTCCTTGATGCGGTGCACCAGGCGTGGAAGCCAGGTCTGGCCAATGAGTTCGGTGGCACCGAAGCGAAAAACGCCCTGGTAGCCTGCTAGCCCATCCTTGCTGGCCAGCATCTTCTGGTTGAGTGCCAGCATCTCTTCTGCCGATCGGGCCAGCACATGGCCCTTGGGCGTGGCCTGCGGCCTGCGCCGGCTGCGGTCGAAAAGCTTTTCGTCGAAGATCGCCTCGAGCTCCGCGATGCGCTTGGAGATGGCCGATTGCGTGGTGTGCAAGCGGATCGCGGCGGCCTGGAAACTACCAAGGCGTACGGCCCAGTGGAAGGCCTCCAACTGTTTGAGGGTGGGGTTCACGGCGCTCCTTGTGCGGTATCTGAATGTATTCCTAATGCTCCTGGTTGATACCGCATTTTTATCGCTTTTCGAAATAGGTTCGCAATCCTAGACTGGGCGCCTTTGCCATCCAGCGTATCTGGTGGTTTGCAACGAGACCGATATGAAAGGTAGTGAAATGACCCGGGGACCGATCGCCATCCGCACCGATTTCGAACGGGTTCCGGCCGAGCTGGTGGCTCGCGCCTCAGGCTATGCGGCGTCCATACTCGCGGACGTGGCGGGCCGACGCGGCACCATGCATGGCCGCATACAGGGACTGCAAAAATCCATGCGCATCGCCGGACCGGCCTTCACCGTGGAGGTGCGTCCGGGCGACAACCTGATGATGCACGCTGCCCTTGCCCAGGCGCAGCCTGGCGACGTGATCGTGGTGGACGGCAAAGGCGACCTGAGCTGCGCACTGACAGGGTTTTTGATGGTGAGCCAAGCCAAGGCTGCGCATCTGGGCGGCTTTGTGATCGACGCGGCGGTGCGCGACACCGAGGAGATCTGCGAAAGTGGCTTCCCCGTGTTCGCCGCCGGCGCCAACCCCAACGGACCCACCAAGGGCCTGCCGGGCCGGGTGAACTGGCCGGTGTCGGTGGGCGGAACCACCGTGCATCCAGGCGACCTGGTGGTGGGCGATGGAGATGGCGTGGTGGTGCTCCCTCGCGAGCAGGCGCTGCAGGTCGTCAACGCGGCGCAGGCCAAGCTGGATTTCGAGCAGTCCTTCCTCGCATCGCTGCGCCAGGGCGACCCCCGCAATGGCTGGGTGGCCGACAGCCTGCGGTCGCTGGGCGTGCTGGCTCCCGGGGAGGCGCTGTGACGATGGCCCGTGCTGACGTGCTGGTGACCGCACGGTTCTTCGACGGAGAGGCCCGGCGCGTGCTGCTGGAACAGGGTTGCCAGGTGTCACACGCCGATGTGCCCCACGATGGCGTGGACTCCACGATCACACCCGCCATGCACCAGGCGCTGTTGACCGCCCGCGCGTGGATCGTGGGCATCGCACCGGTAACGCGCGAGGTGCTGCAGCGCTATCCGCAACTGCAGGTGGTGACGCGGCGCGGTGTCGGCTTCGACACGGTGGACACCATGGCCGTGCGGGAGCTTGGCCGCCTGCTAACGAATACCCCAGGCGGCAATGAGCCTTCGGTGGCCGACCATGCCCTGGGGCTGATGCTGGGGGTCGGCAAGCGCCTGGCCGAGTCGCACCAGCGCATGCGCGACGGCAACCGCACTGTGCTAGTGGGCACCGAGCTGTATCGCAAGACCGTGGGCCTGGTTGGCCTGGGTCGCATTGCGCGGCAGATTGTGCAGCGGCTGCAGGGCTTCGAGGTGCGCGTGCTGGCGTACGACGTGGTGCAGGACCCGGTCTACGCGGCTGCTGCGGGCGTGGAGTACGCCCCGCTGGAGCAGGTGCTGGCACAGAGCGACTACCTGAGTCTGCACGCTCCATTGAGCGAGGGCACGCGCCACTTGCTCGGTTCGCAGGCGTTCGGGCAAATGAAGCGCGGCGCGATCTTGGTCAACACCGCGCGGGGCGAGCTGGTTGATGACGCTGCGCTGCTTGCCGCGCTGGAGTCAGGCCACCTCGGTGGAGCAGGGCTCGATGTGCTCGGCTCGGAACGCGATGCGAGCCTGCAAGCAGTGACCGATCGGCTCCTGGCGTTGCCGCAGGTGCTGTGCACGCCGCATGCGGCCGGCTCCAGCCGCGAGGGCTTGGCGCGCTCCAACCTGCTCGCGGCGCAGTGTGTGCTGGCAGCGCTGCAGGGAAACGCAGTGCCGCCGCAATGCATCGTGGCTGACGGGCGGATGCCGCTGGCCGCCTGATCGTTCCACCCTTTCCTCACCAAAACCACAATCATCGGAGACAAATCCATGGCGAAATTTCTTTCCTCTCGGCGGATTATTTCCGCGACCTTTGCTGCGGCGTGCGCGGCGGTGCTGTGCGCACCGGGCCACGCTCAGGCACAGACTGATGCTTGGCCTACCAAGCCCATCACGTGGGTCGCGGTGACTGGCCCTGGCGGCAATTCGGACGTATTGGCGCGGTTGATCGGGCAGCCCTTGAGCGCAGCGCTCAAGGTCCCAGTGGTGGTCGAGAACAAGCCTGGGGGCTCAGGCATCATCGCAAGCTCCTTTGTGATCAAGTCGCCGCCGGATGGCTACACCCTGATCGGTGGCAGCATCGCATCGCATGCCATTGCGCCGCTGATCAACAAGAAGACCCCCTTCGACGTTCTCAAGGACTTCGCGCCTGTAACCATGATTGGCGCCAATTACAACGTGCTGGTGGTGCCCGCTTCAAGCCCTTACAAGACGGTGGCGGATGTGATCGCTGCCGCCAAGGCCAATCCCGGAACGCTGTCGTTCGGATCGCCAGGCATTGGCGGAACGCAGCACATGTCGGGCGAGCTGTTCCAGAACGCTGCGCGCATCAAGATGATCCACATCCCCAACGTGCGGGGTTCGGCCATCACGGATGTGATGGCGGGGCATATCAGCATGATGTTCGAGGGGCCTTCGGTCTACTCTCAGATCCACGGCGGCAAGCTGCGTGCGCTGGCTGTCACCTCGAAGAAGCGCCTGCCTCAGTTGCCCGATGTGCCCACGATGGATGAGGCGGGGGTGCCTGGCTTTGAGGTCATGGCCTGGCATGGCGTATTTGCTCCTGCAGGAACCCCCAAGCCGGTGCTGCAGCGCTTGCATAAGGAAATCGCAGCCATACTTCGCACTCCCGAGGTGCAGCATCGGCTTGAGCAGATGGGCATGACCGGCTCGGGCATCGCGCCCGATGAGTTTGCCGCTTTCCAGAGATCCGAGATCGAGAAGTGGGCGGCCGTGGTTCAGGCCGCCAACATCAAGGCGGAGTGAGCGCTGGGCCAGGCGCCGGCCTGGCGGTCACTGCGCATTCCGTTCTCGCTGCCTGTCCTGCTGGGCCCTACCGCCACAGCAGGCAAGGTGGCCTGGTTCAGGCTTCATGCCGGTATTCCCCCCGGTGCTTCATGAACCGGTGGTATGACATGCGCAGGTGCAGCTGCATCACCTGGCGCGCCAGTTCGCCATCCCGGGCGCGCACCGCAATCACCAGGTCGCGGTGGTGGTGCACGCTCTGCACCAGTTCCTCGGGCGTGTAGATGTAGAACGAGCGCTTGATGATCGGCATGTCGATCATGGTCGCCAGCATGGTTTTGAGGCGCGGCGAGCCCGTGGCCTCGATCAGCGCGTGGTGGAAATCCCGGTTGGCCGACTGCACCTCGGCAATGCCCTCGGGCCCGGCGGCAATACCGGCCTCCATGCGCAGGTTGCTGGCCTCCAGCTCATCGGCCAGCCCCTCGCCGCCGCGCGTGGCCGCGAGGAACGAGGCATATGGCTCCAGCAGCATGCGCAGCTGGAAGGTCTCCTCCACATCCCAATCACTCCACTCCGACACGCGGATGCCCTGGCCCGCGCCGTCCGTGGCCAGGCCGTCTTCCACCAGACGGTGCAGCGCATTGCGCACCGGGGTGCGGCTCAGGCCCAGGTCGCGCGCGATGGGCTCCTCCTTGAGCTGCTCGCCTGGGCGGTAGTGGCCGCCGATGAGCCGCTGGCGCAGCACCTCGTACGCCTTGTCTTTCACGTTTTGCACTGTTTTTGCACCAGGGTGGGGTGTGGATGGGTGTGATGATTCTAGAGGACAGCCACTGGGAGTGGGTTGCCTTGGTTGGCGGTTGTAAAAAATACAAATAAAGTGCAAATTTGCATTGAGGTACGGGAAATCCCTGTGATTGATTGCCGATTTGGATTCGTAAACTGCCATCAATGTTTTAAATTTGTACTTTTATGCAATTCGCAATCCTGGGTGGTGGAACGGTCGGCGCCTGCTACATGCAGGCCTTGCTCGAACAGGGGCACAGCCTGGTCGGCCTGTGCGACCTGCAGCCGAGTGCGGCGGTGGTGCAGGCGGTGCAAACAGCCGGCGGGCAGGTGCACACCGCGCCCGGTGCCTGGCTGGCGGGGGCCGATGTGGTGGTGAGTGCGGTGTTCGGCACCGTGGCGCGCAGCCTGTTCGAGGCCAGCCTGCCGCACCTGAAAGAAGGCGCGGTGTATGTGGACATGACCACCGCCGATCCGCAGGAGATGCGCGCATGTGGCGAGCTGGCACAGCGCGGTGTAGAGGGCAGGGAGGGCAGGGAGGGCAGGGAGGGCAGGGAGGGCAGGGTGGTGCACTTCGTGGACGTGGCCATCACCGGCGCCGTGAACCTGGGCGGCAGGAAGACGCCGCTGCTCGTGGCCGGCAGCAAGGCCGGTTTTGTACAGGAATTGTTCTTGCCCTTCGGCGGCTCGGTCCGCGTGGTAGGTACCCAGCCGGGCGACGCCGCCGCGCTCAAGCTCCTGCGCAGCATCTATACCAAGGGCATGGAGGCCCTGGCCGTGGAGTGCCTGGTGACGGCAGAGCAGATGGGCCTGCGCGAGCCGCTGTATGCCGTGCTGCAGGACATCGACGAGACCCCCTTGCGCACCTTGATGGAATCCATGGTGCGCACGCACATTCCGCATTCGGTGCGCCGCCGCAACGAGGTGGCCGAGGCCCAGCAGCAGATGCTTCGCAACGGTCTGGCGCCGATGGTGTCGCCCGCGGTCGAGGCACTTTTTTCCGCCACGGCGCAGGCGCAAGCCACGCAGCCCTTCACCGGCACAACCACCGACGAAGCCATCGCCTGGCTCGGCACTCACGTACTCGCCAGCCGCCCCTGATCCGCGCGCAGCGCCACCCGAAACCACCCTAGGAGACACCTCAATGACTTTGACACGACGCACCCTGGCACTTGGCTGCCTGCTGGCCCTGGCTGCGGCCGCACCGGCCCATGCCCAGGGCAACTACCCGCAACGGCCCATCAAGGTCCTCGTGCCCTTCCCTGCGGGCGGCGGCACCGACAACCTCGCGCGGCTGGTGGGCACCAAGCTGACTGACGCGTACGGCTGGTCCATCGTGGTGGAGAACAAGCCCGGTGCCGGCGGCAACCTGGCGCTGGACCAGACGGCCAAGGCCCCCGCCGACGGCCTGACCCTGGTGATGGCGCAGACCGACAACGTCGTGCTCAATCCGCTGCTGTACTCAAAGCTCACGTACAACCCCGACAAGGACCTGCGCGCCGTGGCCCTGGTGGCAGCCGGTCCGGCCGTGCTGGTGGTGAATGCCGATTCGCCCTACAAGACGCTGGACGACATCATCCAGGCCGCGAAGAAGGACCCCGGGCGCCTGAGCTTTGCCACGCCGGGCACGGGCACCATCTCGCACATCATCAGCGAGGCCTGGCAGAAAAGCTCCAACGTGAAGTTCACGCACGTGCCGTTCCGCGGCATGGCGCAGGCCATGCCTGACCTGCTGGGCGGGCGCATCGACATGTACATGGGCTCCATCCCCACGCTGCTGTCGCACATCCAGTCGGGCAAGGTGCGCGCCCTGGGGGTGACCACGGCGCGCCGCTCCCACCTGCTGCCCAGCGTGCCCACCTATCCCGAGTCTGGCATCAAGGGCGTGGAGCTGGCCAGCGTGTGGGGTGTGATGGCGCCCGCCGGCACGTCCGACGCCGTCGTCAGGCAGCTCAACGAGGCCATCAACAAGGTGGTCAACGCGCCGGACACGGCCAAGAAGATCGCCGACTCCGGTGCCGAGCTCATCACCGGCACGCCAGAGGACATGGCCAAGCTCTACGCCAGTGACCGTGCGCGCCTGGCCCCCATCGTCAAAAGCTCGGGCACCACGCTCGACTGACCCCTATCTATCTGCCAAGTGAGAACCACCATGATCGGTTGCCAAATTCTCCAACGACAACGTGCCGTCAGCCTCGCGCTGGCTCGGCAATTCCTCGATGTGCCCGTGGCCAACGTCAGCGACTGCATGTCGCGCATGACCGCAGGCGGTGCCCGCCTGCGGCCCATGCACGACGGCACCGCCATGGCCGGGCCGGCCTTCACCATCAAGACCCGCCCGGGTGACAACCTGCTGATCCACAAGGCGCTGAAACTCGCGCAGCCCGGCGACGTGATCGTGGTGGATGCGGGCGGCGACCTCACCAACGCCCTCATTGGCGAGATCATGGTGGGCGAAGCCAAGCTCAAGGGCTTTGGCGGCATCGTCATCAATGGCGCCATCCGCGACAGCGCCGTGATCCGCAAGGACAGCTTTCCGGTGTTCGCCGCCGGCGTCACCCACCGCGGCCCTTACAAGGACGGCCCCGGCGAGATCAATGTGCCCATCGCCATCGACGGCATGGTCATCGAACCCGGCGACCTGGTCATTGGTGACGACGACGGTTTGCTGTGCGTGCCCTATGACCAGGCCGAACAACTGCTGTCAGCCGCCCACAAGAAGCAAGACATTGAGGCCGTGATGGTGGCCGAGATCCGCGATGGCACGCAGGACAACGCTTGGATTGACGTGGCTCTGAAACGGGTAAGCTGTTCCATCGAAGCGTAACTATCAGTTGGCGGAGTAGCCTTAGAGGCTGTGCGCTGGGATGCGGGTAGGCGCTTGCCCCCTTATGGATCTAGTGGCGTAGCCACCGTCCTTGCGGCCATGCTCCGGCCTCGATTCTCTCTTGCACAACCCCGATCAAAAGGTCCACTGCACACCGGACATGGCGTGCGGTCGGGCGATTGTCCGGAAGACCCAGCACGATCGTGCGAGTGATTTCCGGGTCACCCAGAGGTGCACCTGACAGTAGATTTGTTCGCAAGTCTTCGGCCACGGCAATGGGGGGCAGTATCGTCAGGCCATGCCCCCCAAGAACAAGACTTCGCTGAACACTCAGTGCATTCGTTTCAGCTGAAAGATTGAGCGTTACATGTGCGACCGCACAGGCATGCTCAACTAACGATCGAATTCCATGCGGTGCGCTGGGAAGAATCAATTTTTGAGTCTCCAACGAAGCAAGCTTGACCGGACTCTCGGGCACCAAACCCGCGTCAGGTAGGCCTATCACCCAAAGCGCTTCTTCGACGAGGGGCGTCACCTGTATCTCGCTTGATCTTTCGGCGCCATACAGCAGGGCTGCGTCAATTTCGCCAGTCTCTAGCCACCGTGCCAAGGTCCCTGCGTAACCCATGGCAATGCGAACTCTCACGTCCGGGTAGGAATGGTTGATTGCTGAGAGTAGGGCGCTTGAGACGATGTCAATCGTGCTGGGCAGCAATCCCAAGGTCACGAGTCCGCTGATGCCGGAGCCCGCGCTGCTCATCTCTGCTCGCGCCCGATCTAGTTCAAGCATTGCTCTTCTGGCGTACGCCGCAAGGGTTTGGCCTGCCTCCGTAAGCACCATCCCGTGGCGCTCGCGTTCAAACAGCTGCACACCAACGTCCTCTTCCAACAAGCGAACTTGTCTCGATACCGCAGGCTGAACGAGATGCAGAACATCCGCTGCTCGTGTCACGTTGCCAGTCTCGGCGACCGTCAGAAATGCCCTGAGTTGCTTGAAGTCCATTGGTTGATACCCCGATCAGGGTTCTTGATTGTGGAATGCGAAATATCTATTTCACTTAGTCAGTAATCAGATTTTATGATTCCTTCGACTTTCAACTCAACTAAGTATTCGATGAGCAATCCCACTACCGCGGCTCCTGCCTGGCAGGAGGCCATATTCAAGGTGCTGAAGGAAGGAGGCGTCAATCAGATTGCCTACGTTCCCGATGCCGGGCATTCACATGTGATTCGCAGCGCCATCGCCGATCCAGAGATTCAAGATGTGGTTCTGACCACCGAAGAAGAGGGGGTCGCGGTCGCGTGTGGTGCGTGGCTTGGCGGACAGCGCGCCGTTTTGCTCATGCAGAGCAGCGGCGTTGGCAACTGCGTGAACATGTTCTCGCTGTTGCAGGCGGGCGACTTCCCCTTCTTCACGATTGTCACCATGCGTGGCGAGTACGCAGAGTTCAACCCCTGGCAAGGCCCGATGGGCAAGGCGACACAGGCGGCTTTGGAGTTGATGGGAATTCACGTGCTACGGGTGTCGCATCCCGACGAAGTCGAGGAAATCGTGAGTGCCGGTTTCGACGCAGCGTTTGAGGCCGGTGAGAAGGTTGCCGTGCTTTTGGGCCAAAACCTTATCGGTCGCAAGAAGTGGGAGCGTAAGTGATGAACCAGACTACAACCAAGCCCAGCGCCGATCGGCGCGAATTCGTGGCCAAGCTGATCGCCTCCGCACCTGAAGCGCTGATTGTGACGGGCCTCGGATCGGCCGCTTACGACGTCTTTGCAAGTGGCGATCGAGACAAAAACTACTACCTGTGGGGCGCGATGGGCGGATCGACGTCCATTGGCCTGGGGCTTGCGCTGGCGCAGCCGGACAAACCCGTCGTCGTCATCACGGGCGATGGTGAACAGCTTATGGGCATCGGCAGCTTGGCAACGGTCGCGGTCAAGCGGCCGAAAAACCTCACCCTTGTGGTGCTCGACAACGGCCACTTTGGCGAGACCGGCATGCAACGAAGTCACTCTAGCCTGGGGACCGATCTCGTTGCCGTGGCAAAGGGTTTTGGCATTGCCGATTCCTTCTCGACCAGCAGTGTTGGCAGTGCCGAGGAAATCGCTGCACGGATCAATTCCCGCAGTGGCTTGGTGTTTGCCCAGGTCTTCATTGACGCCAATGAGCCGCCGCGCGCATTGCCGCCCCGCGATGGACCATTCATCAAGAACCGCTTTCGCGCAGCACTGGGCCTAAAGCCGTTTTAAACAGCGCCACCCAAGTACATGTCGCAACCACAACTGGCATCCCACGAGGTGCCGACCAGGAGACAAGCGATGCCATACACCCGCCGAGGCGCTCTGAGCGCGCTCATCCTTGCCATGGGTCTGCCGTTTGCGGCCATGGCGCAATCCACTGCAGCCGACCAGGCAATTAAGCTGGTCGTACCGTGGCCGCCCGGCGGATCGGCAGATGCGCTGGGGCGGCAGATTGCCCTGGCATTGTCTGCAGGTTTGGGGCAAAACGTATATGTGGAGAACGTGGCGGGTGCTTCAGGCAACATTGGCACTGCCAATGCGCTGCGCGCCGCACCGGACGGCCGAACACTTCTTCTTGCCACCAGCACGACCAACTCGGCCGGGCCCAGCTTGTTCACCAAACTGCCTTTCCACCCGGTGAATGATTTCGTTCCAATCTCGTTGGCAGCGGTAGCACCCAGCGTACTGATCGTGTCGGCGACGTCACCCTACAAATCCGTCAAGGACATCGTGGACGCAGCCAAGGCGAAGCCGGGGCAACTGACCTACGGTTCTGGCGGCAACGGCAATTCAGGGCATCTGTCGGCCGCGCTCTTCGCCTCGACCTTTGGGTTCCAGGCGATGCATGTTCCCTACAAAGGCAATACACCTGCGACCATCGACTTGCTCGGCGGCCAAATCGACTTCATGTTCGACAACAACCCGGTGGGAATGGTCAAGGGTGGCAAGGCCAGAGCTCTCGCCACGACGGGCGACCAACGCACGGCGGCATTGCCAGAGGTGCCAACCTTCAAGGAGCTCGGTTGGCCGGCGGTGAATCTCACGACATGGTTCGGCTTGGCCGCGCCTAAAGGGACTCCCCCTGCGGTCGCTGAAAGAGTGCACGCAGCGCTGGTAGACGGTCTCAAGAAGATCGACGCCAACAAGCGGCTGCAGGAACTCGGCTTTGAGGTGAAAACCCAGTCTCCAGCAGATTTCCAGGTCTTCTGGAACGCAGAACTAGAACGCTACCGCGGGCTGGTCAAGCTCAGCGGTGCAAAGGTGGAATGACCACTGGAAAGAATGCATGAAACGCTACCAACTCCGCATCGATGGGCAGAAGCCTGATCCTGACTCGCGCACGTGGTTTGAAACCCAGAATCCCTACACCGCCCAGGCGTGGGCGGAAGTACCGAAGGGCAACGCCAAGGACGTGGACTTGGCGGTCAAGGCCGCTCACAGGGCATTGACTGCCGGACCGTGGGCCGAACTGACTGCGACCCAGCGGGGTGCCTTGCTGCGCCGTCTGGGTGATCTGATCGCTCGCGATGCAACTAAGCTTGCCACCATCGAGGTGCGCGACAACGGCAAGCTGTTCGCCGAGATGCAAAGCCAGCTCAACTACATCCCCCAATGGTTCTACTACTACGGTGGGCTGGCCGACAAGGTGCAAGGAACGACTATTCCGCTGGACAAGAAGGGCTACTTCGCCTACACGCGCAATGAGCCCGTGGGTGTGGTTGCCGCCATCACGCCTTGGAACTCACCACTGATGCTGCTCAGCTGGAAGATCGCTCCTGCTTTGGCAGCGGGCTGCACCGTGGTCGCCAAGCCTTCGGAGTTCACCTCGGCATCCACGCTGGAGTTGGCGGACCTGTTTGAGGAAGCGGGGTTTCCTCCTGGTGTGTTCAATGTGGTGACGGGTTTCGGCCCGGAGGTGGGAACTCCATTGGTCGAACACCCGCTGGTGAGCAAGATCAGCTTCACTGGCTCTGACGCGACAGGCCGGCGCATCAACGAGGCTGCGGGACGGCACCTCAAGCATACCGCGATGGAACTGGGAGGCAAGTCGCCCAACGTCGTGTTCGAGGATGCCGATCTGGAGCAGGCGGCCTTTGGGGCGATTTCCGGGATCTTTGCTGCCACAGGGCAGACCTGCATCGCGGGCTCGCGTCTGCTGGTGCAGGAGAGCATCCACGACGCCTTTGTCGAACGCCTGCTGGCCGTTGCGCGGGCTGCACGGATGGGCGATCCCATGAGCCCCGAGACACAGGTCGGCCCGGTGACGACACCGCCGCAGTACCAGAAGGTACTCGAATACATCGACATCGCGCGCAATGAAGGCGCGACCGCAGTGCTGGGTGGATCCAAAGGCAGCCGACCTGAGTGTGGCGATGGGTGGTTTGTCGAGCCCACCATCTTCACCAATGTGAAGAACGACATGCGCATCGCGCAGGAAGAGGTGTTCGGACCCGTCCTGTCCGTGATCCGCTTCAAGGACGAAGCCGACGCGCTGCGCATTGCCAATGATGTGCGCTTTGGTTTGGCCGCGGCTGTGTGGACAAGCGACATTGGCCGCGCCATCCGCATGTCTGAGCAACTGCGTGCCGGCACCGTCTGGATCAATACCTACCGGGCTGTGAGCTTCATGGCGCCATTTGGCGGCTACAAGGACTCCGGACTGGGGCGGGAGAACGGTATCGATGCCATCCGTGAGTATCTGCAGGCCAAGTGCGTGTGGATCAACAGCGGTGCAGTCACCGGTAATCCTTTCGTGATGCGATAGCTAAGAAGTGCAGGTCGCACGATATTCGTCTCGCGCTACCCCTCTTTCAACCCGCCAACCTAAAAGAGAAGACCCATGAAAACCACCACACTTGCCGCCGCAGTTGCACTGGCTGTCTTGCACGTCACCGCACAGGCGCAGCTAAGCGACACACTGCAGAAGATCAAGTCGAGCGGCACCATTCAGCTTGGAGGGCGGGATGGCTCTTTTCCCTTCTCCTACAAGACCAGCGCGGACAGTGCGCCGGTCGGATTCTCGGCCGATTTGTGCATGAAGGTCGTTGATGCGGTCAAGGCAAAGCTGCAGATGCCGGACCTAAAGGTGCAGTACACCATTGTCACCCCGTTGAACCGAATTCCATTGGTTCAGAATGGAACGATTGACCTGGAGTGCAGTACGACCACTAACACTGCGGCCCGTGCGCAGCTAGTGCAGTTTGCTCCCACGCACTTTGTAGGAAGCATCGCTGCTGCTGTTAAGAGCAATTCTGGAATCAACAGCCTTGCAGATCTTGATGGGAAAGCCATTGCAACGGTCTCCGGCAGTACGTCGATCCAGGTCATGCGGGCCTATCGTCGGAACGAAAAGGTGGAGTTCAGCGAGGTGTCCGGCAAGGATAGTGCCGAGACCTTCCTCATGCTTTCTTCAGGGCGCGCATCTGCCATGATCCTGGAAGATGTTCAACTGGCAGGCCTGATTGCACGCGCAAGTCAGCCTAGCGAATACAAGATCCTGGGTGAGCGCATGCGCGACGAGCCGTATGGCTTCATGTACCGCAAGGATGATCCGCAGTTCGCTGCCTTGGTGGATGGCACGCTCACGCAGGTGATGAAGTCCGGGGAGATCGATAAGATCTACGCGCGTTGGTTCACGCAGTCCATTGCTCCCACAGGCGTGAACCTGAACTTTCCGATGACGGATGCGGTTCGCGAGGCGTTTCGGAGCCCCAACAAGAAGCCGGCGCAGTAGGCCCAGGCATTCGTTATGACACAGAAGAGCAAGCTTCAGGGGTTTATCCCGCTGGGATGTTCTACGCCGCCCCTCGTTCTGGGGGACTCTGTGGCAGAGACTCGGGCGCCTATTGGCCAGTAGCAGCTGCAGTCACGTTGGAGCGTCGTCGCCGACCCAGCGAACCGGCCAACAGCCGGTGCCCGCCATGTCCCGCAGCACGTCGAAGACAAGCTCCATCACGGCCGCGACCGCCACGGGTTGCGGCCGGGCCACGTTCGTTGCACAGACCACCCGGCGCGACATGCTGGGGCTGTCGATCACGGCAGTGCGCAGACGCCCGGCCTCCACTTCCTGCGCGACCGACCCGAGCGGAAGAATGGTGCTGCCGAGTCCCGCTTCGGCCGCCCGCTTCACGCTTCCGAGCGACTCGATCTCCGCGATCACGTCGAGCTGCAACCGGTGGGGCGCACAGGCTTCGTCGATCATGCGGCGCAGCCCGTGCTCCTGTCCTGGCAGGACCAGGGGCCAGAGTGCCAGGTCCTGAAGTGTTAGCTTGTCGGGAATGCCGGTGTTGGCAGGCGAGGTGACGAACACCAGCTGGTCGTCCACCATTGCACGCTTGGCCAGTCCGATGTCCGGCGCCCGTCCGTAGAGCAATGCCAGATCGAGGCGGCCGGAGAGCAGCCACTCGCGTAGGAAGCCGCTGTAGGCCTCCACCAGCTTGAGCCGGACTTTCGGAAGCCTCGCGCGGCAGGCGCTCAGGATGGGCAGTGTTGCTGCCAGCGCCACCGTCGTGGGCAGGCCAATGGAAACATCGCCATGGGGTTCGGCGGCCGACTCCCTGACTGCCAGCTTGGCGCGCTCGGCGTCGGCCAGCACGATGCGTGCGTGTGCGAGGAACAGTTTGCCTGCGTCGGTCAGCGCCATGCCTCGGCTTGAACGGGCGAACAGTTGTGCTCCCAGTTCGTGTTCCAGGGCCGCGATCTGTTGGCCCAGAGCTGGCTGGGCGACGTGCAGACGAGCCGCCGCCTGCAGCAGGCTGCCGGCCTCGCTAACGCCAACGAAATACCGGAGTTGTCGCAGTTCCATGGTCTGGCTCCGTGTACAAAAGTGCTATCTGAATGGCATATAGCGTGTATCTTGAATATGTATTTTACAGATACATCGCATATCCCCAGAATTCGTTCTGGATGCGCATGGCGCATGCAGTTTCAACCGATGTGAGCTGGGCCCCGCCGAGCCGGCGCCAGGAAATGGAGACAACAAGTGGCACTTGACATAGAACACCTGCGCACCTGGATCGGGCGCACGGATACCTTGCCCGACTTGGCATCGCAAGCGCCCTTGAAGGCCTTGACCGCGACGCTGGACCGTGAGGATGCGCCGGCAGGGCCCAACGATGCGCTGCCTCCTTGCTGGCACTGGCTCTACTTTCTGCCGACGCCACGGCAGTCCGATATCGGGCCTGATGGGCATCCTCGGCGCGGGGGCTTCCTGCCGCCCGTGCCGCTGCCACGCCGCATGTGGGCCGGGAGTCAACTGCAGTTCCATGCGCCGATCCGCGTGGGGCAATCGTTGGTGCGCGCTTCGCGCATTGCTGATGTGCGGCTGAAGGAGGGGCGCACAGGCCCGCTCGTGTTCGTGAACGTGGACCATGAGATCCGCGCCGACGGGGTTCTTGCTATCTCGGAGCGCCATGACATCGTATACCGCGACATGCCGCAGCCCGGCGAAGCCTCACCTGCACCGGTGGCCGCGCCCGAAGGTGCTCAGTGGATCCGCGAGATCGTGCCAGACGATGTGCTGCTTTTCCGCTACTCCGCCCTGACCTTCAATGGACACCGGATCCATTACGACCGCCGGTATGTCACGGAAGTCGAGGGCTACCCGGGCCTGATCGTGCACGGGCCGCTGATTGCCACTCTGCTGCTGGACCTGCTGCGCCGCGAACTCCCCGACGCCCGCGTCACCGGTTTTTCCTTCCGTGCGGTCAAGCCGCTTTTCGATGTCGCCCCGTTCTCCGTGTGTGGCCGCCGTGACGGCGGCAACGGCGTGAAGCTGTGGGCGCGCACACCTGAGGGCCACCTGGCCATGGATGCCAGCGTGACGCTGGCCTGATGAAACTGACAAAGAGGTCCCCACGCCATGTTCAATGAAACCGACGAATTCCAGGAAATCCGCGACGCCGTACGCCAGCTGTGCAAGCAGTTTCCCGATGAATACTTCCGCAAGGTGGACGAAGAGAAGGCCTACCCCGAGAAGTTTGTCGATGCCCTGATGGGGGCCGGCTGGCTGGCCGCGATGATCCCCGAGGAGTATGGCGGCACGGGCTTGGGCCTGACGGCGGCCACGGTGATCATGGAAGAGATCAACCGGTCCGGCGGCAATGCGGGCGCGGTGCATGGGCAGATGTACAACATGGGGACGTTGCTGCGCAATGGCAGCAAGGCGCAAAAGGAAAAGTACCTGCCAGGCATCGCCGCGGGCAAGCTGCGCATCCAGTCCATGGCCGTGACGGAGCCCACCACCGGCACGGACACCACCAAGATCAAGACCACGGCGGTCAGGAAGGACGGCCGCTACGTGGTCAACGGGCAGAAGGTCTGGATCTCGCGCGTGCAGCACTCCGACCTGATGATCCTGCTGGCGCGCACCACCCCGCTGGCTGACGTGAAGAAGAAGTCCGAAGGCATGTCGATCTTCATGGTGGACCTGCACGAAGCCATCGGCAAGGGCCTCACCGTCCGCCCCATTCCCAACCTGGTGAACCACGAGACCAATGAGCTGTTCTTCGAGAACCTGGAGATCCCGGAGGAGAACCTGATCGGAGAAGAGGGCAAGGGCTTCAAGTACATCCTGGACGGCCTCAACGCGGAACGCACGCTGATCGCCGCGGAGTGCATCGGCGATGGCTACTGGTTCATCGAGCGGGCCCGCAAGTACGCCAACGAGCGCGTGGTCTTCGACCGGCCCATCGGCAAGAACCAGGGTGTGCAGTTTCCGATCGCTGACGCCTTCATCGAGGTGGAGGCCGCCAACCTGATGCGCTTCGAGGCTGCCCGGCGCTTCGATTCGCATGAGAACTGCGGCGCCCAGGCCAACATGGCCAAGTACCTCGCGGCCAAGGCGTCGTGGGAGGCGGCCAATGTCTGCCTGCAGACGCACGGCGGCTTCGGCTTCGCCAACGAATACGACGTCGAGCGCAAGTTCCGCGAGACACGCCTGTACCAGGTGGCGCCGATCTCCACGAACCTGATCTACGCCTACATCGCCGAGCACGTGCTGGGCCTGCCGCGGTCGTTCTGAAAGGAGCATGCCATGACACGCCCCCTCGACGGCATCACGGTCGTCACGCTGGAACACGCCATCGCTGCACCGTTCTGTACCCGCCAACTGGCCGACCTCGGCGCGCGGGTCATCAAGGTGGAGCGCCCGGGCACGGGTGACTTCGCACGTGCCTACGATGAGCGCGTGAACGGCCAGGCCTCGCATTTCGTCTGGACCAATCGTTCCAAGGAGAGCCTGACGCTCGACGTCAAGCACCCCGAGGCGCAGAAGGTGCTGGCCCAACTGCTGCAAGAGGCGGATGTGCTGGTGCAGAACCTGGCGCCCGGCGCGGCAGCCCGCCTGGGGCTTTCCTACGAGGCGCTGCGGGACAAGCATCCCCGTCTGATCGTCTGCGACATTTCGGGGTATGGCGAAGATGGACCATACCGTGACAAGAAGGCCTACGACCTGTTGATCCAGAGCGAGTCTGGCTTCCTCTCCGTCACAGGATCGCAGGATGAGCAGGCCAAGGCCGGTTGCTCCATCGCCGACATTGCGGCAGGCATGTACGCCTACACCAACATCTTGTCCGCCTTGCTCCAGCGGGGCAGGACAGGCGAGGGCTGCCACATCGACGTCTCCATGCTGGAGAGCATGGTCGAGTGGATGGGCTACCCGATGTACTACGCCTTTGAAGGCGCAGCGCCGCCGCCCCGCGCTGGTGCCGCGCACGCCACCATCTACCCATACGGGCCTTTTCTTGCGGGGGATGGTTCATCCGTGATGCTGGGCCTGCAGAACGAACGTGAATGGGCCGTGTTCTGCAAGGTGGTTCTGCAACAACCTGACCTGGCGGTGGCCGAGCTGTTCTCCTCCAACTCGCGCCGCGTCGCGAACCGCGATGCCTTGCGCGCGTTGATCCTGCAGGCGTTCTCGACCTTGACGGCCGAGCAGGTCGTTCAGCGGCTGGACGAGGCGCAAATCGCCAATGCCCGCGTCAATGACATGCGCGACGTGTGGGCACATCCCCAACTTCAGGCACGCCAGCGGTGGACCGAGGTACCTGCACCGGGCGGCCCGATCCCGGCACTGTTCCCCCCTGGGCGCACCAACGCGTATACGGCCCACATGGGCGGTGTTCCCAGCCTTGGTCAGCACACACAGGACATCCTGACAGGCCTGGGCTGGTCCGCACAAGCCATTGAAACCATGCGCCAGGAAGGCGCCATCTGAGCCGCTCGACGGACACGAGAAAACCCAAGGAGACAAGCACATGAACTTCAACATTCCACGCACTGCGGCCATCGCGGGCGCAGTGCTCGCCAGCCTCGCCTGCGCGATGCCCGCCTGGTCCCAGGCCTACCCCGTCAAGCCCATCACCCTGGTCGTTCCGTTCTCCGCAGGGGGGCCTACCGATGTGGTCGCGCGCCTGCTGGCCGCCGCCATGGGAAAAACCTTGGGTCAGACGGTCCTGGTCGAAAACAAGACCGGTGCCGGTGGGACGATCTCCGCCACCTACACGGCTCGGGCCACACCCGACGGGTACACCTTTCTCATCCACCACAACGGCATGGCCACGGCGCCCGCGCTTTACCGCAAGCTGAGCTACAAGCCGCTGGCCGACTTCGAGTACGTCAGCCAGGTCGTCGATGTGCCCATGACGCTGGTCGGGCGCAAAGACCTGCCTGCCAAGGACTTCAAGGAACTGCAGGCCTGGGCCAAGGCGCAGGGCGACAAGACCAACCTCGCACACGCCGGCCTGGGCGCCGTGTCGCACCTGTGCGGGGTGTTGCTGCGCCAGGCCATGGGGGTGGAAATGACCACGGTGCCTTTCCAGGGAACGGGGCCAGCCATGAATGCGCTGCTTGCCGGGCAGGTGGATCTGCTGTGTGACCAGACCACATCGACCACCCCATTCATCAAGGCGGGATCGGTCAAGCTGTATGGCGTGACCACGCCTTCGCGGCTCAAGACGCTGCCCGAGACACCCACGCTGCAGGAGCAGGGGCTCAAGGGTTTCCAGATCGTCGTGTGGCATGGCATCTATGCGCCCAAGGGGACGCCTAAGGAGGCCATCGAAAAATTCGGAGCCGCCCTACGCACGGCACTCAAGGATCCTGCGGTGGTGCAACGTCTGACCGACCTCGGTGCCGTGATCCCCAGCGAAGAGAAACTTAACCCCGAGGGGTTGAGAACCTGGCTGGACCAAGAGACCCAGCGTTACGCCCCTGTCATCAAGGCCGCCGGGCAGTTTGCCGACTGAATATCAACCATTGAGAGAGTAGTGCGGAATGAAGATTCTGGTAAGCGTCAAGCGCGTGGTGGACTACAACGTGAAGGTCCGAGTCAAGTCGGACAACACGGGTGTGGACATCGCCAACGTGAAGATGAGCATGAACCCCTTTGACGAAATCGCCGTCGAAGAGGCCGTGCGCCTGAAAGAAAAAGGCCTGGTGACCGAAGTCATCGCTGTCTCGTGTGGCGTGGCCCAGTGCCAGGAAACCCTGCGCACCGCCATGGCCATTGGCGCCGACCGCGCCATCCTGGTGGAAACCGACGTCGAGTTGCAGCCTCTCGCCGTGGCCAAGATCCTGAAGGCCCTGGTGGACAAGGAGCAGCCCGGCCTTGTGATCCTGGGCAAGCAAGCCATTGATGACGACGCCAACCAGACCGGCCAGATGCTGGCGGCTCTGGCCGACCTGCCCCAGGCCACGTTCGCCAACAAGGTGGAACTGTCGGCCGACAAGGTCAACGTGACCCGCGAAGTGGACGGCGGCCTGGAAACCCTGGCCTTGACCCTGCCTGCGGTCATTACCACCGACTTGCGCTTGAACGAGCCCCGCTACGTCACCTTGCCCAACATCATGAAGGCCAAGAAGAAGCAGCTGGACACCTTCAAGCCCGAAGACCTCGGTGTGGATGTGGCTCCCCGCCTCAAGACCC